>NZ_FNKT01000001.1:0-1521629 GCF_900102995.1 Brevundimonas sp. 374 | reverse complement strand
GTCCTGATCGTCGGCTACACCGACACCTCGGGTTCGGCCGCCTATAACCTGGGTCTGTCCAACCGTCGTTCGCGCACCGTCGCGGACGCGCTGGTCGCCTCGGGCGTCAACGGCGGCGTCATCGCCCTCGACGGCAAGGGCGAGACCAACCTGGCCAAGCCGACCGCCGACGGTGTGCGCGAACCGCTCAACCGCCGCGCGACCATCGACATCAACTTCTAAGACCCGAAGGTGCGCCGGTGCGGTTCATCCGGCCCGGCGCTCCCGAGGTCATGAAGTTCGTCGATTTGACAACATCATGCCGCCGTCGCCCTTTGGGCGGCGGCGGTTTTGGTGCCATAAAGCAACGCCAACCGTTCTGCGTTTCAAAATCCCCGGGACTTGAGCGATTTCAATTGATCGCGTCCAAACTGCGGGACACAAGCATGGCGATGATCCTTAATCACAGACATCTCGGTCGCAGCCGGAGCGCAGCAATGCACGCCTCGGTGGCGGATGGAGGATAGGCGTGATGGTGGATTTGCGATCATCCTCCAGACTTCTGTCGGCAAGACGTCGGCGCAGATATCGGCTTCGCGGCGATGCGGTGCGTCCCGAGGTACGCCCGAGATTGCAGGCGTCGCGGCCTTCGCAATCGGCGACGATTTCCGCCTTCCCGGCCGTAAGAAAGTTCGGTCCGACCGCCTTAGCGGGTCGTCGCTTCCTGATCGTTTCGGCGCCGTTTGGGCGATTCGGTCCGGTGATGGCCTCGGTTCTTGAGGCGCGGGGCGCGATTGTGAACCGCATGATCTTCAACGCCGGCGACGCGATGAACTGGCGTCGGTCCGGGGGCATTGTGTTCAAGGACACGGCGAAGGCATGGACCGAAGGGTTGATCGAGTTCGCCTCGGCGTTCACCGACATAATCCTGTTTGGCGAGGCCGGAGAGTACAACCGAGCGGTCCTGGCGGCGTCTGACCGTTTGCAAGCGCGCGTCTGGGTATTGGAAAACGGCTATTTCCGTCCCGACTGGATCACGGTCGAGCGAAACGGCGTCAATGGCTCGAGCGCCCTGCCGCGGTTCAAGGGCGGCTATCCTGAGCCTGCGCCACTGCTGCCTGAACCGTTTACGGTGGGAAAAATCCTGCCGCATCACGTCGCCAATATCAGCGCCTACCACACGGTGCAGGTGGCGGGAAAAGCTCTGTTCCCAAACTACAGCGCGCCTTACGTCTTCTCGCCGCTGGACCAATGCCTCGGTCATATCCGGCGCTATTTGAGTCTGGCGTTCAGACGGGCTGAAAACTGCGACGCCGACGTCATAAAGGCGAAGGGCGACTTCTTCATCGCGTGTCTGCAGCGCGAGGGCGATGCGCAGCTGCTGCGCTATTCGCGCTATTGCGACAACCGCGCCTTCCTCACGGCGGTGATCGCTAGTTTCGCCGCCAAGGCGCCGCCGAAGACGCGTCTGGTCGTGAAGAACCATCCGCTTGATCCCGGCCTGGTCAATCTGCGCGCCATTACGCTGCGTCTTGCTGAGCGGCATGGCGTCGCCGGCCGTGTCGATTTCATCGATGGCGGCAACCTTGCGGCCCTGTGCCGCGCCTCGCAAGGTATGGTGGTCAACAACTCCAGCGCCGCCTTGTCGGCGCTGGGTTTCCATACGCCGGTCAAGGTGCTGGGAGACGCCTTCTTCGATTTCGAGGGATTGACCGATCAGAAGCCGCTGGACGTCTTCTGGAGCGATCCCGAGGCCCCGGACAGCAGGCTGTTCACGCGCTTCCGCGCTCACGTGATCGCCCAAAGCCAGGTGAACGGCAACTATCACGAGCCCCATGCGATCATTCCGACCGCCAACGGGATCGCCGACGTGTTCGAACGCGCGACGGACTAGGTCGCAATCCCTAACCAGTGTGGCGCCGACACCACCCTCTGTCGCTGTCATATTACCGTTACATAACTGTCGCCCTAGGTTCTGACATCCGCCCTAGAGGGGGCTGGATTGCGACATGTCCGGAACATGTCCTCGACCATTTTCGGTCCACCAGCTGGGGATAGCTTAATGACCTTCCGCAAACTGGCGTACGGCGCTTCGGCCGTCGCCATCATGATGTCCGCCTCGACGGCGGTGTATGCCCAAGAAACGACGGGCGGCATCTCGGGTGCTGTCTATGACGCGGCCGGCGCGCCGGTCGCGGGCGCGACCGTGACGGTGACCCACGAGCCGTCGGGCACCACTTCGACGACCGTTACGGATCAGAACGGCTCGTTCTCGTCGCGCGGTCTGCGCGTCGGCGGCCCCTACACCGTTCGCAGCACCTCGTCGGCGGGCGATGCGGTCGCTCAGGTCGCGACCATCGGTATCGGCACTCCGGCATCGGTTGAACTGGTTGTGGCCGGTGCTGCGGACAGCGCCTCACAAGTGGCCGATGTCGTGGTTACGGGCGTCCGCTCCGGCGGTCTGCGCACCTCGCCGCGCAGCAACCTGAACCTGGCGGACATCGAGACGCTTCCGTCGATCGGTCGCGACATCAAGGACATTGTTCGCACCACGCCGTTCGCCACGGTGGACCCCACCAACAACGACGCCCTGTCGATCGGCGGCCAAAACACGCGTTTCAACGCCATCCTGATCGACGGCGTGCGCCAGAACGACGATTTCGGTCTGAACCAGAACGGCTACCCCACGCTGGGTTCGCCGATCTCGCGTTCGGTCATCCAGGCGGTCAGCGTCGATGTGGCGCCGTACGGCGTTCAATACGGCTCCTTCACTGGCGGCGTGGTCAACTCGGTCACCAAGTCCGGTGGCAACGACTTCCACGGTGAACTCTTCTACGAGAAGACCGACCAGGACCTGCGCGGCGAAACCTTCAGCTATGAAGACTTCGTCACCGGCCAACGTCAGAACCGCTCGGTTGTCGGCGAGTTCGAGGAAAAGACCTGGGGCGCTACGCTCAGCGGTCCGATCATCAAGGACCGGCTGTTCTTCCTTCTGAACTACGAAAAGTTCGAGAGCGCCACGCCCGTTCTGTCCGGTCCGCAAGGCGCCGGTCTGCCCAACGAGGCCCAGGGCATCACCCAGGCTCAGATCGATCAGGTTCGTCAGATCGCCACGACCGTCTATGGCTACGATCCGCTGGACTGGCGTGCGGGCGCGCTGGAAACCTATGACGAGAAATACTTCGCCAAGCTGGACTGGAACATCAACGATCGCCATCGCGCCGTCGTCTCCTACCAACAGACCGAAGGCAGCGACCTGCGCCTGAACAATACGACGACCAGCGGCAACAACATCTCGGTCGGACTGCTGTCTTCGGCCTATGAGATCGTCACGAACCTGAAGGCCTACAAGGCTCAGCTGTTCTCCGACTGGACCGACCGTTTCTCGACCGAGTTCTCCTTCACGCGCAAGGAAGTCGAAAACATCTCGCAAGGCCTGGCCGGCAACGACTTCGCCGCCATGCAGGTCTATCTGGACTCCCCCTACGGCGCCCAAACCGGCGTTCGTCGCTCGATCCGCTTCGGACCGGAGCGCTCGCGCCACGCCAACGCCCTGACGGTCGATACGACGCAGTACCGCTTCGTCGGCAAGTATGACGCCGGCTTCGGCCACCGCTTCACGGCGGGCATCGAGCGTGAAGAACAGGATATCTTCAACCTGTTCGTGCAGGTCGCGAACGCTGAATACGAATTCGACTCGATCGCCAGCTTCCAAGCGCGCCAGGCCGCCTCGATCGGCTATTCGAACGCCGCCACGAACAACAAGGCCGATGGCGCCGCCTCGTTCAGCTACGCTCAGAACAGCTTCTACTTCCAGGACGAATGGACGGCGACGCCGAACCTGACGGTTACGGCCGGCCTGCGCTACGACCTCTATACGTCGGATGACAAGCCGCTCCTGAACCCCGGGTTTGTCCAGCGCTTCGGCTTTGGCAACGACAAGAATCTGGACGGCGTCGGCATTCTGCAGCCGCGCTTCGCCTTTAACTGGCGCGCGCCGTGGGATGTGACGGTGTATGGCGGCTTCGGTCGCTTCCAGGGCGGTTCGCCGAACGTCTGGATCTCGAACTCCTATTCGAACCCCGGCAACCTGATCGGCTCGTTCCAGTGTAAGATCAGCTCGACGTATCAATCGCAGTTCGCATCCGCCTTCCCCGTCTGCTCCGCCGCGCAGCAGGCCGCGTTGACGAACGTCGATGGTCTTGCCGTCAAACCTGTCGCTCAGACTGCCGTGACCGCCAGCGCCAATCAGGGCACCGGCAACATCAATCTGATCGATCCGGCCTTCAAGACGCCCTCCATCTGGAAGACCTCGATCGGCGCGACTAAGGCGTTCGATCTCAGCCGCTTCCGCATGGGCGAGGGCTGGAACTTGACGGCCGAATATGTGCACTCGGAACTGCAGGACGCGATCGGTTGGGTCGATCTGTCGCTGGCGCGCACCCAGAACGGCACGGCTCCTGACGGTCGCCCGGTCTTCGGTCCGAACCCGACCCGTACCGGCCAACAGGTCCTGATGATGACCAACTTCAATGGCGGCCAGACGGATCAGTTCGCTGTCGCTCTGGGCAAAGACTGGTACGACGGTCTGCTGGAAGGTGCGGGCTTCAACCTGTCCTACACCTACCTGGATGTAACCGACCGTTCGCCGGCTACGTCGTCGACCGCCAGCTCAAACTACGGCAACATCGCCCTGTCGGACCCGAACGACCCGGCCCTGACGACCTCGAACTATGAGATCGAGCACGCGCTGAAGCTGAACGTCAGCTATTCGCGCGCCTTCTTCGGCGACTACCGCACCCGCATCAACATGTATGCGCAGCGCCGTTCGGGTCTGCCGTTCAGCTACACCTTCGGCACCAGCCCGGCGTCGCTGACTGGCGAGTACATCACCACCCAGCGTCAGCTGCTCTACGTGCCGCAAGTCGACTCCAGCGGAAACGTGACAGCGACGAGCGACCCGCTGGTGCGTTACGGCTCGACGACCTCGGGCGGCGTGACCACGCCGTTCGACCTGGCCGCGTTCAACGCCTTCCTGAAGCGTACGGGTCTGATCGACTATGCGGGTTCGATTGCCCCGCGTAACGCCTTCAAGTCGCCCTATGTGACCACCGTCGATATGCACATCGAGCAGGAACTGCCGGCCTTCTTCCCCGGCGGCGCCAAGCTGGTCGGCTATATGGACATCGAAAACCTGGGCAACCTGCTGAACGACGAATGGGGCGTGATCCAACAGATCCCGTTCCCGTATACGTCGAACAACGTCACGGCGACGCGCACGGGCAACCAGTTCTATACCTACAACAGCTTCCAGGACCGTACGCCGGCAACCTTCGGCACGAACTCGGTCTGGCAGATCAAGGTCGGCGTCCGCTACTCCTTCTAAGGGTACGTCTGACTGAAACGACGAAGGGCGGTCCGTTCGCGGGCCGCCCTTTTTCGTGGCTGACGTTGAAGTCGGGGGCGCTTGGGGCCATATGGCGCGGCTCCCAGTTCGGCCCTTCTTGAGGATGCCCGCATGACCGATCCGACTGTTGCCGCTATCCCCGCAGAATGGGCGCCGCACCGCGCCATGTGGGTGGGTTGGCCCAGCCATGCGGAATATTGGTTCGAGGCGCTGGATCAGGCGCAGGACGAGGTCGAGGGTCTGGTGCGGGCTCTGGCTGGCCCGGGCCGCGAGCAGGTCAAGCTGATGGTCGGCAAGGCCGAGGCGCTGGCCGACGCCCAAGCGCGTTTTGCGGGTGTGGCCAATGTCGAGGTCGTGGCCGGCGAGTTCGGCGACGTCTGGCTGCGCGACACCGGGCCGATCTTCGGCGCGGGATCCAAAACGGCCGCGGCCTTCAAGTTCAACGGCTGGGGCGGGAAATACGACATGCCGGGCGACGATCTGGTCGCCGGACAGATCGGCCGACATGCGGGCGTGGACCTGACCTGGAACGACTTTGTCATGGAGGGCGGGTCGCTGGATCACGACGGGGAGGGGACCGTCCTGACCACGCGCCAGTGCCTGCTGAACCCGAACCGCAATCCCGCCTGGAACCAGGATGAGGCCGTCGCGGCGGCGGCGCTGGAGAATGCGGTCGGCGCCAAGGTGGTGGTGTGGCTGGGCGACGGTTTGCTGAACGATCATACCGACGGGCACGTCGATAATCTGGCGCGATTCGTCGCGCCGGGCGTGGTCGCCTGCCCGATCGCCTGGGGGACGAACGACGTCAACGCCGACGTCTATGACGCGACGGCGCGCGATCTGGCCGCCGTGACCGATGCGGCGGGCCGTCGGCTGAAGGTCCTGCGCATCCCGTCGCCGGGGCTGGTGCTGGACGCGGACGAGCGCCCGATCCCGGCCAGCCACATGAACTTCCTGATCGCCAACGGCGCGGTGATCGTGCCTACCTATGGCGATGTGCGCGCCGCCGACATGGCCTGCCAGGCGTTGAAGGATGCCTTTCCCGATCGCGAGATCATTCCGCTGCCGTCCAACGCCGTCCTGACCGGCGGCGGCTCGTTCCACTGCATCTCCCAGCAGGAGCCCGCATGACCCGCAACATCACTGTCGCCGGCATCCAGACCTCGTATGGCGAGGACATGCAGGCGAACATCGACAAGACCATCGCGTTCGTGCGCGAGGCGGCGGGGCGGGGCGCGCAGGTGATCCTGCCGTCGGAGTTGTTCCAGGGGCCATATTTCTGCGTCTCGCAGGAAGAGCACTGGTTCACCCAGGCCTATGAATGGCGCGAACACCCGTGCGTCACGGCCATGGCGCCGGTCGCCAAGGAGCTGGGCGTGGCCATCCCAGTCTCGATCTTCGAAAAGGACGGGCCGCAGTATTACAACTCGCTGGTCATGCTGGACGCCGACGGCGAGGCGCTGGGCGTCTATCGCAAGAGCCATATCCCCGACGGCCCCGGCTATCAGGAGAAATACTATTTCCGGCCGGGCGATACGGGTTTCAAGGTCTGGAAGACTCGCTTCGGCAAGGTCGGGGTCGGCATCTGCTGGGACCAGTGGTTCCCGGAAGCGGCGCGGGCGATGATGCTGATGGGCGCCGATGTCCTGATGTACCCGACCGCCATCGGCACCGAGCCGCATGATGCGACCCTGCACACGGCCGAGCCGTGGCGGCGCGCCATGCAGGGCCATGCGGTGTCGAACGCCGTGCCGGTCGTCGGCGCCAACCGGATCGGTCATGAGCGCGTAACCGAGGTCGGCCAGACCTTCTACGGCCATTCCTTCATCGCCGACCAGCAGGGCGAACTGGTCGAGCAACTGGGCGCCGAGGAGGAGGGGGTGTTGGTGCACCGCTTCGACCTGGACGAACTGGACAAATACCGCGCGGCCTGGGGCTTCTTCCGCGATCGCCGGACGGACCTGTACGGGGCGCTGACGGGTAGGGGCTGATCTACCCCCGCATCGCCTCGACCGCCGCGACCAGTCGGTCGAGGTCTGCCGGCGACGAAAGCCGGTGATCGCCGCCCTCGATTAGGTCCAGGCGCACGTCGCCGCCCGTCAGCCGTTCGACCAGCTCGACCTGATGTCGCCAGGGCACGACGTCGTCGGCGCGGCCTTGCAGGATATGAACCGGGGCGGCGATGTCGATCACGCCGTCCAGCAGCAGCCAGTGACGCGCCTCCTCGAACATGCGCCGCGTCAGGGCATATTCGCCCAGACCCTCCTCGACGATCAGGGTTTCGCCCTCGCGCAGGATGGCCTGGCGCTCGTGGTCCGCCAGGCCGGGCCACATCAGCCGATCGGTGAAGTCCTGGGCCGGATTGACCAGGACCAGGCCCTGGATCCGGTCCGGCCGCGCCAGGGTCGCCAGCAGCGAGACCCAGCCGCCCATCGAGGAGCCGACCGGGATGACCGGGCCGGACAGGCTGTCGATCAGGGCGACGGCGTCCTCGCGCCAGCGGCCGATGGTGGCCTGTCTCCAGTCGCCGGAGGACTGGCCATGGGCGAAATGGTCGTAGCGGACGAAGTTCCAGCCGCGTTCGCGCGCGGCGACGTCCAGGGCCAGGGCCTTTGTCCCCTCCATGTCCGAACGGAAGCCGCCGACCCAGATCACGGTCGGGCCGTCGCCGTCGACGCGTTTGAAGGCCAGGGTTTCGCCGTCGGGGCGGGACTGGTGCTGGATGTCGCTCATGCGGATGTTCTGCCCGGACTTTCCGCCGTCGTCACCCTTGACCGCGACGCGCGATGGCGGAACACAGACCCATGTCCGCACCCCAGGTTCTGTTCGTCACCTCCAACCGCATCGGCGACTGCGTCATCTCGTCCGGCGTGATCCGCGAGATCGCGCGTCAGGTCCCGGGGGCCGAGATCACCGTCGCGTGCGGTCGGCCGCCCGCGCCCTTCTTCCGCAATGCGCCCGGCGTGGTGCGCACCATCGTGCTGGACAAGAAGAAGCTGTCTGGCCACTGGCTCGATCTGTGGAAACAGGTCGTCGGCACGCGCTGGGATCTGGTCATCGACATCCGGGGTTCGGCGCTCAGCTATCTGATCCCCGCGAAGCGGCGCATCGTCTATAACCGCTCGTGGGAGACGGGCCTGCGCAAGGTCGAGATGGTGTCGCGGCTGATGGGGTCGCCGACGCCGCTGGATCCCGAAATCTTCCTGGACGATCAGGCGCGGGCCGAGGCCGCCGCCGTGATCGATCCGCAGCTGGCGGGCGGCACGGGGCCCGGTCGGATCATTGCGCTTGCGCCCATCGCGCACCAGCCGGGCAAGAGCTGGCCCGCCGACCGCTGGGGCGCGCTGGTCGAGAAGCTGAAGGCCGAGCCGCGCTTCGACGGCTGGCGCTTCATGCCGGTGGGCGGGCCGGGCGACCGGCCGCCGGCGACCCCGGCTTTGGAGGCGGCGGGCCATTCTGAGCAAGGAGGGCGCGGCATCGATTTCGTCGGCAAGGGCGACATCCTGGCCTCGGCCGCCGCCATCGATCGGGCCGATCTGTTCGTCGGCAACGATTCGGGTCTGATGCACGTGTCGGCGGCGCTGGGCCGGCCGACCCTGGGTCTGTTCGGTCCGACCGAGTGGTGGCTGTATGGACCGTGGGGACCCAAGACGCGCACGGCGGCGTCCAACGAGACGCGCGGCCAGTTCGCGCCGATCGAGGACCTAACGGTGGATCACGTCTTCGACGCGGTGCTGGCGCTGCATGACGCCTACATCGTCGAAACGCCTGCGAACCCTTGAAAAATCGGGGCTCGCGGCGCATATTGCCGGCCTTGAGGGGAACGTGGCGATCGCCGCGTGCATTCGCTCATCACGACATACGCCTTCTCTGACCACATAAGGAAACGACGCCCATTCGCCGTCCCATGCAAGCGCCACCCGTGAAAGACGGGCCGCGTATGAACCAGGATATCCGCGCCCCTCGCGTTCTGCTCATCGACCAGAACGGCGAAAAACAGGGCGTCATGCCCACCTCCGCTGCTCTGGAAGCCGCCGAGGAAGCCGGGATGGACCTGGTCGAGATCGTCTCCACCTCCGAGCCGCCGGTGGCCAAGATCCTCGATTACGGCAAGCACCGTTTCCAGGAACAGAAGAAGAAGGCCGAGCAGCGCAAGCGCCAGAAGGTCGTCGAACTGAAGGAGATCAAACTCCGTCCGAACATCGACACCCACGACTATGAGGTGAAGGCCAAGGCCATGCACCGCTTCTTCGAGGAAGGCGACAAGGTCAAGGTCACCCTGCGCTTCCGCGGTCGTGAAATGGCCCACCCCGAACTGGGCATGAAGCTGCTGAACAAGGTTCAGGCCGACTTCGACGAAGTCGCCAAGGTCGAGTTCTCGCCCAAGATGGAAGGCCGCCAGATGATCATGATCCTGGCCCCGCGCTGATCGCGATCCATCGCTGAATACGAAACGCCCCGGTCCCACGACCGGGGCGTTTTGTTTTTGCGCATCTGCCGCTTGCGTAAATCTGCGTCTTCTGGTTGAGCCTTGCCTTGAGTGGGGGCGTTCATGCTGAAGTCTGGTCTGTCGGGGTTGATCCTGGCCGTGGTGAGTGTCGCCGCCCTGATGGGCGGCTTGGTTTCGGCGGCCCTCGCACAGAACGCACCTCCCCCCATCGATGTGTACGCCGCTTCTCCGGCCGTGGAATTGATGGAGCTTTCGCCCAGCGGAACGCTTATCGCCCGCATCGTCGTGACCGGTGAAGAGCGCGCCATCGCGGTCACAAATATCGACACGGGCGAGCATCTATTCGCCTCGACCATCGGTCAGGCGAAGGTCCGCGATCTGCGCTGGATCGGCGAAGACAAGGTGCTGATCATCAGCTCCCAGACGCGTGCGCTGCATCTTTTAGGCATCCCGCGGTCCGAGCTCTATTTCGGCGTGATACTGGACCTTAAGACCCAGAAGCTGGCGCGTGTTCTGGACCGCACGGACGATGTTCTTCCGGTTCTCTATGGCGGCGCCCAGATCCGCGACACCGCCCAAGGGCCTGCGCTGTTCGCGCGTGCGGTCAATCTTTATAGCGGCCAAGTCGATCTCTTCCGGATCGACCTGACCTCGGGCCGGGGGCGGTCCGTCGCGCCTATGGACTGGGACACCGAAGACTATGTGTTGGACGCCGAGGGCGCCGTTATCGCCATGTCGACCTATGTCGAGCGTAGCGGTCGCTGGACCTTGATGCTGCCGAACGGCCGTCGCTTGCGCGATGCTTGGTCAGTGAACGCTCCACTCGATCCTCCGGCGTTGCTCGGCATGGGGCGAACGCCGCGTACGATTCTTGTCGCTGCGGATCGGCCTGATCTCGCCGCCGCCGATCCGGAGAGCGAAACGGCCAACAATCTGTTCGAGGTCGATGTGGACACGGGTGTCTGGACCGAACTGCCATTCGAGCATCATCCCGACAACCTTTTGCGTCATCCTCAGACCCGCCTCCTGATCGGCGGGTCACGCACCGAAGACGATGGCGTGCGTTACGAGTTCATCGAGCCCGCCTCCGCCAGCCGATGGCGTTCCATCACGCGGGCCTTTGGCGAGAAGGTGCCGCAGTTGGTGTCCTGGAACGCAGATCAAAAGCGGATTTTGGTCTTCACCGACTCAGGCGAATCCGGCCTCTATCAACTCGTTGATTTCGACAGACGAACGGCTGACGCCCTGGCCTTCGCCTATCCAGACATTCCGCCCGAGAAGGTCGGCGCTGTGCGACACATTCGCTATACCGCCGCAGATGGGCTGGACATTCCGGGCTATCTGACCCTGCCGCCTGGCGTCGCAACGCCGGAGAAGCTGCCGTTGATCGTGCTGGCTCATGGCGGCCCCGCGTCGCGCGACGTGATGGGATTTGACTGGTGGGCCCAGGCCCTGGCATCGCGCGGTTATGCGGTGCTGCAGGCCAACTTCCGTGGGTCGGACGGCTATACGCGGGCCTTCATGGAGGCGGGCTATGGCGAATGGGGCCGCAAGATGCAGACGGATCTGTCGGACGGCGTACGTTTCCTGACAGAGCAGGGCATCGTCGATCCCGAACGCGTGTGCATCGTCGGCGCAAGCTACGGCGGCTATGCCGCCATGGCTGGTTTGACCCTGGACAAGGGAGTCTATCGCTGTGGAGTCGCCGTCGCCGGCGTGTCCGACCTGCGCCGCATGGTCAACTGGGAGGCGCGCCAGGAAGGACGGCGCGAAAGTCAGACCGTTCGCTACTGGAACCGGTTCATGGGCGCGGCGCGTCTGAACGACCGGGCGCTGGACGCTCTATCGCCGGCCTATCTGGCCGACACGGTCGATAAACCGTTGCTGCTTATCCATGGCCGCGACGATACGGTGGTGGCGATCGAGCAGAGCCGCGTCATGGCCGAGGCGATGAAGCGGGCAGGCAAGCCGGTCGAACTGATTGAACTGGCTGGCGAGGACCATTGGCTGTCGCGCGCCGACACGCGCCAGCAGATGCTGCGTGAGACGGTGCGGTTTCTTGCGGCCAACAATCCAGTCGATTGAGGCAGGGGGTCGCGCTAAGGCTGCGACATGACCGTGAACCCGACCCCGCCCAAGCTCAAGACGCCGGCGCTAGCCGTGCTGTTTGCGACGGTGTTCATCAATCTGGTCGGGTTTGGGCTGGTGGTGCCGTTGCTGCCGTTCTTCGCCCAGAGCCTGAAGGCCGAGGCGTGGCAGATCACGCTGATGTTCTCGGCCTATTCGCTGGGCCAGTTCTTCGCCGAGCCGTTCTGGGGGCGGCTGTCGGATCGGATCGGGCGAAAGCCCGTGCTGTTGATGACGCTGATCGCCAATGCGCTGGGCTATCTGATGCTGGCCTTCGTGCCCAACATCTGGCTGGCGATCGCGGTCAGGCTGTTCACCGGCCTGGGCGCAGGCAATATCTCGACGGTCCAGGGTTATGTGGCCGATGTGACCCCGCCCGAGCAGCGGGCCGGGCGGATGGGTCTGATCGGCGCCGCGTTCGGCCTGGGCTTCATCGTCGGACCGGGCTTGGGTGGATTGCTGACGCAGCCGCAGCTGGGACGGCTGGGCTATCAGCTGCCGATCTTCCTGGCGGCGGCGTTGGCGGCGGTTGCGGCGGTCGGCGTGGTCGTCTTCCTGCGCGAAAGCCGGGCCAAGGCCGATCCCGCCGCGCCGCGTCCGGCCTTCCTGGCGGGCCTGAAGGATGCGCGCGACAACGCGGTGGTGTCGCGCGTGCTGGTCGTGACCCTGATCTATATGGCCGGGTTTTCGGCGATGGAGAGCGTGTTCGGCCTGTGGTCCGAGAGCCGCTATCAATGGGGCGCGCGCGAAGTGGGGCTCAGCTTCATGATCGTGGGCATCGTCTCCACGCTGAACCAGGGGTTCTTCGCCGGGCGGCTGGCGCGACGGTTCGGCGAATCGCGCGTGCTGGCCACCGGCATGCTGCTGTTTGGAACTTCGCTGGTGTTGCAGGTGCTGGCGCCGGTCGCGTGGTTCCCTGCGACGCGGCTCGAGCTGGGCGCCCTGACGATCCCGGTCGTCCAGGGCTGGATCATTCCGATCGTAATGGCGATCGGCGCGTGCGGCATGTCGCTGGCCATGCCCAACATCTCGGCCATGATCAGCCGCGCCTCGCCGCCTGATCGGCAGGGGGCCATGCTGGGTCTGAACATGGCTTCAAGCTCGGTGGCGCGCATCTTCGGGCCGATGATCGCGGGCGCACTGTTCTCGGGGCTGGGGCATGACTGGCCCTTCGTGATCGGGGCGCTGCTGACCATCCCGGCGGCCCTGATGGCGATCAACGCCGGACGCGTCATTCGCAGCGGAGAGGGCGGCGTCAAAGCCCCGGCCTGACTCGTCTTGCAATGGCGGCGCTCTTCACGTAGAAGCCGCGCCTTCGCGTACCGAACCGCCAGGCGAACAGGCATGCCTGGGCGGTTCTTAAACTCTGAGGAAACACCGCAAGACGGGCTCAAGCAGCTCGAAGAGCGGTCGGCCCTCAAAAAGGAGACTGAAATGCCGAAACTGAAGACGAAGTCGGGCGCCAAGAAGCGCTTCAAATTCACGGCCACTGGCAAGGTTAAGGCCGGCGTTGCGGGCAAGCGTCACCGCTTGATCAGCCACAACTCGAAATACATCCGCCAGAACCGCGGCACCTCGGTCATGGCCGACGCCGACGCCAAGAAGATCAAATCCTACATGCCGTACGCCTGATCGGCGCGCGCTGTACGACTGATCTCCATCCAAAGAATTTGAAGGAATAGCGACATGGCTCGCGTTAAACGTGGCGTAACCTCGCACGCCAAGCACAAGAAGGTTCTGGAGCAGGCCAAGGGCTTCTCCGGTCGCCGCAAGAATACCATCCGTACGGCCAAGGCCGCCGTCGACCGCGCCGGGCAATACGCCTATCGCGACCGTCGCGCCAAGAAGCGCAACTTCCGCGCCCTGTGGATCCAGCGCATCAACGCCGCCGCCCGTCTGGAAGGCTTCACCTACAGCCAGTTCATCAACGGCCTGAACAAGGCCGGCATCGAACTGGACCGCAAGGTTTTGGCCGCGATCGCCGCCGACGCGACCGGCTTCAAGGCTGTCGCCGACAAGGTCCGCGCCGCCCTGGCTTAAGAGCCGTGCTCAAGCCGCGAGCGATCGCGTCGCGAGCGTAGCGCAACAAGAATGACGCCCGCTCCGGTTTCCGGGGCGGGCGTTCTTCGTTTCAGGCCGCCTTGGGGACCTGCGATGCCTGGCTTTGCGCCAGCACCATCCGGATGGCGTTCAGCAGGGCGTCGGGCTGGATCGGCTTTTGCGCCACGCCGTTCATGCCGGCGGCGATATAGTCCAGCTCGTCGCGCTCGTCGGCGTTCGCCGTCAGGGCCAGGATCGGCAGGGCGCCGGCAGGACCGGGCAGGGCGCGGATAGCCCGCGTCGCGGCGACGCCGTCCATCACCGGCATCTTGATGTCCATCAGGGCCAGGTCGAATCGACGGGCCATTACGGCGTCCACCGCCTCGCGCCCGTTCTCGGCCATCTCGCAGGTGCAGCCGAACATCTCCAGCAACTTGCCCGCGACGAAGCGGTTAGTGGCGTTGTCATCCACCACCAGCACATGCAGGGTGTCGTGCGGGGTCGGCTCGGCCATGGCCGGAGCGGGCGCCGCGCTCTCGGTCGCGACGCGCAGCGGCAGGCGTACCTGAAAGCGCGCGCCGCCCTGGGGCGAGGCGCCCAGCGAGATCGCGCCGCCCATCCGTTCGGCGATCTGTCGGCAGATGGCCAGGCCCAGGCCCGCGCCCGCCCCTTCGCGCCCGGCCTTTCCGGTATTGAACGGATCAAAGATGGTCGCGGCCGCCGCCTCGGGCACGCCGGGTCCGCTGTCGTCCACGGTGAAGATCACCTCGCCGTCGGCGTGGCTTTCGATCAGGGCGACGACCTCGCCCGTCAGGGTGAACTTCAGCGCATTGCCGATCAGGTTGTTCAGCAGTTGCTTCAGCCGCATCCCGTCGGCCTGAACGCAGGGAACGGCCAGGTCGGTGCGGATGGTCAGGGCCAGGGCCTTTTCCTCGGCCCGCGCGCGCCACAGGGCGTCGATGTCGAAGGCGACGGCCGACAGGTCGAGCGGCTCCTCCTCCAGCGTCAGCATGCCGGCCGAGGCGCGTGACATGTCCAGCGCGTCGGTCAGCAGCCGCAGCAGGCTCTGGCCCGAATCGATCACGGTGCGGACGTAGGGGCGCAGCTCTTCCTGCTCCAGCTTCTTGTCCATCAGGGCCGCGACGCCCAGCACCCCGTTCAGGGGCGTGCGGATCTCGTGGCTCATCACCGCCAGGAACTCGGACTTGGCCCGGCTGGAGGCGACGGCCTCGGCCTCGGCCAGCGCCAGGTCGCGGGCCAGGGCGCTCATTTCCTCGGCCCGCTGGCGGTGCAGGGCCGCGCCCGCCTGAACCACCTGCAGCGCCGTGCCGACGCCGACGTAGCGGCCGCCTGCCACCACGATGAAGCCCGTCAGCAAGGCGCCCAGCTCAGCCGCGCCATAGGCCTGAAAGAAGGCCTCGGCGCTGGTCGCCGCCTCCGCCACCGGCGCATTGCGGTCCATCAGGCTTTCGGCGGGCCTTCGGGCATACAGGGCGCGTCCGAACTCGGCCGCCATCCTGAGCGTGAAGGCGTTGCGTTCGATGATGCCGAGGGGGCGGCCATCGTCATCGACGACAGCCAGGGCCAGGGTGTTCGGCTCGGTGTGGAACCGTTCGAACACATCGGCGCCCGGCGTGGACGGGGCCACGGGCGCGATCAAGTCGACGAAATCACCGATCAGCGGCATCAAGGTCCTCGCATGTCCGGAGGCCTGATTAGATGCTGATATTTAACGCCAGCTTTGCCGTTCATGAACCTTTCGCGGCGGGTTTTCGACAGTCGATCCGTGGGCGGATGGAAAGTCGCTGTCGCGCGACATATTCCCTCGCGGCCGCGGCTTCGATAGCCTCGCCGCATGATGCGCACCCTGATCTGCGGCCTGGCGGCCGCCCTCGTTCTTGTCACTTCGGCCGCCGCGCAGGACCGACGCGTCGCCGTGACCTTCGACGATCTGCCGTTCCAGACGGATGCGGCGACCCTGTGCGATCCGGCGCGCCTGATGACGATCACCCAGGATTTCGTCGCCATGCTGAAGCCGCTGGATACGCACGGCACAGCCTTCGTCAATGCGGGCAAGGTCTGCGAGGCCGAGCGCGCCACGATCTTGCCGCGCGTGCTGAACGTCTGGCTGGACGCCGGTCTGGACCTGGGCAACCACACCAACACCCATCTGAACATCCACGCGACGACGGTTGAGGCCTATCTGGCCGACGTGGACGCCGGGGCGCCGATCTTGCGCGACGTGCTGGCGGCGCGAGGCCAGTCCTTGCGCTGGTTCCGCCACCCCTATCTGTTCACCGGCGAGACGCAGGAAAAGCACGACGCCATCGCCGCCGGCCTGACCGAGCGCGGCTTTACGATCGCGCCGGTGACCCTCGACAACAACGACTGGATGTTCGCCGACGTCTATCGCAAGGCTGAGCAGATCGGCGATCAGGCGCTGATGCAGCGCATCGGTCAGGCCTATGTGGCGCATATGGCGACGGTGCTGGATTTCTTCGAACCCTACAGCGCCGAGGTGGCGGGCGGGCGTGAACCGGCGCAGGTGCTGTTGCTGCACGCCAACACCCTGAACCAGGCCTGGTATCCGCAGATCCACGCCCTGTATCTGCAGCGCGGTTATCGCTTCGTGCCGCTGGAAGAGGCGCTGGCCGATCCGATCTATCAGCACCCTGACACCTATGTCCGCGCCAACGGAATCTCGTGGTTGCACCGCTGGATGCGGACCGACGGCCGGCCCATCCGCTGGGAGCCGGAACCGCCCGTCTGGATCGTTGCGGCCAACAAGGCGCCGGCGTCGGAACTTCAGGCCATCGCATCGGCCCGTTGAAGGGTGACGAACGCGCGCGAGAACGCTAAGGCACAGCGCAAATGACCGATCTCGCCACACTCGAACTCGACCTGATCAACGCCATCGGCGGCGCGGAAACCGTCGCCGCCCTGGAAGAGGTGCGGGTCGCCGCCCTGGGCAAGTCCGGCTCCGTCTCCGGCCTGCTTAAGGGCATGGGCGCCATGAGCCCCGACGAACGCCGTGAGCAGGGGCCGATGATCAACGGCCTGCGCGACCGCGTCGCCGCCGCCATCGCCGCGAAGAAGACCGCGCTGGAAGCCGCCGAGCTGGATGCGCGTCTGCTGTCGGAACGCATCGACCTGACCCTGCCGGCGCGTCCGCGCAGGAAGGGCGGGGTCCATCCGACCATGCAGGTGATGGACGAGATGATCGCCCTGTTCGCCGAGATGGGCTTCGCCGTGGCCGAAGGTCCCGACATCGAGGACGACTTCCACAACTTCACCGCCCTGAACTTCCCGCCCAAACACCCGGCGCGGGAGATGCACGACACCTTTTTCCTGAAGCCGGACCCCGAGACGGGCGAACGCAAGGTGCTGCGCACGCACACCAGCCCGGTGCAGGTCCGCACCATGATGAGCCAGAAGCCGCCGATCCGCATCGTCGCCCCGGGCCGCACCTTCCGCAAGGATTCGGACGCCACCCACACGCCGATGTTCCACCAGATCGAGGGTCTGGTGATCGACCGCGACATCCACATGGGCCACCTGAAGACCACGCTTCAGACCTTCATTGCCCGCTTCTTCGAACTGGACGCGGTCCAGGCGCGGTTCCGTCCGCACCACTTCCCCTTCACCGAGCCCTCGGCCGAAATGGACATCCGCTGCGACCGTTCGGGCGGGAAACTGGTGTTCAACACCGGCGACGACTGGCTCGAGATCCTAGGCTGCGGGATGGTGCACCCCAATGTGCTCAGGAACTGTGGCATCGACCCGGACGAATATCAGGGCTTCGCCTTCGGCATGGGCGTGGACCGTTTGGCCATGCTGAAATACGGCGTGCCCGACCTGCGCCCCATGTTCGACGCGGATACCCGCTGGCTGTCCCACTACGGCTTCTCGGCCTTCGCCGCCCCCAACCCGGCCTCGGGCCTGAGCTGAACGAGTTTCAAGATGACCGATCAAACTGAAACGCCGATGTCGGCCGAAGAAAAGTTCGGCCGAGAACTGGTGGCCCGCACGACCTTCGAAAAGGAAGCCGTTTGGCTGCCGTCGTTGGCCGTTCATCACATGAACGCCGGCAAGACGTTCATCGAGGACAAGACGTTCACGAACTGTCTGATCGAGGGGCCAGCCGTCATGGCGGTCATGAACGGCACGACGTTCGACAGCTGCAACATGGGCGTGGCGTCCAATCCGCGCACGCTGCTGCTTCAGCCGATGGGCGATATGATCGCGGGCGTCGTGGGCATGTCCAACTGCCGCTTTGTCCGCTGCCGCTTCGTTCAGGTGGGCTTCACCGGCGCCCCGGATCTGCTTGAGCAGATCGAGGCCGACCTCCTCAGCGCACGGGAGAACCAAGCATGAGCCGGCTTCCGATCAACCGTCCCGTCAATCTTGCGCGCGACCTGACCCAGACCACGTTCGAGAACGTCGATCTGAACCTGCACGATCTTTATCAGCACTGCCGTGACAAGGGTGCGGTCGTAGGGCGCACCTTCACCGGTTGCCGGCTGGATGGCCCGGCGATCGTTCTGGTCGGACCCGGCACGACGTTCGATGAGACGAACTTCGGCGATTCGCGCGGGGGCATGAAGAACCTTCTGCTTCAGCCGATGGGGGACAAGGCGCTGGGCACCATCCCGATGCATGACTGCACCTTCGTGGGCTGCGAGTTCTACAATGTCGGCTTCACCGGAGCCGCCGAGATTCTAGAGCAACTGGCGGCTGTTCCGACGGTGGCGGGACCTGCGGCATGAAGTTCACCCTGTCCTGGCTGAAGGACCATCTCGAGACCGAGGCGGATGTTCAGCAGATCGCCGAGGCCATGACCATGGCTGGGCTGGAGGTCGAGGAGGTGCTCGACCCTGCCGCCAAACTGGCGCCCTTCACCGTGGCCAAGATCGTTTCGGCCGAGCGTCATCCCAACGCCGACCGGTTGCAGGTCTGCCAGGTCGAGACGGTCGACGGGATGAAGGAGATCGTCTGCGGCGCACCGAACGCGCGGGCGGGCCTGACCACCATCTACGCCCCCATCGGCGCCTATGTGCCGGGCCTGGGCATGACCCTGGTCGAGAAGCCGGTGCGCGGCGTGGTGTCCAACGGCATGCTGTGCTCGGCCTCCGAGCTCGAGCTGTCGGACGAGAGCGACGGCATTCAGGAACTGCCGCCCGAAATCCCCGTCGGCACGCCGGTCGCCGGCCTGTTCGGCGCCGAGCCGGTCATCGATTTCGAGGTCACGCCGAACCGGCCCGACTGGCTGGGCGTGGCCGGCATCGCGCGGGATCTGGCGGCCGCCAGCGTCGGCAAGCTGAAGCATTTCGACATCGCCGTGGTGCGCGGGGCCTTCCCCTCGCCGATCAGCGTGCGGCTGGAGGCGCCTGAGATGTGCCCGGTCTTCGCCGGTCGCGTCATTCGCGGCGTCAAGAACGGCCCGTCGCCGGCCTGGCTCCAGAAGCGTCTGACGGCCATCGGCCTGCGCTCGATCAACCGTCTGGTCGATGTAACCAACCTGATCGCCTATGACCGCGCCCGGCCGCTGCACGTCTATGACGTCGCCAAGCTGTCGGGGACCGAGATCGTGGTGCGGGCGGGGCAGGTTTTGGCCGCGACCGGCGAGCACGAACATCTGATCGCCCTGGACAGCAAGACCTACGCCGCATCCGCAGCCGACTGCGTCATCGCCGACGCCGGGGGCGAGCGCCCCATCGGCCTGGGCGGCGTCATGGGCGGGGAATCGACCGGCTGCGACGAGACCACCACGGACGTCTTCCTGGAAAGCGCCTGGTTCGACCCGCTGGTCATCGCCCAGACCGGCCGTGCGCTGGGCATCCATTCCGACGCCCAGTACCGGTTCGCGCGCGGCGTCGATCCGGTCTCGGTCACGCCGGGACTGGAACTGGCGACGCGCCTGATCCTGGACCTGTGCGGCGGCGAGCCGTCGGACATCGTCTTCGTCGGCGAACCGCCGGCGAGCCCGGCTCCCTTCGCCTTCGACCCCGCCTATGTGAAGCGCCTCAGCGGCATGGATCTGGACGACGACCGGATCGGGACCATCTTGGGTCAGCTCGGCTTCCTGGTTCAGGCCGCGCCGACCGGTCAGTCCGAGCCCTGGCTCGTCACCCCGCCGTCTTGGCGCCGCGACGTCGAAGGTCCGGCCGATCTGGTGGAGGAGGTCGCGCGGATCGAGGGCTTCGACAGCCTGCCCGACACGCCCCTGCCCGAGGCCACCCGTCCCGCCGGCGGGGTGCTGAGCCCCCGCCAGGCCCGCGTCCGCACCGCGCGCCGGGCCCTGGCCGCCCTGGGATACGCGGAGGCCGTCACCTGGTCCTTCACCAAGCAATCGACGGCGGCCCTGTTCGGCGGCGGCGACGACCGGCTGGTGCTGGAGAATCCCATCGCGGCCGATCTGGACTGCATGCGGTCCTCCGCCCTGCCGAACCTGGTCCAGGCGGCGGCGCGGAACGCCGCGCGCGGTTTCGCCGACGCCGCCCTGTTCGAGATCGGCCCTATCTATCTGGGCGACGGTCCGGCGGATCAGCGCACGGTCATCGCCGGTCTGGTCGCCCCGCACGCCGCCCGTCACTGGGCGGGCGTCGGCGAAGACGCCCTGTTCACGCTCAAGGGCGACCTGACCACCCTGCTGGAAGAGATCGGCGCCCCGGTGGCCTCGCTGCAACTGGTCCAGGGCCAGAACCGCGACTGGTGGCACCCCGGCCGTTCGGCCCGGCTGCAACTCGGCCCCAAGAATGTGATGGTCGAGTTCGGCGAATTGCATCCGCGCGTGCTCAAAAGCCTGGACGCCGACGGCCCCATGCTGGCCTTCGAGATCGTTCTGGATAACGTGCCCGAGCCGCGTGGGAAGTCGGGCAAGGCGCGGGGAACCGCCGATCTGTCGGCCCTCATGCCCCTAACACGCGACTTCGCCTTCGTGGTCGAGGACGCCAAGCCGGTGGGCGATCTGGTCCGGGCCGCGACGGGCGCCGACAAGGCCCTGATCGCCGACGTGCGGGTCTTCGACGTCTATCGCGGCAAGGGCGTGGACGACGGCTTCAAGTCCGTCGCCCTGGAAGTCGTGATCCAACCGCGCGAAGCCACCCTGACCGAAGCCGAGATCGAGGCCCTGACCGCCAAGGTCGTCGGAGCGGTCGAAAAGCAGGGCGGCAGGCTGCGGGCTTGAGGGGCGCAGCGCCGTCTTTCGGGCGGCGCGGGGGACATAGGCGATGACGACGGAACCTCAGGCGGCACAACCGGATCGCGGCCATCTGCTGCGCGTCCTAGGCGTGACGTTTGGCGTCGCCGTCGTGGTCGGCGGCGTCATCGGTCAGGGCATATTGCGCACCCCTGGCGTGGTCGCCGAGGGGGTTCAGAACCCCACGATTATCATCGCCCTGTGGTGCGTCGCCGGTCTGGTCGCCTGGATCGACGCCATGTCGACTGTCGAACTGGCCGCCTCGATCCGCAAGACGGGCGGCCCCTATATCTTCGCCCGTCGCGCCTTCGGGTCTTTGACCGGCCTCGCCGTCGGCGTTTGCGACTGGCTGGGCAATATGGGCGGCATCGCCTTCATCGCCGTGGTCTTCGGCGAATATCTGCATCGCTTGGGCGTCGCGACCAGCGTGCCGATCGGCGTCCTCGCCCTGTTGATCGTGGTCGTGGTGGGCAGCGTGCAATGGCTGGGCACTAAGGTCGGCGGCCGGTCGCAGGAGATCGGCAGCGCTGTCAAGGCGGCCCTGTTCACTGTGCTGATCATCGGCCTGTTCCTGGCGCCGCGCGGCGCGCCCGTCGCGACCGAGATCGCTCCAGCGACGGCGGCGGCCCTGACCTTCGGCGGCATCGTCATGGCCTTGAGGGCTATTTCCGGCACCTACTACGGCTGGAACAGCGCCTCCTATTTCTGCGAAGAGGTCGTCGATCCGGGCCGGACCATCGCGCGGGCGACCTTCTCGGGCATCGCCGTGGTCACGGTGATCTATGTGCTGGCCAACCTGGCCTATCTGAACGTCCTGACGCCGGCCGAGATGGCCGGGTCGAACCTCGTCGCGGCGGATGCGGCCGGTCGGGTGTTCGGCGATGTCGCGGGCCCCATCGTCACGGCCATTTCGCTGGTGTCGCTGGTGACGATCATCAATGCGATGGTCATGGTGTTCCCGCGCGTCCTGTTCGCCATGGCGCGCGAATATCAGATCTCGGCCCTCACCCGTGTCGCCGCCAACGGCACGCCGCGTCTGGCCCTGATCGCGACCGTGCTGGCCGGCGGGCTGCTGGCCACCATCGGGGTCTATGAGACTTTGCTGACCTTCTCGACGTCGCTGCTGGCGCTGATGAGCGTTCTGGTGAATGCGGCCGTCATCGTCCTGAGGGTGCGCGAGCCAAATCTGGAACGTCCTTGGAAAATGCCGCTCTATCCCCTGCCGGCGATCATCGCCCTGACGATCAATACGACCCTGTTCGTGATCTTCGTGGTCGAGGATCCTTTAACGGCTGGAAAGGCCTTCGGAATGCTGGCGGTCCTGATCGGCCTTGCCTGGCTGCTGGTCCGGCGAAAGCGCGCTGCGGGCTGATCGGCGCGCCCGGTAAGACCCCGTTAACCTTGAAGCCGCAAGGCTGCCGCAAAGGTCGGGGACGGTGAGGCCAAGACCGGCGCGCCAGCCGGCCGTCCTCTCGTCGCCTTTCGGAGCGCCCTCCATGCATCGCCGCCAACTGATCCTTTCGGGCCTCGCCACCGCCGCCGGCGCCTCGTCGCTGGGCGCCTGCGCCTCGGCGCCGCCGCGCGATCCCAACTATCCGATCCGCTCGGACCAGACGGCCCAGGCCTACAGCTTCGATGAACTGGTTTCGGCCGGCTCGCGCGAGCTGGGCATCGCGGCTGAGGTCGTGGGCGGCGCGATCGAGCGCGTCTTCGCCGACCAGGGCGACCGCCCGACCGCCTATATTGCGGGCGAGGAAGGCTCCGGCGCCGTCGTCGTGGGCGCCCGTTACGGCCGCGGCGCCCTGCACATGAAGGACCTGTCGGCCTCTCAGGAAGTGTTCTGGCAGGGCGCGTCGGTGGGTTGGGACTGGGGCGGCAACGCCAGCCGCGTCTTCACCCTGGTCTATGGCCTGTACCACCCCGACATGATCTATCGCCGCTATCCCGGCATCGAGGGCTCGGCCTATCTGGTCGCGGGCCTGGGCGTGAACTATCAGCGCGCCGACGGCATCGTCCTGGCCCCCATCCGCACCGGCGTCGGCCTGCGCCTGGGCGCCAACGTCGGCACCATGAGCTATAGCCGCCAGCGCAATCTGCTGCCCTTCTAAGCGCGCTAGGCTCGCGACGCGGTCGCTCGCGGCTAGGGCGCGTGACTGCGCCCTAGCTCACCAATCGCAGCGGCGGCGGCGCGTCCATCAGCGTCGCCAGCCCCTCGCGCCAGCTGGGATAGGCGGGCCGCCAGCCCAGCTCGGCCTTGGCGAGGGCGTTCGAGACGCGCTTGGAATCCAGATAGAAGCGACGCATCGCCTCGCTGACGCTGTCGTCGGTCCAGTCCACCTGGGGCGGGCGGGGCAGGCCCATCCGATCCGCCGCCCATTCCATCACCACATCGGCGGGCGACGGTTCGTCGTCGGTCAGATTGTAGGCGGCGCCCGGTCGCGGGCGGGCCATCGACGCGAACAGGCCCGAGACGATGTCGTCCACATGGATGCGGTTGAAGACCTGGCCGGGCTTTCTGACCAGCTTCGCCGTGCCTTCCTTCAGCCGCTCGACCACGCTGCGCCCCGGCCCGTAGAAACCGGGCAGGCGGAAGATCTGGACCGTCAGTCCCATCCCCTGCGCCCCATCCAGCCAATCGCGTTCGGCCCGGACGCGGCGTGCGCCCTCCAGATTGGCGGCGTTCAGCGGCCCATCCTCGAACACCCATCCGCCGGCCCGGTCGCCATAGACGGAGGTGGAGGAGACATAACCGATCCAGTCGGGCCAGGCGTCGCCCGCCAGAGGCCCCAGGGCCCGCAGACCGGGACAGCCTTGGGCGTCCGGCGCGGCGGTGATCAGCACGGCCGTCGCCGCCTCCAGCGACGTCTTCAGCGCGGTGGTATCCGTTGGATCGATGGTGACGATCCCCTCGGCCGCCATGGCGCGACGCCGCTCGGGGTCGCGCGATGTGGCGGTCGCCCGTCCGCCGCGGCGTATGGCCTCCAGCGCCGCCGCCCGCCCCAGATAGCCGCCGCCGAAGACCAGCAGATCGAGGGGAGGGGAGGCGATAGGCATTACGAAACTCAGGCCGTCAGAACTTGGGAAGGCGCGTCGGCTACCGGCCGCGCCTCATTTTCCAGCGCCTCCGCCCGGCGTTGGTTCCAGGCGGAGACGCACGGCACCCGACCCAGATCGGCCCGGTCGGCATAGCGGCGGGCGATGTCCGTAACCTCGTCCATCAGACCCTGCGCCAGGGTGATCGGCTTCAACCCTAGATCCCGGAACTGGTCGTTGGCGACGACCAGGTCGTTCTCGTCGGCCTCCTGACGCGGATTGGCGACGTTATGGATCTCGGCGCCGGTCTTGTCGGCGATCATGGCCGCCAGGTCGCGCACGCGCCGGCTCTCGGTCATCTGGTTCAGGATCTTGACCCGGTCGCCGCGTTTGGGCGGGTTCTTCAGCGCCAGTTCGACGCAGCGCACCGTGTCCTGAATATGGATGAAGGCCCGCGTCTGGCCGCCCGATCCATGCACGGTCAGCGGATAGCCGACCGCCGCCTGCATCAAAAACCGGTTCAGCACCGTGCCGTAATCGCCATCATAGTCGAAGCGGTTGATCAGTCGTTCGTCCTGTTTGGTCTGCTCGGTCTGGGTGCCCCAGACGATGCCCTGGTGCAGGTCGGTGATGCGCAGGTTGTCGTTGCGGGCATAGAACTGGAACAGCAGGGCGTCCTGCGTCTTGGTCATGTGATAGATGCTGCCCGGATTGGGCGGGAACAGGATTTCCTGCTCGGCGGGGCCGTTGTCGGTATCCACCGTCACCTTCAGATAGCCCTCGGGAATGCGCAGGCCCGCGGTGCCGTAGCCATAGACCCCCATCGTCCCCAGGTGCGCCAGGTGGACGTCCAGGCCGCTTTCGACGATGGCGGCCAGCAGATGGTTGGTGGCGTTGATGTTGTTGTCGACGGTGTACAGCTTGTGCCGCGCCGACTTCATCGAATAGGGGGCCGCCCGCTGCTCGGCGAAATGCACCACGCTGTCGGGGGCCAGGTCGCGGATCAGGGCGACCAGACGGTCGAATTCCTTGCCAACCGTCATGTTGGCGAAGCCGATGTCGCGGCCGGACACGTCTTTCCACGCCTTGATCCGCTCGCCCATCGTGCGGATCGGCGTCAGGGACTGGACCTCCAGCTCGTTGTCGATATTCCGGCGGCTCAGGTTATCGACGATGGTCACGTCCCACCCTTCAGCCGACAGATGCAGGGCCGTGGGCCAGCCGCAAAAACCGTCGCCGCCCAGAACCAGCACGCGCATGGGATAGCCTCGTCGTCGTCTCAAAGGTCATGCCTAGCCCAGCCGGCGGGCTTGGCAAAGCGGCGCTGTGCAGGGTTCGGTGCGACGCATTGACGAATATCGCTTGGAAAGGCGGCCCACTCGGGTTAAGTCTCTGCCGTCTCCCACTCAATCGCAGCTTTACGGGCGCATACCCGGCTGTTCGCGGCTTGAGCCGGCCATGACGGTCGGTCCCGAAAGGACCGGCGCACCATGCGGGCGACAAGGCATTCCGACAGTTCGACAATCGGGGATCGGCCCCGAGCGAGACGGAACCACGAAACGGACGGAACCGGCCTTCAGGCTTTGGTCCGCCCCTGCACACGGTAGCGCGAATGAGAGATTTCAAGGGCATGAAGCGTCAGCGCGGACGCAATCGGAACAAGGCGGGCGCCAATAACGCCAACAACGCCAATCCGAATCGTTCGTGGGATTCGCAAGGCCCCGAGAACATCAAGGTCCGGGGCAACGCCCAGACGGTGTATGAGCGCTATCAGCAGCTGGCCCGCGATGCGGCCTCCAGCGGCGACCGGGTGCTGGCCGAAAACTATCAGCAGCACGCCGAACACTATTACCGCGTCTTGCGCGCGCTCCAGCCGCAGCGGTCCTTCTCGGACATCGCCGCGCGTGAACAGTCCAACCAGGGCTTCGACATCGACTTCGAGGACGAATCCGGCGCCCAGGCTGCGGCCTTCGTCGCCGCCCAGCAGGCCGCCGACCGCCAGGCCGCTGAGGCCGCCGAGCGCGCCGAGCAGAACCAGAACCGTGATCAGAACCGCGACCGCGACTACAATCGCGACCGGGACCGAGACCGTGACAACCGCGACCGCGACCGCGATCGCGATCAGAGCCGTGATCGTGACCGTGACCAGAACCGCGACAGCCAGCAGCCGCGCGAACCCCGCGAGCCGCGCGAGGGCGACGAGGTCCGCGCCGAGGGCGAGGGCGGCGGTCGTCGCGAAAGCCGCCGCGAACGCTGGGAGCGTCGCCGCGAGGAACGCAATCGCCGCTTCGACAATCAGGACGGCGCCCAAGAGGGCGCTGAGGGCGCCGCCCCTGCCTACGCCGAGGCCGACCGCGCCCAAGCCGTCAGCGAAGCGCCCGTCGCCGAGACGCCCGTCAATGCGCCTGTCGGTGAAGCCCCGAGCGTCGAGGCGCCGGCTGCCGACGAACGTCCTGCACGCCGTCCGCGCCGCACCGCCGCCGCTGTTGCGGCTGACGAGGGCGACGCCCCCACCGCCCTGCCGGGCTTCTTGACCCGTGCGCCGGTGTCGTCGGCCCCGGCCGAGCAAGCCGAAGGCGAGGCGGCCCCGCGTCGCCGTGCGCCGCGTCGCAAGCCCGAAGCCGCCACCGCAAGCGAAGACTGACAACAACCCAAGCGGGTACGTTTACCTGAATGCAACTCTGACGCGTCAACATGGCGCGTCGGAGGGGCGTCATGGATTTCGTCTTGCTTGTCTTGTCCCTGGCGCTGGCAGGAACCTGCGCGGGGATCTGGCTCTGGCTTCAAGCGCTCGGGGTCACCGAGGGCTTGCGTCGAGAGAACGCCCGGCTCGAAGCCCGCATCGCCCAGCAGACCCAAGGCCTGCGCCGCGCCCTGACGACGGCCGAGGGCGAGGTCGACCGCCTGACCGCCGAGCTTCGGACGCGGGGCGAGATCATGCAGGCCCTCGGGCGCGAACTGCGTAGTCCCCTGACCACGATCATGGGCTTCGCCCAGTTGCTGCGCGCCGACGACCCGGCCAATCCCCTGACCGCGCGCCAAGCACAGTCCTTACGTCAGATCGAGGCCGCGGCCGGCGTCCTGCTGGCCCTGATCGAGGAAACCGAAGCCTTCATGACCGGCGGTGACGGCGGCGGTTCGCCTTCGCTGCACCGCGTCGATCTGCGTCTGGCGCTGCGCCAGGTCTGCGATGGGCTGGAGGCGCAGGCGCGAGAGGCGGGGGTGACGCTGGCCTGTCCGCCGCCCGCCCACGGCCTGTGCGTCATGGCCGATCCGGGCCAGATCCGCCGAATCCTGCGCCGATTGGTCGAGAACGCCCTGCGCCATTCACCCGGCGGAGGCACGGTGCGCATGGAGATGTCGCGCGCCGAGGACCGGATCGTCATCGCCATCCATGACGCCGGCATGATCCCCGTCGGTGCGGGCGACGACCGACCGTTCCGCCCGTTGGATGGTCACGACGCGAGAGGCGGCACCGCCCTCGGCGTCGCCTCGGTCCAGCGATTGACCGAGCGGATGGGCGGCGCCCTGACCATGGCGCGCGGCCCCGGCGCGGGCGCCATCTTCTCACTCAGCCTGCCGGCAGCCCCCGCGTCGGGTCTGGCGTCATCGCGTCAGGCGGTGGTGCTCTATATCGAGGACAATCCCGCCAACATCGCCCTGATGCGGCAGGCGGCGAGCGGGCTGGGCCTTACCCTGCACGCCGCGACGACGGGACCGGAGGGGCTGGGTCTGGCGCGTGCGCTCAGACCCGACGTCATCCTGCTCGACATCGGCCTGCCGGACATGGACGGCTATGAGGTCAAGGCGCGGCTGGACGTCGAGCCCCTGACCCGCCATGTGCCGGTGCTGGCGCTGACGGCGGCCGTATCGGCGCAGGACCGGGCGCGCGGCCGCGCCGCCGGCTTCGACGCCTGGCTGGCCAAGCCGCTGGATCTGGCGGCCCTGGCGGCGGCGCTGAATACGGCGCTGGGCTGCCCGGAGGTTGACGCCGACGGTCGCGACAGGGCCTAAGAGGCTTAAAGTTCGCCTGATCGCCCCAAGGGAGCGTCGATGTCCCGTTTCGTACCGTTCCGCTCGCTCGCGCGTCGTCTGGCGCCGCTGGCCGTCCTGTGCGCCGTCGCCGCCTGCGCCTCGACCCCGCCGCCGCCACCCCCGCCGCCGTCCGGTGCATCGGGCGCGCTGATGGACTGGCGCGGCGTCATCACCGCCGGCGACCGGGACCGTTACCGCCGCGTCGACGCCGCCTGGACCCTGGCCCTGCAACAGGCCAAGCGTCAGCGCGGCTCCGGCGACTTGAACAGCCTGGGCGATCTGATCGACCCCAAGGCCGACCGGCCCGGCGTCGCGCCCCTGCCCGGCGACTATCGCTGCCGCACCGTCAAACTGGGCACCCAGGGGGGCGAGGACGGGCTGGGCTATGTCGTCTATGGCTGGTTCGCCTGCCGCATCGAACAGACGCCGAAAGGCCTGAAGTTCTCCAAGCTTACCGGCTCGCAGCGCCCCTCCGGCCTGCTCTTTCCCGAAGACGACCGCCATATGGTTATGCTCGGCTCGCTGGCCCTGGCGCAGGAGCCCGCCGCCAACACCTATGGCCGCAACCCCGACCGCGATCTGGTGGCCATCTTGCAACGCATCGGCGAGGCGCGGTGGCGGCTGGTCCTGCCGTGGCCCAACACCGAATCCAATCTGGACCTGATCGAACTGGTCCCGGCGCCGCGTGGCTAAGGTTCGGCTGAACCTCGGGCGCCCTGTCACGTTCGGTCAGGGCAACCGATGGAGACCCTGATGCGCCGCACCCCTCTGGCCGTTCTGGCCCTGATGACCACGACAGCCCTGGCGGCCTGTGGCGACAACAGTCCCGCCGCGCCGACCGAGGCCTCGCCCGCCGTCACCACCCCCGCGCCAGGCGTGCCGGCCCAGGCCGCACCTGAGGCGACGGCGACGCCGCAGTCCGCAGCCGCTCCCGACGAGGGGATGCAGGGCGGAACCGACTCCTGGCGTCAGGTCGCCAAGGCCGCCGACGCCAGCTTGCTTGGCCGGCTGGATCAGGCTTGGCGCATGGCCCGCGCCGAGGCGGAGGACGGCGGCTTCTCGCGTCAGGTCGAGGCCCTGGGGCCGCTCGCCGATCCCAACGCCGCCCAGACGGGCCGCATCCAACCCGGCCCCGGAACCTATCGCTGCCGCACCATCAAGATGGGCCGCCGCGTCGAGGGTCAGGGACTGGCCTATGTCGAATATCCCTGGTTTGCCTGTTCGGTCGAGCTGACGCCCGGTGGCGATCTGGTCCTGACCAAGACGACGGGATCGCAGCGTACGCGCGGCCTGATCTATCCCGACACCGACCGCCGCGGCGTCTATGTCGGCGCCCAGGCCTGGGGGGCCGACGAAAAGACCTTCCCCGCCTATGGCGACAAGGCCGAACGGGATCAGGTCGGCGTCATCGAGCGCATCGGCCAGAACCGCTGGCGCCTTGTCCTGCCGTGGCCCAAGCAGGAAGCCAAGCTGGAGCTGCTGGAGATCACCGGCTAGCGTGCGCCGGTCGAGCGGGCGATCGCGGCGCGCATGCCCTCGGCGTGAAGCGCGCCTGACGGGGCGATCTTGGTGTTCGGCGTTTCGCTGGGTCCCAGATCGGCGGTACGATCGTCCGGCCCGGTCCAGGTCGAGCTTTCGGCCTTGCGACGAACGGCATCGCGCAGATTATCGGTCGCCGTCGTAGCCTTCCGACCCGATTTGCGACCGTCCATCTCATCGGCGACGCGAGCGATGGCGTCCGTCAGCAGCGCTTTTTTCTCGCGCGCGCCCGTATCCGGGCCGCTCTCTCCCGCACGAACGCGTCCTCGGATCTGACGCTGCACCCGGTCACGCCGCCCGCGCAGCCGCCCGATCAGGTCGCGCAGCTCCGCCGGCGAACGCTCGGCCAACGCCTTTGTCTGTTCGACCATATCCGCCTCGTCGCGATCCAGCGCGCGCGGGTTTGGGGTCTTGGACATGACGGTCTCCCTTTCGATTGATGGGAAGACAGCGTCAGGACGCCAAGGCCGTTCCGGTTTGCGACCGTGGGTCACAGGTCGACCGAGGTCACACGCGCGTCAGTCTCAGGTCCTGATAGTCGTAGCTGAAGTCGATGTCGGGGCTGACCCCCTTCACCGTCGCGGTCGCCGGTTTGGCCGTCAGGATCGAGAAGGTGACGAAGGCGTCCTCCTCGCGCTTGTCCGGGAAACGGGTGCGGAAGGTCTCGCTGTCATACGGCTCCAGCCAGCCTTGCAGGGCGGGCGTATGGGTGAAGCTCAGCCAAAGGCCGCTCTTCCTGTTTCGTCCGCGTCCCTCGGTCTTGGGCGCAATGACGATGTCGCCGTACCACGGATCGCGCCAAGTCCCGGCGTAGGATTCCAGCGGCATGGACGGGGGCGCGCCGGCCGCCTGTTTGGCGTCGATTTCGGCGGCGGCGGCGATGGATTTCGCATTGCCCTCCGCCTCCAGCTTCTTGGAGTCTGCGATCCAGTCGACGTCGACCTTGCCCATGCAGATGTCGGTTATGCCGGACCGCAAGGCGCGAAGCAGGAAGCTTTCCTCGGCGTTGGAGAAGACGCTGAAGCCGGTCTTTCGGCCGGGGATCAGCACCGTGGCGGAAATCCCGCCGGGCGAGCCGCCGCCATGGCTGGCGATCCGCTCGCCGCGATAGTCCTGAACCTGCAGCCCCATCGCATAGGTCGAGGCGATGGATCGGTTGGGCAGTTCCGCCGTCGGGCCGGCCGACGAACCGACGATGATGTTGGGGCGATACATCTCGCGCGCCGCATCTTCGGAATACAGCCGCGTCCCGTCGGGCAGCTTGCCGTCGTTCAGCCGCACGGCGATCCATTTGGCCCAGTCGGTTGGGGTGGTGCAGATGCCCCCCGCCGCCGCCGCCGAATCCCAGTTCCACACCTCGACGATGGACTTGGCGATCGGCGTCATCGCCCCCTGATAGCGCAGCGGCGGGCCGACCCGGCCGTGGGGCAGGGCGGACTTGGACGCATCGGCCAGACGCGCCAGCGGCACGGTTTCGGTCATCCCCACCCTGTCCAAGATGCGGGTCTGGATGAAGGCCTCCCAGCTCATCCCAGACACGGCCTCCAGCACCGCGCCCGCGACCACGAACATCAGGTTGCAGTAGTGATAGCGCGCCCGGAAGCCGTCCTCGATCGGCACGAAGGCGGCCTGGGCCAGCACCTCGGCGCGGGTGCGGTCGCTGTTGGGCCAGAACAGAAGGTCGCCGGCGCCCAGGCCGAACCCGGCCCGATGGCTCAGCGTATCGCGCACCGTGATGTGTTCGCCGATATAGGGATCGGACAGAGTGAAGCCGGGCAGATAGGTCCGAACCGGCTCGTCCCACTTCACCTTGCCCTCGTCGACCAGGATGGCCAGGGCGGCGGCGGTGACGTTCTTGGTGTTGGAGGCGATGGCGAACAGGGTGTGCTCATCGGCCCGCGCCGGCTTGCCCTGAACCTTGACGCCGTATCCCCGCGCCACAACGGTCGCCCCGTCCTTGACCACCGCGACGCCCAACGCCGGCTGATCCGGCCAGGCCGCCATACACTTGGCCACATAGGCGTCCACCGCCGCCGCCAGCGACGCATCATCGTTCGCCGGCGCTTTCTGGGCGAACACCGGCCCCGCCGCCAGCGCCGCCGCGCCTCCGGAAGCAAACAGGGTGCGGCGCGACAGACGAAGGGACATGGCGAACTCCAGCAAAGACCGCCGGACGCTAGCGCCCCTTCGTCGTCTAGGCCAGTCGCCAGCGTTGAAGCTTTTCCAGCACGTCGGCGACGATCTGGTCGCGGGTGAAGCCGGTGATGTCGTGGGGGCGTTCGCCTTGGCCGATCTGGGCGGTCAGTCGCCATTCCAGAAGGCGACGGCCCTCGGGCGTCTCGCGCTGGGTCACGGCGGGACGCGGACGCGAGCGGGCGCCCAGGCGATAGATGAAGGTGCGCTCGCCCTGTTTGACCGTCAGCCAGGCGACGCCGTCGTCGCGCCCGATCTCGGACTCCGCCGCCTCGGCCTCCATGGCGGCGTGAACCGTTTCCAGCGCAGGCAGGCCGTGGCGCTCGATCTCATCGTTGATGTCGCTGCGGCTGGCCGGAGCCAGGATGCGTTTCAGCTGCTGCGCCAGGGGCGGGCCCTCGGTCTCGAGGCTGCGGCCTGCGACGTCGGCGTTCATTTGGCGCACCAGGCCGATCGACAGCAGGATCATGATCAGGACGAAGGGCAGGGCGGCGGCCAGGGTGGCGGCCTGCAGCGCGCCCAGCCCGCCCGCCAGCAGCAGGGTGGCGGCGATCAGGCCCAGCAACAGGCACCAATAGACCCGCTGCCAGCGCGGCGTGTCGTCGGCGCCGCCGGAGGCGATGGTGTCGATCACCAGGGCGCCGGAATCGGCCGAGGTGACGAAGAAGACCGCCACCAGCAGGATCGCCAGACCCGAGGTGAAGGCCGCGCCCGGCAGTTGCTCCAGGAAGTAGAACAGGGCGGTCGACAGGTCGGCCGAAACGGCGTTGGAAATCGCGCCCGCCGCCTGGCCCATGTCCAGGCTGATCGCCGTATTGCCGAAGACGGTCATCCACAGGAAGGTGAAGCCGGCCGGCACCAGCAGCACGTTCAGCAGGAACTCCCGCACCGTTCGACCGCGCGAAATCCGCGCGATGAACATCCCCACGAAGGGCGACCAAGCGATCCACCAGGCCCAGTAGAACAGGGTCCAGTCCGCCATCCAGGCGCGCGGCTCATAGGCGTAGAGGGTAAAGGTCCGCTCGACGAAATGGCTGAGATAGAAGCCGAAGTTCTGGACCAGGGCCTTGAACAAGAAGCCGGTCGGCCCGACCACCAGCACGAACAGCATCAGCAGCACCGCTAGAACCAGGTTCAGCTCCGACAGACGGCGCACCCCCTTGCCGACCCCGCTCATGACAGAGGCGGTCGCCGCCGCCATGACCACGACGATCAGCCCCACCTGAACCCAGGCCGTGTTGGGAATGCCCAGCAGATAGGTCAGGCCGCTGTTCATCTGCGACACGCCAAAACCCAGAGACGTGGCGATGCCGAAGGCCGTGCCCCAGATGGCGAAGATGTCGACCGCATCGCCGATGGGCCCGTTGACGCGCTTGCCCAGCAAGGGCGACAGGCCCGACCTCAGCGTCAGCGGCAGACCCTTGCGGTGCGCGAAGAAGGCCAGGCTGAGGCCCACCAGCGCATAGATCGACCAGGCGTGGGCCCCATAGTGGAAGAAGGTGATGCCCATGGCCTGACGCGCGGCGTCGAAGGTGCGGCCGGCGCCCTCGGGCGGATTGATATAGTGCTGGATCGGCTCGGCGACGCCGAAATACATCAGGCCGATCCCCATGCCGGCGGCGAACAGCATGGCCAGCCAGGACAGATAGGGAAAGTCTGGCTCGGCGTCGTCCGGCCCCAGCTTCAGCGCGCCCGTGGGGCCGATCGCCAGCACCAGCACCAGCCCCACGAAAGCGGCAACCGAGGCGATATAGAGCCAGCCGAAGGTGTCGATCACCCAGGCCTGAACGCTCTGGAACAGGCGGTCGGATTCTCCCGGCGCGACGACGGCGACAAGCAGCAACAGCGCGATGATGGCGCTCGCGCCCCAGAACACGCGGGGGTTCATCTTCGTAGTCAGCATCGGGTCAAAGCGTATGGCGAAGCTGACAGTTCCCAGCTTGGCCACAACCGCGCCGTCTCGATGAAGAAGATGTAACTTTGCGATTCAAAGTAACGTCGATAGTCAGGCTTATCGACGGGCGCAAACAGACGCCCGCGCACTCTTTCAGGATCGCCGGGGCATGACCTCTTCCAAACTCGTTCTCATGCTGGGTGCGGCCGCCGTCGCCCTGCCCGGCGCCGCTCTGGCTCAATCCCAGAATTCGTCCCAGACCGTCTCGCAGACCCCGCCGCCGGCGACGACGAGCCAGCCGGCCGCTCAGACCCCGGCGACGACGGCGCAGACGCCCGCGCCGCGCACTCAGACGACCGAACCGGCCCAGCAACAGCAGCCCGCCAGCGTCGGCGACGTGGTCGTCAACGCCCGCGCCAATGACGTGCGCACCTCGATCGACTCGGTCAGCTACAGCCTGGCCAACGATCTTCAGGCGACGACGGGCAGCCTGGCCGACGCGCTCCGCAACGTGCCGTCGGTGGACGTGGACCCTGAGGGCAATGTGTCGCTTCGCGGCGACGCCAATGTCACCATCCTGGTCGACGGCCGCCCGTCCGGCATCCTGACCGGCCCCGGTCGCGGCCAGGCCCTGATCCAGCTGCCGGCCAGCCAGTACGCCCGCATCGAGGTCATGACCAATCCGTCCGCCGCCTACAGCCCCGAGGGTTCGGGCGGGGTCATCAACCTGATCACCAAGCCCACGGCGCCCAAGCCGGGGACCCAGACGACCGGCTCGTTGCGCGTCAACGTCGGCGACAACGGCCGCTGGAACGCGGGCCTCAGCGGCTCGTACCAAAAGGATCGCCTGACCCTGTCCGGCGACGCCAGCTATCGCTCCGATCCGACCGAGCTGACCTTCAACCGCGTCCGTGAACAGCTGGACCCGGTCACCGGCGCGGTGGTGTCGACCACGACCGTCGAACAGCCGGTCGAGTCCGAGCAGAATGGCGCCTTCGCCCGCTTCACGGCCGAATACAAGCTGGACGACAAGACCCAGCTGACCGGCGAACTGCGTGGCGTGGCCTTCGACGGCACGGGGTCGGGCGACGGCCTGTATGAAACCCGCAACGCCGCCGGCGCGGTGACCAGCGCCTATCGCCGGGTCGGCGATTCCGACTTCACCTTCAACAACTGGGGCGCCACGGCGCGCGTGCTGCGCCGCTTCGACGGCGACGGCCATGAGTGGTCCAACGAACTGCGCTACGATTCCAACGCCAACGACACCACCAGCCAGACCCTGACCACCTTTCTGACCCCGGCGGCCGCGGCTTTGTATGAGCGGACCAGGACCGCGGTCGATCAGGTGACCTGGGGCTTCACCAGCGCCTACACCCGCCCGATGTCCGACGGCGGCAAGCTGCGTCTGGGCTATGAGCTGAACGCCCAGCGTCCCGAGCAGGACGCCGAGTTCCTGCGCGGTCCCTCGCAGGCGGCTCTGGCGCCGGTCCCGGCCCTGAACAACCGCTTCGAAGCCACCCAGACGGTGCATGCCCTCTACACCACCTATGAGCGGCCGCTGGGCGAGAAGCTGTCGGCCCAACTGGGTCTGCGGCTTGAGCAGGCGGACATCGAGATCAAGGATCTGACCGGCGGCGCCTCGGCGTCTCAGGACTATTTCCGCGCCTATCCAACCGCCCACGTCCAGTATCAGCTGACGCCCGAACAGACCCTGCGCGCCAGCTATTCGCGTCGCATCCAGCGGCCCCAGCCCAGCCAGCTGAATCCGTTCGTCGTCTATCAGGACCCGCTGAACGTCCGTTCGGGCAATCCGGATCTGGAGCCGCAGGAGACCGACAGCTTCGAGGCCATGTGGCAGATGCGAAAGGGCCAGAGCTTCTATCAGGCCACTGCCTATCTGCGGAACACCGACAAGGCGTTCACAGACGTGGCGTCCGACATCGGCGGCGGCGTCTTCCTGACCCGTCCGGAAAACCTGGGCTCGCGTCGCGATCTGGGCGTGGAGGCGACGGCGAACGGGCGTCTGCATCCGACCCTGCGCTACAGCGCCAGCGTCAACGTCTTCCGTCAGGAGATCGACTCGGGCGCTGTCGTCGGCGGCGGCGACCGCGAGGCTGCGCTGGCCAGCGGGCGTCTCAGCCTGAACTGGCAGCCGACCGCCAAGGACTTCGTCCAGGTCTCCAGCTTCTGGCAGGGCGACAGCCTGTTGGCCCAGGGAAGGCGCGAGGCCGGCGGCATGGTCAATCTGGGCTATCGCAGGAAGCTGAACGAGCAGCTGTCGTTCAACTTCACCGCGCGGGATATTTTCAACACGTTCAACACCACGACCATCTACGAGACGCCGCAGTTCCGCGAACGCTCGGAGCAGGACATCAAGCTGCGGGCCTTCTACATCGGCCTGACCTGGAACTTCGGCGGTCCGCGCCGCCAGCCGGAACAGTTCGACTTCTCGACCGGCCCGACCGGGGGCTGACGACCTGACGGGGGACGCGGGCTCAGGTCCGCGTCTCCCAGGCCAGCCAGGCGGCGACCACGACCAGGCCGCCGGCCATCACCGCGCGCAGGGCGCGACCCTGCATCCGGGGTGCCAGCCGCGCCGCGCCCGCGCCAGCGATCACGATCAGGCTGTGCACCAGGACGGCGACCGCCAGATGCAGGCTCCCCAGCGTCAGGGCCTGGCTCAGCGGCGCGCCGTGGTCCGGCCGCATGAAGGTCGGCAGCAGGGCGACATAGAAGACGGCGGCCTTGGGGTTCAGCAGATTGCCCATCAGACCGCGCACGAACAGGCCGCGCAGCGAGCGCGCGTCCGGCGTCGGCGCCGCCTCAATCGTCGGCGCGCGCCAGGCCTCCCACGCCAGCCACAGCAGAAACACCACGCCCGCCCAGCGCAGGCCTAGATACAGCGGCGGCCAGACGGAAAAGACCTCCGTCAGCCCATAGGCGGCCGCCAGCATCCACACCGCCAGCCCCAGGGTCACCCCCGCCACAGCCGCGAAACCGGCCAGCCGTCCCCGCGCCAGGGCGACCAGCGCCAGCCAGCCCATGTTCGGCCCCGGCGTCAGCTCGATCAGCGCCACGGCGATCAGAAAGGGGCCGACGACGGCCGGATCGACGGGCCAGGCGGAATGGGCGATCACGAGGCGCTCCTGTTCGCCAGAGCCTAGGCGCGCGGCGGCGAAACGGACAGCCCCGAAAGCCGCCCTGCCGACCCCTTGTGTGACCCGATCGTCACACCCACCTCGATCTCAACGGCGCGCTGCTCCGCAGAGGGCGCGCTGAAATCCATCCGCCTCCCGAGGGGACTGAAACCATGAATCTCGAACTCTATTCCGACCGCGCCAAACAGGCCGTCCAGTCGGCCCAGTCGCTGGCCCTGGCCCGCCGACACCAGCAGTTCGCGCCCGAGCATCTGCTCAAGGTGCTGCTGGAGGAACGCGACGGCCTGGCCCGCAATCTGATCACAGCCGCCGGCGGCGACGCCCGCCGCGCCGAGGCCGATGTCGAAACCGCGCTGAAGAAGCGCGCTCAGGTCACCGGCGGCTCGGGCCAGCTCTATCTGGACGGCGACACCGCACGCGTCTTCGCCGCCGCCGAAGAGGCCTCCAAGACCGCAGGCGATGCCTTCATCACCACCGAACGCCTGCTGGCGGCGCTCGCCAAGGAGGGCGGGGTCGCCGCCGAGGTGCTGAAGGCTTCGGGCGTCACGGCCGACAAGCTGGAGGCCGCCATCGCCGAGGTGCGCAAGGGCAAGACCGCCGATTCCGCCGGCGCCGAGGACGGCTATGACGCCCTGAAACGCTACGCCCGCGATCTGACCCTGGCCGCCCGCGACGGCAAGATCGACCCGGTCATCGGCCGCGACGAAGAGATCCGCCGCACCATCCAGGTCCTGGCCCGCCGCACCAAGAACAACCCCGTCCTGATCGGCGAACCCGGCGTCGGCAAGACCGCCATCGTCGAGGGCCTGGCCCTGCGCATCGTCAACGGCGACGTGCCTGAATCCCTGCGCGACAAGACCGTCATGGCGCTGGACATGGGCAGCCTGATCGCCGGCGCCAAATACCGCGGCGAGTTCGAGGAACGGCTGAAATCCGTCCTGTCCGAGGTCTCGGCGGCCGAGGGCGGCATCATCCTGTTCATCGACGAGATGCACACCCTGGTCGGCGCAGGAAAGGGCGACGGCGCCATGGACGCCTCCAACCTGCTGAAGCCTGCGCTGGCGCGCGGCGAGCTGCACTGCGTCGGCGCCACGACCCTGGATGAATACCGCAAACACGTCGAAAAGGACGCCGCGCTGGCCCGCCGCTTCCAGCCGGTCTTCGTCGCCGAACCGACGGTGGAGGACACCGTCTCCATCCTGCGCGGCCTGAAGGAGAAGTACGAGGTCCACCACGGCGTGCGCATTTCCGACAGCGCCATCGTCGCCGCCGCCACCCTGTCGAACCGCTACATCACCGACCGCTTCCTGCCGGACAAGGCCATCGACCTGATCGACGAGGCCGCCAGCCGCGTGCGCATGGCCGTGGATTCCAAGCCCGAGGCCTTGGACGAAATCGACCGCCGCCTGGTCCAGCTGAAGATCGAACGCGAGGCCCTGAAGAAGGAAACCGACCAGGCCTCCCAGCATCGTCTGGAAAAGCTGGAGGACGAGATCGCCGATCTGGAAGGCCAGTCCGACGACCTGACCACCCAGTGGAAGGCCGAAAAGGACAAGGTCGGCCAGGGCGCCCAACTGCGTGAAACCCTGGACCGCCTGCGCCTGGAACTCGCCAACGCCCAGCGCGCCGGCGACCTGGGCCGGGCGTCAGAGATCGCCTACGGCCAGATCCCCCAGATCGAAAAGCAGCTCGAGGAAGCCGAGGCCAATGAGACCTCCGGCAAGGGCCCCCTGACCCCCGAGGTCGTCGACGCCGAACAGATCGCCGCCGTCGTCAGCCGCTGGACCGGCGTGCCCGTCGACAAGATGCTGGAGGGCGAACGCGAGAAACTGCTCCAGATGGAGACCGCGCTCGGCGGTCGTGTGGTGGGTCAGGATGAGGCCCTGGCCGCCGTCTCCGACGCCGTGCGCCGCGCCCGCGCCGGCCTCAACGACCCCAACCGTCCGCTGGGCAGCTTCCTGTTCCTGGGCCCGACCGGCGTGGGCAAGACCGAACTGACCAAGGCGCTGGCCGACTTCCTGTTCGATGACGAGGCGGCCATCACCCGCCTGGATATGTCAGAATATATGGAGAAACACAGCGTCAGCCGCCTGATCGGTGCCCCTCCCGGCTATGTCGGCTATGACGAAGGCGGCGCCCTGACCGAGGCCGTGCGCCGTCGCCCCTATCAGGTCGTCCTGTTCGACGAGGTCGAAAAGGCCCACCCCGACGTCTTCAACGTGCTGCTGCAAGTGCTCGACGACGGCCGCCTGACCGACGGCCAGGGCCGCACCATCGATTTCAGGAACACCCTGATCATCATGACCTCCAACCTGGGCAGCCAGTATCTGGCCGATCAGGGCGAGGGTGATGACGTCGAGTCCGTGCGCCCCTTCGTCATGGACGCCGTGCGCGCCCACTTCCGGCCCGAGTTCCTGAACCGGATCGACGAGATCATCCTGTTCCACCGCCTGGGCCGCGACCAGATGGGCGGCATCGTCCGCATCCAGCTGTCACGCTTCGAGAAGTTGCTCGCCGACCGCCGCCTGACCCTGGACCTGGACGACAGCGCCCTGGCCTGGCTCGCCGACCGCGGCTACGACCCCGCCTATGGCGCACGACCCCTGAAACGCGTCATCCAGAAAGACCTGGTCGATCCGATCGCCCGCAAACTCCTGGCCGGCGAGATCGAGGACGGCGGGGTGATCGCGGTCACCGCCGGCGAGGGCGGTTTGGAGATCGGGAAGGTGCGGGTGCATTGAAGACTAATGATCCCAAAAATTCGCCAGTTTCGACAGTGGGCTTTGCCGACACGCTGGAGCGTCGTGGCCAGCTTGGCGACTGTAGTCGGTGCCATGCTGGCGGCGCTAGCCTTGTGGGTGGCAGTCACAGGTCCCAGCCACGAAAGAGCTCTTGAAAAGTCTGAGGAAAGACAAATCCTCATTTTTCGAGCAGCGCAGGAACTGCGAAGCAACTCAGATTTACTGACCCAACTCGTGGCCATGAAAGGCAACGAGACGGTCCGCTTGGGACTTTCACCTTATTCTGTCGAGTCGCTCAGAATATTGACGTCGGGACATTTCGATGAGGTAACGAAGAATTCTTACGGCGAAGAGAAATATATCTACCAAGAAGTTCTTAGGTTGGATCGTTGGCTGGATGCTATTTCGATCTTAGATTCAGCAGAGTCGGTTTCAAAATGGAATCTAGAGAGCGAATTTACGATTTATGATGCTCTGTTTCTCAATGACTTCCTTTGGTGGTATCTCTATCCAATCATCGACGAGCAACTCACGGCTGAGCAAAAGCAGGGACTGGGTTGGGAGCCATACCCACGAAGCAGCTTTCGGATACCTGCCGATCAGGCTGGTCTGAAACAGTTTGTCCTTGATGGACAGCCCATCTCTGATTTTTCGGACCATCTCGGATACATCGATTGAAGCGGTGTCCCGACGCGTGCTTTCGTCATCCTGCGGCAAGCCGCGTCTTCGCGGCGCAGACCGGGGGACCCAGCGGCGCCGTCAGGCGAAATTTCAACGCCACACGATGTCAAACATCGCGTCCGCGACAGGATCACGCTCTCGCGCGCCGCTGGGTCCCCCGGTTCCGCTGCGCGGCCCGGAGGATGACGAAAGCAGGGAACGGCGTGCTGGATGACGAAAGAAGATGTATGGCCTAGGTTGTGTCCATGCCGACGCATCGGACGTTCATCGCGACCTACATCATGGCCAGCGGGCGCAACGGCACGCTCTATACCGGCATGACGGCGAACCTGAAGGCGCGGGTCTGGAAGCATCGCAGCGGCGTGTTCGACGGCTTCTCAGCGGCGCATGGATGCACGCGGCTGGTCTGGTTCGAGCGGCACGCCTGGGTGGTCGAGGCCATCGCGCGCGAGAAGCGGATCAAGAAGTGGCTGCGGGACTGGAAGTTGAAGCTGATCGAGGCGGAGAACCCGGACTGGCGGGATCTGGCCGAGGACTGGTATCCGGTGAACGATCCGAACTGGCGGCCGCCGGTTGAAGATTAGCTTTCGTCATCCTCCGGCGACCCTTGCGCAAGCGAGGGGAGACCGGGGGACCCAGCGGCGCGCGTGAGCGCGAACCTGTCGCGGACACGGTGTTTGAGATAGTGCGGCGTTGAGATTTCGCCTGACGGCGCCGCTGGGTCCCCCGGTCTGCGCCGCGAAGTGCGGCTTGCCGGAGGATGACGAAAGGGTGGGTTAGCCGTCCTATTTCGATAAGGTCAGCCCAACGATTTTAACACCCTGCCGCCCGCCAGCGTCATCCTCCTGCCCACGGCCCCAAACCGTGCGATCCTGTCTCGGTTCGTCCGCAGGGGACGCATCGCACGGTCGGGGAGGGGCAATTCAGACGAATTAGACGAATTAGACGGTGTTTTTGTCCGCCGACCGTCTGAAGTCAGTCAGTCCTTCGGGATCGGATTGGTGCGCGGGTCCGGGCCGTTGGTGACGACGCGGTCGCGCTCGCCCAGGTCCTTGATGATCTTGACGTCGGTGAAGCCGGCGGCCTCGAACAGCGCCTTGACCTGCGGGCCCTGATCAAAGCCGATCTCGACGGCGAAGACGCCCAGCGGCTTCAGGATGCGTTTCACCTCGGGCGCCAGGTCGCGGTAGGCCTGCAAGCCATCCGGCCCGCCGTCCAGGGCCAGGTGCGGGTCGTGGTCGCGGACCTCCGGGTCCAGGGTCGCGATATGGTCGGTCGGGATATAGGGCGGGTTGGACAGCACCAGGTCGAAGCTGGCGTCGCCGAAACCCGCGGCCCACTCGGTGCGCAGGAAGGTCGCGCGGTCGTTCAGGTCCAGGTTGGCGGCGTTCTCCTTGGCCACCGCCAGGGCTTCGGACGAGATGTCGGTGCCGACCCCGCGCGCGGCCGGCCGCTCGGCCAGAAGCGCCAGCAGGATCGCGCCCGAGCCGGTGCCGAGGTCGATGGCGTCGAAGGCTTCGGTCTTGCCGAAGGCCAGCATGGAAACGTCCATCAGGGTCTCGGTGTCGGGGCGGGGGCTGAGGACGTCGGGGGTGACGTTCAGCATGATCTTCCAGAAGCCCTTCTTGCCGACGATGCGCGAGACGGGCTCGCGCTTCAGCCGGCGCTCGACCATGGCCTCATAGGCGCTCAGCTGGTCGGCGGTGATGGGCCGATAGGGGTCGGTCAGGATGTCCATGCGGCTGGCGCCGGCGGCGGCCTCCAGCAGCAGGCGGGCGTCGATGGCGGGGCTGTCGATGCGGCCGGTCTTCAGCCGGGCCTGCGCCGCCTTCCAGGCGGTCAGCAGGGTCGGGGCGTCGGTGTCGGACTTGGGCGTGATGGGGTCGGTCATGGGCGTTGATTGGCCCGGCCCGGCGCCGATTTCAAGCGCGACGGGAGGAACGCGAGGCCAGCTTGACCGTTCGCGTCGGGATGACTGCGCGCCGCCCCTCCCGCCTCGCCCCGCTTCGCAACCTGTTCGCCCGGGCGGCCGCCCGGTCGCCAGCGCAGGCCGAGCGCGGCCGGGTGTGGAAGTTCCTGGCCGCCGCCGCCGGGGGTCTGGCCGCCGGCGCCGGCGCCGCCCACCTGCTCTACAGCCAGGGGCACAAGGTCGGGGTGGAGCTGCGCGCCCCCCGCCCCGAACCCCTGCCGCCCAAGGTCCCCACGCCCGAGGACTATGAGGCCCAGGAGCCCGGTCGCGGCCGCATGGCCAAACGGCCCGAGCACATTCCTCACAGGGGCTGGTCCGACATCGTCTGGCGCACCGGCGGTTCCTATTTCGGCGACCGGGTCGGCTTCGTCGCCGGCGGCGTGACCTTCTTCACCCTGCTGTCGTTGTTCCCGCTCTTGGGGACGTTCGTGACCCTCTACGGCCTGTTCGCCGATCCGGCCGACGCCTGGGGCCGGCTGCAGTTCCTCTACGCCCTGCTGCCCGACAGCATCGCCGAGTTCCTGGGCGGGGAGATGCAGCGGCTGGCCGAGAACTCCAACAGCCAGCTGACCTTCACCCTGGCCTGGACCCTGGCCCTGTCGCTATGGACCGCCAACGGGGCGGTCAAGGTGCTGTTCTACGGCCTGAATGTCGCCTACCACGAGGTCGAACGCCGCAACATCGTGCGCTACAATTTGATCTGCATGGCCTTCACCGTCGGGGCCATCATCGCCGTTCTGCTGACCTCGGTCCTGGTCGTCGGCGTGCCGGTGGTGGTGCGGCTGTTCGGGCTGGAGGAGGAGTGGGGGCTGATCGCGCCGCTGCGCTGGCCGCTGCTGCTGGCGGGCTATATCGCGGCCCTCACCGTCATCTACCGCTATGGCCCCTGCCGTCAGCGCGCGCGCTGGCGCTGGGTCACGCCGGGCGCGATCTTCGCGGCGGTGCTCAGCCTGACCGTGTCCTTCCTGTTCAGCTGGTATCTGTCCAACTTCGTGCGGACCGACAGCTACGGCCCGCTGGCGGCCATGATGGGTTTCCTGCTGTGGACCTGGCTGTCGGTGCAGGTGATCCTGATGGGCGCCGAGTTGAACGCCGAGATCGAGCACCAGACCGCCGTGGACACCACGACCGGCAAGCCCCTGCCGATCGGCGAGCGGGGCGCCAAGGTCGCCGACAGCATCGGCGCCCGGCGCGGCAATCCCGCGGCCCTGGCCTTCACCCAGCGCCAGGCCGAGCGGGTGGCGGACCGCCTGCGCGGCCGCCAGAACCGCAAGGCCGCCGAGCGCGTCGCTACAGAATGAAGCGGCTCAGATCGACGTCCTTGGTCAGGGCGTCCATCTTCTCGCGCACCGCGTCGCCGTCGAAGGTCACGGTCTGGCCCGACAGGTCCGAGGCCTTGAAGCTGGTTTCCTCCAGCACCCGCTCCATCACGGTCTGAAGCCGGCGCGCGCCGATGTTCTCGACCGCGCTGTTGGCCGCCACCGCCGCATCGGCCATCGCCTCGACCGCATCGTCGGTGAAGGTCAGGGTCACGTCCTCGGTCGCCAGCAGGGCCTGGTTCTGACGGATCAGATTGGCTTCCGGCTCGGTCAGGATGCGCTTGAAGTCGTCGCGCGTCAGGGCCTTCAGCTCGACCCGGATCGGCAACCGCCCCTGAAGCTCGGGCAGCAGGTCGCTGGGCTTGGCGACGTGGAAGGCGCCCGAGGCGATAAACAGCACATGGTCGGTCTTCACCGGCCCGTATTTCGTCGAGACCGTGGTGCCCTCGATCAGGGGCAGCAAGTCGCGCTGCACCCCCTCACGCGACACGTCGGCGCCGGATGCGCCTTGCCGCGCAGCGACCTTGTCGATCTCGTCCAGGAAGACGATGCCCTCGTTCTCGGCCAGTTTCAGCGCCTCCTGCGTCAGGCTGTCCTGATCCAGCAGCTTGTCGCCCTCTTCGGCGATCAGGGGCGTCGTCGCATCGCGCACGGCCAGCTTGACGGTCTTGGTGCGCCCGCCGCCCATCTTCCCCAGCATCTCCGACAGGTTCAGCAGGCCGACGTTGCCGCCGCCCGGAATGTCCAGGCCCTGGATCGGCGAGGCGGTGTCCGCCAGCGCGATCTCGATCTCCTTGTCGTCCAGCTCTCCGGCGCGCAGCTTCTTTCTGAAACTGTCGCGCGTCGCCGGCCCCGCGCCCGGTCCGATCAGGGCGTCCAGGATCCGGTCCTCGGCGGCGGCCTCGGCCTTGGCCCGCACGTCGCCGCGCCGGCGCTCGCGCACCATGATCAGGGCGCTCTCGACCAGGTCGCGCACGATCTGATCCACGTCGCGGCCGACATAACCCACCTCGGTGAACTTGGTCGCCTCGACCTTCAGGAAGGGCGAGCCCGCCAGCCGCGCCAGCCGACGCGCGATCTCTGTCTTGCCGACGCCGGTCGGGCCGATCATCAGGATGTTCTTGGGCGTCACCTCGTCGCGCAGGTCCGCCGGCACGCGCTTCCTGCGCCAACGGTTCCTCAGGGCGACGGCGACGGCGCGCTTGGCGTCGTTCTGGCCGACGATATAGCGATCCAGTTCGGAGACGATCTCGCGGGGGGTCAGTTCGGTCATGCGACGCAGATAGGAGAGGCCGAACCGTTGCGGGAGAGGGGCGGGGCGTCGCAGCGCGCACAAAATCCTATCGTCATCGGCGAAAGGGCGTCATGCCGATCGTCAGGATCGCGCACGCTGCACCACAGGCCAACGATGACACCCCTGCAAACGGATCGTCTGACCCTTCGACGCTTTCAGGCCGGCGACGCCGCAGACCTGTTCGCCTACCTTCATCAGCCGCGCGCCGCCTGTTTCGCCGCGACGACTCTTCAGGACATGGTGGCGGCCGAAAAGGAAGTCCTCAAGCGCGGAGCCGAGGGCGAATATATCGCCGTCCAGTCCAAGGCCGACGGCCATGTCATCGGTGATGTCTTCGCAACGTTCGAGGCGCCGGACACCTGGTCCATCGGCTGGAACTTCAACAGCGCCTATGGGGGCGCCGGCTATGCGTCCGAAGCGGCACGCGCCCTGGTCGACCATCTGTTCAAGGACAAGGCGGCCCGTCGCCTGTACGCCTATGTCGAGGACGACAATCTGGCGTCACAGAGGCTTTGCGAACGGCTGGGCATGCGGCGCGAAGGGCTGTTCCGCGAGTTCATCTCGTTCGTGAACGACGCCGCGGGCCAGCCGATCTACGTCAACACGTGTCAGTACGCCCTTCTGCGACACGAATGGCGAGCCTGACGGTCAGCAAAAAGGCGTCCCCGGTCGGAGGACGCCTTAAGGCTTCAAGCGCCTGTCGCCCAGATCAGGCGGCGTTGGCGGCCTTGTTCTTGGCCAGCTTGTCCTGGTGGGCCTGCATGCCCTTGGCGATCAGGTCGGCGGCTTCGCCGGCGTCGCCCCAGCCCTCGACCTTGACCGACTTGCCCTTCTCCAGGTCCTTGTAGCGGGTGAAGAAGTGCTCGATCTGCTCGATCAGGATGGCCGGCAGCTGACGATAGCTGGCGATCTCGGTGTAGTAGGGGTTCAGCTTGTCGACCGGCACGGCCAGGATCTTTTCGTCGCCGCCGGCCTCGTCTGTCATCTTCAGCACGCCGATAGGACGCGAACGGATGACGCAGCCCGGAACGACAGGGGTCGGGTTCAGCACGATCACGTCGCAGGGGTCGCCGTCGTCCGACAGGGTGTGCGGCACGAAGCCGTAGTTGCCCGGATAGTACATGGCGGTGTGCAGGAAGCGGTCGACGAACAGGGCGCCCGAGGCCTTGTCCATCTCGTATTTCACCGGCAGGCCGCCCTGTGGAATTTCGATGATGACGTTGATGTCCCAGGGAGCGTTCGGGCCGACGGGAATGGCGTCGAGGTTCATGGCGGGTCTTTGCTGCGACTGCGAAACTTTGAAAGGCGAAGGGTGATAGGCTCCCCGGCCCGTCACGGCAAGGGCGACATGTGGCGAACACGGGCCCGGCGGACTTGCGTCGCGGCGCATCATCGCGGACATCTGGATCATGACCTGGACCGATTGGGCGGCGCTGGCCCTCTTCTTCATCTGCTGGCTGGGATACAGCCCCATCTTGGCTTTCATCAGCCGACGGGGCGGCTCGCTGAACCAGGACATGGAGCATGTCCGCGCGGCCTGGATGCAATCCATGACCCATCGCGAGATGAAGCTGATCGACAGCCAGCTGATGGGCCATTCGATCAACTCCGCCTCCTTCTTCGCCTCGACCAACCTGCTGCTGATCGCGGCAGTCGCAGGCATCCTGTTCGGCGGCGAGAGCGCGCTTCAGGGGTTCGCCGCCGTCGGCGCCGAAAACGTGCCGATGAAGATTCTGGAGGCCAAGCTGGCGCTGGTGCTGATCTGCCTGGCGCGCGGCTTTCTGGATTTCATCTGGGCGCTGCGTCAGATGAACTACGCCCTGGCGCTGATCGGCGCGGCGCCGGAGATCCACACCAAGACCGACCGCAAGGCCTTCAGCGAGGCGGCGGGCCAGCTTTTGAACCCGGCGCTCAGTTCCTTCAGTCAGGGTGTGCGCGGCTATTACTTCGCCCTGGCGGCGGCGGCCTGGCTGTTTGGACCGCTGTGGCTGGCCTTGGGCGTGGCGTCCTCGTTCGGCCTGTTGATCTATCGTCAGGAAGCGTCGCCCGCCGCTCGCGCCATTCGCAATGCGCGGCGGCTGTTGGACAACTAAACCGATCCTTTCGCAGTTGCGAGATTGAGCACCCGTCCGACTTTCGTCGAAAGAGCGCCGTCTTGTCAGGCGACCCGCCCTATTTGCGTAACAAGGCGTGACCGTGCAGGCGCGCACTGCTCTTGACCTATTGTGCATCGCAACCTAAGTTGACCTCTGACGCCTCCGGGCGTCTTGCCCTTCCTGGGCGTTTCCTCCCTATAGACTTTTAATGCCGCACCCTCGGGTGCGGCTTTTTTTTGATCTGATCAGCGATCAGTCAGGCCGACCACGCGTCTGAGCACAGGGTGGCGATCACGCGCGACAGGGCCTTGTGCGTCTTGGCGTAGGCCGCGTTGGGGGCCAGCGTCGTCTCGTCCAGATAGAGTTTGCGGCTCAGCTCGATCTGGATGGCCTCATAGCCCTCGTCCGGCCGTCCCCAGCGCTGGGTGGACCAACCGCCGGCGTAGGGATGGTTCTGCGCCACGCGCCAGCCCAAGCCCTCGAACAACTCGCGCAGCCGCCGGCTGAGCCGTGCACTGCAGGCCGAGCCGTAACGATCGCCCAGCACGACCTCGGCCCCGACGGCGCGCGCCGGCATCGAATGCCAGTCGATCAGCACGGCTCGTCCGTGCGTCGCGCGCGTCGTCTGCATCCGTTCGCCCAAGGCTTGGTGATAGGGGGCGTGGACCCTGGCGATGCGGTGCGTGGCCTCCGCCAGCGTCAGCCGGCGCGCATAGAGCGGCGTGCCGTCGCCGGCCAATCGGGGAATCACGCCATAACCGGCGGCCGTCTTGGCCCCCACCGGCCCCTCCAGATCCTCGATCAAGGCCGGGTCAAGCTCAGAGGGATCACGGTTCAGATCGACATAGGCCCGGCCGATCCGCCCTTCGATCAGCGCGGCCCCTCTGCGTGGTCCCTCTGCGACCAAGCGCCCGACCAGGGCGTCTTCGGCGCTTTTCAGGCTGGCGCGCGACAGGTCCGGCGCGGCGCCCATGTCGTCAGGATAGACGTCGCCGGAGTGGGGCGAGGCGAAGACCAGCGCCGTCGCGGGCGCGTCCGCCGCCGGGGCGGTGATCGAAAAGCTGTCGCCGCCGTCGGTCATGCTCCCGCTTAGCGCGTTTCGCTGTGGAAGGAAGTCGGCTGATCGGCGAATTTCATCGGCGGTTTACCGTTCGGGCTCTAGGTTTGCGATCTGTTTCAAGGGTGTTTCTCGAATGGCGCGTATTCTCCTGGCCGAAGATGACGGTTCGTTGCGCGGATTTCTGACGCGCGCGCTGGAGCGGGCAGGCCACCAGGTCATCGACTGCGAGAACGGCGACGACGCGATCGACGCCTTGGAACACGGTCCCTACGACCTGCTGCTGACCGACATCGTCATGCCGGGCGCCGACGGGATCGAAGTCGCTCGCGTCGCCGCCGCCCGCCAGCCCGGCCTGCGCATCATGTTCATCACCGGCTTCGCCGCCGTGGCCCTGACCGCCGCCCAGGCCACGCCGGACGCCAAAGTGTTGTCCAAGCCCGTCCACCTGCGCGATCTGGTCAATGAAGTCGAGCGGATGGTCGCCGCCTGACACTTCGCTGCGACTGGTCCGAGCGGCGTTCGGCGAGAAATCGCATTCTTGCCGCTAAATCGGCTTGATGCCGACCGGCCTCGCCGCTATACGACCGCTCTTCCCGCTCCGAAGACGTTTTTCGGAGCCCTACGGCGGATGCGTAGCTCAGCGGGAGAGCACCTCGTTGACATCGAGGGGGTCACAGGTTCAATCCCTGTCGCGTCCACCATTTTCCCTACTTTTCAGATCAGTCGCCATCAGCCCTGGCTGGCGTCTGCGCGCTAGAGCAGCCGGCCCTGATCGGACGTCCGGACGGCCGTGTCCGTCATCAGGCCCCGGCGGCGAAGCTCGGTCGCGGCGGTGAAGGCGATGTCGATGTCGCGTCCTGACGCCAAGATATGAAGCCGGTCGGCATCCACCGCGCTCCACGCCTTGCCGCGCTCGGGGCCGGCGAGCACGCGGGGCAGCAGTCCCGGTTCGCGACTCCAGGCCAGAAGCTGGTCGACGGTCGTCTGGTTCAGCATGTCGCGCAGATGATGCGCGGTGACATAGGCGTCGGGCAGGGCGCGATGCGCCGGCAGGCCCAACTCATGCACCAATCCTTCGGGCCGACGCAGATAGCGCAGCATCTGGTTGGAGAAGCGCGGCAGGTCGGGCCACAGCCGCAGGGCGCATTTCCAGGTGCAGATCCACCTTGCGCCGCCTGACAGGGCAGGGGTGCAATACCGCTGCTCGAAGCTGGCCCGGTGAGCCGCCAGGGCGATCACGCCCGTCTCCGGGCGAAGGATGGGCGGCGCGACGGCCTTCCAATAGCCGGCGTCCTGAACCCACTCGTCCAGAATGTGGTGAACCGCCATGGTGTCGGGCGAGATCGGCCGACCGGGATTTACAAAACGGGCGCCGCGCGTCGCATCCAGACGCCATGGGCCGACCCCGTCGCGCACCACGTCCTGCCAGCCGATCTCGCACACGTCCTGAGGGCCGGATCCGGCCGTCTCCAGGTCGATGACGCGGACGCGTTGGGGGGATGGCGTAAAGTCGGTCAGGGCGTCCTCGGCGTCGGGTTCACACCTGACAACGCCCGGGGCGACGGATTCGGTCCGGCGCCTGAAAAGACCGCTGACAGCTTCTCGTCAGTTCGGCAGACGGATCGACCCGTGCGGCATGACCGCCATTACGGCCCAGAGGCCGACCAGCACCACGGGCGAGGCGATCAGCGCCCGCCGACAGCGATGCGCCAGATAAAGAGCCTCGCCGATCACGATCGACACCAGCATTTGCGTTTCCCCCGAAACGATAACCGACACTTCTATGACGTCGCCGACAGACATGTCCCTCAATGAGACGAAATCCATTTTGTCGTGGGAGCTCCGCAGGCCGGGCGGTCGCTGGACGTGCGACCAGGAATGCGCAATCTCGCGGGCATGGGATCTGTCGCGCGCCTGTTCCGTCTGCATTTGTCGCTGTGGCTCGGGCTGCTGGTGCTGGCGACCGTCGCGGCGCTGGCGCCGGCCGGCCTCGGCTGGCCGATGCGACTGGCGGCCGGCTGGGATGCTGGCGTGGCGACCTTCCTCATTGCGACCTTTGCGCGGATCTTCAGGGCGCGTTCGCAAGAGGCGATGCGACGCCGCGCGGCGGAACTGGATCAGGCGGGCGTTCTCGTCCTGCCGCTCAGCATGGCTGCGGCCGTGGCCAGCGTCGTGGTCCTGGTCCTCGCCATGGTGGCCAGCGACGGCAAGCCGACCGTTGGGCAGGCGGTCTTTTCAGTGTGCACCGTCGGCCTGTCGTGGCTGTACGTGCACATCATCTTCGCTCTGCATTACGCCCACGGCTTCTACGCCCCGCGTGACGACGGCAAGGGCGATCAGGGCGGGCTGGTCTTTCCGGGTGAGGAGGACGCGGACTACTGGGACTTTCTACACTTCGCCCTGATCATCGGCGTGGCGAACCAGACGGCCGATGTGCAAATTTCCAGCCGCAAGCTGCGCGGCTTGGCGACGTTTCACAGCCTGATCGCCTGGTTCTTCAACGCCGTTATCCTGGCGCTGACGGTCAACCTGGCCGCCACGCTGCTTTAGGCACGCGCAGCCGTTCGGTCAGAGATCGACCGGGCGGCCGGACTCTTCTTCCTCTAGGGTGACGGCGACATCGGCGTTGGCCGACAGGCGCACCTTGTCGCCCTCGACGCCGGCGACGAAGCCGTTCTCGATATAGTGGTGGTGATCGGCGTGGGCGCCGGTGTTCTCGCGCCGCGTCAGCTTGATTCGGTCGCTCTCGACCCGATCCACGACGCCGACGTGCACGCCGTCGGCTCCGATGACTTCCATGCCTTCCTTGATCTCGCTCATCGCTGTTTTTCCTCGCTGAACATCGTCTCGATAGCGGAGCGCCGCCGACCGACATTTCGTTCCCGAGGCGCTGGGACGGCGAGCATGCTTGTTCGCGGCCCCGCCGACTGGCAAGGCTTTGGGACAGTGTTCAGCACAAGCCGGCTGAGGAGCGCGAGCGACAGGGATGCCGTTGACTTGATCGAACAGTATGGATGGTCCGAAGTCTGGGCGATGGCGTTTGCGCCGCATGCCCATGCCGGGCACACGCCGGGCCGCGTGATCCTCCAGCATCGCAACGGCTATCTGGTCGTCACGGATGCGGGCGAGCTTCAGGCCAAGGCGTCCGGCCGACTGAGGCACGAAGCCCAGGAGACTGGGCCCCCTGCAGTGGGCGACTGGGTGGCGCTGTCGCCGAACCCTCAGGACGGCGCCGCCACCATCCATGCCGTCCTGCCTCGCCATACGGCCTTCGTGCGGCGGGCGGCGGACAGCGCGCGTCGAACCCAAATCCTGGCGGCCAATATCGACGTGGCCTTCGTCGTCACCTCGCTGAATGCGGATCTGAATCCGCGCCGGATACAGCGTTTCCTGGCTGCGGCGATGGACAGCGGAGCGCGGCCTGTTCTCGTTCTGACGAAGTCGGATCTCAGCGCGGACCCCCAAGCCGAGGCCGCTCAGGTGGCGGCGCTGGAAACGCAGACCCTGGTCCTGACCGTCTCGGCGCGCGAAGGCGTCGGCCTGGAGGCGCTGCGTCTTCAGGTGAAGCCGGGCGAGACCTGTGTCCTGATCGGCTCGTCGGGTGTCGGCAAGTCCACCTTGGTCAACGCTTTCCTGAACGAGGATCGGATGGCGACCCAGGCAATCCGCGCATCCGACGACCAGGGACGACATACCACCAGCCACCGCCAGCTGCTCCCGCTGCCCGGCGGCGGTCTCATCATCGACACGCCCGGCATCCGCGAAGTGGGCCTGATCGACGCCGAAGAAGGTGTGGAAGCGGTCTTCGACGATATCGAACACCTGATGCAGGAGTGCCGCTTCACCAACTGCGGCCATGTTACCGAGCCGGGATGCGCTGTCCAAGCGGCCCTGGCGGACGGCGCGCTGGAGGGATCGCGCTGGGCGCATTTCCAGAAGCTGAAGTCGGAACTGGCGGCGGCGGGGGATAAGGCGGAACGGATCGCCAAGGCTGCGGAACGTCGGCGGCTGGGCGGCCTGCAGAAGGTCTATCGCGCGACGAAGCGCAACGACCGGGGCGGGGCCGATCGATAGCGTCGATGGCGCAACCGAATTTCGACGTGTTGCGGGGCCAAACGGGCTAGGTGAGGTCCTTAGACTCAAGAAAGATCACCATGTCCGCATTCACCATCGTCACCACCAGCGCCGTTCAGGGCAGCGAGGCCGCAGAGGTCAACACGCTGACCGACGACTTTTCCGACGCCAGCGAGGCGGTGGGCTATGCACGGCGCATGGCCGACGAGATGATCGACATGGCCGATCAGCTGCTGCTGGATTTCGATTACAGCAACGTCGGCGTCTATGAGGGCGACCTGCTGGACGAAGACGTCACCCCGGATCACCCCGCCCTGATCGGCGTCTGGGTGCTGGATGAAGAAGGCTCGGCCTTCGTGCCGGCCGAAGAGTTCCGCCAAGGATCGACCGAAGTCGAGAACTGATCGGCGGCTATCGCGGCGGGAGGTTCGGATCGAGCCGCCTGCCGCTTCGGTCATCGGACGAGAGACGGGGCCTAGTCGCGCGCCGACTGGCGACTTCTGCGGATCGAAAATGTGAGGGGGAGGATGGCCGTCCCTCCGAACACCTTGCGGTGCTCGGAGGTGACGATGGTGGAGCTTAGCGGAGTCGAACCGCTGACCTCTTGCATGCCATGCAAGCGCTCTACCAACTGAGCTAAAGCCCCGGACCTGTCGGTCTGGATCGCCCGGTTCATCTTGCGATGGCCCCCGGCGAGGCGGCGGAAACTAGGTCAGGCTTTTTCTGCGATCAAGCCCGTTTCGAGATTTATTTTCACCGCGTTCCCAAGGGTGAAAATACGCAGATTTTTCAAACCGAAAGGTGTGAAAGGCCTGCTGTCCCGCCGCGTCTCCCTAACGGGAAATGCGGCGGGTGCAACAAGAATCTGAGCCAGATCGCGAGAAGCCCACAGCAAGTCGGGCTTCAAGTCGCGCGATGCGCGATGGGCTCAAGAATTTAGTCGTCGTCGCGCGATGGCTTGGCGATCTCGTCGTCGATCGAGTCGTCGTCTTCGTCTTCGATGAACGGCACGGAGTCGTCATCGTCGTCGGCCAGCAGATCGTCGTCGCCGTCGGTCGAGCCCATGCCGGCTTCTTCCGAGGCGTCGGCCGGGGAGTCCTCGTCCTCGTCGTCCGGCGTCAGGATCGGCTCGTGGCCTTCCTCGTCGATTTCCGGCGTCTTGACGTCGTCTTCCTCGTCCTCGTCGCCGTCGACCTTCTTGTCCTTGACCTGATCTTCCGTGTCCTCATCGTCGGACGGATAGCCGGGACGGGCGCGGCGGCTGCGCAGCTTCATCGCCTCTTCGGGATCGAAGTCGGTTCCGCATTTGGGGCAGTGGGCGGGGCGACGGTTCAGGTCGTAAAACTTCGCCTGGCAGTTGGGGCAGACCTGTTTGGCGCCCAGTTCGGGATTGGCCACGTTTGGATGCTTTCAACGGGTTGAATTCGGGGCGGTCCCTTGCCACCCCTTTGACCCGCTGTCAAAAGCTGTCTTTCGCGCCGCCCGCGCGGCCCTTCGCACAATACAGCCTGAAGCGGGTGATCATGCCGTCCCAACTGACTTCGCGCCGCGCATCCGCCCTGACCGGAAAGGTCCGCGCGCCAGGCGACAAGTCGATGTCGCACCGGTCGATGATCCTGGGCGGAATGGCGTCGGGCGTGACCGAGGTCGAAGGTCTCCTGGAAGGCGACGACGTCCTGGCCACCGCCCGCGCGGTCGAAGCCTTCGGCGCCAAGGTCGAGCGGACCGGCGACGGCAGATGGCGGATCGAGGGGGCGGGCGGCTTTAAGACGCCCTCGTCGGTGATCGACTGCGGCAACGCCGGAACCGGGGTGCGCCTGCTGATGGGGGCGGCGGCCGGCTATCCGCTGACCGCGACCTTCGATGGCGACGGCTCGCTGAGAAAGCGGCCGATGAAGCGGGTCACGGGACCCCTGGCCGACATGGGGGCGGCGTTCGATTGGCAGGCGGCCGAGGATCGGCTTCCTGTGGCCCTGACCGGCGGCGCGCTGAAGGCCATCGACTATGTGCAGACGGTGGCCTCGGCCCAGGTGAAGTCGGCCATCCTACTGGCGGGGCTGAATGCCGAGGGCGTCACATCGGTGGTCGAGCCCGAAAAGAGCCGCGACCACACCGAGCGGATGCTGCGGGCCTTTGGCGCCGAGGTGAGCGTCGAGGAGAGGGGCGAGGGCTGGAAGGTGACGCTGAAGGGCGGTCAGGCCCTGACCGGGACTTTCGTCGCCGTGCCGGGCGATCCGTCCTCGGCGGCGTTTCCCCTTGCGGCGGGGCTGATCGTGCCGGGGTCGGAGGTCACGGTCGAGGGCGTGATGCTGAACCCGCTTCGCACCGGCCTGTTCGACACCTGGATCGAGATGGGCGCCGACCTGACCATCACCAACCAGCGTGAGGCCGGGGGCGAAGAGGTCGGCGACATCACCGCCCGTCACTCGTCCCTGAAGGGCGTGGTCGTGCCCGAGGATCGCGCCGCCTCGATGATCGACGAATATCCGATCCTGGCGGCGACGGCGGCCTTTGCGGACGGCGTCACCATTATGCGCGGCGTGGGCGAGATGCGGGTCAAGGAAAGCGACCGGATCTCGCTGATGGTCGAGGGGTTGCGCGCCTGCGGCGTTCAGGTCGAGGAGGAGCCGGAAGGCTTCATCGTCACCGGCGCCGGCCAGGGCGGGTCCGTGCGTGGCGGCGGCCTGGTCCACACCGCCCACGACCACCGCATCGCCATGAGCCATCTGGTTCTGGGCCTGGCCGCCGAACTGCCGGTCTCGGTCGACGAGCCCGGCATGATCGCCACCAGCTTCCCCGGCTTCGTCGAGATGATGAACGGGCTGGGCGGGCGGATCGCGTGAAGTCGGCGCGCGACGTCTTCGGTAGAGGCATCGCGGTCCTCGGTCTTCTGACCTGTCTGGGCGGAGCCGGCTGGACGGCTTTGATCGTCTGGCAAGGGGTGACGACAGGCCGGGTCTCGGGCAAGCATGGCGCCGTGCATCTCAGGGCCGAGGGCGACGCCTTCTTCTATTCGACCGTGGCGCTGAGCGGCGTCGCCTGTCTGGTTTGGCTGGGTTTGGCGGCCTTCGCGGTCGTGGTTCTGGCGCGTTGGAAGGCATGGTCGTGAACCGGCCGGGGCCGTCGGGCTGGATCAAGCCGATCCTGACGCTGGCGATCGCGATCCTGATCGGCTGGTTCTGCGTGATCGGAGCCCGAGAAATCGTCCAAAGCCTGGATGCCGGGGTGCTGAACAACCGAAAGGGGCCGGACGTTCTGTTGGCGGACCGACCCCTGCTGTTCTGGGGCGTCCTGGGCTTCTATGTGGCGTCGGTCGTGACGGGTGTGGGACTGGCGATTTTGCTGGCTGGCATTGCAATTCGTGATTTGGTTGGACGCCGGCGCTGAGGGCTTCGGCTGGATTGGTCGGGCGATCCTCGCTATCAGGTTCCGCCTCCCGTGCGTTTGGGATCGAGATTGAAATGCGCCACGCGCTGCGGAGACCTGCTTGACCCTGATCATCGCCGTCGACGGACCGGCCGCATCCGGCAAGGGGACCATCGCCGCGCGCCTGGCCCAGACCTATGGCCTGCCGCATCTGGATACGGGGCTGTTGTATCGGGCCGTGGGCGCAAAGGTGCTGGCGGACGGCGGATCGCTGGATGACGAGGCCGCAGCGACGCAGGCAGCGCGCGGACTGGATGCGGCGGGCCTGTCGGACGATCCGCGCCTGACGACGGGCGAGGCGGGCGAGGCCGCCAGCCGGGTCGCCAGCTTCGCCGGCGTGCGGGCGGCTCTGCTGGAACTGCAGCAGGCGTTCGCGGCCCAGGCGAGCGGCGCCGTTCTCGACGGACGCGACATCGGCACGGTGATTGCGCCGAACGCTCAGGCCAAACTGTTCGTGACCGCGACGCCAGAGGTGCGGGCCACGCGCCGCTGGAAGCAGCTGACCGCGCGCGGATCGGACATCGCCTTCGACGCCATGCTGGCCGACATCCAGCGCCGCGACGAGCGCGACGCCGGGCGCGGGGCGGCCCCGATGGTCCAGGCCGACGACGCGGTCTTGCTGGATACGACCGATCTGGGTATAGAGGCCGCCTTCGATGCGGCCCGCCGTATCGTCGAGGCGGCGCGCGCGAAACACGGTCTCTGACCCATTTCGCAAATCCAACGCTCCCACCCTCGGCCTCCGCGGGCGTTTTGATCGTTCTGAACGGCCTCGCATCCCGACGACCTGATTCCATCTTTTCCCATCGCCCCGCGCGCCGCCTTTCGCTGCGTCAGGGGTCCACCTCGCGCGGGATCGTGCTTCGGTCACGCGCCATAGCCCCACTGGAAACACCAGAGCTTCATGTCTGATACTCTCAACCCCACGCGCGACGATTTCTCGGCGCTGCTCGATGAACAACTGTCGGGTCGCGACTTCGGCGAAGGCCAGGTCGTCCACGGCCGCGTCGTCGGCATCGAAAAAGACATCGTCATCATCGACGTTGGTCTGAAGACCGAAGGCCGTATCGCCATGCGCGAATTCGGCCAAGGCGACGACGGCGCCCTGCCCAAGGTCGGCGACAACGTCGAGGTTTACCTGGAGCGCGTCGAGAACGCCCTGGGCGAAGCCGTCATCAGCCGCGACAAGGCCCGTCGCGAAGAAGCCTGGACCCGTCTGGAAGTCGTGTTCGCCGAAGGCCAGCCGGTCAACGGCGCCATCGTCGGCCGCGTCAAGGGCGGCTTCACCGTCGACCTGGGCGGCGCCTCGGCCTTCCTGCCCGGTTCGCAAGTCGACATCCGTCCGGTCCGCGACGTCGGCCCGCTGATGGGCAAGGAACAGCCTTTCGCCATCCTGAAGATGGACCGTCCGCGCGGCAACATCGTTGTGTCGCGTCGCGCCATCCTGGAAGAAGCCCGCGCCGAACAGCGCACGGAACTGGTCGGTCAGCTGGCCGAGGGTGAAGTCCGCGAAGGCGTCGTCAAGAACATCACCGACTACGGCGCGTTCGTCGACCTGGGCGGCATCGACGGTCTGCTGCACGTCACCGACATGTCGTGGAAGCGCGTCTCGCACCCCAGCCAGGTTCTGGCCGTCGGCGACACCGTCAAGGTCCAGATCGTCAAGATCAACCCGGATACCCAGCGTATCTCGCTGGGCATGAAGCAACTGCAGTCGGACCCTTGGGACGGCGTGGAAGCCAAGTATCCGGTCGGCGCCAAGTACACGGGCCGCATCACCAACATCACCGACTACGGCGCCTTCGTGGAGCTGGAAGCCGGTGTCGAGGGCCTGGTGCACGTCTCGGAAATGTCCTGGACCAAGAAGAACGTCCACCCCGGCAAGATCGTCTCGACCTCGCAGGAAGTCGACGTCGTGGTTCTGGATGTCGACGCCTCCAAGCGCCGCATCTCGCTGGGCCTGAAGCAGGCTCAGGACAATCCGTGGGACGCCTTCGTCGCCAACAACCCGATCGGTTCGACCGTCGAGGGCGAAGTCAAGAACGCCACCGAGTTCGGCCTGTTCATCGGCCTGGACAACGACATCGACGGCATGGTGCACCTGTCCGACCTCGACTGGTCGGTGTCGGGTGAAGAAGCCATCCAGCGCTACCGCAAGGGCGAGATGGTCAAGGCCAAGGTCCTGGACGTCGACGTCGAGAAGGAACGCGTCTCGCTGGGCATCAAGCAACTGGGCGGCGATCCGATCGGCGAGGGCGACACCTATCGTCGTGGCCAGCAGATCACCGTCACCGTGACGGCGATCGAGTCGGGCGGCATCGAGGTGAAGTTCGGTGAAGACGACGCGCCGGTTACGGCCTTCGTTCGCAAGTCGGACCTGTCGCGCGACCGCAACGAGCAACGTCCGGAACGCTTCGCCGTCGGCGACCGCGTCGACGCCATGATCACCGCCGTGGACAAGGCCTCGCGTCGCGTCTCGGTGTCGATCAAGGCGCTGGAAATGAAGGACGAGCAGGAAGCCATCGAACAGTTCGGATCGTCCGATTCGGGCGCTTCGCTGGGCGACATCCTGGGCGCCGCGCTGAAGAACGCCGGCACCAAGGAGTAAGGCTCAAGCCGCAGAGCGCCGCGCGCTCTGCGATAGTGACGAAGAATGAGGGCGGCGGGAGCAATCCCGTCGCCCTTTTCTCTGTCTGGCACGCCGCTGTGTGCGCCTCCGGACATTTTTCTTGCGAATGGCGCGCATCATTGTCGGATAAGGGCTTTTTACAAAGCCTGTCGAAGGTTAGGGTGCGGCTCTGGATCGACGGCGGGCGAGACGGCCTGTCTAAACGAGCTGGCGGGGGCGCAGATGATCAAGTCCGAACTGATCGAGAAGCTTGCAGCGGAAAACACCCACCTGACTCACGCCGAGGTCGAGCGGCTGGTCAATGTGATCCTCGACACCATGACCTCGGCCCTGTCCGAAGGCGGCCGGGTCGAGCTGCGCGGTTTCGGCGCCCTGTCGGTGCGGTCGCGCCCGGCGCGCGCGGGCCGTAATCCGCGCACCGGCGAAACCGTCGAAGTGCCCGCCAAGGCCGTCCCGTTCTTCAAGAGCGGCAAGGAGCTGCGCGAGCGGCTGAACGCCTCGGGCGACGCCTGAGCCAACTTTCTCAAGGAAATCTCATGAGCCTGCTGTCGGAGTTTCGCGAGTTCGCGGTCAAGGGCAATGTCGTGGACCTGGCGGTCGGCGTGATCATCGGCGCGGCCTTCAACGGCATTGTCAAAAGCCTGGTCGATCAGGTGGTGATGCCGCCCATCGGCCTGCTGACCGGCGGCATCGACTTCTCGAAGCTGGAATGGGTGCTGCGCGCCGAAAACCCGGCGACCGAGGCCGTCGAGAAGGTGTCGATCCAATACGGCGCCTTCCTGAACACCGTGATCCAGTTCCTGATCGTCGCCTGGGTCGTCTTCCTTGTGGTCAAGGGCATCAACGCCCTGCGTCGTCAGGAAGCCGCCAAGCCCGATCCGGCGCCGGCCGCGCCGACGGCGACCGAAGCCCTGCTGGCCGAGATCCGCGACGAGCTGAGGGCCCGCCCCAACGCCTGATCAGGCCTTGGACACGCGCCCGCCCAAGGTCGGGCGCGTAATCGCGGCGGCAGCCCATGTCTTGGGCGTCGGCGGCGTGCGTGAACAGATGCCGTAGTCGCCGTCGAACGGGGTCGGCGCCCAGGCGGCCGCCAGCGCAGGATCGTCAATGATGGCGTGGCAATGTCCCCAGCCGCCCTCGCGCCGCGCCGTCTTCGCCAGATCGCCCAACTGCGCCAACAGACGCGGCATCACCATTTGCAGGCGCACCTTGGCGGCCCCCAGCGCACGCGCGTTGTCGATCAGAGCCTGGGTCAGAAGCGGGATCGCCTCGGGCGCCGTCTCCAGTGCGATCAGATCAAGGATGTCCAGATAGGGCGGCTCGATCAGGCTGGTCTTGGTCATCTGCGCCATCGCCATCCCGACGATGCGGCTGTCCCTGACGCAGGCCAACATGACCGGCGGCAGGGTCAGGTCAGGGTCCGCCAACCGCCAGCGCAGGATGTCCGGACTGCGATCCGCCAGCAGGCGATCTTCTTGCGACAGCCGGCGCCAGAAGTCCGCATAGGGCGAGGCGTCCGACAAATCGCGCAGCACCGTCACCCCAGCAGCCAGCACCATCGGCGTCTGGCGGAATACGCGCCTGTTCATCAGCCGCTCGCCCAGACGCGCGGCGGTCTCGGCGGAGGTGCGGCCCAGCAACAGGCGCAGACCGCGACCCTGAGCGCAGGCCAGACGGTCGGTGATCCACGAAAGCTTCAGTCCGTGAGTCTGGGCCGGCCAGGGCTTCATGTCGAACAGGCCGTAAAGCGGCGCCGAGCGCGCATTGGCGTTGAAGGTGTAGCGGGCGAACAGGCCCGGCTGTTTCAAAAAGGTGCGGATCAGAGGCCGGCTGGCGCCCTTCTGGCTGGGCGGCACGATGATCGAAAACCCGGTGGCGCCGAAGTGGTCCCGGACGCCGTATCGAAACCGCTGGATGAAGTTGCCCAGCATGGCTACGGCGTTGTCGTCTTCGTCGGCGACCACCCATCCCGCGGGCGCGCCTAGCGCCAACCGCGCCGGATTGGCCTCGAGCCAGCGCCATCCGGCCGGCGACCGTTCGGGCCAACCGACCTGACGATGCAGCCTGTTCAGCGCCTCATGGTCTGGAGCGGCGATCGGTCTGACAGACATCTGGCGCGCCTTCCCATTATGAAACCGCGAGCGTTTCTGACGACCGACCTAGCAGGATGTGCGCCATTGGGCGTCACCCAGGGTTGTTTTTCGCTTTCCTCGCGCGTCGCCTGCCCACCCCCGCGACAGCCTTAACACTTGTTCGAATTCCCCCGCTGTGCTGGGTATGCGCCTTTCGCGCGCCCGATAAGCGGCGCGGCAGTTGGGAGTGAGCCGTTGAGGACGGATTTGGGGAAGGCGCGACTTACACGGCGCGTGAAGACGATTAGGGGGACGCGCGCATGAACATCGTCGTCGCCCTTGGACTGATCATCACCTTCGCCACGGGCGTGCCGGTGCTGATGCAGATCCTCAAGAACCACCCGCGCGGACTGATCATCCTATTCTTCGCCGAGATGTGGGAGCGTTTCTCCTACTACGGCATGCGCGGCATCCTGATCTTCTTCCTGACGCAACACTTCCTGTTCGACGACGCCATGGCGGGGTCGACCTACGGCTCCTACACCTCGCTGGTCTATCTGCTGCCCCTGCTGGGCGGCATCATGGCCGACCGCTTCATCGGCACCCGCAAGGCCGTCGCCTTCGGCGCCCTGCTGCTGGTCGCCGGTCACGGCATGATGGCCTTCGAGGGCCGTCCCGCGACCGAAACCCTGACCTACGCCGGTCAGACCTATCAGATCGACGCCGAAGGCCGCGGTGCGGCGCGTGAAGTGTCGATCGTCGTCAACGGCCAGAAATACGCCTTCGAGGCGGCCGAGAACGGCCTGGCGATCGAGGGCCTGCCCGCCGCGTCGCCGCTGCCGGCCGTGCTGCCCACCGGCGAATACAAGATCGACGCGACCCGCGACATGGCGGGCGTGAACGTCTTCTATCTGGCGGTGTCCTTCATCATCATGGGCGTCGGCTTCCTGAAGCCCAACATCTCGACGATCGTGGGCCAACTGTATCCGCAGGGCGATCCGCGGCGGGACTCCGGCTTCACCCTCTACTACTACGGCATCAACCTCGGCGCCTTCTGGGCGGCGGTGCTGTGCGGCCTTTTGGGTCAGACCGTCGGCTGGTGGGCAGGCTTTGGTCTGGCCGGCGTCGGCATGGCGCTGGGCTGGGTGGTCTTCGTGCTGGGCAAACCCCTGCTGCAAGGCAAGGGCGAGCCTCCGGCCGAAGCCAATCTGAGCAAACCCATGCTGGGTCCGATCAACCGCGAATGGTCGATCTATCTGCTCAGCATCCTGGGCGTCGGCGTCGTCTGGTTCATGGTTCAGCGCAACGCCCTGGTGGGTTGGGTCCTGGGCGCCGCCACCGTCGCGTCGCTGCTGTTCATCCTCTACGTCATCGTCAAGGTTTGCGAGAACAAGGCGCAGCGTGAGCGGATGATGCTGGCCCTGGTGCTGATCTTCGGGTCGGTCGTCTTCTTCACCCTGTTCGAACAGGCCGGCACATCGCTGAACCTGTTCGCCGACCGTAACGTCGATCTCAGCATCACCCCGCAGGCGTTCCAGCTTCTGGGTGTCACCGTCGGCACCCCGGCCCAGATCGCCGCCGCCGGTCTCAGCACGTCGGGTCCCTGGATCGACGCTACCATCACGGCGGCCCAGACCCAGTCGTTCAATGCGGGCTTCATCCTGATCTTCGCACCGATCATGGCCGCGCTCTGGTCCTTCCTGGGCAAGCGCAACCTGGACCCCAACCCTACGCTGAAGTTCGGCCTGGGCCTGCTTCAGGTCGGATTGGGCTTCATGATCGTGGTGTGGGGCGCCGGCATGGCCAACTCGGCCTTCCAGATGCCGCTGCTCCTGCTGGGTCTGCTCTATCTGTTCCATACGACCGGCGAGCTGTTCCTGTCGCCGGTGGGCCTGTCGGAAATCACCAAACTGTCCGTCGCCAAGGTGGTCAGCTTCATGATGGCCGTCTGGTTCCTGGCCAGCTCCATCGCCCAATATGTCGGCGGCTGGATCGCCGGCCTGGCGGGGACGGAGACTGTGGGCGGCCAGGTGCTGAACCCGGGCCTTGCGCTGCAGACGTCGCTTGAAGTGTTCAAGCTGCTGGGCCTGTGGGGGATGGGCATCGGCGTGGCCTTCATTGTCATCAGCCACTTCATCAAGGGCTGGTCGCATGGCGCCAATGACGGGGACAACCACCCTGGCCCTGCGCTGAACGATCGCGGTCAGGAAGACGGCAACGTCGCCCGTCCTGCGGCCTCGACGCCTAGCCACTGATCGACGCCTGATCATGGAAAAGCCCCGGCGGAGCGATCCGCCGGGGCTTTTTGCTGCGCGGACCTAGGCCTCAGAAGGTCTTGCGGACCCGCAACGAGACGAAGGTGCGCGGGTCGATGGAGCGCTCCTCGACGAAGGCGACCGTGCGCGGATTGCGCGTGGCGTAGACCGTACGCTGCTGGGTGAAGTCGTCCCACAGGTTCAGCTGGGCGCGCAGCGACAGGGTCGGGCTGGGCTTGTATTCGACGAAGGCCTCCAGATAGTCCGCACCGCGCCAGGCGAAGGTCTGGTCCGGATCGTAGGTCGCCTGTCCCAGACGCGGCAGCCAGTTGATCCCCCACTGGGTCTTCCACGAGGTGATGTCCTGCTGGAAGCCGACATTGGCCTGGCTGGGACGCACTCCCGAGATGCGGCGGTCCTCGCCCGTGGTCGGGTCGGTGACGCTGGTCTTGTTCCAATCGTTCCTGAAGGTGAACCGGGCGCCCGAAATTCCGACCTTGTCCAGCGGCACGACCACGTTCAGCGACAGCTGATCCAGCGTTCCGTCGCCGATGTTGCCCGTCGCCGACAGGCCGCCGGGCAGCGGCAGTCGGTCGATCACGTCGATGATGCGGTCGTGGCGATAGCCGATCGAGACCACGCCCTCGCCCCAGAAGCGGCGCTCATAGGACAGCTCGGAAATCCAGCGCTGTTCCGGCTCCAGATCGACGTTGCCGCCGAACACCGTGCCATCGCTCAGCTCAGCCGAGGCGGCGAAGTCGCCGAAGTCCAGCTGACCCAGTTCGCGCTCGAAGCGGAAACGCAGCTGGTTGTCGGCCATCGGCGTCCAGGTCGCCAGCAGCCGCGGCTTGGCGAAGAAGAAGCTCTTTTCCTGATCCGCATCGCCCGATTGGCTGATGGTGGAGGCCTCGAGGCGCACGCCGCCCTCCAGCGTCAGCTTCGGATTGATCCGCCAGGTCGCCTTGCTGAAGGCCTCGCCGCGCGTCTCCTCGACCTTGACCGAGGCGCTGGGTAGGGGCACGCCGACGCCGCCGATGGTGAAGGCCTGGTTCACGTCCAGCATATTGTAGGCGATCTCGGCGCCGGCCTCGATTGTCAGGGCGGGCGAGCGTTCGTGACGCACCAGAGCGCGCAGGATGGATTCCGACGAGTCGCCGTTGGATTTGAACTGCTGCTCTGGCGCCGCCGTCCCGTTCAGGGTCTCATTGCTGCCCGAGACGCTGTCAAAGCTGGAGAACTCGTGGATCAGACGCGTCTCCAGGGTCCAGCGCGGGTTCAGGGTGCGGGTCCAGGTCAGGCCCAACTCACCGGAATCGCCGTCTTCGGCGTAGTCGCTGCGGCGCAAGGAGGTTGGCGACGAAAGCTCGGTCCAGTTCTGATAGTCGTTCAGACCATAGCGGGCGGTGCCTTCCAGCTTTCCGCCGAACAACGGGCCGGTGTAGTTGCCGCGAATACCTTGGCCGCCGCCCCAGCCGTCGTTCTCGTACCGCTCGTCGCGGATGACATCGCCAGCGGCGTTGCGACGGACCGAACGGCCGACGCCGTTGGAATCGCTGGATCCCATGCCGTCCGACAGGGTCACGCCCCAGCTGCGGTCGCCCTTGTTCTGAGTGAACTGATAGGAGCCGCCATAGATGTCATGGCCGCCTTCGAACAGCATGGCGTTCCAGGTCAGGATCGACTGGCGGCTGTCGGTCGTCTTCAGGATGACGTTCACGACGACGGAATAGCCCTGCATGTCGATGCCCGGCGCACCGCCCCGGATCAGTTCGATGCGCTCGACCTGATTGGCCAGGGTCCGGCCCAGGACGTTCGAACCCGAATCGTTCTTTGAGGCGGGGCGGTTGTTGTTGATCAGCACATTGCCGACCGCCCCTTCAAAGCCACGCGCGCCCGATCCGTTGTCGATGGAGAAGCCGGGGACGCGGTTGACCATGTCGAGCGCCGTATTCGGGCGCTGGGCGGCGAAGAAGTCCGGCGTGAAGACCAGTACGCCGCGCTGGCTGGCGTCGGCCAGGGGCGCCTGGTTGGTCGGGCCGGTCGGCACCGGGGCCTCGGCGACTTGTGGCCGATCTGTGGTGGAAGCGTCGCCGGCGAATGCGGCGCCGGCGGTGAAAAGCAGGGCGGTGCTGGCCAGCAGCAGGGTCTTTGTCATTGGTCTTCCCCTCGGGTGTTGGCGAGAGGTGTGCCGATCCGCCGCGTTCATCTCCAGTTACAAGGCCGCAAGGTGGATTAAATCGACGACATCATTACAGCGATTTCATTACGCCAGCGACAGTAATGAAGTTTACAGCAATGTAATGATCAGACGCTCATCTTCTTTATTGCTTTTACTTGCCGCGACGGCGCTGACGACCGCGCCTGCCGTCGCGCAGGATGCGCAATCGGACGCCGTCGAGGATATCGTCGTCACCGCCCGCCGGATCGAGGCGCCGATGTGGGAGGTGCGGCGCGGCGACAGCGTCCTGATCCTGGTCGGATCGATCGACGGTTTGCCCAGAAAGATGGAGTGGCGCACCGACGCTCTCATCTCGGCGGTTGATCGTGCCGACCGCGTCCTGTTTCCCGTCGAGGGGCGGGCCTCGCTGGCCGATGTGGGCCGACTGATCTGGCGATTTAGGACGCTGACTCGTTTGCCGAACGGGCGCACCAGCGCCGACTATCTGTCACCGGACCTTGAGGCCCGGGTCGAAAACCTGACAGGCGAAGGCCCGACCCGCGACAGCATGCTGATCCTGTCGGGCGATCTGATGGAACTGGGCGGTTACAGTAGCGGAGGGCGTCCGGTGTCCGGCCTGGTTCGTCAGGCGACGCGCGCCAATCGCACGCCCGCTGAACCCGTCGGCATCTTCAGGGGTGACGAGCTGATCGAAAAGGTTCTGACGACGCCGCCGGAACGCTACCTCGACTGCATCGACGCTGCGGCGACGGCGGCGGAGGCCGGGGTCGAGGCGGGCGCGCAACGTGCGGAGAACTGGCGTCTGCGCCGGATTCCGGCGGTATTAGACTCGCCCCTGGAAAAGGCGGCGACGGCCTGTTCCTACTGGTCGGTGATGGCCCAAGCGGACGATCTGCGTCGGATATGGAATAGGGCGGTGGACAAGGCGCTGGCCGAGGCCGGGGTCACCGTCGCTATCGCGCCCTTGCGGCTATTGGCCGAGCCGAACGGCGTATTGGATCGGTTGGAGGCGGAGGGGCTGGAACCGATCGGTCCCGAATGGCGCCCCTCCGCCCCCGCTCAATCGGCGCGCTAGAGCTTACTTGCGTTCCGGAACGGCGTCGCGGGCGGCTTCGCCGATGTTGTCGGCGGCGTTGCCAACGCTCTCGGCCGCACCGGCGATGGCGTTGTCCTTCACCGCGTCGCTGCGGTTCATGTTCATCAGGAAGTAGCCGATCACCAGCACGGCCAGCAAGCCGACGATCAGGGCGACGATGGCGCCCATTCCGCTGCCGCGACGCTCGACGACCGTGGTGGGCGCCGCGCTGGTTTCAGTGATGCGTTCAACCCGGCCATCGGGATGTTGGACTTCGCGTTCAGTAGGCATGGTGTTTCCTCTCCAGTGTGGCGGGGAAACACCCTTTGCAGCGATACGGTTCCGCTCGCTCAGACGGCGGTGCCGCCGACCGTCAGGCCGCCGATCTTGAGGCTGGGCTGGCCGATGCCGACGGGGACGCCCTGTCCGGCCTTGCCGCAGACGCCGACGCCCGGATCGAAGGCGAAGTCGTCGCCGACCATCTGGATCTTGGTTAGGGCTGTGGCCCCGTCGCCGATCAGGGTGGCGCCCCGAACGGGTGCGGTGATCACCCCGTCCTCGATCAGATAGGCCTCATTGCACTGGAACACGAACTTGCCGTTGGTGATGTCCACCTGGCCGCCCGAGAAGTTGGCGGCGTAGAGGCCGCGCTTCGTATTGGCGATCATGTCGGCCTTGGAATCCTTGCCCCCTTCCATGAAGGTGTTGGTCATGCGCGGCATCGGCATATGGGCGAAGGACTGGCGCCGGCCGTTGCCCGTTGCGGCGACGCCGAGCTGCCGCGCCGACAGCCGGTCGTGCATCAACCCGACCATGATCCCGTCCTCGATCAGCACGGTGCGCGAGGTGGGCGTGCCCTCGTCATCCACGGACAGCGATCCGCGCCGTCCGGCGATCGAGCCGTCATCGACCACGGTGACGCCGGGGGCGGCGACCCGCTGGCCCATCATGCCGTTGAAGACCGACGAGCCCTTCCTGTGGAAGTCGCCCTCGAAGCCGTGGCCGATGGCCTCGTGCAGCAGGACGCCGGGCCAGCCGGCGCCCAGGACCACGTCCATCTCGCCCGCCGGACAGTCGACAGCGTCCAGATTGACCAGGGCCTGACGCAGGGCCTCGTCCACCTGGGCCTGCCAGCGTTCGGGCGCGACCCAGGCCTCGAATCCGGCCCGGCCGCCGGCGCCGGACGAGGCGCTCTCGCGCTTGCCGTTCTGTTCGACGGTAACGGAGACGTTCAGCCGAACAAGGGGGCGAACATCGCGCACCGCCCGTTCGTCGGCGCGCAGGATTTCGATGGCGCGACGTTCGCCGATCAGGGAGGCGGATACCTGAACCACGCGCGGATCGCGGGCGCGGGCCCAGGCGTCAATCTCGGCCAGCAAGGCGATCTTGTCGGAGAAGGCGGGCGAGGCGAGGGGATCGACCTCGCCATACAGTTTCTGATTGGTGGCGCGGGGGCCTTCGGCGACTCGGGCCTCATGCCCCTGTTTGGCCAGGGCGGCGCTGTCGGCGGCGCGACGCAGGGCGGCGGCCGAAATCTCGTTGGCGTGGGCGTACCCGGCGGTCTCGCCCGCCACGACCCGCAGGCCGAAGCCCTCGGTCGCGTCATAGGCGGCGGACTTCAGCCGGCCGTCGTCGAACACCAGGCTCTCGCTCTCGGACCGCTCCAGGAACAGTTCGCCGTCGTCGGCGCCGGCCAGGGCCGTCTTCAGGATCGACAGGGCTTCATCGGTGTCGACGCCGGCGGCGTCGAGGATGGGCGGCGGGGAGGCGTGAACGGTCATGGCCTGTAGGTAGGGGCTGAAGGCCGTTTCGTCACCTGCCCCGGCGCGCGAAACCGCCGATCAGTCCAGCGGCTGAGGCCGCGTCACCACCGGACCGTCGGGATCGCTGATCGACGGGCGTGCAGCGGTCGGGGCGGGCGTCGGGGCCGTCGGCACGATCACCAGCGGCTCGGTCGTGACCGTCGGCGCCGGCGTGGACGGCGCCGGGGTGGCCGTCGTCGGCGCACGCGTCGTCGGTTGCGTCGTTGCGGCCGGCGCCTGGGTCTGGGTCTGGGTCTGGGTCGGCGTCTGCGTGCGGGGCGCGGCCGTCGTCGCGCGCGGCGTCGTCGTCGTTGCCGGCGCGGAAGCGGCGGGGGCGGGCGTCGCGGGGGTCGTCGCAGCGGGCGCGGGTTGTTCGGTCGCGACGACAGGGGCGGCGTCGGCAGGAATCGTATCGGCTGGCGGGGCGGTCAGAGGCGCATCGGCGACCATGGCGGGCGTGGACGCCGGCGGGGTCGAGGCGGGACGCATCGCGAACCACAGGCCGCCTCCGGCGACCAGAAGGGCGACGACCCCGACTCCGACATAGAGCGGCAGGCGCGAGGTCTTGGCGGGCGCACGGGCGAAGCTGGGCGTGATCGGCGCAGCCGCAGGCGAAACAGCGGGTCTGGCCGCGACCGCTGGGGCGGCGACAGGTTCGGCCGCGACCGGCTTCGGCGCAGGGGCGGGCGTCGTCTCTGGCGCGGGCAGGGGCCGCACGGTCAGATCGGGTTGAGCGGCAAGCGCCGGCTGCGGCCTGGACTGCGGCGGCATCGGAGCCTGGGGTTGAGGCTGGGCTTGGGCCGGGCGCGCCGTCGGGATCAACGAACCGCCCAAGATGCTTGTCCCCTGCGGACGGGGCGCCGGACGCGGGGCGGGATTGGCGGGCGTCGTCTGACCCTTGGCCGGCGCGACGCCAGAGGCCAGGCTCTGGGTGTGGATCGAGGCCTGCTGCTGTTGCGGCGTGGGCTTGCGCGGCGGCGGATTGGGAATGCGGTCCAGCGGATTGGGCGCGACCGGCACCGGCCCGACGTGGAAGGTCGTCGCGGGCATACGGCCCCAGGTCACCGGCTTGCGGGCGAAGGGCTGGGGCGGGGTCTTCTGGTCGTCGGACATGGTCTTCTCAATCGCTGGCGATCTGGCCCGTTTCGTGACGGATCAGTTCTTGAGCCGGTAGCCGGTCTTGAACATCCACATGACGATGCCCAGGCAGACGGCGAAGAAGGCCAGGGTGGCGGCGACGCTGACGCCGATGGCCACATCCCCCTGACCATAGAAGGCCCAGCGGAAGCCCGAGATCAGATAGACCACAGGGTTGAACAGGGTCACCGTGCGCCAGCCGTCCGGCAGCATGTCGATGGAATAGAAGGCGCCGCCCAGGAAGGTCAGGGGCGTCACGACCAGCATCGGGATCATCTGAAGCTGCTCGAACCCATTGGCCCAGACCCCGATGATGAAGCCGAACAGGCTGAAGGTCACCGAAATCAGGACCAGGAAGGCCATCATCCAGACTGGATGCAGGATCTGCAGCGGCACGAAGAAGGCCGCCGTCGCCAGAATGATCAGGCCCAGCACCGCCGACTTGGTCGCCGCCGCGCCGACATAGGCCAGCACGATCTCCAGCGACGACACCGGCGCCGACAGGATCTCGTAGATCGTCCCCGTGAACTTGGGGAAATAGATGCCGAACGAGGCGTTGAAGATCGACTGTGTGAACAGGCTGAGCATGATCAGCCCCGGCACGATGAAGGCGCCGTAGGGCACGCCGTCCACTTGCTGCATCCGGCTGCCGATCGCGCCGCCGAAGACGACGAAATACAGGGCCGTGGTGATGACCGGGGTGACCACGCTCTGCCACAGGGTGCGCAGCGCACGCGCCATCTCGAAGCGATAGATGGCCCAGACGCCGTATCCGTTGAAGGTCATGCCGCGGCTCCGTTCTGGTGAACCAGGCTGACAAAGATGTCTTCCAGCGAGCTCTGGCGGGTGTTCAGGTCCTTGAAGCCGATGTTCAGCGCCTCAAGCCGGCGGATCAGCGACGGCACGCCTGTGTCGTCGGCGTTGGCGTCGAAGCTGTATTCCAGCTCGCCGCCCTCGTTCTTCAGCGTCAGGTCCCAGTCGGACAGGTCGGCGGGCAGGGCGCCCAACGGCTCGATCAGGTTCAGCGTCAGGGTCTTCTTGCCCAGCTTCTTCATCAGGGCCGACTTTTCCTCGACCAGGATCAGCTCGCCCTTCAGGATCACGCCCACCCGGTCGGCCATTTCCTCGGCCTCCTCGATGTAGTGAGTCGTCAGGATGATGGTGACGCCGCGCTCGCGCAGCTTTCTGACCATAGCCCACATGTCGCGGCGCAGCTCGACATCGACCCCGGCGGTCGGCTCGTCCAGGAACAGGATGTCCGGCTCGTGGCTCAGGGCCTTGGCGATCATCACCCGCCGCTTCATCCCGCCTGACAGGGTCATGATCTTGGCGTCACGCTTGTCCCAAAGCGACAGGTCCTTCAGCACGCCCTCGATGAAGGCGGGGTTCGGCGCCTTGCCGAACAGGCCCCGACTGAAGGTGACGGTGGCCAGCACGGTCTCGAAGGCGTCGGTGGTCAGCTCCTGCGGCACCAGACCGATCTTGGTGCGGGCCGCGCGGAAATCGGATTGGATGTCATGGCCGTCGGCGACCACGGTCCCGGTGGTGGGCGTGACGATGCCGCAGACGATGGAAATCAGCGTGGTCTTGCCCGCGCCGTTCGGTCCCAGCAGGGCGAAAATCTCGCCCTTGTTGATCGTCAGGTCGATGCGCTTCAGCGCCTGATGCCCCGACTTGTAGGTCTTGGTCAGGCCGTCGATCTCGATTACGGGCATGGGCTTTCCTTTCCGGCGCGCGCGGCGGCGCGGGCCGGGTGTGGCGGCAATATGGCGTGCCTGACGCCTGACTCAAGTGGCGGCGCCGTCTCAATAGACGCCAAGTCGTTGTTAACCCGATTGTCGCACGGTGCCGGCCTGAGTTGAGTTTTGGCAGGAGCTTTCGTGCCGTCCCTGTCCGCCGCCCACCACGCCGCTCTGACGGCGATCGTCGAGGCCTGTCCCGACGCATCGCTGGGGATGCTGGGCGCGGCTGTGGCGGCGCTGAAGGGCGACAAGGCGGCCGAACTGGCGAACATCGTCGCCGCAGAGGCGCGCGATCGCGCCCGTCGCGGCACGGCCTTCGCCCCACTGCTGCCGCTGTTTCAGCCGCGCGCCGACGGCGTGCCGGCCCTGGCCTTTCCGCCTCTGGTCCTGAAACGGGTCTGGCGCGAGGCGGTGCGGGGCGAGGAGGATTTCCTGCCCCTGCTTGACGGCGCCGTGGCCGTGGACGGGGAATGGACCCTGGCCGCCGATCGGCTGTGCGCAAAGGCGGCCGCCGTGCTGCGCGACCGGCCGCGCGACGTCTGGCCGGAGTTTCAGCGCCCCGCCGACGACCAGCCCCCATCCACCCCGGTCGAACTGGCCGGCTGTTTCGACCTGACGCCTCTGGCCCGCAGCGCCTTGCCGCGCCTGCCCGTCTGGCTGGAACGCCCCGACGACAACCAGCTGGCGGGGCTCAGGCTGCTGATCCAGGACTGTCTGGCGATGTCGCAGGACGGAGGGCGGCGCATGATCGACATCCTGTTCGCCCATGTGGCGGACGCCGAGCGGATGCTGCGAGTCGTGACGCGGACCAGCCGCCTCGCCGACCGTGAAATCACCCTCAGCCATTCCGACATGGGCGTCTTTGTCGAGCGGCTGCTGACCTCCGTGCAGGCGCGGGTGCAAAAGATCGCCGCCGTGGTCCGTTCGTCGCTCGGCGAGACCGCGATGCTGGGCGTGGTGGACGACGTCAACTGGTGCGCGGGCGTGCTGGCCGAGATGGACCACAGCCTGCAGGTGCGGCCCGACTCAAGCTGGGGCAAGGCGGCGCGGATGGCGCGGGTCCAAGTGTCGGGCCAGCTTTCGGGTCTGATGAAGTCCGCCTCCAGCGCCGTCCACGCCGCCCTGCCGATGAAGCGTCAGGTCATCACCGGACGCATGACGCGTATGTCGCCCTGGCTGGAGGCGCCGGCCGAGGGCGAACCGATCGAGGCGGCGGCGGCCCTGCTGGCGGCGGTGGCGGCCCTGCGCGGCGCGGCCGTCACCTTCGGTTGCGAAGCCGATCGCTCGGGATTGAAGGCCGACCTGACCGACTACCTCTCCACCTGGTCCGACGAGGCGCTGAACAGTCTGTCGGACGGCGAGGCCGAAAATCCCGACCATGTGCTGCGTCTGATCGGGGTCGCGGCGCGGTTCCTGACCGTGATCGAGGCGCTGGAGGCGGCGCGCGCCGTCAGGCGACGCGCAGCTTCAGCGGAAATGGCGCGGCTGGGCTGAAACGACGCCTCGCCGGACGTTCGCGGATGGGTTAGACGGCGAAGATGATCGTGTTCTGGATAATGACGGGACTGGCGGCGGCCCTGGCCGCCCTGCTGGTGCTGACCGGCGCGCGACGCGGCGCGGATCCGGCGGCCGGGGCTGAAACCCAGGCCGGCTCGCGCGAGATCGAGGAACTGGATCGGCTAAAGGCGCGCGGCCTGCTGGACGAGGCGGCCTACGTGGGCGCGCGCGCCGAGGCGGGGCGGCGGCTTCTTGCCGTTTCGGCGACCACGACCCCGGTGGCCGGCGCCCGAGATCGGTTCTGGGTGCTGGGCGGGATCGGCGTGACGGTCGCGGGCGCGCTGGGCCTCTATGTCTTCACCGGCTCGCCCGGCCTGCCGGATCAGGCCTATGAGCGGCGCGTCGACGATTGGGCCGCCAATCTGGATCGGCTGGAGCCAGCGCAACTGGCGGCCGTGACCGCGCGGGTCGTTCAGGAACGGCCCAAGGATCGGCAGGCGCTGGCCATGCTGGGCGCGGCCCGGTTCGCCGCCGGCGATCCGCTGGGCGCCGCCTCCGCCTTTCGCCGTCTGATCGCTCTGGACCCCCGTGACGCCCAGGCCTGGGCGCGGCTGGGCGAAAGCCTGGTCGTCGCCAACGACAACCAGATCGGGGGCGACGCCGAAGCCGCCTTCCGCGAAGCCTTGAAGCTGGACGCTGATCAGCTCGGCGCGCGTTTCTTCCTGGGCGAGGCCGCGTTGCGGCGCGGAGACGCCGCCGGGGCGCGCACCCTGTGGACGCCCCTGATCGCCGCGCTCGACCCGGCCGATCCGCGCCGTCTGGATCTGGAACGCCGACTGCCGAAGGGCGGCGCGCAATGACGCGTTGGTCCTGCGCGACGACGGCGGTATATGCCGCCGGTCCGTCCCTGGAATCCGGAATGTCCCTCGCATGAGCTGGCTGCCCAAATCGCCGAAGGCGCGTCGCCGCCTGTGGGTCGTCGCCGCCGTGGCGCCGATCCTGGCGCTGGCGGTCGGCCTGTCGCTGTGGGCGATGCAGGACAGCGTGACCTTCTTCTACTCGCCCTCCGAGGCCACCGCCGACAAGGCGCCGGAGGGCCGCAACATCCGCCTGGGCGGTCTGGTCGAGGCCGGCAGCGTGCAAAAGACCGGTGACGGCGTGGTCGCCTTCGTCGTCACCGACAACGCCGCCACGACCCGCGTCGTCTATCACGGCGACCTGCCCGACCTGTTCCGCGAAGGGCAGGGGATCGTGGCGCAAGGGGCCTTCGGCGCCGACCGCACCTTCCACGCCAGCCAGGTTCTGGCCAAGCACGACGAGAATTATATGCCGCGCGAGGTCGCCGACCGTCTGAAGGAAAAGGGCGAGTGGCGGCCTGAGACGGCGCCGGCCGCGACCAAGTCCGTCCCCCTATGATCGCCGAGCTTGGGGCCTTCGCCCTGGCGCTGGCGCTGGCGCTGTCGATTCTGCAGACGGGGCTTTCGGCGGCCGGACGCGCGAGGCGCAGCCCGGTCCTGGCCGGGGCCGCCCAGGGCGCAGCTCTGGCGGCTGCGGCGGCGGTCGCGCTCAGTTTCGCAGCCCTGATCTACGCCTTCGTCGTGTCGGACTTTTCGGTCTCCAACGTCGCGGCCAACAGCCACACCGACAAGCCGATGCTCTACAAGGTCGCCGGCGCCTGGGGCAGCCACGAGGGGTCGCTTCTGTTGTGGTGTCTGGTGCTGACCGTCTTCGGCGGGGCGCTGGCGCGGGCGCGCGGCCTGCCGTTCGGGCTGAAGGCCTCGGCCGTGGCGGTGCAGGGCGCGCTGGGCTCGCTGTTCCTGGCCTTCGCCGTCTTCACCTCCAGCCCCTTCACCCGCCTGGACCCCGCGCCGTTCCAGGGCGCGTCGCTGAACCCGCTGTTGCAGGACCCGGCCCTGGCCGTGCATCCGCCGCTGCTCTACGCCGGCTATGTCGGGTTCTCGGTCTGCTTCTCCCTGGCGGTCGCGGCGCTGATCGAGGGACGGGCGCAGACCGCCTTCTGGCCCGCCTGGGGGCGCTGGGTCCGACCCTGGGCGCTGGCCAGCTGGGCCTTCCTGACCGTCGGCATCACCCTGGGTTCGTTCTGGGCCTATTATGAGCTGGGCTGGGGCGGTTGGTGGTTCTGGGACCCGGTCGAGAACGCCTCCTTCATGCCGTGGCTTGCGGGCGCGGCCCTGTTGCACAGCGCGGTCGTGACCGAACGGCGCGGGGCGCTAGCGGGCTGGACGGTGTTTCTGGCCCTGCTGGCCTTCACCTTCTCCATGCTGGGCGCCTTTCTGGTGCGCTCGGGCGTGCTGACATCCGTCCATGCCTTCGCCGTCGATCCCCAGCGCGGGCTGATGCTGCTGGCCATTCTCGGGATCGCAGCCGGCGCCGCCTTCGCCCTGTTCGCCTGGCGCGCGCCCCAGCTGAAGGGCGGCGGTCTGTTCGCGCCGGTCAGCCGCGAGGGGGCGCTGGTCCTGAACAATCTGTTCCTGACGGCGGCGGCCGCGACCGTCTTGCTGGGCACCCTCTATCCGCTGATCCTGGAAGCGGCGTCCGGCGCGACCATCTCGGTCGGCCCGCCCTATTTCGCCGCCACCTTTACCCCGCTGATGATGGTCGCCTTCCTGATCTTGCCGGCCGGTCCGCTGCTGGCCTGGAAGCGCGGCGACCTGCCCGGCGCGATGCAGCGTCTTGCGGTCGCGGGGGGTCTGGCGATCGTCGGCGCGCTTGCGGCCTACGCCCTATGGGAGCCCAGGAAGGTCTTCGCCGCCGCCGGCATCGGCCTGGGTCTGTGGCTGATCCTGGGATCGCTGTCGGAAGTCGCCGAGCGCACGCGCCTGTTCCGCGCCTCGATGGCCGAGACGCTGCGCCGACTGAAGGGGCTGCCGCTGGGCGCCTGGGGCATGACCCTGGCGCATTTGGGGCTGGGCGTCTTCATCCTGGGGGCGGTGGTCGAAACGAGCTTCAAGGCCGAGGCCGCCCGCGCCGTCTCGTTGGGCCAGAGCGTGTCCGCCGGGCCCTGGACCGTCACGCTTGACGACGTGCGCGTCGTCGAGGGGCCGAACTATCTGGCCGAGCAGGGTCGACTGACCGTGCGCGCCACGAACGATCAGGGCCGCGCCAGCACCGTGACGGCCGAGCGCCGCTTCTTCCCCGCCGGCGGCCAGACCACCACCGAGGTCGGGCTCGATTTCCGAGGCCTGGACGACGTCTATGTCGTGATCGGCGAACGGGCGGGCAGTCCCGAACAGCCGGCCAGGGTCGTACGTGTTTATTGGAACCCCTGGGCGCGACTGATCTTCCTTGGGCCGATGATCATGGCCTTGGGCGGGGTGTTGTCGCTGCTGGATCGCCGGCTCCGGCTCGGGATCGGCGCGCGCCGACGCAAGACCGCATGAGGCGCCTGGCGATCCTGCTGGCCGCGCCGGTCATGGCGCTGATGCTGACGGCGGCCGAACCGCCCGCCGCACCCGACCGCCCCTTGGCCGATGCGACCCAGGAGGCCCGCGCCCAGGCTTTGTTCAAGGACGTGCGCTGCGTCGTCTGCCAGCACGAGGCCATCGCCGACAGCCCGGCGGGCGTCGCCGGCGACATGCGCCGCCTGATCCGCGAAGAGATCGCGGCCGGCGCGTCGGATCAGGCCGTGCGCGACGATCTGGTGCGGCGCTTCGGCGACTATGTGCTCTTTACCCCGCCGGTTCGGGCGGGGACCTGGCTGCTGTGGTTCGGCCCGTTCGCTCTGTTGCTGCTGGCCGCCGCCGTTCTGGCCCTGCGCGCACGTCGTCGTCCGGTCGAGGCCGCTCCCCTGACGCCGGAAGAAGAACGCCGACTGGACGAAGTTCTACGAAATGAGAAGCTTCGCCGCGATCCTGACGCAACCTCGCCTCACGACGGGCGCTAGTCGAGATCAACGATCGGCGGTCGGGATTGGCGCAAAGCCGGTTCGGCCTATATCAATCGCGAAACCGGCGCCCGTCTGGCGCTGGACAAGAGGATCGCAAGGACCACGATGCTGAAGCGCAAGGAGTTCATTCTCGGGGCCGCGGCCGGCCTGACCCTGGCGGCGGCGGCGACCGCCGGCGGCGTCATCACCTGGCCCGGCGCGCACGCGGAACCGCAGGCGGTGAACCGGATCACCCCTGTCCCGGCCAACGGCGACGCCTTCACGCCCCCGCCGGGCGCGCCCAGCAGCTTTGCGACCATCTTCGACCAGGTCTCGCCCGCCGTCGTCCAGATCGACGTGACGGTCAAGGTGGACCAGCCCCAGGGCGGCGCCTTCCAGATCCCCGGCCTGCCGTTCCAGTTCGTGCCGCCGCAAGGCCGCGGCGGTCAGGGCAATGATGAGCCGCAGACGACCCAGGGCGCCGGCTCGGGCTTCTTTATCTCGCAGGACGGCTTCATCGTCACCAACAACCACGTCGTCGCCGACGCGACCGAGATCAAGGTCAAGATGTCGGACGGCCGCGAACTGCCGGCCCGCCTGATCGGCCGCGATCCCGGCACCGACCTGGCGGTGATCAAGGTCGAGGGCAACGACTTCAAATACGTCAGCTTCGAAGAGACGGCCGAGCCGCGTGTGGGCGACTGGGTCATCGCCATCGGCAACCCCTTCGGCCTGGGCGGCACCGCCACGGCGGGCATCGTCTCGGCCAAGGCCCGCGACATCGATCCGTCGGGCTATAACGACTACATCCAGATCGACGCCGCCATCAACCGGGGCAACTCGGGCGGCCCGACCTTCGACATCCACGGCCGCGTCATCGGCGTGAACTCGGCCATCTATTCGCCCACCGGCGGCTCGGTCGGCATCGGCTTCGCCATTCCGGCGGACACCGCCAAGACGATCACCGAACGCCTGATGCGCGGTCAGTCGATCGAGCGCGGCTATGTGGGCCTGGGTCTGCGCACCCTCAGCCCCGACGGTTGGGAAGCCCTGGGCCAGCCCAAGGACTTCAAGGGCGCTCTGATCGAAAGCGTGACTGAGGACGGCCCCGCCTCGCGTGCCGGCGTCCAGATCGGCGACCTTCTGGTCGGCGTGAACGGCCAAGCGGTGGCGAACAGCCAGGAAGCCACGCGTCGGGTCGGCGCGGCCAAGCCGGGCGACACCATTCGCCTGGAAGTGATCCGCGACGGTCGCCGCCAGACCTTGAACGTACGCTCGGGCACCCGTCCTTCGGAAGAGGAACTCGCCGCATCGGAAGAGGGCGGAAGCGCCAACCCCGGCCAGAGCCAGCCTGGACAGGCTGACACGATTGAAGGGCTCGCCGTCACTGCGATCACGCCGGCCGCGCGTTCGCGGTTCAGCCTGCCGGCCAGCGTCAACGGCGTCGTGATCACCAACGTCGAACAGGGTTCGGCTGCGGCGCGCCTCGGGTTCCAGCCGGGCTTTGTCATCACCCGCGCCAATGATCGCAACATCACGTCCGCCGCCGATCTGCGCGCGGCGGTGGCGGCGGCCAAACAGGCGGGTCGCCCCAGCATCCTGCTGTTCGTGCGCACGCCGCAGGGCACGAGCCCGGTGCCGTTGAAGTTCGCCGCCGGCGAATGATCGGCATTCTGACCAAGCCTTAACTCGTCAATCGCCGCCGATGCGCTACCATCGGCGGCGATTTTGATTCCGGGAGGGGTTTCGATGCGGATTCTGGTGGTCGAGGATGACGCCGAGGCGGCGACCGCCATGGTGCGGGGCCTGTCCGAAGCCGGACATGAGGTCACCCACGCCGTGGACGGCGCCTTTGGCCTGCTGGAGTCGCAAAAGGGCGGCTACGACGTCTATGTGGTGGACCGGATGATGCCGCGCCTGGACGGCGTCGGCATGGTCGAGACGGTGCGCAAGGGCGGCGATCAGACGCCGGTCCTGTTCCTGTCGGCCCTGGGCGAGGTCGAGGACCGGGTCACGGGCCTGAAGGCCGGCGCCGACGACTATCTGGTCAAGCCCTACGCCTTCGCCGAACTGATCGCGCGGGTCGAGGCCCTGGCGCGTCGTCGCGAGACCGGCGGGGTGCAGACCGTGCTCAAGGTCGGCGACCTGGAAATGAACCTGATCGGCCGCACCGTGCATCGCGGAACGACCGAGATCGATCTTCAGCCGCGCGAGTTCCAGCTGCTGGAGTTCCTGATGCGCCACGCCGGCCAGTCGGTGACGCGCACCATGCTGCTGGAAAAGGTCTGGGAATATCATTTCGACCCCCAGACCAACGTCATCGACGTCCATATCAGCCGCCTGCGCTCCAAGATCGACAAGGGCTTCGACCGCGCCATGCTGCAGACCGTGCGCGGGGCGGGGTATCGGTTGGAGGCGTGAGCCTAGTGGCTAGTGGCGAGTAGTGAGTGGCGGGTGGCGAGGGGGTGAGACAAGCGGGGCGAACTTGGCTGCATAAAGCGCTGCGCAAAGTTTTGCGTCGGCTTGCTCGCCACTCGCCACTCATCACTCGTCACTAAAAACCCATGCACCTTCCCTCCCTCCTTCGCCGCACGCCGTTTCGGCTGACGCTGCTCTTCCTTGCGCTGTTCGTGGCGGCGGCGGGGGCGATCCTGGCCTATGTCTATTTCGCCTCGGCTTCGGAGGCCCAAGGTCGGGCCAGGGCGGATGTGGAGATCGAGCTGGGCGCCCTGACGGCGATCCACCGCACGCGCGGCATCGACGCCCTGAACCAGGCCTTGGTCGAACGGTCGATCCGCGGCGGGCCGTATCTCTATCTGCTAACCGACAAGGCCGGAAAAACGATCACCGGCAACATCACCGAATCCCCCATCGACATCGACCTCAGCCTGCCGGCCGGCGCCAGCGACTGGGAGACCTTCCGCCTGACCGACACGGACGCCCAGGGCAAGGTCCAGCGGCGTCGCTCCATCGGGGTGATCACCACCCTGGCTGGCGGCGAACATTTGTTCGTCGGTCAGGACATCGGCGACATCGAGGCCTATCTGGCGCGCCTGACCCAGGCCCTGTGGGGCGCCATGGCCCTGGTCATGCTGCTGGGCCTGGCGGGCGGTCTCTACATCAGCCGGCGGGTCGAAAACGCCATGGCCGGGCTGAACCGGGTCGTGCAGTCGGTGCAGGAGGGCGACCTCAAGGTCCGTGCGCCCGTGCGTCACACCGGCGACGAACTGGACGAGTTGGGCCAGGGGCTGAACACCATGCTGGATCGGCTGGAGGCGTCCATGTCCTCGATCCGCCACGCCGGCGACGCCATCGCCCACGACCTGCGCTCGCCCCTGACGCGGATGCGGGCCAAGCTGGAGGTCGCCCTGATCGACGCCGAAGCCGGCAAGATCGACGGGGTCGACGCCCTGGGCATCGCCCTGGACGAGGCGGACCATCTGCTGAAGACGTTCAACACCGTCCTGGCTATCGCGCGACTTCAGGCGGGCGGGGCGCCGGATCCCAAGGTCATGGACGCCTCGGACCTGGCCGCCGACATGGCCGAACTTTACGAACCGGCGGCCGAGGACAAGGACATCGACTTCTCGTCCGAGGTCGAAAAAGGTCTGATGATCGAGGGCAACCAGCCCTTCCTGGCCCAGGCCCTGGCCAACCTCATCGACAACGCCATCAAATACACACCCGCCGGCGGGGCGGTGAAGCTGCGCGCGCGCCGCCGCTCGTCGGGCGAGATCGAATATTCCGTCACCGACACCGGACCGGGCGTGCCCGAGGAGGACCGCGAGCGGGTGGTCCAGCGGTTCGTGCGCCTGGACAACAGCCGCACCGAACCCGGCTCGGGCCTGGGTCTTTCACTGGTGACGGCGGTCGCTGAGGCGCACGGGGGTCGGGTGGTGCTGGACGAAGGCCCCGGCGCCTACGGCGACTTCGGACCAGGGTTGCGGGTGGCGCTGGTGCTGCCGCCGGCCTCGACCGGGATGAGCGGATGATGTGATGGCCCATGCACAATCCTCGATCCCGTTGGCTGACAGCCTTATCGCCGCCGGTCCGGTTACAAATATCGCCGCCGCCGACCGCCTGCACGAAACTCTGACCACAGCCGCAGCCGCAGCCGCTGACGCCGACGGCTGGCGCGAGACTCTGGACGTCGCCTGGCCCGCCCTGGCCCCCGTCGCCGGCGCCTCGCCCTATCTCGCCGGTCTGATGCGGCGTCGCCCCGCCCATCTGCGAAGCCTGCTGGAAGCCGATCCGGTCGAGGCGCTGGAGCGGATCATTCGCGACACGGACGCGCTGGACGCCGAACCGGACGAGGTGCGCGCCCCGCTGCGGGTGCTGAAGGCCGACCTGCACCTGCTGACCGCCTTGGCCGATTTGGGCGGGGTGTGGGATCTGGATCAGGTCACCGACGCCCTGTCCCGGTTCGCCGACGCCTCTTGCCGGGCCGCCCTGCGCGCCGTCGCTGCCGAACAGAGGGCGCGCGGCCGGCTGACCTCGCCGCCCGGTGATCCGCGCGGCCCCATTCCCGGCCTTTTCGGCCTGGCCATGGGCAAACATGGGGCCAACGAACTGAACTATTCGTCCGACATCGACATCTCGCTCTTCTTCGAGCCGCGCCTGATGGGCCTGGCCCTGCGCGAGGGCGAGGAGATGCAGGACTTCGCCAATCGCGTCGGCAAGGGGATCGCCACCCTGCTGACCGAGCGGACGGGCGACGGCTATGTTTTCCGCGTCGATCTGCGGTTGCGGCCCGACCCATCCTCGACCCCGCCGGTCGTCGCCGGGCCGATGGCCCTCGCCTATTATGAGAGCGTGGGTCAGAACTGGGAGCGGGCGGCCTTCATCAAGGCGCGGCCGGTGCTGGGCGACATGCGCGCGGCGGGCCGGTTCCTGAAGGCCATGATCCCTTTCATCTGGCGGCGCAGCCTGGATTACGCGGCCGTCCTCGACATCCAGTCGATCAAGAAACAGATCCACGTCCACAAGACGGGCGAGGGACTGCAGGCCGCCGGGGCCAATCTGAAGCTGGGTCGCGGCGGCATCCGCGAGATCGAATTCTACGCCCAGACCCAGCAGCTGATCCTGGGCGGCCGCGATCCGGCTTTGCGCAAACAGCGCACGCTGGAGGCGTTGAAGGCCTTGGCCGACGCGCGCCATGTGCCCCAGGCGGTCTGCGAGGAACTGTCGGCCGCCTATGTCGAGCTGCGCGGGCTGGAGCACCGCGTGCAGATGCTCGACGACGAGCAGACCCATCGCCTACCCGAGGACGCCGAGCGCCGCGCCGCCGTCGCCGCCCTGGCCGGTTCGGACGATCTGGCCGCCTTCGATGCCCAGGTCGAAGCCCTGCTGGCGCGGGTCAACGCCCGCTACGGCGAACTGTTCGAGGGCGGCGAAGATCTGGACTCCAGCTACGGCAGCCTGGTCTTCACCGGGGTCGAGAACGATCCCGAGACGCTGGAAACCCTGCGTCGCATGGGCTTTTCCGAGGCGCCGTCGGTCGCCGACACGATCCGCAGCTGGCACCACGGCCGCATCCCGGCGACGCGCACGGCGCGGGGACGCGAACTGTTCACCCGCCTGGCTCCGCGCCTGCTGGAGGCCCTGGCCCGATCCGGTGCGCCCGACGAGGCGTTCCGGCGTTTCGCGGTCTTCTTCTCCGGCCTGGCGGCGGGCGTGCAGGTCCAGGCCCTGTTCCTGAACCAGCCCAAACTGTTCGAGATGGTGCTGGGCGTCATGGCCTTCGCACCGCGTCTCGCCCGGACCCTTGGCCGGCAACCGGCGGCGCTGGACGGTGTGCTGGACGCCCGCTTCCTGGTCGATCTGTCCGAAGAGACCGGCCTAACCGAACAGATGCTGCGCGAGGCTGGCGAGACCGAAGATTTCGAGGGGGCCATGAACGCCGTGCGCCGCCTGCACCGCGAGCAGATGTTCCGCATCGGCATCCACGCCCTGACCGGCCGGGCGGGGGCCGAGACGGCGGGTCGCGCCTACGCCGCCCTGGCCGACGCCGCCATGCGCACCCTGTCGCCCGCCGCCTTGGCCGAGACCGAACGGCTGGGCGGCGCCTTTCCCGGCGCGGTCGCCGTGGTCGCCTTGGGCAAGGCCGGATCGCGCGAGATGACGGCCGGATCGGATCTTGATCTGATGACCCTGTACGAGGCGCCGCCCGAGGCGACGTCCGAGATCAAGGGCTGGACCGCCGATGTCTTCTACGCCCGCTTCACCCAGCGGCTGATTGCGGCCCTGTCGGCGCATACGGCGGAGGGCGGACTTTATGAGGTGGACATGCGCCTGCGCCCCACCGGCTCCAAGGGCCCGGTTTCGGTGCGGCTGAAGGCGTTTGACGCCTATTACGCCAAGGAGGCCGAGACCTGGGAGTTCATGGTTCTGACTCGCGCTCGCGTGGTCTGGGCCAGCGATCCCAAGTTCGGCGCCCAGGTTTCGGCCGCCATCGAGGCCGCCCTGCGTCGCCCGCGTCCCGGCGTCGATGTGGCCGCCGACATCCGAAAGATGCGCAGCCTTATGGATCGCGAGCGTCGCCCGCACGGCTTCTGGGACTTGAAGCTGTCGCCGGGTGGGCAGGTGGACGCCGAGTTCGCGGCCCAGTTCCGCCAGCTTCAGGCCGCCGCCATCGGCGAGCCGTTGACCCTGTCGACGCTTGAGGCCCTGCACGACGACCCGGTCCTAGCCGAGGCCTGGCGCGTGCAGCAGCGGCTGGCCCACCTTCTGGCCGCCGCCTTCGAGGGGCGGGTCGATCCTGAGGGCGAACCCGGCGTCTTCCAGCTGCGCCTGGCCGAGGCCGCCGGCGCGCCGGACTTCGACACGCTGAAGACCGAGTTGACCGACTTGCGCGCGCGGGCGCGAAAGGCCTTCGAGCGGGCGGTGCCAGCAGGCCGCGACGGAGAATCCGCAACGCCGCGTTCAATCTCCTGACAGGGCAATGTCAAAGGGCGCCAAACGCGCCCGTGGAGATGATCGAGATGAGAAACACCTTTCTGACCGGCCTGGGCGTCATCGCTCTGGCCGCCGCCGCCGGCGCCGCGACCGCACAGGTTCCGCCGGCCCCCGCCGCCGGCGCCCCCGCGCCGCATCATTCGCGCGCGGATCCGAACCGCCAGATCACCCGCGCCGAGTTCGTCGATGCGCGCATCGCGCGTCTGACCGCGCTCGATACGAACCGCGACGGCGTGGTCAGCCCCGAAGAGCGTGCCGCCGCCATGCAGGCCCGTCGCGCCGAACGCGCGGGCGAGCGCTTCGCCAAGCTGGATGCGAACGGCGACGGCTCCATCAGCCGCGCAGAGTTCGACGCCGGCCATGCCGCACGCCCGGATCGCGGTCCGCGCGCCGAACGCGCCGGTCATCGTGAGGGACGTCGCGGGGGCGCGCATCACGCCATGCGCGGACAAGGACGCGAACGCGGGCCGGTGGTGATCGCCGAAGCCTCCGCCAAGCTGGGCGAGCGTTTCGATAAGATGGACGCAGATCGTGACGGCGTGATCTCCGCCGATGAGCGCCGGGCGGTCATGTCCGCTCAGCGTGAGCAACGTCAGGAACGCCGCGCGGCCCGCCAGACCCAGCATCAGGCGCAACAACCCGCTTCCCCCGTCCCGGCTTCGGAGTAAGACGGTGTCGGGGTCGGCCGTCGTGAACGCACCGGTCCCTTTCGTCAGCAGCGGAAGAGGCAGGATTGGTCGCCATCGTCGACCCCGACGAGGATCTGGTGCGACGCGTTGGGCAGGGCGACCCGGCGGCGGCGCAGACGCTCGTCTCGCGCAAGCTGCCGCGCATCCTGTCGCTGGCCCAGCGCATGTTGGGCGATGCGGTCGAGGCCGAAGACGTGGCCCAGGAGACGATGCTGAAGGCCTGGCGTCAGGCGCCCAAATGGATGCCCGGCAAGGCCCGGTTCGACACCTGGCTGCACCGGGTCGCGCTGAACCTCTGTTACGATCGGCTGAGGCGTCGGCGCGAAATCCCGACCGACACGCCGCCGGATCGTCCCGACGAAGGCCCGGCGCCGGATCGCGGTCTGCTGGCGGCCGAGACGGGCGCACGGGTCACGGCGGCCCTGAAACGGCTGCCGGACCGACAGCGCGAGGCCATCGTCCTGTGCCATTATCAGGAGCTGTCGAATATCGACGCGGCGGCCCTGATGGAGATCAGCGTCGAGGCCCTGGAGAGTTTGTTGTCGCGCGGTCGTCGCGCATTGCGTCTGGCCCTTTCGGACATCGGTCCGGGGTCGATTAGAGGAGACGGACGATGAAGGCGGAACGGTTGCACGAACTGGCGGACGCCTATGGCGCCGACCTGCGTCGGTGGCCCGCGTCCGAGCGCGCCTTCGCCGAAAGCCTGATCGCCGCCGATCCGTCGTTGAAGGCGGTGCTGGACGAGGCGGCCGCGCTGGACGCTCTGCTCGACGCCGCGCCCAGACCTGTCCCGTCCGCCGCCCTGACGGCACGTATCCTTGCGGCGGCGCCCCGGGCGAAAAACCGTCTGGACAAGGCGATCTGGTATCTGGGCGCCGGTTGGGCCGCCGCGGCCTGTGCGGGCGTGATCGCCGGCGTCGGCCTGACCACACATCTGACCGCCGACGCGCGCGCCGATGCGGTGCTTTATCAATCCTCGCTGACGAGCGTGGATGACACGGAACTGCTGGGATGACGTCCAAGAGCCTGAAGATCGCCCTGGCCGTCTCGGTGGCCCTGAACCTGTTCGCCGTGGCGGGCGGGGTCACCTATGTCGTCAATCGCGACCGGATCGAACGCCGGATCGAGGATCAACGCCGTCCGGGCCGCGAGGGACCGCTGGCCGAGGTGCTGGCCGATCTGGATCCGGCCGTGCGCCAGCGCGTGCGCACCGCGCTGCGAGAATCGGCCCTGGCGGCGCGTCCTGATTTCGAGGCGGCCCGCGCCGCCCGGCGCGAGGCCATAGACATCGCCGGTCAGCCGACCCTGGACGCGGCGCGCGTCCAAAGCCTGCTGGAACAGTCGAGAGCCGCCGAGATGCGGGGTCGCACCCGCCTGGAAAACGGCGCAGTCGCCGTGCTGGCGACGCTGACGCCCGAGGAGCGCAAGGCCCTGGCCCCGATCCTTCAGCGTAAGGGCAATGCTCGTCGCGCCGCAGCCCAGGGGCCGGATCGCCGTCATCCGGACGACCGCGCGCCCCGCTGACGGCGCTTGGGCGCTCAGCCCTTCCTGGACGCGCGGAAGGCGGCGACGGCGTTCACCGCCGCGCGCACCGACGCCTCGATGGCGGCCCAGTCGCCCGACTTCACGGCGTCATCGGTCACCAGCTTGGAGCCCATGCCCGCAGCGACGATGCCCGCGCCGAACCATTTGGCGATCGACGCCTCGTCCGGATCGACGCCGCCCGTCGGCATGATCTTGACCCAGGGCATCGGGCCTTTGACCGCCTTGACGAAGTCCGGGCCGCCGACCGACGAGCCGGGGAACAGTTTGACGATGTCGCAGCCCAGTTCGTGCGCCTCGCCGATGTCGGTCACCGACCCGCAGCCGGGGAAATAGGCGACCATGCGACGGTTGCAGACCTTGGCCACGTCGGGGATCAGGCAGGGGCTGACCACGAACCGCGCGCCCCGGTTCAGATAAAGCGAGGCCGTTCCCGCATCAACGACCGAGCCGATGCCCAGCACCACGTTCGGGTCGGTCTTGATCAGTTCGCGATTGATCTCGCCGAACAGGTCGCAGGCGAAGTCGCCGCGATTGGTGAACTCGACCACCGGCGCTCCGCCGCGCGCGCAGGCGCGGATGACGTTCAGGCTGACCTCGGCGTCGGGATGATAGAAGACCGGGCACACGCCCTGGGTCTGAAGCGCCTGAAGCACGCTGACGCGATCATGGGCCATGGACGGGTTCCTCTGCGATAGGTTCGCGTCCGACCTCCGCTGTCGCGAACGCGAGGTCAAGTCAAACCGCGTTAGCGCGGACGTTCTCTTGACGGCATGTCGCGAAAGGCGGACCGTTGTTCGGTCAATCGCCTGTTGGAGAAGCAGGATGTTCGCCGCCCTCGCCGTCGTCGCCCTTCTGACCGTTCAGGATCCGCCGCCCGCCGCCGACATGGACGGCGCCTGGTCCGTCGATCTGGCGACCGATCCGGCCCAGCCCTACCACCAGCCCATGAACGTGAGGCTCCAGCCCGATGGCGTCGTGACGGGCGACTTCTACAACAGCCGGATCGAGGCGGGCCGATGGAAGCGCCAGCACGGCCGGCTGTGCGTCTCGTTCCGAACGACCGACGGCGCAGGCCCCTATCACACGGCGGCCTGCCTTGCGGGCGACCATGTGGAGGGTCAGACCTGGGCCGAACACCGCAACTTCGTCTTCATCTGGCGCGCCGACCGCCCCTCTTGAAGCCTCGCCGCTCAAGCCCATCTGTTAGGGAGGGGAGCGGGGGATTTCATACGAATTAGACGAATTAGACTCTATTTTTCGCTGCTGGGTCTGATCGCCGCTCAGCGTCGATGGGCCAGGTCGGCCAGCCGTTTGACCAGGGTGCTCTGCGCATCGAACAGCGGATCCAGAACCGTGAAATGGTTCAGGCCGGGCAGGGCCTCGAACCGCGTCCCGGCGCCGGCGTCGCCCCAGCGCGCGGCCATGTCGCGGCTTTGATCCACGAAGGCCTCGCTTTCCGCACCGCCCACGATGCAGTCCAGAACCGCGCCGACGGGCGGCGGCCATCGGATTGGCGACAGGGCCTGGGCCTCGGTCGTATTCAGGTCCAGGGCGACGTTGAGCGAGGTGGGGATTAGCGGCTCCAGATCGAACACGCCCGAGAGGGCGACCGCCGCCGAAGCCCGCCCGTCCGCCAGCAGGCAGGCCGCCATATGCCCGCCTGCCGAATGGCCGCTGACGACAGGCGCGGCGCCGGTGCGGTCGCGGATCAGATCGACCGCCGCCCGCGCCTGATCGACGATCCGGCCCAGCCGCGCGCTCGGCGCCAGGTCATAGGTCGGGATGGCGACGCTGACGCCGTGGGCCAGCAGGGGGGGCGCGACGAAGCTGAACCAGCCCGCATCCAGCGCCTGCCAGTATCCGCCGTGCAGGAAGACGACGACAGGCGCGCCGTTCCCGGCGTCGAACCAGTCGATCCGCTCGCGCTCGCCTGGGCCGTATTTCAGGACCTGGGGCGGATGGGCGGCGCGGGCGGTCTCCGATCCCGTCTTCCAGCGCGCCATGACGGCGGGATGGTCGGGGACCAGGGCGCGGTTGTTGTATTGCGCCTCCAGCACGGCGTCTGTGTCTTGCGGCTTACCCGTCACGTCTTCGTCCGCTAGAAGCGCCCTCGAACCAGAGGACTGATCCGCCATGATGACCGCCATCTTCGTCTTCATCAAATGCGAGCTGGGCTACGCCAACGACGTCGCGGCCGATATCGTGGACAATGTCGAGAACGTCTCGGAGGTCTATTCCACCTCGGGTCAGCACGACCTGCTGGCCAAGTTCAACCTGCCGCGCGACGCCGACATCGGCACCTTCGTGACGAAACAGGTCCAGACGCGGCCGCACGTGCGCGACACCTTCACCGTCATCACCTTCTCGCCCTTCCTGCCGAGCAAAGGCTAGGGCGCGGCCTTTCGCCTGACCTTGTCCTTGCGGTCCTCGGCCTCGTCGTCGTCGCCGACCTTTTCCTCGACCGTGGCCGACAGGCGCTGGAAGACGCCCAAGCCCACCAGCACCAGCACCGAGGCGATCAGCAGGGCGGTGGGATAGAGCAGCTGCGCCACGTCCTCTCGCGCCGTCTTGAACACCACGACTAGCGCTTCCAGGAACAGGGCGATGACGATCGTCGACAGGAATTTGGTCAGGCTGCGCCGGGCCTCGGCGGCGCTGCGCTTTTCGTTGCCGCGCCGCACCTCGTCCTCGAAGATGTATTTGGCCACGTCGAAGACGGCGATGGCGACGATGACATAGCCCAGCACGTCCAGAACCGCGTCGGCGCCGGACTTGTCGGGCGAGCCGATGCCCGCCAGCGCATCCTTCACCCCGAACCCGATCAGGGCCATGGCCGCCAGCAACAGCAGCAGGCTGGCGAAGGCGAACACCGCCCGGGTCAGATAGGTCATGGAAATCCCTCCGCGAGGCCACAGCAACGCACCAACCGCCAAGCTGTTGCCTGACGGGCAAAGGGTGACGCTGGCGCCGGGGACGGCTAAACGAGGGGCATAGGGAGACACGACATGACGCGATCCAACGCGCCCGCCTACATGACCGGTTTCGGCAATCATTTCGCGACCGAGGCCGCGTCCGGCGCCCTGCCGGTGGGCCGCAACTCGCCGCAGAAGACGCCGATGGGCCTGTATGCCGAACAGCTGTCCGGCACGGCCTTCACCGCCCCGCGCGCCGAGAACCGGCGCAGCTGGCTGTACCGCCTGCGTCCGTCGGCCCAGCATGGGCCTTACGCGCCCTTCGATCAGGGCTGCGTCCGCTCCGGTCCGTTCGACGAGACGCCGCCCAATCCCAACCGGATGCGCTGGGACCCGCTGCCCATGCCGCAGGCTGCGACCGACTGGGTTGAAGGGCTGACGACCTATGGCGGCAACGGCGAACCGGACGGCGGGGCCGGGGCGGGCATTCACCTGTATGCCGCCAACCGATCGATGACCGATCGGGTCTTCTATGACGCCGACGGCGAACTGCTGATCGTGCCTCAGGAAGGGGAGCACCGCTTTGTCACCGAGTTCGGCGTGATCGAGGCCCAGCCGGGTCACATCGTCCTGATCCCGCGCGGCGTGCGGTTCCGCGTCGAGGTCGAGGGGGACGTGCGCGGCTATGTCTGCGAGAACTACGGCAGCCCGTTCCGCCTGCCGGATCTTGGCCCCATCGGTTCGAACGGCCTGGCCAATCCGCGCGATTTCGAGACCCCGATCGCGGCCTATGAGGACGTGGATCGCCCGACCGAGTGCGTCCAGAAATACGGCGGCCGCCTGTGGGCCACGACCTTCGATCACAGCCCGCTGGACGTCGTCGCCTGGCACGGCAATCTGGCGCCCTGCCGCTATGACACGGCGCGCTTCAACACGATCAACACCGTCAGCTACGACCACCCCGATCCGTCGATCTTCACGGTCCTGACCAGTCCGTCCGAGACGCCGGGCACGGCCAATATCGACTTCGTCATCTTCCCGCCGCGCTGGATGGTGGCCGAGGACACCTTCCGCCCGCCCTGGTTCCACCGCAACGTAATGAGCGAGTTCATGGGTCTGGTGACCGGCGCCTACGACGCCAAGGCCGGCGGATTCGCGCCGGGCGGCGCATCGCTGCACAACCGCATGAGCGGCCACGGCCCGGATCAGGCCAGCTATGACGGCGCGATCAAGGCCGAGCTGAAGCCGCACAAGATCGAAAACACCCTGGCCTTCATGTTCGAGACGCGCATGCCGATCCGCGTCACGAAATGGGCGTCGGAATCACCGCAGATGCAGCTCGACTACGACGACGTCTGGTCAGGTTTCACCAAAGGACAGATCTCATGATCCGCATTTCCCTCATCGCCGCCGTCGCGCTTCTGGCCGCCGCCTGCTCGCCCCAGACCACGGGAGCGGCGTCGGACGCGCCGATGCAAAGCGCCGACGCCGCGTCCTGCGCCACGCGCGGCGGCACGATGAAACAGGTCGGGCGGATGCAATCCTGGCAGTGCGTCATCAGCTATGCCGACGCCGGCAAGCGCTGCACCGACGGCGATCAGTGCCAGGGCGACTGCCGCATCGAGGGCAACAGCGGCGTGGCTCCGGGGACGGCGGCGACCGGCGTCTGCCAAGCGACCAGCGACCGTTTTGGCTGCAATACGACGGTCGAGGACGGCAAGGCCGGCCCGACCCTGTGCATCGACTGAGGTCGCAGGCACGAAAAAGCCCCCGTCGCGAACGACGGGGGCTGATCCATCCGTAAACGGATTTAGTCGGTCGCCAGATCTTAGTGGGTCGAAGGCGTGTTGGCCGTCGTAGCGCCGCCATCAGCGTTGCCGGCTTGCTGCTCGACCATGTCGGCCTTGCGGTCGGCGTTCTTCTCGACCTGGTCGGCCTGGGCGTTCAGGGCGTCGGCCTGAGCGGCGGTCGGAGCGGTCGCGGCTTGCGATTCGAGCTGGTCGGCGCGGGCTTCGCCCGTGGCTTCGATGGCGTCGGCTTGCTTTTCAGCGGCCTTGTCGGCGGCGCTTTCACCGCAGGCGGCGACGCCGGCCAGCATGAAAACCGAAGCGGCGGCGATGGCGAACTTTTTCATTTGAGTTTCCTCTCCTAGGTGGAAACTCTCAAACGCTACGGTGACGGTTCGGTTCACGCCGCCGTGAGATTTTCGTGATCGTCGTCGCGTCAGCCCTCCGACTGGGCGAAGGCGACCCGCGCAGCGCCCAGCAGGGCGGCGTGTTTGTGCATGATCACCTTGGTCGGAATGTCCTGCATATACTCCTTGAACCGGCCCTTGCGCTCGAACCGCTGACGGAAGGGACTGGCCTTGATGAAGGGCAGGATGCGCGGAACGATGCCGCCGGCGATATAGACGCCGCCGCGCGCGCCGGTGGTCAGGGCGATGTCGCCGGCGACCGCGCCCAGGATGGCGCAAAAGCGGGCCAGGGTCGCGCCGCACGGGCTGTTCGGATCGGCCAGGGCCGTTGCAGTGATCTGAGCGGGATCGTCGATGTGGGTTTCGCGCCCGTCGATCTCCGCCAGGGCCCGGTGCATGTTCAGCAGGCCAGGCCCACAGATCAGACGCTCGATCGACACCCGGTCATAGCGGCGACGCAGGATGCGCAGGATTTCGTCCTCGACCGGATCGCCGGGGGGGAAGCAGGCGTGCCCGCCCTCGGACGGCATGGCCATTTCCTTGCCGGCCGCATCGCGCACCAGGGCCGAGACCCCGAAGCCGGTGCCGGGGCCGAGCACCGCGACGGTGCAGTGCGGATCGCCGTCGACCGGACCGCCCAGGCTCTCCAACTGATCTTCCGGCACGATGGGCGCGCCCCAGGCCAGAGCCTCGAAGTCGTTGATCAGCTTGACCGGCTTCAGGCCCAAGGTCTGAAGCTCCGCCTCCGACACCTGCCAGGGCGAGTTGGTCAGGTCGATGGCGCCGTCCGTGACCGGGCCGGCGACGGCGATCACGCCGCCCGTCGGCTTGACCTCGCAGCCGTCGATGAAGGCGGCTACGCCTTCCAGGAAGGTTGGATAGGTCTCGGCCGGAAAGCTCTCGTGATGGTCCAGCACGGGCTTGCCGTCCACCATGCGGGCCACGGCGAAGCGGGCGTTCGTGCCGCCGACATCGCCGACGAGAAGGGTCTTGTCATTCATTGGGGCGTTTCCTGCGCTCGGTTCGGTGGATCAGGCGTCCACAGTCCGATCGACGAAGTTGGGATTGGGCGGGGTGTCGTCGTTGCCGCGCGAACCGGTCGGCAGGGCGAAACAGACCGTCGCCCCCTGTTCGGCCGTCGTGACCACATGGCGGAAGGCGCCGAACAGTTCACGGCCATAGCCCCAGGACGAACCCTCGGCGTTGGCGGCGGACCGGGCGGCCAGCGGACGGGCGGTCAGGTCGGGAACGCCGACGGTGGTCAGAACGCCAGCCTCGGCGTCCAGGCGGATGATGTCGCCGTCCTGAACATGGGCCAGCGGACCGCCGGCCAGGGCCTCGGGCGAGACGTGGATGGCGGCCGGCGTCTTGCCGCTGGCGCCCGACATGCGGCCGTCGGTGACGAAGGCGACCTTGAACCCCTTGTCCTGAATGACCGACAGGGCCGGCGACAGGCTGTGCAGTTCCGGCATGCCGTTCGCCTTGGGCCCCTGGAAGCGCAGGACCACGACCACGTCGCGGAACAGCTTGCCGTCCCGGAAGGCTTGCAGTGCGTCTTCCTGGGTCTCGAACACGGCGGCGGGCGCCTCGACGATGCGGTTCTCAGGCTTGACGGCGGAGATCTTGATGACCGCGCGACCCAGGTCGCCCTGAACCAGACGCAGGCCCCCTTCCCTGTCGAAGGGGTCGGAGGCCGGGCGCAGGATGTCGAGATCGAGGCTTTCCTGGACCCCGTCGCGCCAGACCAGTTCGCCGTCCACCATCGACGGTTCCTGGAAATAGGCCTCGATTCCGCGACCCATGATGGTCGTCACGTCGGTATGGATATTGCCCGCCATCGCCAGCTCACGCGCGATGAAGGCGACGCCGCCAGCGGCTTGGAAGGCGTTCACATCCGCCGAGCCGTTGGGATAGACCCGCGCCAACAGCGGCGTGACCGATGACAGCTCGTCCATGTCGGTCCAGTCGACCAGCACGCCCGCCGCCCGCGCCATCGCGACCAGGTGGATGGCGTGATTGGTCGAGCCGCCGGTGGCCAGCAAGGCCACGATCATGTTGACGATGGACTTCTCGTCGATGACGTCGGCCATGCGGCACTCGCCGCTGCGGGCCAGTTCGACCGCCCGTTTCGCCGCCGCCGCCGTCAGGGCGTCGCGCAGGCCGGTGTCGGGATGGACGAAGGCGGTGGAGGGCATGTGCAGCCCGCCCAGCTCCATCATCATCTGGTTGGAGTTGGCGGTGCCGTAGAAGGTGCAGGTGCCGGGCGAGTGATAGCTGCCGATCTCGCTTTCGAGCAGCGTCTGACGATCAACCTTGTTCTGCGCATATTCGGCCCGGACGCGGGCCTTCTCCGCATTCGGAATGCCCGACGGCATCGGCCCTGCGGGTGCGAAGACGACAGGCAGATGGCCGAAGGCCAGGGCGCCCATGAACAGGCCCGGAACGATCTTGTCGCACACGCCCAACATCAGGCCGGCGTCGAAGGCGTCATGGGTCAGAGCGATGCCCGCCGACATGGCGATCAGGTCGCGGCTGAACAGCGACAGCTCCATGCCGGGACGACCCTGCGTGACGCCATCGCACATGGCGGGGGTGCCGCCCGCGACCTGGGCCGTGGCGCCGACCTCGCGCACGGCCTTGCGCACCACGTCGGGGAAGCGCTCGAACGGCTGGTGGGCCGACAGCATGTCGTTATAGGCGGTGACGATGCCCAGGTTGGGCTTGGACCCATCCATCGCCGTCAGCTTGTCGGCGATGGTCTGGCCCGCGAAGGCGTGGGCCCAGTTGGCGCAGCTCAGCTTGGCGCGTCCGGCGCCGCTGTCGCGCGCGGCGTCCATGCGACGGATGTAGTCGGCGCGGGTCTCGCGGCTTTTTTCGATGATGCGGGCGGTGACGGCCGCCACGGTGGGATGAAGCGCCATTTCAGCCTTCCTCCGTCCACAGAACTTCAAGGGGAACGCCGGCGGCGATCAGGGCGGCGATGGGTTGAATCTTCGGATTGCCCTGGGCCTGTTCTTCGAAGACGCGACGCTTGGCGGCGCCCTTCAGGCCCAGGATCACCCGGCCTGCCGACATCAGATAGGGCAGATTGATCGACAGCCGTTCAATCGTCGGCGCCATGCCGTCGCGCCCATGCGGCACGCCCAGCACCGTGGGCTTCAGCGTCGGCGTCAGAAGGGTCTTCAGCGTCGGGCTTTCGGGGAACATGGAGCAGATATGGCCGTCCTCGCCCATGCCCAGCAGCACCGCATCGAACCGCCCGCCCGCGTCGGCCAAGGCCTTGGCCGCCACGATGGCCGCGCGGTCCACGGTGACCTCGGGCGTATAGAGCGGGATGAAGCGGGCCGTCGCCGCCTTGTCCTGAAGAAGCACGTCGCGGATCAGCCGGGCGTTCGATTCCGGCGAAGTCTCGGGCACATACCGCTCGTCCACCAGGGTCACGGCGATTTTGGACCAGTCCAGATCGGTCGCCGCCAGGCGGCGATAGACGGGCGCGGGCGTCGAACCGCCGGGACCGGCGAACAGGGCCTGGCCATGGTCGCGCACGGACGCGCCAAGCGTTTCGGCCAGACGCGCGGCGATGGCTTCGGCCCAGGTCTCGACGGACGCGAAGGCTTCGATGGCGGGGGTCTCAAACATCTGTGGTGTTCCAGTCGCGGCCGGTCCGCATCATCAGCATGTCGGCGCTGTCGGGGCCCCAGGTTCCGGCGACGTAGTCGTCGGGCTTCAAGCCGGATTCGGCCCAGGCCTCGGACACCTCGTCCACCCATTTCCAGGCCTGCTCGGCCTCGTCGCGGCGCACGAACAGGGTCGAGTCCCCCGCCATCGCGTCCAGCAGCAGACGCTCATAGGCGATGCGGCGACGCGGCGGGGCGGCGGACTTGCCGTCCACACCCCACGACAGGCTCATCTTGATCGGTTGCAACTGCATGCGCTGATCCAGGCCCGGTCGCTTGTTCATCACTGTCAGAGAGATGTCTTCCTCGGGCTGCAGCTCGATGATCATTCGGTTGGCCTGCACTTCTCCACGGTCGTCGCGGTCGAAGATCGAGTGCGGTACTGGCTTGAACTGGATGACGATCTCGGTGCGCTTCTCGGGCAGGCGCTTGCCGGTCCGCATGAAGAAGGGCACGCCGGCCCAGCGCCAGTTGTCGATGTCGGCGCGAACGGCGACGAAGGTTTCGGTGTCCGACGGCTGGCCGCGTTCCTCGTCATAGCCCTTGGCCGGCTTGCCCTCCGAGACGCCCGCCACATACTGACCCCGCACGGTCACGCGCTCGGCTTCGTCAGGCGTGATCGGGCGCAGGGAGCGCAGCACCTTGACCTTCTCGTTGCGCACCGAGTCGGGGTCCAGGTCGCTGGGCGGCTCCATCGCCACCAGGCACAGCAGCTGCAACATGTGGTTCTGCAACATGTCGCGCAGGGCGCCGTATTCGTCATAGTAGGGCCAGCGATCGCCGACCCCTACCGTCTCGCCGATCGTGATCTGCACGTGGTCGATGGACAGGTTGTTCCACAACGGTTCGAAGATCGTGTTGCCGAACCGCAGGGCGATCAGGTTCTGGACTGTCTCCTTGCCCAGATAGTGGTCGATGCGGAACACCTGGTTCTCGCTGAAGGCGTGGGCCACGGCGTCGTCGATTTCGAGGAAGGACTTCAGATCGCGCCCAACCGGCTTTTCCAGCACGATGCGGCAGTTCTTTTCGGCCAGACCCGCCGCCTTCATCGCCGTGACGATGCGGGCATAGAGCGAGGGGGAGACGGCCAGGAAGGAGGTGACCTCGCCGTCGCCGACCTTGTCCTTCAGCGGCTTGAGGCTTTCGGGCGAGGTGGCGTCGACCGCCAGATAGTCCAGGCGGGCCTTCATCCGCGACCAGCTGGCTTCGTCCCAGACCTTGTCCGCCTCGGCGCGCGCCTTCACCGCCTCGTGCACCTTGGCGATATAGTCGTCGGCGCTCTCTTCGGAACGCGCGGCGCCGATAATCTTCAGCCCTTCAGGCAGCAGGCCGTCGTGTTCGAGGAAATAGAGCGACGGCAGAAGCATGCGCATCGCCAGATCGCCGCCGCCGCCAAACAGAATGAGAGCCGCCATGTCTTGTCCCTCGATGATCCCATTTGTCGGGACGCACACCTTTACGGTCTAGCCGCTGTCTTTGGCCGCTTCCGCTCGCGAGGCCAACACGTCCAGCACGTCCTGAAACACCATGTTACGGGCATGGAGAAGAACGAGCAGGTGATAGATCAAATCCGCAGCCTCGCTGGCGAGTTCCTCGTCCGGGCCGGCGACGCCGGCCAGCGCGGTCTCCACGCCCTCCTCGCCGACCTTCTGGGCGATGCGTTTGGGCCCCTGTGCGATCAGTCGGGCGGTCCAGCTTTCGGACGGATCGGCGGCGGCCCGTTTGGCGATGGTTCGCTCCAGCCGGGCGATCCGACCCAGGCCCGGCGCGTCGGCCTTTCCGAAACAGCTCGTTCGGTTCAGGTGGCAGGCGTTTCCGACCGGCCTGACGCCCAACACGATGGCGTCGGCGTCGCAGTCGGCCGTGATGGAGGCGACGTAAAGCCGGTCGCCCGAGGTCTCGCCCTTTCTCCAACGCCCCCCGCGCGAGCGCGAGAAGAAGGTGGCCTCGCCGGATGCGATCGTCTCGTCCAGCGCAGCGCGATCCATATAGGCCAGGGTCAGGACCTGCAGCGTGGCGGCGTCCTGCACCACGACGGGGACCAGGCCGTCGCCCTTGGCGAAGTCGATGGTGTTCGGGTCGATCACAGTCTCATCTCCAGGCCTTCGTCGGCCAGGTATTGTTTCAGGTCCGGAATGGCGATGGCGCCGGTGTGGAAGACGCTGGCGGCCAGGGCGCCGGAGACGTTGGCCTGCTCGAACACAGCCTTGAAATGCTCGGGCGCGCCGGCGCCGCCCGAGGCGATCAGGGGGATGGTCAGGCGTGCCCGTGCGGCGGACAGTTGCTCGATGTCATAGCCGCGCCGAACCCCGTCCTGATCGATGCAGTTCAGCACGATCTCTCCGGCGCCCAGGCTCTGCGCCTCGTCCAGCCAGTCCAGCGTGCGTTTGCCGGCATGACGGCGTGCATCGGGGTCGCCGGTATATTTGTGGACCACCCAGTCGCCGTCCTCAAACCGGCTGTCGACGCCGACGACGACGCACTGGCTGCCCAGCCGCGCCGCCATCTCGGCGATCAGTTCGGGCCGTTCCAAGGCCGGGGAGTTGATCGAGACCTTGTCCGCTCCGTGATCCAGGCAGCGCGCCGCCTGCTCCACGCTGCGAATGCCGCCGGCAACGCAGAACGGAATGTCCAGCAGTCGGGCGATGTCCTTGATCCAGCCGTAGTCCAGCGTCCGCCCTTCGGGACTGGCGGTGATATCGTAGAAGACCAGTTCGTCGGCGCCTGCGTCGCGATAGCGGGCGGCCAGCTCGGCCGCATCGCCCATGTCCGTATGGCCGACGAATTTCACGCCCTTGACCACCCGGCCGTCCTTCACGTCCAGGCAGGGAATGATCCGCCGCGCCGTCACGAGCGTTTGGCCGCCGCGATCGCCTCGGGCAGGCTGAAGCAGTTCTCGTAGAGCGCGCGTCCGACAATGGCGCCGTGACAGCCCAGCGCCTTGACCGCAGCGATGTCGTCCAGCGAGGAAACGCCGCCCGAGGCCTGCAGCACCAGATCAGGCCGACGGCTGCGGATTTCGGCCAGCAGATCCAGGTTCGGCCCGGTCAGGGCGCCGTCGCGACCGACATCGGTCACCAGCAGGTGTTTGGCCGTCCCCTTGGGATACCGATCCAGCGCCTCCCAAAGCGTCATGCCCGAGGACTGGGTCCAGCCCTTGAGCGCCGGGACCGGCACGCCGTCCTCGATCTTGACGTCCAGGGCCAAGGTGATGCGCTCGACGCCGAAGGTTTCCAGCCAGTTGGCCACCGTCTCAGGTTGGGTCACCGCCAAGGAGCCTACGACGACGCGCGACACGCCGGCGTCCAGCAGCTTTTTCACATCGTCGGCGCTGCGCACGCCGCCGCCCGACTGAACCTTGACGTCGATGGCCTGGGTCAGTTCGCCGATCAGGGCGTGCTGACGCGCCTCGCCCGCCTCGGCTCCGTCCAGGTCGACGATGTGGATCCACTCCGCGCCCTCGGCCGCAAAGGTCGTCAGGCGGGCGGCCGGCTGCTGGTCGTAATGCGTCACCTGGGCGAAGTCGCCGTGCATCAGGCGCACGCAGACGCCGTCCTTCAGGTCGATGGCGGGGTAGATCAGCATGACAGGCCCAGGAAGTTCTTGAGGATGGTCGCCCCGGCCTCGGCCGAGCGTTCGGGGTGGAACTGGCAGCCCCAGCGGTTGGCGGATCGAACCACAGCCGGAACGACGCCGCCATAGTCGGCGCGCGCCAGGGTCGCCGGTCCGTTGGGACAGACGAAGCCGTGGACGAAATAGGCATAGGCGCCGTCGGCGACGCCCTCCAGCAAGGGGTCGTTGCGGTCGCGCGTCAACCGGCTCCAGCCCATGTGCGGCACCGGCAGATCGCCCGCAGGCTTTAGCCGGCTCACCGCACCGGGCATCAGGCCCAGCAGATCGACGCCGTCGCCCTCGTCGCTCGATCCGAACAGCAGTTGCTGACCCAGACAGACACCCAGCAGGGGGCGCGGGAAGGCGCGGATCGGCGCGATCAGACCCAGGTCCGACAGGCGCTTCATGGCGTACCCGGCCGCGCCTACGCCAGGCAGGATCACCCGTTCAGCCTCGGCGATGACGGCGGGATCATCGGTGAGGCGCACGATCGCGCCCAGCCGCTCCAGCGCGAACTGGACCGAGGCGACATTGCCGGCGCCGTAGGCGATGACGGCGACCTCGGTCACAGAACACCTTTGGTGGACGGCACGGCGTCGCCCTCGACGCGTATGGCCTGGCGCAAGGCGCGGCCGAACGCCTTATAGACGGCTTCGGTCTTGTGGTGGTCGTCCTGGCCCGTGACCTTGATGTGGACGGCCGCGCCCATGGCCTCGGCCAGCGACCGGAAGACGTGGGCGGTCAGGTCGGTGCGGTAGTCGCCGATGAAGGGCGTCTCGAACGCTCCCTCGAACAGCGGATAGGGGCGGCCGGACAGGTCGATGGAGACCGTCGCATTGGCCTCGTCCATCGGCAGGACGAAGCCGTAGCGGGCGATGCCCTTGCGCTCCCCCAGCGCCTGTTTCAGCGCCTGGCCCAGGGCGATTGCGCTGTCCTCGATCGTGTGGTGCGGGTCGGTGTGCAGGTCACCCTCGCACTGAAGCCGCAGGGAGAAGCCGCCGTGGGCCGCGATCTGCTCCAGCATGTGGTCGAAGAAGCCGACGCCGGTTTCGATTTTGATGGGGCCTGGGGCGTCCAGATCGACGGCGCAGACGATGCGGGTCTCTTTGGTGTCACGCACTGCCTGGCCGACGCGGGCCGGGCGGCGCTTGGCGGGCGTCAGGCCGAAGGCGGCGAGCAGTCGGTCGTTGACCTCGGGCTTGATCGAGACGGGCAGACGCAGGCGGTCACCGGACAGATCGGCCTCGACGCCGTAGGCTTTCAGACCAGCCAGGGCGGCGGCGGGCTCCTCTGGGCGAGCCATGATGATGGGACCGACGCCCGGTTCGACCGGCATCTGGCGACCCAGTTCGCGCACGACCCGTTCACGCTCACGCCGGACCGAGGCGATTCGCTCGGCGGTCTCGATCATCCGCGACGGATCGAGCGCCTGCATCGCCAGCTGCACCAAGGGTTCGGGCAGGGCGTAGGGTTCCAGCACCGCCGCCAGCCGCGCCAGGGTCTGGGCTTGGGCGATCGCCGCGCCGATGCGGGCGCCGGCCAGACCATAGGCCAGGGACAGGCTGCGCAGGACGACCAGGTTGGGCTGGTCGGCAACGACCGTGACGGCCGAGACGCTGTCGGAGAACTCGATCAGGCCCTCGTCCACCACCAGCAGGGCGGGGGCGACGCGGGCGGCCATTTCGGCGACGGCCTCGGGCGAGCCGAGGGCGCGGATGACGACGACCGCAGGTGGGCCCTTGGCCGGGTAGATGGCGGCGAGGCTGTCGTAGGGTTCGGCCTTGGGCGCCTCGACCGAACCGCCGTCGCGGGCGGCGAGGCGCCAGGCCACTTCCAGCCCGTGGGTTAGGCCGCGCACCGGCAGCACCTGGTCGGCGGGCACGGCGTAGAGGGCGGCCATGCGGGCGCCGAGGGCTGAGGCGTCGCCAGGATAGCGGTCCAGGCCCTCGCCGCCGGAGACCAGCGGGGGATAGGGGGCGGGCAGGGTCATTGGATGGCGCCCCGGACAAAACGAGGTGCAATCAGTGCAATTGGTCTCAAATCGGCGCCCAAAAAACAGGGTGCAATGTGTGCAGTTCGCCTAGATGCGCTCACGATAAAAGAGGGTGCAATCAGTGCACTTCGTTCATTCAGGGCTGGGCGACGCACAGGAGGTGGGGCGAGGGCGGGGCCTTGTCCAGAGGCTGCGGCGTTCATCCCTCGCTCCTCAGATCGGCGGCGCGGGCGTGGGCTTCGAGGCCCTCCATCCGGGCCAGGCGGGCGGCGATGGGGGCGAGCGCACGGGCGCCGGCCTCGGTCACTAGCTGGACCGACATGGTGGTCATGAAGCTGGACGTGGTGACGCCGCCCAGGGTGCGGGCGCCGCCGTCGGTCGGCAGGACGTGGCTGGGACCGGCGGCATAATCCCCCAGTGTCTCGGCGGCGAACCGGCCGACGAAGACGGCCCCGGCGGCCTTGATCGAATCGACCAGCTGCTCGGGATCGTCGATCTGGATCGCCAAGTGTTCGGGGCCATAGAGGTTGGCGACTTCTGCGGCCGCGTCGAGGTCGCGGACCAGGATGGCGCGGGCCTCGTTCAGAGAGGCGCGAGCGATGGCTTCGCGGGGCAGGGTTGCGACCTGCACCTCGACCTCGCTCAGGATGTAGTCGATGGTGGCGCGGCTGGTGGAGACCAGCAGAACCTGCGCATCCGCATCGTGTTCGGCCTGGCTGAGCAGGTCGGCGGCGGCGATCTCGGGCGCGGCGTCGCGATCGACGATGACCATCAACTCCGACGGGCCGGCGGGCATGTCCACGGCGGGGCCGCCGGGAAGGGCCGAGGCCTGCTTCTTGGCCTCGGCCACATAGGCGTTGCCGGGTCCGAACAGCTTGTCGCAGGCGGGAATGACCCCGTCCTCCAGTTCGACGCCGAATGTCAGGGCGGCGATGGCCTGGGCCCCGCCCATCAGCCAGATGGCGTCCAGCTCCGCCTCTGCGGCGGCCAGGATCATGGCGGGGTGAATGCCGCCATCCTTGTTCGGAGGCGTGACGGCGACGCGCTGGCCCACGCCCGCGACGCCGGCCGGAATGGCCAGCATCAGCAGCGAAGAAAACAGCGGCGCGGTGCCGCCGGGAATGTAGAGGCCGGCCGAGGCGATGGGACGCCAGGCCAGTTTGGACCGCACGCCGGGCGTCGTCTCGATAAAGGGAGTGTCCTCGGGCCGGGTCGCCTGGTGGAAGACGCGCACATTGTCGGCCGCCATGCGCAGGGCGCGCACGTCGCCGGGCGGCAGGGCGTTGCGCGCCTCGGCCACAGTCTCGGGCGTGATGGCGATGCGACGGGGCGGCGCCTTGTCCAGCTTCAGGCACCAGTCAGTCACGGCCGCGCCGCCGCGCTGGCGCACGTCGTCCAAGATGGTGCGCACGACCTCGGTCACGTCGCCGGCGGTGCGTTGGGCCGGGCGGGCCAGGGCGGCCGTCTTGCCGGCGGCGTCGAGGGAAGACCAGTCGATGCGTTTCATCACATCATCTTCTCGATCGGCAGGACCAGGATGGCCGAGGCGCCGGCGGCCTTCAGCTTTTCAAGCGTTTCCCAGAAGACCGCCTCCTGACAGACGGCGTGGACGGCGACCGCGTCGTCGCGCCCCATCAAGGGCATAACGGTCGGCGAGCCGGCGCCGGGCAGGATGGCGGTGATCTCGTCCAGGGCCGAGCGCGGGGCGTTCAGCATGACGTATTTGGCGCCCTGCGAGGACACCACGCCCGCCATCCGCTCGATGACGCTGTCCAACAACTGCTGCAGCGCGGGCTCGGGCGCGACGGGCGACTGGATCAGCACGGCCTGGCTTTCCAGAACCGTATCCTTGGCGCCCAAGCCGTTGGCCTCCAGCGTCGCGCCGGTCGAGACCAGGTCGCAGATGGCGGCGGCCAGTTTCAGCCGGGGCGCGACCTCGACGGCGCCGCGCATAACCACGATGTCGGCCTTGACCCCGCGTTCGTCGAGGAAGCGGCGCAGGATCTTGGGATAGGAGGTGGCGATGCGCAGACCGTCCAGCGAGGCCGGACCGTCATAGGCCAGCGTCGGAGGCGTGGCGATCTTCAGCGTGCAGCGACCGAAGCCCAGCGGCATGACGATCGAGGCGTTCGGCCCGCCGTTGCGGCCTTCCTCCAGCACGTTCTCGCCGACGATGCCCAGGTCGCAGACGCCGTCCGCCACGAAGGTGGGGATGTCGTCGTCGCGGACGCGCAGCAGGTCGATCGGATAGTTCTCGACCCGGTACAGCAGGTCGTTGTGACCCTTGACCCATTTCAGGCCCGCGTCGCGGATCAGGTCGAGGCTGCGATCGGCCAGACGGCCGGATTTCTGGACGGCGATGCGAAGCCGGCCCTGCACGGTGCTCATATTCGGATACTCAGTTCTTGTTCTTCAGGCGGTCCAGGGCGAGGCGATAGCCCTGATGCGGCATGTCTTTCAGATAGCGGGCGACGCGAACGACGGTGGTGGGGCTGGCATGGGCCTCTGCGGCGATCTCGCGATAGGATTTGCCGCCGGCGTCGAGCAGGCGCGCGACCTGCCAGCGCTCGGAGAAGGCGCGCAGTTCCGCAGGCGTGCAAAGATCGGCCAGAAAGGCGTCGATCTCGGCGCGCGTCTGCATCGACAGCAAGGCGTCATGCAGGTCGTCACGGGCGGGCGGGGTCGTCATGCGTGTTTCACTATGCTGTAACGGTGGAACAGTCAAGAGCTCGTGAGACGTGACGCGTGACTCGTGATTGAACGGGCAGACGTCAGTCCCGGCTCACGATTCACCAATCACGACTTACACCCGCCCGCGCACCGCTCTATCTGTCCGCCCATGACCAAGGTTCTCATCATCGGCGCGGGACACGCTGGCGGCTCCGTCGCGGCCTTCCTGCGGCAGTATGGGCATGAAGGCCCCATTGTGCTGGCGGGCGAGGAGGGTGCGCCGCCGTATCAGCGGCCTCCATTGTCCAAGGCCTGGCTGAAGGGAGAGGCGGATCTGGAGGCGCTGCTGCTGCGGCCTCTGAGTTTCTACGCCGAGCAGAATATCGACTTCCGACCCTCGATGGTCGCCGTGGCGGTGGACCCCGCAGCGAAGACGGTAGCCTTCCACGACGGGTCATCGGAGACCTACGACATCCTTGTGCTGGCGACCGGATCGACGGCGCGCAAGCTGCCGGTTCCGGGCGGGGACCATCCCGATCTGCTGGAACTCCGCACGATGAAGGACGCCGAGCGACTGAAGGCGGTCCTCGGGCCCGGCAAGCGTCTGGCGGTGGTCGGCGGCGGCTATGTGGGGCTGGAGGCGGCGGCGTCGGCGCGGGCTCTGGGCGCCGAGGCGGTGGTGATCGAGCGCGCGCCGCGCGTGCTGGCGCGGGTGGCGTCCGAGACCCTGTCGGCCTTCTTCACAGCGCAGCACCGGGCGCACGGCGTCGAAATCCTGACCGACGCGGAGGTGGTCGCCGTGGCCCGCGACGGCGTGAGCCTGGCCGACGGATCGGTGGTGTCGGCGGATGCGGTGTTGGTGGGGGTCGGCGCCTTGGCTTGCGACGCCCTGGCGCGATCGGCCGGCCTGACCTGCGACGATGGTGTGGTGGTGGACGCCGAGGCGCGCACCAGCGACCCGGCGATCTTCGCCATCGGCGACATGACGCGACGACCGATTCCGGTCCACGGCGGCGTGCATCATCGGCTGGAAAGCGTGCCCAACGCCCTGGAGCAGGCCAAACAGGCGGCCGCCGCCATCGTCGGGCGGGCCGGACCCACGCCGGAAGTGCCGTGGTTCTGGTCGGACCAATATGAAGTCAAACTTCAGATCGCCGGCCTGCCGTTCGACGCCGACCGACAGGTGGTGCGTGGCGACCCGACGGCGTCGGGCTTTGCGGTCTTCCATCTGAACGGCGACCGGATCGTCTGCGTCGAGGCCGTCAACGCTCCGCCCGAGTTCATGGCCGGCAAACAGTTGATCGCCAAGGCGACGCCTGTGGACGTGGACAAGCTGGCCGATCCAGCGGTGTCGATGAAGGCGGTGGCGGTCTAATCGTCTCTTCCCTGCGAAGCGGGGAGGGGGACCACGCATAGCGTGGTGGAGGGGCTCTTGAAGTCACGCAGGCGCTGGTGATGCGGTGAAGAGCCCCTCCGTCACGGCGCAAGGTGCGCCGCGCCACCTCCCCGCTCCACGGGGAGGAGACAACGTCGCCGCAGTGCAACAAAACTGTTGCGCTTTACGTTCGTGACCGTTCAAGCTGCGACTTCAACGCGGCGGGGGCGGATGACGAGAGCTTTCGACGAAATGAATGGCGGTGGATCGGGTGCGATCCGCGACAGCTACAAGACGCTGGCGGCGTGGCTGGAAAACGCGCCGGCCGATCTGTTGCAGGCGCGCTCGCGCCAGGCAGAGCTGTTCTTCCGCCGCATGGGCGTGACCTTCGCCGTCTATGGCGACGAGGAATCCAACGAGCGGCTGATCCCCTTCGATGTCGTGCCGCGCATCATCGGCGCGGACGAGTGGGGCGGTTTGGAAAAGGGGCTGAAGCAGCGGGTCACCGCCATCAACGCCTTCCTGAAAGACATCTATGGGCCGCAGGACTGCATCAAGGCGGGCATCGTCCCGGCCGATCTGATCCTGACCAATCCGCATTATCGGCCGGAGATGCAGGGGCGTCGTCCACCGGGCGATGTCTGGTGCCATATCTCGGGTGTGGATCTGGTGCGCACGGGCGAGGACGGCTTCTACGTTTTGGAAGACAACTGCCGCACGCCGTCGGGCGTCTCCTATATGCTGGAGAACCGCGAGATGATGATGCGGCTGTTCCCCGACCTGTTCGCGGAACACGCCGTGCGTCCCGTCGAGATCTACACCGACATGCTGCTGCGCTCGCTGCAGGCCTCAGCGCCGGCAGGGGCGGGGGCGGATCCGACCATCGTCGTGCTGACGCCCGGCCCCTTCAACTCGGCCTACTATGAGCACAGCTTCCTGGCCGACAAGCTGGGTGTCGAGCTGGTCCAGGGCACGGACCTGTTCGTCAATGACGACACGGTCTTCATGCGCACGACCGAGGGGCCCAAGCGCGTCGATGTTATCTATCGCCGCATCGATGACGACTTCCTCGATCCCCTGACCTTCATGCCCAACTCCACCATCGGGGTGCCGGGGTTGATGTCGGCCTATTTCGCTGGACGGGTGACCCTGGCCAATGCGGTCGGGACGGGCGTGGCCGACGACAAGGCCGTCTATACCTACATGCCCGAGATCATCCGCTTCTTCACGGGCGAGGACGCCATCCTGCAGAACGTGCCGACCTGGCGCTGTCGCGAGCCGGACGCCCTGAAGGAAGTGTTGGATAAGCTGCCGGAACTGGTGGTCAAGGAAGTCGGCGGATCGGGCGGCTACGGCATGCTGGTCGGGCCGACCTCGACCAAGGCCGAGATCGAGGATTTTCGCGCCAAGCTGATCGCCGATCCCGACGACTTCATCGCCCAGCCAACGCTGAGCCTGTCGACGGCCCCGACGCTGAACGGCGGCGCCCTGTCGCCCCGCCACGTCGACCTCAGGCCGTTCGTCCTGTCCAGCCCGGCCGGGGTGCGCGTCGCGCCCGGCGGCCTGACGCGGGTGGCGCTGAAGGAAGGGTCGCTGGTGGTGAACTCCAGCCAGGGCGGCGGAACTAAGGACACCTGGGTGCTGGACAACTGATGCTTTCACGCACCGCAGACAGCCTCTATTGGACCGGCCGCTATATGGAGCGGGCGGACTTTCTTGCCCGCATTCTGGAGGCGGCGATCCGTCTCGCCGCCCTGCCGGCGAAAGATCAGGCCGCCGTCACCGCCTGGGCGGGGGCCATCGCCTCGTCGGGGGTCAAGGCCGGCTTTGACGCGACCGGCCGGACCGTGTCGGAAAAGTCCGTGCGGGAATATCTGGCCTTCGGCTTCGACAATCCGACCTCGATCAAGGCCTGCATCACCAAGGCGCGGACCAATGCGCGCTCGGTGCGCACCGCCCTGACCATCGAACTGTGGGAGGCGATCAACGGCGCCTGGAACGGTCTGAACGAGCTAGGCGAACCGACCAAGCGCGACGACTTCACCAACTTCCTCGACTTCGTGAAATCGACGTCCCTGGCGGTTGAGGGCGCGTCGTCGCGGACCATGCTGAGGAATGACGCCTACTGGTTCCTGCGACTGGGCATGGCGATCGAGCGGGCCGACAACACCGCACGCCTGCTGGACGTGAAATATCACCTGCTGCTGCCGCCCGGCGAACGGGTGGGCGGGCAACTGGACTACTTCCAGTGGACGACCCTGCTGCGCGAGGTTTCGGCATTGACCGCCTATCGCTGGGTTTACCGCGAAAGCGTTCGGCCTTGGCTGGTGGCGGACCTGTTGGTGCTGAACCGCCAGATGCCGCGCTCGCTGGCCTCATGTCAGGGCATGATCGTCAGCTATCTGGAGAAGCTGGCCACCGATTACGGCCGGCGCGGCCCGGCGCAACGGCTGGCCTCCAATCGCCTCAGCCAGTTCAACGAGGCCAAGATCGAAGACATTTTCCAGTCCGGCCTGCACGAATACATCCAGAGCTTCCTGAACGAGAACAACGCCCTGGCCGCGGCCGTCCACGAACAGTATCTGGTCTGACCATGCGGATCCGGATCGATCACTCCACCCGCTACGCCTACGCCAGGCCCGCGCGGTTCATCGTCCAGATGCTGCGCCTGACGCCCAAGTCGTGCGAAAGCCAGCAGGTCCGCGACTGGCGGATCGAAACCGATGTGGACGCCCGGCTGCGGCGCAGCGAGGACGCCTTCGGCAACATCGTTCACAGCCTCTATACCGAGCGGCCGACCGATGCCCTGACCATCCGCGTCACCGGCGAGGTCTCGACAGTCGAGACGGGCGGCGTCGTGAAGGGTCAGGCCGAGCGGCTGTCCCCCTTGGTCTATCTGCGCGAAACCCCGATGACGAAGGCCGACGCCGGCATCGTCGACTTCGCCCGCTCCATCCCCGATGGCCCGACGCTCAATCGGATGCATCGGTTGATGAGCGCGCTGAAGGATACGGTGGCGTTCGAGGTCGGCTCGACCTCGGCCTCCCACACCGCCGCCGACGCCTTCGCCCAGAAGCGCGGCGTCTGTCAGGACCATTCGCAGATCTTCATCTCGGCCGCGCGCCTGCTGGGCGTGCCGGCCCGCTATGTTTCGGGCCACCTCAGCCGTCAGGACGGACGCCACGATCAGGACGCCGCCCATGCCTGGGCCGAGGCCTGGGTCGAGAATCTGGGCTGGGTCGGGTTCGATCCGGCCAACGGCATCTGTCCCACCGAACACTATGTCCGGGTCGCGGTCGGCCTGGATGCACGGGGCGCCACCCCGATCCGGGGCACGAGCTATGGCGGCGGCCAGGAGCAACTGACCGTCGCCCTGAATGTGCGGCCGGTGCAACAGAGCCAGCAACAACTGCAATCCAGTGGATGGCCCCGATAGGCATGACGCGCGAATCTGTTAGCGTCTGGGGATTCGCAACGCGGGGAGCGAATAGAGCGAAGTGACCTATTGCGTAGGCATGCTGGTGGACGACGGGTTGGCGATGATCGCCGACACGCGCACCAATGCGGGCGTGGACAACATCTCGTCCTATCGCAAACTGCACATCTACAAGTCGCCGGGCGAGCGGATCCTGGCGGTCGCGACGGCCGGCAATCTGTCGGTCACCCAGACGGCGCTGGCCATGGTCGCTGCCGGGGTCAAACTCCCGGACTCCACCGAGCTTGAAACGCTACAGACCGCCCCGACCCTTTTCCGCGCCGCCCAGCTTCTGGGTCATGCGATGGCCAGCGTGCGCGCCAGCATCAATACGCCGCCGACGCCGACCGCCGATGGGCTGAACGTCACCGCCTCCATGCTGCTGGGCGGTCAGATCGCCGGCGGCAAGATGGGGCTGTATCTGATCTATGGGCAGGGCAACTTCATCGAGTGCGGGCCCGATACGCCCTATCTGCAGATCGGCGAGCTGAAATACGGCAAGCCCATTCTGGATCGCGCCCTTCACAGCTCCACCTCCCTGTCCGAGGCGGTGAAGCTGGGACTGATTTCGTTTGACTCGACCATCCGCTCGAACATCGCCGTCGGCCCGCCGCTGGACCTGATCGTCATGCCGCGCGACCGGCTGACGGGCACGGCGCGGCGCATCGAGGCGGATGATCCCTATTTCCGCGACCTGGGCCGGCGCTGGTCCGAAGCCCTGGCCGCCGCCCACCGCGCCATGCCCGATCCGACCTGGTTGGATATCGACACGTCGGCGCCTCAGAGGAGCATCAGCGCCGTTGGCTAATTAAGATTGCGATTTGTTCGCAATTGTCTTGTGCCTTCCTGTGGAGCTGGTTATTGCGAGCGCATCGCAAAATCAGACCAAAAGGTCGCAAGACTATGTCCGAATCCCGCGCCGCCGCGCTCCGCTCGCTTCTGTTCGCCTCCAGCGCCGCCGGCATGCTGGTCGCCGCCCCCGCCATCGCCGCTGACGTGACCGCCGAGGACGGCGTGGTCGTCACGGCCGACCAGTCCCAGCCCGCCAATCTGGGCACGATTGACGTCAACGGTCAGTTCAAGAAGCCGGCCCCCGTCAGCCCCGAGTTCGTCGCGCCCCTGTTGGATACACCGCGCGCTGTGACGGTCATACCCCAGGCCATCATCGAACAGACCTCGGCCTCGTCCTTGCAGGACCTGCTGTCCAACTCCCCCGGCATTACTTTCGGGGCAGGCGAGGGCGGTCAGCCGCTGGCCGATCGTCCCTTCATCCGGGGTCAGTCGTCGGGCAACAACATCTTCGTGGACGGCATTCGCGACACGGGCGGCCAGCAACGCGAGGTCTTCAACCTGGAGCAGGTTGAGGTCATCAAGGGGCCGGACGCCGTCTATTCGGGACGCGGCTCGGGCGGCGGCAGCATCAATCTGGCCTCCAAATCGCCCAAGCTGAACGCCTTCACCAATGTCAGCGCGGGCGCGGGCACCGACGGCTATTTGCGCGGCACGGTCGATGCGAACCTGCCGCTGGGCGAGACCGCCGCTCTGCGCATCAACCTGATGGGCGCCCAGGGCGACGTGCCTGGCCGCGACGCCGTGGACTACGACAAATGGGGTGCGGCCATCAGCCTGGGCGCCGGTCTGGGCACGCCGTCGTCTATGGTCTTCAGCTACTATCATCTGACCAGCGACCAGATGCCCGACTACGGCATTCCGCTGTTCACCAAGATCCAGTCACGCACGACCGACAGCGGCGTTCTGGATGTGCCCTATGACAGCTTCTATGGGCTGAAGGCGCGCGACTACCTGACCAATGGGGTGGATACCTTCACCTTCAAGGCCGAGCATCGCCTCAACGATTTCGCCACGATCCGCAACGTGAGCCGCTATTCGCAGACGCTGAACGACTACATCGTCACCAACCCCGGCGACGGCGGATATGTCGGACGCGCGGCGGACGGGACCTACTGGATGAAGCGGGGCACCAAGACTCGCTGGAACCCGGTCACCACACTGGCCAATGTGACGGATGTCTTCGGTCAGTTCGCCACCGGTTCGATCAAACACAGCTATGACGTCGGCGTGGAGCTGTCGCGCGAGCACAACAGGAACGCCTCCTATTCGACCTACACTACCTCCGGCTCGGCCTGTCCGACCGGTCTGACGACCGTCAGCGGGTCGTATCCGACCGCCGCCGGGTCGCTGGGCGCGGGAGACTGCACCTCGGTCTACAACCCCAATCCCGACGACGCCTGGACCGGCGTGATCAATCGCGGCCCGACCAGTTCGAACACGACCGAGGCCATCGGCGTCTATGCCAACGACAGCATCACCCTGACCGAGCGACTGATCCTGAACCTGGGCGTTCGCTGGGACCAGTATTCGGTCAAGGGCGTGAACGCGGCGGCGACCCAGTCAGCCGGGGTCTGGACGACGACGGGCTATACGGCCGTTCCGGAACAGACCTGGGAGTTCACCAACTATCAGGTCGGTCTGGTGTTCAAGCCGACCCAGAACAGCAGCGTCTATGCGTCCTGGTCCACCTCCTCGACGCCGCCGACCATTTCGGCGGGCGACCAGAACGCCTCTGGCGGCACGGGCACGGTCAATGGCGTCGCCAACACCGTTCTGGATCCGGAAGACACCGAAAGCTTCGAGATCGGCGCCAAGGCCAATGTCTTGAACGACCGTCTCGCCCTGTCGGCGGCCGCCTTCCACCTGACCCGCAAGAACGCCCTGATCCTGGTCGAGCCCAACATCTTCCGTCAGGAAGGCGAGGTGGAGGTCAACGGCTTCGAGCTGGGCGTGTCAGGCAGCATCACGCCGAAGTGGACCGTGTTCGGCGGCTACACCTACATGGACTCCGAACTGACCAAGGCGGCCGTGATCGTGTCGGGCACGCCGCCAGTCGCAACCGTCAATCCGCTGCAAGGCCTGCCGCTGGCCAATACGCCCAAGCACAGCGCCAGCCTGTTCACCACCTATCGCGTCCTGCCACGGCTGACGGTCGGCGGCGGCGTCTACTACACGTCCAAATCTCTGGGCGGGAATCAGGGCGGCGCGGGCGGCGGGAACAACCGCATCTATGCGCCCGAATGGACTCGCGTGGACGCCTTCGCCGCCTATGATCTGACGGATCGCGCGACACTTCAGCTGAACGTCAAGAATGCGACGGACGAGGAATACATCATGCGCACCAACGGCGTTCACCACGCCGATGTGGCCGCAGGTCGCCAGGCCATCCTGGCCTTGAACCTGCGCTTCTAACGGCCGTTTCCCCGGCCTAGTCTGACGGTCCCGCGATCCCCGCGGGGCCGTTTTGTCTTTCAGCGAGAACGCCCGTGCTGCTGCAGATTCCGGAAGTCTTCTCCAAGGCCGAGGTCAAGGCTCTGCGGGCGCGGCTGGACGCCGGGCCGTGGGCGGACGGCAACGCCACCTCGGGCCATCAATCGGCGACGGCGAAGAAAAACCTGCAACTGCCCGAAGAGTCGGACGTGGCGAAGGAGGTCTCCGCCCTTGTCGTCCAGGCGCTGAACGCCAATCCGATGTTTGTGGCGGCGGCCCTGCCGCACACGATCTTTCCGCCCTTGTTCAACCGCTACGAAGGCGGGGGTGAGTTCGGCCTGCACGTCGACAACGCCATCCGCCAGTCCCGCACCGGCGGGGCGATGCGCATTCGCAGCGACCTGTCGGCGACCCTTTTTCTGTCCGAGCCCGAGGACTACGATGGTGGCGAACTGATCATCGAGGAGATGTACGGGTCGCAGGCGATCAAGCTGCCGGCTGGCGATCTGGTCCTCTATCCCTCCAAGAGCCTGCACCGGGTCACGCCCGTGACGCGCGGCGCGCGGGTGTCGTCCTTCATGTGGATGCAGAGCCTGATCCGCGATGACGCCGATCGCGAGACCCTGTTCCGTCTGGACATCGCCACCCAGCGCGTGGCGTCCGAGAAGGGGCCGAAGGATCAGGCGGTGATCGAACTGACCGGCGTCTATCACAATCTGCTGCGGAGCTGGACCGAGGTCTGACGCCCGCCTCACCACAGCGCCGCTAAATGCTATTGCAACCCGTTCGCAACAATGGCACAGCGAGCCCGTGACCGAACTCGCCACACAGCGTCAGGCCGAAACCGCAGCCAAGGGCTCCAAACCCAAGGCGGCGCTGAACGGCGCACGGTCGTTCTGGCTGAAGCAGCTTCACAGCTGGCACTGGATTTCAGCGGCGGTCAGCCTAGTCGGCATGATCCTGTTCGCGGTCACCGGCATCACCCTGAACCATGCGGCCTCAATCCCCGGCGATCCGGTCACGGTCGAACAGACCGCGACCTTGCCGGCGCCCCTGTTGCAGCGGCTGGCGAGCTTCCCGCAGGAGACGACTGATCCTGTCCCCGACGCGGTCGCACGCTGGGCGTCCGACGCTCTAAAGGTCGAGATCGCCGGCAAGCCGACCGAGACAACGGCGGAGGAGGTCTATGTCGCCCTGGCCATGCCCGGCGGCGACGGCTGGGTCACCATCGACCGTTCGACCGGCGAGACGCTGCACGAGAAGACGACACGCGGCTGGATCGCCTACCTCAACGACCTGCACAAGGGTCGCAACGCCGGCGTGGTCTGGTTCTGGTTCATCGACGTGTTCGCGGCGGCCTGCGTCATCTTCGCCGTCACGGGCCTGGGCCTGATGTTCCTGCACGCCAAGGGTCGGCCCTCGACTTGGCCGCTGGCGGCGCTGGGCCTGCTGATCCCCGTCGTTATCGCCCTGATCTTCATTCACTGACGAGTTTTCCGATGCGCCTTCTTCCCGTCGTCATCACCACCGTCGGCCTGGCCGCCGCCGCTGCGCCCGCCATGGCCGCCGACCTGACGGTGTCGGTCGAGATTCCGCGTCTGAACACCGCCTCCTATCATCGCCCCTATGTCGCGGTGTGGATCGAAAAGCCGGACCAGTCCGCCGAGCGCACCCTGGCCGTCTGGTATCAGCAGACTCGCAACAACGAAGGCGACGGCAAGGACTGGCTGAAGGATTTGCGCACCTGGTGGCGCAAGGGCGGTCGGGCCATGAGCCTGCCGGCCGACGGCGTATCCGGGGCCACGCGCGCGCCGGGCCGCCAGACCGTCACCGTGCCCGCCGCCCGGCTGCGCAACCTTCAGCCCGGCCAGTACAACATTGTCGTCGAGGCGGCCCGCGAACTCGGCGGGCGTGAAGTCGTTCGCGTGCCCTTCCGCTGGGGCGCGGCCAACACCGGCGCCGGAACCGGCTCCACCGAACTGGGCGCCGTGCGCGTCGCCGTCTCTCGCTGAGGATCAAGACCATGAAGAAGACGATCGCCCTGCTGACGCTGGCCGCAGCGCTGGCCGCCCCCATGGCCGCCCAGGCCCACCGCGCCTGGCTGGCGCCCACCGCCACGACCCTGTCGGGCACGGACGCCTGGGTCGGATTCGACGCCGGCATGTCGAACCAGGTGTTCAACCCTGACCACGCCGCCATGCGCCTGACCGGCCTGACCATCACCGCGCCGGACGGCTCGGCGGTCCAGCCCGAGAACGCCATGCAGGGCCGCTATCGCTCGACCTTCGACGCCCATTTGACCCAGAACGGCACCTACAAGATCGCCAACGTCATGAACGGCGTGATGGCCAGCTACAAGCTGAACGGCGAGCAGAAGCGCTGGCGCGGCGCGGCGGCTGAATACCTGGCCGCTCTGCCTGCTGGTGCGACCGAGGTGCAGGCGACCCGCACCGCCAGCCGGATCGAGACCTTCGTCACCCTGAACAACCCGACCGACACCGTCTTCAAGACGACCGGCGAAGGACTTGAGCTGGTGCCGGTCACCCACCCCAACGACCTGGTCGTGGGCGAACCCGCCACCTTCAAACTGCTGAACAATGGCCAGCCGGCGGCGGACATCGACGTCACCGTGGCGCGCGGCGGTTTGCGCTACCGCGACAACCCCGAAGAATCGACGCTCAAGACCAACGCCGAGGGCGCCTTCACCATCACCTGGCCGGAAGCGGGCATGTACTGGCTGAACGCCTCGGTCCGCACCGAAGGCCAGGGCGAAACGCTGGATTCCAACGCCAGCTATGTGGCGGCGATGGAAGTCCTGCCCTAAGCGAAGGGCCATGTCCGACATTCCCCCCTCGCGCGGTTCCCGCGCCGCCCCGCCCACGGTCAATATCGGCGACGCCGCCCCTCTGGGCGACCGCGCCGACAACCGCGTCCTCGTGCCCGCGATCGAAGGCGCGCCGCCCCGTCCGCCCAGCGACCTGATCCGCTCGCTGGGCGGCGAAACCATGGGCACGACCTGGAGCGCGCGCGTCATCGCCCCGCCAGGCGTGGGCGAGGCCGAGATCCGGTCTGCGATCGAAGAGGAACTGGCGACCGTCGTCGGTCTGTTCAGCCCGTGGGAGCCGTCCAGCGAAATCAGCCGCTTCAACACCGCGCCGGCCGGCGTCTGGGCGGTGTCCCAGCCGTTCTGGGATCTGCTGGATGCGGCGATGACCCTGGGTGACGAGACCAACGGCGCGGTCGATCCGACCCTGGGTGCCTTGGTCGATCTGTGGGGCTTCGGCCCGCCCGGACCGCGCTCGGCCTTGTTGCCCGTCCCGTCCGAGGACGAGATCGCGGCGGCTGCGGCCGTCTCGGGCTGGCAAAAGCTGCGGCTGAACGGCGATGCGCGCGCGGTGATGCAGATGGGCGGGATGAGGCTGGACTTCTCCGGCATCGCCAAGGGTCATGCGGTGGACCGCGTGTCCGACCGCCTGATGGCCATGGGCGCGACCTCGCACCTGATCGAAATCGGGGGCGAGCTGAAGGGGCGCGGCGTCAAGCCGGACGCCCAGCCCTGGTGGGTCGAAATCGAGCGGGTCGAGGGTTCGCCTGCGCCCCACACCGTGGCGGCCCTGTTCGATCTCGCCGTGGCGACCAGCGGCGACTATCGCCGCGCGTTCCGCCATGACGGGCGCATTTATCCCCACACCATCGACGGATCGGCCGGTCGGCCGGTCAGCAACAATCTGAGTTCGGTGACCGTCCTGCACCCCTCTGCCATGATGGCCGACGCCTACGCCACGGCCCTGACCGTCATGGGACCGTTCGACGGACCGGACTACGCCGAGGCCGTCGGCCTGATGGCCCATTTCGTCGAACGCACCGAGCGCGGCCCGGTCGAGCGGATGTCGCCGGCCTTCGCCGCCCTGCTCGACGACGACGGAGATCGTCCGGGGTGACAGCCGATCCGCAGCGCTGGCTGTGGGCGGTCGGGGCCTTGGCGCTTTGGCTGGCCCTGATCGCCGTCATCGTCTGGCGTGAGCGCAAGGCGAGGGCGGCGGCCCGCGCGCGGTCTGATGCCCTGGCGGGCGCAGGCGATGGCCAGCCGGTGCTGATCGCCTTCGCCAGCCAGACGGGCTTCGCCGAAGAACTGGCGTGGATGACGGCGCGCGCCTTAAGCGACGGCGGCGTGGGCGCGCGGGTGCTGTCCCTCGCCGATCTGGATGTGCAGACCCTGAAGGCGGCGGACCGCGCATTGCTGATCGTCTCGACGACCGGCGAGGGCGATCCGCCCGACAGCGCGGCCCGGTTCGTACGCAAGGTCATGGGCGAGGCGACGGACCTGTCGGAACTGCGCTTCGGTCTGCTGGCGCTGGGCGACCGCAGCTATGACCAGTTCTGCGGCTTCGGCCATGCGGTCGACGGCTGGCTGCGACGCGCCGGCGCCGAACCGCTGTTCGACATGGTCGAGGTCGACAACGGCGAGGCCGGCGCCCTTCGCCACTGGCAGCACCAGTTGAACCAGATCACGGGCAGCGTCACGGCTCCCGACTGGACTCCGCCCGCCTACGCCCCCTGGCGGCTGGTCGAACGCACCCTGGTCAATCCGGGCAGTCCCGGCGGCGAGGCCTATCATCTGGCGTTCGAGGCCGTGGGCGCGACGTCCGACTGGTCGGCCGGCGACATCGCCGAGGTCGGCCTGCCTGAGCGTGATGGCGTCACGCCGGGTTCACGTGAATATTCCATCGCTTCCCTGCCGTCGGACGGCCGGGTCGAGTTCCTGATCCGACTGATGCGCCATCCTGACGGCGCGCCGGGCCTGGCCTCGGGCTGGCTGACGCAAGACCTGTCGCTCGGCGGCGAGATCGGGATGCGGCTGCGCACGAACCGCAGCTTCCACGGCCCGGCGGACGAGACGCCGATGATCCTGATCGGCAACGGCACGGGCATCGCCGGACTGCGCGCGCACCTGAAGGCGCGCACCGACACGGGCGGGGCCTGGCTGCTGTTCGGTGAACGCACCCAGGCGCACGACGCCTTCTTCGATGCGGAGTTGCAGGCCTGGCTGGCGTCGGGCGTGCTGCGGCGGCTGGACCGGAGCTTCTCGCGCGATGCGGGCGACGGCCGATATGTGCAGGACTTGGTCGCGGCGGCGGCCGACGAGCTTCGAGATTGGATCGCGCGCGGCGCGGCGATCTATGTCTGCGGCAGTCTGGACGGCATGTCGCAAGGCGTGCATGCCGCGCTGGAAAGCGCGCTGGGCGCGGACGTGGTGCTGACCATGCTGGAAGACGGCCGCTACCGCCGCGACGTCTACTGAACCCCGTCTTTGCCGATGGGGGCTACTGGCCTAGTCGCCCCAGCAGTTCCGCCGCGAAGGTCGACAGGGTGTCGTCGCGCGCGCCCATGACGATGATCCGGTCGCCCGGCTTGGCGATCTCGACGATCCGGTCGCCGCAGTCGGCGCGCGTCGCCAGCGCCTCGGCCTGACGGCCGGCGGCGCGGACGCCGGAGGCGATGTCTTCCGATCCCACGCTGCGGTCGGTGGTGCCGCCGTAATAGACCGGCTCGGGCATCAGCAGCACGTCGTCCTCGCGCATCAGGCCGGCGAAACCGTCGATGAACTCGGACTTCATCAGCTTCAGCGGCCCGAACCCATGCGGCTGAAACAGGATCAGCAGCCGCCCGTCGAAGGCGTGCAGGGTCTTCAGCGTGGCGGCGATCTTGTCCGGGTTATGGGCGAAGTCGTCGATGACGGTGATGTCGCACGCCGTCCCGACGACCTCCATCCGGCGCCGGATGCCGGCGAAGGTCTCCAGCGCCTTGACCGCTTCGGCCGTCGGCACGCCCAGCGCTCGCGTCGCGCCCAGCGCGGCCAGGGCGTTGGCGACATTGTGCGCGCCGGGCACGTTCAGGACGACGTCGTGTTCGCTCCAGCCCTCGATCAGGCGGAACCGCATGCCCGTCGGCAGAGGCTGAAGATCATGGGCGGACAGGTCGGCCTTCTCTTCGCCCAGGCCGAAGGTGATCGCCTTGCCAACCGGCAGGGTCTGGACCAGCGCCGCCGTCTCGGGATTGTCCAGGTTCAACACGGCCGTCGTCGCCCGCGCGGTGAAGCCGCCGAACAGGTCGCGCAACTCCTCCATCGACTTGTGGTCCAGCGAGATGTTGGACACCACCGCCACCGTCGGATCGTAGCGGGCGATGGAGCCGTCGCTTTCATCCACCTCCGACACGAACACGTCTGGCCCGCCGATCAGGGCGCTGGCGAACGGATGGTCGGCGTCGGCGAAGTTCTTCATCACCGCTCCGTTCATGACGGTTGGCTCGCGGCCTGTCTGATGCAGGATCCAGGCGATCATGCCGGTGATGGTGGACTTGCCGCTGGTGCCCGCGACCCCGACCGAGGTCGGGGCGTCGTTGAAGAGTTCACTGAGCAGCTCGGGCCGGGTCTTGATGGTTGCGCCGGCGCGCCTGGCCGCGCCGATGTCGGGCACCGTCTCCTCGATGGCGCCGGTGGCGATGACGGTCTGATCCGCGCGGGTCACGCCCGATCCGTCCTGGGGATACAGGGTCACGCCGTGGGCGCGCAGCCAGTTGAACTTCTCGGGCGTGCGGCCCTGGTCCAGCGCCCGGTCCGACCCTTCGATCACGGCGCCGCGCGCCTGGACGATCATGGCCAGGGGCAGCATGCCCGACCCGCCGATGCCGCAGAAGAAATAGGAGGCGTCTTGGTTCATGCCCCCTTAGAACAGGGGATCGGGCCGGTCCGCCAGTAGGGGATCGCAAAAACGACGAAGAAGACGGACGTGACCACCAATAGCTTCAAGATCGGCGTCGTCTGCGCCAGTTCGCGCTTTGCGAAAGAGCGCGCCGAGGCCGTCGAGGCCTGGATGGCGCACAACCATCCCGACCGCGATGTCGCCGTCGTCTTTCACCCCGCCTGTTTTCTGAAACACGGTCATTTCGCCGGAGACGACCGGGCGCGCGCCGACGCCTTCGTCGAGTTCGCCAACGACTCCCGCATCGACGCCATCTGGTTCGCGCGCGGCGGCTACGGCTCGTGCCGCATCGCCGATGCGGTGATCCCGCGCCTGGACGCCGTCGCCCGCAAGAAGCGCTATATGGGCTATTCCGACGCCGGCAGCCTGTTGGCTGGAATGTACAAGGCCGGATTTAAGCATCTGGCGCACGGACCGATGGCTTCGGACGCTGTGCGCGACGACGCGACCGTGCGCGGCGCCCTGTCTTGGCTGACCACGGGACGCACCGACTGGATCGAGCCGTCGCTGGCGACCGATCCGCGCCCGGCCGTCGCCTTCAACCTGACCATCCTGAACGAACTGACCGGCACGCCGCTGGAGCCTGATCTGTCCGACCACGTCCTGATGCTGGAGGAGGTGTCCGAGGCCGCCTACCGGATCGACCGGATGATGTTTCACTTGACCAGCCAGGCCAGCATCCGTCGCGTGGCCGGGATTCGCCTGGGACGAGTCTCGGACGTCACGCCAAACGATCCCGATTTCGGTCAGACTCCGGAGGAAATCGTTCGATACTGGTGCCTGCGTTCGGGTATACCCTTTCTGGGAAGCGCCGATATCGGGCATGACGCCGCCAATAAGGTCGTCCCGTTCGGTCGCCCGTAAGGCGAACGACGCGCGACGAAAAGGACACAGTCTCGCCTCTATTCGCTATGCCGGGGCCGCCCGCCTCTCGACAGAACGGCGGTCCTGACCTCAGATGCCGTTCCGCGAGGCGTTAGGACTTCGTTAGCCAAGGCGTTGGGGGACGCTGCGGTTTGCGCCTTCTGCGATGCGGCGGTTCGTTCGGATATCGGGGGATGCCCGGACGAGCCGCCTGATCGTCCTTCAGCCCAACGCGCCCAGATATCGTTCCCATGCCGCCCGTCCAGTGACGGTCAGGACGACGCGGGTGCGAGGCTTGCGGCCCAGAAAACCCCGTCGCAATTCAATGTAGCCGGCGGTTTCCAGTCGGCTCAGGTGACTGGACAGGCTGTTGTTCGGGGCGGCCAAGGCGAGGGCGAGCTCGGTGAAGTCGGCGGCTTCGGCGGTCGAGAGATAGGCCATCACCCCTGTTCTTAATCGATGGGAAAAGGCGGGATCGACGCTGGGCTCGGCCGTCACCTGCGCGTCTCGCGTATCAGGATCATCGCAGGAGCGAAGGCCAGAAGTATCAGACTGGCGCACATGACAACCAAGGCGGCCAAAGACGCTGTGCCGACCCATGCCAAGGCAGCGGCTGCGCCAAAACTTCCGATCGCAACGGCGATGAGCCACCTCCGGTCGCTGGCGATGGCGGTGGTCCACCACGCTGCGCCCCATAGGATCAACACGACCGGCCAGATGACCTGGGCGATTTTAGTCGCATCCGGCGCGGCTTCGTTTCGCGTAACCAGGTGGAAAATGACAAAGGTGGCGACCAGCGCGATGAAGCTGCCGGACCATGTCGCTGTGGCCGATCGGCTAAGGCGGACTCGGTTTGGACCCAAAGTTCTCCAGATCGTCCACGCGACGGTGGCGAAAAAGATCACGTGCGAACCTGTAATCACCCACGATCCCAGGAAGTTAGAGATCGGTCCTGTCACGGGTGTACCGGGTTGCGGCAATCCTTCGATCACGAAGGCCGTCAGGATGGCCAATAGGGCAAAGCCATAGGCGCCTCCGAACACGGCGATCAAGAGCAGGAAAGGGGCGGGCTGCCCGCGTCCCGCTACCGCCAATCGTTTCAGGTAGGCCAGGTCGGCTTCGTCCCTTGACGAAGAAGAATGGGTCATTTTTGGCTCTCCCGCGATTTGACTACTTTAGAATACAAACTTGTCGAGTCAAGGAGGGTATTGCGCTCATTCGATTCGCTTGTGAGGCCCGCAGGGCTTAAGGATCGCGGGTGCGTTTCGACGAGAGATTCATCGATGAACTGAAGGCCCGCCTTCGGCCGTCCGACGTGATCGGGCGGACGGTGAAGCTGAAACGTCAGGGGCGGGAATACGTCGGCCTGTCGCCCTTCTCGAAGGAGAAGTCGCCGTCCTTCTTCGTCAACGACGACAAGGGCTTCTTCCACGACTTCTCGTCCGGCAAGCATGGCGACATCATCTCCTTCCTGCAGGAAACCGAGCGGCTGAGTTTCGTCGAGGCGGTGCAGCGTCTGGCGGGCGAGGCGGGGATGCAGCTTCCCGCCGAAGACCCCAAGGAGGCCGAGCGCGAGCAGAAGCGGGCGGGTCTGTCGGACTGGATGGACCTGGCCCAGAAATGGTTCGCCGCCAATCTGCGCCGCACGCCGGGCAAGGCGGCGCGCGAATACCTGGACAAGCGCGGGCTGCCCGAGGATCAGTGGGAGCGGTTCGGCCTGGGCTATGCGCCCAACGACCGCGAGGGGCTGAAGCAGGCCTTGGTCCAGCGCGGCGCCAAGCCCGCCGAATTGGTCGAGGCCGGGCTGCTGATCTCGCCCGAAAGCGGCGGCCAGCCCTATGATCGCTTCCGCGACCGGCTGATGTTCCCGATCCTGGATGCGCGCGGCCGGATCGTCAGCTTCGGCGGCCGGGCCATGAACCCCGACGACCGGGCGAAATATCTGAACGGCCCGGAAAGCCCGCTGTTTCACAAGGGCGCGACCCTGTATGGCCTGCCCGAGGCGCGGCGGATTCTGGGCGCGGAATCCAAGAACGACCAGGCCATCATCGTGGTCGAAGGCTATATGGACGTCATCGCCTGCCAGCGCGCGGGCCTGCCGGCCGTGGCGCCGATGGGCACGGCCCTGACCGAGGAGCAGATGGAACGGCTGTGGCGCGTGTCGCACGAGCCGATCCTGTGCTTCGACGGCGATGCGGCCGGACTGCGCGCCGCCTATCGCGCCATCGAACGCTCGCTGCCGCTGCTGAAGCCGGGGCGGTCGTTCCGATTTGCGCTGCTGGGCGCCGGTCAGGATCCCGATGACATTCTGCGCGACAAGGGCGCGCCCGCCCTGCGTCAGGCCCTGGCCGAAACCCATGGGTTCGCCGAGGTGCTGTTCCGCCGCGAACAGGATCTGGAGCCGCTGGACACGCCGGAACGCAAGGCCGGCTTCAAGGCGCGGCTGCGGAACACCGCCTCGGCTATCCAGGACAAGGATCTGGCCGAACAATACCGCCGCGACCTGTTTGACCGTTTCGACGCCCTGTTCCCGCGCAGCCCTCAACGCGCGCCTTGGACGCCGGCGCAGGGCAAACGCGGTTTCGGCCCGCCGCCCAAACTGGGTCAGACGGCGGAGGGGGCCCAGGCGATGCAGTCGCTGTTTCGCGCCATCGAGCCCGTGCCGGCCGCTCTGGCCCACGGCGCCATCGACGACCCCGAACGGATGGACGACCATCTGGAAGAGATCGCCGCCCACGGATTCGGCGACAAGGGGCTGGATGGACTGGCGCAGGAGCTGGTTCGCCTGCGTCTGTCGGGACATAGCCTTGACTCCGCCGCCCTGCGACGCCATCTGGCGCAATCGGGTCATGATGCCTTAGTGCGCGAGGTCGAGAAGGCGGCGGCAAAGTCCGGCGCGCCATTCCTGGCCGCAAATGCGCCCCTCGCCGAGGCAAGGGTCCGATGGTCGCAGGCGTTCGACGCTTCGACGCGGGTCGCCGCGTTGGAGGACGCCTTGGCCCATGCACGTGATGTGCCTGGGCAGGATGAGGCGTTCCGCCGGCTGAAGGCCGAGCGGGATGCGCTTCGCCGTGCGATCAAAGCCGGGACGATTTGGGAAGACAGCGCGGGCACGTAACCTTACGGCACGCCAAGCATTGTATTTTTCGCCGGGGCGGACTGATCACCCTCTCGGCTGGAGACAGACTGACTATGAACGCACAGACCGAGACGCAGGACACCGAGGTTTCGACCGATGGGCCCCTGCTCGATCTGACGGACGCCGGCGTCAAGAAGTTCATCAAGCAAGCCAAGGCGCGCGGCTATGTGACGATGGAGGAGCTGAACAAGGTCCTGCCGTCTGAAGAAGTCACGCCCGACGCTATTGAAGACACCTTGGCGATGCTGTCCGAAATGGGCGTCAACGTCGTGGAGGCCGAGGAGGACGCGCAGGAGCAGCAGTCCACCGACGTCGCGGCTGCCGCCGGCACCGCCGTGGCCGAAACGCCCGCCAAGTCGGCCTATGACCGCACCGACGACCCCGTGCGCATGTACCTGCGCGAGATGGGTTCGGTCGAACTGCTGAGCCGCGAGGGCGAAATCGCCATCGCCAAGCGGATCGAGGCCGGCCGCGACGCCATGATCTCGGGTCTGTGCGAAAGCGCTCTGACCTTCGAGGCCATCATGGTCTGGCGCGACGAGCTGGAAAACAACCGCATCCTGCTGCGCGAGGTCATCGACCTGGACGCCACCTATGGCGTTCTGAACCCTTCGTCCCTGCCGGGCGCCGCCCAGCCTGAAGGCGAAGAGGAAGAAGAGGCCGAGGACAAGCCGGCCGCCGAAGACAAGCCTGAGTCCGACGACGACGATGACGACGACTTCGACGACGGCGGCGGCATGTCGATCTCCGCGTTGGAAGCCGAGCTGCGCGACGGGGTTATGGACGTCCTGAACGCGATCGCGGCGGACTTCGGCGCCTTCCGCGCCCTGCAGGATAAGCTGGTTCAGACCCGCCTGAAGGGCGAGGTGCTGAGCGCCAAGGATGAAAAGGCCTATCAGGCGCTGACGACGTCCATCTCGGATCGTCTGAAGACGATGAAGCTGAACAACAACCGCATCGAGGCGCTGGTCGAGCAGCTCTATGCGATCAACAAGCGCCTGATCGGTCTGGAAGGCCGTCTGCTGCGCCTGGCCGACAGCTACGGCATTTCGCGGCCCGAGTTCCTCAAGGCCTATTTCGGCTCGGAGCTCGATCCCACCTGGACCGACCGGATCAAGGATCAGGGCGTGCGCTGGACCAAGTTCAGCGAGAATGAAGCCAGCCAGATCGCGACCATCCGCTCCGACGTCGCCGCCGTGGCGCTGGAAGCCGGCCTGCCGATCGACGACTATCGCCGCATCGTCCAGACGGTGCAGAAGGGCGAGCGCGAAGCGCGGCAAGCCAAGAAGGAAATGGTCGAGGCCAACCTGCGCCTCGTGATCTCCATCGCCAAGAAATACACCAACCGCGGCCTGCAGTTCCTGGACCTGATCCAAGAGGGCAACATCGGCCTGATGAAGGCTGTCGACAAGTTCGAATATCGTCGCGGCTACAAGTTCTCGACCTACGCCACTTGGTGGATTCGTCAGGCGATCACCCGCTCGATCGCCGACCAAGCGCGCACCATCCGTATCCCGGTGCATATGATCGAGACGATCAACAAGATCGTCCGCACCAGCCGCCAGATGCTGCACGAGATCGGCCGCGAGCCGACCCCGGAAGAGCTAGCCGAAAAGCTGGCCATGCCGTTGGAGAAGGTGCGCAAGGTCCTGAAGATCGCCAAGGAGCCGATCTCGCTGGAAACCCCGATCGGGGACGAGGAAGACAGCCACCTGGGCGACTTCATCGAGGACAAGAACGCCGTCCTGCCGATCGACGCCGCCATCCAGTCGAACCTGCGTGAGACCACCACCCGGGTTCTGGCGTCACTGACGCCGCGCGAGGAGCGGGTCCTGCGGATGCGCTTCGGCATCGGCATGAACACGGACCACACGCTGGAAGAAGTCGGCCAGCAGTTCTCGGTGACCCGCGAACGCATCCGTCAGATCGAGGCGAAGGCGCTGCGCAAGCTCAAGCACCCGTCGCGGTCGCGCAAACTGCGGTCCTTCCTGGACAGCTGATACGATCAAGGGCGGCCCCGACGGGCCGCCCTTTTTCCTGGCAGGCGACATGGCCCGAAAACACGTCAATCTCGGCACGGCGCCGGCCAAGTCCGACCTGCCGGAAAAGCTCTGCGCCGCCTGCGGCCTGCCGTTCGCCTGGCGCAAGAAGTGGGCGCGGGACTGGGATCAGGTGCGGTTCTGCTCGGATCGGTGCCGGGCCAAGGGCGCGTCCGAAGACCGCCGATAGACGGCTCTCCGCCTCGTGACCACGGCGGCGGCGGGAATCAGCTAAGCGTCGCGACCATGCTTTCCGTGTCGCGCGTCTCTCCCATTCTCATCGGCCTCGGCGTCCTGCTGATCCTCAGCGGCTGCGTGCGGCGGCCGCCCGAGCCGTTGCGGCCGCCATCGCCCTATCCGTCACGCACCGAAGCGCCGCTGGTCGGGGGACTGGTGGATCGGATGATCGACGGCGGGACCCAGGCCCTGGTCGTGCGCGAAGGCGGCGATCTGGGCCGTTGTCTGGCCGAGTTGAACGCCGCGCGCGTGCGGTTCAGCCCCGTGCCGGATCGCCAGAACACGGCCACCTGCGGCTTGAGCAAGGGCGGGGTGCTGGGCGCCGATCTGGGGACGGTAGCGCGCATGGCGCCGGGCGATGTGGAGATGACCTGCCAGACCGCGCTGGCGCTGAGCATCTGGCGTCGCCAGTCGCTGGAGCCGGCGGCGCGTGAGATTCTGGGCTCGGACGTTGTGCAGATCGATCACATGGGGGCCTACGCCTGTCGCAATGTGAACAACGGCGTGGGCTCCAACCGCGTCAGCGCCCATTCCCAGGCGGCGGCGCTGGACTTCGCCGGGGTGCGGCTGAGAGACGGGCGTCGCATCACCGTGACCAGGGACTGGAACGGCGACACGCCCGAGGCGCGCTTCCTGAAGCGTATTCGCGACGACGCCTGCCGCATCTTCGGCACGACGCTCAGCCCCGACTACAACGCCGTCCACTACGACCACCTTCACCTCGAGGCGACCGACACGCGCTTTTGTCGCTGAGGCAACGCTTTGGCGCGGGGCGGATTACGCCCCTATGCGCGGTGAACTGAAGACCTATCAGGCCAAGCGCCGGTTCGGCGAAACGCCCGAGCCGAAGGGCGCGAAGGGCAAGCGCGGGAAGGGCGGCTTCCGCTATCTGATCCAGCGCCACGCGGCGACGCGTCTGCACTATGATTTCCGCATCGAGGCGGACGGGGTGCTGAAATCCTGGGCCGTGACCAAGGCGCCGTCGCGCGACACGGCGGTCAAGCGGCTGGCGGTCGAGGTCGAGGATCATCCGCTGGATTACGGATCGTTCGAAGGCACGATTCCCGACGGCAACTACGGCGCCGGCACGGTACAGATGTGGGATGTCGGCACCTGGGAGCCGCAGGAGCCGGATCTGGAGGCGGCCTGGGCCAAGGGTCAGATCAAGATGATCCTTCACGGCGAGCGGCTGAAAGGCAAATGGGCGCTGATCCGGCTGAAGAGCGACAGGGGCAAACCCTCCAAACGCAACAACTGGCTGCTGCTGAAGGAGAAGGACGACTTCGCCGTGGCGGGCGAGGGTGATGCGCTGGCCGAAATCGACGCCTCTGTGACGACCGGGCGGTCGCTGGCCGAGATCGCGGATGGGACGAAGGAGTGGACGGCGTCCAAACCGACGGGGCGAAAGGGCCCGGCCAAACCCACGCCCTCGAAAGCGGCGGCGAAGGCCAGGAAGCCGCCGGCCTTCGTGCCGATCCAGCTGTGTAAGGTGACCGACCATCCACCGGGCGGGACGGGCTGGGCGCACGAGATCAAGTTCGACGGCTATCGCATCCAGATCGGGGTCGGCGGCGGTCGGGCGGTCTTGCGGACGCGCAAGGGTCTGGACTGGAGCGACAAGTTCTCGGACCTGGCGGCGGACGCGGCGACCTGGCCCGACGCGGTGATCGACGGGGAGCTGTGCGCGCTGGACGACGATCACATGCCGGACTTCGGGGCGTTGCAAGCCGCGATCTCGGACGAGAAGACGGAAGGCCTGGTCTACTTCGCTTTCGACCTGCTGTTCGAGGGGGCGGAGGATCTGCGCAACCTGCCGCTGTCGCATCGCAAGGCGCGGCTGCAGGCCTATGTGGACCGGATCGGAAAGGCGGACGCAGGGCGGCTGCGCTACGTCGAGCATTTCGCCTCGACCGGCCAGGCGGTGCTGGAGAGCGCCTGCCGGATGGATCTGGAAGGCGTGATCTCCAAGAAACTGGACGCCCCCTATCATGCCGGGCGGTCTTCGACCTGGCTGAAGTCCAAATGCCGGGGGCGCGACGAAGTGGTGATCGGCGGCTGGTCATCCGAGGGCGGCACGCGGTTCCGCTCTCTGCTGGTCGGCGTTAGGGAAAAGGGCGGCCTTCGCTATCTGGGCCGGGTCGGGACCGGCTATGGCGAGGCGGTGACGAAGACGCTTGTTCCGGCGCTGAAGGGCGTGGCGGCGGAGAAATCTCCCTTCGCCGGGGCGGGCGCGCCCAAGGCGGCCAAGGACATCCATTGGGTCAAGCCGGTGCTGGTCGCCGAGGTCGAGCATGGCGGCTATACCGAATCCGGATCGCTGCGGCAGGCGGCGTTCAAGGGGCTGCGCGAAGACAAGACGGCCGCCGAGGTCACCGAGGCGCCGCAACCGCCCACGGACATGGTTGAAGCCAAGAAGACCACGACCACGGTGCGACCGGCTGGAAAGCCCGGCAAGGTGGTCGTGGCGGGCGTGACCCTCTCCAGCCCCGATAAGATGTTGTGGCCCGCCGTCGGCGACCGGCCGGCGATCTCCAAGGCCGATCTGGCGCGCTACTACGAGGCGGCGGCTGAGCGGATCCTGCCCCAGGTGGCGGACCGGCCGACCTCGATCATCCGGGCGCCCGAGGGAATCGGCGGCGAGACCTTCTTCCAACGCCACGCCATGGCGGGGTCGAACCCGCGGCTGAAGCTGATCGACGTCAAGGCGCGCACGCCCTATGTGGCCGCCGTCGATGCGGGCGGCCTGGTCGCCATCGCCCAGTCAGGCGGGCTGGAACTGCACCCCTGGGGCTGTGCGCCCGGCCAGCCAGAAATCCCTGACCAGATCACCTTCGACCTGGATCCGGACGAGGGGCTGGACTTCGCCGACGTCATCGCCGCGTCTAAGGTCGTGAAAGCGAAGATCGAGGCGCTAGGTCTGGCCGCCTTCGTCAAGACGACCGGGGGCAAGGGGCTGCACGTCGTGGTGCCGATCAAGACCGACGCCCGCTCTCGCGTGACCTGGGATCAGAACAAGGCCTTCGCCAAGGCGGTGGCGGAGGCCATACGCGTCGAGGCGCCGGACCGGTTCACCACGACCCTGGCCAAGAAGGCGCGGGGCGGAAAGATCTTCATCGACTATCTGCGCAACGGGCGGATGGCGACGGCGGTCGCGCCCTGGTCGCCGCGCGCCCGGCCGGGGGCGGGGATCGCCTTCCCGCTGTCGTGGGGGCAGGTGAAGGTCGGGCTGGATCCCGCCGCGTTCAACCTTTGGACCTATGCGTCCTTGCTGAAGAAGCCCGATCCCTGGGCCGATTTCCGCGCTTCGGCGGTCAGTTTGAAATCGGCGCTGAAGGCGATGGGCGTCTAGGCCGCTGTCTTCTTCTTTGCCGCAGCCTTCTTGGGCGTCGCCTTCTTTGCCGGGGCCTTCTTTGCGGCCGGCTTCTTCGTCCCCGTCGCCGACCCCTTGAGGCTGTTCCGCAGTGCGGCCATCAGGTCGATGACATTGGTGTCGTCGGGTTCGGCGACATCGACCACGCCCTTGCCCCCCTTGGACTTGGCCTTGATCATCGCGCGCAGAGCGTCGTCGTAGCCGTCCTTGAAGTCGGTCGGGTCGAAGTCCGCTTCTTTCTGTCCGATGATGCGCGCGGCGATCTCGACCATGTCGGGATCGGCCTTCACTGTCGGAATGTCGTCGAAGTAGTCGTCGGAATCGCGCACCTCGTCATGGGCGCGCAGGGTGTAGGCGATCAGCCCCTTGCCCCGGACCTCCAGCGCCAGCTGACGCTCCTTGCCGCGCAGGACCAGCTGGCCCAGCGCCACCTTGCCCTGTTTCTCCATGGCGTCGCGGATGACGGCGAAGGCCTCGACGCCCGCGCCTTTCTCGGGAACCACGAAGAAGGGATCGTCCCAATACAGTCGGTCGATATCGTCCTCGTCGACGAACTTGTCGATCGAGATGGTCTTGGTGCTTTCCAGCTTCACCTTGTCGAAGTCGGCGTCGTCGAACAGGACGTATTCGTCCTTGGACACCTCATAGCCGCGCACCAGATCGTTGCGCTCGACGGGCCCGGCGTCCGGGTCGGTCGGCACCATGCGGATGCGATTGTTGGTGTCAGGATTGATCAGGTGAAACCGCACGTCGTTCGTGCTGGTTGTCGCCGTGTAGAGGGCCACCGGACAGGTGACCAGCGACAGCTTCAGATGTCCTTGCCAGGTGGGGCGGGCGGCCATGTCGGTTCTCCTCGATCCGTGACAATGCGTCAGGGCGATTTGCGTTCGAACAGGGCCGCCGCCAGGCTCAGGCCTTGCCTTCGAAGGCGACGCTGAACCCGCCCCACATCATGCGCTTGCCGTCGAAGGGCATGTCCATGTTCGCAAAGTCGGGGTCGTCCTGCATCTTGCCGAAACAGGCGTCGGCGGTGGCGCGGTCGGGCCAGGTCACCCAGGAGAAGACGACGACCTCGCCCTCTTGCAGCTTCACCGCCATCGGAAAGCTGGTCAGGGCGCCGTCCGGCACGTCTTCGCCCCAGGTCTCGACCTGGGACAGGGCGCCGTATTTCTGAAACAGGGGCCAGGAGGCCTCGGCGGACTTGACGTAGCGCGCCTTGTCCTCGGTTTTCACGGGGGTCAGGAAGCCGGTCACATAGGTCATCGGTCGTCTCCTCTTTCTGGATTCAAACATCGGCGACGGCGCGGTCCAGCGCCGCGATGTCGATCTTGATCATGCCCATCATGGCCTGCATGGCGGCCTTGGCGCGCGCGGGGTTCGGATCGGTGGTCAGTTCCATCAGGCGACGAGGCGTGATCTGCCACGACAGACCCCAGCGGTCCTTCAACCAGCCGCAGGCGTTCTCGCTGCCGCCGTCGGCGAGCAGGGCGTCCCACAGCCGGTCCGTCTCGGTCTGATCCTCGGTCATCACCATGAAGGAGACGGCTTCGGTGAAGCGGAAGGTCGGTCCGCCGTTCAGCGCCAGATACTCGCGACCCGCCAGCACGAACTGCACCGTCAGGACCGTGCCTTCAGCGCCGGAGGGCGTATCGACCGGCGAGCGGTTGACGGCGGTGATGCGGCTGTCGGGCAGGAGGCTGACATAAAAGGCGGTCGCAGCCTCGGCTTCGCCGTCGAACCACAGGCAGGGAATGATCTTGTCGCTCATGCCGCATCTCCCTGCGCCAACGCCGCCAGTTGATCGGCGACGGCGCCCCAGCCCTGTTCGAAGCCCATGGCCTTGTGGGTTTCGGCGGCTTTTTCGTCCCAATGCCGAGCGGTGGCGGTGTAGCGGGTTCCGCCGGCCTCGGGCTCGAAGGTGTCGATCCGCACGAAGTTCATGTCGCCGGCCTGCGGAACCCAGCCCTCTGTAAAGGCGCCGGTCGAGACCAGTTTGCGGCCCTGCACCACCTCCAGAAATACGCCGGAATAGGGGTGGCGTTCGCCCTCCGGTGAGGCCAGTTCGACATTGGCCCGCCCGCCGACGCGCAGGTCCCAATCCACGACCGGCGTGGTCCACGGGCGAGGGCAGAACCACTCGCCGGTACGCTCGGTGTAGATCTTCCACACCGTTTCCGGCGAGGCCTCGATCAGACGGCTGATGCTCAGCTCGCGACTGTCAGCCATCACGACACCATGGCGTTGGCGGCGAAGGCTTCGGGACCGGCGGCGACGGCGGCCGGGTCCATCCACATCGGCTCCCAGATATGGCCGTCCGGATCGGCATAGCCGCGCCCATACATGAAGCCGTGATCCTGAATCGGGTTTGGATCCATAAGGCCGCCCGCTGCACCCGCGCGTTCGACCACCGAGTCCACGGCCTCTCGGCTGTCGAAAGAAATGCACAACGACATCTGCGCCGAGGCATGGGCGTCGGGGATCGCCCGGTCGGTGAAGGTGCGCCACTTGTCGTGGGTCAGCAGCATGACGTGGATCACGTCCGACACGACCATACAGGCGGCCGTGTCGTCGCTGAACATCGGGTTCTTGGTCGCGCCGACAGCCTCATAGAAGGCGATCGATCGGGGCAGGTCGGCGACCGGCAGGTTGATGAAAATCAGCTGGGCCACGGCGTTTCCTCTCCTTGTTATTTGCGAAACCTGACTCCGATGATTACGATAGTCAACTATGAAGTCAGAAAAGATAACCTATAGGGCTGGTCGTCGATATCACGACGCCTGTGGCACCGCGCACGGACTGGACCTGATCGGCGAACGCTGGGCCCTGCTGGTGATCCGCGAACTGATGATGGGCCCGCGCCGGTTCGGCGATCTGCGAAAGGATCTGCACGGCATTTCCGCGAACGTGCTGACCCAGCGGCTGGAGGGGCTGGAGGCTTCGGGCATCGTGACCCGCCGCAAACTGCCGCCGCCCGCGTCGGTGCAGGTTTATGAACTGACGCCGTGGGGATACGAGATCAAGCCGGTCTTCATGGTGCTGGGCGGCTGGGCGGCGCGCTCGCCTCGCCACGACCCGACCCTGCCGATCAGCGCGGTGTCGATCATGCAGTCGTTCGAGACCATGTTCGATCCGGCCCTGGCCGGGGACGCGGCGATGACCGTCGGCTTCGTCTTCGGCGACGAGCCTTTCGTCGTTCAGATCGAAAAGGGAACGATCACGACCCGCCGCGGCGCCACGGACGCCGCCGACGTCGTCCTGACGACCCAACCGCCGCTGGTCGCGGCCTGTGTCTACGGCAAGGTTCTGCCCGCCGCCTTCGAGGCCGACGGCTTGATGACCCTGACCGGCGACCGGGCCGTGTTTGACCGCTTTGCGGGCTTCTTCAACCTGCCGGAGAAGGCGCCGGTCTGAAGCTTCAGGCCAGCATGTCCAGCAGCGTGCCGGTCATGTCGTCGGCGGTGCGCAGAACGGCGGCGTTGGCGCTGAAGGCGGTCTTGGCCTCGATCCGCTCCACGGTTTCCTCGGCGAGATTGTCCAGCGGCGCGGCGGCGGTGCGGCGCGCGCTGCTGTCGAACCGGTTCTGCGCGGTCGTCATTCCGGCGGCGGCGATGGCCAAACTCGAAAGGGATTGGGCTTGCATGGCGAAGCTCCGGACGCGGTGGGTTCGATCGCCAGACTGCGTCTTTCAGGTCAACGTCGCCTGAAGGAACAGGGTGAACGGCGTTTTCCGCCCCGCTTGCGCCCTTATTGATGTATACAGCGCCATCATTCGCCCGGCCTGAGGTCTGACCTCGGCCGGGCGCGGTCGTTTCGGCGACCGCCCTTGTCCGTTGTCCCAGGTTTCCTATGCCCTTTCCCGCCGTCCATCCCGCGCTCGACCGCGCCCTGATCAACAAGGGCTATGCCGAACCCACTCCGGTTCAGGCCGCCGTCCTGGAGGCGGAGCATGCGGATCGCGACCTGCTGGTCTCGGCCCAGACGGGCTCGGGCAAGACCGTGGCCTTTGGTCTGGCCGCTGCGCCGACCCTGCTCGGCGACAAGCCGATCTTCGGCCCCGGCGGCGCGCCCCTGTGTCTGGCCATCGCGCCCACGCGGGAACTGGCCATGCAGGTCGCGGCCGAGCTGCAATGGCTGTACGCCGACGCCGGCGCCAAGATCGCCACCTGCGTCGGCGGCATGGATGCGCGCCGTGAAGCCCGCGCGCTCGGCTTCGGCGTCCACATCGTCGTCGGCACGCCCGGCCGTCTGAAGGACCATATAGACCGAGGCAACCTGGACCTGTCCGAGCTGAAGGTCGCCGTCCTCGATGAGGCCGACGAGATGCTGGACATGGGCTTCCGCGAGGACCTGGAGCACATCCTGGACCAGGCGCCGGCCGAACGCCGCACCCTGCTGTTCTCGGCCACCATCGCGCGCGACATCGCCACCCTGGCCAAGCGCTATCAAAAGGACGCGGTTCGCATCGACGCGACCGACAAGACGCGCCAGCACGCCGACATCGAGTACCGCGCTTATCGCATCGCGCCCAACGAGATCGAGCACGCGGTGGTCAACACCCTGCGCTGGTTCGAGGCGCCGCGCGCCATGGTCTTCTGCTCGACCCGCGACAGCGTGCGTCACCTGCAATCGTCGCTGCTGGAGCGCGGCTTCTCTTCCGTCAGCCTGTCGGGCGAAATGGGTCAGCGCGAGCGCACCGACGCGCTCCAGTCGCTGCGTGACGGCCGCGCCCGCGTCTGCGTCGCCACCGACGTCGCCGCGCGCGGTCTGGACCTGCCGGACCTGGGTCTGGTCATCCACGCCGAACTGCCGATGAACCGCGCCGGCCTGCTGCACCGTTCGGGCCGCACGGGCCGGGCGGGCAAGAAGGGCATCTCGGTCATGCTGGTCCCCCATTCGCGCCGTCGCAAGGCCGAGCGGCTGATGGACGAGGCCGGCGTCGACGCTGTCTGGACCGGCGCCCCGACCTTTGACGAAATCCGCAAGGCCGACGAGGACCGTCTGCTGTCGCCGTCGCACTTCGAGGCCGAGGTCTCCGACGAGGACATGGTCGTCGCCAAGCGGATGATCGCCGAGCGTACGCCTGACGAGATCGCCGCCGCCCTGGTGCGTCTGCTGCGCAAGGAACAGCCGGCGCCGGAAGAACTGTCCGATCCCGGTTCGGATCGCGGTCCGGCCAAGCGCGATCGCATGGTCCGCAACGATGACGGCACGGCGGCCCAACCCTGGCCGGGCGAGCGTCTGGGCGCCGACGACGTGGTCTGGTTCCGCCTGGACGTGGGCCGCAACAAGAACGCCGACCCCAAATGGCTGATCCCGCTGATCTGCCGCATCGGCGGCATTTCCAAGCCTCAGATCGGCGCCATCCGCACCTTCCCCGAAGAGACGCGCTTCGAGGTGGCCAAGACCCACGAGAAAGCTTTCCGCGAAGCCGTCGCCGCTTCCAAGGACGAGGTGAAGATCACGCCGTCGGAAGCCCCGACGCCCGGCTCGATGAAGGCCAGCCGCTTCGCCGGCAAGCCGCGCGAGGATGGCGACCGTCCCTTCAAGAAGACACCCTACAAGCGCGCCGACGGCGGCGAGGGCGACGCCCGCCCGCCGTTCAAGAAGAAGCCCTGGGCGCCGAAGAACGACGGCGGCGCCAATCCGCGCTCGAACGCCTCGGGCGACAAGCCCTATGTCAAGAAGCCCTTCAAGGCCAAGCCGGGCTTCAAGAAGGACGTCTTCAAGGGCAAGCCCAAGGGCTGATCTTGCGGGCACTTGCCTGATCGTGGGCGGAGGCGCACCCTCCGCCCATGAGCACGCCGTCCGCACCTGAGGGCCGTTACGCCTCGTTCGAGGCCTTCTATCCCTATTACATCCACGAGCATTCCAACCGGACGTGCCGGCGCATCCACGTTGTCGGCACCTTTCTTGTGATCTCGGCCTTCATCGCCTTCGTGGCGACGCGGAACGCCTGGTGGCTGCTGGCCATGCCGCTGCTGGGCTACGGCTTTGCCTGGGTCGGGCATTTCTTCTTCGAAAAGAACCGGCCCGCGACGTTTAAATATCCGCTGTGGAGCCTGATGGGCGACTTTCGCCTATTCTTCGAGACGGTGACGGGCAAGCGCCGCTTCTGAGACCGCATTTCAAGCTGCACGGTTCGGCGAAACGGATTAACCTCCGCCTGCGGCATGGCGCCGCTGCTGCTGGAGGGAGCAACATGAAATCCATCGCCGTCATCGCCGCTGCGTCCGTGCTGCTCGCCCCTGGCGTCAGCCTGGCGCAGAAAAGCGGGGCCAAGCCCGACTTCACCCTGGACCCCAACTACGGTTCGGTGCGGCTGGAAACCGGCTTCACGCCCGATCCCTGGACCAAGTCCATCCTCGCGGGCGGTTCGATCGCCGCCTCGGCCGCGCAGTCGGGCTGCGAGGGCAAGGTCAGCGCCGCGCCCGACCTGCAACTGAACTTCGAAGCCGGCGATCTGGACCTGACCATCAAGGCGGTCGCCAGCGAGGACACGACGCTGCTGGTCAACAGCCCCGGCGGCCGCTGGTACTGCGACGACGACAGCGGCGGCGACCTGGACCCGATGGTGACCATCTCCAATCCCGAGAGCGGTCGCTACGACATCTGGCTGGGCACCTATAACGACAACATGGTCCAGTCGACGCTGCAGATCAGCGAACTGGGCGGCACGGACACGACGGCGGGCGCGGCGCCCAATATCGATCTTGAGCCCAACTACGGCACGGCCAATCTGCGCGGCGGCTTCACGCCCGACCCCTGGACCAAGTCGATCCTGGCCGGCGGCTCATCGCCCGCCTCGGCCGCCAAGGCGGGCTGCGAAGGTTCGGTCAGTTCGGCCCCCGACATCCAGATCTTCTTCGAGCCCGGTGACGCCGATCTGACGTTCCGCGTTCGCGCTGACGAGGACACGACCCTGCTGATCAATACGCCCAACGGCCGCTTCTACTGCGACGACGACGGCGCGGGCGGCGTCGATCCGAAGGTGACGATCACCAACCCGCAGAGCGGCCGCTACGACATCTGGGTCGGCACGTATAACGGCTCGATGGTCCAGTCGACGCTGGAAGTGTCCGAGTTGGACTGATCGGCGCAAGGCTGCAGACACGAAAACGCCGGCTGACCTTCGCGGTCAGCCGGCGTTTTTCATGATCGGCCGGATCAGTTGGAAGCGGTGGTCCAGGCCGGGGGGCAACCGTCGAAATCGCCGGCGTCCACGATGGTCAGGGTGCGCATGTTCAGGCGCTGCGCCTGGTTCATCGAGCCGCGACCGGTGCCGGTATAGAGGTCAATCTTCTGGCCCTTGATCGCGCCGCCGGTGTCGGAGGCGTACCAGTAGCCGTCGTGGATCGAACCGTCGGCCAAGCGCATGCCGACCGTTTCGCGGATGAACAGCTTGGTGCGGCGCGGGATCACGCGGGGATCGACCGCGACGGTGCGCATGGCGATCGGACGGCAACCCAGCGAATCGTTGCCCGTCGCGCCGCCGCCGCCTGCGTGATACAGGCGCGCCGACGCGCGCCAGTCCGGATCGGAGGCCATCAGCTCGGCCTGTTCGGCGTTCAGGGCGGTCTCGACTTCATCGGAACCGACGATGGCGGCAGGGGTTTCAGTCCTGACTTGATCCGCCGCTACGACGTCATTGTAGGGGACAGGCCCGCCCGTCACAGACGATACGGCAGCCCAAAGCATGGCGATAGCAGCGGAAGCGCCGATCATGAGTTTCGCTCAGGAGACACCGGCTCCCAACGCCGCCGGCGCTGGCCTTGTCGCGTTAACCTGTGGCGAGAAAGTGGCGAAACGCGCCTTGGCGCTGTCTGTTACGATTTGTTTCTAAGTTAATGCCTTGTTTTCCATAACCTATTTATCCCCAACCTTCGCGCTCGGCAACGACGCCCTTAGGCGTCAGAACTTGAAGTTCAAGCCTGCCTGAATCACCGGCAGGACCTTGTAATCATCGGCCTCGGCCTGGATTTCACGCTCTTCCTGATCCAGACGCGCACGGAAGGTGGGATCGTTCGACAAGGTCCCGCCGCGGGCGTCCAGATTTACTTGCGGCGCATCGCCAAAGGCCGCGCCGGCCAGAAGGCGGAAGCCCAGCCTGCCGCCGCGCGTGAAGGTGTTGTCATAGCCCAAGCCGACGAACGGCGCGGTGCTCTCCAGGTCGATGCGGCCGGTCAATGTCCCGACCTGGGCCGGTGTGAAGGTCGCGCCGCCGACATTGACGTTTCCGGTGGGCGTCGCATCCAGATCGACCTTGCGATCGCCGAAATAGGCCCCGCCCGAGATCAGAAAGCCGTTGCGGAACGGGTGCAGATCGACAAAGGCGCCCGGCGACTTGAAGTCGATCTTGGCGTCGTAATCGATGCCCTTGTAGGTCTGGTCCCGATCCCATTTCAGCACGTCATAGCCGCCGCGCAGCACCACGACCGGGTTCAGCGCAAACTGGGCCTGCAGGCCCGCGCCCGGCGTGCCGACCTGGGCGCCGACGGCGAACCGGCCGTCAGCCTGCGCCAGGGCCGATGTGGCGGGCAGGGCGGCCGCGATGACGGCGGCGATCAGCGGGGTCTTCATGGCGTGCAGGTCCGAAACGGCAGGGTTCTCTTAACCTTGCCGGCCAGCTCTGAAGATTGGGTTACGCCGCCCAGTCGCCGGGCGCCGTGTCGCGCCTCGCCTCGGCATCGCGCACAGCCTCCGCCGCGCGGTCCAGCACCTCCAGCCCGGCGCCGGGCTTGATCGCCTCGACCGTCAGAATGCGACGGAACGCCCGCGCGCCCGGCCGGCCGTGCATCAGGCCCAGCATATGCCTCGCCATCGCAGGCAGGGCGACGCCTTCGTCCAGACGCGCGGCCATATAGGGCCGATAGCGCTCCAGCGCGGCGAAGGCGTCGGTGTCCTCGACCGGCTCGCCATACAGGCGACGATCCGCCTGACCCAGAATGGCCGGCTCGTGATACGCGGCGCGACCCAGCATGACCCCGTCCAGCTTGACGCCGTCGATCTCGGCCAGATGCGCCTCGGCCGCGTCCATTGAGGCGATGCCCCCATTGATCGAGATGTTCAGATGCGGCCGCTCGCGCTTCAGCCGGCGCACCAGATCATAGTCCAGCGGCGGCACGTCGCGGTTCTCCTTGGGTGACAACCCCTTCAACCAGGCCTTGCGCGCATGGACGACGAAGACCTCGATCCCGACGGCGGCGCAGGCGTCCGCCGTGGCGAACAGGCTGACGGCCGGGTCCTGATCATCCACGCCGATGCGGCATTTGACGGTGGCGGGCACGCTGACGGCCCCCTTGATCGCCGCCATACAGTCGGCCACCAACTCCGGCTCGCGCATCAGGCAGGCCCCGAACCGACCCGACTGCACCCGGTCCGACGGGCAGCCGACGTTCAGATTGATCTCGTCATAGCCGAAGGCCTCGCCGACCTTGGCGGCCTCGGCCAACTGCACCGGATCCGACCCGCCCAGTTGCAAGGCCACTGGATGCTCCAGCCCGTCGAAGCCCAGCAGCCGCTGGCGATCCCCATGCAACACCGCCGGCGCCGTCACCATCTCGGTGTAAAGCAGCGCCCTGCGCGTCAACGCCCTGTGGAACGCCCGGCAATGCCGATCGGTCCAGTCCATCATCGGGGCGATGGAGAGCGTGCGCGCTTGATTTATCGATCTGGTGGAAGGCATCAAACAGTGACGGGTGACATGGGCGCTCGATCAGGGAGAGGCGCTATATAGGCGAGACCTTCCTCAAACGCGATAATGCGCAGCCTGCGTGAGCTTTGGTGGCTATCGGCGTCACGCAGGCCTTGCTCAATCGGGGCGGATCAGTCGGGAACCGCATCCGCTTTGCGCCATGCCGCGAGCACCGGCAGGACGATCAGGGTGAGGACTGTCGCGGTGGTCAGGCCGCCGATGACGACTGTGGCCAGGGGTTTTTGCACCTCGGCGCCGGCGCCTGAGGCGAACGCCATGGGCACGAAGCCGAGGACGGCGACCAAGGCCGTGGTCAGGACGGCGCGCAGGCGGCTGACGGCGCCGTAGAGCGCCGCCTTGGCCGGCGGGTCGCCCTCGGTCAGGCGTTGGCGGATGGCCTGCATCAGCACCAGGCCGTTCAGCGTCGCCACGCCCGAGACGGCGATGAAGCCGACGGCCGCGCTGATCGACAGCGGCATCCCGCGCAGCGCCAGCGCCAAGGCGCCGCCCACCAGGGCCAAGGGCACGCCCGCGAACACCAGGGCCGCGTCCTTCCATGATCGCAAGGCCATCACCAGCAGCAGGCCGATGGTCAGGAAGACGATCGGCACGATCAGCGCCAGACGGGCCGACGCGCGTTGCAGGTTCTCGAACTGACCACCCCAGTCGATCCAGCCGGATGGGGGCGGCTGGACCTGTTCGGCGACCTTGGCTTGCACTTCCGCGACGAAGCCGCCCAGGTCGCGTCCGCGGACATTGGCCTGGACGATCATGCGGCGCTTGCCGTCGGCGCGGCTGATCTGGTTCGGTCCTTCGCCGACGTCGAAGCGAGCGACGGAGGACAGGGGCACGGTCGGCGCCCCGGACTGGGCGTTCTCGGGCATGACCGGCAACTGCTCCATAACGGCTGGATCGGCGCGCAGGGCGTCGTCCAGCCGCACGACCACATCGAAGCGTCGGTCGCCCTCGTTGACCTGACCGGCCGAGCGACCGGCGAAGGCGATGGCCAGGGCGTCCGCAGCGTCGGAGGCATGGATCCCTTGCGCCGCCGCCACCGTGCGATCCACGCTGGCGGTGATGGTCGGCTGGCCCGAAACCTGCTCGACCCGTACGTCCGCCGCGCCCTCGATGCCGTTCAGGACGCCCGCGACCTGCTGGGCCGTGCGCTCCATGGCGGCGAAATCATCGCCATAGACCATGACCGCCACGTCCGAACGCACACCCGCGATCAGTTCGTTGAACCGCATCTCGATGGGCTGGGTGAACTCGTAACTGTTGCCCAGCAGGGTGGAGAGCCGCGTCTCCATATCCGCCACCAGATCGACTTTCGGCAGTCGCGGATCGGGCCAGTCTTTGCGATCTTTCAGGATAACGAAGGTGTCCGAGATCGATGGCGGCATGGGGTCAGATGCGACTTCTGCTGTGCCGGTGCGGGTGAAGACCCGATCGACCTGGGGCATGGCCTTCAGCGCGCGCTCGACCTGAAACTGCATCGCCTGGCTCTGTTCCAGCGAGGTCGAGGGCACGCGCAGCGCCTGGACCAGCACATCGCCCTCATCCAGTTGCGGCACGAACTCGCGCCCCAATGTCAGGAAGGCGAGGACGCCGGCCAGCAAGGCGACACCCGCGCCGGCCAGGACGCGCCGTGGTCGGGCGATGGCGTGTGCGAGAAGCGGCTGGTAATGCGCCTTGGCCGCGCGGGTCAGCCGCGTCTCCTCATGATCCGCCCTGGGCTCGCGCACCAACAGGGCGGCCATGGCGGGCACGAAGGTGAAGCTGAGGATGAAGGCGGCGGCGAGCGCCAGCATGACGGTGGCGGCCATCGGGCCGAACATCTTGCCCTCGACCCCCTCGAACATCAGCAAGGGTGCATAGACCAGCAGGATAATCGCCTGGCCGAAGGCCGCCGGCCGGGCCATTTCGCGCGCTGAGGCGGCGGCGACCGACAGCCGTTCGGCGGTCTTCAGAGGCCGACCCGTCTCCGTCCGCTTCAGGCTCAGGCGGCGCAGGGTGTTCTCGATCACCACCACGGCGCCGTCGACGATCAGGCCGAAATCCAGCGCGCCCAGGCTGAGCAGATTGGCGCTGATCCCGAAACGGTTCATCGCCGAGGCGGCGAACAGGAAGCTCAGCGGAATCACCAGGGCGGTGATGATCGCCGCCCGAACGTTGCCCAGGGCGAAGAACAGCACGGCGACGACCAGCAGGGCGCCGAGCAACAGATTGTGCTCCACCGTGCGGATGGTCGCCTCGACCAGTTCGGTACGGTCCAGTTCGGGCTTGAGGACCACGCCGGGCGGCAGGCTGGGCGCGATGGCCTTCAGCCGTTCGCCGACGCGGTGCGCCACCTCTCGCGAGTTCTCCCCCTGAAGCATCAGGGCCGTGCCGACCACCGTCTCGCGGCCGTCGGCGCTGGCGGATCCTAAACGAGGCGCGCGGCCGATCTCGACCGTGGCCACGTCGGACACTCGGATCACCTGGCCGCCCCGGTTCAGGATCGGCGTCTGGGCGAGGTCGTTCAGGCTCTTCAGCCGAGCGTCGGCGCGTACGATATAGGCCTCGCCTGCACGATTGACGTATCCGGCGCCGGCGATGCGGTTGGCGTGCTCCAACGCCTCGACCAGTTGCACCAGGCCGACGCCATAGGCGGCCAGTCGGCTGGGGTCGGGGTGGACCGCATATTCCTTCACATAGCCGCCCAGCACATCGACGCCGGCGACGCCGGGCACGGTCTTCAGCTGGGGCGCGACCAGCCAGTCCTGAACCGTGCGCAGATAGGTGGCCTTTTCCTGGTCGGTGACGAGGCGTTCGCCCTCGGGCGTGACATAGACCGCGCCGGTCCGCGCCGCAGGGCCGGTCAGTTTCAGCGTCCAGATGTAGACTTCGCCCAGGCCGGTCACGACCGGACCCATCGAGGGAGAAAGCCCCTCTGGCAAATCCTCACGCGCGGCCTGCAGTCGTTCGTTGACCAGATTGCGGGCGAAATAGATGTCGGTCGCGTCAGTGAAGACGGCGGTGATCTGCGAGAAGCCATGGCGCGACAGGGAGCGGGTCTCGGTCAGGCCCGGCAGCCCCGCCAGCGCCGTCTCTAGCGGGAAGGTGACCTGGCGTTCGACCTCTTCGGGTCCCAGCGCCGGCGCCACCGTCGTGATCTGCACCTGGCGATTGGTGATGTCGGGCACGGCGTCGATGGGCAGATGCAGCAGTTCGCGCCCACCCAGCACGGCCAGGACGACGGCTAGTCCCACGACCAGCCAGCGGAAACGCACGGAGGCGTCGATGATCCGGTTCAGCATGATCAATGTTCGTGCTCGGCTTCGCCCTTGGCCAGTTCGGCCTTGAGCAGGAAGGCGCCGACGCCGGCGATGCGCTCTGTCCAGGTCAGGCCGGACACGATCTCGATCCGACCGTCCGAGGTTCGTCCGGTCACCACCGGGCGCGCACGGAACCCGCCGTTCTCCTGAACGAAGACGGACGGCGCGCCCTTTATGGTCTGCACCGCGTCAATCGGCACGACAGTTGTTCCTGAGCCGACGCCGGCCGAAACGCGGGCCGAGACGACCGATCCCGCCGGGGGCGTCTCGCCAGCAGGACGGGCGCGAACTACGACGACCCCGTTGGCATTGGCCGGGGCGATGGCGACGACGACGCCGGACATGACGCGGGATCCGGCGACCGTGCTTTCCAGCCTGTCGCCGACCTTCAGAATCGCAGCGGCGGCGGGCGGCGCCTCGAACACCAGTTCGACACGGCCGGGATCGGCGACGGCGGCGACCTGCAAGGCCTCTTCGTGCAACACCTGACCCGGTGACGCGCTCAAACGCGTGACGACGCCCGCGATGGCGCTGCGCACCACCGTCAGCCCGTCCGCTCCGGGCGCGCCGAATGCGCTGACACGAGCGCGGGCGGCGCGGTGTTGCGCCTCCGCACGACGGGTCTCGGCGGCGGTGACGTCCAGACGCGCCTGTGACACCCAGCCCTGTTCGAACAGGGTGCGATCGCGCCGTTCGGCGGCGCGCGCGGCCTGAACCGTCGCGCCCGCCGCGTCGGCGTCCGCCCTTGAGGCGGCCCCGTCCGGACTGCGCACAGTGATCAGCGGTGAACCGGCCGCCACGCGATCGCCCAGGCCGACGTGGACGCGCACCACGGCGCCGCCCAACGGCGCATCCACGGCGGCCTCGGCGCCGGGCGCAAAGGCGACGCGGCCCGGCAGCTTCAGTTCGGCGCCGCCGCCGCGCTGTACGGCGACGACCGACACCCCGGCTCGCGCAGCCTCCTGAGGCGTTAGGGCGACGAAGGCTGCTTCGCTGGGTTCTTCTTCGGCGTGGCCTGCCTCGGCGTGTTCGGCCTCGGTTGGCGGTCGGTCTAGAATGCGCGCGGCGCCGAAGCCCGCGCCTAATGCGATGACGACGGCGGCGCCGGTCATCATCCAGTATGTCTTCGAAATCATGATCGATCCTCGCCCGGCGCACGGCCGGGCCCAGAGTTCGGGACGCGCGACGTCTCCGGCGCGCGCAGGGCTCAGGAAGGGCCGGACGCCAGGTCCAGCCGAGGATCAGGCTCTTGGCGGGCGCTCGGGACCGTCAGGCCGCCCGAGCGGGTAAGCGACGCTGTCGCTCCACGCCTGAGGCTGGCCGAAGACCGCGATGAAACGCGGCGTCGCCAGGTCGCTGGACATGGCGGAATGCGGCGCATGACAGCAGCCGTTGGCGCACGCCGGGCCGCAGTCAGGACATTGACCATCAGCGCCGCCGACCGTCTCGACCACCTGGACGCCGCCTGAAGCTTCTGCCGCGCAGGCATGGCTTTCAAACGCAGGCATGGCGAAGGCGACCGTCAGCAGCAGAGCGCTGACGAAGCCAATTCGACGCACCATTTCCCGCAGCGCTTTGGTCATCCGCGGCCTTCCTAACACCCTCGTCCAGAAAAGTCCTCGCTGCAAAAAAACGGGCTCCTCGCCCTCGCGCCACACGCCGTGCGTGTTCGGACTTGCGAACATCAGGCTGTTCTTTCGCCTCGCCCGTCTGCTAGTCAGCCATGGTGACATCCGTCGGGGGAGGGATTTGCGTTGCTCAGAGAGATGATTTTTCTGGCCGTGTCGGCCTGGCTGGTCGCAACTTCGGCGTTTGCGGGCGAGACAATTTTGCGCCAGCCCGCGCCGGACTGGCTTCCTGACGTCGCCCCCCATCAGTCCAATCGACCGGATAATCCGTCCCAGCCTCTTCGCTACGAGGTTGTTGAAAATCACGTGCGAGCCTTCGGCGACCATTCGCATGCCTACATGCACATGCGTTTGAAGGTGCTGTCGCCGCTGGGACTACAGCAGGCGTCGCGACTCAGCCTGCAATGGAATCCCGCCCTGCAGACGCCCATCGTTCACCACGTCCACATTATCCGCGACGGTCAGACCATCGACGTGCTGGACAAGTCCGACTTCACGGTCCTGCGGCGGGAAGCCGGCCTGGAACAGTCCCAACAGATCACAGGCATTCTGACAGGCGTTCTGATCAATCCCGACATCCGGGTAGGCGATACGATCGACTTCGCCTACTCGACAGAGACCCGGTTTGACGTGTTTGAGAACCCGCTTGAAGCGGCCGGATATGCCCGCTCCGCGCTGCCGCTCGATCTCGGCGTGACGACGGTCAGCTGGCCGTCGACCATGGCTGTGCAGACCCGCGCCGGACGACATGCCGATCTCCCACCAATCGGCCAGCAAGGCGACTTCAAGGTGCTGACGTACCGCGTCACCGACGCGGAGGGTGAGGCATACCCCAGCACGCTCGCCCCTCGCGCCCTGCCAGATTACGGGTGGCAGCTCAGCAGCCTGCCGCAATGGAGCGCGGTCACCGATCATGTCCGCCCAGCTTTTGATCAGGCGGCCCAACTGCCCGCCGACGCCGATCTGGCTGCTCGCGTCGCGCGCATCCGGTCAGAAAACGCCACTCCGGAGGCGCGGGCGTTGGCGGCGTTGCGGCTGGTTCAGGATGAAGTCCGCTACATGGCGCTGACCTTGGGCGAGGGAGGCTGGTTGCCGGCTTCGGCAAGTGAAGTGTGGGCCGGCCGCCAAGGAGACTGCAAAGGCAAGACCGTCCTGCTGGTGGCGCTGCTACGCGCGCTCGACATCGACGCGGTTCCGGCCTTGGTGTCTTCCAATAATCTGCCGCTCGACAAGTATCTGCCCATGGTCAGCGTGTTCGATCATGTGATCGTCAAGGCGCGCATCGGCGGTCAGACCTATCTCTTGGATGGCGCGCGCATCGGCGATCGCAGCCTGACGCCGGATGTGCCGCTGGTGCACGAGTTCATCCTGCCAATCACCGAGCGCGCGCGGCTGGAGCGAATACCCCTCGCTCTTCCGACCCGTCCGATCAGCGCCATGGCGCTCGAGATCGACTTCTCCGACGGCATCTACAGTCCCGTGCGCATCACCATCACCGACATCGACCGCGGCAATAGCGCCGCCCAAATGCAGGCTCTCGTCGCACAGGCTCCGGCCGCCGAAGTCACACGCCTGTTCGATGAGCGATGGAAAGCGCTCCTCGAAGGAAACGGCGAACTGTCCGATGTCAAGAGCCAATGGGCGTACCGCGAAGACACGCACGAGTTCGTCGCCACCGCCACGGCCCGCATGGCCTTTGATTGGACGGGGACGCCGATCAACATCCCTCTGGCCCACGTCTCTTGGCAGGGGTTCGATCCGAATACCGATCCCCGATACAAGGACGCTGATTACGTCAAGGACTTCCCTCAGTTCAGTTCGTTCCGCACCACGGTCATCCTGCCCGAAGGACAGAACGACGTGGACTTCTCGGTCCAGCCCTATGAGGTCGAGGCGGGCGCAACCCGCTATTTCCGCACGGTCAAACGTGATGGAAGCCGGCTGGAAACCGATCGCGGCTCCATCACCTTGCGCCCCTATGCGACCGCAGCGGAAGTCGGAACCGAACAATCCGAAATGGACCGGTTCAAGGATCTGAAGGCCACGATGCGTTTGCGGTCAGGCTACGTTCTGACGGCCGCAGATCGTCAGACCCTGACGACGACCTCCGACAACGATCCCGAGGCCGCACTTCGCCGTGGCTATGCGCTTAATGATCAAGGCGATCATCTTGGCGCCATCGCGCAGTTCGACGCCGCCATCGCAAAGTTTCCGACGCCGCACGCCAATGCCTTGGCCAATCGCGCCTTGGCCTATCTGGCTCTCAATGACCTTGAGAAGGCGCGCGCCGACATTGCGGCGGCCGAGGCTGTCGATGCGGACGACGCGATCCTGTTCCACGCGAAGGGTCGCCTCGCCGAGATCGAGCAGGATGATCTTGAAGCCGTGCTGGCCTTCACGGGCGCGATTCGGTCGTGGCCGGAGGATGTGCACGCCTTCTATCGCCGATCCGCCGCCTATGAACGGATGGGCCAGTCCGCCCGCGCTCTGGCTGATCTGGAGCGGGTAGTGACGCTCCAACCGCAAGACGAGACGGCCATAACAGCGCTGGCGACGCAACTGCTCCGCATGGGACAGGCTGATGCGGCGAACGACCAAGCGAAAAAGCTGGCGCAAGTGCTCGGACATCCCGACGCCCAGACCCAGATATTCATCGTCATGGCTCAGTCGCTGGCGTCCAAGCTGAAGACGTCGGACCCGGCGAAGGCGGAGGCTGTCCTGACCGCGGCCCTTGTCGTCGAGAGCGATTTCCCCGCCCTGCTGATCGATCGCGCGAGCATCCGCGACAAGCTCAACGATACGCGAGGGGCTACAGCCGACCGCGCACGATTTAAGGAATTGACCAGGTTCTCGCTGGATGACGCCGACGAGGCGTGTCTGTCTCCTCGGCTGCTCAGGATGAGTCGGGATGTCGCTCTGGACATGTGCGATAAGGCGATAACGGACAACGCTGACGACGTCGCCCTGCATATGCGACGCGGGTTTTTGCTTCAGATCATGAACCGTAAGCCCGACGCCGTCGCCGCCTACCGTCGGGCGACGGAGATCGAGCCGTCCAACCCAAGAGCTAAGTATCGCCTGGGCAAACTTCTCCGTGAGATCGGGGAGGCCGAGGAGGGCCAGGCCATGATGGCGGAGGCGCTTCGTGCGGATGCGACCGTCGCGGATGAGGACGAGCCCATGCTTGAGGTTCGGCGCGCGGGCTGAGCCGATCAACGGTTCAAGGAATGCGCTGGCGAGGCTGCGGTGCAGCTTCTAAAACCGTGCGACGCATCAGCAGGGGAGGCAGGTTTGCGGGGTGAGGTTCAAACGTTCGACGAGGCGACCGGATTCGGTTTGATCCTCGGCGACGACGGCGAGCGCTATTCGTTCACGAAGGAGGACGTTCAGCCGCCTTCAGTTCTCGAGCGCAGTCAGCGAGTCGATTTCATCGCCGAGACCGACGGACGCGCACAGCAGATCATCGCCATGCGGCCACCGAGGGTGACCCCCGCGATCACTGGCGGCGCAGGCAGCGGGGTGTTTGACCTTGGTCGTGTGATCCAGCGGACCTTCGGCGCGATCAAGCAGAACGCCGCCGTCTTCTTCGGCGCGGCGGCGCTTCTGGTCGGCGCGCCCAGCATTCTGTCGGCCTTTGGCCAAAGCGCGATGTTGAACGAAGATTTCGGACCGGGCGTCTTGATGATGATGGTAGGCGTGGTGTTGAACTTCGTCGGCCTGTATCTTTTGCAGGGCATGGTGGTGAAGGCGGCCGTGAACGGCTTCAACGGCAAAACGACCGCGTTTGGCGACGCCTTCAACGTCGGGGTTCAGAAATTCCTGCCGCTGTTGGGCCTGGCGATCGTCGCCTCCATCGGGATGATGCTGGGCTTTCTGTTGTTGATCGTGCCGGGCATCATCTTGTCGGTCATGTGGTCGGTCGGCGCTCCGTGCGTGGTGGTCGAAAAGCGCGGCGTCTTCGCCAGTCTGCAGCGCAGCCGAGAGCTGACCAAGGGTTATCGCTGGCAAGTGTTCGGCCTCCTGGTGATCTATGTGATCCTGTCGTGGATCATCGGCGCGGCCATCGGCGGTCTCAGTCTGGCGACCGGGGGAACTCTTACCGGCGGCACGCCCAACCTGGCCGTCAATCTGATCACCGAGCCCGTCGTCAACATCTTGTCCGGGGTCGTCGCATCGGCCGGCGTGGCGGCGCTTTATCACGAGTTGCGCTCAGCTAAGGAAGGCGTCGGCTCTGAGGAACTGGCCTCGATCTTCGATTGATCGCGCGATCCGTCAGACGTCGTGCTTGTCGCGGCGTCTGACACCCATAAGCAGCTTCTGCTCCAGACGGCCACGCAGGGCGGCATAATAGGCGCTGAGGAAGTCCCGATCCGTATCGTACGGGCCACGCGTCCAGCCGATCTTTTTGGCGATGCGGTCGGCGACGTCTCGAAAGGTCTTGCGGTCGCCCTGTCGAAGCAGGGTCTCCAGAACATGCAGTTCCTTGGCGCCATAGGCGTCGAGCTGCGCCGGGGTGAAGGCGTAGGCGGCCATCCGCGTCGCCCCGTCTTCGGCCATGTCGCGGATCAGCTTGCGACGCGGCGCGCGCACGACCCAGGTGCCCCCGATCAGGTCGCCGATGCGCAGCCGATCCTTGTTGAACAGGGGGAAGAAGACGAAGATCGCCGCCCAGACGAAGGCCAGCAGATACATCCAGCCGTCGACGCCGCCCTCCTGGCTGCGGGCGACCAGGATGGACAGGGGCAGGAAAACCTCCAGTTCGCGCATGGCGTTGCGGGCGAAGACGGCCTCGGCCTTCAGCCGTCCGCCGTCGCGCGAGGCGACGCGCAGTCCCATGATCCGCTTGCCCGGCGTGGCGGCCGCCGCCGACAGCTCGAAGGCCGTGAAATAGAAGTTCCGCAGCAGGAAGAAGACGATCAGCCAGATGACAGCGACCATTTCGGCCCCCGTCACGCCGGCGACGCTCGCGCTGGCGCCGAAGGCGAAGGCTGAGGCGATGGTGAAGACGATCAGCACGCCGATGATGACGGCCGCGTCGAGCAGAAACGCGCCGGCCCTCTGACCCGCATCGCCGATGTTCAACCGCAGGTCCACGCCCTCGGGCGTGACGAAGGCGCGCTCGGTGCGGGGCGCGATGGGATTAGCGGACATGAATGGACTCCGCGACGGCGGGGCGGGGCGCATAGAAATACAGACCCCAGATCAGGGCGGTCGCCGCCGCGACCGCGTAACGCAAGCCGGTGTCGACGATCAGCTGGCGGCCGAACCCTTCCAGCAGCCCCGCGAACATCAGCATCACCACCACGCCGCCCATGGCGATGCCCGCAGTGCGCCCGGCCTCCACGGCCGCGTCCAGCCGTCGTCTTTGACCGGGGAAGGCGCCGGCCCAGCCGATCCGCAGGCCTGCCGCACCCGCCAGGATGACGGCGAACAGTTCGGTCACGCCGTGGATCAGCAGCCAGCCGCCCAATTCGAGCCCCAGCCCGCGACTGGCGAACAGGGCGAAGAAGGCGCCCAGCGTCGCGCCATTGTAGAGGATCAGCAGGCCCGTCGGCAGGCACAGGGCGAACCCGAGCGCAAACGCCAGCAGGGCGACCTGGGCGTTGTGGGTGAACAGATAGGCGGCGAACGCCGACAGGCCGTGGGGGCCGTCCGCGCCGTTCAGGGTGGCGCGCAAGGTCTCGGTCGAGGCGGCGGGATCGCGCCCGCCGCTCAGGTCGGCGGGCACGAAGGCGTAGAACCATTCCGGCTCATGCATCACCAGCCAGCCTCCGACCAGGGCGCCCAGCAGCATCAGGGCTGTCGACACAAGGGTCTCGCGCCACAGTCCGCGCACGGCGGCGGGCCAGTCGGTGCGGAAAAAGGCGACCATCCGGTCCTGGATTGTCGCGCGCGAGCCATAGACGAAGAAATACGCCCGCGCCGACAGGGTCTCCAGATAGTCGATAAGCCCCTGATCCAGAGAGGTCTCGCGCGCCACCGACAGGGCCGACAGGGTCGAACGATACAGCACCGGAACCGCCAGAATCTCGGCGTCGGTCAGTTTGGACGCGGAACCCTTCTCGGCCTTGTCCATCAGCCGCTCCAGGCGTCGCCAGTCGTCCTCGCGCGCCTGGCGGAAGCGCTGGCTCTTCAGCAGCCCGGAGGGAGGCACGTCGGTCACAGCAGATCCCTCCGTTTCAGGTCCAGATAGGCGTTGACAACCTCGGTCCCGACGCGATCGGCTGGGGCATCGACGATATGCGCCCCCATGCGCCGCAGCCGTCCGATCACCGTCTCGCGTTCGCGAAGCAGCGTTCCGGCGACGACGGCGCGCGAGACGTCTTCGGGCGTCTGGGGATCGACCCCGGTCAGGCCTTCCAGCTCATCGTCGCGCAGGACGACGAACAGAACGAGGTGGCGCCGCAAAAGCCGCCCCAGCGACTCGATCATCAACTCGGCGGCGGTGGTGTCGGTGAAGTCAGTGAAGACCACGATCAGCGAGCGGCGCTGGAGCTGGCCCGACAGGGTCGCTAACGCCAGGGTGTAGTTGGTCTCGCGCGTCGAATAGTCGATGCGGCCAACGACAGTCTGAAGCGTGCGGAAGGCGTCCAGACCACCCACGGCGCCGGTGGCCAAGCGTGGCTGGGAATCGAAGGCGAAGACGCCCGTCCGGTCGCCCGATCGCAGGCAGGCGTAGGACAGCAGCAGCGCCGCATGAATGAACCGGTCGATGCGCGGCATCCCGCCGACTGGCTCGCTGGCCGCCCGACCGCAATCCAGCGCCATGATGACGTTGTGGTTTCGCTCGGTACGGAATTCCTTGGCAAGCAGTACGGCGTGGCGGGCCGACTGCTTCCAGTCGATGGAGCGACGGTCCATCCCGGCCTGAAAGTCGCGCAGGGCCTGAAACTCCGACCCCTCGCCGATCTCCAGCTGGGTTTTGGCGCCGAACAGGGCGTCGCGGGCGAACAGACGAACGGCCTGATCGCGCACCCATTGAAGGTCGGTCAGGACCGGCGCGGCCAGGTCCAGAGCGAAGGTCTTCTGCTTCCAGGCCAGGCCCATCGGCCCATGCCAACGGACCCACAAGGCCTTCAGGTCGGCGGCGCCTCGGCGATTTGGCGTGAAAGGAAAGGCCAGGACCGCGGCGCGATCCGAGACCGTGGCGCGGCGCGAAACCTCTTCCAGCCCCAGCCGTGCGTCGCCCGAAAGGGCCGCTTCAACGCTCTTGGGAGCCGGGCCTCCGGCCTCGAAACGCACGGTCAGTTCGGCCCGGTCTGAACGGCCCACGGCCGCGCGCACCGGCCGAGGCTGGTCCAGTTCTAGCCGGGAGCGCGAGCCGCCGCGCAGGGCGTCCAAGGCGACGAGCACTAGGACGCCCGCGATCCAGGCCGGCCCGGCGAGCCAGCCTGCAGGCGTCAGGACGCCGGCCAGCAGGGCGACGGGCACGCCCGCCGCCATCGCCGTCACCGCGCGTCGGGTGGGATAGATCACCGGGGCGCCGCCACCTGATCCACCAGGCCGGCCAAGACCTGTTCGACGCGCCGACCCTCGATCTCGGCCGCCGGCGACAGGACCAGGCGGTGACGCAGGGCCGGAATGGCCAGGGCCTTCACATCGTCGGGAATGACATAGTCGCGACCATCCAGCGCGGCGCGCGCCCGCGCCGCGACGGCCAGCATGGCCCCCGCACGCGGGGACGCGCCGGTCTCGACATCGGCGGACGTCCGTGTCGCGCGCACCAGTCCGGTGATATAGCCGATCACCTCGTCGGTCAGGCGCACGTCTGCGACCGTGTTCACCGCCGTCTCGATGACGGAGGCCTCGGCCACCACTTCCACGCCCAGGGCGATGGGGTCCATCAGGCCGGTGCGCGAACCGTGGGCGGCGACGATGGCGCGCTCCTGATCCAGGCTGGGATAATCCAGCACCTGTTTGAACAGGAACCGGTCCAACTGGGCCTCGGGCAGGGGATAGGTGCCTTGCTGCTCGATGGGGTTCTGGGTGGCGACGACGGTGAAGCGTGGGCTGAGGCCGTGAGCTTCGCCGTCGATGGTGATCCGACGCTCCTGCATGGCTTCCAGCAAGGCGGCCTGGGTCTTGGGCGGCGTGCGGTTGATCTCGTCCGCCAGCAGCAGTTCGCAGAAGATCGGCCCGCGCGTCAGGGTGAAGCTGGACGTCTGGAAGTTGAACAGGTTCGATCCGATGATGTCGCCGGGCATCAGATCGGGCGTGAACTGGATGCGGCCGTAGTCCAGACCCAGGGTGCGCGCGAACGTCTGGGCCAGCAGGGTCTTGGCCGTACCGGGCGGACCTTCCAGCAGAACATGGCCGCCCGCGAACAAAGCCGTCAGCAGCATATCCACGGCGTCTTCCTGGCCGACCACAGCCTTGGCGATCTCGGCGCGAATGCGCTCGGCGATCGCCTTCACTTCATTGACGTGCACGGGTCAGCTCCTGGTTCCAGCGATGGAGGGCTCCGGCGACCCGCATCAGGTCGGCCGGCGACTTGGCGGCCGGGGCCTGTTCGGCCAGGGCGGTGTAGGTTTCGGTCGCGCCGGTGGTTCGGCCGACACGGTCGAGGAAGGCGTCCAGCGCCCCCTCGTCCAGATTGCGCGGCGCCCCTATGGCGCGGGCGACTGCGGCGCGCACCAGAAGGGCGTAGGGCGCGGCCATCCGGTGTTCGCGCCGCGCCAGGCGAACGAGACCGGCGGTGTTGTCCGCCAGTCCGCGCTTGCCCAGAGCGATGACACGGCTCCTCTCGCGCGCCGGGCCGAAGCGAACGGCGGCCTGGAAACCGGCGAAGACGGCGAGCGCGACCAGCACCAGGGTCATGCCCAACAGCGGCGGTTCCAGCATCAGCCGCAACATGTTGCGGGTGCGCTGGAAGCCGTGGAGCGTCAGGTCGAACATCACAGGCGCCTCATCGGCGCGCACGATGTCGATCAGGGCGACGGCGGTTGTCGCCCCGTCGAGGGTCTTCAGCGCAGCCGTGTCGATCAGGTCGGGATCGGCCAGGACATAGGTGCGCAGTTCGCGGTGCATGGCCAGGACAGCCCGGCCCTGGTCGTCGACGACGACCGGGATCCAGTCGGGGCCCTCCAGGGTGCGCAGCGCCTCGATCCGGACCGGCCGTCCGAACGACGCGCCATCGGGACGGCGCAAGGCGACGGTCGCGCCGCCTTTGCGCTCGGTCAGTTTCAGGCCGCTGCGCAAATCCTTCGGCAGAGACGCCACAATGCTCTGGGCCGGTTGCACGCCCACAGTCTTCACCCAGCCGGCATGGTCCGCATCCGGGATGGATGTCCATTTGGGCAGCACGATCAACGTCGCGCCGTAATGCTCGATGTCGTCGATCTGTTCGGGTTTGGTCTGGATCGACGGCGTCAGGATCAGCAGGCTTTCGTCCGACGTTTCCGAAAGCGTCCCCCGGTTCATCACCACCGGCACGCCCACACCACGCAACAGGGCGGGCAGACCGCCAAAGCCGGTGGACGACCGCGACAGGGCGTGGCCGCCGCCGTCGTTGCCGGATCGTAGCTCAGGCGCGTAGGCGGACAGGACGCCCAGACCAGCCAGCGCCACCACCCCGACCAGCAGGACGACGATCATGGTGATCGGCGAGAACCCGCCGCTTGCGGCGCCTTCGGATCGGCTCATGCGCGCCAGCCTTCGGGCAGGGCGAAGGCCTCATAGGCTTTGCGGCAGTCGGCGAAATCCTGGGCGCCGACAGGTGCGCCGCCGAACAAGCTGCGCTCCACCATTCGGCCGATCAGGTCGAAGGCGGGTCGCGCGGCGTCCGGCAGGGCCTTCAATCGGGCGATCTCGCGGGTGGTCAGCGAGACGCGCACCGCGCGGGGCTGGCGCTGTTCGATGTCCTGAACGCTGCGCAACAGAAGCAGATGGGCGGCGTCGGCATACAGGCCGCGCGCGGCCAGGGCGTCGGCGTCGGCCAGCAGATCGCGCGCGGCTTGCGCCTCCGGACGCCACTGCGCCTCCGCCACGATCCTGGTTTTCTTCGGTTTCGCCGGCGGGGCGCGCATTCGAAGAATTTCGCGCACGATGGCGTAGAGGATCAAGCCGGCGACTATCACCAAACCGATCCAGAAGACCCATTTCAAAACAGGCGCGATGAAATGAAGTGCGTCGCCGATCCAGTGCAACCAGCCGGGCGGCTTGATGTCGGGGCGCTCGAAACCGACCCGGTCGAATTGGAGAGATCCATCCTTCAGCAGGCGGGCATGCGCCTTGGCCAGGGCTTCATCTGTGGGCGAAGCCCGATCCTGCATCTCGAAAACGCACCCCTACCCAACAGCCAAGCCATACCGCCCCGTCAGATCGAGTCAACCACAGGCGCCCGTGTGATACGCTCTATGCTATTTTTCTCACGCGACCGGCGTGAAATCAGGCGCGGTCGTGCAGCGTCGCCTTCCAGGCCGGATAGTCGCGGATCAGCAGGGTTTCAGGCCATTCGCCGACGTAGCGATAGCCGTTGCGGCGTTCGTGCTCGATCTGCATCAGGTCGCGTCGGATGATGGAATCGCGCCCGATGTAGATGGGGCGGCCGTCCTCCAGATCGTAGAACCGGGCCCAGATGCGCGCGCCGGGCTTGGGGGCCAGGATGCGGTCGCGGCGGCCTTGGGCGTCGGTGACGAAGACCTCGGTCGTGTCGTGGAGCGCCGCGCTCTCCAGCCAGGCGACGGCGCCGTCCACGGCGGCGACGACGTCGGGACGGGGGGCGGGCAGGTTCATCAGGAAACGCACGATGCCGACGCTTTCCTGGCCCGACAGGGACGGGGGCTCGAAACGACGCGCCCAGGCGGGCGCCAGGGTCTGGGCGTCATGCTGGGCGCACCAGCCGGTCAGGACGCCGTCGCGCCGCACCTGCGTCTTCAGCAGGGTCTCGACCCCGCGCGCCACGGCCTGACGCGCCCGCTCGCGCCGACCTTCATCGACGAAAGCGTAGGGCGCCGCGCCGTCGCCCACATCGCGCAACAGCTCCATCACATGGACCATGGCGTCGTCGTTGTAGGTGATCTGGTCGTGATAGCCGCCGCGCAGCGGATAGAACTGGGCCCAGCCGCCGTTGGGCTGTTGCGCCGCCAGCAGATAGTCGAGGCCCCGGTCGAAGGCGGCGCGGCTTTCGGCGTCCCCGGCCGCGATCGTTCGCGCCAGAAAGGCCAGCGGCTGGGTCGTGCCGCCATTGTCGATCGTGTTGTTCAGCGCCGGGTCCGCATCGGGGCGGGGCGGGACGAACAGGTCGGTGTTCTTGGGCCAGCCGCCTTCGGCCGATTGATGCTGGATGACGATCGCGGCCAGTCGACGCGCTTCGGCCGATCCATACCAGTCGGTCGGATGGCGCAGGGCGGCGCTGCTCCAGGCGACGGCGGGCGAGGCGGCGACCGGCTCCTGCGCTGACGCCGGCGCCGACGTGAAGCCGGCTGCAATCGTCAGGACGCCGAGGATCAAGACTATCTTTTTCATCAAGAGACCTTCGGGTTCGGCAAAAAGAAAGGGACGCCGATGTTTCGCGGCGTCCCCTGAAGGGACAGCGTCCCGGGAGAAGTCAGCTGTCGATCGTCGTCATCAGAATACGAACCGTGCGCCGACGAAATACTGGCGGCCGGTCGAGCCATAGTTGTTGACCACCGGATCGGCCTGATAGGCCCAGCGGGTGTCGGTCTGGTTGGTCAGGTTCAGCGCCTCGGCGGTGAAGGTGACATTGTCCGTCAGCTTGTAGGTGAAGGATGCATCCACGTTCAGCGTCTCTTCCGAGCCGATGAAGTCGTTGATCAGCGGCGAGTCGCACACGCCCGGATCGCAACCGCCCGACGCCAGTGGATAGGTGGTCTGATAGGCGGCGCGATAGGCCGAGGAGACACGCGCGCTCCACTTCTCGACCTCATAGAAGATCGTGGCGTTGAACGATTTGGGCGAGGCGCCCAGGAAGGGCGCCGTGCCGGTCAGATTGCGGGCCGGGTCCAGGATGTATTCCAGCTCGGATTCGATCTGGGTGTAGTTGGCCTGGATGCCGAAACCGTCGAACGGCGCGGGCAGGAAGGTGAAGTTCTGCTGATAGGCGATCTCGAACCCGTCCAGCTTACCGCCCGGCGCATCGTTGTACTGACGCACCTGGAAGGGCAGGTCCTGGTCGATATAGGCCCGGCGGCTGTCGGAGGCGACGTCGGTCAGGCCGTCATAGGCGGCGCGCAGATTGGCGATCTGTTCGGCGTTGAAGATCTCGCTGAGCTTGCCTTCGCGCAGCACCACCTGCGGGAAGCTTTCGATCTCCTTGTGGAAGACCGCGACCGACAGGATGGCGTCGCGGGCGAAATACCATTCGACGTTGAAGTCCAGGTTGGAGGCGCGGAACGGCTTCAGCTTGGTGTTGCCCAAGGTGATTGCCGCGTTCGAGCCGTCGAACTGCGCCGGGTCGGCGCCGATGCCGACCGGAACGGTGAAGGCCGTGACGCCGGGCTGCAGAGCCGTCATCTGCGGGCGGGCCATGACCTTGGCCGCCGCAAAACGCAGCATCAGCTTGTCGTTCAGCTCCCACACCAGGTTCATCGACGGCAGGGTGTCGTTGTACTGGTTGTCGTTCTCGACCGGACGGCCGCTGGGCGAACGGCCGCGGGAATCGATCTTGGTCTCGGCGCGACGCAGCCCGGCGTTGCCGCGCAGTTCGCCCATGAACAGCGGCACGCGGAAGTCCATCTGGCCATAGTAGGACAGGCTGTCCTCATCGACCCAGAAGGTGTTGACCCCGCCGTTGCGCAGGTCCGACAGACGCCAGTCGCCCCAGGCGTTGATACAGTCGCAGTCGAAGCCGAAGCGGTTCTTGAAGGCTTCCAGATTGGGCGCGAAGAAGCTGGTCGGCGTACCTTCCGGCACATTCAGCCCGTCGCCCCAGCTGACCAGTTGTCCCATCTGGCCGACGGTCGTGGCGGCCGCCAGTCCGGAGCGCACGCCCTCCAGCAGCGACGGGTTCATCGTGTCGCTGATCAGCCGTTCATACCGCGTGTAGTAGAAGTCGAACTTGCGCTTGCCGATGCCGAACTTGAACGTGAAGTCGTCGTTCAGATCCCAGACGAAGTCGGCCTTGGCGGTTTGGTAGCCGTTCTCGGTGATGGTCCGGTAGTTGCGAATGGCCGAATAGCCCTTCACGAAGTCCCAGCTGTTCGGATTGGCGACGTCGAAGCCGAACTTCATGATCGGCATGTCGCCGCCTTGGCGGTCGTCGTAGACGAAGTAGTCATTGCCCGCGACGCCCTGGCCCGAATCGAGCCGGATGAAGTCGACCAGCAGGCCGGTGTTCTCATTGGTCGACTTGGAATCGCCGACCAGCAGCGACATGCGGAAGGTGTCGCTGAACTCGTGCTCGATATTGATCGAGTTCTGGCGGAATTCGGTGGTGTAGCCGCCCTGATCGACCGCCGAGCGGAAGTCGACATTGCCCAGCACCAGATAGTTGGCGTTGGCGCCCGTCTCGCTCAGTCCCGCATCGATCAAACGCACCGAGGGCCGGCCGATGAACGCGCCGCGCATGGCCAGATACTGGGGGTGCGCGACGTAACCGACCGATCCCGGCTGGTTGTAGTAGTCGTAGACGTCCAGGTTGTTGGGATTGAAGCTGCCCGTTCCGGCGGCCAGGTTCTGGTTGGTCGCGCCGGGCGCCGTGGTGAAGATCGGGGTGGAGCCATACAGCGACTGGCCGCAGTCGATCGCGTCGCGGAACTCTGTCGCGGCCTGGGTCGCGCAGTTGGCGTAGGCGGCGCGACGGTTGGCGTAGGAGTTGTTGGTCGCGCTGGTCGTCGGATAGGTCTGGTAGCTAAACGCCGTGGTGGTGCGGTTGCCGTTGGTGTTGTTGCGGTTCAGGCCTACCGGACCGATCTGATAGTTGGTCGAGATCTGCGTCATCTTCGAATACAGATTGTCGAAGTTGATCGTGGTCCGCTCGGTCGGACGCCATTGACCCGACAGGGTCACCCCCAACCGGTCCTGCTCCACGTCGCGGTGGTTCAGCGTCGCCAGCGCCGGGATGCGCACCAGCGAGCCGCGCGTCGCACTGCCGTTGATCAGATTGTAGGCGGCCGGGTTCGAGCCGATCAGATAGTTGCGCGCCTCCGGATTGGTGACGCGGGGCAGGGCGGTCGCGGGATTGGTGCCGATGGGCAGGGCGAAGCCCTGGTGATCGCCGGCCGCGTTGGTCCCCACATTGTTGAAGGTCGCGCCGCGATAGGTGTAGTCGAACGAGCCGACCTGACGCGAATAGCTGTCGATCGCCTGGGTGCGCTCATTGTAGGCGACTGAGCCCAGAAGCCCGAACTCGCCGATCTTGCTGGTCCAGCGGTCGGACGCCAGCAGGGCGAGGCGCGGATTGTGAGTGCCGCCGTTCTCGTAATAGGCGTCTTGAAGCGTCAGGGCCAGGCGACGTTCCTTGAAGTCGAACGGACGCCCCGAGATCAGATCGACCGTGGCGCCCAGCGAGCCCTCGTCCGTCTGGGCGTCGGCGGACTTCTGAACCTTCAGCGAGTTAAACAGCTCGGAGGCGAAGGTGTTGAACTGGAAGCCCCGGTCGCGACGCAGGGCGCCGTCGGCGTTGCTGGCGCCCGAGGTGGACAGGGTCTCCAACCCGTTCAGACGCACGCGGGTGAAGTCGCCGCCCAGGCCGCGCACCGAGATCGAGTTGCCCTCGCCGTTCTCGCGGTCGATCGACACACCCGGGATGCGTTGCAGCGATTCCGCCAGGTTGGCATCCGGGAAGTCGGCGATGTCCTCGGCGTTTATGACGTCGACGATCGTGTTGGAGCGGCGCTTTTCGGTCAAGGCGCTGGCCAGCGACGCCCGGATGCCGGTGACGACGATCTCACCCACTTCGGTGGCGTCCTGGCTCTGGCTCTCTTGAGCTTGAACCGGGGCCGTGAACAGCATGGCCCCCACAACGAGCGCCGCTGGCGAAACGGCCGCGCGCAGGTATCCCGTATGTTGGTTCCGCATAGTTCCCTCCGCTCTTGTCGTGCTCCGTGCCTCTTGGCGGGCCAGATGCCGACACTCCCCTGTCCCTCGAAAGCCGAGGAACTCCAAAAATCTCGTGATGAGATCGACGCGTCCTAGGCGTCAATGTCACCGGTGTCATAAAACGAAAACCCGTGTTTCGCCACACCAAAATGTTCTCGCGTATTACAGCGCCTTGAACTTGAAATTCTTGAACCGAGCTTCGCCCTCGCCAGCGGCGTAAATGCCGGGGCGCAACATCATGAAGCCGCCGCGAACGTTCTGGTTGTAGCCCGAGACCTCCATGCCGCGGTCGAACCGCTGCCAGGTCACCCCGTCGCCCGAGGTGTCGAAATAGACGTTCTGATAGGCGTTGGTCAGACGGATGAACATGCGCCGGCCGTGCGGATTGGCCGGACGCCCCCGCTCGATCCCATACTGGTGGGTGACATAGCGGGTCGCGTCGAAACCCAGGCCCGCATACAGGGCGCGGTCGTAGAACAGGATGAGGCCCGCCACCGCGCCGGGGTCGATCTCGATCTCGCATTCGATCTGATAGGCCTGTTCGCCCTGGACGAAGGTCAAAGGCGAACAGTCGACCGGCGCCTTGCCCTTGGCCTTCATGTGCAGCACGCCGTTCTCGCGGCGTAGGCGATCCTTCTCGTTCGGTTGCGGGTCGTAGAAGCTCCACTGGATGCCGAACTTGTCGGTCGAGAAGTCGTCCGACAGCGCCATGCCGTGCGGTACGGCTTCGCCGCCTCGGGGCTTGGTGATCGGCTGGGACAGGTCGCCGCCCTTGGCGCGGAACCAGCCGTCGTCGGTCCACTCGATGGGGTCCAGCAGGGTCTGGCGGCCCAGGCTCCAGTAGGCGTTCTCATAGCCGTGATAGACCATCCACCAATCGCCGTCGGTCGGTCCCTCGACCAGGGTGGCGTGGCCACGCGACCACCATTTCTCGGCGCCCGAGGCGGTGCGGACGATGGGGTTGTGCGGGCAGTCCTCCCACGGGCCGTTGATCGACTTCGACCGGGCGGCGATGACCATGTGGCCGGTCGGCGGCCCCGCCGTGCCGCCAATAGCGGTGATCATGTAGAAATGGTCGCCGCGCTTCAGCAGTTTCGGCCCTTCCTGAGCGAAGCCTTCGACGATCCAGTCGTCAGGATAGCGCCAGGCCTTGTAGACGCCTCGCTCGACCGGGCCGTCGGTGGCCAGGCCGTCATCGGTTAGCTTCACCCGGTCGCCGCCGTTCAGGAACAGATAGCGTTTGCCGTCCTCGCCGACGATGTGGCCGGGATCGATGTTGGCCGGGATCTTCAGGTCGATCGGCTCGCTCCACGGCCCCTCGATCCTGTCCGCCCAGATGACGTAGTTGGAGCGATACTCGGGGAAGCGGCCGGGGATGTAACAGTAGAATTTGCCCTCGTGCTTGATCAGCTCCGGCGCCCAGACCGAACCGATGTTCGTCGTCAGGGCCGCGACGACCGGCTGCCAGTTCACCAGATCGCGCGAATGCCAGATGTGGATGCCCGGCACCGACTCGAACGACGAGAAGGTCATATAGTAGTCGTCACCGTCCTTCAGGATCGACGGATCGGGGTGGTCGCCCGACATGATGGGGTTCAGGAAGGTCCCGTTCCCGAGATCGGCGATCCGCTGGCCCTCGATGCCGCGACGCCATTTCATCGACGCCCATTCGCGACCCAAAGGCGCGGCCTCCTCGTTCGTCTGGGCGAAGGTCGCGCGCACGGGCAGCGCTGAGGCGGCGACGCCGCTCAACAGGCCGGTCAGGGCGGCGCGGCGGTCGATTGTTCTCATGGCGCGTCCTCCCTCCAATCGCGGCCGGTAAGGCGTCGGGCGTAATCCGCCCTCATCCGACTTGGCCGCGTCTCCTATCATGTCTGCCGCTCTGATCGACGGCTTCCGGTTATGACACCGGTAGACATTCTTCTTAGATAGACACGGAAAGGGCGTTCTGACCAGAGGGTTTTGAAGAGACGCTTGTGAAGGACCGCGCTGACGGCAAGCGGCGAGCGGGCTGGCGTTGGAGCCTAGAAGGATGGGGACATCCCGCGCCGGATCGTGCGGGATGTCCTCGCGCAGGCTTAGCGGCGGGCGCGCATTTCCAGTTCGCCGATGCGGCGGCTTAGATAGGCCGTGTCGTCGGAGGAGGGGCTAGTGCGGCTGTAGGCGGTGTCCAGGCGGGCGAGATCGCCGGCCTCGACGCGGATGTCGGCGGCCTCGGTGCGGCTGACGGCGCCCGAGCGTTCGGCGGCGGTCAGGGTGGCTTCAAGGTTCGCCAGACGGGTGCGGGCGGGCAGGTTGGCGGACGGCGTCTGTCCGGCCGGGCCGTCGCCGACCCGCAGGTCCAGGGCGTCCAGACGGGCGTCCAGATCGGCGCGCTCGCTGGCGCTGATCGATCCATCGGCGCTGTAGCGGCTCTCCAGCTGGATCAGGGCCTGATAGTCGGACTTCAGGCGCGTCGCCTCTGTGCGGGTGATGCGGCGCGCGGTCACGGCGGCGTTGACGCGGGTCTCGAAGTCCGCACGGCCTTGGGCGACGGTGTCCATGTCGGCATAGCCCGAGGCGCTGGCTTCCAGCGTCTGGGTCAGGGCGGTGTAGCGGGCGTTCAGATCGGCGCGTTCCTGGGCCGAGATGCCGCCGACGGCGTATTGGTTCTCCAAATCGACCAGCGCCGAATAGTCGGCGCGCAGCCGGGTCGCGGCCGAGGCGGAGACGCTTCCGGCGCGCACGCTGGCGTCCACGCGGGTCGAGAACTGGCTCTGGCCGTCACGCAGCGGACGGCCGCCGCGCAGCCAGGCCTGATCCATCGCCGACAGGCCCAGACGATCGCCGAACAGGGCGCCCACGACTGCGCCCAGCCGATCCTGGGTCGTCGAAGGATATTGCGTCTGGGCGACTGCCGCGCCGCCCGCGAGGGTCAGGGCGGTGGTGGCGATCAGGGCGAGGCGGACGTTGCGCATGGGGAGGCTTCTTGTCGGTTGATGTCAGCCGACAAAACGATGGTCGTCCGGCTTGGTTGCCTGCCTGCGTCTCAGTCGCGGATGAAGTGCGGCACGAAGCGCGAGGTGTTCCTCGTGATGCGCCCCGTGTCCTCGCGCAGGCTGATGCCCGCCGGTTCGGTTCCCACGACCCAAGACCCGACGATCACATGGTTGCCGTCGAACAGGGGCGGATCGCACAGCGCCTGGCGGATGTGACGTCCTTCGCCATAGCCGCCGTCCACCACCTCTGCGGCGCTGACGCCCTGGTCGATCAGTTCGACATTGTCGCCCTCGCGCGAGAACAACGGCTTGCGCACATAGGACGAGCCCAGCGCCGCCTCGGCCGGATCACCCTCGAAATAGCTTTCCAGCAGGTTGGGGTGGCCCGCATGCCGCTCCCACAACAGCGGCAGGATGGCCTTGTTGGACAGGATGCTCTTCCACGCCGGCTCCAGCACGGTCACGTCCGCCGTGGGCAGCGGCGCGGCGTAGTCGTCGCGCAGCATCTGCTCCCACGGATAGAGCTTGAACATCGCCTGGATGATCCAGTTCTCGTGGTCGACGAACCGGCCGTCGGCGTTCAGCCCGATCTGGTCGATAGCGACGAACTGGGGTTCCAGCCCGGCCTGCTGGGCCAGGTCTTCTAGGAAGCGTACCGTCTGGCGGTCCTCGACGAAATCGGCGTCCGAGGCGAAATGCACGAAGCCGCCGTTCGGGAAGATGGCCCGGAAGCGATCGACCAGCTTCTCATGCAGGCTGTTGAACTGATCCGCATCGGCGGGCAGGGCGCCGGCCTTGATCTGGTCCTCCAGCCACAGCCATTGAAACACCGCCGTCTCATAGATGCTGGTCGGGGTGTCGGCGTTGTATTCATACAGCTTGGCCGGACCCGTCCCGTCCCCCGAGCCGGCATAGGCGAAGTCGAACCGGCCATAGAGGGACGGGTCGCCCCGCTTCCAGCTGTCGGCCACATAGTCCCGCATGGTCTCGGGAATATCGAGCTGTTCCATCAGCCGCTCGGACTGAACCGCCTCGTTGACCAGCTCCAGGCACAGGCCGTGCAGTTCCTCGGTCGGCGCCTCGATCCCGTCCTCGATCTCGGCCAGCGAAAAGGCATAGGCCGCCGTCTCGTCCCAATAGGGTTTGCCGTCGGTGTGGCGCCAGGTGAAGCCGAGTTCCTCGGCCTTGGCGTCCCAGTCGGTGCGGGGATCGAAGCGCAGACGCTCCATGGATCAGGCCGGGTCTTTGTCGGGCGTGGATTGGCCGATGCGCGGCGTGACCACCGTCACCTCCGGCTGGCTCAGGCGCGCCAGGACGTCGTCGGCCGAGGAGTGACCGGGCAGAATGCCAGCCTCGCGCAGCTTGGCGTCCAGATCGGCGCCGGTGCGGCGATCCTCCAGCGCCTGGCTGGCGTTCAGCTTCTCTTCCTGGATCGCCTGGCGCTGCTTGATGCGTTGCAGGCTGTCCGCCGCAGAGCCGATGCGCGACTGGGCGCCGGCCGAGTTCAGGGCGACGGAGGTCTGGGCCTTCTGGACGGAATCGTTGACCTTGACGATGTCGATCTCGCGACGAAGCGTCTCGATCTTCTGATCGGTCGAGGCGATGGCCGTGCGCAGGCGCGTCTCGGCGGTCTTCATGTCCTCGATCAGCGGGCCGCGGCTGGTGATCTCGACCTCCAGCTCGGCGATGCGGCCGGCGACTTCGCGCGCCAGATCGGTCTTGCCCTGACCCAGGGCGGTGCGGGCCGAGCTTTCGTATTTGGCGATCTGGTCCCTGAACGATGCAAGTTCGTTTTCGGCCATCCGGCGGCGCGCCACCAGGCCGGCGAGATCGTCTCTGGCCTTGCCTTGCGCATTGTCGGCGTCGCGAATTTCCTGGTCGAGGATCTTCAGCGCATTGGCGTCGACGACGCCCTGGGCCGCATCGTGGGCCGTGCCGCGGAACAGGGCGGACAGTTTTCTGAGCATGGACATGGTCGGTCTTCCGGGATCAGGCGGCGTCGGCGCCGAAGGTTTCACGCAGTTCGGTGGCGTCGATCGCATTCTCGGCCAGGGTGCGCAGTTCGATCAGGATGGTCTGAAGCGTCGTCTTGCAAGAGAGTTCGCCCATCAGCTCATACACGTCTTCGCCACCGACATTGGTGATGGCGAAGTTGGACAGGGGCACCACGCGCTGGGCCTTCAGGAGGAACTCGTTGAAGGCATGGCGGTCCTTCTGCTCCGACACCGGCCACAGCAGGACCGAACAGACGATCTGGGCGCCGCCGACGCTCAGATAGACCGGCAGGTCGCCGTATTCGTGCATGGTCGCCAGCAGCACCGGCTCGGCGCCCTCGACCACGCGCAGGGTCATTTCGCCGTCACGCAGCAGGGTTGAGCCGTCCAGCGCCGCCTTGATGGCGGGCACGGTCCAGGGGGTCTCGATCACGGCGTCCATTTGATGGTCGTCTCCAGGGGGGATGGAATCGGAAGTGGGGCGGCGCGGGCGCCCCGCAAGCTGCGGTCCGCGTGTTGAATCGGTGACGATGGCGCGAACGGCCGCCTTGACGTCGTCGCGGGCGGCGGCCGGCACCCAAAGCTCCAGCTTGACCAAGCCGGCCTCACGACGCGCCTGTCGCCACGCACGGATGCGGTCGTTGGCGGTGGAAGAGGGCGATCCGTCGTTTGGCATATCGTTACATGAAACGCGTAACATGAACGCTTGACTTGATGCAAGATCGGACGGAATGTCGCGCCATGAACCGCCTCATTCGGTCGCATCGCTTCTGTTCGCTCGCCGTCGGCGCGCATCGGGCCTAGATAGTCGCCCATGTTCAAGAAGCTTTTCGGATCGTCGGAGAAGGTCGCGCCTGCCAATCGATTGGCGACGGTGCGCAACATCACCGTGGGCCGCACCGTGTCGCTGGACCCGCTGGCCTGGCGCCGGCTGGGCGACGAGACCCAGTTCGCTCTGGATCGCGACGTGCTGGACATCTCGGCCCAGGGGTTGGTCAGCCTGGACAGCGGCCAGTTCGTCCATCGATTCTACACCGACGACCACGTCATGCTTCAGGCCATGAGCGACGACGAGGCCGGTCTGGAATCCTACGACTTCAGCCTGTTCGTGCCCTGGACCTCGGCCTATCCGCCGGGCGAGCGCGAACGCCGCATCTGGCGCGATCGGTTGTCGGCGCCGGTCTTTCACGGCGCGGCCGAGGAGCTGCCCGACTATCCCCGGTTCTGGTTCGCCGAGAGCGACGCCATCCAGCCGCCCGTCACCCTGTGGGAGACGATCTGGGACGACCGCGCCGCGACCGCGCCCTATGCCAAGATCTTCCAGACCTGCATGCTGTATGCGCGCGAACTGGGCGGCGGGCGCGAGCTGATGCTGGCCCTGGAGCAGCAGCCCGAGGGCGGCGACACCACGCACGAAATCATGATCGGCATTCCGCTGGAAATGGCCGAGTTCCGCGCCTGAGCACGCAATCCGAAGGGGGCAAGACCGATGTTCGACTGGTTCATTTTTCAGCAGGGGGCGATCGCCTTCCTGATCGCCTTCGCCATGGCGGGCGCCTTCACCCTGGCCTTCAAGCTGATCTACCAGTGGGTCACGCCGTATCACGAGCATACGCTGATCCGTGAGGGGAACACGGCCGCCGCCATTGCGCTCGGGGGAGCCCTGATCGGCTATGTCCTGCCTCTGGCCTCGGCGCTGTCGCACACCGTCAGCCTGATGGAGTTCGCGGCCTGGGCGCTGCTGGCCGGCGTGATCCAGATCGTCGTCTTCGTCGCCATCAGCCGCATGGCCTTCCGCAATCTGGTCGTCCGCATCGAGGCGGGCGAGATCGCCGCGGCCGTCTATCTGGCCTCCATCTCCATCTGCGTCGGCCTGCTCAACGCCGCCTGCATGACGTCGTGACCGCCATGACCGATCCCAAAGACCTGCCCCAGAACCTGGCCAAGACCGACACCATGCGCCGGCTCAAGCGCTCGCGCGTCCTGCACGTGAGCAGCATGATGGCGACGGCCAGCTTCTCGCTGGCCGCCTGCGGCTCGCCCCAGCGCGTGCCGGCGCCCGAGCCCGAGCCGACCCTGGCCTATCAGTCGCTGGACGAATGCAAGGCCGCCAACGACATTCCCGACAACGAATGCGACGCCGCCCTGGCCAAGGCTCAGCAGGAGGCCGCCAAGACCGCGCCGCGCTACGCCACCCGCGAGGAGTGCGAGGGCCAGTGGGGACCGTCGCAGTGCCAGCCGAACAATAACGGCGGCTCCTTCTTCAGCCCGCTGCTGACCGGCTTCATCGTCGGCCAGCTGCTGAACGGCGGCGGCTATCGCGGCGGCGGACCGCTGTATCGCGACCGCGAAGGGCGGCTGTCGAACGGCTACGGCGGCGGCTACGCCTACCGCGACTATCGCACCGGCAAGACCCTGACCAATGCGCGCGAGCATGGCGACGTGGCCCGTCAGGCCCCGACGCGGGTGCAGAGCCGCACCACCGTCGTCTCGCGCGGCGGCTTCGGCGGCGGCGGCCGAGGCTACGGCGGCTGATACAGTTCTGGCGCCGGGCGCCGGTCTTCCCCTAATAGGGATCGCTCTCACGCTTCACGACAGACCGGACCGCCTCGCCTCATGACCGCATCGCCGCCCCCGAACGGAGGCCTGGACGTCGAAAGCTGGGGCGACCCCGAGGATCCCATCGTCCTGCTGATCGGCGCGCCCGAGCGTCTGTCCGGCGATTGGCGCCGGTCGGTGCGCGCGCTGGTCGAGGCCGGCCGCAACGTCATGCTGACCGCCCACTTCGACGAGGCGGATGACAGCTCCGCCGCCCTGCGTCGACTGCTGACCGAACTTCCCTCTCGACCGGCCATCGTCTGTTCCGACACGACGCTGGCGGCCGTCGTCCCTGCGCTCGCCGTCACCGGCCCGGCCCTCGCCAGCTGTCTGATGGTCGTCGCCGAAGGGCAGGGGGCTGTCTCGCCCGAGCTTGAGACACAGTTGGCCGGCGTCCCGATCCAGACGATTGCGCGCGCCGAGGCGTCCGACGCGGTCGAGGCCGAGAACGCCGCGCTCCTGGGCTTCCTCGAACGCCACGCCCCGCGCGACGCCCTGCATTATCAGGCCGGCTCCGACCCGCGCACCCTGCGCGACGCCCTGGGCTGTTTCGCCACCGGGGTCACGGTGGTCACGACCCTGGACGAGGCCGGACAGCCCGTCGGCCTGACCGCCAACTCCTTCTCCTCGGTGTCGCTGGACCCGCCGCTGATCCTGTTCTGCCTGGCCCGCTCGTCCACCAATGTCGACCGTTTCCGCCAGGCCGAACATTTCGCCATCAACGTCCTGCATATCGGCCAGCAGCCGACCTCCGGCGTCTTCGCCCGATCTCAGGCCGACCGGTTCCAGGACGTGGCGTGGGAGACATGGGACACCGGCGCGCCCATCCTTTCGGGCGCCCTGGCCAGTTTCGAATGCGGAACCGAACAGATCGTCGAGGCCGGCGATCACCTGGTCATCATCGGCCGGGTCCGGCGCGCCCGGTTCGAGCCGCGCCGCGATCCGTTGCTCTATTTCCGAGGCAAGTATCGGCGGCTGCACTTTTCCTGACCGGCCGGGATCGCTATCTCTCGCCCGAAATAGAGGAAGCCGTCCCCATGTCCGCGACCACGTCCGCCGATCCCGTCGTCATCGTCTCCTACGCCCGCACCCCGATGGGCGGTTTCCAGGGCGCGCTGTCCGACGCCAAGTCCACTGACCTGGGCGCCGTCGCGGTCAAGGCGGCGCTGGACCGCGCGGGCCTCGATCCGCACAAAGTCGAGCAGATCATCATGGGCTGCGTCCTGCCTGCGGGCCTGGGCCAGGCGCCGGCGCGACAGGCGGGCATGGGCGCGGGCCTGCCCACCTCGACCGAGGCCACCACCATCAACAAGATGTGCGGCTCGGGCATGCAGGCGGCCATGATGGCGCACGATGCGCTGGCCGCCGGTTCGGCCGACGTGATCGTGGCGGGCGGCATGGAGTCCATGACCAACGCCCCGTATCTGATGCAAAAGCACCGGGGCGGCGCCCGCATCGGTCACGACGTCATTTCCGACAGCATGTATCTGGACGGGCTGGAGGACGCCTACACCCCCGGCAAGCTCATGGGTCAGTTCGCCGAGGACACGGCCAAGGACTATCAGTTCACCCGCGAGCAGCAGGACGCCTACGCCATCGAAAGCGCCGGCCGGGCCAAGCGCGCCCAGGAGACAGGCGCCTTCGACGCCGAAATCGCCTCGGTCGAGGTCAAGACGCGCAAAGGTCCCGTCACCGTCGACCGCGACGAACAGCCGACCCGGTCCGACCCGTCCAAGATCCCCAATCTGAAACCTGCCTTCGGCAAGGACGGCACCATCACCGCCGCCTCGGCCGCCTCGATCTCGGACGGCGCCGCCGCCCTGGTCATGATGCGCCAGTCGACCGCCCAGGCCCTGGGCCTGACGCCGGTCGCCCGCGTGGTCAGTCAGGCCGCCCATGCCCACGAGCCGCACCTGTTCACCACCGCCCCGGTCTTCGCCCTGCAAAAGGCGCTGAAGAAGGCGGGCTGGAGCGCCGACGACGTCGATCTGTGGGAGGTCAACGAGGCCTTCGCCATCGTGCCGATGATCGCCATGCAGGAACTCGGCATCCCCCATGACAAGATCAACGTCAACGGCGGCGCCTGCGCCCTGGGCCACCCGCTCGGCGCCTCCGGCGCCCGCGTCCTGACCACCCTGCTGTCCGCCCTGAAATCCCACGGCAAGACCCGCGGCATGGCCGCCCTCTGCATCGGCGGCGGCGAAGCCACCGCGATGGGCGTGGAGTTGGTTTAGGGCCGGCGTGTTGTCTTGAGCGAACGCTGCGAGCGTCCTCTTCGGGTGGCTAGCATATCTAGTTGCTAGAGGCCTGCTTGCGTTAAGTGCGGCCAATCGTGAATGAAATCACGGTTTGGTCGCCGTTCTCGTGAAACGCGATGTCGCGCCCATCCACCTGACGACGACTGCTACAGCCAAGCAAGTCCCAACTGGCGGTCGCGGGCTTGCCAATGGCCGAAGGCCATCGTGCATATGGCAGATCTCGAGGCGGAGTGAGCGCATCGCAGGGCCGTAGCAAAGCGGATTCGACAGCCGACCTGATCTCTGGATCTCTAAATAATGCGCTGTTCAATGTGAGCCGGATGCAAAGCTCCAGTTCGCGGCAGTCTTGATTGTCGCCTGGACCGAGCAGCGCACATCCCTGCTGCAGCGAGAAGAACTGCTGGAGCGAGTCTTCCGCGCAAAGGCCGGACTTGCCGATCGTATAGGCCTTGTCGCCGAAGGCTTCGTAGAAGCTCTTTCCCAGCTTTTTCCGGATGACCGCTTCCGTCGCCGCCGCCCGGAATGCGTCGCCGTAAGGAGCCGGATCGTACCCGATCAAAGGCGGCCCTTTCGGAAATGGAGCGCATCCGGCGAGAGTGAGGAGACCAAGGGCGAAAAGGGATCGGAGGCTCATGGATGCACTCTGATCGGGCCGCCGAAAAAGCTCAACAGTTCGCGCTCGCAGCCTACGGGCAGAAGGTCTCGGATAGGCCGAAAACCGCAGCAGCTTTTCGGCTGGCCATATATGCCAAAGCCTTAAGCCGCGAACGCCGCCCGAATCGGCTGCACCGTCTGATCCGGGCGTTTCACCGGCAGGTCGAAGCTGACGACCGTGCCGACGCCCGGCTGGCTTTCCATGCTCAGCTGACCGCCATGCATTTCGATCAGGGACTTGGTCAGGGCCAGGCCCAGGCCGGTGCCCTGGGTGGTCTTGGAATGCTGGCCCTCGACCTGTTCGAACGGGCGCGCCAGGCGCACCAGGTCTTCGGGCGCGATGCCGATGCCGGTGTCGGCGCAGGCGACGCGGACACGGTCCTCGCCCTGCGCGCCCACGAAGGGTTTCAGCGACACGACGATGGAGCCGCCCTCAGGCGTGAACTTCACGGCGTTGGAGATAAGGTTCAGCATCACCTGTTTGACGCCGCGTTGATCGGCCTCGATGTCGGGCAGGTCGCCGGCCTCGACCGCGATCTTCAGGCCTGCCTCCTGCACCTTGCCGCGCATCAGCCGCACCGCGTCCTCGCACACCTCGCGCAAGGACACCGGCTCATAGTGCAGGGTCATCTTGCCGGCCTCGATCTTGGCCATGTCCAAGACGTCGTTGATCAGGCTGAGCAGATGCTGGCCCGACTTCAGGATGTCGCCGGCGTATCCCTTGTATTTCTCGTTCAGCGGCCCGAACAGCTCGCTGGCCATGATCTCCGAGAAGCCGTTGATGGCGTTCAGCGGCGTGCGCAGTTCGTGGCTCATATTGGCCAGGAACTCGGACTTGGCCTGGTTGGCGGCCTCGGCCCGGGTCATGGCGACCTCGTATTTGCGCGCCAGCAGCGACAGCTTCTCCTGGCTGGATTCCAGCTGATCGACGGTGGCCCGCAGATCGTCGGCGGCGCGGCGGCGCTCGGCCTCCTGGCGTTTGATGGCGGTGATGTCGGCGGCGGTGACGACCGAGCCGCCTTCGGAGGTGAACCGCTCGGACAGTTGCAGCCAGCGCCCGTCGTTCAGCTCGACCTCGCGCAGGCCCGCACGACCGCTGGCTGGGCGATGCTCGGCCTTGATGGCCAGGCCGGCGATCCGGTTCAGCTCGTCCTTCATGGCGCCGCGCCGCACCACGCCGTGATCGAAGCCGAAGGCGTCCTCGAACGCCTGGTTCCACAGGATCAGCCGCCCCTGACGATCGAACAGGACGAAGGCCTCGGAGATGCTCTCCACCCCGTCGCGCAGCCGGCTTTCGGCGGCCTGGGCGGCGGCCTTGGCGCGGCGGGCCTCGGTGATGTCCAGCGCCACGCCCAGGATGGCGGAAAAGCCCATGTCGCCGCGCTCGCCGCGCGCCTGGCCCCGCGCGTCGATCCACCGCGCCCGCCCGTCCGGTCCCGCCACCGGGAAGGTGATCTCAAAGGCGCCATAGGCCGCCGCCTGGCGCAGGGCGTGGCGGAAATCTTCCTGAAAGCGGGGATGGACGCGGCTGATCACATCTTCGGCGTCGGTCACACCGCCGCGCGAAAAGCCCAGCAGCGCGGCCATATAGTCCGAAAGCGACACCTCGCCCTTGGCCAGATCCCACTCCCATACCCCGCACCGCGCGGCCTCGACGGCGATGCGGAACCGCTTTTCGGTGGCCACCCGTTCGCGGTGCTGGCGCGTCTGGCGCAGGCCATAGAGGACGAACAGGACCACGACCCCGACCCCCAGCATTAGTGGCGCGAGCACCACCCAGGCGTCGTCGAAGAAGGAGGCGGTCGTCCCCTCCGAGATCGCGACCACATACGGGCCGCCCGCCCGGGCCTGAGCGGCCGCAGCGAGGCCGGCCTGGCCGCCCAGTTTCACGGCGCGCGGTTCGGCCTGAACGACCAGGGCAGAGGCATCGACGCCGATCAGGGTGCGGATGGGTTGGCCGATCTCGGCGGCGCGTGCGGAGGCCAGCACCACGCCGCCCGCCGACACGATCCGCGTCTCGCCGCCTTTCGGCAGGACCGGCGCGATCCGCGCCTCCAGCCTCAGGCCGTCGGCATTGGCCTGGCCGGCGACGACCGATCCTTCGCCCTTGGCGGCCTGCACCGTCTCGCCGGGACCGACCAGGGTGAAGGCGACCTGGGGCGCGGCGGCCTGCGCGGCCTCGACGACCTCTATGGGGGCGCGTTTGGCGGCGACGGCGGTGCGGCCGGCGGCCAGGCCCGCTTCGGCCGACTGGATCAACGCTGCTGTCTGGCTGGCGACCAACTCGGCGTTGAGCTTGAGGTTTTCGGCCTCCAGGCGGCTGATTTCGCGTGTCGGGCGGCTGAACTCGCGCGACGCCATCAAGGCGTAAGCGGCCGCGATCAGCGCCAGGACAAGGACGGTGATCCGCAACCAGGCGGGCGCGCCGGCGGCGCGGTCGGAGGCGCGACGCCCCGACCGATTTTCCCGCCGCTCCTCGTCCCGCAAGCCCCGACCCTCCGACAAACACTTCGTCGCGGGAATCTAGGCTGCGTCGCGGATTCGTGTCGAGGCTCGGCGCGCGCTTTTAACGGGTTTTTAAGCGGCGGCGACCGGCGACAGCAGGCGGTCGGGCGCGGGCTCCAGCACCCGCGTCACCCCATGCAGCACATCGCGCGCCTGTCGGGCCAGGGTCAGGACGGCCGGCGGCGCATCCTCCGGTGTTTCGGCGACCAGATCCACCAGATCCTGGGCCAGGCGCATCAGTTGGGGCGCGGCGGCGATCAGCCGGGCCTGAAACTCGATGTGCTGGGGGTCACGGTCGTATTCGGCGCCCGGCACACGCCAACCGCCCCAGTCCGCCCGATCGGTCACGACGACCGGATAGGTGCCGGGGTGGGGGTGATGCAGGCAATCCTCGGGCAGTTGCCACTTGTTGCGCGCGCGCAGCAGCCGCCACTCGCCCAAGCCCTGATCCGAGGCCGGATCGTCGGTCGCCAGCAACAGTTCGTTGGCGGTGAACTCGCGCCCCAGACCGACGTCGTAGGTGACGCGCACGGGCTCTTCGAACCCCTTGGCCCAGACGGGCTGGACCTGTTCGATGAAGGCCCAGGCGCCGACGCATTCGACCCAGACCTTCTGGCCCTTCTGGAACTGTGCGCGCGCCATGCCATCCTCCGATATTCGAAGGAACAGCATGAACGACGATCCTTGACGCCCGGTGTCGGGGCGCGGTTACGCAGGTCTTAACGCGAAATGCTTTCCAGCGTCTCGCCGGCGTATTTCTCTTTCACGCGCGTCGACAGGTCGCCCAGCGACACGACGCCGACCACGCGGCCATGCTTGTCCACGACCGGGGCGCGGCGGATCTGCTTGGCGCCCATCAGGTCCAGCACGACCTTCAGGTCGTCGGTGTCCAGCACTGTCTGCGGATCGCGGGTGATGAACTCCACCACAGAGGCGCTCGAGGCGGCGCCCGTCGCCAGGGCGCGCACCACGATGTCGCGGTCCGTGATCGTGCCGATCAGCTGATCGCCGTCCGCCACGGGCACGAAGCCGAAGCCGCCCTTGGCCATGCGGCTGGCCACGTCCTGGATGGTGTCGGCGGGGCGGGCCAGGTGCACGTCCCTGGTCATCACGTCGCGGATCTTCATGGCGGGTTTCCTTGGTTGAAGCGTTGCGCTGGAAAACCCGCCGCGAGCGTGGCGGTTCCGGTCAGGGCGTCCGCATCGGGGGTAGGCCCTGGGCCGCCCGCACCAGCTGAACGAACTCGGCCCGGTCGCCATAGGGGTCTTCGCCCCTGGCCCCTTGCGCCTGATCGATGATCCGGTCCCAGCCATAGTCGGCCGTCATCCACGGATCGCCCCGCAGCTTCTGACCGAAGCCGGCGACCGCGATGGCCCAGCGCGTGGCCTCGGGCGGCTGGGCGCTGACCGACCCGCCCGCGCGATTGGTCAGCGGCTGCTGGATCAGGTCCGATCGGCTCTGGCCCGGCTGTTTGTAGCGCACCTGGATAAAGCCGATCTCGCCGTTCGGATCGCCGCCGCCGACCCCGATACGGTTGTCGGGATAGCGCCGATCGGGAATCTGCGCCGGGCCGCCGACGGGGGTGATTTCGTACAGGGCCGTGACGCTGGCGCCGGATCCGACCTCGCCTGCATCGACCTGATCGTTGTTGAAGTCTTCCTCGTTCAGCAGCCGGGTCTCATAGCCGATCAGCCGCCATTCGGCGACGCGGGCGGGATTGAACTCAACCTGGATCTTGACGTCGTCAGCGATAGGGAAGGCGCCCTTGTCGAAGGCCGGCCCGAACAGCCGGCGCGCATCCCTCAGGTCCCCGACATAGGCCGCGACCCCATTGCCCGCCTGGGCGATGGTCTGCATCCGCGCGTCCTGATAGTTGCCGCGCCCGAAGCCATAGACCGACAGATAGATGCCCGTCCCGCGCTTGTCGGCGACATAGTCCTCCAGCCGCTTGTTGTCGGTCACCCCGACGTTGAAGTCGCCGTCGGTGAACATCAGGATACGATTGACCTTGTCGCGCGCGAAGTTCGCCTGGGCCTGGTCATAGGCGTTGGTCATGCCGGTCGCCCCGGCCGTGCCGCCCGAGGCCTTCAGGCTGGCGACCGCACAGCGCATCTTCAGCTTTTCGTCGCCCTTGGTCGGCTGCAGGGTCGTGCCGGCGCCTTCCGCATAATAGGTGACGGACAAGGTATCCTGCGGCCTCAGCCGGTCGATGGCCAGATTCATCGCCTTTTTGGCCAGATCCAGCTTGTCGGGGCTGCCCATCGAGCCGGAGACATCGACCAGGAAGGTCAGGTTCAGCGGCCGCTGCTCGCCCGCCGGCAGTTGATAACCTTGCAGGCCGATGTGCACTATCTGACGCCCGTCAGCCCAGGGCGAGGCCGCGACCGCCGTCGTGATGGCGAAGGGCCGGGTCTGGATGGTCGGCCGGGCATAGTCGTAGTCAAAGGCGTTGATCAGTTCCTCGACCCGCACCGCATCCTTGGGCGGCGCACGACCTTCGTCGATGAAGCGTTTCACGTTCGAATAGGACGCCGTATCCACGTCGATGGAGAAGGTCGACACCGGCTGATCGCTGGCCCGCTTCACCGGATTGGGCGTCGCATCCGGATAGCGTTCGGTGTCGACAGGGGGCGGCGTCATCATGCCGGGCGACGTCGGGGCGCCTGGTGATCGCGTGATCCGGGAGGCTGTGACGACAATATCTTGGGCCGCCGTCGATGACGGCGCGGGGGCAGGCGATGGAGGCGGAGGAGGAGGCGGAGGCGGAGGCGGAGGCGGAGGCGGCGCGCCGTAGGGGACGCGATCTTCCTTGCGGGTCGGCGTGATCCTCACCGGCGGCGTCGGCGGACCGGCGCGCGGCGCGGGTGGTGCGGCGACGGGCTCAGGCGATCCCAGCTCAAAACCAAGGGGCCGGCATGCCGCCGGCGTCGGTTCGCCATCCAGCGGCTTGGCCAGGGCGACGGTCGGCATGGCGACCGGCGGTGCGGCGAACGACAGGCTCAGAACGGACAGGGCCGCGATCCTGATGACGCGTGACATGGCTTCCTCCGGTTGTTTTGTTGCCGCCAGTCGCGGGTCGTCATGGGGCGAAACTGTGGCGCCAAATCCCCCTCGACGCACGATGATCTTTCAGCGTGTCTTTCGTGTCCTCTCGCAATCGCCGCTCAGGACCTCCACAATAGAGGCCAAGCTTGGGGGAATGCGATGGCTGAGGCGACGACGGGACTGGATCTGGGCGCGGCGGCCGCTTTGCTGGCTGCGGGCGTGCTCGCCGTGCCGGTGTTCAAGCGCATCGGCCTGGGATCGGTGCTGGGCTATCTGGCGGCGGGCCTCGCCATCGGTCCCTTCGGCCTGAAGCTGTTCCGCGAGCCCGAGACCATCCTGCACGTCGCCGAGTTCGGCGTGGTCATCTTCCTGTTCATTATCGGGCTGGAGATGCGGCCCAAACGTCTGTGGGGACTGAGGAAGGAAATCTTCGGCCTCGGCGCGGCCCAGGTGCTGTTCTGCGGCCTGATCCTGACCCTTACCGCCATGCTGGCCGGCTTCTCAGCACCCGTCGCGTTTGTCGGCGCCATGGGCTTTGTCCTGTCGTCCACCGCCGTCATCATGCAGATGCTGGAGGAGCGCGGCGAGATCGCGGGCGGGCCGGGCCAGCGGGCGGTCTCCATCCTGCTGCTCGAGGACCTGGCTATCGTGCCGCTCCTGGCCATCGTCGCCGTCCTGGCCTCAGTGCTGGGCGTGGCCAACGAACAGGCGCCGCCACTGTGGCAGACCGTCGGCTTCGCGGTCGCGGCGGTCGGCGGTGTGCTGCTGGCCGGCAAATATCTGGTCAATCCGGTCTTCCGCCTGCTGGCCCAATATGGCGGACGCGAGGTGATGACGGCGGCGGCTTTGCTGGTCGTAGTCGGCGCCGCGTGGGCCATGTCGCTGGGCGGCCTGTCCATGGCCATGGGCGCCTTCCTGGCCGGGGTCCTGCTGTCGGAATCCACTTTCCGCCATCAGCTGGAGGCGGACGTCGAGCCGTTCCGCGCCATTCTGCTGGGCCTGTTCTTCCTCAGCGTCGGCATGTCGCTGGACGTCTCGGTGGTCGTTGCCGACTGGCGTCTGGTGCTGGGCGGGGTCGTGGCCTTCATGCTGGTCAAGGGCGTGGGCATCTATGCCGTCGCGCGCCTGTTCAAGGCCTCGCACCATGAGGCGATCGAGCGTGCGGGCCTGTTCGCGCAAGGCGGCGAGTTCGCCTTCGTCCTGTACGGCGCCGCCGTCGCCGCCGGCCTGTTCGACGCGCGCATCGGGGCGATGATGTCGGCGGTGGTCATCCTGTCGATGGCCCTGACGCCCCTGACCTCGCTGCTGATCGCGCGGCTGTCGCCCAAGCCGGTCCAGGACGCCGAAAGCGCCGAGGGCGTGGATTTCGCCAAGGACCTGCGCGGCCAGGTGCTGATCATCGGCTTCGGCCGTTTCGCCCAGGTCGTGTCCCAACCCCTGCTGGCCCGCGACGTCGATGTGTCGATCATCGAGAACGACGTGGAGATGATCCAGGCCGCCTCCCAGTTCGGGTTCAAGGTTTATTACGGCGACGGCACCCAGCTGCACACCCTGCGCGCGTCAGGCGCGGAGGAGGCCGAGATGGTCCTGGTCTGCGTCGACAAGCCCGAGGCGGCCGACCGCATCGTCGAACTTGTCAAGTCGGAGTTTCCGACCACCCGGATCATGGCCCGCGCCTTCGACCGAGGGCATTCGATGCGCCTGATCCAGGCCGGCGTGGACTACCAGATCCGCGAGACCTTCGAGTCGGCGCTCAAGTTCGGCGAGCGCGCCCTGGTCGAACTGGGCTTGGACGAGACCCTGGCGGCCGAGACCATCGGCGACGTGCGCCGTCGCGACGAGGCCCGTCTGGACCTGCAGCTGACCGGCGGGCTCAAGGCCGGCCGTCAGCTGATGCGCGGCAATATGCCGACGCCCCAGCCCGCCCCCTACATCAAGCCCCGTCGCGAAGGCCGTCTGCTGAACGAGGATGAGGCGGGTCCGGCCGCGCCGGACACCCGGCGCGAGCCCGCCGACACCTGATCCCTACTGGCTAACGCCTTTTTCCAGACGCGCGCCGGCCAGTTGCGCCTTGGCCTGAAGATAGGGCGTAGCGGACACCAGTTGCGAGATGGCGTTGAAGCGCTCGGTCGTCAGGCCGGACGCCTCGACCGCCGCCGTCAGTTTGGCGCTCTGCTCGGGCGTCGCCTGATTGTTCTGCACCTCGGCTGTGACGGCGCGGATCTGCGTCATGGCGGTGACGAAGCGGTTCAGTTCGTCGTCCGTCACGGCGGCGGCAGGGGTGCCGGGCGCTGGCGGCGTGGCGTTGACCACCCGAATGCGCGCCGACAGGGCCGGATCGGCGGCGACGGCGTTGGATAGGGTGTTGAAGCGCGTCACTTCCAGCCCCGAATCCTGCACTGCGGCGGCCATCTGCGCCTGCTGTTCCGGCGTCGGCTGGGCGCCGTTCAGCGTGTCGCTGACGGCTCTCACCTTGGCCATGGCGTCGTCAAACTTCTTCAGCTCGTCATCGGTGAAGGTGGTCGAGCCGGCCATCGGCGCGGCCACCGGCGTCTGTGCCGTCGTCGATGCCTCTTGGGCGTGAGCGGTCGCGGCGGTCGCAAGAAGGGCGACGGAAGCAAGAAGGGCGATGCGGGGCGTGCGCATGGGAATGTCCTTTCGGTCTGGCGTCCACTGGAAGGGCCGTCCGACGACGGCGACGACGCAATCACGTCATCGCTCCCCAAGGGCGTGGAGCCTGAAACAGACGAAGGGGGAGCCTTCATAACCTAGGCGCCGATGCGCCTCGCACCACCCCTTGGACGCTGGAGGCGCGATCAAGGATGCGTTAGACGGGCGTGATCCTTGTTGAGGTTTATCCATGAAACGTCTCGCCATCGCCGCCCTGGCCCTCGTCGCGGTCGCCGCGCCGGCTGTCACCGTCACCGCCTGGGGCAACACCGGCCACCGCCTGATTGGCGTGGCGGCGATGCGGGCCCTGCCGGACGATCTGCCGGCATTCCTGCGCACCCCCGCCGCCATCGCCGATGTGGGCGAACTGGCGCGCGAGCCGGACCGCTGGAAGGGCGCCGGCCAGCCGCACGATCGCGAGCGCGACACCGCCCACTTCGTCGACCTGGACGATCAGGGGCGCGTCTACGACCAGCGCGGCATGAGCCTCAACGACCTGCCGCGCCTGAAGTCCGAATATGACGCCGCCCTGACCAAGGCCGGTCTCGACGTCAACGACGCCGGCTATCTGCCCTACGCCATGATGGACGCCTGGCAGCAGCTAGGCCGCGACTTCGCCTATTGGCGCGTGCTGAACGCCGCCGAGAAGCGCGAGACCAATATGGAGCGTCAGGCCTGGTATCGCGCCGACCGCATTCGCCGCGAGGCCCTGATCCTGCGCGACATCGGCGTGATGGGCCACTACGTCGGCGACGGCTCGCAACCGCATCACACCAGCATCCACTACAACGGCTGGGGCGATTTCCCGAACCCGGAAGGCTTCACCAACTCGCGCCAGACCCACGCTGTGTTCGAGGGCGAGTTCACCAACCGCGTCGCCCGTCTGGACGCCGTCGAGGCCGCCATGCCCGCCGCCAAACTGGACGGGTTCGACGTCAAGGCGCGCACCGTCTCCTATCTGACCACGACGCTCGGCACGGTGATCCCCTTCTATCGCCTGGAAAAGGCCGGCGGTTTCCGTGACGCAGACCCGCGCGGCGCGGCCTTCGTCAACGAACGCCTGGCGGCGGGCGCCGGTGAACTGCGCGACTTCATCGTCGCCGCCTGGACCGCATCCGGCAGCGCCTCCATCGGCTGGCCCGCCGTCAAGGTCGCCGAGGTCGAGGCCGGAACCACCGACCCCTGGATCGCCATGGTGGGCGAGGACTGATTGCGTTGTCCGAGCTGACACCTCCCGCCGTCATCCTCGACAAGTCGCAGATGGCCGAGAACATCGGCGCCGTGGCGCGGGTGATGGCCAACTTCGGCTTGTCGGACCTGCGCCTGGTCAGTCCCCGCGACGGCTGGCCCCAGGAGCGGGCCTGGGCCACGGCTTCGGGCGCCGACTGGGTCTTGGACGGGGTGCGGGTGTTCGACAGCGTCGCCGAGGCCATCGCCGACCTGAACACCGTCTTCGCCACGACGGCCCGCCCGCGCGAGACGCGCCAGCCCGTGCGCACGCCGCGCGAGGCCAGCCGCGTCCTCTATGACGACACGGCCTCGGGCCTGAAGACGGGCCTCTTATTCGGCGGCGAGCGCGCCGGGCTGGAGACGACCGATATTGCCCTGTGCGCTGGCATCGTCACCATTCCGATCGACCCGAAGCACCACTCGCTGAACCTGGCCCAGGCCGTGGCGATCAACGCCTACGAATGGCGCACCCTGATCCTGGACGCCCCGCCGCCGCGCTTTCGCGACAGCGAGCCGCCGGCGTCGAACGACCTGCTGGTCGGCATGTACGAGCACCTGGAGGAAGAGCTGGAAAACGGCGGCTTCTTCTATCCGCCCGAGAAGAAGCGCTCGATGAGCCAGAACCTGCGCGTCATGCTGGGCCGCGCCGCCTTCTCGGAGCAAGAGGTCGCCACCATGCGCGGCGCCATCCACGCCCTGTCGCGCGGCCGCGGCCGGGTCCTGGCCAAGCTGGCGGCCGAGCGGGCGGCGAAGGCCAAGACGGACACTCCCGAGTGAAACCTTGGCTGATCTATCCGCTGTCGGCGTTGGCGGAGATCGGCGGCTGTTTCGCCTTCTGGGCCTGGCTGAAGTTGGATCGTTCACCCCTGTGGCTGGCGCCCGGCGTCGCCTGCCTGATCGCCTTCGCCTGGCTCCTAACCCTGGTCCCCAGCGACGCGGCGGGCCGCGCCTTCGCGGCCTACGGCGGCGTCTATATCTGCGCCTCCCTCATCTGGATGGCGCTGGTCGAGAAGACCCCGCCGGATCGCTGGGACATTCTGGGCGGCCTCGTCTGTCTGATCGGCGCCGGGCTCATCCTGTTCGGCCCGCGCGGCTAACCTGCTTTGGCTTGGCTTGGCCGCCCTGATCCTCTATTCTGGCCCCAGCCATCAGGTCGCCCCGTGCGGCCAGGCCGGCGCGCCGAGTTTGGTTTGCGAATCCGGTCCGACGCCCGTCGATAACCTGGCGTCACGACGAAACTTCCGTTCGATTGGAGGCCGCCGTGGCGCGCAAACTGACACTTGATTTCCTCAAGACCGAGGCCGCATCCGGCTCGGCCCTGGCGCTCGCCGCCATCGCCGCCGTGGCGATCGCCAACTCGCCCTGGTCGGCCGACTATTTCGCCTGGCTGAAGAGCGACCACGTCTTGCAGATCGGCCCGATCCGGCTGGAGGAGACGATCTCCGACTGGATCAAGGAAGGTCTGATGGCGATCTTCTTCCTCGTCGTGGGGCTGGAGATCAAATACGAGATCGTGCGCGGCGAACTCAGCGACCCGAAGAAGCTGGCGACGCCTGTGCTGGCGGCGCTTGGCGGCATGGCGGGGCCTGCAGCGGTCTATCTGCTGCTGTCCGGCGCCATCGGCGCGCCGCATGCGGGCTGGCCCATCCCGCTGGCGACCGACATCGCCTTTGCGCTGGCCATCTTCGGCTTTGTCGGCAAGGGCTTGCCCTCGTCGCTGCGGGTCTTCCTGCTGACCCTGGCCATCGTTGACGACCTCGGCGCCATCGCCCTGATCGCTGTGCTGTTCAGCGAGGGCGCGAACTGGACGCCGCTATTCTGGGCGCTGGGCGCTCTGGCTGTCGGCGCGGTCGCGGCGCACCGCATCCGCATCCCCGCGCCCTTCTGGGTGCTGGGGTTCGCCCTGGTCTGGTATCTGACCGTGCTGTCGGGCCTCAGCACCTCCCTGACGGCAGTGGCCTTCGCCATGATCGTGCCGATCAAGGGGCGCGCCGAAGACGGTCAAAGCCCGCTGAAGGAGGCGATGCACGATCTGCATCCGTGGAACGCCTTTTTGGTCCTGCCGCTGTTCGCCTTCGCAAAGGCGGGCGTCTCCTTCGCCGGCCTGTCGATGGAGCAGGCGTTCGCGCCCCTGGTCATCGCCATCGCCCTGGGCTTGTTCTTTGGCAAGCAAATCGGCGTCCTGGGCGCCGCCTGGCTGGCCTCGGCGCTGAGGATCGGCGCGCGGCCGACGGGCGCCAGCTGGCTACAGGTTTACGGCGTCTCCCTGCTGTGCGGGGTCGGTTTCACCATGAGCCTGTTCATCGGCGTCCTGGCCTTCCCCGGCGCGGTCGATTCGCCCGAGCAGGTCGAGGTCAAACTGGGCGTCATCGGCGGCTCGATCCTGTCGGCGATCGCGGCGGCCTTGGTGCTGGGGTTCGCCGGTCGGAGCCGCCAGGTGGATCCTGCCGCCCTGCACCCTGAGGTGGAGCCTCTGGGGCCGAAAGACGAGCAAAAACTGACCTAGCGTCAGCGTTTTCTGTCGCTTCCCTGACACACAAAGGCGAATCCGCGGCGAAAAATCGTCGCGGCGAACAACGCTCGCTTGTCGGTCGGCCCGAACCGCGCTTAGCCTGTCCCTAACGAATGATCCCCCACGTAGGGGACGTCGAGGGAACAGGAAACGCTGCGATCGCCACTGGCGTCGCGGCTTCAGCCGGGAGGACGCCTATGCGCCGCAATCTTCAACTCAGGACCACTGTGTCCGCCGCCGTCATGGGCGCCGCTGTCATGGGATTCGCCGGCGTCGCCGCCGCGCAGGAAGCCCCGGCGACCGTCGACGACATCATCGTCACTGCCCAGAAGCGTGAGCAGAGCCTGCAGGACGTGCCGATCGTGGTCACGACCCTGTCGCAGGAACTGCTGGACGGCGCGGGCGTGCAGGACATCAAGGATCTGCAGATCCTGACGCCCGGCATGACCGTCACTTCGACCCAGTCGGAAGCCTCCACCACCGTGCGCATCCGCGGCGCCGGCACCGTCGGCGACAACCCCGGCCTGGAAAGCTCGGTCGGCGTCGTGATCGACGGCGTCTATCGCTCGCGCAACTCGGTCGGCTTCGGCGATCTGGGCGAACTGAGCCGCATCGAGGTCCTGAAGGGCCCGCAGGGCACCCTGTTCGGCAAGAACACCTCGGCCGGCGTCATCAACATCATCACCGAGCGCCCCTCGTTCGATCCCTCGATCGCGGGCGAACTGACCGGCGGCAACTTCGGCGCCATCGGCGGTTCGGTCTCCGTCACTGGCGGCCTGACCGACCAGATCGCCGGCCGCCTGTTCGTCGCGCACCGCGAGCGTGATGGCTTCTACGACGTCAACAACGGCGACGGCCCCAACACCCGCAAGGATGACCAGACCCAGGACTACTGGACCACGCGCGGCCAGCTGCTGATCCTGCCCAGCGACGACGTCTCGGTGCGCCTGATCGCCGACTACACCAAGCGCGAGGAATACTGCTGCGTCGCCGTGCAGACGCGCGTCGGCCCGACCCAGGCCTTCATCGCCGCCCTGACCGCGCCGAATGGCCCGGGCCAGCGTCCGCCGGTCGCCGGCTTCGGCACGGTGCCCTTCTCGCGTCTGGCCTATTCCAACCGCGAGACGCCGCAAGAGATCGAGGACATGGGTCTGTCGGCGGAAGCGACCATCGACTTCCCCAGCATCAACGCCACCCTGACGTCGCAGACCTCGTGGCGCGACTGGTCGTTCCAGCAAGGGATGGACCTGGACTACACCGGCGCCGACATCCTGTACCGCGCCAACGACGGCTCGAACGGCTACGGCGTCGACAACCTGACGCAAGAGTTCCGCCTGGCCGGCACCTCGGACAAGCTGGACTGGCTGGTCGGTCTGTTCGCCACCAAGGAAGGCGTCTATCGCGACGACAGCTATGTCTATGGCTCGGACTACAACGCCTTCGCCTCCCTACTGCTGACGGCCTCGCTACCGGCGGCCGTGGGCGGCCCCAGCCCCTCGCGCCTGGGCTGCTTCACCAATCCGAACGGCTTCCTGGTCGGCACCGCCGGCGCGGCCGCCGGTCAGCCGCTGTGCGTCATCGGCGCGGTGCCGCCCAGCGCCGCCGCCCCGACCTTCGCGGCCGGCAAGGCCTATGAGGACCATTATTCGCAGCGTTCGGAATCGGTCGCCGTCTTCACCAACAACACCTATCGGGTGACCGAGGCCTTCGATATCAACCTGGGTCTGCGCTACACCTACGACAGCAAGCGTCTGTTCGGGATTCAGGACAACCTGGGCACCAACGGCGCGGCCTGCGGCGGCGCCCTGGCCAATCAGAACCCGGCCAACCGCACCGTGTCGCCGATCCCCGGCACGGCCAATATCGCCACCCCGGCCGCCGCGCTCGGTCTGCTGTGCCTGCCCTGGTCCAACCCGCTGTATGACGGTCGCCGGATTCAGGAGAAGTTCAGCGACACCGACCTGTCGGGCACGATCAAGGCGTCCTACCGCTTTAACCCGTCCATCATGGTCTATGGCTCGTATGCGCGCGGCTACAAGGGCGCGGGCTACAATATGGACCGGGTGCAGACGGGCGTGACGCCGGACGCCTCGCTGTTCTTCAAGGCCGAGACGGTCGACAGCTATGAAGCGGGCGTCAAGACGACTCTGTTCGACCGCACCATGCTGCTGAACGTCACCTACTTCGACCAGAAGTTCGAGAACTTCCAGCTGAACACCTTCCTGGGCACCGCCTTCGTGGTGGAATCGATCCCGGAACTGACCTCGCGCGGCGTCGACGCCGACATGGTCTGGTTCACCCCGGTCGAGGGCCTGAGCTTCCAGGGCGGCGTAACCTACACCGACGCCAAATACGGCCAGTTCGGCGCCGGCGACCTGTCCAGCCCCGGCCGCTTCCCGCAGTTGTCGCTGCTGCCGGGCGCGCGGGCTTCGTTCGCTCCGGAATGGTCGCTGACCGGCGCCCTGGCGTTCGATCGCGAACTGGGCGGCGGCCTGCGCGGCGGCTTCAACCTGTCGGCCAAGTATTCGACCGAATACAACACCGGCTCGGATTTGCTGCCCTACAAGAACCAGGACGCCTTCACCGTCGTCAACGGCCGGGTCTCGATCGGTTCGGCCGACGAGCGCTGGACGCTGGAGGTCTGGGGCCAGAACCTGCTGGAAGAAGAATACACCCAGGTCGGCTTCGCCGCGCCGCTGCAAGGCACGGCCTTCACCAACACCACGACGCCGCAAGCGAACGGCACCTTCTACAACCAGGCCACCGACACGGCGACCTACAACGCCTATCTCGGCGCCCCGCGCACCTACGGCGTGACGCTGAAGGTCAAATACTGATCGCCAGCCCTCAAGGCTGACCGACCAAGGGCCGACCGGGAAACCGGCCGGCCCTTTTTCTGTACAATCAAGCCCGTGGGCGGGTGCGACCTGGCGTTGTCACAGCAGGCTCTCGTTATCGACTTTTCGCCGATCGACCGGTTTCCCTCGTCAAGCCATGCTGGACGCGGACGTTCCACTGCCCGATACAAGGCTTTGTCGACGCATTGCGTCCATTGAGGAAGCGAATGCGTCATCAGAAGTTTCGAACGCCCGTCTGGCGCGGTTATGCCTTCGCCATAGCCGCCTGGCTGGTCGCCTTCGCCATTCGCTACGGCCTGGCGCACTGGTTTCCGCCGGGCTTTCCCTATCTGACCTTTTTTCCGGCTGTCGTGCTGGTCGCCTTCTATGCGGGCCTGCGCCCGGCGGTCCTGACAGCGACCCTGTCGGGGTTGTCGGCCTGGTGGTTCTGGATCGGCCCGGCTGGGTTCGACCTCAGCGTCGCGACCTTCGTCGCCATCGGCTTCTATGCCTTCGTCGTCGCCGTCGACATCTTCTTCATCGTCGGCATGGACAAGGCGTCAGGAAAGTTGGCGCGCGAAGTCGAGCGCAACGCTGCGCTCGCGGAAAGCCGCGACATTCTGCTCAGAGAAGTGCAGCACCGGGTGTCGAACAATATTCAGGTGGTCAGCGCCTTGTTGAGCCTGGAGGCGCGCGCCGCCGCCGACCCAGGCGCCAGAAAGGCTTTGGCCGACGCCTCGTCCCGCACGGGTCTGGTGGCCCGCATCCAGCGCAGTCTGGCCGACGCAGACCAGAAGAACACCGCTTTTCAGGATTTGGCGCGATCGATCGTCGACGATGCGCTGACGGCGGCCGCGCGTGACGACGTGATTGTCTCCATCTCCAGCGGCGACGTGGTTCTGTCGGCCGAAGAGGCCACGCCCGTGGTGCTGATCATGCTGGAATGCGTCAACAACGCGCTGGAGCACGGCTTTCCCGATCGGCCCGGCCGGATCACGATTGATCTGTGCGACGACGGCGCGGTGCGCACCCTGACCGTCGCCGACGACGGCGTGGGCGTCGCCGAGGATACGGCCGCCGAACCGATCAGCCTGGGCCTGCGGATCATCACGGCCCTGGCTCGCCAGCTCGGCGGAGACTGGTCGCTGCGACCGTCCTCGCCCGGCGCAATGGCTCGGCTGTCCTGGCCCAGCGCGCCCGTCGCGCACTAGAGCGGCAGATACCGCCCCGCGAAAAAGGTCTCGGTCGAGAAGGCTCCGCAAAGGCATAGGCGCTCCGCGCCATCATTTTCCAGGAATTGGCAGATCGGCTGCGCGTTGCGCTTAGTCTGTTCCGGTCCGGATCGACGCGGGAAACCTGCCTTTTTTTAGAACCTTCACCCTCGGGTTCTGTGCCGAGGGTGACGGAGACGGTGACGAAGGTGCGGTGTGAAAGGCGCCGCGCGCTACTCCACCAACGGCCCCTGTCTCGGTTTCGCCAGCTCCCGCTGCCCGGCCGTCTTTCGGCTCAGGATGCGGCGGCCCCAGCCGGCGATGTCGTCGACGATGGTGAAGATGGCGGGGATGTAGAGCAGGGACAGGAAGGTCGACGAGATCAGTCCACCCAGCACGGCGATGGCCATGGGCGAGCGGAACTGGACGTCGGCGCCGACCCCAAGGGCGATGGGCACCATGCCGGCGCCCATGGCGAAGGTGGTCATCAGGATCGGCCGAGCGCGCTTGTGCGCCGCGTCCATGATGGCCTCGTGGCGGGGCATGCCCTCTCGCTCGGCCATGATGACATAATCCACCAGCAGGATGGAATTCTTGGCCGCGATCCCCATCAGCATCAGCACCCCGATCAGGGCCGACATGGAGAAGTTGGCGCCGCCGATAGCCAGGGCGATGAAGGCGCCGCCGATGGCCAGCGGCAGGGCCGCCATGATGGTGATCGGATAGGCGAAGCTTTTGAACAGCAGCGTCAGAACCGCATACATCAGCAGAATGCCCGACGCGAAGGCGATGGCGAAGCCGGTCAGCATCTCCTGAATGAACTCGGCGTCGCCGGCCGGCACCTGACGCACGCCGGCGGGCAGGTTCTTGACCGAGGGCAGGCGGTTGACCGCCGCGCCCGCCGCACCGGTGGTGATGCCGTCCAACTCGGCGCTGATCGAGGCGATACGCGACCGATCCTGGCGGGTGACGGTGGCGGGACCGGCGCCGAACTGGATATCGGCGACGGCGCTGAGCGGAACAGAGGTTCCGCCCGTCGCCGGCACGCGCAGGTTCTCCAGCACGGTCAGATCCTCGCGCGCATCTGCGGTCAGTTGCAGGCGGATCGGGATCTGGCGGTCGCCGAGATTGTACTTGGGCAGGTTCTGATCCACGTCGCCGATGGTGGCGACCCGCACGGCCTGGGAGATGGCGCCCGCCGAAACGCCGGCCAGGGCCGCCTCGTCGGGACGTGGCGTGACCAGAATTTCGGGTCGGGCGATGGCGGCCGAGTTGACGACGTTGGCCAGGCCGGGGACGCCGCGCATCTCTTCCTCGACCTTTCTCGCCGCTGCGTTCAGGGCGTCGGGATTATCGCTGAGGATCGAGAAGGTGTAGCTGGTGCCATCGCCGGGACCGCCGCCCTGCTGGGCGATGCCCGCACGGATGCGGGCGCCGGGGATCTGTTTCAGCTCGTCCACCATGGCGCGGGCGAAGGCCTGCTGGCTCAGTTCGCGGTCGCCCTTGGGGACCATGTCGGCATAGACATTGGCCTGGGTCACGTCCTGACCGCCGATGGCGGCATAGACCGAGATCACCTCGGGGCGGGCCTCCAACCGCTTTGTGACCTGCCGAACCACGGCGTCGGTCTGGGCCAGCGTCGCGCCAGGCGGCAGTTCGACCTGGAAGGCGGCGCGGGCGGTATCGCCGGGCGACATGAATTCGAACGACATCTTGGCGATGACGGCCGTGGCGATGGAGCCAAACAGAAACAGCACGCCGAGGATCAAGACTTTCCACCGGTTGCCCAGCGACCAGCGTAGCGCCTTCAGATAGCCGCCCATCCAGAACGGATCGCGATCCTCATGGTTGGCGTGCTTGAGGATGTAGGCCGCCATCAGCGGCGTCAGGGTGCGCGCCACCAGAAGCGAGAAGGCGACGGAGACGCAGGCGGCCAGCGCGAAGGCCTTGAAGAACTGCCCGATGATGCCGGGCATGAAGCCGACGGGCGCGAAGACGGCGATGATGGTGGCGGTGGTGGCCACGACCGCCAGACCGATCTCGTCGGCCGCCTCCAGCGAGGCGTTGTAGGGCGGTTTTCCGTCGCGCATGTGGCGCACGATATTCTCGATCTCCACGATCGCATCGTCGACCAGGATGCCGATCGTCAGCGACAGGGCCAGAAGGGTCACCACGTTCAGCGACTGGTCCAGCGGGCCCAGGATGGCGAAGGTCGGGATCAGCGACATCGGCATGGCAATGGCCGCGATGAAGGTCGCCCGCCAGTCGCGCAGGAAGATGAAGACGATGATGACCGCCAGCACGGCGCCCAGCAGCAGGGCCTCCAGCGAGGCCAGATAGGATTCCTCGATCTGTTCGACGCTGGCGGTGACCTGCTGGATCGTCAGTTCGGGGTGGGCGTCGTCAAGCTTCTTGACCTCCTCGCGGACCTTTTCGGCGACCTTGACCTCGGACGCGGTGCGCGACCGCAGGAAGTTGAAGGTCACAGCCTCCTGGCCGTTGTAGCGGGCCAGGCGGCGCGGCTCGCTCCACTTGTCCTCGACCGTGCCCAGGTTATCGAGGCGGATGGTCTTGCCGTCGCCCAAGGGGACCAGGGTCTCGCGAAGCTGCGCCACCGAGGTCGCGGCTCCGAGGGTGCGCACGGCCCTCTCGGAGCCTGCGATGGTGACCCGGCCGCCCGGCAGATTGTTGTTGACGTTGTTCAGCGCCTGGCTGACCTCGGCGGCGGTGACGCCGTATGCGGCCAGGCGTTGCGGATCCAGCTCGACGCGGATCTCGCGGTCCACCCCGCCCGAGCGGTTGACTTCTCCCACGCCGCCCAGAGCCAGCAAGCTGCGGCTGACCTCGTTGTCGATGAACCAGCTGATCTCTTCCGGCGTCATGGTGGGCGAGCGGACCACATAGGTGATCAGGGCGTCGCCGGTGATGTCGATACGCTGGACCGCCGGCTCCTGCATGTCCTGGGGCAGGGACGCGCGCAGGCCGGTCATGGCGTTGCGCACGTCGTTGGTGGCGCGGTCGGTGTCGGTGCCCAGCTCGAACTCGATCGTCGTGGTCGAGACGCCGTCGGTGATGTTGGAGGTGATGTGGCGCACGCCCGACAGGCCGGCCAGCGAATCCTCGATCAGGCGTGTGACCTGGACCTCCATCTCCGCCGGGGCCGAGCCGGGGCGGGCGGCCGTGACGGCGACCAGTGGAAAGTCGATGTCGGGGTTCTGATTGATCCGCATGCCCATGAAGCCGACCACGCCGCCGAGCGTCAGCAGCAGGAACAGCAGGATGATCGGGATCGGGTTCTTGATCGCCCAGGACGACATCTGATTCATGGCGTCGGTCCTACTTCTTGGCCGTCGGGGCAGCAGGCTGGGCGGCGGGAGCCGCGCCGACCGCCTGGCCGACGTTGACGCGGTCGCCCTCGTTCAGGAAACCGGCCCCGTCGACCGCCACGCGGACTCCGGTGTTCACGCCGCTGACCGCCGTCTGCGCCTCAGTGCGCGACAGGATGGTCACGGGCTGGAAGTGGACGGTGTTGTCGGCCCTGATCACGAAGACGCCGGGCTTGTTGTCGCGGTACAGGACCGCCCCGGTCGGCACGGTGGTCGCCGGTTGATCGCCGACGGCGATGTCGGCGCGGGCGAACATGCCGGGACGAAGCTGAGCGCCGGGCGCCAGCGAGATGCGCGCCAGGCCCAGACGGGTGGTGGCGTTGACCTCGGGCGTGACGATGCGGACCGAGCCGGTAGTCTGACCCGCCTCGCTGGAGGTCACGGTCGCCGACTGACCGGCGCGGACCAGGGACAGTTCGGTCTCGGGCACCTGGGCGTCCAGTTCCAGCCGGCCGTCGCGCACCATGCGGAACAGCTCGGTCCCGGCGGCGATGATCTGGCCCTTGGTGACGCTACGGCTGATGATCAGGCCGCCGACGGGCGCGCGGATGGTCGCCTGCGACAGCTGGGTCTGGGTCTGGCTGAGGGCCGCGCGGGCTGCGGCCAGATTGGCGTTCGAGCTGCGTTGATTGGCCAGGGCCGTGTCCAGCGACGCCTGGCTGAGGAAGCCGCGTTCCTTCAGCTGCTGCGCGCGATCGAGCGCGGCGTTGTCGCGCGCCACATTGGCCTCGGCCAGCTGCACCTGGGCCTGCTGCTGGCGCAACTGGGCGCGCAGCAGGACGTCGTTCATCTGCACCAGCGGCTGGCCCTGACGGACGTAGGAGCCTTCGTCCACATAGACGGCGACAGCGGTCAGGCCCCCGGTTTCCGCCGCCACCGGCACCTCTTCCCAGGCGGAGACGGTGCCCGATGCGGTCACGGTGCGGTCCAGGCTGGTCTGGGTCACGGTCGCGGCGCTGATGGTCTGGCGCGAGCCGCCTGCGGCCTTCTCGTCCTTCTTTTCCTCGCCATGTCCGCCGCAGCTGGCCAACAGGAGGGCCGACAGGGCGACGGCGCCGAAGTTGAAAACGGTGCGGGTCGTCTTGGACACGGGGGAGTTCCTCGGTTGCAGGCGAAGCGGATCGCCGGCTCACGCCGGTTGGGAAGAAGGCCTGTTGCATACCCTGTCAGCGAGACCTTCTCAAACGCCGAAGGGGTTTATTGCCAAGGCTTAATGTGACGCAGTTCAGGACCAGTTCGGCCGTGCGTCTGGTCCCGAACCCTTACGCGTGATAGGGGCGCGCGGATGACGACTCCCCCGATCTCGAACATTCGCAACTTCAGCGTGGTCGCGCACATCGACCATGGCAAGTCGACCCTGTCCGACCGCCTGATCCAGCACACCGGCGGCCTGACCGCGCGCGAGATGTCCGAGCAGGTGCTCGACAATATGGAGATCGAGAAGGAACGGGGCATCACCATCAAGGCCCAGACCGTGCGCCTGACCTATCGGGCCAAGGACGGGCAGGACTATATACTGAACCTGATGGACACGCCGGGCCACGTGGACTTCGCCTATGAGGTCAGCCGGTCCCTGGCCGCCTGCGAAGGCTCGCTGCTGGTCGTGGACGCCTCGCAAGGGGTCGAGGCCCAGACCCTGGCCAATGTCTATCAGGCCATCGACAACAACCACGAGATCGTCCCGGTCCTGAACAAGGTCGATCTGCCGGCGGCCGAGCCGGACCGTGTCCGCGCCCAGATCGAGGACGTGATCGGCATCGACGCCTCCGAAGCCGTCCTTGCCAGCGCCAAGTCCGGCATCGGCATCGAGGAGGTGCTGGAGGCCATCGTCACCAAGCTGCCCGCGCCCAAGGGGGATGTGAACGCCCCGCTGAAGGCCATGCTGGTCGACGCCTGGTACGATCCTTACCTCGGCGTCGTCGTGCTGGTGCGCGTCTTCGACGGCGTGCTGAAGACCGGCATGCGGGTCAAGATGATGCGCAACGGCTCGACCCACCTGATCGATCGCGTCGGCGTCTTCCTGCCCAAGAACACGCCGGTCGACCAGCTGGGCCCCGGCGAGGTCGGCTTCATCACCGCCCAGATCAAGGAAGTCGCCCACGCCGCCGTCGGCGACACCATCACCGACGAGAAGAAGCCGACCGCCGAACCGCTGAAGGGGTTCAAGGAAGTCCAGTCGGTCGTCTTCTGCGGTCTGTTCCCGGTGGACGCCGCCGACTTCGAGGACCTGCGCGCCGCGATCGGCAAGCTGCGCCTCAACGACGCCTCCTTCACCTATGAGATGGAAAGCTCGGCGGCGCTGGGCTTTGGCTTCCGCTGCGGCTTTTTGGGTCTGCTGCACCTGGAGATCATCCAGGAGCGCCTGAGCCGCGAGTTCAACCTCGACCTGATCGCCACGGCGCCGTCCGTCGTCTACAAGATCGGCCTGCGCGACGGCTCCGAAATCGACCTGCACAACCCGGCCGACCTGCCCGACGTGATGCAGATCGAGACGATCGCCGAACCCTGGATCAAGGCCACCATCCTGACGCCGGACGAATACCTCGGCGGCGTCATCAAGCTGTGCCAGGACCGACGCGGCCAGCAGATCGAACTGTCCTACGTCGGCAACCGCGCCATGGTGGTCTATGAGCTGCCGCTGAACGAGGTGGTGTTCGACTTCTACGACCGGTTGAAGTCGATCTCGAAGGGCTATGCCTCGTTCGACTACGAGATCACCGAATACAAGGTCGGCGACCTGGTGAAGATGTCCATCCTGGTCAACGCCGAGCCGGTCGACGCCCTGTCCATGCTGGTCCACCGCGCCCGCGCCGAGACGCGCGGCCGGGGCATGGTCGAGAAGATGAAGGAACTGATCCCGCCCCATCTGTTCCAGATCCCGATCCAGGCGGCCATCGGCGGCAAGATCATCGCCCGCGAGACCGTCCGCGCCCTGCGCAAGGACGTGACCTCGAAATGCTACGGCGGCGACGCCACCCGCAAGAAGAAGCTGCTGGAAAAGCAGAAGGCCGGCAAGAAGCGCATGCGCCAGTTCGGCAAGGTCGAAATCCCGCAGGAAGCGTTTATCGCCGCGCTGAAGATGGACGAAGATTGATCGGCGCTGCTGGTCTGAGGTGAGGCCTCAGGCCCAGGCCATCCAGCCCATCCACGCCGCCATCACGACCATCATCACGTTCTCGGTCAGGGACAGGAAACCGAGCGGCACATTGCTGTCGCCGCCGACGCAGGCGCATTTGAGTTCGCGTTTCTGGATGTAGACGGCCTTGAACACCGACCAGCCGCCGATCAGACCCACGAAGGCGGCCGCCGGCGCCGACAGCCACGTCAGCACGTTCGCGATCATCAGGACGCCGGCCCCAAGCTCGACGAACGGATAGATGTAGGCGTACGGCACCCAGCGTCGCGCCAGCAAGTCATATCCCAGGAACATGGTGGCGAATCCGTCCAGATCCCGCAGCTTCAGCATCGCCAGGGCGCACATGGAAAAGGCGATGAACCACTCGGGCGTCCGCATCGTCAGCAACGTCCCGGCGGCGTAACTGGCGGCGATCGCCATCAGGGCCGTGACGGCAAAGACGACAAGCACCGGGGTATAGGTCTTGCGGTTCGGATCCTTGACCGGCTTGCCCAGGAAACGCCTGAGATCGTCGTAGCCGCCGATCCTTTGTCCGTTGATAAAGGTCTGCGGCGTCGTCTTGACGCCATGCTCGGCCTTGAAGGCGTCGGTCTGTTCGCGCGTGGTCAGCCAGCGGTCGTCGACGACGAAGCCCTGGCTCTTCAGCAGATGTCTGGCGCGCAGACCCCAGGGGCAAACGTGCTTTTCCATCACCATTCGGTAGAGGACAGCGGTCTTTTCGGCGGCCATCGAACGCGCTCCTTCAGCTTTGCATATAACGCATAAAGGGCCATCGGGGTGCGCTGCTTGATGGCATCGCCGGGTCGCAAAGCCGCCTTCGGTCGCTGGATCGGCGGCTTGTCCCGCCGACCCTGACCGCTTTTGACCGGGAATGATCCGGTCTAGTGCGCGCCGTTCAACTGCTCGAACACCGCCTCATAGCCGTTTGACTCAGCGAACCGCAGCGGCTTGACCCGTTCGACCAGGATTTCGCCGCGCGGGGTCTCGCCGCGTTCGATCAGGCCGATCACCTCGGCCGTATAGTCGGCCAGCGGCATGGAGGCAGGGTTTTCCGCATGGCCCGGCATCAGGTCGGTGGCCACGCCGGGCGGGGCCAATTCCAGCACCTCGACCCCGGTGTCCGCCAGTTGATGCCGCAGAGACTGGCTCCACGAGTGCATCGCCGCCTTGGTCGCATTGTAGGTCGGCGTCGCCGTCAGCGGAACGAAGGCCAGGCCCGAGGTCACCGTCATCACCGTCGCCTTCGGCTGGGCCGTCAGATGCGGCAGCAGGGCGGCTGTCAGGCGGATCGGCCCCAACAGATTGGTGGCGATGATCGCCTCCACGACGGCCAGGTCGAACGGCTGGGCCTTCAGGTCCTCCGTCTTCATGATGCCGGCGTTCAGGATGACGGCGTTCAGGGCGGGGTGGTCCTTGACGACCTGGGCGCCGAAGGCGGCGACGGCCGCAGCGTCCTCCATGTCCAGCGTCGCCCAGGCCATGCCGGGATTGGCGTCCGCCGTCTCTCTCAGCACGCCTTCGCGACGGCCGGTGATGATGATCTGATTTCCGCGCGCGTGCAGCGCCTCGGCGAGGGCGCGGCCGATGCCCGTGCCGCCGCCGGTGATCAGTATGGTGTTGCCGGTGATGTTCATGATCGTCTCCTCGGGATGCGTCAGCGATGAAAGCGAGGTATGACGTTCACTCTCCAACCGAAAGTAGGCACTTGAAACCGCCCTACTTACCGTCCGGAAAGAAATGGCTATGACGGCGCTTCCACCTGCAAGAATTGCTCACCCCGAGACCGGAGAGGTCGCCGATCCGCGCGTGGAGGCCTTGGTCAATGACGTGATCGGCCGCGTTGCCGACAAATGGACCATGCTGATCCTGGAGGTTTTGGCCGAACACGGCGAGACCCGTTTCACCCGCGTAGGCGAACTGGTCGGGGGCATCAGCCAGAAGATGCTGACCCAGACCCTGCGCCAGATGGAACGCGACGGCCTGGTGATCCGCACCGTCCACCCCGTCATCCCGCCCAAGGTCGAATACCGCCTGACCGACCTGGGCTTCACCCTGGCCGAAGCCTTCTGCGGCGTCTGGACCTGGGCCGAGAAGAACATCGACCGCATCGAGGCGGCGCGCGCGGACTTCGATGGGCGAGATAAATAATCCCGCGCAAATCAGAGCGCAGGGAATCAAGCCTGCACCGTCTCCGTGATGAAGTGCCGGCCTTGGCGGTCCTCGATCTCGACGACCCACAGATCCGGGTCATACCCGCGCTGGCGGGCGATATAGGCGTCCAGTTCGCTTTCGCTGTCGGAGGTGACGGGCTGGATCCACAGGCGGTCTCCGTCGGTTCCGAAGGCTTCGGTGAACAGGCGGGCGGTGCGGGTGGAGGTGTCGTAGGCCTTGACGATGACCGAGCCGGCGCGGGCGTCGCCGGTCTTGACCACGGTCGCATAGGCGCCCTCGATCTGGGCGCGGCGGATCAGGGCGCTGACCCACAGGTCGCTGGAAAGAAGCAATTCGCTAACCCTGCTCGAACACGGAACCCCAACCCTGGCGCGCTAGGGTCGGGGCATGAAGATAGGCCTTTCCCCCCGGCAAGCCAGAGGTTTCCTGTCGGCCGTGCTGATCGCCGCGACGCCCGTCGCCGCCTTCGCCGCGCCGCAGGACCGGTTCTATGAGCGCAGCTTCGTGCTGGCCGCCAACGACCGCTGCGGCCTGTTCGAGCCGCAACTGACCGCCGCCCTGACGGCTGCCGCGTATCAGGCGCGGGGCGCGGCCCTGCGCGCGGGATCCAGCGACCGGCAGCTGGCCGAGACGGCCCAGCGCGCGCGGGCGCGGGCGAACACGACGCCGTGCGGCTCCACCGATCTGAAGACGGTTCAGGGCCGGGTCCAGACCGCCTTTTCCGGCTGGTCGCGCACGACGCGGATGGAGTTTCCGGGCGATCGGCGGAAGTGGAGCGCGGACCGCGCCGCCTATGCGCGCCCGACCTGGCGGCTGATGCAGGCGACCGTGACCGGCGCCTCGCCCGTCCGGTTCGGCGTGGTGGGCGGCATAGACCGGCCGGATCAACTGGCCGCCGTCGTGTCCTGGCAGGGGCGCTCGCGGCCGACCGGCGTGCGGGTGGTGATGCGCGACCACACGGTGGCGCCGCGTCCGTGGCTGTCGCACGACCTGCCGCCCGCCGCGCAACGCCGCGCCTTCTGGGCCGCCGGCGTGACCAACGCCGACGCGATGCTGCTGCCCGAAGGCCGCCCGGCCGGTCAGGCCTGGCTGTTCCCCGCCGCCGCCGCCGACGCTCTGTCGGCGCTGGACCCGCGCGAGGTCTTCACCGTCGAGTTCCTGTTCCGCGACGGCAGCATCGCCCGCTCCACCTTCGAAGCCGGCGACTTCGCGGCGGGCCGGGCCTTCCTGGCGATGGGGCAGGTTTAGGTTCGGCAGGCGTTCGCCCTTAGCGATCTTTGGGTCTGCTTGCTTCCGGATTCAGCGCTCGCGCATCCTCTCGGACGGCGGGCTTTTCTGCGATCTGAGGCACCGATACCGTCTCCATCGGAGACGTATGTGCGACCCGCTCCGGGGCAGTCAGCGCCTTAACCGTGAAAAGGCCAAATGCTGCAATACCGATAACTGCTGAAACCAAGCTCGCGACTGCGAACCCAATGCCCCACAATCGAAAAGTTTCGCCAATTCTATCGTATGCTTCGCCTTCTGGGGTCGTTTGAACAAACGGGTAGGAAAAGGACGTTTCCCGACGGTCGTGTCCGGCTGCGTAATACACTGCAACGAAATAAGCGCAGAATGCTGCGGCTATTGCGAACAGCAGGCCCAGTCCTAGACCGCCAAGTGAGGCGAGGAGGGGAGCAACATCCAACTGTGATCGGCGCTGAGTGAGCGAGCCCAGAAACGCTAAGATTGCGACCAGCGAACCGCCTTGGACAGTCACCAATGTCTTCAAGACAAAGTCGCTGGCTTTCCATGCTTGATCTTGAAGCGTCTGCGATGCGTGACGATGGGCGCTATGGTGCGCATGCGCATTGCGCTCATTGGACTCCGTGACGAAGGTCTGGAGCCATTCTGGCAAGCGCTCCCAGGCGTCAGGTTTGAAGCCATAAACGAGCGCGTCGTTCTTTTCAGACATCAGGTGCCCCCTCGACGTCAGACTGACGCTTTCGAGTCCTGATACCAAGTGGCACTAACTAGGCTCGTCAAGGGCGTATCTAAGCCAATACCCCGCAGATTAATTTCTACCAAGTATCAAGCCTCGACGGTGACCGGCGTCGCCTCGGTGGCCGTCTCGCTCGCCGCCACCACCATCACCGGCAACCGGATCATCACCGCCGCGCCTTCGCCCAGGGTGCTGTCGATGGTCATGCGGCCGCCGTGCAGTTCGGTCAGGCTGCGGACCAGGGACAGGCCCAGGCCGGTCCCTTGCGCCTTCTGATCGGCGCCGCCGGCCTGTTCGAAGGGGCGGCCCAGGCGTTGCAGGTCCTGCGGCGCGATGCCGACGCCGGTGTCGGAGACGGCCAGATCCAGGTCCGGCCCGTCGGCGTCCAAAGTGATGGTGACCGAGCCGCCGGCGGGGGTGAACTTGACCGCATTGGACAGCAGATTCAGCGCCATCTGCTTCAGGGCGCGGGCGTCGGCGCGGACCTTGATCGGCTCGGACGGCAGGACGGCGGCCAGCTCGACCCCCTTGTCGTCGGCCTGGAGCCGGACCAGGGCGACGGCGGCGGACACGGCGTCGCGGGCGTCGAACGTCTCCATCGCCAACTGGTAGCGCTCGGCCTCGATCTTGGACAGGTCCAGGACGTCGTTGATCAGGTCCAGCAGGTGGCCGCCCGCCTGGTGGATGGCGTCGGCGTAGCCGGCGTAGCGCTCGGGCAGGGGGCCGAACAGCTTCTGACGCATGATGTCGGCGAAACCCAGCACGGCGTTCAGGGGGGTGCGCAGCTCGTGGCTCATATTGGCCAGGAAGCGGGTCTTGCCGGCCGACTGGGCCTCGGCCTCGACGCGGGCGGTTTCCAGTCCCAGCTCGCGGGCGAACTGGGCCGTGCCGTCGAACGCCTGGGCGATCAGGCGCGGGCGGTCCGTCTCGTGCTGGAATGGGCCCAGGATCATGACGACCCGGCGGTCCAGGGCGATGCGCGGCGTGAATTGGACCTCGACCGACTGGCCCGACAGGGCGCGAGCCAGGGCCGCGGACACGGCCGGGCGGTCCGGCGCATGCACGGCCGAGATCAGGCCCTGTTCGGTCAGGGACAGCACCGACAGGGCGGGCGGCGGCGTGCCCCAGGTCGCGACGGCGCGGCCGGACGGATCGAGCAGCAGCGTCAGGGCCGGCTGGTCCTCCAGCAGGGCGGCGATCCGGGCGGCCTCGTCCTCGGCTTCGGCCAGACGACGCTGGCGCGCGCTCCAGGTCAGGCGCATGGCGGCGATGATCGCGCCCATGGCCAGCAGGCCCGAGACGGCGGCCAGCAGGGGGCCTTGCGCCTCCGCCCCGTTCAGCCAGGTCGAGATCAGCCCCGCCAGCAGCGGCAGGGCCACCGCAAAGGCGCCCATCCGGGTCAGGCGGTCGGCGCCGACGCGGGCATGATCCAGAGCAATCCCCGCCGCCAGCGGCGTCAGGATCAGGCCAGGCAGGGCGCCGGTCACGCCGCCGGTCAGGCCGGCCGAAGCGGTGGCGGCCAAAATCCACCCGCCCATGACGGCCAGCCTCAACCCCACGCTGTCGCGCACCATCAGCACGACGCCGAACACGCCGGGGAAAGCCATCAGCAGCAGGGCGGCCAGCGGCGCGTCCTTCAGCCCGTCCATCATCTGGGCCGCCAGCGCCGTCAGGGCCACCGCCACCGCCCAGATGGCATGCCATAAGGCGACCAGCGGGGCGCCCAGCGCCGCGTCGTGCGTCGGGTCGTCCTCGAATCTGGCGTGGGCGTCGGGTTTCAAGAAGGGCGGGCCATGGTTTTCGTCTGCGCCCAGACTAGGGCTGCGGCTGAGTCGGTGCGAGACCGCTCCCCCCTGAGGCGAACCCCATTGCGGCGTTCACCATGAATATCGGGGGACAAAACGGCCGGTTGTCGTTAACGGCCGCGCGGCCTATCTGGCGGCGCATGACCGACCGCACGCCGCCGACCGACACCCTGGACCAGACCCTGGCCGAACTGGCCGAGGATTTCGACCTGCTGGGCGATTGGGAGCAGCGGATCGAATACGTCATTGAACTGGGCAAGGGGCTGGCCCCGCTGGACGAGGCCGACCGCATCGAGGCCAACAAGGTGCCGGGCTGTGCGGCCCAGGTCTGGCTGGCGACGACTCAGGACGACGGGCGGCTGTGGTTCGCCGCCGACAGCGACAGCGCCCTGTCCAAGGGCAATATCGCTCTGCTGCTGAAACTCTATTCCGGCCGCACGCCGCAGGAGATCAGCGCCTTCGACGCCCGCGCGGCGCTGGATCGGCTGGGCCTGCCCTCGGCCCTGACGCGCCAGCGCGCCAACGGCCTGAACAGCATGGTCGGCCGCATCCGCGAGGCGGCGCTGGCGGTTCAGTAGTCGGGGGTTGCAACCGCCGGCCCGGCGACCCACGATCGCGGGGTCGTAACCGGGGGCGCGAATGGACCTGCTGAAGATCCTGCGCAGTTTCGAGGAGTTTCTCTTCGAGGCGGTCAGCTGGCTGGTCTTCTATCCCCTGACCCTGTGGCGCATCCTGCGCGGGCCGCTGGCGGCGATGGACTATTCGGACCGCGAGCAAAGCGACAGCGAGGAGCGTCGCTACGACGATGCGCTCAGCCCGCCGCTGTTCCTGTTGGCCACCATCGTCCTGACCAATCTGCTGTCGATGGCGCTGCATGTGCCGCCGCCGGCCGAGGCGACCGACCTCAGCCGCATGGTCTATGCGTCCCAGCAGAACCTGGTCCTGTTCCGCTCGCTGGCCTTCAGCCTGATCCCGCTGGTCGCCGCCGTCACCCTGCTGCGCCATGAGAAGAAGCGCATCGCCCGCGAGACCCTGCGCGCGCCCTTCTATGCGCAATGCTATCTCGCCGCCGTCTGCGCCGCCTTCGTCTCGGCGGGCGGGACTATCTTCCAGCGGCCCGAACTGCCCAATGCGATCGGCGCGGCGATCATGATCGTCGGCGCGGCCTGGTTCGTCGTCGTGCAGTCCCGCTGGTTCGCCCGGCGGCTGAACGTGTCAAAGGGGCGCGGCGCCGTCATCGCGGTGCTGGCCCTGATCCGGGCGCTGATCTACCTCGTGGCCATCCTGATCCCCGTCGCCCTGATCTGAGCGGGCATGACAGGGTGGAATGAGGGTGCTCGTGTCAGCAAGTCGCATAACCTAGGTGGAGGTCTGCTGTCCGGCGTTGTGGCCACTTTGGATTTCGACCCATAGCGGACGTTGGCGTCTGGTTGCCTAACGGGGGCACAAGGTGCAGTTTTCACAGATGGATGAAAAGCGACCCAGAAGCCCGCAGGAAAAAAAGTCGCTCAGCTATGCGAACGACCGCCGCAATACCTATGGCGAAAACGACAAGGCATCACGGAAGGCCATTCCGGCAAGGAAGGCCGGTGAGAACCGCAAAGTCAGGCGTAAGGCAAATCAGGCCCTCAACGTGATCGACCGGCTTGACGATGAAAATGCGGCAGTGATCGAGAGCTCTCTGAAACAGGACCTCGAACGCGTTGGTGGCTGGACGAAGTCTCCTGACGTTTCACTGGCTGAGTATATGGAGGTTCAGGCGCGCCTCAGATCATGGCGAAACCTCTCTCCCAATCGACAGCCTGACTGCGAACCGAAGGTCTCCTAACCACCCATTTCTGACATCGTTATCAGTCGTCTTTGCCAACATCCTCGAAGAGCGGAGATCGAGATAGGGCATTGAAGATGGCTGCGAGGTGAGTTGGATCGGCAGTCCGCAGGGCGGACGTGTAACCATCCCAATCCAAAATCACTTCGCTGCTGCCTAGGCTGTAGCACCGCGTTTCCTCTACGGGATTTCCAACAGACGATATTCTCTCGGCCCCAAGTCCAAGCAGGGCTTTGTCGATAGGCTCTAAATCGCCAGCGTCGCATTCGATGAGATCAATTGCGGCAGCGCGATTGTTCAGCCGCATGCGGATGGGTTTCGTCATGTGGCGGAAGCTGACCTATGCGTTATCCACTTTCCACCCATAGCCGACATTCTCCCCTTCCGGATCGCGTATTAGACGTTGAGTGCAATCTGTGCAGTTCACCCGATCCCATAGTGATCCGCCAGGGCCTGCAGCGCCTGTTTCAGGACGGTCTTGCTTTGGCGGCGGCGCAGGCCGAGGCACGTTTCGGCCAATTGCAGGCTGTCGCCGTGGATGCAGATGCGGGTCAGGATGGGGCGAAGGCGCGGGCCGACGGCGGTCAGCGCCTGTTCGACGCGACGGGCGGCGGACAGGGCGCGGTCGGTCGGCTCCATCCGCGCGGCGGTTCCCGAGCCGGAGGTCGGCAGGGCGTCCCAGCGCATGGTGAGCGACGCGCCCTTCGTCGCCTGTTCCGCCTCGCGCCGCAGCCGTTCGCCGGCGGCGGCCTCGGCCGGGGTCAACCAGGGGCGGCCGGACGCATCCTTGCGCCGCGCCAGCCAGGCGATGGGGCTTTCGCCCAGATTGGCCCGCGCGCGGACCATGCGGCCGTCCGGCTGCATCAGGTCGCGCTCGCCCGCCACGAAGCCGGGACGGCCGGGGGCGGGGGACGGCGTCGGGTCCAGCTGGGCGCGTCCCGACCAGCCGCCGCCTGGCCGCACGCGCAGGCCGGGCTGGTCGATCAGGGCGCGAAACTCGGTCTCGGTCAGGGTCAGGCTGATGCGGCTGCGGCGATCCGGCGACAGGCGCAGGGCATAGGCGCCGCCCTCGGCCGACAGCCACGCGCCGGGCTTGGCCATCAGATCGCGCGCGCGTTCCAGAAGCCGGCTCATTGCGGCAGCTCCAGGCGGGGCGACTGATACAGACCCTGAATGCAGCCTTCGAGGTCGTTCATTAGATCGTCGATGCTGCGCTGTTCGCGCTCGTCCTCGACCCAGCGGCAGGCGGCGCCGACGCTGGCGCGATTGACGCCGAAGACGTGGCCGACCCGCTCCATCGTCCAGCCATAGGCGACGTGCGACAGGTACATGGCCAGCCAGCGCGGGCGGGCCGCGCGCGGGTTCATCCGGCCACGACCGGTCATCTGCGACGGATGGGCGCCGGTGCGCGCCGCGATCAGATGAATGGCCAGCCCGGCCTTGACCTGATCCTCCTCGCTGACCGGCACCCTGTATTCCTCCAGCACGAAACGTCTCCCTCTCACGAACTCTCGACGCCGGCATCATAGGTGGCCGTGACGTCGCGATAGGAATATCATCCTACTGTGCGCCAAAATCGGTCGTGGCGGCTTAACCGCCTTGCGGTTGCGGGCAGCACGTCGTGCGTGAGGAAGGTGAGGGAACGGGCCGTATGTCGGCCGAAACACGGGGCGCGCGTCCAACATGGTTAATAAATTTCGAATCGTTGACTCCAGCCCCTCGACGCCGATTCGCAAATCAGCCTAGATTCGCCTCAATTGGATGGCGTTAACCCTTCTTAAGGTTTTCACGTCTTAACTTGCGAACAAGGTTACCCGGCCGTGTGTCAGGGTGGTTACCGCAAAGCTTTTGCCTGGAGGGGCACGTATGCGCGTCCTGTTGATTGAAGACGATCACGCAACCGCCCAAAGCATCGAACTGATGCTGAAGTCGGAAGGCTTCAACGTCTATACGACGGACCTGGGCGAGGAAGGCATCGATCTGGGCAAGATCTATGACTACGACCTCATTCTTCTTGACCTGAACCTGCCGGACATGAGCGGCCTGGAAGTGCTGCGCCAGCTGCGCGTCGGCAAGGTCAACACCCCGGTCATGATCCTGTCGGGCAGCCACGAGATCGAAACCAAGGTCAAGACCTTCGGCGGCGGCGCCGACGACTATATGACCAAGCCCTTCCACAAGGACGAACTGATCGCGCGCACCCACGCCGTGGTCCGCCGCTCCAAGGGTCATGCCCAGGCGATCATCCACACCGGCGAGATCGCCGTGAACCTGGATGCCAAGACGGTCGAGGTGAACGGTCACCGCGTCCACCTGACGGGCAAGGAATACCAGATGCTGGAGCTGCTCTCGCTCCGCAAGGGCACGACCCTGACCAAGGAAATGTTCCTGAACCATCTGTACGGCGGCATGGACGAGCCCGAGCTGAAGATCATCGACGTCTTCATCTGCAAGCTGCGCAAGAAGCTGGCCACCGCCGCCGACGGCAAACACTATATCGAAACCGTCTGGGGCCGCGGCTATGTCCTGCGCGACCCGGCCGAGGGCGTCGTCACCGTCGCCGCCTGATCGACCTTCGATCCGCGATTTTGAAACGCCCGCCGGTGACGGCGGGCGTTTTGCGTTGAGAGCTTACTGACGCTTCGCCGGCATGTCGCGGCCGCCCTGGTGCAGGACCAGGCCCTCGACGGCGCCGGCGGCGTTGCGGGTGAAGGTGATCTGGGCGTCAACGGCGGTGAGGTAGAAGGCGTCCTCAGCTTCCGCCGTCAGTGCGAAGGCGGGCTGGCCGGTGGCCTGGGCCATCAGCTTTCCGTCCACGACGGAGATCGTCAGGGCGAAGGTCGGGGCCAGATTATAGACGCCCTCATAAGCTTTCAGCACGTCGGGCGAGAGGGCGACGGCGCGGCGTTCGCTGGGCAGGGTGACGGCGCCGCCGCGCGCCAGGGTGACCAAGGTCGCGCCCAGCTTGTCGGGCGCCTCGCCGTTCAGATTGCCCAAAACGATGACGGCGGTCCGATCGCCCGGATCATAGGCCATATAGGTGTTGAAGCCCTCGATGGCGCCGTTGTGCCAGACCAGACGCTTGCCGTCGGCCTCGGACACCATCAGCCCCATGGCGTAGCCGTTGCGGACCGGCGTGGTCAGGGCGGTCATGGATTGGGCGTTCAGCAGCCGGCCGCCGAACAGGCCCTGTTCCCACTTCAGCAGGTCGTGGGTGGTCGAATACAGGGCGCCGGCCCCGGTCGGGATGGTCATGTCCACATAGTCGGCGTTGACGATGCCGTCGGCGCCCGGCGCATAGCCCGAGGCCCGGCGGGGCAGGATCACGTCGTGGCGGTCGTAGCCGCTATCGCTCATGCCCAGCGGCTGGAACAGATTGGCGGTGACGAAGTCGGCGTAGGTCTGGCCGCTGGCCGCCTCGATGATGGCGCTGAGCAGCACATAGCCCGAGTTGGAATAGGCGAACCGGGAGTCGGGCGCGAAATCCAGCGGCCGGTCGCGAAACCGGGCGATCAGCTGCGGCAGCGTCGCGGGCCGGGTCTTCTGAGCCTCGAAATCGGAAAAGGCGGTGAAGTTGGGCACGCCCGCCGTGTGGCTGAGCAGATGGCGCGGGGTGATCGTGTCCCAGGCGGCCGGGGCGTCGGGCAGCCAGGTCTTGATCGGCGCATCCAGATCCAGCTTGCCCTGCTGGTTCAGCAGCATGACCGCGACGGCGGTGAACTGTTTCGACAGCGAGCCGAGGCGGAACTTCACATCACCGTCGTTGGGGATGTTCCACTCGCGGTTGGCCAGGCCGTAGCCCTGATCCAGAAGAATGCGCCCGTCGCGCGCGACCAGGACGGCGCCGGAGAAGGTGTCGGCGTCGCTGGAGGCGCGGATCACCTGGTCCATGCGCGCCGCGTCCTGCGCGGCGGCCGGGCGGCTGGCCAGCGGGCTGAGCGTGAGGGCCAGGGCGCTGGCGGCCAGCAGCAGGATGGCCGGACGCCGGCGGGCGAGGAACGAATGAGGCAAGGGGCGGTCTCCTGAACGCGTCACGCTAACGCTTTCAGAGAGAGGCGGCGAGAGCGGCGTTCGGATGCAGGCGCTGCGTCTTTTCGTCAGGGCTGCGGGAAGGTCAGCGTCGCCTCCAGCCCGCCGCCGTCGGCGTTGGCGAGCGTCAAATGGGCGCCGGCGCGTTCGGCCATGCGGCGCGCGATGGTCAGGCCCAGGCCGGAGCCGCCGCTGTCGCGCGAGCGGGACGGGTCGAGGCGGTAGAAGGGCTCGAACAGTCTCTCCAACTGATTCTGCGCCACGCCTAGCCCGTGATCGCGCACGATCAGGCGCACGGCATGGTCGTCGCGCACGGCGCTGACGGCCGCGTCGCCCCCATGCCGGACGGCATTGTCGATCAAGTTGGTCAGGCATCGACGCAGCGCCTGAGGCCGGGTCGGCACGACGGCGTTGCAGCCCTGGATAAAGACGACCGGCTGGCCCGCCTCGGCCGCGTCCTCGCAGATGGCGGATAGAAGCGCGTCCAGATCGACGGGGGTCACGGCCTCGACCGTGGTTTCGATCCGGGCCAGGTCCAGGCCTTCGCGGACCAGATGCTGCATGCCGGCCAAGTCGCTGATGAACTGGGCGCGCAGGGTCTCGTCCTCGATCTTTTCGACACGCAACCGCATCCGAGTCAGGGGCGTCTGCAGGTCGTGGGCGACGGCGGCCAGCACGCGCGTGCGATCCTCGATCAGGGCCTTCAGCCGGGTCTGCATGGCGTTCAGGGCGGCGGCGGCTTCGCGGACCTCGCGCGCGCCCTCCTCGACCAGGGGCGGGCGGTCCAGATCGTGGCTGAGGGCGACGGCGCCCTGGGACAGACGGTTCAGCGGACCGGCCGCCAGACGCGACGCCATCCAGCCGGTCAGAAGGACGGCGGCCAGACCCGCAAACAGCAGGGCGGCGGCCTCGCGGCTGAGCGTCCAGGGGCGCGGGGCGGGCGGCAGGCTGATCGCCACCGGGACAGGCGCGCCATTGACCGGCCGCAGGACCAGGATGCGGCATCTCAGACGATCGGTCGCCGCGCCGCACGCCCCGGCCGAGGCCTCGAACGCCTTGACCGAGACGCCGTCCACGCCGCGCCGCTTCAGCGCCTCGGCGACCGCATGGGTCAGCGACGGATCGGGCGCGCCCAGCCTCTGGCCCGCAGCGTCCGGCAGGCCGTCGGTCAGGCCAGCGGCGGGATCGTCGCTGGAGCCGGCCAGGTCCACGATCCGTTCGGCGGTGGTGAAGTCATGGGCCTGCGACAGGCGGTGACGATGATTGAGGCCCAGGGCGGCGAAGGTCACGCCCGCCGCCAGCAGGGCGCCGACCAGCAGCAGCAGGAACAGCCGCGTGGTCTCGGCCTCGGCCCGGCCGTGGCGGGTTCTCACGCTCGCCATGTCACAGGCCCCGCCAGCATATAGCCCAGGCTGCGCACCGTGCGGATCAGGGCCGGAGCCTTGGCGTCGTCGCCCAGCTTCTGGCGCAGGCGGCTGACCCTCAGGTCGATTGCGCGGTCGTCGGCGTCGGCGACGGTGGACAGGGCGCGGATCCGCTCGCGCGACAGGGGCTTGCCGCCGTTCCTGACCAAGGCGTGCAGCAGGTCGAAATCGGCGCCCGACAGCGGGGCCAGCCGCCCGTCCGGCGCGGTCAGGGCGCGCGCGGCGATGTCCAGCGACCAGCCGGAGAAGTCGGCGTGTCGACCCTCGTTCGTCGTCGCATCGCCGCCGGTGCGCCGCAGGACGGTGCGGATGCGGGCCACCAGTTCGCGGGGCTCGAACGGCTTGGCCATATAGTCGTCCGCGCCCATCTCCAGCCCGACGATCCGGTCGATGGGATCGCCCCGCGCCGTCAGGATGATGACGGGAATCTTGGACGCCGCCCGAATGCCGCGACACAGCGACAGGCCGTCCTCGTCCGGCAGGTTCAGGTCCAGCACCACCAGATCGACCGGCCCGGCCTCCAGCGCCGCCTTCATGGCCCGGCCGTCGGCGGCCTTCACCGTGCGAAACCCGTGCTGCTCCAGATGGTCGGACAACAGGTTTCGGATCTCGCGGTCGTCGTCGACGACCAGAAGGACGGGGGCGGCGGAGGTCTGGGACATTGGCGTTCGGCGAGCGGGAAGAAGCGCGATCTGTCGTCCTGTCTGATGGCCAAAGCGCGGCGGATACAGTCGGACACAATTCTCTTCGCCGACGATACGCGGCGACACCGACCGGCCCCGAACCGGCCGGACGCGGGTCCGAAACAGTGACTGTCCGACACGAGGCCGGACGCCAAACACACAGAAAGACCCGCCATGAAGTCCTTCCGTTCCACCGCCGCTTTCGGCGCCGCCGCACTGGTGATCCTGACCAGCGGCGCAGCCTTCGCCGGCACCCCTTCGGCCCCGTCGTCGGGCGCTCACGCCCGCCCCGCCGCCTCCGCCCGTGCGCATCATCGGGTCAGCCACGCCCGCACCCACCGCGCCGTGACGCCCGCCAAGAAGAGGTAAGGCCCGACGCCTTGCTGGTCCTGCCGGCGTCCCCGGCCGGCAGGACCCCCGACACTCCTGAGACTTCGACCTTCAAACGAAAGACATCGACATGAAATCCTTCCGCACCGCCGCCGCCGTTTCCGCCGTCGCCTTCGTCGCCCTGACCAGCGGCGCCGCCTTCGCCGGCACGACCCCGGCGCCCTCGACCGCCATGACCGCCCGTCCGGCCGCGACCGCTTCCGCGACGACCCCTGCGCCGTCGGCCCGCGCCCCGCGTGCGCACCGTCGTGGTCATCAAGCCCAAGCCCAGACCTCGGTCCAGGCGCCGGCCGCCGCGACCGCCAAGAAGAAGTAAACCGGCCGCCCTCTCCGGTTCGCACAGGAACGCCCGGCTGTCGCAAGACGGCCGGGCGTTTCCGTATTCAGAGGCCTGTCGTCAGGCGGCGGTCTTGAAGCCTGCCGCGATGGCGGCCGCGATAGGATTGGGACGGCCGAAGCTGTCGAAGGGCAGGGGCTTGTCCCGGCCGTCGTCCTTATCGCCCTGGCGATACCAGCTGTCGGTGTCGCGCAGGCCCCAGACGGTGAAGGCGAACTGCTGGGCCTTGGGCAGGGCCGCAAAGGCAGAGGCCAGTTCGGTGACGCGCGCGCCTTGCGCCGCGATCCGGTCGGCCTGGCTGCGGAGGTCCAGCCGGTTTTCGGTGCGCAGGGTGCAGTCCAGCTCGGACACATGGATCGGCAGGCCGAACTGGCTGATTTCGCGCATATAGGCGGCGATGACGCCTTCGGGGATGTCGATCCACAGATGGGATTGCAGGCCCAGGCCCTGCAGCGGACAGCCGGCCTTCAGCAGCCGCTCGACCAGTTTCAGGAACTGCGCGCCCTTGGCCGGCACGCTTTCCTGATTGTATTCGTTGAGAAACAGGACGGCGTCAGGATCCGAGATCCGGGCCTTTTCGAAGGCGCGCAGGATGTAGCCGTCCTGGCCGTATCGCGCCGACCAGTGGCAGTCGCGCATCCCCGACCCGTCGTCCAGGATCGGCTCATTGACCACGTCCCAGCTGCGGACCTTGCCGCGATAGCGGCCGGCGACGGCGGCGATATAGCCGTCAAAGGCGCGGTCGAAGGCGGTGCCCGACAGGCCGGCGAAGGCCTCCTTGCCCTGCGCATACCAGATCAGGGTGTGGCCATGCATCGCCATGCCCTCTGCCTGTGCGAAGGCGGCGATGCGGTCCGAGCGGTCGAAGTTGGGCCGGTCCAGGCCGTTCGCCAGGATGTATTCCATCTTCATCTCCCACTCGGGCGTGAGTTGGGAGACGTTGGCGCGGGCCAGCGCGACCCAGTCAGGGTCGTCGATCTGGCTGGCCTTGATCGCCGTGCCGAAGGGCGCCGGGGCGATGGACTTCAGCGGAGGAACGTTGGGCGGCGACGGCTCCGCCGAGGCGAAGCGGTCGCAGGCGGCGAGCGCAAGAGGGGCGGCGAGGATAGCGCGGCGGGTGAAATCCTCCCCCGAGGAGCGCAGCGGAACGGGGGAGGGGGACCGCGAAGCGGTGGAGGGGGCGACCTCAGACGGGGTGTCAGCCTGTTGCGCAAGATCCAAATTCGAGGGTTCGTGCGACGTCCGCCCCCTCCACCACGCTACGCGCGGTCCCCCTCCCCCGCGATGCGAGGGAGGATTTTCAAAGTCAGACCGCACGCTTCCGCAGGCCCAGCTCGTCGAAGGCGGCGGTTTCGCGCTTGGCGAGGGCGATCAGCTGGTTCAGGCGGGTGGTCTCGGCGACGTGTTCGAACTTCTTCAGCTCTTCGAAGGCGCCCGTCAGGGCGTCGCGGGCGCCGGCTTCCTCGGCGTCCAGCACCGACAGGTCGCCTTCGGCGGCGGCCTTCCTTGATTTCCAGCCGTTGAGATAGGCGCCCAGCATCATGCCAGCCTCAGCATCCATGCGGGCGCGGTTGCGTTCGCCCTCGGCCTCGGCGTCCAGCACGGCGATGCGGAGTTCGGCGCCGGCGCGGCGTTCGGCGATCTCGGCCAGGCGCTTCTGTAGCGTCTCGACCTCATAGTTGGAGATGCGGATCAGGGATTGGGCCCAAGCGGTCATCTAAATCATCACTCCCTGATCATGCCTTGGTTCAGGATTGCTTCCAGCCGGGTAAAGGAATCGGAAAGACGCGTCGCATCGTCCTTGTCCTGTCCCAGAAAATCTTCGAGCGCCGGATTCAGGGCGATGGCCCGGTCCACGATGGGGTCGGCGCCGGTGCGGTAGGCGCCAATCTTGATCAGCTCTTCCATGTTGGCATAGGCGCTCAGGCACTGACGGGCGCGCTTGTTCAGTTCGCGCTCGGGCGGGGTCTGGCAGGCGGGCATGGTGCGGCTGACGGATTTCAGCACGTCGATGGCGGGGAAGCGCCCACGTTCGGCGATCTTGCGATCCATGACGATGTGCCCGTCCAGAATACCGCGCACGGCGTCGGCGATCGGCTCGTCATGATCGCCGCCGTCCACCAGGACGGTGAACAGGGCGGTGATCGGCGCCGCCGTCGTGCCGTCGGGCCGGATCGGGCCTGGACCGGCGCGCTCCAAAAGCTTGGGCAGTTCGGTGAAGACGGTGGGGGTGTAGCCCTTGGTGGTCGGGGGCTCGCCGGCCGCCAGCCCGATCTCGCGCTGGGCCATCGCAAAGCGCGTGACGCTGTCCATCAGGCACAGAACTTCGAGATCCTGGTCGCGCAGATATTCGGCGATGGCCATGGTCATATAGGCCGACTGACGGCGTTTCAGGGCCGGTTCGTCCGAGGTGGCGACCACGACGACGGCGCGTTTCAGCCCCTCTTCGCCCAGGGTCTCTTCCACGAACTCGCGCACCTCGCGGCCCCGTTCGCCGATCAGGCCGACGACGACGGCGTCGCAGGTCGCTTCCTTGGCCAGCATGGACAGCAGCACCGACTTGCCCACGCCCGAACCGGCGAAGATGCCCAGGCGCTGGCCCCGGCAGGTGGTGGTGAAGACGTCCATGGCCCGCACGCCCAGGTCCAGCCGCTCGCCGACCCGGCCGCGCGAATGGGCGGGCGGGGGCGGGGCGCGCAAGGGATAGGGGGCGGGGCCTTGCGGCAGCGGTCCCTTGCCGTCGATCGGCTGGCCGAAGGCGTCGATGATGCGGCCCAGCCAGGCGGTCGTCGGGCGCACGCTGGCGGCCTGGTCGATGATGCGGATGTCGGCGCCTGGGGCCACGCCCTCCACCGGACCGAAGGGCATCAGCAGGGCCTTGGAATCGCGAAAACCGACCACCTCTGCGGGCAGGGGATCGTGGCCGCGCCGTCCGATCTCGGCCCGGGCGCCGACGGCGAGACGCGACAGGCCGCCGCGCGACTCGATCAGCAGGCCCGACACGCCCGCGACCTTGCCGGTCACGACCAGCGGATCGATCGCTTCGACGGCGGCGACGAGATTGCGCAAAAATCAGACCCCAGGAACAGGCCTCAACAGATGCGGCAACGTGGTTAACGACCGATGAAGCGCTGCTGGAAGGCGGGGGATAAGACAGCGATTATTGCGTCTCGATTGCAACTAAAGCGGGCAACGATTTTTCAACTAATTAGAGGGCTAATCTTACAACCGAGGCGGGCGGGGGCCGGCCGATAGCGAAGAGGTTGCAACCTATGTTCGCGCGTAAACCGAAGTCGTCGGACATGCAGGATCGGCTGATCGATCTGGACGGCAAGATGGCCGCCATCGGCCGGTCGCAGGCGGTGATCGAGTTCAAGCTGGACGGCACCATTATCGACGCCAACCAGAACCTTCTGACCACGATGGGATATAGTCTGGACGAGATCCGGGGCGCCCACCACAGAACCTTCATGGACCCGGCCGAGGCGGCTTCGCCCGACTACGCCGCCTTCTGGCGCGAGCTGAACGCCGGTCAGTTCCTGGCGCGCAAGTTCCGCCGCCTGGCCAAAGGCGGCCGCGAGGTCTGGCTGCAGGCCTCCTACAATCCGGTGTTCGGCCCCGACGGGCGGCCGACCAAGGTCATCAAGCTGGCCATCGACATCACCGCCGACGAACAGGAGGCCGGGCGCCGCGAGGCCGAACGGGTCGAGGCGGAAAGCGCCCAGACCCTGCTGGTCGACGCTCTGGCTGGGGTGCTGAACAAGCTGTCGGCTGGCGACCTGACTGCGCGCATCGATGCGCCGGTGAAAGGCGACCATGTGCGGGTGCGCGACGATTATAATGCTGCGGTCGAAAGCCTGCGCCAGACGATGGGCCAGGCGCTGCGGGCCGTGTCGGGTCTGAGGGGCGGGGTGGGCGAGATCTCCAGCGCGTCCGACGACCTGTCGCGCCGCACCGAACAGCAGGCCGCCAGTCTGGAAGAAACGGCCGCGGCGCTGGACCAGATCACCGCCACGGTGAAGCGCAGCGCGGACGGCGCCAAACAGGCCTCGGCTGCGGCCCTGGGCGCGCGCGCCGAGGCGGACCGGTCGGGCGAGGTGGTGCGCCAGGCGATCGCGGCGATGGACGGCATCAAGCGCAGCTCGACCCAGATCAGCGACATCATCGGCGTAATCGATGAGATCGCGTTCCAGACCAATCTCTTGGCCCTGAACGCCGGGGTCGAGGCGGCGCGGGCGGGAGAGGCGGGACGCGGCTTCGCCGTCGTCGCCTCCGAAGTGCGGGCCCTGGCGCAGCGTTCGGCGGAAGCCGCGAAGGAGATCAAGACCCTGATCACCACCTCGGGCCAGGAGGTGGCGCAAGGGGTCAAACTGGTCGACGAGACCGGCGCCGCCCTGTCGGCCATTGCAGTCAAGGTGGCGGAGATGGACGCCCTGGTCAGCGAGATCGCCGCCTCGGCTCAGGAACAGGCGACGGGGCTGAGCCAGGTCAATACGGCCGTCAACCAGATGGACCAGGTGACCCAGCAGAATGCGGCCATGGTCGAACAGACGACCGCCGCCGCCATGAGCCTGAAGTCCGAAACCGAACAACTGGCCCTGCTGGTCGAACGCTTCGAGACGGGCGAAGCGCCGGCTCAGGCCCGCATCCATGACCTGTCGCAGGCCGCCGCCCCCGTCCCCCTGGCCCGCGAACGCGCCCGCATCCGGGCCTTCGCCAGCGGCGGCGCGGCTGCGGCGGCGGCATCGAACGCGGGCTGGGAAGAGTTCTAGGGCGCGCTCGGCTCCAGCTCGATTTTCGCCTCCCGCGTCGTCGCAATGGCGCCGACCGAGGCGGCGACGATGGCGGCGATGGCGAGCCACTGCTGGCCGCTCAGATGCTCGTGCAGGATCACAAGCCCGGCCAGGGCGCCGACCGCCGGCTCGGCGCTGAGCACCACGCCGAAGGTGCGTTTGGGGATGCTGCGCAAGGCGACCATTTCCAGCGAATACGGCAGGGCGCTGGAGAAGATCGCCACCGCCACGCCGGCTAGGATGATGGCGGGGTTCAGCAAGGCGGCGCCCGCATGGGCCACGCCGAACGGCACGACGACCATGGCCGCCACGCTTATGCCCAGCGCCACCGACTGACCTGCGTGCAGGTGCGACAGCCGCTTGCCGAAGACGATGTACAGCGCCCAGCACAGGCCGGCGAAGGCGGCCAGCGCCATGCCGACGGGGTCCAGCGCGCCGGCCCCCGCCTTGATCGGCAGCAGCAGGCCCAGCCCCACGACCGCCAGACCGATGCAGGCGAAATGGATGGGCTTGCGCGAATGGATCAGGGCCAGGGTCAGGGGCCCCATGAACTCGATGGCGATGGCCAGACCCAGCGGAATGGTGCGCAGGGCCATGTAGAAGCTGAGGTTCATCGCCCCCAGCACGACGCCATACAGGGCGATGGCGGCCAGGTCCGAGCGGGTCAGGCGGAACCGCCAGGGCCGGAACACGGCGACCAGCAGAACGGCCGAGATCCCGACGCGATAGGCCGAGGTCCCCTCCGCCCCGATCACCGGAAACAGAGTCTTGGCGAAGGAGGTGCCGCACGCCAGCGTCACCATGCCCGCAAACAGCGCCAGATAGGGGATCAGCCGCGCCGCCAGCGGCGAGTTCAGATGGGTTTTCAGGGCCAGCGACGTCATGGCGTAAAGCTAGCGTAACGCCGCTTGCGCTTCCCGGCGAATTTCCGCTTGAATGCGACGGAAATCGTCAATGGAGACCCTGTAATGACGAATTTCGTCACGCTCGACGATTTCGACCATAAGCTGTTGATGCGGGTCCGGCGCAACAATCTGGAGCCGGCGCGGGTGACGGCCGAGGCGGTGGGCCTATCGGAATCCGCCGTCCTGCGCCGCCTGCGTCGTCTGCGTGCCGAGGGTGTCATCGCCGCTGACGTCGCCGTGATCGATCCCGCGCGGGTCGAACCGCGCATCGTCCTGCATGTCCAGGTCGAGATGAACACCCAGGATCGTAAAGTCATGGACGCCTTCCAGCGCGCCATGAAGGCCAGCCCGGAGGTTCAGGGCTGCTGGGACGTGACGGGTGAAACCGACTATCTGCTGACCGTCGCCGTGCGGTCCATGCAGGACTACGAGGCCTTCGGCATCCGCGAACTGGTCCCCGAAAAGGGCGTGCGCGGCTTCAAGAGCATGATCGTCATCCGCGAGGTCGTCGGCTTCGACCCGGGGCGCGCGGTGCTGGAGCGTTAGGTCGCCGGGGCCTCGACCACCAGGATCGCGCCGACGCCCTGAGTTTGGTTCTCGATCGTGCCGCCGATCTGGCGGACCAGGCTGTCGATGACGCGCATGCCCAGGCTGCGATCGCTGCGGGCGGCGATCAGGTCGAAGCCCTTGCCCTGGTCCGCCACGGTGACGGTCAGGCGTCCGTCGGCGATGCGGCCTGTGACCGAGACGCCCCCGCCCTCGGGGCCATAGGCGTATTTGATGGCGTTGGTGACCAGCTCGTTCACGATCAGACCGAGCGGGATGGCGATGTCGGCGCCCAGCGGCGCATCGGACGCCTCGCAGGTGACGACATGGCGGTCGCTGCCGGCGTCTATGGCCTCGCACAGCTGGCACAGGAAGTCGGACAGGATCACGGTCTGGACGTCGGCGCCGCGCCACAGCTGGTCGTGGACTTCGCTGATGGCCTGGATGCGCGACCCAGCCGTGGCCAGGGCGGCGCGCACCTCGTCGGAGGCCGCGCCGCGCGCCTGCATCGACAGCAGGCTGGAGACCAGCGACAGGCTGTTCTTGACGCGGTGGCTGACCTCTCGCGTCAATAGGGCCTGATGCTCGATGGCGGCCAGAAGCCGCTGCTCGGTCTGCTGGCGGGCGATGGCGGCGCCGACGACGGCGGCGAAGGCGTCCAGGAACAGGGCGTCGCGGGCGTCGAACTGACCCTCGTCGGGGCTGTCGACCTCCAGCACGCCCCAAGGTTCGCCGTCCAGCTCGGGCCGGATCAGGACGTTGATGGCGCGCCGCACGCCGTGGTCGGCCAGAAGTTTGGGCGTATGGAAGCGCTGTTCGTTCTCCAGATGGTTGGAGATCAGCGGCTTGCCGGTCTGGAAGGCGTAGCCGGCCGGCGAATCCAGCTCGACGCCCAGCGAGGCGTGACCCTCGACCTCGCCGCTCCAGCCCACGCCAGCGACCAAGACCAGCCGGTCACGGCTTTCATTGTGGATCAGCACCTTGGACAGGGGCGTCTCCAGGCCGTCGGCGCAGACCACGCAGGCGGCGTCGAGCAGGGCCTGACGATCGCGTTCGCGCAGGGCCACCTCGCCGAAACGCGCCAGCAGCGACTGCTGCTTCAGGCGATAGCGCAACTCGTCGGCGATGGAACGGGTCTCGGGCGTCGGCGCATCCTCGACCTTGGGCGCGACCGGATCGTCCATCTGGATCTGGGTCTTTGCCGCCGCGTCGGCCCACACCTCGGCGACCAGTTCGGCGATCTCCGGGGTCAGGCCGGGGTCGGAGGGCGGGCGGGTATGGGGCAAGGACGGAAATCTCGGTTCGCGCGACGGCGACATATAGGCTGACATAGCCGCTCTGAAAGGTTTGCGCAGAAATCATCGCGCGTCACCCCTTGCGTGGGGGCGCAAGAGCCATGGTCATCCGTATCGGTTTCGCCCGGACCGGTCCCCGCGGCGCTACAGCGTTCGCTGGAAGAAGCGGACGATCTCGCGATTGAGATCCTTGTGAAAAACAGCGCGGTCGAAGTGTGGCGTCGGCGTGCAGATCTGCGGCGCCTCGGCCGCCAGGGCCGGCGAGCAGGGCGGCAGGAAGTCGTAATGACCTGCGCCTTCGACGCGGTGGTACTCGGGCGCGGCGCCCAGCCGATCGCGGATTGGCTCTACATTATAGGGCGCGGGCAGAATGTCGTCGGCGCCCGCCTGCCACAGCTGAACCGAAATGCGCACGGCGGCGAGGCTGTCGGACGTGAAGGAGAAACCCAGGGCCGGGGCGGCGATGACGGCGGCCTTGATCCGGTCGTCCTTCGCACGCGGACGCCAGGTCGACAGGTCGATCCCCATCGCGTCCAGCAGGCGGCAGGCGAAGAAACCGGGATGGGCCTGGCAATGGTCGCCGATGGCCGCCGCGTCCGAGACCCCGCCAATGGCCGAGGTGACCGTGAAGCCGCCCGCCGAGAAGCCAAAGGCGCCGATGCGGTTCGGATCGACGGCGACGCCGCCCGGCTGCAAGCGCCAGTCGCCGGTCATGTAGTCGATCAGGCGGCTGAGCTGGGGCGCGCGATTGGTCAGTTGGGTGGAGCGGCTCATGTCGCGGTAGTTGTCGCCGGGATGGGTCAGGGCAGCGACCACGAAGCCGGCGTCGGCCAGGGCTCTGGCGGTGTCGGCATGGCTGCGCAAGCCGCCGCCGTTGCCGTGCGAGATTACGATCAGGGGCGCGGGCAGGCCACCGGCGGGACGCGCCGGCAGCCAGACCCCGGCCTCCACCGCGCCGTCCGGGCCGCCGGGAAAGGTGAGGACCTGATCGGGCGCCTGCGGATCGATCTGGGCGCGCGCCGGGCCTTCGGCTTGTGGCGCGGTCGCCTGCACGGGCGAGGCGGCGCCGGCTAGAAGCATCAGGGCCAGGCCGAAGCCGGCGATCAGGTTTTGCGGCGGCGAGCGATGGGGCATGTCGGTTTCCGTTGGTCGAGACGACCCGCTGTTCGGGGCAAGACGGAGAGAGCGCCAGCCGCATTTCGCCAATGGGCGAACGGGTGCGTGGACGGGCGAAGGGTTCGACGATAGTGGGCTGACGAGGGAAGGGACGATGACGCAGAACGCCGCTGACAGACTGAATACGCCGCGCGCCTGGGCCGTCGATCTGGCGGCCTGCGCGCTGACGGGGGCGGTGTTGGGCGCGGTCGGTCCCTTCGGCAGCTTCTTCAACGATGGGCTGGCGGTGCGGATCGGCTATTGGACGGCGGTTCTGTTGATCAGCGGCGCGGTGTTCGGCGCTGCGATCCGCTTGGCCTGGCCCAGGATGCGCCGCAGACGCGTGTCCATGCGGTTCTGGCTGCCCATGCTGATCGTCGTCGCCAGCGGGCCTACCGCCGTGATCAGCCGGATCATCGCCGTGGTCCTGTGGCCCGGCATTCGCCAGCGTGTCGGCTGGGTCGAATGGTATGGGCAGGCACTGCTGATCGGGGCCGTCTATGTCGCGCTCTACGCCCTGTTGCGGATGCGGACGTCCGCTACGGCGACGCGAGCGGATCAAGGCGATCCGGGCTTCGCGCGCACCCTGCCCGCCGGGTTGGGGCGCGACCTGATCTGCCTGCAAATGGAGGACCATTATGTGCGCGTGCACACGACGCGGGGGTCGCAGCTTGTTCTGATGTCGCTGTCGCAGGCCGTCTCGGCGTTGAAGGGCGTCGAGGGGCTTCAGACTCATCGCTCGTGGTGGGTGGCGCGCGCGGCCATCGTCGGGGTCGTCGAGGACGGCCGTAACCTGCGCCTGGCCCTGACCGGCGGCCTGACGGCGCCGGTGTCGCGCGCGCGGGTGGCCAACCTGCGGGCCGCCGGCTGGCTTTAGCTCAAGGGTTCTGACGGTCGTTCGCAGAAATCATCGCGCGTCACCCCTTGCGTGGGGCGGCAAGGCCTTATCTGTTGTGCGCCAGCATTCGAGGAGACCTTTTCCAATGACCGACTTCAGCTATGACGCGTCCCGCCACCTGAAGAAGGGCCGGGGCAAGGTCTATGACTCGATCGTCGACACTATCGGCGACACCCCCATCGTGCGTCTGCCGCGTCTGTCGGCGGAATACGATACCAAGGCGACGGTTCTGGCCAAGCTGGAGTTCTTCAACCCGATCGCCTCGGTCAAGGACCGGATCGGCGTGGCCATGGTCGAGGCGCTGCAGGAGGCGGGCAAGATCGATCAGGACACGGTGCTGATCGAGCCGACCAGCGGCAACACCGGCATCGCCCTGGCCTTCGTGGCGGCGGCCAAGGGGCTGAAGCTGACGCTTTGCATGCCCGAAAGCATGTCGATCGAGCGGCGCAAGATGCTGGCGCTGCTGGGCGCGCGGCTTGAGCTGACGCCGGCCGAAAAGGGGATGAAGGGCGCGATCGCGCGGGCGCAGGAGCTGTTGGAGACCACGCCGAACTCCATCAGCCCATCGCAATTCGAGAACTTGGCCAACCCCGCCATTCACCGCGTCACGACGGCCGAGGAAATCTGGAACGACACGGCCGGGGTGGTGGATATCGTGGTCGCCGGCGTCGGCACCGGCGGCACCATTTCGGGCGTCGGCCAGGCGCTGAAGGCCAAGAAGCCGTCGGTGCAGTTCATCGCCGTCGAGCCCGAGGCCTCTCCGGTGCTGTCGGGCGGCGCGCCCGGCCCGCACAAGATTCAAGGCATCGGCGCCGGCTTCGTGCCCGCCATCTATGATCCGTCGGTGGTCGATGGGGTCGAGCAGGTCTCCAACGACGACAGTTTCGACATGGCCAGAAAGGCCGCGCGGGTCGAGGGCATTCCCGTCGGCATCAGCTCGGGCGCGGCCCTGACCGCCGCCTTCCGCATCGCCGCGCGCGAGGAGAATGCGGGCAAGACGATCGTGGTGATCATCCCGTCCTTCGCAGAACGCTATCTTTCGACCGCGCTTTTCGAAGGGCTTTGAAGCGAGCGTGATTCACGCTTTCTGACGCCGCCGCCACGCGGCTTCGTCAAAAAACGACCACGCTCCAAGCGGAGCCTTTAGGCCGTTCGCGTGTTCGATATCGGACGCGCGTGCGGCTCCGCTTGGGATGAGGGACGACGCGCGGCGGATCAACAATGCCGGAGCGTTTCATGCCTGTCGCCGCCCTTCGCCTGATCGCCGTCGCCGGGGTCTCGGCCATGGCGCTCGCCGCCTGTTCCAACAATGACGACAAGGCGGCGGTCGATCCGTCGATGTCGCCCGAGCAACAGGCCGCCGCCGCCGCCAACACCCCCGTCACCGCCCAGCCGCGCCAGATCCGCAATGTGCCGGTGGATGTGCAGGGCGTGACCGATGTGGGCGCCACGGTGCGGGTCAAGAACGTCGATCTGGCCGAAGACGCGACCATCCTGGACGTCAGCATCTCGTTCGCCAGCGACATGACCAACAGCGTCCAGATGGCCTCCGAAGCCACCTATATCGAACTGCCCAATGGCCAGAAGCTGCGTCTGAAGCCGCCCGAGGGGAATCCGTACATGACCATCGCCAAGGGCGACACCATGAACGGCCGGCTGGTCTTCATGGGGGCGGTGCCGGCCGGCGTGAACCAGATTTCGTTGGTGTTCAACGAAGGCTCGACGTCGGACAGCATCATCGGTCCGTTCCTGCGCATGACCATTCCGCTGACCGCCCAGGCCGCCCAGAACCCGACGAGCGGAGCGGCCGGATGACGGGACGACACGCGCCCGCCATGGCGGCGGCGCTGTTGGCCGCGGGACTGACGCCCTGCGTTGCTTCGGCCCTGACGGTGCGGCTGATGAGTGGCAGCGCCATCGGCCTGCGCTCAACCTTCGAGAAGGACATGGCCGCGCCCCGGTCCACCTTCGCCAAGTCGGGGCCGGACAGCGCGCTGGAAAGCGTGTTCGTCTCGTCCGAGGTCGCGCCCGAACGGGTCGAGACCACCCGCAGCCTGCTGAGCGAGCTGAATGCGCGGCGCACCGACGGGGTGATCGTGATCGACCTGCCGGCCGATGTTCTGTTCGACTTCGACAAGGCGACAATCCGGGCGGACGCCGAGCCGGCCCTGACGCGGGCGGCGGAACTGCTGAAAAGCTATCCGCAGGCCCAGGTCAGTATCGGCGGCCACACCGACGCCAAGGGCGACGACGCCTATAACGAGGGCCTGTCGCTGCGCCGCGCGCGGGCGGTGGCGGCGCGGCTACAACGCGAGGCCGGGCGCACCCTGGGCGCCGAAGGCTTTGGCGAGCGGAGACCCGTGGCTCCCAACGTCAAGCCGGACGGCTCGGACGATCCCGACGGGCGTCAGAAGAACCGCCGCGTCGAGATCCGCATCACGCCACGCGTGGGAGGCTGAGCATGGGCTTGATCCCTTGCCCCGCCTGCGGGCGTCAGGTGTCTGAGGCGGCGGTCGCCTGTCCCAACTGCGGCCATCCGATCGCGGGCGACGCGGCGCGGCCGTCGGACACGTTCAAGGAGGCCTTGACGCGGCCCGAGGCGGTCAAGAGCGGGATCACCGTTCTGGGCGTCTTCGTCGCCGCGCCGTGGATCGCGCGGGTTCTGGCGGTCATCGCCTTTATGATCTTGGCCATCGTGGTGGTGGTCAACAAGAGCTGATCCGGCTCACGCCCGGTTAACCGCTCGCTTCTAAGGTGGGGGGATGGGCGATCTGGCAGCCATGATCGGGGAAGAGGCGACGCCGCCGCCGCTGCGTGCGCGCCGGGCGCTGCTGAAGCGTCTGGCCGACGTCGTGTCGCTGCCCGCCAGCCGCATCAACGCCTTCGAGCGGGCGGTGACGGGCGACCTGCTGGTCGAGATGCTGCGCCTCGCGTCACATGACGAGCGAAAGCGGGTGGCCGCGCGTCTGGCGCCGCTGGCCGAACTGCCCAACAGCGTGGCGCGCATCCTGTTGCGCGACGACCCGGATATCGCCGGCCTGCTGATCGAACAATGCGCCTCGCTGAGCGATGCGGACATCGTCGGCTGCGCGCGCGACGCCAGTTTCGAACACCGGATGCTGCTGGCGGTGCGCCGGGGTCTGTCGGAGATCGTGACCGAGACCCTGTTCTCCTTCGGCGAGATGGAGGTGATCGAGGCGGTGCTGCGCAATACGACCGCGCGCCTGTCGCAGCTGGGCATCGAGACGGTGGTGGGCCTGAGCCGCCAGTCGCCGAGCCTGTGCAGCCCCCTGCTGAAACGGCCCGAGCTGAGACCCTCGGGCGCCTATGTCATGTTCTGGTGGTGCGCGCCCGAGGATCGCCGCACCATCCTGCAACGGTTCGCCGTATCGCGCGAAGTCATGCAGGAGGCGTCGGAAGACGTCTTCGCCATCGCCAATGACGAAAGCTGGTCCGATCCTGTCGCGCGCAAGGCGCTTCAGTTCATCGAGCGCCGCCAGCGCAATCGCGCCGCCATTCAAAAGAGCCCGTTCGACAATCTGGAACACGCCGTCATGGTCGCCGCCAGCGACGGCCTGACGCGCGAGACGGCGTCCGAGATCGCCTTCCTGGCCGGGATCAAGCCGCTGACGGGGGCCAAGCTTCTGGGCGATCCGGGCGGCGAGCCGCTGGCGATCCTGTGCAAGGCGACGGGGATGTCGCGCGTCGATCTGACCCATCTGTGGCGCTCGATGCGGCGGCCCGAGACGACGGCGGACGGCAAGATCCATCCCGACTGGGAGCGGGTGCAGATCACCTATGAAATGCTGGCGGTTGATCGCGCCCAGACGGTGCTGCGTTACTGGAACTGGTCTTTGTCCTCGGCCCTGACCCCCACGCTGTTGCGCGCCATTCGCGACGGCGAGGATGACGCCGTCGATGAATATTCGGCGCCGGAGCGGGCGGCGATGATGGTGTTGGCCGAAGACTTCGGTCGATAGGTCTGATCACTAAAGTCGAATGCATAGACGTGCATATCGCACCGCTTATACGCGTGTTTGCTTTCACGGCGAAACAACCCTATGACGCTATTGGGGTCGTTCGGTTGGAGAATCAGCCGAACTCAATAAATCAGGAAAGCGAAGCCGATAATGGAAGATAAGCCCGAACTGCTTGAGATGACCGCAGACATCGTGTCGGCCTATGTCGGCAATAACTCGGTCTCGGCAGAGGCCCTGCCTGCGCTTATCGCCAATATTCACGCCGCCCTGTCGGGTGTGTCGAACGGTCCGGTCGAGGCCGAACCTGAACCCAAGGAACCGGCGGTGCCGATCCGCAAGTCGATCGCGCCCGATTTCCTGATCTGCCTGGAAGACGGTCGCAAGTTCAAGTCGTTGAAGCGTCACCTGCGCACCAAATACGACATGAGCCCCGAAGAATACCGCGCCAAATGGGGTCTGCCGAAAGACTATCCGATGGTCGCCCCGAACTACGCCAAGGCGCGTTCGGAACTGGCCAAGTCGATGGGCCTGGGCCAGGGCGGCCGCAAGCCCGCCCGCGCCGCCGGAACCCGCGCGAAGAAATAAGCCGAACCCGTTTTCGGTCTGGAGACGCCCGCTTCCATCAGGAGGCGGGCGTTTTTCTTTTGGGGCGCACAAGCATTCTCCCTCCCCGTATCGGGGAGGGTTGGCTGAGGCGCAGCCGAAGCCGGGTGGGGACGGCAGGGCGACGTCCCACGGATTTGTCTTTGATTTGATGAGCGCGCCCGTGCCGGGCCGCCCCCACCCGGTCGCTGCGCGACCACCCTCCCCCGCAGGGGGAGGGAGACGTTGGCGTGTCTGGCTTACGCTGCCTGGGCGGTGCGGCGCATGCGCCAGAAGCGCAGGGTGCGCAGCGCCGCGTCGCGGGTCAGTTCGCCGTACATGCGGCCGTAGGCGGCGGCCTTGCCCATCGGATTGTCCTCGGCGCCCAGGACGGCGACGGCGTAGGTCAGATAGACGGCGCGGTCCATGTCGGCCGCCTTGCAGACCACCGACAGGGCGTCCAGGTCCTTGCGCTCGACGATGCCGCGCGCGGTGTGGAAGTCGATGTCGGCCAACTTGGACAGGGCGATCAGGAAAGGCGTGCGGCCGTTGGAGCGCAGGAAGCGGATCAGGGTCTGCGGCGTCAACTGGCCGGCGGCCTGAAGCTCGTCGATATAGGCCAGGTTCTCGGCATAGTCGGCCGGCAGGGCGCCGTCGTCGGTGGCGACGCGGGTGCGGCCGGCGGCGAGCGCCGCCTCCAGCAGGGCCGGATCCATGCGCGCGTTCTGTTCCAGGATCTGGTGACGCAGCCGGGCCTCGACGACGAAATACATCTCGTTCAGCAGGTCGGCGGGCAGGCTCTGGCGCTCGACGGTGGCGGCATGCAGGGCCGGGTTGGCCTTGGCGCGCTCGATGGCGGTTTCGGAGGCGGCGCGCGACAACTGGGCGCCGTCGTTGCGCAGCAGGGTGTTCAAGGTGTCGTCGTCGCCGTGTTCGACGATGACGTCGGAAACCGCCTCGGACACCGTCGCGCGGCCCGAGACGGCGCGCAGATGGCCCTGGCTGCGCTTGCGCACGACCTGAATCAGATCTTCATCGGTCAGGACGGTGGAGGCGCGCAGAACCTGTTCGGCGACCTCGATCTCGTCGTCGGCGAAACGGCGGATCAGGCTGTGGGGGGCGTTGGGAGCCTGGGCGAAACGGGCGGCCAGCTCGGCACGGACCGCGACCTCCATCTCGGCCGACAGCTTGGCCAGGACCGTGCCGTAGAGCGCGGTTTCATTGGCGTTGGGCGCCGGCGCGCCGAAGAAGTGGGCCGTCAGTTCGCGCAGCAGCAGACGACGCTTTTCGCTGGACTCCTCGCTGGCCAGGGCGATGAGTTCGGGCAGGCGCGAGCCCTTGATCTCGGCAGGTTCGATCACGGCGCGATCGTTCATGGCAGGGTGTCGGCTTCAGTCTGAGGCACGGCGCGTAAGCTGCCGTTAGCGTTGCGGATCAGGGCAGGCGGACCGTCCGGCTGGGCCAGGTCGCTGGACTGGGGTGTCTGGGCCATCTGGACCGGCATGGCGTCGAGGTAGGTCTGCTGCGGCGCAGGGATGGCGTCGGGGTGACGGCCGGCCTGGCGGTGGACCGAATAGTAGCGGGCGCTGTTGTCGCCGGCTGTGGGCATCGGGGCGGCCTGACCGCTGGCGGCGACGGCGGCGGCGTCCAGCGGCGCGCCGGCCTGGGGCCGTTGCAGGCGATAGATGGGGGCGTCGCGGCGCGGGGCCATCGGATCGGCGACGGCCGCCTGAGCCTGCTGGGGCGCGGGCTCCTGCGCGGCCTGTTGCGGAGCGGGCTGAGGCTCGGCCTGCATCTGAGGTTCAGGCTGAGGCTGAGGCGCGGAAGGCTGCGGCTCCGGAACATAGGGCGAGGGCGCGACGCGCGTCGCCGTCGTCTGCGCCGGGGTGGCTTCTACGGGGGCGGCCTCTACGGGCGGGGTCTGCGCGGGCTGGGCCTGCATCGGCGCGCGCTGGGGCATCCAGGCGCTGGCGGGCGTCAGGCCGTTGCTGCGCGGAGTCGTGACCGAGGGGGCGACCGAAGGCGCAGGCGACAGGCGGGCCAGCGGGATGGCGCCGGGCAGGGTGCGGTTGGCGGCGGTCACGGTCGGGGCGGGCGCCTCGGCCTGGATGACGGCGGGCGTCGGCGTCGCACGGGCGGCGACTGTCGGCTTGCCGGGCCAGGACAGGTAGCGCAGGCCCGACGCGTTGGTCGGCGCCTGTTGCGCCACGGCGGCGCCGGCCGCCAGATTGACGGCGGTCAGGACGATCGAAACTGCGAGGGCGCGGCGCACGGCGGCTCTCCGGAGAGGAATTCCAGCGCACACACTAGGGCTCGGACCCTTAATCCCGCGCTAATGTGAAGCCAGGATTCGACAACGACCGCGTGTCAGCCGCGACCGGGCAGATAGTTGTCGGTGAAGGCGTCGCGCCAGTTCAGACCGGCCTCGTAAACCCCGGCTTTCGAGGTCACGTCGAAGAAGGCTTGCCAGCGTTCCTCGGTCAGGGCGCCCAGGCCGTAAAGCGCCGCGTCGCCGCCATCGACGATGGCGTAGTCGCGCAGGCGCTCGCGGGCCTGATCCAGCACAGCCTGGGTCATGTCTGGGTTGTCCTTGCGGATCAGAGCGTCGGCGGCCGAGGCGTCGCCCCGGATATAGTCGCGCCACCCTTCCGCCGAGGCGGCGATGAAGCTGCGCAGCGCCGCCGCATTGTCCCGAGCGAAGGCGTTGGGCGCCAGGACCATGGCGGCGTAGGAGGGATAGCCCTCGTCGGCCAGCAGAAAGACGCGCGGGTCGAAATCGGCCGACTGTTCGATGGCGTAGGGATCGCTGGTCAGATAGCCCTGCTGCACCGCCCGCGCATTGGCGATGAAGGCGGCGGGGTCGTAGGCGAAGGGGCGCAGCTGCTCGTCGGTAAAGCCGTATTTGGCCTTCAGCCAGACCCAGAAGGTGCTGATCCCGGCCTCGGACAGCAGGAAGGGTCGTCCGGCCAGATCGGCGATGGTCTCCAGCGCCTCGTCGGGATGGGCCATCAGGACCTGCGGATCCTTCTGGAAGAAGGCGGCGACCGCCTTCACCGGCGCGCCGGACGCGACCAAGTTCAAGGGGATGAAGCTGTTGGAGCCCATGCCCAGTTCGACCGCGCCCGAGGCCAGCAGTTGCGGCACGTTCACGCCCGGCCCGCCCTGGACGATCTGGACGTTCAGCCCGCGCTTCTCATAGGCCCCGCTGGCGAGCGCCTGATAGAAGCCGCCCTGTTCGGCCTGGGCGCGCCAGTCGGTGGCGAAACGCAAACGCACCCGGCCCTGTTCGTCGACCGGCGCCTCGGCCCGCCCGCAGGCCCGAAGCCCGATCGTCCCCGCCGCCACAGCCGCCCCGCCCGCGATCAGCGCACGGCGACGGGTCAGCAGGCGATTCCCCAACAAGCTCATGCCCCTGACTTACGGGGCGATAGGGGCCTTGGGAAGGCGGGGCGTCAGTCGGCCGCGTTGTCGGCGCCCCAATTGAGCGAGGGGACGAAGCGTTCGGGCGGACCCGTCAGCTTCGTCCCCTCGCCAAGTCCGGGTTGGACTTGGCCGTTTGGGTCTGGACCTTGGCGTCAGCGCCGTTTCGAGCGAACCCGAAAGGGCGGTCGGCTGTATCCTGTCGCGCTCCTGGTCTTCGGCGTCCCACGGCATTTTAGTCCGCGTCGTCCGTCGATCCCGATCCGGTTCTCCCGTCTGCCGTCGATCCGAAGACCGTCGAAGACTGGAGCCTGGATCCCGCCTGTCGCACGTTACGATCCGAAGATCGCCCGAAGCGCCGGGTCGGAGAGCCGGGCCGGTTCGCTGGAGGTCCAGGTCTCCCTGGATTTCCGCTGCCCCGTGTCCCTTGGCCTGTTGACGTTCGGACGAAACCGGCTATGAGGCAAGCGCCCGAACTCGCCCCAGTGTGCACGATTGGCCCGGCGGCGGTGGACAAGTCTGTGAACATCGGTGGACGGATCAAATTCGCGATTGCGGATCAGCATCTTGTCTTGTCCACAGAAACGCGGCGATAGAGCCCTATGTCCGGCGTCGGACACATTGCGCTGCAACCGTGCGGCGCGCTTTGGGTTCTGTGATCAACGGACAAAAGTCCTTGGGGGAATTCGTTGTCCAACACCGGCTCTGACCACGCCTTGTCTATCGGCATCAATCGCAGCCAGCTGGCCCAGATGTTCGCCCATGCGCCGGGGTTCATGGCGCTGGTCACGGGGCCGGACCATCGGTTCGAGCTGACCAATCCCAACTATCAGAAGGTGATCGGCCACCGCGAGGTTATCGGGCGCACGGTGGGCGAGGTGCTGACCGATGCGGTGGCGCAAGGCTATCTGGATCTGCTGGACCAGGTTTATAGCAGCGGCGAGGCGCACCGGGCCGACAGCGCCCTGTATGCCGTTCAGGCTGAGCCGGGCGGCGAGGTCGTGGACCGCTACGTCGATTTCGTCTTCCAGCCGCTGAAGGAGGACGGTCGGGTTTGGGGCGTATTCATCCAGGGGATGGATGTGTCGGATCGCCACAGGGCGGACCAGGCGCTGGCGCTGAGCGAAGCGCGATACGGCGCCCTGTTCGGGGCGATGGCGACAGGCTTCTGCGTCATCGAGATGAAGTTCGACGCGGCCGACCGGCCCGTCGATTACAGGATCGTCGAGGGCAACAAGGCCTTCGAGGAGATGACCGGCCTGGTCGACCCTTACGGCAAATGGGTCAGCGAGATCGCGCCGGGGCTGGAGCAGCACTGGTTCGATCTCTACGGCGGGGTGGCGCGCACAGGCGAGCCGGTGCGGTTCGAAAACCCGGCCGACATCTTTGGTCGCTGGTATGACGTTCAGGCGCTGCGGATCGGCCAGCCGGGTGCCTGGCAGGTCGCCATCCTGTTCAACAACATCACCGAGCGAAAGCAGAGCGAGACGCGCCAGAATGCGCTGCTGGAGTTGAACGACGCGATTCGCGACCTGACCGACGCCGGCGACATCGCCCAGGCCTCCGCCCAGGTTCTGGCCCGCACCATGGGCGTGAGCCGGGCCGGATACGGCACGGTGGACACGGCCGCCGAGACCATCACCATCGCGCGCGACTTCAACCAGCCGGGGGTGAGCAGCATCGCCGGCGTCCTGTCGTTCCGCGACTACGGGTCCTATATCGAGGACATCAAGCGCGGCGAGACGGTGGCGATCGACGACGTCGCCCGCGATCCCCGCACGGCTGATACGGCCGAGGCGCTGAGGGCCATCAGCGCCGGGTCGTTCGTCAACATGCCGCTGATGGAACAGGGGCGGGTCGTGGCGATGGTGTTCGTCAACCATGCGACGCCGCGACATTACACCGACAGCGATCTGCGGCTGATGCGGGAGGTGGCGGAGCGGGTGCGCTCGGCGACCGAACGTGCGCGCAGCGAGGCGGCCCTGCGCGACAGTGAGGCCCAGTTCCGGGTCTTCGCCCAGGCCACGCCGATCCAGATATGGGCCAGTTGGGCGGACGGGTCGCTGTATTGGTTCAACCCCCAGGTCTATGCCTACTCCGGCCTTGCAGAAGGCGCGTTGGACGGCACGACCGGGTGGGGCAAGATCGTTCATCCGGACGACCTGGACTGGGCGTCCGAGCGCTGGGTCCAGGCCCTGGCCAGCGGCCAGGTCTATGAGAACGAGTTCCGCATCCGCCGCCACGACGGCGTCTATCGCACCTTCATGGTTCGGGCCGAGCCTGTGTACGACGAAGAGGGGCGGATCCTGCGCTGGGTCGGGTCCAACACCGACATCGAGGACCTGCGCCGCCAGTCGGCCGAACTGGCGCGGTTCAACGAGACCCTGGAAGAACAGGTCGCCGAGCGCACCAGCGCCCTGATGCAGGCCGAGGAGGCGTTGCGCCAGAGCCAGAAGATGGAGGCGGTCGGACAGCTGACCGGCGGCATCGCCCACGACTTCAACAACCTGCTGGCCGGCATCAGCGGCAGCCTGGAACTGATCACCAACCGGATCGCGCAGGGGCGTCATGCCGAGGTGGAGCGGTTCACGGTGGCGGCGCAGGGGGCGGCGAAACGGGCGGCGGCCCTGACGCACCGGCTGCTGGCCTTCTCGCGGCGTCAGACCCTGGATCCCAAGCCGACCGATCCCAACCGCCTGATCCGCGGGATGGAGGATCTGGTGCGGCGCACGACAGGGCCGGGCATTGAGGTGGAGGTGGTCGCCGGCGCCGGCCTGTGGCCCGTGCTGATCGACGCGCACCAGCTGGAAAACGCGGTGCTGAACCTGTGCATCAATGCACGCGACGCCATGCCGAGCGGCGGTCGTCTGACCATCGAGACCGGCAATCGCTGGATCGACGCGCGCACGGCCAAGGCCCAGGATCTGGAGCCGGGCCAATATGTCTCCATCTGCGTCAGCGACACCGGCACGGGTATGGCGCCCGAGGTGGCGGCGCGCGCGTTCGAACCTTTCTTCACCACCAAGCCGCTGGGCGAGGGGACGGGCCTGGGCCTGTCGATGATCTATGGCTTCGTGCGCCAGTCGGGCGGGCAGGTGCGGATCTATTCCGAGGCGGGCGAGGGGACGATGGTGTGCCTGTATCTGCCGCGCCACTTCGGCGAGGTGGACGACGCCGATCTGATCCCCGAGGTCGAACAGGCCCCGCGCGCCCAGGCCGGCGAGACGGTCATGGTCGTGGACGACGAGCCGACGGTGCGGATGCTGGTCGCCGAAATTCTGCATGAGTTGGGCTATCAGTGCATCGAGGCGTCCGACGGCGTGGCGGGGCTGAAGCTGCTGCAATCGGGCGCGCGGATTGACTTGTTGGTCACCGACGTGGGTCTGCCGGGCGGGATGAACGGGCGTCAGATGGCGGATGCGGCGCGGATTGATCGGCCGGACCTGAAGGTGCTGTTCATCACCGGCTATGCCGAGAATGCGGTGGTCGGCAACGGGCACCTGGATCCCGGCATGCACGTCATGACCAAGCCCTTCGCCATGGAGGCGCTGGGCAGTCGGATCCGCGAACTGATCGAGGCGAGCTAAAGCCGGGCGTTCAGCCAAGTGCGGATCGCCTTGCGCGCGCCGCGCGCGGCCGGGCCGCCGAAATGCAGGAAGCCGTGCGGGGTCTCGGGCACGCGGATCAGGTCCGCGTCCGACGCCTCACCCCAGCGCGTGGCCATCAACAGACTGTCTTCGAACAGAGGGTCCTGCTCGCCGGCGAGGAACAGGGCGGGCGGCAGGCCGGTCAAGTCGGCATACAGGGGCGAGACGTCGGGCTGGCGCAAGGCCGCCTCGTCGCGATCCGGCGCCAGGCGCGCCAGATCGGCCTGCATCGTCGGGCCGTTGAACAGCAGGGTCTCTGGCCCGGCCGAGCGCACGCTTTCGGTGCCCGACAGGTCGAAGACGCCGTAGGTGAAGACGCAGCCCTTCACCAAATCAATCAGCCCCTGGTCGCGCAGGGCGACGGCGGTCAGGGCGGCCAAATGCCCGCCGGCGGATTCGCCCGCCAGAAACAGGGTCGAGGCGCCCAGTCGATCGACATTCGTCACCGTCCAATAGGCGGCGGACAGACAGTCGGCGATGGCGGCGTCGATATAGATCTGACGCCGCTCGGACAGCAGGCGATAATCCACGGAGACGACGCAGAAGCCGTGGTGGGCCAGATGGGCGTTCAGCCGGTCGTTCAGCCCGGCGCTGCCCAGCACCCAGCCGCCGCCGTGGATGTCCAGAATGACGGCGCGGGGCGTGCCCGTCGGATGCAGGATGCGCAAGGGGACAGGGTGGTCGCCGTCCGTCTGGACGATCTCGACCGTCACGCCGCGCTTCCTGAGACGCGGCGTGGTGACCCGCCCGGCGGCCGCGTCCAGCCACAGCGACAGCCGCTGGCCTGCATCGATCCGCCAGCCGTCGGTGCGCAGACGCGGCGCGCGGGAGAGGACGGCGTTAATCCGCCGCACCGCCGCCTGCTGGGGCGGGGCGAACTCGACGAGGTGGCTGCGCAGGGTCATGAAGCTTGAGTGTGCGGCGGCGGGTTTGGTTTCAAGTCGGGGCCTTTGGCCTAGCCTCGTCAGCCATGACAAAGCCGGTTATCGTCCGCCCCATGAAACGGCTCACCCCCTTCGGCGTCCTGTTGATCTTTGGCTTGGTCGGGCTTTTGACGGGCAAGTTCGGCCTGTGGTTCGCGTTCGGCCTGGTCGCCTGCATCGCCGTCAGCGTGATGCAGAACCGGGGTGCAGCGAAGACGCCGCCCGGGGATCCGGACAGTCAGGGTTAGGACCTGAAGCCGTCCTCGCCAAAGTGACGAGCCGTTCGGTATTTATCCCGCCAGGGCCGCCTTCTTCTCTTCCAGCTCCAGCCATTCCAGTTCGGCGGATTCCAGCTCGGCGCGGGCCTTTTCGGCAGCCTTCATGGCGGCGTCGAATGCCTTGGGGTCGCGAGTGTAGAGGCCAGGGTCGGCCAGGGTCGCGTCGTGTCTGGCGATGGTCGCGGGCAGGGTGTCGATGAGCGTTTCGAGCTCCTTCAGGCGGTGGGCGTCCTTGAAGGAGAGTTTGGCGGTCTTTTTTGGGGCGACGGCGGGCAGGGGCGCCGCGGCGGCGCGCTGGGCGGCGGCCTTGTCCTGGGGGCGGGGGTTCGAACCGGGCTGAAGGAAGCCGGGGTTTTGGCGGATGAAGTCGGTCCAGCCGCCGGGGGTCTCGACGATGTCGCCGCGTCCGTTCAGGGCCAGGGTCGAGGTGGACAGCCGGTCGATGAAATCGCGGTCGTGGCTGACCAGAATCAGGGTGCCATCATAGCCCTCCAGCAGCTCTTCCAGCTTGTCCAACGTGTCCATGTCCAGGTCGTTGGTCGGTTCGTCGAGGATCAGCATATTGGCCGGCTTGGCCAACGCCCTGGCCAGCAGCAGGCGGTTGCGCTCGCCGCCCGACAGGGTCGAGATCGGCTGGCGCAACTGGGCCTCGGAGAACAGGAAGTCCTTGGCGTAGGCGGCGACGTGTTTGGACACGCCGCGCACCAGAATGCTGTCGCCGCCGCCCGGCGTCAGGGCGTCCCACAGGGTCATGTCCGACTTCAGCCCCTCGCGCGATTGATCCAGATAGACCGGCTCGAGGTTCGCGCCCATGCGCACCGTGCCCTCGTCGGGCGCCAGTTCGCCCAGCAGGGTCTTGACCAGGGTGGTCTTGCCCGCGCCGTTTGGACCGACGATGCCCAGACGGTCGCCGCGGATGATGCGGGTGGTCAGGTCCTTGAACAGGGTGCGGCCGTTGAAGCCCTTTGAGACATGCTTGATCTCGGCGACCAGCTTGCCCGAGGTCGAACCGGAATCGACGCCGAGATACAGTTCGCGCGGCACGTCCTTCATCTTCTCGGCGCGTTCGGCGCGCAGCGCCTGAAGCGAGCGGGCGCGGCCTTCATTGCGGCTGCGGCGAGCGGTGATGGACGAATAGAAGGTGGCGGTCTCGCGCTCGATGGTCTTGGTCAGGCGGCGCAGGGATTCCGCCTCTTCCTCCAGCACCTTGGAGGACCATTCGTCGAACTCGACGAAGCCCTTGTTCAGGGTGCGGACCCGACGGCCTTCCAGCCAGTGGACGGTGTTGGTGACGCGGTTCAGGAAGGCGCGGTCGTGGCTGACGACCAGCAGGGCGAACCGGGCCTGGATCAGCTCGTTCTCCAGCAGTTCGATCGCCAGGATGTCGAGGTGGTTGGTCGGCTCGTCCAGCAGCAGCAGGTCGGGTTCTTCGGCGAAGGCCTTGGCCAGGGCGGCGCGGCGGGTTTCGCCGCCAGACAGGCCCTGGGTCGACTTCGCCGGGTTCAGGCCGAAGGTCTCCAGCCAGCTTTCGGCCGTCCAGGTCTCGGCCTCGCCCGACGACGCATAGTCCAGCAGGGTCTCGCCGGTGATCACGGGCTCTTGCGGCACATAGGCGAAGCGGACGGCGGACTGGATGGAGCGGTCGCCACTGTCGGGCTCGATCAGGCCCATGACGACCTTCATCAGGGTGGACTTGCCCGCGCCGTTGCGCCCCACCAGGGCGGCGCGGCTGCGCGGTTCGACCGCGAGGTCGACGCCGTCGAAGAGGGGGCGCTGGCCGTCCTGAAGACGGACGTCCTTGAGTGCGACGAGAGGGGGTCTGGCTGCCATGTGACTTTCGATCCTCTCGGGCGACGCCGGAGAGGGAAACCGCGCACAGCGCGGCGGAGGGGGGCGGAAACGGGTGTGATCTAAGGGGTCCAGGCCCATTTCGCCACTGGAAAGGCGATACGAGCCGCAGGCTGTGGATTTGCGGCCGGGCGTCGGGCCGGGTTATGGGCCTGTCATGAACATGATCACCTGGGCCGCGCTGCTGGGCGCCATCGCGCTGGAGGTGGCGGGCACGACGATGCTGCAGGCCTCGCAGCAGTTCACGCGGGCCTGGCCGACGGCGGGGATGGCGGTCTGCTACGGCCTGGCGTTCTACCTTCTGTCGATCGCCTTGCGGCAGATGCCGGTGGGGATCGCCTATGCGATCTGGAGCGGGCTGGGGGTGGTGCTGATCTCGGTGATCGGGACGGTGGTGTTCAGCCAGCGGCTGGACCTGCCGGCGATGGTCGGGCTGGCGATGATCGTCGGCGGAGTGGTGGTGATAAGCCTGTTCTCCAAGACGGTCGGGCATTGAGGCTGTGACAAGCGGCGGCGCGGCGCGTATGAGGCGCGCCATGCAGCCCTACTGGGAAACCAAGACCCTGGCCGAGATGTCGCCTTCCGAGTGGGAGGGGCTGTGCGACGGGTGCGGGCTGTGCTGCGTGATCCGGTTCGAGGACGAGGATACGGGCGAGGTCATTCCGACGCGGGTGCATTGCAAGCTGTTCGATCCGAACGCCTGCGCCTGTTCGGACTATGCGAACCGCAAGGCCCAGGTGCCGGACTGCATCAAGCTGACGCCCGGAAACATCGAGGCGTTGGAGTGGATGCCCAAGTCGTGCGCCTATCGCCGGCTGCACGAGGGGCGGCCGCTGGCGAAATGGCATCATCTGATCTCGGGCAGTCGCGAGACGGTCCATACGGCGGGCGTGTCGGTGCGGGGCCAGACGATTTCGGAACTGGCGCTGGCCGAGCCGGAAGATGCGCTGGACTTCGAGGCGCCGGAATGGACGGTCGAACGGGGCCGGGAGCGATAGGGTAGCACCTCTTAGCCAGCGCAATGACGCTGGTTGAAAGGCTGCGAAAACAAGCCATTGGCGAATTATGTGGGCGTTCTTCCGGCCTGAGGACGCTGGTCCGCTATGGTTTGGGCATGACGGGAAATCGGGATGACGAAGAGGGCGGCTGCGGCGGCGCGCGCGAGACGGCTGCGTCCTGCGCCGGGTGGATGGAGCCCCTGTTCCTGATGATGAAGGCCAAGATCGAGGAGACGGCGAAGAGCGTCTGCGAGACGGACGTCAAGGACCCCGCCGTCGCCGAGAAGGTCGCGCGCCAGATCGGGGTGATCGCGCGCTCGGCCAAGGCGGTCGAGGCGATGCGACTGCTGTGCCTGAGCGACAACGAAGAGGACGAGATGGGTGGACGAACCTACGACCCCGCCGAGGACGAGCGAATCCGACAGGAACTGGTCGTCGAACACGCGCGGCTTGATCGAATTCTGGAAGAGAAGAACGCCGAAGCTGCTGAAAGAGCGCGGGCTAAGGCTGCATCGCAATCACTGTCGGCTGGCGAAGCATCAGTTTCCGCCGACTGACGACGACCTGAAGACCTGGCTGCTGCTGGGCGGCCGGGGATCGGGCAAGACCTTCGCCGGGTCGGTCTGGATCGACATCATGGCGCGAGAGCTGCCCGGCATCACCCTGGCCCTGGTCGGCCCCGCCCTGCACGATGTGCGCGAGGTGATGGTGGAGGGGGCGTCGGGTATCAAGGCGCTGGCGGAGCCGGGCGACCGGCCGCGCTGGGAGGCGGGGCGGCGTCGGCTGGTGTGGGGTAATCAGTCGGCGGCCTATGCGTTTTCGGCCGAGGATCCCGACAGTCTGAGGGGGCCGCAGTTTCACGCCGCTTGGGCGGACGAATTCTGCGCCTGGCGGCGGCCGGAGATGGTGCTGTCGAACCTGAGGTTCGGACTGCGGCTGGGGGCCTCGCCGCTGCTGGCGGTGACGACGACGCCCCGGCCGATCCCGGCGCTGAGGCGGTTGATGGCCGAGGCGGGGACGGTGACGGAACGGGCGGCGACGGCGCTGAACGCGCAGAATCTGTCGCCCGGCTTTCTGGCGCATCTGAACGACGTCTATGGCGGGACGCGGCTGGCGGCCCAGGAGCTGGAAGGCGTGGTGGTCGAGGGCGAGGGCGCCCTGTTCCGCATCGCGGACCTGAAACGGGCCAGGGGCGCACGGCCGGCCGAACTGGACCGGATCGTCGTGGCGGTCGATCCGCCGGCGACCGCGACCGGAGACGCCTGCGGCATCGTGGTGGTGGGGCGAAAAGGTCGCCACGCCTTCGTGCTGGCCGACCGGACGGTGCAGGGGCGCTCGCCCCAGAGCTGGGGCGGGGCGGTCAGCGCGGCGGCGCACGAGTTCGGCGCGCAGGAGGTGGTCGCCGAGAGCAACCAGGGCGGCGACATGGTGCGCTCGGTCCTGGCCATCAGCGCGTGTCCCTGTCGGATCGAGATGGTCCACGCCTCGCGGTCCAAGGCGGCGCGGGCCGAGCCGGTGGCCCTGCTCTATGAACAGGGGCGGGTGGTCCACTGCGACGCCTTCCCGGCGCTGGAGGAAGAGATGCTGGCGCTGGGCAGCGAGGGCGGACCCAGCCCGGATCGGGCCGACGCCCTGGTGTGGGCGATCACGCGGCTGATGCTGGGGCCGCAGTCGGCGGGACCGCGATTGCGGGGGCTTTAGAGCCTCAAGATTTCAACGACAGGAGAGACGATATGCCGGCCATTCCCGAGCGGGACGGATTGCTGAACCATGGGCGCGACGCGGGCGGGCCGGCGAGGCGCGCGGCGGCGGTCACGCCCAGCGATACGGCCGATCTGACGACCTACGCCAAGGCGCTGTATGTCGGTGGGGCGGGCAATGTCCGTGTGCTGACGGTCGGGGGCGAGGATGGGGACGCCGTGACCTTCGCCAACCATCCGGTGGGGTGGTTGCCGGTGCAGGTGCGCCGGGTGATGGCGACCGGGACGACGGCGACGCAGATCGTGGCGGCCTTCGACTGATGTCGGGTGTCGAGATCGGAGCGGCGACGGCGGCGCCGGGCGGGGTTCTGGGGAGGGCGCGGTTCGCCGTGCCCGACCTGCCCGTCTGGTCGGCGGCGGTCAGGACCATGCAGGCGGGCGGGCGCGAGGCGCGGCTGCTGTGCATCGGCGACAGCGTGACCCAAGGCTATGGCGCAGTCTCCGGCGGTTGGACGCCGAACGGTCGGGCGAGCGCCTGGCCCGAGCGGCTGGCGGCGATGATGAGCGGGCGGGGCCTGCCGGCGTCGGCGGCGTCGGTCGCGGGCGCCGGGGCGGCGGATGGGGCCGGCGGGAGCTATTCTGCCTATGATCCGCGGGTGACGATGGGCGCCGGGTGGGGCGTCAACGCCCTGACCGGGATGGGCGGCAAGCTGTTCTCGGGCGCGGCGTCGTCGACGGGCGTGTGGAGCTTTCAGCCGGACCGGCCGGTGGATCGGTTCGATCTGTGGGCCGTGACCAATACGGCGCTGGGGGTGCTGACGGTCGAGACGGACGGCGCAGTGCGGGCGACGGTGAACACCACCAAGGCGGCGTCGATGGACGTCACGACCGTGGCCTTTCCCGAGGCGGCAGGACCGGTGAGCGTGCGCTGGGCCTCGGGCGGGGCGGTGTTCATCGCGGGCGGGGTCGCGTGGCGGTCGGACGTGAAGCGGGCGCGGGTGATCAATGCGGGATGGGGCGGGGCCCGGATCGCGGACTGGATCACGACGGATCAGCCGTACCGGGCCTATGGGGCGATCCCGTCGGCGGCGCCCGATCTGTCGGTCGTGTGCCTGACCATCAACGACTGGAATGCGGGGACGGCGGTCGCGACCTACAAGGCCGGGCTGGGGACGCTGGTGGATCGGTGCCTGACGACGGGGGATGTGCTGCTGATGACCGGATGTCCGTCGGACCCGGCCCAGGGCAAGGCGAGCTATGCCGCGCAAGCCGCGTTGCGGGACGCGGTGTTCGAGGTGGCGGCGACGCGAGGGCTGGCGGCGCCCATCGACGGGACGGCCCTGTTCGGCGGCAGTTTCGGCGGCGGGCTGATGTTCGATTCCGTCCATCCCAATGCGGCGCGCCAGGCGAGGATCGCCGAGGCAGTGCGAGCGCGCGTGATGATCTGAGGTTGTCTCGCGCTCTCGCGCAGTGGTAACCGTGGCGGATGGGGGAGCGGTTCTACGGGGTGCAGGCGCTGCGGTTCGCGGCGGCGACGGCGGTGGTCGTCACGCACGCCGTGGATCTGGCCGGGACGCGGCTGGGGCTGGAGACGGCGCTGGCCGGCGGGACTCTGGAGAACTTCGGCGCCGTGGGCGTGGACGTGTTCTTCGTCATCAGCGGCTTCATCATCGCCACTACGACGCGGGGGCAGGCGGGCGTCGAGGCGGCCGGCGCGTTTTTGTGGCGGCGGTTTCGGCGGGTGGCGCCGATCTATTGGCTGCTGTCGCTGCCGATCCTGATCGGAATGGCGCGGGGCGGGACGCTGAGCCCGGAGGTGGCGGCGGCGACGTTTCTGTTCTGGCCGTTCAGCGGACTGGAGATGACGTTTCCGGCGCTGGGGCCGGGATGGACCCTGTGTTTCGAGATGCTGTTCTACGCCGGGTTCGGCCTGGCGGTGGCGGTGGCGGGCGGCAGGCGGGTCGGCTGGCTGCTGATCGGGGCCTATGCGGCGATGCTGGCGGCCGGATTGGTCGTGGCGGCGCCGGTGCTGAGGTTCTGGGGCGCGCCGATCATTCTGGAGTTTCTGCTGGGCGTCGGGATCGCCTGGGTGTGGCGGTCGGCGCCGCGTCGGCTTGGGGTGTGGGCGGTCGGGCTGGCGCTGGTCGGGTTCGGGCTGGGCTTGGTCTTTGGCTATGGCGGCATCGACGATGTGGGGGCGCTGAACGATCCGTGGAACGGGTTGAGGCGGGCAGCGGTCTGGGGTCTGCCCAGCGCCCTGCTGGTGTTCGGCGTGGTGCGGATGGAGCGGACGGACCGGGCGCCGGGGCGGCTGTCGCGGGCGGCGGCCTTCATGGGGGATGCGTCTTACTCGATCTATCTGGTCCATGTGCTGGTCATCCGGACCCTGGGGCGGATATTCGAGAGCGGGATGGTCGCCCTGCCGGGGGATGCGGTGGTGGGGCTGACGGTGGTCGGCAGTCTGGCGGCGGGGGCTGTCGTCCACGTCTGGGTCGAGCGGCCGTTGCTGAAGGTGATGACACCCTCTCCCGCTGGGAGAGGGCTTGAGCGTCCGAGAGCGTAGCGATCGGTCAACGCGAAAGGGTGGGGGTCGCGCTCGTGCGGACTGGCACGCCGGCCGACCCTCATCCGGCTCTTCGAGCCACCTTCTCCCACTGGGAGAAGGGACAAGAAATCTGAGGAGATTGCGATGGTTTCGATCCGGTGGCCGTTCGGCCAGGCGGGGCGCGTGGGCGCGCCTGAGGCGAAGGAAAGCCGGGCGGGCGGGCTGATCGCCTTGTCGGGGGTGGGGCGGCCGCGATGGACGCCCAACGACTACGCCAGCCTGGCGCGCGAGGGGTATCAGAGGAATGCCGTGGCCTATCGCTGCATCCGCATGATCGCCGAGGCGGCGGCGGCTGCGCCGTTCGCGGTGTTCGTGGACGGGGCGCGCGACGAGGCGCATCCGCTGGCGAAACTGATGCGTCGGCCCAATCCCGAGCAGTCGGGGGCGGAGCTGATGGAGGCGGTCTATGGCGCGCTGCAGGTGTCGGGCAACGCCTATGTCGAGGCGACCGGTGATGCGGATGGAGACGGGGCGCCGGACGAGCTGTGGGCGCTGCGGTCGGATCGGGTGAAGGTGGTTCCGGGCCGGTCAGGCTGGCCCGAGGCGTGGGATTATTCCGTGGACGGACGGTCGGTGCGGATCGGGCGGGCGGCGGACGGCTGGGCGCCGGTGATGCACCTGAAGCTGTGGCACCCGCTGGACGACTGGTACGGGTTGTCGCCGCTGGAGGCGGCGGCGCAAGGGGTGGATGCGTACAATGCGGCGGGCGCCTGGAACAAGGCCCTGCTGGACAATGCGGCGCGGCCGTCGGGGGCGCTGGTCTATGGGGCGAGGAACGGCGAGCGGTTGACGGACGGGCAGTTCGAGGCGCTGAAGGATCAGTTGTCGAACGTCTATGCCGGGGCGACCAACGCTGGGCGGCCGATCCTGCTGGAGGGCGGGATGGACTGGAAACCGCTGAGCCTGACGCCGGCGGAAATGGATTTCACGGCCGGCAAACATGCGGCGGCGCGCGAGATCGCCCTGGCCTTCGGGGTTCCGCCGCAGCTGCTGGGGATTCCGGGCGATGCGACCTACGCCAACTATCGCGAGGCCAATGCGGCCTTCTGGCGTCAGACGGTGATCCCGCTGGTGCGGAAGGCGGCGGGGGCGATGACGGGCTGGCTGGGCGAGCGGTTCGCGGGGTGCGAAATCCGGGCGGACCTGGATGCGGTCTCGGCGCTGCAGCCCGAGCGGGACGCCCTGTGGGCGCGGCTGGAGGCGGCGAGCTTCCTGACCGACGAAGAGCGTCGGCGGATGGCGGGGTTGGGGGCATGACCGAACATCATATCCGGCGCGTGCCGACGGCGCTGCTGATCGCCGTCGTTGTGCAGACGGTGGGCGGCCTGGTCTGGGCCGGGGGCGCCGCGGCGCGGATCGCGACGCTGGAACAGCGGGTCGGGGAGCAGAGGCTGGTCGCCGAACGGTTGGCGCGGCTGGAGGTTCAGGGCGAGGCGACGGCGGCGGCCGTGGAGCGGATCGAGCGTAGGTTGGAGGGCGGGTCGTGAGTGGTGAATCGGGATTGGTGGCTCGACAGAAGCATTCACGAGTCACGACTCACCACTCACCCCTTCAAATCGAAGGCTACGCCTCGCTGTGGGGCGTGGCGGATCTGAACGGGGACGTGGTGCAGGCGGGGGCGTTTGCGGACAGTCTGGCCAAGACGGGGGCTGAGGGGGTGCGAATGCTGAACCAGCACGATGCGCGCGCGCCGGTCGGGGTCTGGGAGCAGATCGTCGAGGATGCGCGCGGCCTGTTCGTGCGCGGCCGGATCGAGGACTGGTCGGCCGAGGCGCGGTTCGCCGGGGCGCTGAGCCGGGCCGGGGCGCTGGACGGGCTGTCGATCGGCTACCGCACGGCGCGGGCGCGGCGTCAGGGACGGCTGCGCGTGCTGAGCGGGGTCGAGCTGTGGGAGGTGTCGCTGGTGACGTTTCCGATGCTGCCGGGCGCGCGGTTCAGTTCGGCTTGAGGGCCTGGAAAGCGCCGTTGCGGTCGAGGGTTTCGGCGAGGGCGGCCATCTGGGCGCGGCCCTTCTTGCCGTGGAGATAGCGCAAAGCCCAGCCGGCGAGCACCAGGCCGAAGATCCAGCCGACGTGCAGCACCAGGTTGGCGAACAGGATGAAGACGGCCGCCAGCGCATAGGCGCCGAGATAGACCAGGGCCAGCTGGCCGCCGCGCGAGACCGTGGGGTTCGACAGGCCGGCGATGATCTCCGCTACGCCCGGTGCTGCAGCGGCGAACGGCAGGGCGTGATCGGAGGGCTTTGACGCCGGTTGGGGCGCGGGTCTGGATTGCGCTTTCGGCGCGGCCTGGGCGGCGGGTGCAGCGGACAGTCGGGCGGCGGGTTTGGGTCTCGGCGGGATCGGATCTGGCGCGCGCCGGGCGGGACGGAACAGGATCGAGCGGCCGGCTTCGTCGACGGTGAAGACCTCTTCGAAGGCGGTGGTCGAGAAGTCGATGGCGCGGGTGTCCTGGCCGTAGCTCTGGCCATGCAAGGCCGTCAGCCGGCCTTGGCGCAGCTCGATCTGGAAGCCGACGGGGTCGGGCAGGCCGGCGACCATGGCATGGACCGTGCCGAACAGGCCGGTGGCGTCCGGGTTGGCGGTCGCGCGGTCCGCGTCGACGACGACCTGGGAATAGAGGCCGGCGCCAGTGTTGCGACGCAGGCCCGGCGAACTGGCGGCGACCTGTGCGCGCAGGTCCGGGACGCTGTCGCCCATCTGCCAGATCATGGCGTCCATGACGGCGCTTTCCAGGGGCGTCAGGTGGGACATGGGGCGGGCGTCACAGAGCAGGGAAGGGGCGACGACCGGAAGCTTTCGCCTCAGCGACGTAGTGATCGTTCATCTTGCGCAGCTGTGCTCGAGGAAGAAGCAGCAAGGCCAGCACAAACAAGGTCGTGAAGACAGGCCAATACGGGATAGTCGGTATCCCCAAGTGGCGGTTTAGGAAACCCAGCGGGTCGCGCAAGCCCGCCACCGCGCAGAACATGATCCACACGGAAATGGACACTACGTCGATGACGTTGTCGGTACTTTTGGAAGGCGGAGCACCCCATCGCGCGATCAGCGCCTGGATGGGGCGAGGCACGGTTTCGACAGGCGGTTTCTTGGTGACCAGCAGGAATTCGCCGAGAGGAACAGGATCGAGTTCTTGCGATGTCTGAAGACGCTGTAATGGAGACAGGCGACGCGCAAGCACGCGCCGTTTGCGACGTGCGACGAAGGCGAGGCCATATTGAAGGCCCAAGGCGCCGAAGATCGCCAGCACAGGCAATGCATAGACGATTTCGGGAACTGACCCGTCGTAGTGGTTCAAGATGGCGACCGCCGTTAGGGGCACGAACGGCGCCCATATCCAGACGAGCTTGAGCAGCCAAGAGCGCTGCAGGCCTTCCACCAATTTGGAGGTCGTGTCGGTCACTCTTCGACCCTAACCGCATCACGCGGTTCTTCAACCGGGAGATCTGTGAACAGAACCTTATTGTACGATGGATGTATGGTGGTGGAAATCGGTCTGATTGTGGGCGGTCTGAGATGTGCTGGTGGGTCGATGAGTTCAAAATCGACCGTTGCCCAGTCGAAACTTCTTGTATCGACGGCTCCTGTGAAGAACTCGACGATGTCGATCACGTCAGCATCATCAGTCCAAACACGACACCCCGCCGGCCCAGCAGGGTCCCTAGCCGAAAGAAAAGAATGATTTCCGACGCCTTTCGGACGGGTTGCGTAAGGTTAGACTGGATACGGGTTATGCACCCGTTTCCGCTGTTGAACCGCGAAATCACTTCAGCCTGAGAGAGGAAACGCCGGATCGCAGTCGTCTCCTCAGTGAGGGCTTTTTCTAGTTCGCCGAAGACTGCCAGCTCCAGTGTGGTGAAGCCTGGCCCCTGAATGGGTTGTAAACCAAGCTTCTCAATCCATTGCCGGTAAACCCGAAATCCTTGCCGAAGCCCGAAGATCAGGCTGAGCGCAATGATCACCAAGTAGACGAGCCCCAGGCCTTTAAGACCCGCCATGAAATCTAACCTGCTTCCGAAAAGGAAAAGCAGAGCAAAAGCAGCAGTCGGAATTGCGAAGGCGACCATCGCCCAAACCATTCGCTTACGGCGGGTTGCTCGGCTTGGGCGGGGATTGAATTTGTCCATAAGTCCCGCGGTCATTGAGCGCCGCTGAAAGAATTCGGGCGTCGCCCGACCCTAACCGCAACAGGCGGTTCTTCAACCGGAGATATCATGAAAGAGACCAAACAGGCTTCGGGCCAGCCCGAGGCGCGCGATGTCGTGCGCGAGATGATGGCGGCGTTCGAGGCGTTCAAAGGGGCGAACGACGCCCGGTTGGGCGAGGTCGAGAAGAAGGCGGCGGCCGATGTGCTGCTGGAGGAGAAGGTGGCGCGCATCGACCAGGCGGTCGCCTCGGCCCAGGCGCGGCTGGATCGGGTGATGAGCCAGAGCCGTCGTCCGGTGATTGGAGGCGAGCCGGTGGAGTCCGCATCTGCGCCCGAGGCGAAAGCGGCGTGGGACGGCTATCTGAAGACGGGCCAGTCCGGCGCGCTGGAGGTCAAGGCGGGCCTGTCGGGCGGCGCGACCTCGGGCGGCTATGTCGTGCCGTATTAGACCGAGCGGGCCATCGAGCGGCGTCTGATGGCGGCCAGTCCGATGCGCGAGATCGCGACGGTCAGGGCCGTGGCGAGCGGCGTGTTCAGAAAGCCGGTGTCGACGGCGGGCGTGGCCTGCGGCTGGGTGGCGGAGACGGCCGCGCGGCCCGAGACGGACCCGGCGACCCTGGCCCTGCTGGACGACGCCATGGTCGATCTGGACGAATTGCTGGAAGCCGAGGTCGCCTTCGCGGCGCAGGAGATTTAGCCTTCGTCAACGTCGACGGGTTGAACAACCCCAAGGGTCTGCTCTCCTATTCGCCCTTCGGGTTCGGGCCGAAGCGGTTTTCGCCCTTCTGGCTGTCGGCGATGCCGATCCACAGCAGGAAGGCCAGGCCCAAAAGGCCAGCGATCGCGAACAGGCCGAAGGCGGGTCCCATCAGGGCGAAGACGGCGGCCGGGTTGCCCTCGTAGTAGTCCTCCGAATAGCCGTTGGCGACGTGGGCGGCGATGATCATGGCGAAGCCGGCGAAGAAGGCCACGACCGAGCCGACCCAGGGAATGGCGATCAGCCAGCCGGTCTTGCCCATGTCGTGCAGGCGCTTCACCGAAATGGCCAGGTTGGGCCAGATCAGCACGATGCCGAGCAGATTGATGATCGGGATCCAACTGATGACGACGTTGACGCCTAGGAGGATCAGCCAGCCGATCCAGAAATGGCTGCGGCGGATGCGGCCCTCGAAGGACAGGAACAGCTTCTGCCAATCAAAGCCGGCGACGGCGGTCGAGGTCGAGCTGGCGTAGCCGCCGGCGACGCCGGTGGTGGTCGCGGCACCGGCCAGGATCAGGATCTGGGTGGCGGCGGCGCCTTCGGGCACGAAGTCGACGCGGACGCCGGCGGCGGGCACGGCCGGCGATTGCAGCGCGGCCGAGGTGAAGTCGTAACAGGCGCCGTCGTCGCCGCTGATCAGACCGACGCCGGTCGTGGCGTCGTAGCTGAGAATTTCACCGCGCACTGAGGTCTCCATGACTGGCGCCACGTCCGGCGCGGCGGCAACATCGCCGACCCGTGCAATCCCAGCAACCCGAAAAGGTCAAGCTGGCCGATCCTGACGCGTTTGTAATGCGGGCAACCCCTTGGGCGGCGCGCCGTGGACGTTCGCGTCGGGTTGCGAGGGCAGGAGGCTGACGATGAAGGTGAACAGGCCGCCGACATAGGGGACGAGGCTGATCAGGATCAGCCAGCCGCTGAGCCCGACATCGTGGAAGCGGCGGATGGTGACGCAGACGTAGGGAACAATCAGCGCGAAATAGACCAGGGCGACGATGCAGATCCAGGCGATGCCCCACCTCTCCATATCGTAGCCGGCCTCGGCATCGAGGACGGCAAGGCCGATGATCGGCATGAAGGCGAGCATCAGGATCAGGAAGTGGAACAGGGCGAAGGACCAGTATTCCTTTCGCCGCGCCCGGCCGTGGCCCTCGATATAGAGGTCGGTGATGCAGCGGACGAAATAGCCCCACAGGCCCAAGTCCGGTTCGGGAGCGTATATGGCCGGCCCCAGAGGGCCGTCGCGCAGGACTATCAGGCTGAGCGCCTGGTCGTCCTGAACCACGAAATCGACGCGGCGGCCGGGTTCGAGACCGGCGGCGGCCGAGGAGAACGCGTAGCGCTGCAGGTCGTCGCCGCTGATCAACCCCTCGCCGGTCGTCGGATCGTAGCTGAGAATTTCGCCGCGCAAGGCCGTGTCCCGCAAAGACGCGGCGTCGGCGCCGCCGCCAAGGTGTGGACCGGGCGGGCGGCATTGCACAACAGGAGAGTGTTCATGGACGCCTTTCACGAGGTGCGCCTGCCCGCGCGGCTGGCGTTCGGTTCGACCGGCGGGGTGGAGCGTCGGACGGAGATCACGACGCTGGCGTCAGGGTTCGAGCGGCGCTGCACGCCCTGGGCGCTGGGGCGCAGGCGGTATCTGATCGGGGCGAATCTGAGGTCGCTGGACGACATGGCCGAGCTTGTCGCCTTCTTCGAGGCGCGGCGGGGGCGGCTGTACGGATTCCGGTTCAAGGACTTCGGCGATTTCAAATCGTGCGCGCCGGGCGGGGTGGTCTCGGCCGAGGATCAGCGGCTGGGCGTGGGCGACGGGGTTCGGACCGCGTTCGATCTGGTGAAGCGCTACGGCGATGTGGAGCGGTCGATCGTCAAGCCGGTCGAGGCGGCGGTGCTGGGCGGCGGCAATGCGCTGGCGGTCGAGACGGCCGTGGGGTGGGAGATCGTGCAGTATCGGTCGGCGGAGTTGGTCGGGCCGGGGACGTGGCGGCTGGCGGGTCTGTTGCGCGGGCAGCAGGGGACCGAGGTCGATATGCGGGCGGGCGCGGTGGCGGGGTCCGTCGTGGTGTTTCTGGACGACCGGCTGGCGCGCACGGAGATGGGGCGGGGCGAGCGAGGACTGCCGCTGGTCTGTCGCGCGGGACCGGCTGGCGCGGCGCCGGGCGGCGCGGGGTTCAGCGAAGCTCTGTTCGTGGCGAGGGGCGTGCATGATCGGCCGTGGTCGCCGTCTGGTCTGACGGTCGAGACGTCGGCCGAGGGTCTGACGATCCGATGGACACCGCGTGTGCGGCTGTTCGGCGACAGCTGGGACGGGGAAGCGACAGCGGTTGATCCGATGCGGTTCCGGCTGCGCGTCTTTGATCATGACGTCGTGGTTCGGACGATGGCGGTGGAGGGGCTGTCGGCGTTCTATTCTGCGGCCGACTTGGCGACGGACTACCCAGAAGGCGCGACATCGACGGCGCGGATCGCCGTCGCGCAGTGGGGCGAATGGTTCGGGTGGGGCCCAGAAGCGGAGCTGGAGGCGGAAATCGGGCGGCTCTGACGAAATAGGGCGGGTCCAGCCCTTTGCGCGGGGCGGGGCATGGCTTAACTGACGGCCTCTCGACCTTTTTCAGCTGGAGCGACAACGGACGTGGCAGGCGACCCCTACAAGGAACTGGGCGTTTCGAAGGGCGCGAGCGCGGACGAGGTCAAGAAGGCGTATCGCAAGCTCGCCAAGGAACTGCATCCCGACAAGAACCCCGGCGACAAGATCACCGAGGATAAGTTCAAGCGGGTGACGGCAGCCTTCGACATCCTGGGCGATAAGGAAAAGCGCGCCAAATACGACGCGGGCCAGATCGACGGCGACGGCAACGAACAGTATCGCGGCTTCGGCGGGGGCGGTCGCGCCGGCGGCAGCCCGTTCGGCCAGGGCGGCAATCCGTTCGGACAAGGCGGCGGGCCGGGCGGCCGCGCCAACTTCGAAGGCGTTGATCTGGACGACCTGTTCGGCATGTTCGGCGGGGCCGGGCGTCAGCGCGGCGCGCGGGACTTCACCTCGCGCGGCCAGGACGTGAAGGCGACGCTGGACATAAGTCTGGAAGACGCCATCGCCGGGGCGACGCGGCGGATACAGTTTTCGGATGGACGCACCCTGGACGTGACCATTCCCAAGGGCGCGTCGGAAGGCCAGACGATCCGTCTGCGCGGCCAAGGATCGCCGGGGCGCGGGGCCGAGAACGGCGACGCCCTGATCGAACTGAGGATCGAACCGCACCCCATCTACAAGCGCGACGGGGCGGACCTGACCATGGATCTGCCGGTGTCGGTCCCCGATGCGGTGCTGGGCGCAAAGGTGCGGGTGCCGACGCCCGAGGGCGTGGTGCAGATGACGCTGCCGGCCGGATCGAACTCGGGCAAGGTTTTGAGACTGAAGGGGCGCGGCGCGTTTGCGCAAGGCAGGCGGGGCGATTTGCTGGCGCGGGTCATGGTGACGCTGCCCGATGCGCCGGACGCCGAATTGACCGCCTTCGCCGAGGATTGGCGGGCCAAGCGGCCCTATACGCCGGGGCGGTGAGCGCGCTCAGGCCGCGCTAAGCGCGGTAGCGCCAAAGGAAAAGAGCATGAGCACCAAGCCTGATGTGAAGCCGGCGCGGCCGTGGTTTTCGGCGGGGCCGACGGCGAAGCGGCTGGGCTATGCGCTGGGCGGATTGCCGTCCGATCTGCTGGGACGCGGTATTCGCGCGCCAGAGGTGGTCGAGCGGTTCGCGCATGGCCTGCGGCTGACGCGCGAAGTGCTGGAAGTGCCCGACAGCCATGTGATGCTCTATACGCCGGGGTCTGACACAGGTGCGGTCGAGGCGGCGCTGTGGGGCATGCTGGGCGCGCGGCCGGTGCAGGTCGTGGCGTTTGAGAACTTCGGCCTGACCTGGCTGGCGGACGTGAAGGATCATCTGGGGCTGGAGCCCGAGGCCCTGACGGCGCCGTGGGGCGAACTGCCGGATCTGAGCCAGGCGGACTGGTCCAGGGACGTGGTGTTCCCGTGGAACGGCACGACCTCGGGCGTGCGGGTGCCGGACGCCGACTGGATCGCCGACGATCGCGAGGGGCTGGCGATCTGCGACGCAACCTCCGCCGCCTTCGCCATGCCGCTGCCGTGGGCCAAGCTGGATGTCGTGACCTTCAGCTTCCAGAAGGCGCTGGGCGGCGAGGCGGGCATCGGGGTGATGGTGCTGTCGCCGCGCGCGGTCGAGCGGCTGGATATGTACCGACCGGATCGGGCGATTCCCAAGCTGTTGCGGCTGATCGACGGCAAGGGACGGTTCGATCGGGCGCTGGCGGACGGGGTGGCGATCAACACCTTCTCGATCCTGACAATCGAAGACTGGATCGACGCCCTGGGCTGGGCGAAGGACATCGGCGGATTGAGCGAACTGATCCGGCGGACCGACGCCAACTACGCCGCGTTGGCGCAATGGGTGGAACGGACCGACTGGATCGCCTTCCTGCCGGATCGGCCGGAAATCCGGTCGACGACCTCGGTCTGCCTGAAGTTCACCGATGCGCGGATCGCCGCGCTGGACGACAAGGCGCAGAAGGCCTTCGTCATGCGGTTCAAGGCCCTGCTGGAAGGCGAGGCGGCCGTGTTCGATATGGAGCCGCACCGCAACGCGCCGCCTGGCCTGAGGCTATGGTGCGGCTGCACAGTCGAGACGGCCGATGTGGTTGCAGCGACGCCGTGGCTGGAATGGGCGTTCGAGACAGCGGTCAGCGAAGTCGGATAAATCCGCCTGACGGGACGACATAATACGATTCCCTCGCTATAGGCTGCGCCCGCATTCCAGTGCGGAGAGACGGTTTTGGCGAACGTAGCGGTGGTCGGCGCCCAGTGGGGCGACGAGGGCAAGGGCAAGATCGTGGACTGGCTGTCCAACCGCGCCGACATGGTCGTGCGGTTCCAGGGCGGTCACAACGCCGGCCATACGCTGGTCGTGGACGGCAAGGTCTATAAGCTGGCGTTGCTGCCTTCGGGCGTCGTGCAGGGCAAGCCGTCGATCATCGGCAACGGCGTGGTCGTCGATCCCTGGCATCTGGTCGGCGAGATCGAGAAGATCGCCGCCCAAGGCGTGGCGATCAGTCCTGAAATCCTGACCATTGCGGACAACGCCTGTCTGATCTTGCCCATCCACCCGGCGCTGGACGTCGCGCGCGAGGCGGCGGCGAGCGCGCCGGGCGCCAAGATCGGCACGACCGGCCGCGGCATCGGCCCGGCCTATGAAGACAAGGTGGGGCGTCGCGCCATTCGGGTCTGCGATCTGGCCAATGAAGACGATCTGAAGGTCAAGATCGATCGGCTGCGCTCGCACCACGATCCGCTTCGCGCCGGTCTGGGGCTGGAGCCGATCGATCCCGATGCGCTGCTGGCGTCTCTGTTGGAGATCGCGCCGAAGATCCTGCCCTATGTGAAACCGGCCTGGCGCGTACTGGATCAGGCGCAGAAGGACGGCAAGCGCGTCCTGTTCGAAGGGGCGCAGGGCGCCTTCCTGGACGTGGATCACGGCACCTATCCCTATGTCACCAGCTCCAACACCGTCGCCGGTCAAGCGGCGGCGGGGTCGGGCATCGGACCGCGCGGCGTCGGTTATGTCTTGGGGATTGTGAAGGCCTATACGACGCGTGTCGGAGAAGGCCCCTTCGCCTGCGAACTGGATGATGAGGTCGGCGCGCATCTGGCGACCGTGGGGCGTGAGGTGGGCGTGAACACCGGCCGCGCGCGCCGCTGCGGCTGGTTCGACGCCGTGTTGGTGCGCCAGTCCGTTGCGATCAACGGCATCGACGGGATCGCGCTGACCAAGCTGGACGTGCTGGACGGGTTGAAGACGCTGAAGATCTGCGTCGGCTACAAGGTCGATGGCGAGGTGCTGGACTATCTGCCCTCAAGCCTGAAGGCCCAGGGCGCGGCCGAGCCGGTGTTCGAAGAGCTCGAGGGCTGGAGCGAAAGCACCGCTGGGGTCCGCAGCTTCAAGGACATCAACGCCAACGCCATCAAATATGTGCGTCGGATCGAGGAGTTGATCGGCGCCCCAGTGGCCCTGTTGTCGACCAGCCCAGAGCGCGACGACACCATTCTGATGCGCGATCCGTTCCAGGGCTGAGGTCTTGGAAGGGGGCGGCGTGAGGCGGCGGACTACGCAGAAAGACCTATTCAACAGGTCTTAACCCGTGGTCGGTAAGGATAACGGCTCCAACTTCGGAGTCTGATGTGTTCGCCGCAAACGCCAGAACCATAAGCCGCATGGAGCCTGCGCTTCGTCGGGTGGTCATCGTGGACGCCAATCTGTCGTCAGCGCGACTGCTGACGGACATCGTGAAGGGCATGGGTGCGCGCGAGGTCTATTCCGAGGGCGACGAGGAGCGGGCGCTAGAGTTGCTGCGCGACGTCGAGCCGGGCGTGATCTTCACAGAACGGTCCGGCGACAGGCTGAACGGCGAGACTCTGGCGCGGCGCATCCGACGCTCCAGCATGTCGTGCCGCATGTCGCCGATCATCATGGTGACGGGCGAGGCGACCGCCGCGGCGATCAAGGGCGCGCGCGACGCCGGCATCCACGAGTTCCTGAGAAAGCCGTTCACGACGGGTGACCTGTTCAAGCGGGTCGAGAATGTGACGTTGAAGCCGCGACCCTGGATCGAGGCCGTCGGCTACGTCGGGCCGGATCGTCGCCGGTTCAACTCGGGCGAATATTCGGGCGCGCGCAAGCGCCGCAGCGATGGTGCGGCTGGAGGCGGCCCTGCCGAAATCCGCGATCAGGCGTCGCGAATCCTGGTTTCGGCCATGTCGCAGTTCGAGCAGGATCCGTCGCAGGCGACGCGCGCCATTCGCCAACAGGCCGAGACGCTGAACGGTCTGGCCATCAAGACGGCGGACGCCCGACTGGCGATGGCTGTGGCGACTCTGCAGGCCTATGTGGCCAGCGGTCAGGTGACGAAGGCGGGACTGGCCCAGCCCGTCGGAACGGTGGTGGCGGCTGCGAGAGCGGCCGACGATACGGCCCCAGTGGCGCGCGCGTCGTGACCATCGACGGTTCGCCGCGCCGTTGAGGGCGCAGCGAACCGAGTTGCTCAGGCGTCGACCAAGTTCCGCTCTTCGGCGGCGGCGCGCATGGCCTTTTGCAGCTTCTCGAAGGCGCGGACCTCGATCTGACGCACGCGCTCGCGCGAGACGCCATACTGGCCGGCGAGTTCTTCCAGCGTGACCGGATCGTCCTTGAGGCGACGTTCCGTGAGGATGTGCTTCTCACGGTCGGTCAGCTCTTCCATGGCCTCTTGCAGGAGGCTCATGCGGATGCCCTTTTCCTCGTCGTCGGCGAGTTGGGTTTCCTGAGACACGGCCGTGTCGTCGGCCAGCCAGTCCTGCCACTCGCTTTCGCCGTCGGCGCGCAAAGGGGCGTTAAGCGAGGCGTCGCCGCCGAGACGGCGGTTCATGTTGGTGACCTCTTCCTCCGTCACGCCCAGTTTGGTGGCGATGGCGGCGAGGTGTTCAGGATGCAGATCGCCTTCCTCGAATGCCGAGATCTGGCTCTTGGCCTTGCGCAGGTTGAAGAACAACTTCTTCTGCGCCGCGGTGGTGCCCATCTTCACGAGCGACCAGCTGCGCAGGATGTATTCCTGGATCGAAGCGCGAATCCACCACATGGCGTAGGTCGCCAGGCGGAAGCCCTTATCGGCGTCGAATTTCTTGACGGCCTGCATCAGGCCGACGTTGCCCTCGGAAATGACTTCGCCGATCGGCAGGCCGTAGCCGCGATACCCCATGGCGATCTTGGCCACGAGACGAAGGTGCGAGGTGACGAGACGGTGGGCGGCTTCGGGGTCCTGGTGCTCAGACCAACGCTTGGCGAGCATGAACTCCTCATCCTTGGTCAGCATCGGAAATTTGCGGATTTCCGTCAGATAGCGCGACAGGCCTTGTTCAGGCGACATCACCGCGAGCGTACTATTGGCAGCCATATACAGGTCCCTCCGACCGTCTTGAACGAGCGGGCTCTTCGTCATCGGCCACGGTGTGTGCGCCGACGTCTCACCCCTCAACCGGTGAAGTAGCGATGGGTTGCCGCCATTTTTAGAGGCGGATCGTCACACGAAAGCGTGACCGTGGCCCTGGCGCCACTCGCGCCGATCGACGTCCTATATAGAACTTTGTCAGTTGCTATTCAAGACCTGCCTACACGGACGGCTGTTCAGAGTTCGGCGAGCCGTGTTTCGAGACGCTGCATGTCGTACGGCGGCGCGGTCTCGAAGCGAAGCGCCTCGCCCGTGACAGGGTGGACAAAGCCCAGGACGGCGGCGTGGAGGGCCTGACGCTCGAGGGCCGCTTCTGCGATGGCGGTGCGAACGGGAATGGCTGGACTGCCTGAGCCATAGGTCGCGTCGCCAAGGATGGGCGCGCCTTTGGACGACAGGTGGACGCGGATCTGATGGGTGCGGCCGGTGTGCAGGGTGCAGGCGACACGCGCAGCCATGGGTGCGCCGCCAGCTTTCGCGGGCTGCCTGAAGGTCGCTTGGACGACATAGTCGGTGATGGCCTCGCGGCCGCCGGCCTTGAGGACCGCCATTTTCTTGCGGTCGCTGGTGGAGCGGCCGATGCGGGTGTGGATGCGGCCGGTCGCGGGCGACGGCGCGCCGCGTGTCAGGGCGATATAGGTGCGCTCGATATCGTGCGCAGCGAACAGGGCGGACAGGCCGGCGTGGGCGCGGTCGGTCTTGGCGGCGACCATGACGCCCGAGGTGTCCTTGTCCAGCCGGTGAACGATTCCGGGGCGGGCGACGCCGCCGATGCCCGACAGGCTGTCGCCGCAATGGGCCAGCAGCGCATTGACCAGGGTGCCGTTTGGTGTGCCGGGCGCAGGATGGGCGGCCATGCCCGCAGGCTTGTCGATGACGATAAGGTCGGCGTCCTCGTAGAGAACGATCAGGGGAATGGCCTGGGGCTGGGGCGTGGCCGGCGCGACGGGCGGCAGGGCGACGGCATAGAGGCCGGGCTGGGCCTTGGCGGAACCGCCGGTCAGGACCGCGCCATCGCGGCTGACGGCGCCCTCGGCCAGCAGGGCCTGGAGCCGGGCGCGCGACAGGGTAGGGAAGGCGCCGGCCAGGGCCTTGTCCAGGCGAACGCCGGCCGCGTCGATGCGGGCCTCCAGCACCTCGGCGGGGGCGCCGGTCGCGGGGTCTTCGTCTTCGTCGATCAGATCATGGGCGGACACGTCGTCTCCCTAGCACGACCGGCCGCTTGCGCGAGGGGCGCGGGTGAGGTGATAGTCAAGCTTGGGGGCGTAGGGGACATCCGATGAAGCGGTTGATGATCGCCGGGGGCGCGTTCGCCGCGGCGGCGCTGCTGAGCAGCTGCACGACCATGAGCAAGGACGAATGCCTCGCCGGCGCCTGGGGCGAGAAGGGCTATGCCGACGGGGCGTCGGGCTATCCGATGACGCGACTGGACGACCACGCCAAGGCCTGCGCCAAGTTTCAGATCGCACCCAACTCGGCCGCCTACGGCTCGGCGCGTGAGGATGGCTTGCGGACCTACTGCACCTTCCAGCGCGGCTGGGAGGAGGGGCGGGCGGGCAATGCCTATTATGGCGTTTGTCGGCCGGAGGAGGAGCAGGCGTTTCTGCCGGCCTATCGCGACGGCCGAATGCTGCATGAGGTCGAGGACGCCTACGAGACGGCGGAAAGCGCGCTGAACAGCGCCGAGGCCTGGATCGAGAACCGCGAAGACAAGCTGGAGGCCAAGGAGCGCGAACTGCGCGGCGACGGCCTGACGGACGAAGAGCGGGAGCGTATCCGTGACCGCATCCAAGAGGTCAGAGGCGAGATCCGCGATGCGCGTCGCAATGCCCGGGAGGCCCGCGACGCGCTGGATCAGGCGGAATGGGACGTTCGCCGGGTTCGGCGCGAACTGAGCGGCCGCTACCCGGTCTAGACGACGGTCCTAGGCGGCCTTGACGGACGCGCCGCGGAAGGACGGATCCAGGTCGCCCGAGGCGTAGCGCTTCGCCATCTGGGCGGTGGAAAGCGGGCGGATCTTGGAGGCCTGGCCCTCGCAGCCGAACTGCTGGTAGCGCTCCATGCAGAGCTTCTTCATCGCTTCCTTGGCCGGCTTCAGATAGTAGCGCGGGTCGAACTCGCCCGGCTTCTCCATCAGGGCCTTACGGATGGCGCCGGTGATGGCCATGCGGTTGTCGGTGTCGATGTTGACCTTGCGCACGCCGTGCTTGATGCCGCGCTGGATTTCCTCGACCGGAACGCCCCAGGTCTGTGGCATTTCGCCGCCGTACTGGTTGATGATGTCCTGCAGATCCTGCGGCACCGACGACGAGCCGTGCATCACCAAGTGGGTGTTGGGCAGGCGGCGGTGGATTTCCTCGATCACATTCATGGCCAGAACCTCGCCGTCCGGCTGACGCGTGAACTTGTAGGCGCCGTGGCTGGTGCCCATGGCGATGGCGAGGGCGTCGACCTTCGTGGCGGCGACGAAATCGACGGCCTGATCCGGGTCGGTCAGCAGTTGCGAGTGGTCCAGCTTGCCTTCGAAGCCGTGGCCGTCCTCGGCCTCGCCCATGCCGGTTTCCAGCGAGCCCAGCACGCCCAGTTCGCCCTCGACCGAAACTCCGCAGGCGTGGGCCATTTCGGTGACGCGACGGGTGACGTCGACGTTGTATTCATAGCTGGCGGGGGTCTTGGCGTCCTCTTCCAGCGAGCCGTCCATCATCACGCTGGTGAAACCGTACTGGATGGCGGTGGCGCAGGTCGCCGGGCCGTTGCCGTGGTCCTGGTGCATACAGACCGGAATGTGCGGATAGAGCTCGGCCAGGGCGTCGATCAGCTTGGCCAGAACGATGTCGTTGGCGTAGTTCCGGGCGCCCCGGCTCGCTTGAATGATCACGGGAGCATTGACCTCATGGGCCGCCTCCATGATCGCCAGACCCTGTTCCATATTGTTGATGTTGTAGGCGGGCAGGCCGTAATCGTTCTCTGCCGCGTGGTCGAGCAGCTGTCGCAGCGTGATGCGCGCCATGGGGTAGTCTCCTGAGCCGAAAAGTCTTTTTGGTTGGGCGAGAGATTAGACGCCGGACAGCGTGAAGTCACGCCGTGTTACAGCCGTTTCAACGCCGATTTCAAAGACAGGATGCCGGCGTGATCCGCCTGCATCGCTGAGCCTTCAGGCGCGCAGGGCCTCGACGCCGGGCAGGGGCTTGCCCTCCATCCATTCCAGGAAGGCGCCGCCGGCAGTGGACACGAAGGTCAGGTCCGCCGCGACGCCGGCATGACCGACGGCCGCGACCGTGTCGCCGCCGCCCGCCACCGCGATCAGGGCGCCGGCCTTGGTGCGCTCGGCGACGTGCTTGGCGGCCGCGACTGTGGCGGCGTCGAAGGGCGGCACCTCGAACACGCCCAACGGGCCGTTCCAGATCAGGGTCTTGGAGCCGTCGATCGCGGCGTTCAGGCGGGCGACGGTGTCGGGGCCGGCGTCCAGGATCTTGTCTTCAGTCGCGAGGGCTTCGCCTGTCTTGACGGTGCGGGCGTCGGCGCCGGGCTTGACCTCGGTCGCCACCACGACATCGACGGGCAGCAGGATGTCGCAGCCCTTGGCTTCGGCTTCCGCCAGGATTTCGCGCGCCGTGTCCGCCATATCCTTTTCGGCCAGCGAGCCGCCGATATCGACGCCTTGGGCATAAAGGAAGGTGTTGGCCATGCCGCCGCCGATGGCCAAGGTGTCCAGCTTTCCGACCAGGTTCTTCAGCAGGTCGAGCTTGGTCGAGACCTTGGAGCCGCCGACGATGCCGACGACCGGCTTCTGCGGATTGCCCAAGGCGGCGTCGAGCGCGTCTAGTTCGCGGCGCATGGATTCGCCGGCATAGGCCGGGATGTGGTGGGCGACGCCTTCGGTCGAGGCGTGGGCGCGGTGCGCGGCCGAGAAGGCGTCGTTGACGTAAAGATCGCCGAGATCCGCCAGCTTTTGGGCGAAGACCGGATCATTGGCCTCTTCCGCCGCATGGAAGCGCACGTTTTCCAGCAGGACCACGCCGCCGGCGTCCAGATCGCGAATCGCCTCGACGGCGTCGGGACCGATGCAGTCGTCGGCGAAGCGGACGGGGGCGCCGAGCAGTTCTTCCAACGGCTGGACGACCGGCCTCAGGCTCATCGACGGAACGCGCTGGCCCTTGGGGCGGTCGAAGTGGGCCAGCAGGGCGACCTTGCCGCCGGCATCGCGCAGGCGCTGGATCGTCGGAAGGGCGACCCGGAGCCGGGTGTCGTCGGTGACCTTGCCGCCCTCCATCGGGACGTTGAAGTCCACGCGGACCAGGGCCGTCTTTCCGGCGAGATCCCCGTAAACTTTTTGGGCGTCGTCGAGGGTGCGGAAGGTCATGACATTCTCCATCCGCTCATCCCCGCGAAAGCGGGGGCCCAGTCCTTTTGCGTGGCGCGAGGGCTGGGATCATGAGCGGCGCAAGTGGGTTGGGCCGGATCGCCCAAAGAACTGGGTCCCCGCTTTCGCGGGGATGAGCGGAATGAAGAAAGCTTACAGGAACTTCGCCATCTGCAGCGCGGTGTCGCTCATGCGCGTCGCGAAGCCCCATTCGTTGTCGTACCAGCTCAGAACCCGAGCCAGTTTGCCATCGACGACCTGGGTCTGGGGCAGGGCGGCGGTCGAGGAGGCGGCGATGTGGTTCAGGTCGTGCGAGACCAGCGGGTCGGTCGTGGTGAACAGGACGCCCTTCATCGGGCCGTCGGCGGCGGCCTGAAGCGCCGCATTGATCTCTTCCACCGTGACTTCGCGACCGGCGACGACCTTCAGATCCACAACCGAAACGTTCGGGGTCGGGACGCGGATCGACGAGCCGTCCAGCTTGCCCTTCAGCTCCGGCAGGACCAGACCCAGGGCCTTGGCGGCGCCGGTCGAGGTCGGGATCATGGACAGGGCCGCGGCGCGGGCGCGGTACAGGTCCTTGTGCATCGTATCCAGCGTCGGCTGGTCGCCGGTGTAGGAGTGGATGGTGGTCATATAGCCGCGCTCGATGCCGAACAGGTCGTTCAGCACCTTGGCGACGGGGGCCAGGGCGTTGGTGGTGCACGAGCCGTTGGACACGACGATGTCGTCGGCGGTCAGGGTCTCGTGGTTGACCTTGTAGACGATGGTCTTGTCGGCGTTGTCGGCGGGCGCCGAGACCAGGACGCGCTTGGCGCCGGCCCTCAGGTGGGCGCTGGCCTTGTCCTTGGAGGTGAAAATGCCGGTGCATTCGAAGGCGATGTCCACCTTCAGCTCGGCGTGGGGCAGATTGGCGGGGTCACGCTCGGCCGTAACCTTGATCTTGCCCGTGCCGACGTCAATCCAATCCTCGCCCGAGGTCACCGTGCCGGGGAAGCGGCCGTGGACCGAATCGTAGCGGAACAGGTGGGCGTTGGTCTCGACAGGACCCAGATCGTTGATCGCCACCACCTCGATGTCCGTGCGGCCATGCTCGATGATCGAGCGAAGGACGAGACGGCCAATGCGGCCGAAACCATTGATGGCGACGCGAACGGTCATGGGAAGCTCCTCTGAACGGTAGGGTGTTGTGCGCTACATATAGGTTGGCGTCTCAATGGAGCGGTCGCGGGCGGGTTTCAACCCCGCGCACGTAACATGATGTGATGGACGGTTACGCTTCGGAAAGCGCCTGTGTCGGCTTGAGGTAGGAAACACCCCTAGGCGAGGTTCTTTTCCGGCCGTTGCGCAAAATTATTGCGACAGGGGTTGTGCGACTCCAGCGGCTATGGTTTCTTGGCGTCAGAACAGGGAGCCACCCGTGGCCACGATGACGCGCGACATGACGAAGGGACGCACCGCCAAGGCGGTCGCCGCCGTTCGCGCGCCTGTCGGCCTGGAAAGCCCCGTATTCCTCATTACCCTCGTACTTCTCGGCCTGCTTACGCAAGCGGCGTGGATGCACGCGACCTGACCTTAGACACCATCAGGATCGCCTCGCACCACCCCGCCTCCGAAAGGAAGCGGGGTTTTTAGTGCGCGGCGGTTCGAAACGAACCGGACCAATGACGCAAAATTCTACCTCCCAGCCCAGAAAGCCCAACGCGCGCAGCGCGGCGGTGACGGCTGGTCCGAACCGGGCGGCCGCTCGCTCATACCTGCGCGCTGCCGGCATGCAGGACGCCGACTTCGACAAGCCGATGATCGGCATCGTCAACACCTGGTCGACGGTCACGCCGTGCAACATGCACCTGGACCGCCTGGCCAAGGACGTGCGCGCCGGCATCATCGCGGCGGGCGGCTATCCGGTCGATTTCAACACCATCGTCGTCACCGACGGCATTTCGATGGGCACGGCGGGCATGAAGGCCTCGCTGATCAGCCGCGAGGTCGTCGCCGACTCCATCGAACTGGCCATCGAAGGCCATCAGCTGGACGGCGTGGTCTGCATCGTCGGTTGCGATAAGACGATCCCGGCGGCGGCCATGGCCCTGGCCCGGATGGATATCCCCGGCCTGGTCTATTACGGCGGCACCATCATGCCGGGCGTGATCGGGACCAAGGAGGTCTCGGTCCAGGAGGTGTTCGAGGCGATCGGCGCCCATTCGGCCGGCGCCCTGGACGATGCGGGCCTGAAGGCGGTCGAACAGGCCGTCTGCCCCGGCGCCGGGGCCTGCGGCGGTCAGTTCACGGCCAACACCATGGCGATGGCCCTGTCGGTCATGGGCATCTCGCCCATGGGCGCCAACGACGTTCCCGCCGTCGATCCGAACAAGGCCGCCGAGGGCGAACGCTGCGGCCGCCTGATCGTCGAGCGCGTCTTCTCCGGCGACACTGCCCACAAATACATCACCCGCGCCAGCCTGAAGAACGCTGCCGTCGCGGTCTCGGCCTCGGGCGGGTCGACCAATGCGGTCATGCACCTGACGGCCATCGCGGCGGAAGCCGGCGTCGAGTTCGGCGTCGAGGACTGCCATCAGGCCTGCGTCGAGGCGCCGGTCATCTGCGATCTGAAGCCGGGCGGCCGCTTCCTGGCCTCGCACCTGTTCGCGGCCGGCGGCACGCGTCTGGTCACCCAGCGGATGGCCGAGGCGGGCAAGATCGTGAACACCCCCACCGTCACCGGCCGCAGCCTGTTCGCCGAGGCGGCCGAGGCCGAGGAGACGCCGGGTCAGGTGGTCGTAACCACCTTCGACGCCCCTGTGATGGATCGCGGCAGCTTCGCCGTCATCTATGGCGACGTCGCCCCCGAAGGCGCGGTCATCAAGCTGACGGGTCACAAGGTCGATACGTTCGAAGGTCCGGCCTGCGTCTTCGACTCAGAGGAAGACGCCTTCCACGCCGTTCAGGACGGATCGGTCGGCGAGGGCGACGTGATCATCATCCGCTACGAAGGGCCCAAGGGCGGTCCGGGCATGCGCGAAATGCTGCAGGTCACCGCCGCTCTGAAGGGGCGCAAGATCGACAACGTCGCCCTGCTGACCGACGGCCGTTTCTCGGGCGCCAGCTACGGCTTCGTCGCCGGGCACGTCTCGCCGGAAGCCGCCGTGGGCGGCCCGATCGCCCTCATTCGCGATGGTGATCGCATCAACATCGACGTCACCAACCGCCGCATCGACGTCAATGTCGATCTGGCGACGCGCCGGGCGGGCTTTACGCCCCACGTAGTCCGCCCGGCGCGAGGTGTCTTCGCCAAATACCGCGCCTCGGTCGCCTCGGCCGCCCAGGGCGCCGTCACCATTCCCAATCCGCCGCCGGCCCAAATCCCGGCAAGCCACAAAACCAACGCTGCTCAGGACGCCTGACCCATGGCTATCACCATCTACACCAACGAAGACATCAAGCCGGGCGCCATCGCCGGCCAGCGCATCGCCATCATCGGCTACGGCTCGCAGGGTCGCGCCCATGCACAGAACCTGAAGGACAGCGGCCATGACGTGGTCGCCGGCGTCCGTCACGGCGGCACGGGCTGGAAACACGCCACCGCCGACGGCGTGCCGACCGCCGAGCCGGCCGAGGCCGTCAAGGGCGCCGACATCATCGCCATCCTGACCCCCGACATGGTTCAGGGCGACGTCTATCGCGACATCATTGAGCCGAACGCCAAGGAGGGCTCGGCCCTGCTGTTCGCCCACGGCTTTTCGATCATCTACGAGCGCATCACGCCGCGCGAGGATATGGACGTGATCCTGGTCGCGCCGAAGGGACCGGGCGATCTGGTCCGTCGCGAGTTTCAGCGCGGTCGCGGCGTGCCTAGCCTGTTCGCCATCGAGAAGGACGTGACCGGCAAGGCGCGCGATCGGGCCATGGGCTACGCCAAGGGCAATGGCGGCGCGACCGGCGGCCTGCTGGAAACCACCTTCCGCGAAGAGACCGAGACCGATCTGTTCGGCGAACAGGCCGTCCTGTGCGGCGGCGCCAAGGAGCTGGTCATCCAGGGCTTCAACACTCTGGTCGAGGCCGGCTACCAGCCCGAGATCGCCTATTTCGAATGCCTGCACGAGCTGAAGCTGATCGTGGACCTGTTCTACGAAGGCGGCATCTCCAAGATGCACCACTTCATCTCGGAAACCGCCAAGTACGGCGCGGTCGCCAGCGGCCCGCGCGTCGTGACCGAAGAGACCAAGGCCCGCATGAAGACCATTCTGGACGAGATCCAGGACGGCACCTTCGCGCGCAACTGGATCGCCGAGAACGAGGCCGGCAAGCCGCAATACGAGGCTTGGCTGCAGGCGGACCGCGAGAGCCAGATCGAACAGGTCGGCGCTCGTCTGCGCGAACGCATGGCCTGGCTGAACACGCCCAAGGCTGAAGCGGCCTGATCGCCGCCTGAACGACCGGATGACCCTGATGACCGCCGCCGCTTTCAAACCCTCAGCCGAGACCGCTCCCCAGTCGGGTGCGCGTCTGCTGGTCTCCACCCTGGAGCGGCTGGGGGTGGAGGTGGTGTTCGGCTATCCGGGCGGCGCCATCATGCCGGTCTATGACGCCCTGGCCGGCTCCAAGCTAAAACACATCCTGGTCCGCCATGAGCAGGGCGCGGCCTTCTCGGCCGACGCCTATGCCAGGAAGAGCGGCAAGGTCGGCGTCTGCATGGCGACGTCAGGCCCCGGCGCCACCAATCTGGTCACCGGCATCGCCAATGCGATGATGGACTCGGTGCCGATCGTCTGCATCACCGGCAACGTCGCCCAGGGTCTGATGGGCACCGACGCCTTCCAGGAGATCGACATCCTGGGCGTCACCCTGCCGATCGTGAAACATTCGATCCTGGTCCGCTCGGCCGCCGAGGTTCCCGCAGCGATCGAGGAAGCCTTCCATATCGCTCGCTCGGGCCGCCCCGGTCCGGTTCTGGTCGATCTGCCCAAGGATGTGCAGTTCGAGACGACCGGCGACGACTACGGTTTCTCGATTCCCAACGAGACGCCGCGCGTCGATCACGACGCCATCGCCGCCGCCGAGGCCGCGATCCGGGCGGCCAAGAAGCCGCTGGTCTATATCGGCGGCGGGGTGAAGATCGGCGGCGCGACAAAAGCCCTGCGCGCATTCGTCGCCGCGACCGGCATCCCCCAGGTCTCGACCCTGAACGCCCTGGGCACCATCCCGACCGATGCGCCGGGCATGCTGGGCATGCTGGGCATGCACGGCACGCGCGCCGCCAACCACGCGGTGCAGGACAGCGATCTGCTGATCGTCGTCGGCGCCCGGTTCGACGACCGCGCGACGGGCAAGCTGGCTGAATTCGCGCCCAATGCCCGCATCGTTCATTTCGACATCGACGCCTCGGAAGTCGGCAAACTGCGCAGCGCCAATGTCGCCGTCGTCGGCGAGCTGCGCGAAGGCGTTGAGGCGCTGACGGCGCGCATGCGGTCGGGCGCGGCGCTGGACATCCAGGCCTGGGCCGACGACTGCGCTGGCGCGGCCAAAGCTGGCGCTCACCGCTATGACGCACCGGGCGAGGGGGTCTATGCGCCCGCCCTGCTGAAGGAAATCTCGGAAGCGGCGGGCGATGACTTCGTCGCCGCCTGCGACGTGGGCCAGCATCAGATGTGGGCGGCCATGCACTGCCGCTTCGCCAAGCCGGAAGCTCACATCACCTCGGGCGGTCTGGGCGCGATGGGCTTTGGTTTGCCCGCCGGCATCGGGGCCAAGCTGGCCGATCCGTCCGCGACGGTCGTCACAATCGCCGGCGATGGCGGCTTCATGATGAACATCCAAGAGCTGGCGACGCTGAAGCGTTACGGCATCCCGCTGAAGATCGTGCTGATCGACAATTCCTCGCTGGGCCTGGTGCGCCAGTGGCAGGAGCTGTTCTTCGCCGAGAACTATTCCGAGATCGATCTGTCCGACAACCCGGACTTCGTGAAGGTCGCCGAAGCCTTCTGCATCGAGGCCTTCCGCATCGATCGCCGTGATCAGGTGTCCGACGGCATCCAGCGCCTGCTGGCCGCCGACGGTCCCTGCCTGGCCCATGTGGTCATCGACCCCCGAGACAACGTCTGGCCGCTGGTTCCGCCGGGCAAAAGCAATGCTGAAATGATGGAGGGCTCCTGAGATGAGCAACACGATCCACATCCAGATCGACCGCGCGGACGGTTCGCTTCAGCGTCTCATCGGCCTGGTGGAGCGCCGAGGCTTCCACATTGACGGCATGGCCCTGGCTGACGAGGGCGCCTTCCGCCGCATCGCCCTGACCGTGCGCGGCCGCGACGCCGGCCGCTGCATGGACAACCTGGGTCGCCAGATCGACCGGCTGTTCGGCGTGCGCCGCATCAGCAACGACATTATTCAATCCGAGGCCGCGTAATGATTACCCCCGAAAGCGTACGAGTATCGGGCGTATCCCGCACAGAGGAGATCGCCGCCGATCCCAACCGCGTCATCGTCTTCGACACGACGATGCGGGACGGGGAACAGGCTCCGGGCTTCTCGATGAGCGCCCAGGCCAAGGTGAAGATGGCCCAGGTTCTGCGGGACCTGGGCGTCGACGTTATCGAGGCCGGCTTCGCCGCCGCCTCGCCCGGCGACGAGGACTGCATCCGTCGCGTGGCGGGCGAGGTCGAGGGACCGATCTTCTGCTCTCTGTCGCGCGCCAACGAGAAGGACATCGACGCCACCTTCCGCGCTCTGGCGCCGGCGCCGAAGTCGCACCGTCGGTGCCACACCTTCATCGGCACCAGCCCGATCCACCGTTCCGCCAAGCTGAAGATGTCCACCAATGAGGTGCTGTCGACGGCCGTGCGGTCGGTGGAATACGCCCGCAGCCTGTTCGACGACGTGGAGTTCTCGGCCGAGGACGCCTTCCGCACCGAGCCGGAGTTTCTGGCCGATGTGCTGGAAGCCGCCGCCGACGCCGGCGCCCGAACGCTGAACGTGCCCGACACCGTCGGCTATGCCACACCGCAGGAGGTTCGCGAGCGCTTCGCCGCCTTGGCCGCACGGATCAAGAAGCGCCATCCGCACGTGATCTTCTCGGCCCACTGCCACGACGACCTGGGCATGGCGGTCGCAAACTCCCTGGCCGCCGTCGAGGGCGGCGCGCGTCAGATCGAGGGCGCGATAAACGGCATCGGCGAGCGGGCCGGCAACTGCTCGATCGAAGAAGTCATCATGGCGCTGAAGGTCCGCGAGGACCGCTATGGCGTCACGACCGGCGCCGACAGCCGTCATCTGGTGCGCGCCTCCAAGATCCTGTGCGAGATCACCGAGACAGTCATCGCCCGCAACAAGTCGGTGGTGGGCATCAACGCCTTCGCCCACGAGGCGGGAATCCACCAGCACGGCATGCTGGCCGACAGCCGCACCTATGAGATCATGCGGCCCCAGGATGTGGGCTTCGAGGGCAGCTGGTTCGTGCTGGGCAAGCATTCGGGCCGTCACGCCATCGCCAAGCGCGCCGAGACCATCGGCCGTCCCATCGAGGGCGAGCGTCTGGCGGCGGTGGTCGCCGGCTTCAAGTCGCGCGCGGATCAGATCGGCGAGATCAATGACGCCGAACTGATCGCCATCATCGACCGGGTCGATGGCGTGTCCGAGGTCGTGGCCCAATATGCCTGATCCCAAGACCCTGTTCGACAAGGTGTGGGACGCCCACGTTGTGCGGCCGGAAACGGCCGACACGGCGGGCGTGCTGTATATCGACCTGCATCTGGTCCACGAAGTCACCAGCCCCCAGGCCTTCAGCGAGATCGAGGCGCGCGGTCTGAAGGTCCGTCGCCCCGACCGGACCTATGCGACGCTGGATCATTCGACGCCGACCCTGCCGGCGGGGCTGAATGGTCTGAAACCCTATGTCACCGCCCAGGCCGAGGCTCAGGTTCATGCGCTGGAGCGCAACTGCGCCGCCCATGGCGTGCCGCTGGCCGGATGGGGATCGGAAGATCGCGGCGTAGTCCATGTCATGGGGCCGGAACTCGGTCTGACCCAGCCGGGCATGACGGTGGTCTGCGGCGACAGTCATACCGCCACTCATGGCGCCTTCGGCGCCCTGGCCTTCGGGATCGGCACTTCGGAAGTCGGTCACGTGCTGGCGACCCAATGCCTGTTGCAGCGCAAGGCCAAGGCCATGCGGATGACGGTGGACGGAAAGTTGCAGCCCGGCGTTTCGGGCAAGGATGTCGCCCTGGCGGTCATCGCCGCCATCGGTTTCGGCGGCGGCACCGGCTATGTCATCGAATACGCGGGCGAGGCGGTGCGGTCGCTGGACATGGAAGGGCGCATGACCCTGTGCAACATGTCCATCGAGGCCGGCGCCCGCGCGGGCATGATCGCCCCGGACCAGACTACCATCGACTGGCTGCGCGGTCGCAAGCACGTCCCCGCCGACTATGAGGCCGCAACAGCCGAATGGCTGAAACTGGCAACGGATGCAGGCGCGGTCTTCGACAAGGAAGTGATCATCGACGGCGCCGCCATCCGACCCATGGCGACCTGGGGCACGACGCCGGATGCGGGCGCGCCCATCGGCTCGCCCGTGCCGCAACCGCAGTCGGACTCAGACCGCAAGGCCATCGCCTATATGGGCTTCACGGCCGGGGAGGCGACGACGAGCCAGCCGGTGGATGTGGTCTTCATCGGATCCTGCACCAACGGACGTCTGCCCGATCTGCGCGCCGCCGCCGAGGTGCTGCGCGGCAGGAAGGTCAAGCCGGGCCTGCGCATGCTGGTGGTGCCGGGGTCCGAGGCCGTGCGTCGCGACGCAGAGGCTGAAGGCCTGGATCAAGTCTTCATCGCCGCCGGGGCCGAATGGCGCATTCCCGGCTGTTCGATGTGCATCGCCATGAACGGCGATTTCGTCGCGCCGGGCCAACTGGCCGTATCCACATCGAACCGCAATTTCGAAGGGCGTCAGGGCAAGGACGCCCGCACCATCTTGGCCAGCCCGGCGACGGCGGCGGCGACGGCGGTCGCCGGTGTGCTGACCGATCCGCGCGTCTATCTGAAGGAGGTCGAGCATGTCTGAACCCTTCCAGGTGCTGACCTCCAAGACCGTGACCCTGAGCCAGGCCAATATCGACACCGACCAGATCATTCCGGCGCGGTTCCTGACCACAACCACGCGCGAAGGGCTGGGCAAGGCCGCCTTCTATGACTGGCGTTACGAGGACGACGGCTCGGAAAAACCCGAGGCCATCTTGAACCGGATCGATCCGGCCGAGCATCGCATCCTGCTGGCGGGCCGGAACTTCGCCTGCGGTTCGTCGCGCGAACATGCGCCCTGGGCCCTGCTGGACTATGGGTTCCGGGCGGTGATCTCGACCGAGATCGCTGACATTTTTACATCGAATGCGCTGAAAAACGGCCTGCTGCCCATCGTCGTCAGCCAGGCGGTTTGGGACGATCTGGCGTCGCAGCCGGACCAGCCGGTCACGATCGACCTCCAGGCCAATCAGATCCAGCGCGGCAATGCCGAACCCGTGCCGTTCGGGGTCGAATCCTTCGCCCGTCAATGCCTGCTGGACGGGGTGGACACCCTGGGCTGGCTGCAATCAAACATGCCTGAAATCGAAGCCTACGAGCGATCGAAAGAGACCGTAAGATGAGCACCGCCGCCACCAAGACCTACAACATCGTCCTGCTGCCCGGCGACGGCGTCGGACCGGAGGTCACGCGGGCCGCGCGTGATGTCTTGCGGGTCATCGGCGATTTCTATGGTCACCATTTCGAGTTCGCCGAGCATCTGATCGGCGGCGCGGCCATCGACGAGACGGGCGAGCCTTTGCCAGAGGCCACGCGCGCCGCCTGCGTCGCGTCCGACGCTGTGCTGCTGGGCGCGGTCGGCGGGCCGAAATGGGATGGCGGCAAGGCGCGTCCGGAACAGGGACTGTTGGCGATCCGCAAGGCGATGGGCCTGTTCGCCAATCTGCGGCCGTTGCAGGTGTCGCCGGTGCTGGCGCACCGCTCGCCGCTGAAGAAGGAGATCGTCGAGGGCGTCGATCTGATCGTCTTCCGCGAACTGACCGGCGGCGTCTATTTCGGCGAGAAGACCCGCACCGCCGATCGCGCCACCGACCTGTGCGAATACACCGTGCCGGAGATCGAGCGGGTGACCCGCGCCGCCTTCCAGACCGCCCAACAGCGTCGCGGCAAGGTGACCTCGGTCGACAAGGCCAATGTCATGGAGACCAGCCGGCTGTGGCGCGAGGTCGTGACCCGCATCCATGCCGAGGAGTTCCCAGACATCACCCTGGAGCACGCCCTGGTGGACTCCATGGCCATGCATCTGATCCGCAAGCCGCGCGAATACGACGTCATCCTGACCGAAAACATGTTCGGCGACATCCTATCGGACGAGATCTCTGTGCTGGGCGGCTCCATCGGCCTGTTGCCGTCGGCGTCGCTGGGCGCGGGCGGGCCGGGTCTGTTCGAGCCGATCCACGGCTCGGCGCCGGACATCGCCGGTCAGGATCTGGCCAATCCGGTCGGGACCATCCTGTCGGCAGCCCTGCTGCTGCGTCACAGCCTGAAGCTGGAGGACGAGGCCGATTCCATCGAGGCCGCCGTCGCCGCCGTCCTGGCGGCCGGCGCCGTGACGGCTGACCTGGGCGGCGCGCTGGGCACGCGTGCGGCGACCGAAGCCGTCATCGACGCCATCCGCGCCATCCATTGGGCGGCGGCGCACCGGGTGCAAATGCACTGGGCCTGACGGCTTAAACTGAAGCTGAAAATCCTGCCGCTCAGCTTGGTTTTTTCGGCATAAAGAATCTGGTATCGGGCCGCAGGATCGCAAGATCGTGCGGCCCCGTTCTTTTTCTCCATGACCGTTGCAAGAAAGTTGCGCCGTTCACGGTCTAGCCCCTTGCGCCTATCGCAAATGCGGTAAAATCTTCGCAACTGCGAGATTGCATAGGGGGTACTAGCTCATGTCGCAGACCACGAAACGACTTACGGGAGCGGCTGCGCTCCTGCTTCCCACACTCTGTCTGATGGCTGCCGGCGCGGCGAATGCGCAGGACGCCGCGCCCGCCTTGCTCGGCCACCAAGCCGCGCTTGAGCTGGACAGCGCTGGCGCCTCATGGCTCGGCACCTCGACCGCCCTGGTTCTGCTGATGACCCTCCCCGGTCTGGCGCTGTTCTATGGCGGCATGGTGCGCAAGAAGAACGTCATCGCCACCATCACCCAGTCCGTCGGCGTCTTCGCCGTGGTGTCCCTGGTATGGTTCATCGCCGGCTACAGCCTGGCCTTCGGCAAGAACGAGAGCGCCGGCCTTCAGCCCTTCATCGGCAGCCTGGACATGCTGTTCCTGAACGGCGTGTCGCTGAAGACAGCCAACGCCCTGCTGCCGGGCATTCCCGAATTCCTGTTCATCTCCTTCCAGATGACCTTCGCCATCATCACACCGGCGCTGATCACCGGCGCCTTCGCCGAGCGGTTCAAATATTCGGCGCTGTTGCTGTTCACCGCCTTATGGTCGCTGCTGGTCTATGCGCCGATCTGCCACTGGGTCTGGGGCGGCGGTTTCCTCGGTTCGGCGGGCGTGCTGGACTTCGCGGGCGGCGCCGTCGTTCACGTCAACTCGGGCGTCGCAGGCCTGGTCTGCGCCATCTTCCTGGGTCGCCGTAAGGGTTATGGCACAGAGGTCATTACCGCCCACAACCCTGTCCTGACCATGATCGGCGCCTCGCTACTGCTGGTCGGCTGGATCGGCTTCAACGCCGGTTCGGCGGGCGCCGCCAACGATCTGATGGGCGTGGCGCTGCTGAACACCATCCTTGCCGCCTCCGCCGCCGCCCTGACCTGGAAGGTCGTCGAATATATCGAGAAGAAGAAGGTTTCGCTGATCGGCATGCTGTCGGGCGTCGTCGCCGGTCTGGTCGCCATCACTCCGGCGGCCGGCTTCGTCGATCCCAAGGGCGCGGTCATCATCGGCCTGATCGCCGGTCCGGCCTGCTACGCCTCGTCGGTGTGGATCAAGAAGCTGCTGCGCTACGACGACAGCCTGGACGCCTTCGGCATCCACGGCGCGGGCGGCCTGATCGGCGCCCTGCTGACCGGCGTGTTCGCCACCACCGCGATCAACAGCCTGTCGGAAGGTGCCAACGTCGGCGCCCAGGCCCTGGGCCTGCTGTGGACCATCGTCTACAGCGCCGTCGGCACCCTGATCATCCTGTTCATCTGCAAGTTCACCACGGGCCTGCGCGTGAGCGAAGCGGAAGAAGCCGCCGGTCTGGACACATCGCTGCATGGCGAGGCGCTGGAACACTGAGCTGAGGCCGGGCGCGGCTCCCAAACCCGCGCCCGGCCTCGACCTCGAATAACGACAACAAGGGGATAGACTATGAAAAAGACCATCATCCGCGCGGCCGCCGCCGCGACCCTCGCCGCAGGACTTATCGGCCTCGCCGCGCCAGCCTCGGCCCAGAGCACCGTCGATGTCGCCTGGAACGTGGGCGCTGTCAGCGACTATGTCTTCCGCGGCTTCAGCCAGACCAGCGAAGATCCCGCCATTCAGGGCGGCGTCGACCTGACCTCGGGCAGCTTCTATGCGGGCGCCTGGGCCTCCAACGTCGATTTCGGCGACGACACCGATGCGGAGGTCGATCTCTACGGCGGCTATCGCACCGAGGCGGGGGGCTTCGCGCTCGACTTCGGCGTGATCGGCTATCTGTATGTCGGGGAGCCGGACGGCGCGGACTACAACTACGCCGAGTTCAAGGCTGCGGCCTCGCGTGCGGTCGGTCCCGCCACCTTTGGCGCGGCCATCTATTACTCGCCCGACTTCTTCGGCATCGACGATGAAGCGACCTATGCCGAGGTCAACGCCGCCTTCTCGCCGGCGCCGAAGTGGACGGTGTCGGGCGCGCTCGGCAAGCAATGGCTAGACGTCAGCGACGACTACACCACCTGGAACGTCGGCGTCGGCTATGCCCTGACTGACAAGGTGGGCCTCGATGTCCGCTATCATGACACCGACGTGGACGGCGTGCCCGGCGCCGAAGACCGCATCGTCGGCGCGGTGAAGCTCACCTTCTGAGCCTCGTCAGCCGAAATGAGTACGGCCCCGGAGAGCGATCTCCGGGGCCGTTTTCGTATCAGCGGACGTAGCGGTCGTGGACGGGGTCGTAGCTGTCCCAGACCTTGCCGTCGGCCAGCGACCGTAGCAGCTTCAGATATTCCGCGTGGGTCCAGGCCAGAGGCGTCGCCGAGTCCGTATTCTGACCCACAGCGTAGTCCTTGGCCGTCGGGTTTCCGACGCCGTCCCACACCTGTTCGGCCAGCATCAGCCCGCCGTTGGCGAACCGCTCCATGCCGCGCACATAGGTCTGGCGGATGGCGGCGATGTCGGCGGCCGAGGGGGCGCCGTTCACGCTGACGCGGGCCAGCTCATAGTGACCGCGCTCGCCCGTGAAGAAAGGCCAGACCCGGCCGCGCTGACCGGGGCTCATCTCCCCGCCGACGCCATAGTTGGCGCCCGTCAGATGGTCCTCGCCATAGCCATCGACGCCATAGCGGCGCCAGCCCGGCGTCTTGTCGCCCTCGGGACCGAAGTCGTAGCGGACGCGATAGAGCGGCTCCAGCGACTGATCGTCGTAGACGGGCAGGGTGGACAGGATGTGCGGATCGTCGGCCTTGCGCACGCCATAGCGCACCAGTTCCAGGAAGCCGCCGTCCACGACCCGGTCTTCGGCCGGCGCGATCTGGCCATTGGCGGCGCCGATCGGGGCCTTGTCGTTCGGGTTCTCGTTCTGTGTGATGCGGATGAAGTAGCGACCGTCGCCGAAGTCGCCGTTGGTGGTGAACATCCGCTCTTCGATCTTGGACGCATAGCCGTCGGCCGCGATCTGGTAGCGCGTCGCGCCGGCGGCGTCGCCTGAGGCGCGCGCCATTTCGGCCGCCACAGTCAGGCCCGCGACCACGGCGGCGGTTGAGGACGGCGAATAACCCTGCTGCTCTTCCCAGCGTTCCTGCTGGGTGAAGGGCGGCTTGATCTCTGCGTCGTTCCACATCAGCCCGATCTTGCCGCCATCGACCAGGAAGTCGGCCGCCGGCTTCAACATGGACCGATAGTGTTCAGTCATCTGCCCGTCCGACAGCCAACCCATTTTCCACAGACGATAGCCCAGCATGATCGGCATGGCGGTCTGGTCCAACTGGACCGCGACCCACTCCAGTTCGCCATCGACGTGCGTCTTCTGCAGGAACCAGCCGCCGACGCCGGTGTTGCCGGGCGTGTTCGGGCCGACCTGAACCTGGGGCAGATAGTTGAAGGCCGCCAGCGGCGTCTCCTTGTCGCCCAGCGCCGCCAGAGCCATCGCCACCTGATAGAAGTCACGCGGCCAGACGGCCTTGTAGCCGGTCGAGGATTTCGACGCGTCCACCGTATCGCCCCACGGGTTCGACAGTGACGCGATCAGGGCGCCGGCGTGAGTGCGATCCTCCTGCACCTTCAGCATCAGAGCCGAGGCGTAGGCCAGCTTACCCCCGTCGGTCGCCTGTTCGGCGATGCGCGGCAGTTCGGTCAGGGAGCCGACATAATCCTCCCAGCCGACGCGCTCGCCCTCGCCGTTGAAGCGGGCCAGCACCTCGTCCAGGCCAGTCGCGAACGATCCGTCCGCGGCGGCGCGCGCCTCGGCCTCGCTGTGGCCGAAGCCGATGACGAAGTCGCGCGTGATCCGGCGGCTTTGGCGCAGGCGCGGCAGGGCGCCTGTCATCATGGTGTTGCCGGCCTGGTCGCCGGTCGAGGCGTAGGTCCAGTCCAGCTTGCCGTCCTTCAGATCGGTCAGACCGTCGGACGTCCCCACGAAACCGACGCTGGCCTTTTCGAAGGCCTCGCTAGGTTTCAGGAACAGGTGGGTGTCGCCCTCCCAGGCGTGGAAGCCGTCGCGCGTGACCTGACCGCGATCCTTGACGCCGGTATTCGCGATGTGCGGCTCCAGCATCAGATAGGGCGTCACATCGCCCTTCAGCGCGGTGATGGTGACGCGCAACACCAGAGCGTTGCGGTCGGGATCGCTGAAGATCTGCTTTTCGATCTCGAAGCGGCCGTTCTTGTCCTGGGTCGTGACGCGATAGGCCGGCGACAGCGGACGCCCCTGGGCGTCGACGTGCAGATACTCGGTGCGGCTGGTGGTGTCGTCGCCTTCGACGACCAGGCCGTCCTGGGTCACGCCGGCGAAGCGCAGCGCCTTGATCTGAGCCTCATGGATTAGGCCGTACATGGTCTCGGTCAGGACGCCGTCGGCGATGGAATACCAGACCTTGGACACCGCGCCGGTCGGGCCGCCGTCGCGATACTGGCCATCAACATAGGCCTCGTAGGATGCGCCGGCGCCGGTTTTGGCCGCGCTGGACCAGACGGGCGGGGCGCCAGGCGCGCCGGGGGCGACGCCCGATTGAGCGCTTGCGACGGAAGCGAGGGCCAGGCCGGCGGCGCCGGCGAGGCAGAAGGTACGGAAGTGACGCATTGTGGTCCTCACGGGTTGCGCGTGGGGGCGGGGAAAAGAAGGAAGGTCAGAGGCACGTCCAGGCGCTGGTTCCAGGACGCTTCATTGTGCTGGGCGCCGGGGAAAACCAGGCTGCGGAAGTCACCGGGGCCATAGCCTCGACGGCGGAAGCTCTGATCTACCTGGGTCTGGAAGACGGCGTAGAACTGATCCAGCGTCTCGTCGCCCCGGTCGAAATAGAAGCGGTGGTCGCCCGGCGCGGGCAGGCCGCGTTCGATCACGCCGGTCCAGGCGGCGACTAGCCGCGTGCGCCAGGCGTCCAGCGCCGCGCCGGGCTCAAGCCCTTCGACCTTCAGCGGCCAATGGGTGGACAGACAGGCGGCGGCCGAAAAGACCTGCGGCCGTTTCATCACTGCATACATCGAAATCAGGCCGCCCATGCTGGAGCCGGCGATCATCGTGTCCTGCGGTCCGCTCAGGGTGCGGTAGGCGCCGTCGATGAAGGGCTTCAACTCCTCGACCAGGAACCGCAGATACGCGTCGGACAAGGACGGGCCGCCGTAGATGGCCTGGACCTCGTCGCGCATGTCGGCGGGCAGGGCGGCGATCAGGTCGGCGGGGACATATTCCCTCAGCCGCAGGTCCGTGTTCCAGACCCCCACCACGATCGGAGCCCGCACCTGGCCGCTCGCGATCAGCCGCGTCAGGTGCTCGTCCACGCCCCATTCGCCGAAGTTGGCCGTGGCCGGATCGAACAGGTTCTGGCCGTCGTGCATATAGAGGACAGGCCAGGCGGCGTCGGTCGCCTCATATCCGGGCGGCAGCCAGACCGAGACGTTGCGCGCCTTCACATGGGCCGACGCGACCGCTTCATGCAGCACCAACCGCCCGCCCGCGAGGGCGCCCTCGGCGCGCGCCGCGCAGGCGAAGGGCAGGGCGGCCATGAGGGCCAGAAGACCTCGACGGTTCATCCGCGATGCTCCTTGACCATCAGCGCGCTGGCGGCGGCCAGAACGAAGGAGATGGCGCCCAGCACCAGGGCCCAGATCGCCTGACCATCGAACAGGCTCTTCAGGATCAGGCCCAGAACTGTGGCGGCCAGCAACTGGGGCACGACGATGAAGATGTTGAAGACGCCCATATAGACGCCCATTTTTCGGTCCGGCACCGCCGCCGACAGGATGGCGTAGGGCATGGAGACGATCGACGCCCAGGCGAAGCCGACGCCGACCATCGGCAGCCACAAGAGGCCCGGCTCGCGGATGGCGAAGATGCCGAACAGGCCGGCGGCGCCAAGCATCAGCATCAGCGCATGGGTCGCCTTGCGTCCGATCCGCTTGGCGATGACCGGCAGGGTGAAGGCCGCCAGGGCCGCCACGCCGTTGTAGACCCCGAACAGAACCCCCACCCAGTCGGCGCCCGTGGCGTAGGCGGCCGAGGTGGTGTCGGTGGCGCCGTAATGGACGCGGGTCACGGCCGCGGTGGTGTAGATCCACATGGCGAACAGGGCGAACCAGCTGAAGAACTGAACCACAGCCAGGCCGCGCATCGTCTCGGGCATGCGGAAGATGTCGTTCAGGATTTCGGTCGCGGCGTTGGTGATGCGGCGACGTTGCATCATGCCGACGGCGATCTGGAGCAGGCCGAACCCGGCGAAGAAGCCCGCCAGAACCAGTAGCTCCTTTTCCAGGTTCAGCGCGCCGATGAGCACGAAACCCAGCCCGCCGAGGACGGCGCACACCAGGCCCGAAGTCATCCAGCCCTGGACGCTGCGAGCCGGCGCTTCGGCCTCGACGGGCGCGGTCGGCGCATCGTCTCGGGCGCGTTCGAAGGCCGCGATCTGTTCGGGGCTGTATTCCTTGGTCGACAGCACCGTCCACAGCACGGCCGAGAACAGGCCGGCGGCGCCGACGTAGAAGGCGATCTTGACCGACAGGGGCACGACGCCCGCCTCGGCGGTCGAGGCGATATCGAAGACGTTGGACAACAGCCACGGCAGGACCGAGGCGAAAACCGCGCCGGCGCCAATGAAGAAGCTCTGCATCGCATAGCCGGCGGTGCGCTGCTCCTCCGGCAGGTTGTCGCCGACGAAGGCGCGGAACGGCTCCATGGTGATGTTGATCGAGGCGTCCATGATCCACAGCATGGCCGCGGCGAACCACAGGCTGGGGCTATTGGGCATGGCGATCAGAGCCAGGGTGGTGGCGATGGCACCGATCAGGAAATAGGGCCGCCGCCGGCCGAAGCGGGTCCAGGTCTTGTCGCTGAAATGGCCGATGATCGGCTGGACCAGCAGACCCGTCAGCGGTGCGGCGATCCACAGAATCGCCAAGCTGTCTACCTCGGCCCCTAGAGTCTGGAAGATCCGGCTGGTGTTTGCGTTCTGCAGGCCGAAGCCGATCTGGATGCCGAAGAAGCCGACGCACATGTTCCAGATCGCCAGGCCGGACAGGCGCGGGCGGTGCGAGAGCAGGGTCATCCGCGTCGCGCCCGACCGACCGGCACGAACCGGATCGCCTGACCGCCGCCGGGGGCCAACGCCAGGGTCAGGGTGTCAGACGACGTCACCTCGCGCTGCTCGATGACGATGTCCTCGCGCTTGCCGCGATAGTCGGCGTTGGGCCCGTCGCGATAGATTTCGGCCCGATATCGACGGCCGGCGTCCAGGAAGTCGAGGGGAGCCTTCAGCACGCGCGGATGCTCGTCGGTGACGGCACCCAGGGCCCAGACATCCGTGCCGCGCTGCTTGCGAACCGTGACGACATAGTCGCCCATCGCGGCGTCCAGCGTGCGGCTCTCGCTCCAGTCGACCGGCACATCCTTGATGAACTGGAACGGGCCGGGGTTGGCCTCATAGTTGACCAGCAGGTCCGCCGCCATCTGGATCGGGCTGTAGATCACGACATAGAGCGCCAGCTGCTTGGCCCAGGTCGTCTGCACGCCGCCGGGGCTGCGCGTCTCCATGCCGAAGATGCCGGGCGTATAGTCCATCGGCCCGGCCAGCAGGCGGGTGAACACCAGGTTCGGCTCATGCTCGGGCGGATTCCCGGGATTGCCCCAGGCCGAATATTCCATCCCGCGCTGGCCCTCGCGACTGATGATGTTTGGATAGGTGCGGCGAAGGCCGGTGTCCTTGAACGGCTCGTGAGCGTTGACGGCGACCTTGTGGCGATAGCCGGCCTCAACCACGCGCATGTGGTGCTGGGCCATGGCCTGGCTCTCGTGCCAGGCCATGACCATCTGTCCGTCCGGCCCGGCGACGCGGGCGCCTTGCGCGTCGGCGACATAGCCCGTCTTCACCGAATGGACGCCGAGGCGTTCATACAGGGCCATGGCCGGTTCGAGCTGCTGCTCATAGTGGAAGGCGTTGCCGCCGGTTTCGTGGTGGCCGATCAGTTGCACGCCCTTGGACCGCGCGTGGGCGCAGACCGCTTCGATGTCAAAATCGGGATAGGCCTCGGTGAAGCTGAAGTCCGCGCCGTTGGCGAACCACTGGCCGTCCCAGCCCTTGTTCCAGCCTTCGACCAGTACCCCGCCCAGCCCGTGCTTGGCGGCGAAGTCGATGTGTTTGATCGCATTCTCGGTGGTCGCGCCGTGCTTGGGCCCGGAGTTCCAGGTCTTCAGGTCCAGGTGCATTTCCCACCAAACGCCGACGTATTTCATCGGCTTGAACCAGCTGACGTCGCCCAGCGTGTTGGGCTCGTTCAGGTTCAGGATCAGGCTGGAATCCAGCAGGCCAGCGGCGCTGTCGGAGATTTGCAGGGTTCGCCAGGGCGTGTTGAACGGCGCCTCGCGCACTACCGCCGCATTGGTCAGGCCCGGCGTCAACTGAGCGCGGAACTTCGTTTCCTCCGACCGGCGCAGGTTCATCCCTGCGTAGTCGATGCAGGCGGCCTCGTGGATGGAGACGTGCAGGCCCGACTGGCCCCGAACCGTCATCGGCGTCTGGGCGCTGCCGACCGCATCGATGGGCGTGCGGCTGTAGAGATATTCCTCGCGGTTCCATTCCCAGGCCGGGCACCACAGGGCCTCGCCGTTTTCGGCCAGGTTGAACTCGGTGATTTCCGAACCGATGCGGACGGTGGTCAGGCCGGCCTGCTGCGGGAACTCATAGCGGAAGCCCAGACCGTCGTCGTACAGGCGGAAGACCACATCCACGCGGCGTCGCAGGCCGCCGGTCTCGGCATAGGCGACACGCCATTCGTTGTAGTGGTTGCGGATGAACTGGCGCTCGCCCCACGGCTGCTCCCAGGTGTCGTCGACCGTGACCGGCTGGCCTGCCGTCAGGGCCAGGCCGCGCTCGATGGCCGGCGCGTCGGTCAGCAGGAAACCCAACTTGGACGGGGCCACCACGACACGGCCCTGACGCAGCACCGAATACATCGGCCGCCCGTCGTTGTCGGTGAAGGCCTCGACCGTCAGCACGCCGCCGGGCGACGACGCGCGGGCATGGTTCGGCGCGGTCTGGGCGCGCGCGCCCGTCGCCCCCAGAGCCAGGATCGACACGCCGCCAAGGGCCAGGAAGGATCTGCGCTGCATCATGGGAACTCCGTTACGCCGCCTCTTGCCAACCGCCGCGAACGGTGGCTGAAATATTTGCAGAAAATTTTGCAGCTTCACCATGCTGCTGTGAGGACCCGCGACCTTGAGCCGCAAGACCACCCGTCTGGAAGACATCGCCCGCCTGGCCGGCGTGTCCATCGCCACCGCCTCGCGCGCCCTGAACGACAGCCCCGCGGTCAACGATCGCACCAAACAGACGATCTGGAAGCTGGCCAAGGAACACGACTATCCGTTCCGCCGCCACATGCCGGCCGGTCCGATCGGCGCCCAGGGCACGATCGCCTTGGTCGTGCCGCGTCCGCAGGGGCGCGAAGGGCGCCTCAGCGACCCCTTCTTCCTGGAGCTTCTGGCCGGGGTGGGCGAGGCGGCGCGCGAACGCGGCTGCGACCTGCTGATGAGCCACATCTCGCCCGCCAACTATGACGAGCTGTCGGCCGCGCTGAACACCAGCCGGGCGGACGGCGTGATCTTCCTGGGCCAATCCAGCCTGCATTCGGCCTTCAACCGTCTGGTCGACGCCGACCATCGTTTCGTCGTCTGGGGCGCCGAACTGCCCGACCAGGACTATTGCTCCATCGGCTCGGACAACATCTCCGGCGGGCGCCGCGCGACGCTGCATCTGGCGCGGCTGGGGCGAAAGCGCATCGTCTTCTTGGGCGACCTGGATCCGCCCGAGGCCATGCAGCGGCATCGCGGCTATCTGGACGCCTTGAGTCAGAGCGGGCTGGACGTGGACGCCGACCTGATCGTGCCTGCGCATTTCGAGGTCGAATCCGCAGAGGCCGCCGTGGACGCCCTGATCCGACGTGGGCTGGATTTCGATGGCGTCGTGGCTGCGTCTGACCAGATCGCCCTGGGCGCCGTGCGTGCCCTGTTGCACGCCGGCGTCGAGGTGCCGGGCCAGGTCTCGGTCATCGGTTTCGACAATGTGCCGTTCAGCCGCTACTCGCGCCCGGCGCTCAGCACCATCGCCCAGGACACAATGAAGGCCGGCCGGTTGATGGTGTCCAAACTGCTGGATCACGGCGGCGCCGCAGCAGGCCGTTCCGAGCGCGTTCCGACCGAGTTGATCGTTCGCGAGACCTGCGGCGGCTGAACCCGTCATCCGGCGTCGGCGAAGATCAGGCCGGCCAGCGGCCTCAGCGTCGACCCGTCCGTCTTGGTCCAGTTGACCGCCGCGATCCGGCGCGCGCCGGCAGGCGCAAGCCAGTCCACGGCTTCGAAGCCTAGGTTGAACACGCACAGCAGACGCTCGCCGCCCTCGGCCCGTTCGAACCGGCGGAAGACCACGAGGTCGCCCGCGCTCTCGATCTCCAGCCCTCCAGTCCGCAGCGCCGGATGGGCCTGACGCAGGGCGATGATGCGGCGCGCGGCGTGCAGGATCGAGGTCGGGTCCGCCTCCTGCGCATCCACGGCCAGCGACAGATGGCGCGGATCGACCGGCAGCCAGGGCTCGACCGTCGAGAAGCCGGCGTTGGGCGCCGAGGCCACCCAGGGGATTGGCGTGCGGGCGCCGTCGCGGCCCAGTGTCTCGGGCCAGTTGGCGATGGCCTCGGGATCGACCAGCCGCTCGAACGGCACCTCGGCCTGAGGCAGGCCCAACTCTTCGCCCTGATAGACGAAGACATTGCCACGCAGGCACATCAGCAACAGCAGGGCCATTTCCGAGAAGGCCTTCTCGTCCCGGCCCTGGGCCCAACGCGACACCGCGCGCGGCGCATCGTGGTTGGAGAAGGTCCAGGACGGCCAGCCCTCGCCCTGCTGATCCGGCCACATTCCATCGCCCACGCCGATCAGTTCGCTCTTCAGGGTATCGGCGTAGAGGTAGAGGAAGCCGTAGGCCGAGTGCAGACGGTCGTTGCCGGCGGTGAATTCCTTCATCTCGCGATCGGCGTGATCGCCGCCGACCTCCGCCACCGTGAACCGGCCTTCATAGCTATCGGTCAGGGCGCGGATGCGGTTCAGGAAGCCGATGATGTCCGGGTGGGACTGGTTATAGATCTTGTCCTGGAAGTCGAACGGCCGCGTACGCTTCTTGCCGTCCTGGATCGGCGGATTGTCGCGCAGGGACGGATCGTGGATGGCGAAGTTGATCGCATCCAGACGGAAGCCGTCCACTCCCCGATCCAGCCAGAACCGCGCCGCCGCGATCAGGGCGTCCTGAACCGCCGGATTCCTGACGTTCAGCTGAGGCTGGGAGGCCAGGAAGTTGTGCATGTAATACTGGCCGCGCCGCGCGTCCCAAGTCCAGGCCGGGCCGCCGAATACCGACTGCCAGTTCGACGGCGGCGAGCCGTCCGGCTTGGCGTCGGCCCAGACGTACCAGTCGGCGTGTTCGCCGTTGCGGCTGGCGCGGCTGTCGGTGAACCAGGGATGTTCGTCCGAGGTGTGGGAGAAGACCTGATCGATGACAACCTTCAGCCCCAGGGCATGGGCGCGCGCGATCAGGGCGTCGAAGTCGGCCAATGTGCCGAAGATCGGATCGACGCCGCAATAGTCCGACACGTCGTAGCCGAAGTCCTTCATCGGCGACGTGAAGAAGGGCGAAAGCCAGATGCCATCCACGCCTAGAGAGGCGACGTGGTCGAGGTGCTGGGTAATCCCCTTCAGATCGCCGACGCCGTCGTCGTTGGAGTCGGCGAAGCTGCGCGGATAGATCTGATACAGCACCGCGCCGCGCCACCAGTCGTGCGCCAATGCGGGGGCGGCGTCAGCCGTGGAAAGATCGAGGGGCAGGGCAGTCACGGCACGCTCTTGCAGACGAGGTAATCGAGGGGAGGCACGCGAACGGCGACGCTGGCGGGCGCGGAGGATTCGGGTGTGCAATCGCCGCGCAGAGCTTGCCACCGCAGCGAGCCGGGCTCCACCTCGACTTGAGCGGCGACGGGCGCGGTCGAGGTGTTGAACAGGGCCAAGACCTCCGATCTGTCCTCGCCGATGCGCGACAGGGCGAACAGACCGGGCTTGTCGCCATAGGCGCGTACGGCCTGACGGCCGCGTCGCAGGGCCGGCTCTTCGGCGCGGATGCGGGTCATCTCTGCGATCGCCTGATACAGCGGGGCGTCCGTCGAATAGGCCGGCTGGCGACCGCCGACGGGCGTTTCGTCCGCATAGACCGGCGTGCGGCTGGGCCACATGTCCTGGCGCGAGTTTCCGTATCCGCCCGCCCCGGCGAAACCCTGCTCGTCGCCGTAGTACAGTGTCGGCACGCCCCGGCTGAACATCATCAGGGCATGGGCCAGTTTGATGCGCGCCAGCACCTCGGCGTCGTTGGCGTTCGGATTGGCCTGTTTCACGAAGAAGCCGACCCGGCCCATGTCATGGTTGCCGAGGAAGGTCGGCAGGATGGCGGCGGTTTCCGCGCCCTTGTCATAGATCGTGTCGGCGTCGAACAGCTTGGCCAGGGCGTCGGTCCCGACCTTGCCGGCCGCCACATCGGTCGCCTGTTTCTGGAACGGGAAGTCCAGCACCGCCGGATAGCCGTCGACCCGCGTGAACCGCGCCGTCACCGCCGGATCGGGATCATAGACCTCGCCGAAGATGTGGAAGTTTGGGATGCCCTTGGCCTCGGCACGGGCGATCATGGCGGGGATGAAGGCCTGCCAGAAGCCCGGGTTCACATGACGGGCGGTGTCGATGCGGAAGCCGTCGATCCCGTATTTGTCGATCCAGCCGCCGAAGATGTCGATCATGCCTTGGATGACGACCGGGTCCTCGGTCAGCAGGTCGTCCAGCCCGGCGAAGTCGCCGTCCAGGCTGCTTTCGCCGGTGAAGGTGCTCTCGCCCCGGTTATGATAGTGGATCGGGTCATTCAGCCAGGCCGGAACCTTGGCGTTCTCCTCGCCCGCCGGGACATAGGGCGTGTAGGCGTAGTCGGGCCGGGTCAGGCGCGAAAAGTCTCGACCGTCGAAGCCCTCATTGATCGGCGCACCGTCGACGCCGCCGCGACGGGTGTAGGGATAGTCGGCGCGGCTGCGATAGGCGCAGCGACCCTCCGGGCATTCGCGATACTGGATGACGTCGGCGGTGTGATTAGCGACGATGTCCAGATACACCTTCATGCCGCGCGTGTGGGCCGCCTCGACCAGGGCGCGCATCGCAGCCTCGTCGCCGAAGTGCGGATCCACGGCGGTGAAGTCGGTGATCCAGTAGCCGTGGTGCGCCGCGCCGGTATAGCCGCCATGGCTCTGCACGGGCTTGTTCTTGAACACCGGCGCCAACCAGACCGCCGTCGCACCGAGGCCCTGGATATAGTCCAGCTGTTGGGTCACGCCGGCCAAGTCGCCGCCGTGATAGAAATCGGTATCGGCCGGATCAAACCCGCTTTTCAGCCGGTCGGCGGCGTAACCGCCGTGGTCGTTCGATGCATCGCCATTGGCGAAGCGATCCGGCAGAAGGAAGTAGATCACCTCGTCCTGTGGCAGGCGTTGCCGCAGGGCCGAAAGGGCGTCTTCGGCCTGGCGCGTTTGCGCCGTCGCTGGCGTTGCAAAGCCGCTCAGCACAGCCGCCGCCGCCATCACGGCGTGCAGTCCGGCCCTTCTGGGGGTTCCCCTTGCCATGACGCTCACTCCCTTGCGTCTGGAAAGTGCAAAGCCTTCCAGATCGATTTGCAAGATTTTGCAGCAATGGGCGGAGCTGTCAACGCGTCGCTGAAATGCTGCGATGCGCCATGGAAATAGCGCGAAACCGCACATTCCCGCGGCTTTGCGGGCTATCAACGGGCGCCAAGTGCGACGGAAATCAGACGCCCGCATTAACTGCTTGCAACATTCCCGAAGATTTGCATATTTTTGCGACGGCTTCAGATCGCGACGTTCAGAATCGCGGTCAGCCCCAGGGAGGATGACCATGTTCCAACGTCTCAACCGGCGCGCGCGCCTGCTATCCGGCGTCGCCTTCGGCGCAGCCGCCCTGATGGCGGTCGGCTCGGCCCACGCACAAACCGCCGCCGCGACAACGCAGGCCGACGATCAGGCGACGCAGGTCGATGAGATTGTCGTCACCGGCATTCGTCGTTCGATCGAAGCCGCGATCTCAGCCAAGGCCAACAACACCTCGATTGTCGAAGTCATCTCGGCCGAAGACATCGGCAAGCTGCCGGACGTCTCGATCGCCGAATCCCTGGCGCGCCTGCCGGGCGTGACCATGCAGCGCCTCGACGGCCGCAGCCAAGCGATCTCCATCCGGGGCCTGGGCCCTGACTTCACCACCGCCCTGCTGAACGGGCGCGAACTGGTCACCACCGGCGACAACCGCGGCGTCGAGTTCGACCAGTTCCCCGCCGAACTGCTGAACAGCGTCGTCGTTTACAAGACCCCGGACGCGGCTCTGATCGGTCAAGGTCTAGGCGGCACCGTCGACCTGCGCACCGTTCGCCCGCTGGCCTACGGCCGTCAGGCCATCGCCATGAATTATCGCCACGAGTGGAATGAGCTGGGCGCCCTGAACTCGGGCACGACCGACAACGGCGACCGTTATACCATCTCCTACATCGACCAGTTCTTGGACGGCACGCTGGGCGTGGCCCTGGGCTACGCCCACATGAGCTCGCCCTATCAGTCCGAGCGTTTCAACGCCTGGGGCTATCCCAACTACACGGACGGCAATCTGCTGACCGGCGGCGTGAAGCCCTATGTGATGTCGTCTGAGCTGGAGCGCGACGGCTATATGGGCGTGCTGGAATGGCGCCCGAACGATCGCATCCACTCCACGATCGACGCCTTCTATTCCGAGTTCAAGAACACCCAGGTTCTGCGCGGCATCGAGTTCCCGCTGGCTTGGGGTGGTTCCTCTGGTGATTGCACCGTGAACGTCCCGTCGGCGGTCTGCCGTCCGGCGCCGTCGCTGCGTCCCGGCTACACTGTCGAAGACGGCCTCATCGTCGCTGGCACCTGGGACAACATCAAGGGCGTGGTTCGCAACGATCTGAACAAGCGCGACAGCAACATCACCGCCTTGGGCTGGAACACCGAGTTCACGCTCAGCGACGACTGGTCGGCGAACATGGACCTCAGCTATTCGAAGGTCGAGCGTAACGACATCATCCTGGAAACCAACGCCGGCACCGGCCGCAACGTTAACGGCGCGTTGGACACTCTGGGCTTTGAACTGACCGACGATGGCGTGACCCGCTTCACCAGCCGTCTGAACTACGCCGATCCGAACCTGATCCGTATCACCAGCCCGCAGGGCTGGGGCGGCGACGTCATTCCTGGCGGTCAGGCCGGTTATATGAACACGCCGTCCATCGAGGACGAGATCAAGGCCGCTCGCTTCTCTGTGACGCGTGAACTGCACCAGAGCCCGTTTAAGTCGATCGACTTCGGCGCCAACTACACCGAGCGTCAAAAGAGCTTCGTCAACGACCAGTTCTATCTCGGCGTCCCCGGCGGCGGCGATCTGACCGTGCCTTCAGCCTTCCTGCTGGACCCGACCGACCTTGGCTATCTCGGCATCAGCGCCGTGCTGAGCTACGACGCTCTCGGCCTGGTCAATAGCGGCGCATTGAACCGCGTCCGCAACCCGAACGCCGACGTCACGGCCGGCAACTGGGAAGTGACGGAAAAGGTCTCGACCGCCTACGTCCGCGCCAACATCGATCACAACCTGTTCGGCCGGGCCCTGACCGGCAACGTCGGCATGCAGTTCGTCTATACCGACCAAAGCTCCAGCGGCTTCTCGGCGCGGCAGGTCGGACCGGGCGTCTCCGAGACCATCGCGGTGACGGGCGGCGACGAATATCTGGAGATTTTGCCTAGCGCGAACTTCATCCTGGAAACCGGCGAGGACATGTTCGCGCGTCTGGCAGTTTCGCGCACCTTGGCCCGTCCGCGCATGGACGATATGCGCGCCTCGCGAAACTACAGCTATAACCCCAGCTTGGCCCAATCGACCGACATCAACCGTTCCCCCTGGGGCGGCGGCGGCGGCAACCCGGAACTGCGGCCGTACATCGCGGACGTGATCGACGTGTCGTTCGAGAAGTATTTCGCCAACCGCAAGGGCTACATCTCGCTGGCGGCTTTCTACAAGAACCTGGAAAGCTACGTCTTTAATCGCAATCAGATCTTCGACTTCACCGGCTATCCGATCGGCGTGATTTCGCCAACGAACCCCGAGCCAGCCTTGCGCCAAGGCCTGGTCGGCGCGCCTGACAATGGCGAAGGCGGCTGGATCAAGGGCCTTGAGCTTTCAATCTCGGCGCCGTTCGACATCTTCCATCCGGCCCTGGAAGGTTTCGGCGCCCAGTTCAGCGCCTCGACCACGGACAGCGAAGTCCAGCCGGATCCGACCCAGGCCCCGACCGCCCTGCCGGGTCTGTCGGAGAACGTGATCAACGGCTCTCTCTACTATGAGCGCTACGGCTTCCAGTCGCGGATTTCGGCCCGCTATCGCTCGGATTACCTGGGCGAAGTCGCCGGCTTCGGCAACGGCCGCACCCTGCGTTCGGTCGCGGCGGAAACCGTGGTCGACGCCCAGGTCGGCTATGAGTTCCAGTCCGGTCCGCTGGAAGGCCTGTCGGTTCTGGCTCAGGTCAACAACCTGACCGACGAGCCGTTCAAGACCTTCGAGAACGGCGATGAGCGCCGGACCATCGACTATCAGCACTACGGCCGCACCTTCGCCGTCGGGCTGAACTACAAGTTCTGATTTCCCCTCTCTTCTGAGCAAACTTGGGCCGCCGCGTTCGCGAGGCGGCCCTTTTCTTTGCCTGCGCCACGGCCCGGCGGGAAAGTTTCGTTACAGAGCGCGCTTTTCGGCTGGACGCGCCTTTCGCGATGTCCGAACCAAGCAGGATGAGAACCGCGCGATCACAGCGCGGCCGTTCGATTTCACTGGGGGATCATTCATGACCGTTCCGGACGCCGGAAAACGCCAGGGCGCAGGCCTGGCCTTCGCCTATGTCACCACGCTGTTCTTCGCCTGGGGCTTTGCGACCTCGCTGATCGACCCGTTGATCGCGGCGGTTAAGCGGGTGTTCGACCTGAACAACGCCGAGGCCTTCCTGACCACCTTCGCCTGGTTCATCGCCTACGGGCTGATGTCCCTGCCGGCGGCCTCCGTCCTCAGCAAGCTGGGCTACAGCCGCTCGATCATCGGCGCCCTCATCGTCATGGTCGCGGGCTGCTTGATCGTGCCGGCCGCCACCGCCGCCGACTGGTATCCCGGCGTCTTGATCGCCCTGTTCGTCATCGCCTCGGGCGTCACCCTGCTGCAGGTCGCGGCCAACCCGCTGGTCGCCGAGCTGGGCAGCCCCAAGGGCGCCTCCAGCCGTCTGAACCTGTCGCAGGCCTTCAACTCGCTGGGCACGACCGTGGGGCCATGGCTGGGCTCGCACGTTCTGCTGACGGGCGGCGTCTTCGCCGCTGGCGCTGTGGTCACCGCCGCGACCCGCACCCAGTCGCTGCGCAGCATCGACATGGCCTTCCTGGGCATGGGCGCCTTCTTCGCCTTGATCGCCGTCTTCATCTTCACGGCGCGCAAGAAGATCAATGCGGCGGCGCCTGAATCGCACAATGCGGTTTCGCCGTTGAAGGCCCTGTCGTCGCCCTGGGCTGTATTCGGCGCCCTGGCCATCTTCCTCTACGTCGGTTCCGAAGTCGCCATCGGCGGCATGCTGACCAACTTCCTCGAAAGCCCCGACATCCTGAACGCCCCGATCGAGACGGCGGGCAAGATGGTCGCCCTGTACTGGGGCGGCGCCATGGTCGGCCGCTTCATCGGTTCGCTCGTGCTGACCAAGGTGCGCCCCGGCATCGTCCTGGCCTGCTGCACCGTCGCGGCGGCGGTGCTGTGCCTGACAGTCAGCCAGATCGGCGGGCCGACGGCGGCTTATGCCGTTCTGTCGATCGGCCTGTTCAACTCGATCATGTTCCCGACTATCTTCACCCTGACGCTGGAGCGCTCGACCGCTCCGACTTCGGCGACGTCGGGCCTGCTGGTGTTCGGCATCATCGGCGGCGCCCTGCTGCCCCAAGTCGCGGCGCATATCGCCGATGCGGCCGGCAAGCTGCAGCCCGCCTTCATCGTGCCGATGCTGGGCTACATCGGCCTGACGATCTTCGCCATCGGCTGCATCCGCACCAAGGCGCGGACCGAAGTGACCTCGACCGCCTCGCACTGAGCCGGTCGCCGGACAAGACGAAGGGCGCGGAGGCCAACCTCCGCGCCCTTTTTCGTTTCCGCGATGGGATCAGCCGTCGATCAGGGACTGAAGAATCGGCGCCAGGCGGTCGCGCATTCTTTCGCACTGGGCGGGTTCGATGTTGAAACTGCCGCCGCCCAGTTCGCGACTGACCGACATGCCCATGATGAAGCCGGCCAGCAGCCGCGCGCGCACGGTGGCGTCCGGCCCGCTCAGCCACTCCTCCAGCGGGCCGAAGAACCGCTGGGTGCAGGTGGTCTGAACCATCTCCGACGCCTTGGCCGAGCCGATGGAGCGCAACATGATCGACATGCCCTTCAGCTTTTCGGCCTTCTTGGGTTCGAAGACGATCTCGTGGGCGACGCGCCGGCCGAAGTCGGATTTCTCACCCTGCATCAGGGCGCTGCCGTCGCCGCAGCTGTCCAGGGCGGCCAGGAAAAGGTCGTCCTTGGAGCCGAAGTAGCGGCTGATCAGGGCCGCATCGACGCCGACATCGCGGGCGATGTCGCGCATGCCCACGTCGTCATAGCTCTCGGCCGCGAATCTCTCGCGCGCAGCATCGAGAATGGCCGTGCGCGTGGCGGCGGCGTTTCTCGGGCGTGGGCCGGGACATAACAAGGTGATGACACTCCACAGACAATAACCGTAGATCACATATGGCTTTGTCAACGCCTGTTGACAAGCGCCACGGCTCCGACCATTAAGTCACCACGCGTTGACAAGACCGACTCCCCATCGGCCTCTGTCCGCACGACAGGGATTTACCTCCGACAGGGAGATGCGCAGATGCGCGGGCTGAAGATTGCGGCGGTATCCGTCATGGTGACGGGTGCGCTTTATGGTTGTTCCCCAAAGGCAGAGGCGCCGGCGCAAGGCGCGCCGCCCGTGACCGTGGCTGTGCCGCTGAAGCAGCAGGTGCGGGACTGGGACGAGTTCACCGGTCGCTTCGAAGCGGTCGAGAGCGTGGACGTGCGCGCCCGCGTCGGCGGCTATATTCAGGCGGTTCACTTCCGCGACGGTCAGATGGTTCAGAAAGGCCAGCTGCTGTTCACCCTGGATCCGCGCCCGGCGCAGGCCGCCCTGGCCCAGGCTCAGGCCCAGGTGGCCCAGGCCCAGTCCCAGCTGTCGCTGGCCCGCGCCAACCTGGCCCGCAGCGAAGCCCTGCTGGCCTCGCAGGCGGTGTCCAAGGCCGAGTATGATTCCAACAAGGCGGCCGTCGATGCGGCCCAGGCCAATCTGGCGGCTGGCAACGCCGCTGTTCGCAATGCGCGTCTGAACCTGGAATACACCCGCGTCACCGCGCCGACCTCGGGTCGCGTGTCCGACCGCCGCGTCGATCCGGGCAATGTCATCGCCGGCGGTTCGTCGGCCGGCGACATTTTGACCACCATCATCTCGGGCGGCCCGATTCACTTCGTCTTCGACGGCTCTGAAGCGGTCCTGCTGAAATACCTGCGTCAGGGCGGCGCCAATCAGGGTGCGGTCGTCAATGTGCGCCTGCAGGACGAGAGCACCTACAAGCACACCGGGCGCCTCGACTTCTCGGACAACGCCGTGGACACCGCCTCGGGCGTGATCCGTCTGCGCGCCATCCTGCCTAACGCAGACGGCTTCCTGCGCCCCGGCATGTTCGGCAGCGCCCAGGTCGCGGGCGCCGGCGCCTATGACGCCCTGCTGGTGCCGGATTCGGCCATCGGCACGGATCAGGCCCGCCGCACCGTCGCCGTGGTCAACGCCGACGGCACCGTGACAAACAAGGCCGTCCAGCTCGGCCCGATCGTGCAGGGCTTGCGCGTCGTCCGTTCGGGCCTGGCTCCGACCGACCGCGTCATCATCGCGGGTCTGCAACGCGCCGCCCAACCGGGCTCAAAGGTCACGCCGAAGAACGGCAAGATCGAACCCGTCGCCGGCGATGCGTCCCAGGCGCCCGTCACCCAGGCGGCGCCCGCGTCCAGCGCCTCGTTCGCCAACAGCCTGCCGGCCGGCTAAGCCATGAACATCTCCCGCTTCTTCATCGATCGGCCGATTTTCGCGGCCGTGATCGCGGTGGTGATCTCCATCATCGGCATCGCCGCCTATCCGCTGCTGCCGCTGTCGCAGTATCCGGAGATCGCGCCGCCGACGATCACCATCAACGCCGCCTATCCCGGCGCCTCGGCCGAGACCCTGGCCGAAACCGTCGCCGCTCCCATCGAGCAGGAGGTGAACGGCGTCGAGAACATGCTCTACATCTCCTCCTCGTCCACAGCGGACGGGGCGGTGGCCATCACCGTGACCTTCCAGCCCGGCACGGACCTGGATTCCGCTCAGGTGCTGGTCCAGAACCGGGTGGCCTTGGCCGAACCCCGCCTTCCCGAGGCGGTTCGCCAGACGGGCGTCGTGGTCAACAAGGCCGAGAGCGGCTTCCTGATGATCCTTGGCCTGACCTCGCCCGATGGGACCCTGGATAACGACTATGTCGGCAACTACGCCAACTCCACGCTGAGGGACCGTCTGCTGCGGATCGAGGGCGTGGGCGCGGTTCAGGTGTTCGGCGGCGGAAACTATTCGATGCGCGTCTGGATTGACCCGGCCAAGGCGGCCGAGCGCGGTCTGACGGGCCCCGAGATCGTTTCCGCCCTGCGCGCCCAGAACGTCCAGGCCGCCGCCGGCTCCATCGGCCAGCCGCCGTTCCCCAACAGCGCGGCCGCCTTCCAGCTGCCGGTCCAGGTCCAGGGCCGTCTCAGCGATCCCAATGAGTTCGCCAACGTCGTTCTGAAGACGGACGCCCAAGGCCGTGTCACCTATCTGCGCGACGTGGCGCGGATCGAACTGGGCGCCCAGGATTACGGCATCCGCGGCTTCTTCGACGGCCAGCGCGGCGTCGGCATCGCCATTGTTCAACAGCCGGGCGCCAACGCCCTGGGCACCGCCGACCGCGTATTGAAAGAGGTCGAGGCCCTGAAGTCCGAAGTGCCCGCCGGCATGAAGGTGGACGTGCCCTACAACCCGACTGAATTCGTCGCCGCTTCGGTGGAGTCGGTTCAGCACACCCTGGTCGAAGCCGTCATCCTGGTCATCATCGTGGTCATGGTCTTCCTGCAGACCTGGCGCGCGGCCATCATCCCCATCGTCGCCATTCCCGTCGCCCTGGTCGGCACCTTCGCGGTGCAGCTGGCGCTGGGCTATTCGATCAACTCCCTGTCCCTGTTCGCCCTGGTCCTGGCGGTCGGCATCGTCGTCGATGACGCCATCGTCGTGGTCGAGAACGTGGAGCGGGCGATCAGCGAGGGCCTCAGTCCCAAGGAGGCCGCCTATCGATCGATGCAGGAGGTGTCCGGCGCCCTGATCGCCATCGGCCTGGTGCTGGTGTCGGTGTTCGTGCCGACGATGTTCGTGCCCGGCATCCCCGGCATCTTCTATCGCCAGTTCGCGGTCGTCATCGCCTCGGCCTCGGTCATCTCGCTGTTCGTGTCCCTGACCCTGTCGCCGGCCATGGCCGCCTTGCTGCTGAAGCCGCACAAGAAGGATCACGAGCACGCTCGCAAGCCGGGCGTCCTGGGAACGGTCGTCTATTACGGCGGCTGGGCCGGGCGGAAGTTCAACGAGGGCTTCGACTGGCTGTCGGATCGCTACGGGCGCCTGACCGCGCGTCTGGTGCGCACGGTCGGTCTGGTGCTGATCATCTATGCCGGTCTTCTGGGCCTGACCGCCTGGCGTCTGGTGGATACCCCCTCGGGCTTTATCCCTGAACAGGATCAGGGCTTCCTGATCGGCGTCATCCAACTGCCGGCCGGTGCATCTCTGGACCGCACCCAGGCGGTGATGGAACGCGCCACCAAGATCATCCAGGGCACTTCCGGGGTGAACGGCACCGTGGCCTTCGCGGGTCTCGATGGTTCCAGCTTCTCGTTCGGCTCGAACGCCGCCACCATCTTCGTGCGCCTGAACGGCTTCGAGGAACGCTCCAAGGAACAGGCCGCCACGGCCCTGGCCGGCGCCATCACCCAGGCCACCGGACAGATAGAGGACGCGCAGATCTTCGTCATCGCCCCGCCGGCGGTCCAGGGTCTGGGCACCGGCAACGGTTTCTCGATGATGATCCAGGACCGCGAAGGCGCCGGTTATCGTCCGCTGGAAGGCGCGACCTTCGCCATGATGGGCGCCGCCGCCCAGAAGCCGACCGAGGTCAGCCAGGTCTTTTCGACCTACAACACGGCCTCGCCGCGCATCACCGCCGACGTCGACCGCGACAAGGCGCTCATGCTGGGTGTCCAACCCAGCTCTGTGTTCGACACCCTGGGCGTCTATCTGGGCTCGTCCTACGTCAACGACTTCAACATGTTGGGCCGCACCTTCCGGGTGACGGCGCAGGCGGAGCCGACGGCGCGCGACGACATCGCCGACATCGCCAATCTGAAGACCAAGTCGTCCACCGGCGCCATGGTGCCGATCGGATCGGTGGCCAATCTGGTCAACGATTCTGGTCCGGCGCGGATCGTACGCTACAACCTGTTCCCCGCGGCCGAGCTTCAGGGCAACGCCGCGGCAGGGGTCTCCTCCGGAGAGGCGCTGCAGGTCATGGAAACCATGGCCGCCCAGACCCTGCCGCAGGGCTTCTCCTACGAGTGGACGGGTCTGGCCTACCAGCAGAAGGCGGCGGGTTCCGGCGCGACGGTCATTTTCCTGATGGCGGTGGTGTTCGTCTTCCTGGTGTTGGCGGCTCAGTATGAAGCGTTCACGCTTCCGCTGGCGGTCATTCTGATCGTGCCGATGTGTCTGCTGGCGGCCATCATCGGGGTCAACCTGCGCGGCCTGGACAACAACATCCTGGTCCAGATCGGGCTGGTCGTTCTGATCGCCTTGGCGGCCAAGAACGCCATCCTGATCGTCGAGTTCGCCAAACAGGCCGAAGAAGAGCAAGGCATGAACCGGTTCGAGGCTGCGGTCGCCGCCGCCAAGACCCGTCTGCGTCCGATCCTGATGACCTCCTTCGCCTTCATCCTCGGCGTCGTGCCGCTGATGCTGGCCTCGGGGCCGGGCGCGGAGATGCGTCAGTCGCTGGGCACGTCCGTCTTCTCGGGCATGCTGGGCGTGACCTTCTTCGGCCTGATCTTCACCCCGGTCTTCTATGTGGTCAGCCGCTGGCTGTCCTCGAAACTGCCGCAAGGCAAGAAACCGACCCCGACGCCTGACCGTCCTTCGGACCGGCCCGTGCGTTATGACGAAACCAGCGACCGGACCGATCCGAACGCGCCTGCGCCCGCGACCGGCCGGGGAGGGGACATCTGATGACCCGCAACAAGACCCTCAGCTTCCTGACCGCCGCAGCCTCCAGCGCCCTGCTGGCCGCCTGCGCGGTCGGACCCAAGGCGCCGGTCGCCGACCTGCCCGTCGCCGGTACGGGCGCCTTTGTCGGCTCGGCCAGCCCCACCGTCTCGACCGCTGCGGCGCGCGACGACTGGTGGCGGCTGTACGAGGACCCCACGCTGGACGCCCTGATCCAGCAGGCCTTCGCCGAGAACAACCAGCTCGAGGCCGCCTTCGCCAATCTGCGCGCAGTCCGAGCGTCGCTGTCGGAGGCCCGCGTCGGGCGTTTCCCGACCACGACGACCAGCGCCCAGGCCCAGCGCAGCCGCGCCTCGGCCGCCACGGTCCAGGGCCTGCCCGCCGGGCAGGATGCGCCCGAGATCGACACCTATGATGTCGGCATACAGGCGGCCTATGAGGTCGACCTGTTCGGACGGGTGGAATCCACCATCCGCGCCGCCCGCGCCGACGCCCGCGCCGCCGAGGCCGCCCTGGCCACGGTCCAGGTGACGGTCGCGGCCGAGACGACCCGCGCCTACGCCGACACCTGTTCGGCCAATGCGCAGATCGCGGTGGCCGAACGGACGCTGGAGCTGCAACGCAACACCGCCAACCTGACCCAGACGCTGCTCGACGGCGGGGCGGGCACAGGGCTGGACGTGGCCAGCGCCCGCGCGGCCCTGGCCCAGACGGCGGCGACCCTGCCGACCCTGCGCGCGGCCCGTAACGAGGCTCTATTCCGCCTGGCTACCCTGACCGGCCGTACCCCGGCCGAGGCCAGCCAGGCCGCCGCCGCCTGCGTGCGTCCGCCCCAGCTCAGCCAGCCCATCCCGGTCGGCGATGGTGCGGCGCTTCTGGCCCGCCGTCCCGATGTGCGCCAGGCCGAGGCCGAACTGGCCGCCGCCGCCGCGCGCGTGAACGTGGCGACCGCAAACCTGTTTCCGCAGATCAGCCTGGGCGGATCGTTCGGCTCCACCGCGCTGGACTCGGGTGAACTGGGCAACGACCAGAACTTCCGCTTCAGCTTTGGTCCGCTGATCAGCTGGTCCTTCCCCAACGTCTTCGCCGCCCGCGCCCAGATCAAGGCCGCCGGCGCCCGTTCGGATGCGGCGCTCGCGACCTTCGACCAGACCGTGCTGACGGCGCTTCAGGAAGCCGAGACGGCGCTCAGCAACTACGCCAACGAACTGGACCGCCGTGCGGCCCTGACCGAAGCCAGGGACCAGGCGGCCCGCGCCGCCGACCTGTCGCGCCTGCGCTTCAACGCCGGCGCCGACAGCTTCCTGCTGGTGCTGGACGCCGAACGCACCCAAGCTGCAGCCGACGCGGCCCTGGCCCAGTCCGACGCCTTGGTCACGACCTATCAGATCGCCCTGTTCCGCGCCCTGGCCGGGGGCTGGCAGGCCGACAGTTGATCGCGTCGCGATGCTGAAAGAAGAGGGCCGGGCGACGCATCGCCCGGCCTTTTTTCATTCTGATCAAGTTTACCGCGGTCAGGCCAAAATCCGCACCTTGGGTTCGCGATCCCATTGGCGGGTGCGGGCGGGGGCGAGAAAGTTTTCGGCGTTCTTGGACAGGTCGATCACGCCAGCGTCCGGCTCGACGCCTGCCTTGTCGAGCAGGGGCTGGGCCTCAGGCGTGTGGCCTATGGCCTTGAGGTGGCCGAAGGCGTCCTTGGCGAAATCGACCGCGGCGCCTTCTTTCAGCATTTGGGCGCAGCCGTCCTCGGACAGAACGATCGCCACGGCATCGAACAGGACCGACGGGCTGCCGGCCAGTTGACCGTCGGCCGCGAGCGTCTTGCCGTCCTTCAGCTTGGCGCCGCCGATCTTGGGCGCAACGATGAAGACCGAGCCGCCGTCGCCTTCAACCGCCGCCTTGACCGCATCGACGACAGCGCCATCCGAACCGTCGGCGACCAGGATGGCGACCTTCCGGCCCTTCAGGGTGTCGGGATATTTGCCGACGATGCGTAAGGCGGGCGAGGCGTCCAGATCGATGGGCGCCACACCGGGGGCCGACGCCTTGGGCAGGGGCAGGTTCAGGCCGTCGGCGACCCGCTGGGCCAAGGTCTCATCGACGTTCTGCAGATTGGCCAGAACGCGCTCGCGAACGTGAGCGAGCGACACCTTGGACAGTTCGAATACGATGGCGCTGGCCAAATGGGCCTGTTCGATCTCGGTCTGGGAGCGGAAGAACAGCCGTGCCTGGCTGTAGTGATCGGCGAAACTTTCGGCGCGCAGCCGGACCTTTTCGCCCTCGACCGGGATCGGCGCGGTGCGGAAGCCGCCCTTGGGATCTTCACGCGGGCCGCCGTCTTCGCCAGCCTCGGACAGGCTGTTGGGTTCGTAGTTGGCGCGGCCCTTGGGCACAGCCATCTGCATATGACCGTCGCGCTGGAAGTTCTGGAAGGGGCAGCCCTTGGCCTGGTTGATCGGGATCTGGTGGAAGTTGACCGTGCCCAGGCGCGACAGCTGGGTATCCTGATAGGAGAACAAGCGGCCCTGCAGCAGCGGATCCTCCGAGAAGTCGATGCCCGGCACGATGTTGGTCGGCAGGAAGGCGACCTGTTCGGTCTCGGCGAAGAAGTTGTGGGGATTGCGGTCCAGGACCATGCGGCCGATCACGCGGATCGGATAGTCTTCCTCCGGCACCAGCTTGGTGGCGTCCAGAATGTCGAAGGGCAGGGCGTCGGCCTGTTCCTGAGTGAAAAGTTGCACGCCGAACTCCCATTCGGGGAAGTCGCCCTGATCGATGGCCTCATACAGGTCGCGACGGTGATAGTCCGGGTCGGCGCCGGCTATCTTGACCGCCTCGTCCCAGCAGGTGGATTGCGTGCCTAGCTTGGGCCGCCAGTGGAACTTGACCAGGGTCGCCTCGCCTTCGGCGTTGATCAGCCGGAAGGTGTTGACGCCGAAGCCTTCCATCATGCGCAGGCTGCGCGGAATGCCGCGATCCGACATGGCCCACATGACCATATGCATACTCTCAGGCATCAGGCCGATGAAGTCCCAGAAGGTGTCGTGGGCGCTGGCCGCCTGGGGATAGCCCTTGTCGGCCTCCATCTTCACCGAATGGATCAGGTCCGGGAACTTGATCGCGTCCTGGATGAAGAAGACGGGGATGTTGTTGCCTACCAGATCCCAGTTGCCTTCGGTCGTGTAGAATTTGACCGCAAAGCCGCGGACGTCGCGCGGCGTATCGACCGAGCCCGCGCCGCCGGCGACGGTCGAGAAGCGGGTGAACAGCTCGGTCTTCTTGCCGACCTCGGTCAGGATCTTGGCCGTGGTGAAGTCCGACAGACTGTCGGTCAGTTCGAAGAAGCCGTGGGCGGCCGAGCCGCGGGCATGGACGATCCGCTCAGGGATACGCTCGTGGTCAAAATGCTGGATCTTCTCGCGAAGGATGAAGTCTTCCAGCAGGGTCGAGCCGCGCGAGCCGGCCTTGAGCGAGTTCTGATTGTCGCTGATCGGCGTGCCGTGATTGGTGGTCAGGCGGGTCTCAGGCGTCGAGGCGGTCTGGTGCACCTCTCCGGCGTTGCCGATTGTTGGCGCGCCGGCCGGCTTTGCGTTCTTGGCCATCTTGGGAGTCCTTTAGAGCAGCGGCGCAAGCGGGAGCCGCGCGCGTTCCCGAAGACAACTCGATGGAGGCGCAATAGTTCTGTGCGAGTTCGCGCACAGGCATGCCCGATCGTCCCTAGAAAAGTTCGCTCCGTATGCGGCGCGCCCTTCGCAGGAGGCGAGGCGGCGTTTATGAGGCGAAAATGATCGCACGCCTTCGCCCCGTTCCGTTCGACCTCGGTCCCGTTCATTTCGTCGGTATCGGCGGCATCGGCATGAGCGGCATCGCCGAGATCATGCTGAAGATCGGCTATTCGGTGCAGGGCTCTGACGCCAAGGCCAGCGCCAATACCGAGCGGCTGGAACAGCTCGGCGCCAAGATCTTCATCGGCCACGACGCCGCTCATGTGGGCGAGGGCGTCTCGGCCGTGGTCTATTCGACGGCGGTCAAGGCCGACAATCCCGAGATGAAGGCCGCCCGCGAGCGCCGCATCCCGCTGGTGCGCCGAGCCGAAATGCTGGCCGAGCTGATGCGGCTGCAGTTCTCGATCGCTGTGGGCGGCACGCACGGCAAGACGACCACGACCTCGATGGTGGCGGCCCTTCTTGATGCGGCGGGCCTAGATCCGACGGTGGTCAACGGCGGCATCATCAACGCCTATGGCACCAACGCCAAGGTCGGCGACGGTGACTGGATCGTGGTGGAGGCGGACGAGTCGGACGGCAGCTTCCTGCGCCTGAAGTCGACGGTGGCCATCGTCACCAATATCGATCCCGAACATCTAGACCACTACGGCGACTTCGACGGGGTGCGGAAAGCGTTCGTCGATTTCGTCGAGAACATCCCCTTCTACGGCTTCGCCGCTGTCTGCCTGGACCATCCGGAGGTGCAGAAGCTGGTCGCGGCCATCGATAACCGGCGTCTGGTGACCTACGGCGTCAATCCGCAGGCCATGGTGCGGGCCGACAATGTCGAGATGGGGCCGGACGGCTGCCGCTTCGACGTGGTCATCCAGAATGGCGAAACCCATTTGATCTCGGGCGTCCATCTGCCGATGGCTGGCTGGCACAATGTGTCGAACGCCTTGGCCGCCATCGCTGTGGCGCGCGAGCTGGATGTGTCGGACGACGCGATCCGCTCCGGCCTGGCCGGCTTCGGCGGAGTCAAGCGCCGCTTCACCACGACGGGCGTCGTGGGCGGCGTCCGCATCGTCGACGACTACGGCCACCACCCGGTCGAGATCGCCGCCGTGCTGAAGGCCGCGCGTCAGGTGACGGAGGGTCGGGTCATCGCCGTGGTCCAGCCGCACCGCTACACGCGCCTGCGCGACCTGATGGACGAGTTCTCGACCTGCTTCTCGGACGCCGACAGCGTGATCGTCGCCGATGTCTATCCCGCCGGGGAACAGCCGATCGAGGGGGTGGACAAGCACGCCCTGGCCAACGGGGTGCGCCGCTACGGCCACCGTCACGTCCAGGCCTTGGAGAACGCCGCGGTCCTGCCGCGCCTGATCAAGGATGAGGCTAAATCCGGCGACGTCGTCGTGCTGCTGGGCGCCGGCGACATCACCAGCTGGGCCTATGGCCTGCCGGCGCAACTGGAGGCTCTGGCGTGATCGTTTTGCCCGACGTGCGCGGCAAGCTGCTGCGGAACGAGCCGCTGGCGCCCTATACCTGGTTCCGGGTCGGTGGGGCGGCCGAGGCCCTATTCATTCCGGCGGACGCCGAGGATCTCGCGGAATTCCTGAAGGCCTTGGACCTGGCCGTGCCGGTGACGGTCCTGGGCGTCGGATCGAACGTCATCGTCCGTGACGGCGGGGTCGAGGGGGTGGTGATCCGCCTGGCGGGACGCCCGTGGGCGCAGATCACGACGGACGGCGACACGGTCACGGCCGGCGCGGGCGCGCTGGACTCGATGGTCGCCAAGGCCAGCGCCAAGGCGGGAATCGCCGGGCTGGAATTCTACGCCGGCATTCCGGGCACGATCGGCGGCGCCCTGACCATGAACGCCGGTTGCTACGGCTCCGAGACCAAGGACATGCTGGTGTCGGCCTGGGGCCTGACGCGGGCGGGCGAGCGTGTCGATTACGCTCTGGCCGATTTCGGTTACACCTATCGCCATTCCCGGGCGCCGGCCGACATCATCTGGATCGAGGCGACCTATCGCGGCACTGTCGACGAACCCGAGGCGGTGGCGGCCCGGATCTCCGAGATCACCAGTCGTCGCGAGACGACCCAGCCGATCCGCGAGAAGACGGGCGGTTCGACGTTCAAGAACCCCGAGGGCCATTCGTCGTGGAAGCTGGTGGATGAGGCCGGCTGGCGCGGCAAGCTGCACGCCGAAAATGGGGGAGGGGCTAAGTTCAGCGAACTGCACTCCAACTTCATGATCAATCCCGGGGAAGCGACTGCGGCCGATATTGAAGGCCTGGGCGAGGCGGTTCGCGCTGATGTGCTGGCCAAGACCGGCGTTCAGCTGGAGTGGGAAATCAAGCGGATCGGCCGAGCGGGATGAAAAATCCCGCGCAAAAATAGCCGCCGGACGCGAATGGTTGACGGCCTGTTAAACATGTAGGCCCCAATCCAAGGCGTCATGGCCCGCGCTTTCAAAGATCTTCATGTCGCCGTCCTGATGGGCGGCCTTTCCGCAGAGCGGGAGGTGTCCCTCTCGTCAGGCGAGCAGTGCGCGCGCGCGCTGGAGCGGCAGGGCGTGCGCGTCAGTCGCGTGGACGCCGGGCGGGATCTGGCCAATGTGCTTTCGGGTCTGATCAAGCCGGACGTGGTCCTGAACTGTCTGCACGGCGCCTGGGGCGAGGACGGCTGCGTCCAGGGCGTGCTGGAGACCTTGCGGATTCCCTACACTCATTCCGGCGTGCTGGCCTCGGCCCTGGCGATGGACAAGGACAAGTCCAAGGCCGTGCTGCGGGCGGCCGGCATCAAGGTGCCGGGCGGCGGTCTTTACGATCGTCACGAGGTCGCCAGCCGCCACGTCATCGACCCGCCCTATGTGGTCAAGCCCAATGCCGAGGGCTCGTCCGTTGGCGTCTTCCTGGTGCGCGAGGGCGCCAACCGTCCGGTTTCCGAAGTGGGCGAGCCGGGGTGGGCTTACGGTGAGCAGGTCGTCGTCGAGCCCTATATCGCCGGCAAGGAACTGTGCGTCACCGTGCTGGGCGAGGCGACGGGGCCGCGCGCCCTGACCGTCACGGACATCACTCCGACCAAGGGCTTCTATGACTACGAGGCCAAATATGCGCCGGGCGGATCGGTGCACGTCCTGCCGGCCGTCCTGCCGCCGCATGTGTTCGAAAAGGCGCTGCGTCAGGCCGAGGCGGCGCACGTCGCCATGGGCTGCCGCGGCGTGTCGCGATCCGACTTCCGTTATGATGATGTTAAGGACGATCTGGTCCTGTTGGAGGTCAATACTCAGCCCGGCATGACCCCGACTTCGCTCGCGCCCGAGCAGGCCGCCCATACCGGGATGAGCTATGACGATCTGGTTCGGTGGATGGTGGAGGACGCCTCATGCCCGCGGTAGTTCGCGGCGGCCGGCGACAGGGTTCTAATCAGGCTCCACAACGCGGTGCGGCTTCCAAGGGCGGAGGACGGTCGCGCGGCGGGGCCCAGAACGCGTCCGCCGTTCCCGGCAAGATGGCCGCCATCGGCCGTGTCGATATTTCGCCCCGCACCGCCGTGATCGCCTTGGGCGCCGGCGCGCTGCTGCTGGTCGGGGTTCTGGCCACGGGCGCTCGCGCCGAGCGGATCGGCGCCTCGGTTTCTCATGGCCTGGACAGTGTGACGGCCGGCATGGGCCTGACGCTGAAGCGGGTGCACATCACCGGCGCCTCGCCGGAGGCCGAGCCGGCGATCCAGCGCGCGCTGGGCCTGTATTCCGGTCAGCCGATCACCAGCCTGGATCTGGACGCCATCCGCACGCGGGTTCAGGGCGTGGGGTGGGTCAAGGAGGCGCGCGTGGTGCGCCTGTTGCCCGACACCCTGATCGTCGAGGTCAAGGAACACGACCGCCTCGCCGTCTGGCAGGAAGCCGGTCAGATCAAGGTGATCGACAACCGGGGCCAGGTCATCGACGGCGCCGACGCGCGTCGCTATCCGACGCTGCCGCTGGTTGTGGGCAAGGGCGCCGACGTGGCGGCGGGCGAAATCCTGCCTCTGCTGGCCCAGCGCCCGCGACTGATGGGGATGGTGGACGCCTTGGTGCGCGTGGATGAGCGCCGCTGGGACCTGCGTCTCAAAGACGGCAGCCTGATCCAGCTTCCCGCCACCGAACAGGAGGCGGCTTTGATCCGCCTCGATGCGCTGGACCAGCGCGAACGCCTGCTCGACCTGGGCTTCGCCCGCGTCGATCTCAGAACCCCCGACGAGGTCGCCGTGCGACCCGCCGGCGACGCCTAAGGACCGTAGAGACATGACCAAGCAACGCGGCGCGGCGAATGATCACGGTCGGGGCATGGATCCTCGCGCCGGACGTGCGCCCGTGGTCGCTGCGTTGGACATCGGGCAATCCAAGGTCTCGTGCTTCATCATGAAGCCGGACGGCGTCCGTCACGCCGACCGCACCATCCGCGTCGCAGGCGCCAGCCACGTCCAGTCCAAGGGCGTCAGGGGCGGGGCCATCATCAATATGGATGAGGCGGCCCAGGCCATCGGCCACGCCGTCGAACGCGCCGAGCGCGCCGCCCAGAGCCCGGTGTCCGGCGTCGTCGTCACGACCGCCATCGGCCAGATGGCCAGCCACCGGGTTCAGGCCCGGGTCTCGCTAGGCGCCAATCCGGTCGGCGATGCCGATCTGGCGCGCGCCATCGGCATGGCCCTGGCCCAGATTCGCCTGCCCAACCGTCGCCCGATCCACGTCCTGCCCATTGCCTGGTCGGTCGACGGCGCGCGTGGCGTGCATGATCCGCGCTCGATGCGGGGCGGCTCGCTGGGGCTGGATCTGTTGGTCGTCTCGATGGCCGAGAACGTCTTCACGACCCTCAGCCACTGCTTGGAGCTGGCGCACTTGGATCTGCAAGGCGTCGCCGCCGCACCGGTCGTCTCGTCTCTGGCCGCGCTGGAAGAAGACGAGATGGATCTGGGCGCCGTCTGCATCGACATGGGCGGCGGCTCGACCAGCGCCGCCGTGTGGGGCGGCCGGTCCCTGCTGCATATCGAAAGCCTGAACGTCGGCGGCGACCATGTCACCTCCGATATCGCCCGCGGCCTGTCGACGTCTAAGGCCGGCGCCGAACGGCTCAAGACCTTGCACGGCTCGGCCATGGCCAGCGCCAACGAAGACCGCGAAATGCTGGAGGCCCCGCCGCGCGGCGAGGACGCCTCGGCCGGCCCCGTCATCGTCCCGCGCGCCATGCTGAAGACCGTCATCGCGCCTCGCGTCGAGGAAACCCTCGAACTGCTCCGTGATCGGCTGAAAAATGCCGGCGTCGGCCTGGAGCCCGGCGCGGGACTCGTTCTGACCGGCGGGGCCAGTCAGCTAAACGGCGTGCGCGAACTGGCGGTGCGCGTCTTCGACCGTCCTGTCCGCCTCGGAAAACCCCAACGGGCGCCACATTTGGCCGACGCCGCCTCCGGCCCCGCTTTCTGCGCCACGGCCGGCGTCCTCCTCCGCGCCGCCTACGGCCCGCGTGAAGCGGTCTCGGCGCGGAAGCTGATGGCGCGGCAAATCACGGCTGCGGATGCGCCGCGCATTCACCGCGGGAATGTGGTGGGGCGCGTGGCGGGATGGCTCCGCGACAATCTCTGACATCGTTTAGTCGCAGTCAAAGGGGCCGAGCGCCATCCACTCAGGCGTCATTACAGCGGCAGCAACTAACCAATCCCTGATAGCTGAACTGTGTCATGATTGTAACATTATCGACGCGTGCTGGCCCGATTTGGGTCACATTGGTTGCCTGTCAGCCATATTTCGCTAGACGGTTTACGAGAAGCCATGGGCTTTTGCGGCTCGGCTGTTCGCAAATCGATTCTAGTGGGGTGACTGATTATGAAACTGAAGCGTAATTATTTGTTCGGGACGACGGTTCTGGCGGGCATCCTCGCCGTGTCGGCCCCCGCTTGGGCCCAGGCGCAGCAAACCGCTGCTGAAGCCGCAGACGCTACTCAGGTTGACGAAATCGTCGTCACCGGTTCGCGTATCCGTCGCGATCCCACGACTGCTCCGACGCCGCTGATCCAAGTCACTCGCGAGACTCTGCTGACCTCTGGTCAGAACACGATGATCGACTATCTGGCGACGATTCCTGCACTTTCGAACTCGGTTGTACCTTCCGATACGACCGGAAGCGGTCTGGGAGACGGCGGGCTTTCGTTCGCCAACCTCCGCTCGCTAGGATCCGGTCGAACACTGACGCTGGTTGACGGTCGTCGTCACGTCGGCTCAGACGGTGGCAATTTGGCAGTGGATGTTGATACAATTCCGCGCCTGCTTATCCAGAACATCGAAATCGTCACTGGGGGCGCCTCGTCAGTCTACGGTGCTGACGCTGTTTCCGGCGTGCTCAACTTCGTTATGCGTACAGATTTTGAGGGTCTCGAAGTCGACGCGAACTATGGCCAGAAGAATCAAGATGGTCAGGCGAACCAGCGGGTCTCCGCGCTGATCGGTAAGAATTTCTTTGACGATCGGCTGAATGTCTATGCGTTCGGTGAGTACGAGAAGCTAGACGAAGTCCGCACCAACCAAATCGACTGGCTGGCGCGCTCGACAACCTTAGTGTCGACAGACGCCGATCCGGTTGCTGCACCTTATGATGGTATCACCGATACGACGCTGTTCAGCAATTTGAAGACGATGCAACGTCTTCGGTGGGGTATTGTGAACCTCGCCAACAACCAGCCGGCGTCGGCGCTGAACAACCCTAATATCCCGTTCAACTCCTGCGGAACCGTTGGCGGGAACCCCGCAACTGCAAACTATACGAACACGAACTGTACCGCTCTGAATCCTGGCTACTCGTACGTGTTTGATGGCGGTACTGCCCGCTTGGCAAACTTTGGTACAAGGGTTGGCACCGGTCTGCAGCGCGTTCTGAACATCGGTGGTGATGGCGAGCTGGCGTCAGAGTACGGTCAGTATTCGCAGGTCCCGCAATCGGAAGCGCAACGTTATCAAATCGGCGGCAATTTCAAAGTTACCTCTAATATTAACGCGCACGCCGAAGTCAAATACGTGACCGAAGAGACATACGATGAAGGTCAGCCGACCTTCTTCGATATATTTATTTCTGATCGTAACGGTGCCGGCAGCGTTTCTACGATCAGAAGCGGCAGCGCCTACGATATTCGTTTGAGCGATAACGCGTATATTCCGGACAACTTGAAGGCGGCGATCCTCGCAAACCGCATCAACATTTATAGCCAGCCGACCGCGACCCAAGACGGGCAACTGATCGGTACTGCGGCAGCGCCTTATGCGCGATCGGCGCTGCGCGGGCCTGATCGAGACCAAACAAACACCCGTGACTTGTGGCGCGGTGTTATCTCGTTCGACGGCAATCATGACCAGATTGGTTTCGTCAAAAATGTGGCGTGGGACATCGGCTACACTTACGGACAGGTCGAAGTCGTAAACCGTGAAACCGGGGTTGATGTTGAACGGATGGCGTTCGCCTCCGATGCCATCCGAAATGCGGCGGGCCAGATCGTCTGCCGGGTTCAGAATCTTCAAGCCACGAACGCCGCCGTGATCAACGATGCTGTTCGCGGTGGAGATTTGCGCAACAGTGCGGCGGGCAAAGCCGCCATTGACCAGTGCAAGCCGCTGAATATCTTTGGCGCAGGCAACCAAAGCGCCGAAGCGCTTGACTATGTGTACGCCCAGGTCGGTGTGACTGAGCGTAACGAACAGGAGCAGGCGCTTGCCACGGTGTCCGGCCAACTCTGGGATTTCTGGGGTGCAGGTCCGCTAGGCCTTGCATTGGGCTATGAACATCGCCGCGAACTGTACGAAGCGACGGGCCGCGATCGTGAAGTTGGTGATCGCCTTCTGTTCTTGAATTCTGGGGCTGACCGCTCGCCTGTTGAATACAAGAGCGACGAAGTGTTTACCGAGCTTTCTGTTCCCCTGTTCCGGGACTCGTTCCTGGGCGAGTATGCCGAGCTGAGCGGCTCGTACCGCTACTTTGACTACACAACGACCGGCACTGGTGACGTGTATGGTGTCAACTTCGTCTACCGTCCCATTCGGGATATTGCCTTCAAGACGTCGTACAACACCTCGTTGCGCGTTCCTAACCTGAAGGAAAACTTTGGCGCCAATAGTGCGACCTTCTCTTTCTTCGGCTCTGATGATCCCTGCACGACTGCGAGCATCAACGCGGCGGCTAACGTCCAGTATCGAGATAACCGGATCAAAAACTGCTCGGCACTAGCGGCTCTTCAAGGTCTGACCTTCGACTTCGCCGGTGCGACCCCGATCACGACTGACGATTTTGGCCCGGCTTACGGAACGGGATCGATCGAAGGTGTTCAGGGTGGAAACCCGAACCTGAAACCGGAAGAATCGACTAGCTTCACGTTCTCCACGGTGTTGAAGCCGCGCTTCGTACCGAACTTTAGCTTGGTCCTTGATTATTATGAAATCGAGATCAAGGACGTGATTGCTACAGTTACGCCACAAGTCGCTGCGCAGAATTGCGTTAACGGTCCGACGCTAAACGAAGCTGCGTGCGCCACGATCTTCCGCAATAATCCGAACGTACCATTTGGTGTCGGCGGTGCCGCTGGGTCGGAACTCGGCGGGTACATTTCCAGCTCGTTAAACTATGCGAAGCGCACCACTCGTGGTCTGGACTTCGATGCGCGTTATCGACTGGACATGGACGAGATGTTTGGTCGGAACTGGGGTCGGTTGGATTACAGCATTGGCGGCACTTGGTTGATCGAGCAGAAGAACTTCAACAACGCTCAGAACCCGAACGACTATACGGGCCTTGACTCGACGCTATATTATCCACGCGTGCGTTACACCTCGTCTTTGACCTACTCGCCAAATGATCGCCTGAGCGTAAATTGGTCAGTTGATTGGCAGACAGCCCAAGACATTTCGCAGCTGCGAACGTTTGTCGCTAATGCGGACAGCCGCCTTTACCAATATACAAATACGGACAACTTTGCGCGTCATGACTTCACTGTCCGCTATAAGGTCCGCGACGACCTGACACTTCGTGCAGGCGTCGTGAACGCTTTCGATGCGGAGCAGGCACCGTGGCTTGGTTACACCCTGTATTCCAACTTCGACCCCTATGGTACGCGCTATTTTGTCGGTCTTAACTTCCGTCCCTGGTAAGTTCCGACTCAATCAGACGGAGAAGGGCGGCTCGAAAGAGCCGCCCTTTTCTGTTGTCGACAGGAAAACTCCAGCAACGCTTTCGGTTTGGGGTGTTCTTCGGTCCGACTCACATTATCGCCGTAACCTTCTCTTAACCTTCATGGGCGCAATCCTTAACGCGCTCATAACCAAAGCGATTCGGCGGGGCGGTCGGTTGGTTTGAAGGGGCGGGTCAGCAGGTCGGAAACAGAAAATGTCGCTCTCATTGGTCAAGCCGCAACACACTGAACTGAAGCCCCGCATCGTCGTGTTCGGCGTCGGCGGCGCTGGCGGCAACGCCGTGAACAACATGATCGACGCCGGCCTTGAAGGGGTCGAGTTCGTCGTGGCCAACACCGACGCGCAGCACCTCAGCTTCGCCAAGACCGATCGCCGCATCCAGCTGGGCGAGACCATCACTCAAGGGTTGGGCGCCGGCGCCCACCCCGAAGTCGGCATGAACGCCGCCGAGGAGTCCGCCGACGAGATCCATCAGCACCTCGAAGGTGCGCACATGGTCTTCATCACCTGCGGCATGGGCGGCGGCACCGGCACCGGCGCGGCCCCCGTCATCGCCAAATGCGCGCGTGATCGCGGCATCCTGACCGTCGGCGTGGTGACCAAGCCCTTCACCTTCGAAGGGCGTCACCGCATGCGTCTGGCCGACGCGGGCGTCGCCGAGCTGCAACGCTATGTCGACACCCTGATCGTCATTCCGAACCAGAACCTGTTCCGCGTCGCCAATGAGCGCACGACCTTCGCCGACGCCTTCGGCATGGCCGATCAGGTCCTGCACTCGGGCGTGCGTTCGATCACCGACCTGATGATCCTGCCCGGCCTGATCAACCTGGACTTCGCCGACGTGCGTGCCGTCATGTCCGAGATGGGCAAGGCGATGATGGGCACGGGCGAGGCCACGGGCGACGACCGCGCCCTGCTGGCGGCCCAGAACGCCATCGCCAACCCGCTGCTGGACGAGACCAGTCTGAAGGGCGCCAAGGCCGTGCTGGTGAACATCACCGGCGGTCTGGACATGACGCTGCTGGAAGTCGACGAAGCCGCCAACGCCATCAGCGCGGAAGTGGACGGCGACGCCAACATCATCTTCGGCGCGGCCTTCGACCCGGCCCTGGATGGCAAGATTCGCGTCTCGGTCGTGGCGACCGGAATGGACGAGGGCGAGGTGCGTCGCATCGAACCCATCGCCCCGCCGGCCGCCAGCGCGCCGCTGGCCAGCCATGATGCGCGCCGCTCGGCCGGCGGCCTGTACGGCACGCAAGCCTCGCGCGCCCCGGAACCGACCCGCGACGCCTACCGCGAGCCGGTCCGCGCAGAAGCCACGCGCGCGCCTGAGCCCCGCATCGAGGCGGCGCCGGTTGTGCCGACCTTTCAGGCCCCTGCCGCTCGCGAACCGGAACCGCGCCCCGAGCCGGTGATCCGCGTCGCCGAGCCGCAGCCGCGCGCTCTGGACCCCATCGTTGATCCTTGGGTCGAGGAATATGAAACCCGCGCGCCGGCACCGCGCGTCGCGCCGCAAGGCGATCTCTATGAGCGCGCCGCGCCTGCGGCCCAGCAGCCCCAAACCGACGACGGTTACGACGACCGTGACCACCGCCGCAGCGGCTGGAGCCTGTTTGGTCGCGGCAAGCGCACCCAGCCTCAGCACGATATGTCCTATGCGCCGCAATCGTCGCATCAGGCGCGCTCTTCGGCTCAGCCGGTCCAACATCCAGAACCGGAGGCGGGACAGGCCGATGACGACCTGGAAATCCCATCCTTTCTCCGCCGTCTGGCCAACTAAACGTCCCAAATGACGATGAAACGCCCCGGAGCCCGCCTCCGGGGCGTTTCTCGTTCTCGGATGTGTCTCAGACCGAAACAATCCGAAACCGGACTTTGATTTCGCGCTTGCGGCATGACCGCTAGATGAAACGCAGGGCGCAATCCGCACGGCGTGCGGCGCGCAACGGAAAGAGCGAGTTCAGGTTTGTCGGTCAGAAGCGACCATCACGAACGCACCATCGTCGCCCCGGCCATCATCGCCGGGGTCGGGGTGCACACCGGCCGCCGGGTGCGGCTGGCGGTTCGGCCTGCGCCATCTGGCACGGGCATCGTCTTCGTGCGCACCGACATCACCGACCGCGACAACCGCATTCCGGTGTCGGGCGAGGCCGTCGTTGACGCCCGCCTGAACACCATGATCGAGAACGGCGCGGGCGTTCGCCTTTCGACGATCGAGCATCTGATGGCCGCTTTCGCCGCACTGGGCGTGTCGAACGCCGTGATCGAGGTCGACGGACCGGAGCTGCCGATCCTGGACGGTTCGGCGCTGGAGTTCGTGAAGCTGCTGGACCGGGCCGGTTTCCGACCGCAGCCGACGCCGCAGCGCTACATCGAGATCCTGGAAACGGTCCATATCGTCGAGGGCGACAAGCATGCGGCCCTGATGCCGTGCGACCGCTACGAGATGCGGTTCGAGATCGACTTCCCGTCGGCCGTGATCGGCAATCAAGTGATCGACTTCGTCGTGGACGAACCGACCTTCCGCAAGGAGATCATGGCCTGCCGCACCTTCGGTTTCGCCCATGAGGTCGAGGCGTTGCGCAAGGCGGGTCTGGCGCGGGGCGGCTCGCTGGAGAACGCCGTAGTCATCGACGGCGACGAGATTTTGAATCCCGGCGGCCTGCGCATGGAACGCGAGTTCGTCCGTCACAAGGCGCTGGACGCCATCGGCGACCTGTATGTGCTGGGCGCGCCGCTGCTGGGTCGCTACGAAGGCTACAAGGCCGGTCACGCCCTGAACAACAAGCTGGTCCGCGCCCTGTTGGCCGCCCCGCACGCCTGGCGTGAAGTGACCCGCGTGCCGGAGCTGGCGCGCGCGGGCTAAGCCCCGATCACCGCAATCAATCGACCGAAGTCCGGCTCGCCGTGCTGGAAGGCGCGGCGGTTCGAATAGAACCGCTCTGTGTCCGCGCAGGTGTCGTGGCCGGTCCAGACGGCCTGGCCGACCCCCGCCTGCTGCAACCGCCACAGGACGAAGCCGGGCAGGTCGAACTGGCGTTTATCGTCGGTCTCTCCGGGGTGGAAGAAGCGGTCGCTGCCAGGATCGTGGTGGGTGAAGCGATCTTCGAAATCGACGCCGACCTCATAGCTGGCGGGCGCGATGCAGGGGCCGACGACGGCGACCACCCGCCGAGGCTCTGCGCCCAGGGCCTGCATGGCTGAAACGGCGGAGTGGATGACCCCGCCCAGCGCGCCCTTCCAGCCGGCGTGGACGGCGGCGACGATGCGGGTCTCGGGATCGGCCAACAGCACCGGCGCGCAGTCGGCGGTCAGGACTGAACACAACAGGCCCGGCTCGGCCGAGACGACGGCGTCGCCCTCTGGCCTGTCGCCATGCCAGGGACCTTCGGCCACGCGCGCCACGGCGGAATGGATCTGGTAGCAGCCGTTCAGGTGATTGGCGTCGGCATTGAAATGGGCCGCGACGCGCCGGCGGTTTTCGCCGACGGCGGCCGGTTCGTCCTTGGAGCCGACACCAGCGTTCAACCCTTCATAGATGCCGGTTGAGACGCCGCCCGCGCGGGTGAAAAAGCCGTGGGCGATGCCGGCGGCGGTCAGAAGCGGGTGGGTGATGGGGGCCAGGTCGCTCATGCCCCCACCTATATCAGGCGTCCCAACCGGGCACGACCAGGGATCGGGGGGCGAAGATGGCGGCAGCCTTGAACAGGGTTCCCATCTGGTCGTCGCCGGTCAGCCGATCCAGCTGGCGCGCAATGACGCCGGACGCGGCGGGACGGCCGGCTTTCAGCGCCTCGGCGCGGGCCTCAATGCCCAGCCGGCGCAGGAACTCGCCCTGGGGCAGGCTGCCGGTGACGTCGGCGCCGGTTCGCACTGCGGCTTCCAGCACCAGTGGGAAATCGGCCCATTGGGTCAGGTCGGCTTCGCCGGGCGTGGCGAGGGGATTGACCTTCTGGTGACGACGCAGGGCCTGGAGCGTGTCGCCGGCTTCGGGGCGGGCGCGGCCATAGTCGATCAGCAGAGCGGCGCCCGAGGCGGCCTTCATCAACAGGCCGAGGTCGCGGCCGAAGACCGCCTGCTGATCCGAAATTTCCAGAATGCCGTCTGGCGCGATCTCGAAGTCCGGCTTCTGAAAACCGCCGGAAATGGCGGTCAGGCCGAAGATCAGATCGCCGTCGTCTGTGACGCCGATGCGGCGCTCGGCCCAGCCGCCGTCCGTGCGGACGAACTGACGGGCGGGCATGCAGTCCAGCACTTCGTTGGCGATCAGGATGACCGGGGCGTCGGTCTCGATCGCCGTCAGGCTGCGGACCCACCGCAGCGAAAGGTCGGCGCCGGCCAAGGCCTTGGCCTGGAGATCGCGCAACGGGGCGCTGGGTTCGATCAGGATCAGGTCGCAGGCTTCAAGAAAGCCCGGGACCAGGCGGGCGGCGCGCAAGGCGTCGCTCATCAATGTGCCGTCGCCGGGGCCGACCTCGACCAGGCGGAACCGCTCGGGCGCGCCCAGCCGGTTCCAGGTTTCGACCGCCCACAGGCCGATCAGTTCGCCGAACATCTGGGTGACCAGAGGGGCGGTGATGAAGTCGCCACGTGCACCCAAATCCGGACGCGACGCATAGTAGCCGCCCTTGGGGTCGTGCAGGCAGCGGGTGACGTAGTCGGCGACCGTCATTGGGCCCGTCAGGGCGATTTCCCGCGCCAGGCGGGCCTTGAGGGTTTCGGCGTCGGTCATGCCTCGGCGGCAGCCGGCGGACGCTTCCATGCGCGCCAGATCAGCCAGGCGCCGACCAGGATCATCGGGATCGACAGCATCATTCCCATGGTCAGGCCGAACGGGAAATCTGGCATGCCGATATCCGGCTCGCGCACATTCTCCAGCGCCGCGCGGCAGACGCCATAGCCGACCAGGAACAGGCCGGTGATATAGCCGGGCTTCTTCAGCAGGCCGAACTTCCAGATGGCAATGGAAAGGACGGAGATGAGGACGATCCCCTCAAGACCTGCCTCATAGAGTTGGCTAGGGTGGCGGGGCGCATCGCCTGCGGGGCAGAAGCCGTACATCTGTTCGATGCGGGCGTTGCAGAAGCGCACGGCCCAGGGAACGGTCGTCTCGCGGCCCCACAGCTCGCCGTTGATGAAGTTGGCCAGGCGACCGAACATCAGGCCGATCGGCACGACAGGTGCGACCAGATCGCCGAGGCGCAGCATGTCGATCTTCTGCGACCGGGCATAGAGGACGATAGCCAGGCAGACGCCCAGGAAGCCGCCATGGAAGCTCATGCCGCCGGTCCATAGCTGGAACAGTTCGAACCGCTCGCCCAGCGTCTGGCCGGTGACCAGCTGGCCGTACATGGCCGGCTTGTAGAAGAGGGCGTAGCCGAGGCGGCCGCCCAGGATGATGCCCAGCACGATCCACAGAACCAGGTCGTCCAGTTGCGTCGTGGTGACGGGCGGCTTGCCGGGCGCCCACAGCCGCTGGGTCTTGGCCAGGCGCGCGGCGTACCACCAGCCCAGCACGATGCCGGCGACATAGGCCAGCGCGTACCAGCGGATCGGAAGAGGTCCGAGGTGGATCAGGACCGGATCGAATTCGGGAAAGGGCAAGGGGCGTTCCTGTGCGGGACTGTCTTTGACAGCGGTTTAGCAAGCGTCGCCGCCGTCGTCGCCTGTGAAGACGCATCACGACGCCTTGATGGCGCCCGCGAAGCAGCAGAAAGAAAGGTTTCGTTCACCATAGTCGGTGAACCTTCGTTAACGACGTTGAGGTCGGAGCCGCCATGCAGACCCGCAATCCCATTCTGGACGAGTTCGCCAAGCTGACGACTGGCGCCATGGGCCTGGCCCAGGCCGCAGGCGAAGAGGCCAAGACCGCCTGGCGCGCCCAGGCCGACCGGATCGCCGCCGAAATGGACCTGGTCCGTCGCGACGAGTTCGATGTTCTGAAGGACGAGATCGCCGCTTTGCGTGCCGAGATCGCAGAGCTGAAGGCCGCCCAAAGGCCGGCTGCAAAGCCCGTGAAGGGAACGTCCACAGATGGAACTCAACCCGGGGACGCAGCCGGTTGAGCCGAATCTGCGAACAGGCTTACCGTTCTGTTAACGCCCGCGATTCTCGCGGACGCAGCTCGAATCGAGACAATTGATGGATATCGCCCGGCCAGAGGAAGTGGACGTGCCCTTCGACCCGCTTGAGGTCGTCGAGCATGTGCTCACGGCCGAGAACCTTCCGTTCGACCGGACCGACGACGGCGATCTGGCCTTTGCGTTGGCGGGGGACTGGAAGGATTACGAGCTGTGGTTCGCCTGGCGTCCCGAGGGCGACTGTCTGCAGCTGTGCTGTGCGCTGGACCTGAAGGTGGCCAAAAGCCGCAAGACGGCGGCCTATGAACTGGTCGGCCTGATCAACCAGCGCACCTGGATGGGTCATTTCGAAGTCTGGGCCGAGGACGGCGAGATCGTCTTCCGCCATTCGCTGGCCCTGCCGATGGGCGAGCGCCCGACCCTGGCCCAGGCAGCCTCGATGATCGACGCGGCCATCGAGGCTTCGGATCGCTACTACCCCGCCTTCGACTTCATGGTGCGCGGGAACAAGAAGCCGCAGGAGGCGATCGACGCCTGCCTGTTCGAGACCGTCGGCACCGCCTGATGCCAAGCGCGGCATCTGTGCCGGGTCCCGTTGTTCTGGTCGGCTGCGGCCGGCTGGGCTCCGCCATTCTGGAAGGCTGGCTGCTGACCGAGACGGTGGCGGCGTCCGACCTGATCATTCTCACCCCCTCGGAAAAGCCGGCGGCCGAGACGGCGCGGGTCAAGGGCGCGCGGACCAATCCGCCGCTAGAGGTCTTGACCGAGGCGGCGGTAATCGTTTTGGCGGTCAAACCGGCGCTGTGGCGCGAGGTCATGGCTCCGCTGGCACCGTTCCTGAATGACCGAGCCGTCATTCTGTCGGTAATGGCGGGCGTGACGGCGCCGACCTTGGCCGAAGGTCTAGGAGGCTGGCCCATCGTACGGGTGATGCCGACGACCGGCGTGTCGCGCGGGCGCGGCGTAGCCTCTGTCTGGTCGGCGGACCGGCGCGCTGAGGGCATCGGGCGGGCGTTGTTTGAGCCGATGGCCGAGACCGTGATGCTGGCGGACGAGGCGCTGATGGATGCGGCGACAGCGGTGGCCGGGTCAGGCGCAGCCTATTTCTACGCCTTCACCGAAGCGCTGGCGCGGGCTGGGGAGGCGGCGGGCCTGGATGCGGCGACAGCGGATGTGCTGGCGCGCGCGACCCTGAGGTCCGCAGCCGACTCCATGGGCGACGATGCGCTGGAGGCCCTGATCGGGCGCATCGCCTCGCCTGGCGGCTCGACCCGCGCCGGGCTTGACGCCATGGCGAAGGACGGCCGCCTCACGGCGATGCTGGACGAGACGGTCGCGGCAGCGGTCAGACGCAACCGCGAGATGGGCTAGAAGCGTCCGCGCTCGATCTGATCGCCGAAGCGCTCGAACGCGCGGTCAGCGTCGCGCCAGACGCTGTAGCCCCAGACGTCGTTGATGCTGGGCGTGAAATAGGAATAGTCCACGGGCCGCGTCACCCCGTCCGCCATCACGATCTCACCCTTGATGGCCGCGCCGCCGATCGACACGCTGCGGATCGGGTCGAGGCCGGGCGTCTGACGGACCTGTTCGAAAGTCGGCCGGTTCGGCTTCAGATCGACCAGGACCAGATTGGCGGTCGCGCCCGGATAACGCTGGGCCAAGGCCTTTCCGACCTCGGCCTGAAGGCCGGCGATCTGTTCGTTGACCTCGCGGTCGCCAAGCTTTTCGACCTCGCGCTGAAGCTGCGGCCCGACCGTGACGTTCACCGTTGGCGCTTGAGCCTGAGCCATGGCGGCGACGGCGAGTGTCGCGGCCAGGGGTGCAAAGAAGGCGAGTTTACGCATCGAAATCATCTCCAATCCCTGTCGCCCTCAAGATGACCCTTGCAGCGCCGTTCCGCCAGACCCTGCCGACGAAAGCTTTGAAGCCTTAAGCGGACTCGGCGACGGTGACCGCGCCGGGGATGCGGATCGTCGCTTTCAACCCGCCCAGTTCGCTGCGATCCAGGGTGACGTCGCCGCCGTGGCCGCGCGCCACATCGCGCGCGATGGCGAGGCCCAGACCGACGCCCTTGCGGTTCTGGTTGCGAGAGTCGTCCAGGCGCGAGAAGGGCCGGAAAGCTTCGTCATACATGGCCTCTGGGATGCCGGGTCCGTCGTCCTCGACGATGATCTCCAGCCCGCCTGACGCCAGGGCGCGGGCCGACAGGCGCACATTCTCGCCGTGCGAGGCGGCGTTGCCGGCCAAGTTTACCAGGGCGCGCTTGAAGGCGAGGGGGCGAACGGAGGCTGTCAGGCCCTCGGCGACCACCACCTCGACCTCGGCGCCGGCGCGTTTCGCATCCTCGGCGGCCGCCTTCAACAGGTCGGAAATCGACACCGGCTTGGGCGGTTCGCCCGCTTCGCCACGGGCGAAGTCGAGGTATTCGTCGATCATATGCTCCATCTCGTCCAGGTCGCCGCGCATGGCGGACTGGCGCTTGAAGGGTGGAGCCAGAGCCAGTTCGAGACGCAGACGGGTCAGGGGCGTGCGCAGGTCGTGGCTGACCGAGGCGAGCAGGGCGGTGCGCTGATCGATGTGGCGCTGAATCCGATCTCGCATGGCCATGAAGGCGACGGCGGCGGCGCGAACCTCGCGCGCGCCGTGCGGCTTGAACCGGGGCACGGTCTCGCCACGTCCGAAGGCTTCGGCCGCGTCGGCCAGACGCTCGATGGCGCGGACCTGATTACGAATGAACAGGATGGCGACGCCCATCAACAGAACGGTCGCCACCGCCAACCACAGGACGAAGATATGGGCCTGCGTCGCCACCGCGCGCTCACGTGGGGCGATGATGCGCAGCACCCCTTGCGGCTCCTGCACCTGAATGTCGACATAGGCGGGGTAACGGGTGGTGTCGAACCAGTAGGGGCGGTCCAGACGCGCATCCAAGGCCTTGTCCAGCACACGGTCCACCACGCCGATGGCGCCGCGGCGCTCTTCCGTCGGAAGGGTGCGCCCGTCCTGAAGCACGATGGACAGGGACATGGATCGCTCGGCGCGATTGGCCAGCTTGTCCAGGTTCGCCGGGCTGGGGTCGTCCTCATAGCTCTCGACGGCCCAGGCGATGTCGCCGGCCAGCCCTTCGGACAGACGCGCGGTCACCGTCTGCCAGTGGGCGTCGAAGAAGACCCAGGTCACCGCCATCTGCATCACCAGCACCGGCAGGACGATGATCAGCAGCGACCGGCCCCAGAGCGAGGTCGGCAGGCGCCGCTTCAGAAAGCGCGGCCACAGATAGGCGGGCAGAAGCCGCATCGGCTCAGTCGGGAGCCAGCATATAGCCGACGCCGCGCACCGTCTGGAGATAGCGCGGGTTCTTGGGATCAACTTCCAGCTTGCGGCGCAGACGCGTCACCTGGACGTCCACGGCGCGGCCGGTGATGTCGGCGGTGTCCGGCGACAGGCTCATCCGCTCGACCGGGGCATGGGCATGAAGCGCCAGGGTCTTGAGCAACTGGGCCTCGGCTTCGGTCAGGCGCTGGGGCGCGCCGTCACGGCTCAGCTCCAGCCGTTCCATGTCGAATACGGCGGTGCCCAGCTTGATCTCCTTGGGACCGATGGGCTTGCCGCCGGTGCGACGCAGGATGGCGTCGATGCGGAGCACCAGTTCGCGCGGTTCGAAGGGCTTGGACATGTAGTCGTCGGCGCCGCGCGACAGGCCCTCGATGCGGTCCTCGGGATCGCCGCGCGCGGTCAGCAGCAGGACCGGCGTCTTGGACAGCTCGGCCTTGTTGCGGACCCAGCTGGTCAGGTCCAGGCCGCTTTCGCCCGGCATCATGACGTCCAGCACGACCAGATCGAACTCGATCAGCTCCATCATCCGCTTGGCGGCGGCCGCGTGCGCGGCGCCCGTCACGCGATAGCCTTCGCGCGCCAGGAATTCCTTCAGCAGTTCGCGAATGCGATCGTCGTCGTCGACAATCAGCAGATGGCGGCCGACGCCGGGGCCGGCGATGGGGCCTGAGCGGCCATGCGAACGCGATTCCGTCATGCTCATGCGACGTTTCCCCCGCTTGCGGCGTTGACCTGAGCGATTCGTGCGGCTCTAAGACCGTCAGTTTCGCGGGAGACGTATTTCAATGGCCTTCGTTCCTTTCGACGATCGTGACGGCTTCATCTGGGTGAATGGCGATTTCGTCCCCTGGAGGGAAGCGAAAACGCACGTTCTGACCCATGCCCTTCACTATGGCTCGTCGGTCTTTGAGGGTGAGCGTATGTACGGCGGCGAAATCTTCAAGCTGACGCAACATTCCGAGCGCCTGAAGCGGTCCGCCAACCTGCTCGATTTCGAGATACCCTACAGCGTCGCTGAAATCGACGCCTTCTGTAAGGAAACCTGCGCTAAGAACGGTCTGACGGACTGCTATGTGCGTCCCGTCGCCTACCTCGGCCCGGAACAGACCAGCGTTTCGGCCCTCAACAACAAGGTCCACCTGGCCATCGCCGTGTGGGACTGGCCCAGCTATTTCGACCCCGAAGTCAAGGCGCGCGGCCTGCGTCTGGAATGGTCCAAGTGGCGTCGTCCTGATCCGGCGACGGCCCCGACGACGGCCAAGGCGGCGGGTCTGTACATGATCTGCACCATGTCCAAGAACGCCGCCGAGCGGCGTGGTTTCGCTGACGCCTTGATGCTGGACTGGCGCGGCTATGTCGCCGAGGCGACCGGCGCCAACGTCTTCTTCGTCAAGGACGGCGTCATCCACACGCCGAACGTCGAGCACATTCTGGACGGCATCACCCGCCAGACCGTGATCGAGATCGCTCGTGAGAAGGGCATCGAGGTCGTGGTGCGCGAGATCAAGCCGGAAGAGCTGTCGGACTTCACCGAATGCTTCCTGACCGGCACGGCCGTCGAGGTGACCCCGGTCGCCGAGGTGGGCGAATATCGCTTCACCCCCGGCGCGCTGTCGCTGGATCTGATGGATCACTACGGCAAGCTGGTGCGCGGCCAACTGTAAGCCGAGGCGCGACGACAGGATGAGGGCGGTCCCTTAAGGGGCCGCCCTTTTTTCGTTTCGCTTGCCAGCCGCGTCACTTTGTCCTTGAAGCGAATACAGACCGGCAGGCGCGCCGGGTGCGGGGATCGTTTTTCATGTTCAGCCTCCTGAACCTCCAGAGCCTTCTGGGTCTGGTCGTCATCGTCGCGGTTTGCTGGGCGATCTCGGAAAACCGCAAGGCCTTCCCCTGGCGGCTGACGATCGGCGCGATCCTGGTGCAGGCGGGGCTGGTGCTCGCCCTGTTCGCCATTCCGGGTTCGCAGGCGGTGCTGGCGGCGGTGACGGGCGCAGTGGACGGTCTGGCGGTCGCCACGACCGAGGGGACCAAGTTCGTCTTCGGCTATCTGGCCGGCGGGGACCAGCCCTATACGGTCTCGAACCAGGGCGCGCTTTTCACCTTCGCCTTCCAGGTTCTGCCGCTGATCCTGGTGATTTCCGCCCTGTCGGCCCTGCTTTGGCATTGGAAGATCCTGAAGTGGATCACGCTGGGCTTCGGCTTCCTGTTCCAGAAGACGATGGGTCTGGGCGGCGCCTCGGCCCTGGCGGTCGCGGCCAACATCTTCCTGGGCATGATCGAGAGCCCGATCGTGATCCGCGCCTATCTGGACAAGCTGACGCGGTCCGAGATCTTCCTGATGATGGTTGTGGGCCTGGCGACGGTCGCCGGTTCGACCATGGTGGCCTATGCGACGATCCTGTCGCCGGTGCTGCCGAATGCGGCGGGGCACGTGCTGGTGGCGTCGATCGTGTCGGCGCCGGCTGGCGTGCTGCTCGCGCGGATCATCATCCCTGAGAAAGAGGGTATGGGCGGCGCGGTCGCCGACTATGACTCGGCCCTGAAATACGACAGCGCCATCGACGCCATCGTCAAAGGCACGTCCGACGGCCTGATGGTCGTGCTGAACATCTCGGCCGTGCTGATCGTGTTCGTGGCCTTGGTCGCCCTGGTCAACGTCATGCTGGGCGGGTTCGTCGTGTTCGATGCGCCCCTGACCGTCGAGCGGATGCTGGGCTGGATCTTCGCGCCGGTCGCCTGGCTGATCGGGGTCGAGTGGAAGGACGCCGACGTCGCCGGCTGGCTGCTGGGCGTCAAACTGACCCTGACCGAGTTCGTCGCCTTCATCGACCTGGGCAAGGTGCCGGCCGCAGACATGACCGAGCGCACGCGCATGCTGATGACCTACGCCCTGTGCGGCTTCGCCAATATCGGCTCGGTCGGCATCACCGTCACCGGCCTGTCGGTCCTGATGCCCGAACGCCGCGAAGAGGTGCTGGGCATGGTCTGGAAGGGTCTGTTCGCCGGTTTCCTGGCCACCTTGATGACCGCGGCCATCGTCGGCGCGATGCCCAGCGTCGTCTTCGGCTAGAACGCGCTCAGCGCGGCGTGAATTTGCGGATGACGCCGGAGAAGGTCATCAGCAGACGCTCGCCGGTATTGATCTGACCTCGCACGAAGATCAGGCTCTTGCCCGCCTTGGTCACCTGGCCTGTGGCCTCGATCAGTTCGCCGACATAGCCCCCGTCGATGAAGGTGGAGTCCAGTTGGACCGTGACGCCCGAGGCGCCCTCCATCTCCTGATAGGCGATCTGGAACATGGCGATGTCGGCGAAGGTCATCAGGCAGCCGCCGTGCATCCGCCCGCCTGCGTTCATATGCTTCTGCTCGGCGCGGAAGGCGCAGCGCATGTGCCCGTCGGGATCCGGCTTGCCGTAGAAGGGGCCGACCACCGTGTCGAAGGTGTCGTGCAGATCGTAGGTCTGCCAGCCGGCGAACTCGCCCTCGGTGATGGTGATTTTCTTGGGCATGCAGACTCGGCCTTACTTATGGGCGTGCGTTGCAGCATATAGGCGCAATGAGCGACCCGATCGAAACCGCAATCCTGAACAAAATCGCCGCGCTTGAGCCCGGCAAGAGCATTGAGCCCGCGGAAGTGGCCAAAGAGCTACAGCCCGAGCAGTGGCAGCGCATGCTGCCCAAGGTCCGCGCGACCGCTTTGGGTCTGATGCGCCAGGGCAAGCTGACCATCACCAAGAAGGGCAAGGCGGTCGATCCGGACAATTTCCGCGGCGTCACGCGCCTGCGCCAGGCGACCGAGGAAGAAACGGCCCTGGCGCTGAGCCGCCGTCCGCCGGTCGTCGAGGGCGATGACGACTGATCTCCAGGATATCCTGAGCGACATCCGCGCCTGCCGCGCCTGCGCGGGCGTCCTGCCGCACACGCCGCGCCCGGTAGTGCGGGTCTTTCCCGAGACGCGGCTGCTTATCTGCGGCCAGGCGCCGGGACGACGCGTCCACGAGAGCGGCCTCCCGTTCACGGATCCCTCAGGCGATCGTCTTCGTGACTGGATGGGCGTGGACTATGAGACCTTCTACGCCGACCCGCGCATCGGGGTGGCGGCCCAGGCCTTCTGCTATCCGGGCACCGCGCCGAAAGGCGGCGACTATCCGCCGCCGACACGCTGTGCGGAACTGTGGCGACCGCAGTTGCTGGACGCCCTGCCGCAGATGGAACTGACCCTGCTGGTCGGCGGCTATGCCCAGGCGTGGGCGCTGGGCGATAAGGCCAAGCGGACCATGACCGAAACGGTCCGAGCGTGGCGGGAGTATGCGCCGGATCTGCTGGTGTTGCCGCATCCGTCTTGGCGCAATACGGCCTGGCTGAAGAAGAATCCGTGGTTTGAGGCGGAGGTGCTTCCCTATCTGCGGGAACGCGTTCGGCGCATTCTGACTTCTGCAAATCCGGCGGCCGTTCGCTCCAGCGAGAAGGACGTGCCGGTGGTATCGTGAGCGCTGCTTGGGACACATGGCCTTGATCGCCTCCAGACTTATGCCGCTGACCGCCGCGCTCATTCTGTCGGCCTGCGCCGCACCCCACATTCAGCCGCCGTTGACGCCGCCGCCGGGCTTTGTCGGCGCCCATGTCGAGGATCGGGCGCTGGTCATGTCGGACGGCGCGCGCCTGCCGTATCTGCACTGGGGGCCAAAGGATGGGGCGCCTTGGGCGGTGATCGTGGCCTTGCATGGGATGAACGATCACGACGCCAGCTTCCGTCTGGCCGGCCCCTGGTGGGCCGAGCAGGGGATCGAGACCTGGTCCTACGACCAGCGTGGCTTCGGCGGGGCGCCGGGGCGGGGCGAATGGGCAGGGCAGCAGCGGATGACGGATGATCTGCGCGAGATCACCGCGATGGCGCGGGCCCGCTATCCCAATGCCGTCATCGCTGTGGTGGGCGAGAGTATGGGAGGGTCGGTGACGGCGGCGGCGTTCGGCTCCGACAATCCGCCGGATGCGGACCGGATCGTGCTGCTGGCGCCCGGCGTCTGGGGCTGGTCGACGCAAGGACCATTGAACAGCACGGCGCTGAACATCGCAGCGCGGGCGTTGGGCGACGTGGCGCTGGAACCGCCAGAGTTCATCACCCGCGACATCCACGCCTCGTCGAATACGCTGGAGTTGATCCGCAACGGGCGCGATCCGATGAGCATCCTCGCGACCCGGTTCGACACGGTCTATGGGCTGGTCGATCTGATGGAGGCCTCGTCGCGCAGCCTGGGCCGCATCCGGGGCGACGCCATCCTGATGTACGGCGCCCACGACGAGGTGGTGAAGAAGGGGCCGATGAAGTTGGCGCTGGAGCGGGCCGAGCGGGAGGGCGGGACGCTGCGGACCGCATGGTATCCGAACGGCTGGCATCTGCTGAACCGCGATCTGGACGCCGAGATCGTCTATCGCGATGTGGTCTCGTGGCTGAGAGATCCGACAGCCCCCCTGCCGTCCGGTGCGCCGGCGGTTTTGCCGCAGCTTCAGGCGGGCGGGGCGCGCCCTTAAGCGGGTCTTAACGCGACGTTTACCATCCAGGCGGCATTTTCTGCCTAGCGGGGCGTTCGTGTCTCCCGCGAGTAGGGGGCGGGGACGCGTGGGCGGCTTCACAGCGGCGTTGCAGAAGTTCGGGATCGGCCGTCTGGCTGCGGTCCTCGGCGTCGCCGCAGGCGTGGCCGCCGTGCTGGTCGCCGTCATGCTGCGCATGGGCCAGGCGCCGGACGCGCTTCTCTATTCCAACCTGGATCTGCGCGAGGCCAGCGAGATCAGCGCCGCCCTGGATCAGGCCGGCATCAAATATTCGTCCAAGGGCGACGGCTCGACCATCATGGTCAACCGCGACGAGGTCGGCACCGCCCGTATGCTGGTCGCGGGTAAGGGCTTGGTCACGTCCGGATCGGTCGGCTACGAGCTGTTCGACACCCAGTCGGTGCTGGGCCAGACCGAGTTCCAGCAACAGTTGAACGAGCAGCGCGCCCTGCAGGGCGAACTGTCGCGCACCATCATGTCCATGCGCGGCATCACCGCCGCCCGCGTTCACATCACCATGCCGCGCCGCGAGATGTTCACCTCGGCCGCCGGCGAACCGACCGCCGCCGTGCTGGTGGGCCTGGGAGGGCGTGACCTGACCAGCGATCAGGTGCGGGCGATCCGCAATCTGGTGGCCTCATCCGTGCCGAACCTGAAGCCCGACCGCGTCACAGTGGCGGACCAGACCAACCGCACCCTGGCGGCCGGCAGCGACGACGGAACCTTCACCTCAGCCTCTGCCGCCGAGGCCAAGGGCAATACCGAGAGCCAGCTTCAAGCGCGCATCAAGGATATCGTCGAAGGCGTCGTCGGCGCGGGCGCTGCTCGCGTTCAGGTCACGGCCGACATCGACCAGAGCCGCGCCACGACACAGGAAGAAAAGTTCGATCCCGATGGTCAGGTCGTCCGCTCGACCACGACCAACGGCTCGCAATCCGCAGACAACAGCGCCCAGCCCGACGGCGGCGTGACTGCGACGAACAACATCCCTGGCGGGGCGGCGCCCGGTGCCACGCCGGCCGGTTCGACCAACTCGGAAAACGCCGAGACGACCAACTACGAAATCTCCAAGACCACCACGACCACGACCAAGGAGCCGGGCGAGGTCAAGAAGCTGGCCGTCGCCGTCGCGGTCGACGGCAAGTGGACGCCGGCCAAGGACGGCAAGGGCGAGCCGACCTATGCGCCGCGCACGGCCGAGGAGATCGCCCAGATCAAGTCGCTGGTCGCCGCCGCCGCCGGCATCGACGAGACGCGCGGCGATAAGATCGAGGTCATCAACGTCCGCTTTAACCACGACACTGGCATCGAGGGCGGTCTGGACGGCAAGTCGTCGCTGCTGGACTTCTCCAAGAACGACATCATGCGTTTCGTCGAGCTGGGCATTCTGACGGTCGTCGCCTTGCTGCTGATCTTCTTCGTGCTGCGTCCTCTGCTGAAGACGGCGGCGGGCGGCGGGGCCAATCTGCCGGCGCTGGCGGGCGCCAACGGCGTGCCGGTCACCACCGTGGCGACTACGGTGATCGGCCCGGACGGCCAGCCTCAGCTGGTTCAGCTGCCGGCGCCCAGCGAGATGGAACAGAAGATCGACATCGCCCGCATCGAGGGTCAGGTGAAGGCGTCGTCGGTCAAGAAGGTCGCCGACTTCGTTCAATCGCATCCCGATGATGCGGCCGGCATCCTGCGGACCTGGGTGGCCGAAGGCTGATGGCGAAGCTGGTCAACAAGAAGGCTTCGATCGACGATCCCAACAAGCTGTCGGGACCGGAGAAGGCCGCCGTCATCCTGCTGGCGTTGGGCGAAGAGCACACCGCCCTGTGGGAGCGGCTGGACGACGACGAGGTCAAGGAAATCTCCCAAGCCATGGCGACGCTCGGCAACGTCAGCGCCGAGGCCGTCGAGGCCCTGATGATCGAGTTCGTGTCGGGCCTGTCGGGCTCCGGCTCGGTCATGGGCAGCTACGAGCAGACGCAGAAGCTGCTGGCCGCCTTCCTGCCCAAGGATCGCGTCGACGGCCTGATGGAGGAGATCCGGGGGCCGGCCGGTCGCACCATGTGGGACAAGCTGGGCAATGTGAACGAGGCCGTTCTCGCCAACTATCTGAAGAACGAATACCCCCAGACCGTCGCCGTCATCCTGTCCAAGGTGCGCTCGGACCACGCCGCGCGCGTCCTGACCAGCCTGCCGGAAGACTTCGCCCTGGAATGCGTCCAGCGGATGCTGCGCATGGAGCCGGTGCAGCGCGAGATCCTGGACAAGATTGAGGCCACGCTGCGCACCGAGTTCATGTCGAACCTGGCGCGCACCTCCAAGCGCGACAGCCACGAAATGATGGCCGACATCTTCAACAGTTTCGATCGCCAGACCGAGGCCCGCTTCATCGGGGCTCTGGAAGAGCGCAATCGTGAATCGGCCGAACGCATCCGCGCCCTGATGTTCGTCTTCGAGGATCTGTCTAAGCTGGACCCGGGCGGGGTGCAGACCCTGCTGCGCGCCGTGGACAAGGATTCACTGGGTCTTGCGATGAAGGGCGCGTCCGAAGGTCTGCGCGAGATGTTCTTCTCCAACATGTCCGAACGCGCGTCCAAGATCATGCGCGAAGACATGGAGTCGATGGGGCCGGTGCGTCTGAAGGACGTGGACGCCGCTCAGATGGCCATGGTCCAGGTCGCCAAGGATCTGGCCGCCAAGGGCGACATCATGCTGGCCGGTCAGGGCGCCGACGACGAGTTGATCTACTGACATGACCCAGTCCCCTGAAATCCGGCGCCTCTTCGCCTTCGACACTGAGTTTGACGCGGACGGCACGGTCGTGCGCCCCGGCGCTTGGACGCCGGCCAAACGCTCCTATCTGCCGGCCGAGGTCGAGGCCCTGGTCGCCCAGGGGCGTCTGGAAGCGCGCGAACAGGCCCTCGCCGAGGTCGAGAATATCCGCGCGATGGCCCTGAGCAATATCGCTCAGGCCGTCGCATCGGCCATGCCGACCCTGAAGGCTGTGGCGCAGGCGCACCGGGAACAGGCCGCGGACCTGGCCCTGGCTGCGGCGCGCACCATCGCCGGGGCCGCTCTGGACCGGTTCCCGCATGCGCCGCTGAAAGCCGCTTTGGAACTGTTGGCGCAGGAAATCGACGCCTCGCCACGTCTGGTCGTTCGCGCCTCGGGCCTGGATGACGAGGCGCGCGGCCTGATTGAGCGGGCGTGCGCCGACAGCGGCTTCACCGGTACGGTCGCCTTCCGTGATGAACCGGGCATGGCCCAGGCCGCCTTCCAGCTGAAATGGGCCGACGGGCGCGCTGATCACGACCCGCAGGGTTCGGCCGATCGCGTCGCCGAAGCCCTGACCGCCGCCCTGGCCGCCGAGGCCGGACACGCCGAAACCCTTCCCGTCGACAGGAGCATGTTCTGATGGCATCCGACGACCTGGCGCTGGAGGAATTCTCCGGCCTTTCGGGCCTGCCGCCCCTGGACGACAGCGGCGAAAAGAGCGCCGCCGACCTGGCGACCGTCTTCGACGTGCCGGTCAATATCTCGGCCGTTCTGGGCAAGTCGCACATGTCGGTGGCCCAGCTGCTGAAACTGAACAAGGGCTCGGTGCTGGAGCTGGACCGCAAGGTCGGCGAGGCGATCGACATCTTCGTCAACAACCGCCTGATCGCGCGCGGCGAGGTCGTCGTCGTCGACGACCGGCTGGGCGTGACCATGACGGAAATCATCAAGACCGAGGATTCGGGCGCCTGATTGGCGACCGGCTTTAGACATTAGAGGAGAAGAACGATGCGTCTTCTGGTGGTAGGCAGACTGAGCGGCCAGCTCGCTTCGGCGGTGAAGATGGCCATGGCGCACGGCGCCAAGGTCAATCACGTTGAGCGCGCCGACCAGGCGACCGAACAACTGCGCCGGGGGCAGGGCGCGGACCTGCTGATGGTCGACTATCAGCTGGACATCGCCGCCCTGATCGCCGCCAACGAAGCCGAGCGGATTACCATTCCGGTCGTGGCCTTCGGCGTCGACGCCGATGCGCGAGAGGCGGCCGCCGCCATCAAGGCCGGCGCCAAGGAATTCATTCCGCTTCCGCCCGACGCCGAACTGATCGCCGCTGTCCTGTCGGCCGTCGCCGACGACGAAAAGCCGATGATCTCGGCCGACCCCTCGATGAAGGCTGTGCTGCAACTGGCCGACCAGGTCGCGCGCTCGGAAGCCTCGATCCTGATCACCGGCGAAAGCGGCGTCGGCAAGGAGGTGATGGCGCGGTATCTGCACGAGCATTCGCGTCGGTCCGAGCGCCCGTTCATCAGCGTCAACTGCGCCGCTATTCCCGACAATCTGCTGGAATCCGAACTGTTCGGTCACGAGAAGGGCGCTTTCACCGGCGCCGTCGCGCGCCGCATCGGCAAGTTCGAAGAGGCCGACGGCGGCACGCTTCTGCTGGACGAAATCTCCGAGATGGACGCTCGGCTTCAGGCCAAGCTGCTGCGCGCCATCCAGGAGCGCGTCATCGATCGCGTCGGCGGCTCCAAGCCGGTTTCGGTCAACATCCGCATCATCGCCACCTCGAACCGCGATCTGGCCAAGGCCGTGGCGGAAGGCACCTTCCGTGAGGACCTGCTGTATCGCCTGAACGTGGTGAACCTGCGCCTGCCGTCCTTGCGCGAGCGGCCCGGCGACATCGTGGTTCTGGCCGACCACTTCATCAAGAAATACGCCGCCGCCAACGGCGTGCCGGCGCGTCCGATCTCGGCCGCCGCGCGTCAGGCCATTTCGGCCCATCGCTGGCCGGGCAACGTCCGCGAGCTGGAAAACGCCATGCACCGCGCGGTGCTGCTAGCGACAGGCCCCGAGATCGACGTCGACGCCATCCGCCTGCCGGACGGTCAGCCGCTGGGCGGCATGGGCGCAGGCATGATGGCGGGACAGGCCTATGAGGCGCCGCAAGCCGGAGTGGCTGCGCGTGCCGCCCAGGCAGCCGACGCCGTGACCCGCAGCTTCGTGGGTCAGACCGTGGCGGCGATGGAAAAGACGCTGATCCTGGACACCCTGACGCACTGCCTCGGCAATCGCACCCATGCGGCCAACATCCTGGGCATCTCGATCCGCACTCTGCGCAACAAGTTGAACGAATACGCCGATGAGGGCACGGCCATTCCGGCGCCGATGAGCGGCGTCTCCGCCTCGGGCTACGCGGCCTGAACCCATGCGCGCACCCGTGGAGCGCCGATGCGTCCTGACGGGGCTGGCCGCCTTGAGCGCGGTCGGCTGTTCGCCGCGCGCGGAATCACGCCCTGCCGCGCCCGCCCCTCTGTCAGACGAGGTTATTGACCTGTCCGACCTGGAAGCGCGCAATGGCGGCCGTCTCGGCTTCGTCGTTCAGGACGCGGCGACAGGGCGTAAGCTGGTTTGGCGCGGCGACGAACGCTTCGTCTATTGCTCGACCTTCAAGATGTATCTGGCCGCCGCGACCCTGTTGCGGGTGCAGGCCGGGCAGGAGCGACTTGATCGCCGCATCCCCATCACTGCGGCGGACATGATCAACCACGCTCCGGTGACGGAGCCCGCCGTTGGCGTCAGCCTGACGGTCGAGCAGTTGATGAAGGGCGCGGTTGAGGTCAGCGACAACCCCGCCGCCAATCTGCTGCTGAAGGCCATGGGCGGCCCGTCGGCGATGCAGACCTTCTATCGCGGCATCGGCGACGACAGCACCCGCTCAGATCGGTTCGAGCCGGAGATGAATCGTCTGGACGGCGACAAGGATACGATCCTTCCCAACCAGTCGGTCGCCAATCTCCAACATCTTTTTCTCGCTTCGGCCTCGCCCCTGACCGCAGCGTCGCGCGCCCTGTTGCTGCAGTGGATGACCGATACGCCCACGGGTCAGAATCGTCTTAGGGCTGGGACGCCTGCGAATTGGCGGGTGGCGCACAAGACGGGGACGGGGGGCTATGGGCCGACCAATGACATCGGCCTGTTGTATCCGCCGAACGGCCAACCCGTGATCGTCGCCGCCTATTACCACGCTGCCCGGGCGACATCGGACGACGCCAATGCGGTCGTGATCGCCGAGGCGACGCGTCGCGCGCTGAAGGCGTTGGGCCGTGACTGATACGCCGGTGATGATGAAGGACGGCATGGCGCGCCCGACGGGCCGCGACGTCCTGGGCTGGGTCAACCGCGGCGAAGTGCTGATGGCGGTCGGCGTGATCGGCGTGATCATGCTGCTGATCCTGCCGGTGCCCAAGTTCCTGCTGGATCTGCTGCTGGCCTTCTCGCTGGTGTCCAGCGTGCTGATCCTGATGACCGCTGTGATGATGAAGCGGCCGCTGGATTTCGCCATCTTCCCGACCGTGCTGCTGGTCTCGACCCTGTTCCGTCTCGGCCTGAACCTTGCGTCCACGCGTCTGATCCTGACCCACGGCCAGGAAGGTCACGATGCGGCGGGTCAGGTTATCAACGCCTTCGGGCAACTGATGATGGGCGGCAACTTCATCATCGGGGTGATCATCTTTGCGATCATTCTGGTGGTGAACTTCGTCGTCATCACCAAGGGCTCGACCCGGATCGCCGAAGTGTCCGCCCGCTTCACCCTGGACTCCATGCCGGGCAAGCAGATGGCCATCGACGCCGATCTGTCCTCGGGCCTGATCACCGAGGACCAGGCCAAGCTGCGCCGCAAGGAGCTGGAGCAGGAATCGACCTTCTTCGGCGCCATGGACGGCGCCTCCAAGTTCGTGCGCGGCGACGCCGTCGCCGGGCTGATCATCACCTTCATCAACGCCATCGGCGGCATACTGATCGGCACGCTGCAACACGGCATGCCGGCGATGGAGGCGGCCAACACCTATGTCCAGTTGACCATCGGCGATGGTCTGGTGACGCAGGTGCCGGCCATCATCATCTCGATCGCCGCCGGCTTCCTGGTGTCCAAGGCGGGCGTCGAAGGCACGGCGGACAAGGCCATGGTCACCCAGCTGGCGACCAACCCCGTGTCGCTGGGCGTGGTGTCGGGCGCGGCCGGCCTGATCGGTCTGATCCCCGGGATGCCGCTGATCCCGTTCGCGGCCCTGGCCATCGGCTCGGGCTTCATGGCCTGGCGGCTGGGCCGCAATCGCTTGAAGCCTCAGCCGACGGAGGCGGAGATCGCCGCGGCGGCAGCGGCCGCAAAACCCAAGGAAGACGTCGAAGAGCCGATCGCTAACGTCCTCACCATCGACGAGGTGAAGATCGAACTCGGCTACTCGCTTCTCAGCCTAATCAACGATCTTGAAGGGCGGCGTCTGACCGATCAAATCCGCGCGTTGCGGCGGTCGCTGGCCCAGGAATACGGTTTCGTCATTCCCCAGGTGCGCATCCTCGACAACATGCGCCTGCCGACCCAGGGTTACGCGATCCGCATCAAGGAGATGGAGACGGGCGCGGGCGAAGTGCGGCTGGGTCACCTGATGGCGATGGATCCGGCAGGTCGCCAGGTCGAGCTTCCGGGCGAGCATATGCGCGAACCCGCTTTTGGCCTGCCAGCGACCTGGATCGAGGAAGGTCTGCGCGAGGAGGCGACGTTCCGCGGCTATACGCTTGTCGATCCATCGACGGTCCTGACGACCCATCTGACCGAGATCCTGAAAGACAACATGGCCGATCTGCTGTCCTACGCCGAGGTGCAGAAGCTGCTGAAGGAACTGGGCGCCGAAGAGAAGAAGCTGGTCGAGGAACTGGTGCCCAGCGTGGTCACCGTCACGACGCTGCAGCGGGTGTTGCAATCGCTGCTGCGCGAGAAGGTGTCGATCCGCGATTTGCCCGCCATTCTGGAAGGTCTGGCCGAAGCCGCGCCGCACAGCTCGTCCGTCACCACCCTGGTCGAACACGTCCGCGCGCGCCTGGGCCGCCAGCTGTGCTGGCAGAATAAGGACGGCGAGGGCGCCCTGCCCATCGTCACCCTGTCGCCGGAATGGGAAAACGCCTTCGCCGAAAGCCTGATCGGCAATGGCGAGGACAAGCAGCTGGCGATGGCGCCGTCGCGCCTTCAGGACTTCATCCGCGCCGTTCGCGACACCTTCGAGCGGATCGCCATGACGGGCGAGAACCCCGTCCTGCTGACCGGCCCGATGACGCGGCCCTATGTGCGATCGATCATCGAACGCTTCCGCGGCCAGACCGTCGTGATGAGCCAGAACGAGATCCATCCAAAGGCCCGGCTGCGGACCCTGGGCCAGGTTTGATCCCGCCGACTTGGCAGTTTGACGTTTGACGCGGCGACGCACCCCGCTAAAGCTCCGCCGTCATGAGTCCGAACCCCCGATCCCAATGGTCGCGTCTGCGCGACTTCACGCGTACGCCGTCGTTGGCCCGGTCCATGTCGGCTATGCTTGTCTTGGTGTTCGGGCTGCTGATCCTGGTCAATGCGACGACGTTCGTGATGATCCAGCGCACTGTCGCGTTGAACAAGACCATTGAGCATGCCCAGCAGATGCGGCGCGCCGCGCGTACAGTTCTCATTGCGAGCCTGAACGCCGAAACGTCGCAACGCGGTTTTCTGCTGACGGGACGAAGCGATTTTCTACAGCCCTATCGTGACTCCAGGGCCGACATGGAGCCCGCTTTGGCGTTTCTGGATGAGGGCGCAGCCCTCGATCCGACGCTGAAAGACACCGTCGAACCCATTCACCGTCTGGGTGACAAGAAATGGGACGAGATGGAGCGCACCGTCGCTTTGGCGCGGCAGGGTCGGATCGGGCAGTCGATCCAGGCCGTGCGGTCTGGCGAAGGCAAGCAGTATATGGACGAGCTCCGAGCCGCCATCGAGAAGTTTGACAAGCTGAAGTCCGACAGAATCGACAGCCGACGCCGGGCCTCGGAGCGTTTTGGCTTCCTGACCGTCACGATGAACGCCATCGCGGGGCTTCTGGTCCTCGTTCTGGCTCTGCTGTCGGCCTGGCTGGTGCGGCGTTACGTGGCCGAGATCCAGTCCGCCCGCGCGACCCTGGACGCCGCCAACGCCAGCCTGGAAGACAAGGTCCGCGAGCGCACCGGCGACCTGATGCGCGCGAACGAGGAAATCCAGCGCTTCGCCTATATCGTCAGCCACGACCTGCGCGCGCCGCTGGTCAACGTGATGGGCTACACCTCCGAACTGGAGCAGGCGGGCAAGATCGTCGACAAGGCGATCCACGAGGCGGAAAAGACGCGCGTGGTCGATCCCGAGATCGTCACAGCCGTCCGCGAGGAAATGCCTGAGGCGATCGGCTTTATCCGCGCCTCGACCGAGAAGATGGACCGGCTGATCAACGCCATCCTGAAGCTGTCGCGCGAAGGTCGCCGCAACCTGCTTCCAGAACCGCTGGACATGACGACGATGGCCCAGAATATCGCTAACAGCGTCCATCACCAGACCGAAGCCTCGGGCGCACGCATCGATGTGCAGTCGCTGCCCGAAATCGAAAGCGACCGTATTTCGATGGAGCAGATCGTCGGCAATCTGATCGACAACGCCGTCAAATATCTGGATCACGACCGGCCGGGCGAAATCGTCGTGTCGGGCGAAGACGTGCCGGGCGGCTGGGTCGTCTTCCGGGTCGCCGACAACGGCCGGGGCATCGCCCCGCGCGACCATGAGCGAATCTTCGAACTCTTCCGCCGCTCCGGAAAACAGGACCGTTCCGGCGAAGGTTTGGGGCTGGCGTTCGTCAGAAACAGCGTGCGCCGCTTGGGCGGGACCATCGACGTCGAGTCCGAACTGGGCAAAGGCTCGACTTTCCTGCTGAAATTCCCCAAACGACTGATCCTGTCTGAACCCGGAGGCGCGCTGTGACGCAACCCGTCAAAATCATCATGGTCGAAGACGACCACGGCCACGCCAAGCTGATCGAAAAGAACATCCGCCGGGCCAACATCAACAACGAGATCAAGCATTTCGATGAGGGCGGTGCGGCGCTCGACTATCTGTTCAGCGACGAAATCCTCGCCAATGGCCCGCTCCTGATCCTGCTCGACCTCAACCTGCCCGATATGTCGGGTACGGACATTCTGGAAAAGGTGAAGGCCAACGACCGTCTGAAGCGGGCTCCGGTCGTGGTGCTGACGACCACGGACGACAAGGTCGAAATCCAGCGTTGCTACGACCTGGGCTGCAACGTCTACATCACTAAGCCGGTGGATTATGAATCCTTCGCCGGCGCCATCCGTCAGTTGGGTCTGTTCCTGTCGGTGATTCAGGCGCCGGAGATCTGACGATCGACGCGTCCCAGCCCATCCGCCTGCTCTACATCGACGATGATCGGGGTCTTTCCCGACTGGTCGAGAAGGAACTGGGGCGTCACGGCTACGCCGTCACCTGCGCGCCCGACGGCGATGCGGGGCTGGAGCTGTTGCAGCAGGACGAGTTCGACGTCTGCGCGCTCGACCATTATATGCCGACGCGAGACGGGCTGGACGTCCTACCGGACATTCTGGCCCTGACGGCGCCGCCGCCCGTCGTCTATGTGACGGGTGCGCAGGATGGGCGGATCGCCGTCGCGGCCCTTCGAGCGGGCGCGGCGGACTACGTAATCAAGGATGTCTCGGAGGACTTCACCTCCCTGTTGCGCTCGGCGCTCGAGGACGCCCTGTCGCGCCGTCGGCTGGAGCGCGAGAACGAACTGGCGCAGGAAGAAATCCGCCGAGCGCGCGATCGGGCCGAGGCGATGCTGCGTGAGGTGAACCACCGCGTCGGCAACTCGCTGCAGCTGGTGTCCAGCTTCATGTCGTTGCAGATGCGCCACGTCACTGATCAGGGCGCCAAGGACGCGCTGCGCGAATCGCAGGCGCGCATCGAGGCCGTCGCCCATGTTCACCGCCGCCTCTACACGTCCGGCGACATGAGCCACGTGGCGATGGACGAATATCTGGTCGGGCTGATGGACGAACTGTCCAAGTCCATCGGGCCAGACGAAGGATCGCCCAGGCTGACGCTGGACGCTGAGCCGTTGTCGGTCACGACCGATCAAGCCGTCTCCATCGGCGTCATCGTCACCGAACTGGTCACCAACGCGGTCAAATACGCCTATGCGCCGGGGCAGGGGGGCGAGATTCGCATCCATCTGCGCCGCGAGACGGACCATCGCGTGATGCTGACGGTCGAGGACGACGGCCCCGGCCTGGGCGACGGAACACCCAAGGGCACGGGTCTGGGCGGCAAGATCATTTCCGCCATGGCGTCTGGCCTGCGGTCGGCGGTCGAGTTCGACGGCGCCCACAAGGGCGTGCGCGCCAGGTTGTCGTTCGACCTCTAGGGTCGGTTTTCATCATGTTGCAGTTCGGCGTTCGCAAACCCGCTTCGGATTATCGTCACCGCGCCACCGCGTTCGGCATCGTCGAGCGTGACGGCCTAATCGCCTGCGTGCGCGTCGAGCGCGAGACCGGTCCCTATTTCGACCTGCCCGGCGGCGGCATAGATTTGGAAGAAACCGAGGTCCAGGCCCTGATCCGCGAATTCGTCGAGGAAACCGGCTTGACGGTCGCGCCGCTGAACCGCATCGCCGAGGCCAGCCAGTATTTCGTGCGTTCGACGCGCGAGCCGGTGAACAATGTCGGCGGCTTCTGGACGGCGACTGTGGCGGCCGAAAATCCCGATGCAAAATGTGAGGACGATCACACGCTGGTGTGGCTGGATCCGACCTTCGCCATCTCGCGCTTGCGTCACGATTCTCACGCCTGGGCTGTCGCCGTCTGGCTACGTCGTCCAAGCTGAGCCTTACGGAACAGGCCATTAGCGAAGTCGTTTATTTTTCGAACCGCAACGTTACGTCGCGGCGATGAAAATTAGGAGATTTCCATGGCTGACCATGACCGTATCGAAGGTGCCGCCAAGAACATCGGTGGCAAGATTAAAGAAGGCGTCGGCAAGGTGACCGGCGACACCAAGTTGCAGGCTGAAGGCAAGGCCGATCAGGTCGAAGGCAAGGTCCAAAATACTGTCGGCGGCGTCAAGGACAGCCTGCGCGACAAGGCCTAAGCTTTCCTCGAATGCGCGAAGATGCGAGGTGCCGTCCGCGGAAGCGGGCGGCGCTTTTCTGTCCGATCAGTCCTTGTCGCCCCACAGGGTCAGCGATAGCCCCTTCTTGTCGGCTCCATCGACTGGGCGGCATTCAGAGCTGAACCCGCCCTCGACCGGACGCGGACGACAATCCATTTCTCGCAGGCTCGAGGGCGCGGCCGCCGTGCGAGACTGCGCGCCGCACTGGACCGCATAGTCCGAGCCTGCGGCGCTGGCCCGGATCATCTGACAGTCACCGGCCATGCCGCTCGGGCGCAGAGCTTCGGGCAGGTCGGACCCCATGGCGATGGCCAGCTGTTCGCGCACCTCGGTCTGACATTCGGCCATGGACTGCTGGCCGCGCACTAGTGGACTGCACCGTGCGCGCTCGAAGCCAAAGGGATCAGCCAGGCCCCAGGCAGGCACATTGTGCTCGAACGGCGGCGTCGGCGTTTCAACCACCGCCTCGGGCGCGGGCGCATCCCACACGACGGTCGGCGCAGCTTGTTGGAGGATCAGCAAGGCGAAGGCGGCGGCGATCATGGTCGGACCCTTCGTGAAGTTGCAGGCGGTCGCCCGAACGTCTCCTACCTTGTCAGGGCCCGCATTGCCTTGTCGAGGCCTTCGAGCGTCAGCGGGAACATCCGCTGCTCCATTACCTCACGCAACAGGCCGACGGATGCGGTATAGTCCCAGTACCGCTCCTGAACGGGATTGAGCCAGACCGACTTCTCCCACTGCTGGCGCGCCCGCTTCATCCATACGGCGCCGGCCTCCTCGTTCCAGTGCTCGACGGAGCCGCCGGGCATGGTGATCTCATAGGGGCTCATCGTTGCATCGCCGACGAAGATGGCGCGCCAGTCGCCAGGGTATTTGTGCAGCAGATCCCACGTCGGGATCCGCTCGGTGTGCCGCCGGCGATTGTCCTTCCAGACGCCTTCATAGAGGCAGTTGTGGAAGTAGAAGAACTCCAGGTTCTTGAACTCAGTCTTGGCCGCCGAGAACAACTCCTCAACCAGCTTAATGTGACCGTCCATCGAACCGCCGATGTCGAGGAACAGCAGCACCTTGATCGTATTGCGTCGCTCGGGCCGCATCTGGATGTCCAGCCAGCCCTGACGCGCCGTGCCGTCGATGGTGCCGTCGATATCCAGTTCGTCGGGCGCCCCCTGTCGGGCGAAACGGCGCAGACGACGCAGCGCCACCTTGATATTGCGGGTGCCCAGTTCGACCGTGTCGTCCAGATTCCTGAACTCGCGCTTCTCCCACACCTTGACCGCCCGGCCATGCTTGCTCGGACCGCCGATTCTCACGCCTTCGGGGTTGTAGCCGCCGTGTCCGAAGGGGCTGGTTCCGCCGGTGCCGATCCATTTGGAGCCGCCGGAGTGCCGCTCCTTCTGCTCCTCCAGACGCTGCTTCAGCGTTTCCATCAGCTTGTCGAATCCGCCCAGCGCCTCGATCTGGGCCTTCTCCTCGTCGGTCAGGTATTTTTCGTTCAGCAGCCGCAGCCAGTCCTCGGGAATGTCGGTTGTCAGGTCTTCACCCGTTCCAACCGACTCGACGCCCTTGAACACCGTCCCGAACACCTGATCGAACCGGTCATAGTGTTTCTCGTCCTTGACCAGGACCGCACGCGACAGGTGATAAAAGGCCTCGACCTCGCGCCCCGCCACGTCGCGATCCATGGCCTCCATCAGATGGAGCCATTCCTTCATCGACACCGGAACCTTGGCGTCGCGCAGCGCGGTGAAGAAGTTCAGGAGCATGAGAGGGATGTGAACCCGGATCAGCCGCGTCGCAAGATGAACTCGTGGTCGCGCCAGGCGCCGACGGGATAGTCGTATTCGCCCGCCTTCTCGAAGCCGTAGGCGGCATAGAGGCGCTGGGCCTTGTCGTTGCCGCTCCAGACGCCGATCCACAGCGGTCCGTCCGTGTGGGTTTCCATCCAGTCCAGAGACAGCTTCAGCAGTCGGGTTCCCAGCCCCAGACCTTGTGCCGCCTTCGACACATAGAGCCGGCGCAGCTCCATGTGCGACGGTCTGGCTTCGGGGTGGGGCAGGCCATTAGGGCCGGCGTTGGCGAAGGCCAGCAGCTCGCCGTCGCGGTCGGCCACCCACCAGGCGCAGTCGGGCTCCGCCAACTTCTTCAGCGTCGGCTCCAGATCGAAACTGGCGTCCAGAAACGCATTCAGGTCGGCTTGCGGGTAGGGGATGCCGAATCCCTCGACGAAGGTGTCGATGAAGGTCTGGCGCCCCAGCGCGCCCAAGGCGGCGGCGTCTTCGGGGCGGGCAGGGCGGATCGCGATCTCAGTCATGCGTCGGCTCTAGCGCGCGCCTTGGTGCGCGTCACGGGCGACAAGTCCAAAAGCCCGGCGTATCGTCGCTTCAATGTCCCTGCCGATCTTCACTCATCCGTCCATGCTGTCCCACGCGCCGGGCGCGGGCCATCCCGAAAGTCCCGAGCGGCTGAAGGCGGTGCTGGATGCTCTGGAGGATGCAGGCCTAGCCCGCGACCGCCGCGCCGCGACCCAGGCCGAGGTTGCGGATCTGGAGCGGGTGCATCCCGCCGCCTATGTCGCACGCCTGCTGGACGCCTCGCCGGTCGCAGGCATGATCCAGCTGGATGCCGACACCGTCCTTTCACCCGGCAGCGTGCCGGCGGCGCGGCTGGCCGCGGGGGCGGCGATCGATGCGGTGCGAGCCGTGGCGCGGGGCGAGATGGATCGCGCCTTTGCCGCCGTGCGCCCGCCGGGCCACCACGCCGAGCCGGACCGCGCGATGGGGTTCTGTCTGTTCTCCTCCGTCGCCATCGCAGCGCGTGCGGCTCAGGCCGAAGGGATGGCGCGGGTGGCGGTGGTCGATTTCGACGTTCACCACGGCAATGGCACCCAGGCGGCGTTCGAAGGCGACGACAGCCTGTTCCTGGCCTCCATCCACCAGATGCCGCTGTATCCCGGCACCGGCGCGGCGTCTGAGACGGGCGTCGGCAATATCGTCAACGCCCCCGTCGCGCCCCATGCGGCGCGCGAGAACTGGCGTGCGACCTTCGCCGGCGGATTGATGCCGGCGCTGGAATCGTTCCGGCCGGACCTGATCCTGATCTCGGCCGGTTTCGACGCCCACCGGCGCGATCCCTTGGCGCATCAGTCGCTGGAGGCCGAGGATTTCGCTTGGGCGACGCGCGCGATTCTGGAAGTCGCGCGTCGGACCTGTTCGGGCAAGGTTGTGTCGGCGCTTGAGGGCGGTTACGACCTTGAAGGACTAGGCCGCTCTGCGGTCGCCCACGTCGCTGCGCTCGGGGAGGACTGAGGACGCCTAACGCCTTGAAACCAAAGGCCCGTCCGTTTGTCATGTCAGCCCCCGCCCTGTCCCTCGATTCGACCGAACCGTCCGTGTCCCCGTCTGACGCCGCGCCATCCGTCGGCGCGCTTGTCGCTGTCCGTCCCGGCGCCATCATCCTGACGCGTCACGGCGAGCCGGCCCTGTCGCGCAAATGCCTGATCTCTGCCCGCCAGTACGGCGACTGGTGGGCGAAATATGAGATCGGCGGCCTGCTGGCCGGTCAGACGCCGCCGCCCGAACTGGTCGCGGCCGCCCAGGGTGCTGGGGCCATCTACGCCTCGACCCGTCAGCGCGCCCAGGAAACCGCCGCTGCGGTCGCCGCGGGACGCGAGGTCATGGCCGACGTCATGTTCATCGAGGCGCCTCTGCCGCCGCCGCCGATTCCCGAATGGATCAAGCTGTCGCCCAAATGGTGGGGCGTGGTGTCGCGCTTCTGGTGGCACGCTTTCGATCATCACGGCGGCCAGGAAACCCGCGCCCAGGCCGAGGCGCGCGCCGATCAAGCGGCGCAGAAGCTGATTGCGCGTGCCGAAGGCGGGCAGGACGTGCTGGTCTTCGCCCATGGCTATTTCAACCATATGGTCGGGCGCGCGCTGAAGGCCGACGGTTGGAAACTGGTTCAGAACCAGGGCTTCAAATATTGGTCGCAGCGTCGCTACGAGAAGCGATAGCCGCTTCTGACGTTGATGCGCTCCGCGCGCGCCTCTAGGGTCCGCGCCATGACCGACACCGCCGCCGCCATCCCCGCCGATCTCAGCTTCGAAGACGCCCTGAAGCGCCTGGAGACCATCGTGTCTCGCCTGGAATCCGGCCAGGCGCCGCTGGAGGAATCGATCGCCCTCTATGAAGAGGGCGCCAAGCTGAAGGCGCATTGCGAGGCGCGGCTGAAGGCGGCGCAGCTGCGTGTGGAGAAGATCGTGGTCGGCCCCGACGGCCAGGCCAAGGGCGTCGAGGCGGCGTCGTTCGAATGATCCTGGCATCGTCTCCGAGCCTGGTCTGGAGCCGGTTCTCGTGAACCGCGTCATCGCCGCGAATTCGCCGGAACAGGCGGTGATCGATCGCGTGGCTGAGGTCGCCGATCTGGTCACGGTCGCGCTGGATGAACTGCTGCCGCGCGCCGAGGGCCCGGAATCCCGCCTGACCGAGGCGATGCGCTATGCGGCGCTGGGCCCCGGCAAACGCTTGCGGCCGTTCTTCGCGCTGGAGGCCGCACGCCTGTTCGACATCGATGAGCGATCTGTATTGCGCGCCGCCTGCGCGCTGGAATGCGTGCACGCCTACAGCCTGGTTCACGACGACCTGCCCTGCATGGACGACGACGACGTGCGCCGGGGGCGGCCGACCGTACACCGGGCCTATGACGAGGCGACGGCGGTGTTGGCCGGCGATGCGCTGCAGACGGCCGCCTTCGACATCATCCTGCATGAAGACACCCATGAGGATGCGGCCGTGCGTTGCGAACTGGCGGCGCGGCTGTCGCTGGCGTCGGGTGCGCGGGGCATGGCGGGTGGTCAGATGATCGATCTGCTGGGCGTGCGCGACGACTTGGGCGGCGTGGCGCGAATGCAGCGACTGAAAACCGGCGCCTTGTTCGCCTACGCCTTCGAAATCCCGCTGATCATTGCCGACGCCTCGGCCCAACATCGCCACGCTCTGATTAGCTTCGCCCACGATGTCGGCCTGGCCTATCAGATCGTCGACGACCTGCTGGATGCCGAAGGCTCGGCCGAGGAAATGGGCAAGGCGGCCGGGGGCAAGGACGCAGCGCTGGGCAAGACCAACTTCGTCACCCTGTTGGGTCTGGAGGCGGCGCGGCAAAGGGTCGCGCACCTCGCAAATCAGGCCCGGTCGCATCTGGAGCCGTTCGGCGACGAGGCCGAAATCCTCAGGGCCAGCGTGGACTTTGTGCTAAAGCGCCGGTCCTGATACGAAACGTTGAAACGACCTGCGGGTTGATCGACAAGACTTTCCAAGGTTTTACGGCTGATGCCCGACACCCCGCTACTCGACACCGTTAAGACGCCCGCCGACACGCGGGACTTCGATATCGCCCAGTTGAAACAGCTGGCGCAGGAGGTGCGGGCCGAAACGATCGACGCCGTGTCCGTCACCGGCGGCCATCTGGGCGCGGGGCTGGGTGTGGTCGAACTGACCACGGCGCTGCACCATGTGTTCGAGACGCCCAAGGACATCCTGATCTGGGACGTCGGGCATCAGTGCTATCCGCACAAAATCCTGACCGGGCGACGCGACCGCATCCGCACTCTGCGCCAAGGCGGCGGCCTGTCGGGCTTCACCAAGCGCAGCGAGAGCGAATACGATCCGTTCGGCGCGGCCCACGCCTCGACCTCCATCAGCGCCGCCCTGGGCTTCGCGGCCGCGCGCGATCAGAAGGGCGAGAAGAACCGCGTCGTGGCCGTCATCGGCGACGGCTCCATGTCGGCCGGCATGGCCTATGAGGCGATGAACAACGCCGCCGAGGCGACCAGCGGCCAGCTGATGGTGATTTTGAACGACAACGACATGTCGATCGCGCCGCCGGTTGGCGGGATGAGCGCCTATTTGGCCGGCCTGGTGTCGGGCGGCGCCTATCAGAACGTCCGCCGCCTGGGCAAGACGGTGGCCCAGCACCTGCCGCGCCCCTTCCGCAAGGCGGCCAAGAAGGCCGAGGAATACGCCCGCGGCATGGTCACCGGTGGCACCTTCTTCGAGGAGTTGGGCTTCTATTATGTCGGCCCGATCGACGGCCACGACATGGACAATCTGGTGCCGATCTTGAAGAAGGCGGCCGCCATCGAGGACCGTCCGGTGCTGGTCCACGTCGTGACGCAGAAGGGCAAGGGCTACGCCCCCGCCGAAAGCAGCGCCGACAAACTGCATGCAGTCGTCAAGTTCGACGTGGTCTCAGGCAAGCAGGCCAAGGCCATCTCCAACGCCCCCAGTTACACCAAGGTGTTCGGAACCGAGCTGATCAAACACGCAAAGGTCGATCCGTCGATCGTGGCGATCACGGCGGCCATGCCGTCGGGAACGGGTCTGGACCTGTTCGGCCAGGCGTTTCCTGAGCGGACCTATGACGTCGGCATCGCCGAACAGCACGCGGTGACCTTCGCGGCCGGTTTGGCGGCGGACGGAATGAAACCGGTCTGCGCGATCTATTCGACCTTCCTTCAGCGCGGCTACGACCAGGTGGTCCACGACGTGGCGATCCAGTCGCTGCCGGTGCGCTTCGCCATGGACCGGGCGGGCCTGGTTGGATCGGACGGCGCCACGCACGCCGGATCCTTCGACATCGGCTTCATGGGCGCGCTGCCTGGCATGGTGCTGATGGCGGCGGCGGATGAGGCCGAACTGGCGGCGATGATTTCGACCTCGCTGGCCATCGACGACCGGCCCAGCGCCTTCCGATATCCGCGCGGCGACGGCGTGGGCGTGGAGATCCCCGAACTCGCTGCGCCGCTTGAGATCGGCAAGGGCCGGATCGTGCGAGAGGGGACTTCGGTCGCCATCCTTAGCCTGGGCACCCGTCTGCAGGAATCGCTGAAGGCGGCGGACATGCTGGCCGCCAAGGGCGTGTCGGCCACCGTCGCCGACGCCCGCTTCGCCAAGCCGCTGGACGCCGATCTGATCCTGCGTCTGGCGCGCGAGCACGAGGCCCTGATCACGGTCGAAGAAGGCGCCATGGGCGGCTTCGGCGCCTTCGTGCTGCAACTGCTGGCCGAGAAAGGCGCGCTGGACGGCGGGCTCAAGATCCGCACCCTGAACCTGCCCGACGTCTTCCAGGACCAGGATGCGCCCATGGCCATGTACGCCCAGGCCGGCCTGAATGCCGAACACATCACAGCCGCCGCGCTTCAGGCCTTGGGCGTGTCGGTGAGCCAGGCGGCTAGAGCGTAGATCAGGCGCGGTCGCGAATCCGCATCGCGCCGCGTTCGCCGGTCTCGACCTCGAACCGGCCGGTCGCGCGGATCAGGTCTGACAGCTTGGCGTAGCCATAGGTGCGCTGATCGAAGTCGGGATGGGCGTTGCGCAGCCGATTGCCGATGCCGCCCACCGCCACCCAGCCGTCGCCGTCCTCGTCCATGTCGGCGATGATGGCCGCGATCAGGCGCGCGGCCTCGGACGGCTTGCGCTTGGTCGCCGGCGTCTCGGCCACGGGCGACTTAGCTCCGGCGTCGACCGGAACCGGCGCGATCAGGTTCTCGGTATAGATGAAGCGGGTGCAGGCCTGACGGAAGCTTTCGGGCGTCTTCTGCTCGCCGAACCCATAGACGTCGACGCCTTCCTCGCGGATGCGGGCGGCCAGTCGGGTGAAATCGGCGTCGGAAGACACCAGGCAGAAGCCGTCGAACCTCCCGGAATGCAGCAGGTCCATCGCATCGATGACCAAGGCGATGTCGCCCGAGTTCTTGCCCTTGGTGTTGGCGAAATTCTGCTGGGGCTGGATGGCGAAACGAGCCAGGACCCGCGTCCAGCCGGCGATCTGAGGGCTGGCGAAGTCGCCGTAGATCCGTCGTGCCGAGGCCTCGCCCAAGGTGGCGATTTCGCTGAACAGCGCCTCTGCGATGCGAGCGGAAGCATTCTCCGCATCGATCAGGACCGCGAGGCGAGGGGCCTTGTCGTCAGCCATGGCGGATGTCCTTTTCCTGCGCCGCCAATCTGCGGTAAAAGAACCCTACAACTGACCCATCGTATTGTCGTGATCCACGGCCTGTTTCTTCAGCCAGCCGACAAAAGCGGTCGCGCTGGGCGAGGGCGGCCGGTCGCGGGGCTGGACAACGTAGTAGGCGAAGCCGACCGCCTCGGACCCGTCAGGGAAGGGCGCGACCAGTCGCCCTGACGCCAGGTCCGCCTGTGCCAGGGTGCGTTTGGCCAGCGCTACGCCGCGCGCCGATATGGCGGCCTCGATCAACAGACCCGACTGGTTGAAACGCGAGCCGCGTCGCGGGTCGGGGTGACGGATACCCCGCGCCTTCAACCACATCGCCCAGTCCGGACGGCTGGGGTCGCCATCGTTGGACATGTCATGCAGCAGAGTGTGTCCGATCAGGTCGGCCGGTTTGCGGATCGGCTTGTCGCCATCCATTAGCGATGGGGCGCAGACGGGCAGCACCGTCTCGGTCATCAGCCGATCAACCGTAAGGCCGGGATAGTCGCCGGGACCGTAGCGCACCGCCAGATCGACCTTGCCCTCGCTCAGGTCCGCCGGCTCCATGTCGGCCGAGATCCACAGTTCGATCTCGGGATGGGCGGTGTGGAAGTCGTCCATGCGCGGCATCAGCCATTTGGAGGCGAAGCCGGGCGCCACGCTGATCGACACCTGTTTGCGACGCGGGGGTTCGCGCAGCAGGGCCGAGGCGTCCATCAGCCGCTCGAACCCCTCGCGCAGCAGCGGCACGGAGGAACGGCCCAGATCGGTCAGTTGCAGGCCCCGCGCCTCGCGCACGAACAGCGGCCCGCCGACGATGTCTTCCAAGAGGCGGATCTGCTGGCTGACGGCGCCCGGCGTCACTGACAGTTCGTCGGCGGCGCGCGAGAAGTTCAGATGCCGCGCGGCGGCCTCGAAGGCGCGCAGGGCGTTGAGCGGGAGCAGGGGACGGGCCATCGCGGATAGAAATCCTATCAGCGAGACAAAGGCAATCTGGTTTGCGGCTCTGGACGGGGAAGACGAAGGTTCGCGCCCTGCCGTCGTCCCTGTTTCCTCTCCCGACGGCCCAGAAAGCAAGACGATGCGTGTATTTCTCGCCTCCATTCCGCTGGAGGCCGCAAAGATCGTGATCATCGGCGGCGGCGAGCCGGCGTTGGCCAAGCTGCGACTGTTCCTGAACACGCCCGCCGAGGTGATGTGGTTCGCGCCCGACGGCGCGCCGCCCAAGATCGAGACGCCATTGACGGCGGCGGAACCGGTGCTGCGTGCGCCAGAGACTGACGAACTGGCCGGCGCACGGCTGGTCTTCATGGCGCTGGACGATGCGGACGAACTGGCGCGGCTGGGCGCCCTGGCACGGGCGGCGGGGGCTCAGGTCAATGTGGTGGACAAGCCCCATCTGAGCGATTTCCAGACCCCGGCCCTGATCGACCGCGACGAGGTGGTGATCGGCGTGGCGACCGGTGGATCGGCGCCCATTCTGGCGCGGGATATCCGCACGGCCATCGAGGGCGTGCTGCCCGCCGGACTGGCGAATGTGGCGCGGCTGGCGCGCGAGTTGCGCGATACGGTCAAGGCCAGTGTGCCGGACTTCATGGCGCGACGTCGCTTCTGGGAGAAGGCCTTCCGGGGTCCGGCCGCGACGCTGGCGGCGGAAGGTCGGACGGCCGAGGCGCGGCGCGAGATGCTGCGCCTGCTGAACGTCGCCGCGCCGGAGACGGGCGTGGTCCATATCGTCGGCGCAGGGCCGGGCGACCCGGAACTGCTGACCCTGAAGGCGCTGCGGGTCTTGCAGGACGCCGACGTCATCATCCACGACCGTCTTGTGCCCGAGGCGGTGCTGGAGCGGGCGCGGCGCGACGCCAAGCGTCTGTATGTGGGCAAGGCACGCGGCGAGCACTCGGTGCCGCAGGATCAGATCGAGGCCCTGATGATCGAGGAGGCCCGCGCCGGTCATCGGGTCGTGCGACTGAAGGGCGGCGATCCCTTCGTCTTCGGTCGCGGCGGCGAGGAGCTGGAGGCCATGCGGGCGGCCGGCGTGCCGGTCTTCGTGGTGCCCGGTGTGACGGCGGCCCTGGCCTGCGCGGCCTCGGCGGGCATCCCCCTGACCCACCGCGACCACGCCCAGGCGGTGACCTTCGTGACGGCCCAGGCCAAGCCGGGCGGCGTCGAGGCCGACTGGACGCGGTTGGCGGGCCCCAACCACACCCTGGCCATCTATATGGGCACGGACCGAGCCGAGGAGACGGCTGCGCGCCTGATTGCGGCGGGTCGCTCACCCTCGACCCCCGTCGCCATTGTCGAGAACGGCAGCCGCCCGGACGAGCGGGTTCTGAGCGGGCGACTGGACGGGCTGGGCGCCTTGGTGCGCGGCGCGAACCTCGCCGGCCCGGCTCTGTTGTTCGTCGGCGAGACGGCGGCCTTCTCGGCGTCGGTCGAGACGCGGACGGGGGCGGCGGCGTGAAGATCGTGACCGCAAACCGCCTGTCGGACGGTCGCGTCATATATGCAGGCGTCGACAACCAGCCGGTCGAGCACATCGACCAGGCTTCGATGCTGGACGAGACGGCGGCCCAGGTCGTGCTGGCTGATGTCGCCGGGCGGCCGGACGTCTTCGTGAACCCCTATCTGTTCGAGGTTCAGGACCGCACGCCTTCGGGCCGCGACCGGCTGAAGGAGCGCATCCGCTCGGCCGGGCCGACCGTCGGTCACAGCGTCGTCGGAGGCGTGGGCTGATGTATCGCTATGACGAGTTCGACCACGCCTTGGTGCGTGAGCGAGTTGAGGAATTCTCAGACCAGGTGGCGCGGCGCGCATCCGGCGCCCTGACCGAAGACGAGTTCAAGCCGCTGCGGCTGATGAACGGCGTCTATCTGCAACTGCACGCCTATATGCTGCGCGTCGCCATTCCCTATGGCGTGATGAGCAGTCGTCAGATGCGCCGGCTGGGCCATATCGCGCGGACCTACGACAAGGGCTACGGTCACTTCACCACCCGCTGCAACATCCAGTACAACTGGCCGGCCCTGACCGACCTGCCGGCGATCCTGAGCGATCTGGCCGATGTCGAGATGCACGCCATCCAGACCTCGGGCAACTGCATCCGCAACACCACCACCGACGTCTTCGCCGGGGCCGCCGACGACGAGATCGAGGATCCGCGTCCCTGGTGCGAGATCATCCGCCAGTGGTCCACCATCCACCCCGAATTCTCCTTCCTGCCGCGCAAGTTCAAGATCGCGGTGATCGGCGCGGAAAAGGACCGGGCGGCGATCCGCACCCACGATGTCGGCCTTCAGGTCGTGGAGGGCGAGGACGGCGAAACGGCCTTCCGCGTCTTCGTCGGCGGTGGGCAGGGGCGTCTGCCGCATATCGGTCAGGAGATCGCGGCGGCGGTGCCGGCGGCGGACCTGCTGGCCTATCTGACCGCCATCCTGCGCGCGTGGAACCTGCTGGGGCGGCGCGACAACATCCACAAGGCGCGGATCAAGATCCTGGTCGCCTCGCTAGGGATCGAGGCCTTCCGCGAGGAGGTGGACAAACACTACGCCACCCTGCGCCACGAGGATCTGCGCATCCCCGAGGACGAGGCCGAGCGGATCAAGGCCTATTTCGCCCCGCCGCCGTTCGAGGATCTGCCCAAGGTCAGCGGCCCGTTCGACCGCGCCCTGCTGGCCGATCCGGACTTCGCTCGGTTCGCGAGGAACAACGTCCGTCGTCATCGCCAGCCGGGCTACGCCTCGGTGGTGGTGTCGCTGAAGCCGGTCGGGGGCGTGCCCGGCGACATCACGGCTGACCAGATGGACGCGGTGGCGGATTTGGCCGAGCGCTATTCGTTCGACGAACTGCGCGCCGCCTATGAGCAGAACCTGGTCCTGCCCCATGTGAAGCTGGACGATGTGCCGACTCTGTGGCGAGCGCTGCGAGAGGCGGGGCTGGCGACGGCCAACGCCGATCTGGCGACCGATGTGATCGCCTGCCCGGGCCTGGACTATTGCAGCCTCGCCAACGCCCGCTCGATCCCGGTGGCCCAGGCCCTGTCCAAGCGTTTGGCGGACATGGACTATCAGGAGAAGTTGGGGCCGGTCAGGATCAATATGAGCGGATGCATCAACGCCTGCGGTCACCACCACGTCGGCCACATCGGCGTGCTGGGCGTCGATCGCAAGGGCGAGGAATACTACCAGATCACCGTGGGCGGTTCGCCGGATGAGCAGGCGGCGCTGGGCGACATCGTCGGCAAGAGCCTGCCGGCAGACGAGGTTGCGCCCGCCATCCAGCGGACCTTAGACCGCTATCTGCAAATCCGCACGGACGGTGAGCGGTTCATCGACACGGTGCGCCGCGTCGGTCCCGATCCCTTCCGCGACGCCATCTATGAGACGCTCGATGCAACGGCTTGAGGGCATACAGAACGGGCTGCGCCTGTCGGTGACGACCCCGCTGGAGGAGGTTGAGACGGCCGCCGCAAGCGAAGACACGCTGGTGCTGGAGTTCGACGCCTTCCGCGACGGACGCGGCTTCTCGCTGGCGGCGGTGCTGCGAGAGCGCGGTTACGCCGGGCGGCTGATCGCGGCGGGCAAGGTCCTGCCGGATCAGGCGCGACACCTTCGGCGTTCGGGCTTCGACGCGGTGGAACTGACCGAGGGCGCGGACAAGGCGGCCTGGGACCGGATGGACCGGGCGTTCAGCGGCGCCTATCAGCCGGCGGTCGATCCGGCGCCGACAATCTGGCAGCGGCGGCGTGCGGCGTCCAACGACCGCGATCTGGACGCCCTGGCCGAACAGCTGAACCGCGAGACGGCGGGCAAGGACGCATCCGAGATCGTGAAGGCGGCGTTGGACCCGGCGCTGGGTCTGCGGGTCGGCGCCATCTCGTCCTTCGGCGCCGAGTCCGCCGCCTTGCTGGACATCATCGCCAGCGAGGACAAGACCGTGCCGGTGGTGTTTTTGGAGACGGGCCAGCATTTCCTCCAGACCCTGTCCTATCGCACCCAACTGACCAAGGCGCTGGGCCTGACCGACGTGCGGCTGGTCACGCCGGATGCGGGCGAGAAGGCGACGCTGGATGCGCGCGACGACCTGTGGAAGATCGACGCCGACGCCTGCTGCGATCTGCGGAAGGTGCGGCCGCTGGCGCGGGCGACCGCCGGGTTCAATGCGCTCATCACCGGACGTAAACGCTACCAATCCGCCACGCGGGCAAAGCTGAAGCCGTTCGAGGTGTTGGACGGAGTGCTGCGGATCAATCCCCTGGCCAACTGGGACGCCGACGACGTGGAGGCCTGGCTGGAGGAGAACGACCTGCCGCGCCACCCGCTGGTCGAACAGGGCTATCGATCGATCGGCTGCTGGCCCTGCACCCGCGCCGTCCATGACGGCGAAGACGCCCGCGCCGGACGTTGGTCGGGCATGGACAAGGTCGAGTGCGGCATCCACTTAGGGCAACGCCAGGCCGCCGCCTGATCCGCTCTGTTCTCGATCTTCGCCTGAAAGCCTGACCTTGTCCGCTACGTCATCCGTCATCGACCTGATCGGCAATACGCCGCTGGTGCGCCTGAACCGCCTGTCCGACGCGACGGGCTGCGAAATCCTGGGCAAGGCCGAGTTTCTAAATCCCGGCGGCTCGATCAAGGATCGCGCGGCCCTGTCGATCGTGCAGGGGGCGCGGGCGTCGGGCGCGTTGAAACCCGGCGGGACGATCGTCGAGGGCACGGCCGGCAACACTGGCATCGGCCTGGCCCTGGTCGGCGCCGCGTTAGGGCATCCGGTCGTCATCGTCATTCCGCGCACCCAGTCGGAAGAGAAGAAATCCGCCATCCGTTCGCTGGGCGCCCGCTTGGTCGAGGTGGACGCCGCACCCTTTTCCAGCCCGAACCACTTCGTCCACTATTCCGGGCGCCTGGCCGCCGAGCTGAACGACAGCGAAGAGGCCGGCGCCGTCTGGGCCAATCAGTTCGACAACACCGCCAATCGCGAGGCCCACTACAAAACGACCGGCCCCGAAATCTGGGCGCAGACAAACGGTCAGGTCGACGCCTTCGTCTCGGCCGTCGGCTCGGGCGGGACGATCGCCGGCGTCGGCGCCTATCTGCGCGAGCAGAAGCCGGATGTGACCATCGCCCTGGCCGATCCAGCGGGCGCGGCCATGTTCAACTGGTTCACCAAGGGCGAGATGACGGGCGAGGGATCGTCGATCACCGAGGGGATCGGCGTGGCCCGCATCACCGGCAATCTGGAAGGCTTCAAACCCGACTACGCCTATCGGATCGAAGACGCGGAGTTCTTGCCGATCCTGTTCGACCTCGTGAAGCACGAAGGCTTATCGCTGGGCGGATCGGCGGGGGTGAACATCGCCGGCGCTGTACGGCTGGCGCGCGAGCTTGGCCCCGGCAAGACCATCGTGACCTGCCTGTGCGATCCCGGCTCGCGCTATGCGTCCAAGCTGTTCAACCCGGAATTCCTGCGGTCGAAGGGTTTGCCGGAGCCGGACTGGGCGTAAGCCGCACAGTCTATTTCGCCTTCTGCTCCGCGATCCAGGCGTCCATCCGCTGGTCCAACAGCGCCAGCGGCAGCGGCCCCTCCACCAGCAAGGCGTCGTGGAAGGTGCGGATGTTGAACTTCGACCCCAGCTCCAGTTCGGCCCGCGCGCGGATTTCGCGCAGGCGGATCTCGCCGATCTTGTAGGCCGTGGCCTGACCGGGCCAGCCGATGTAGCGTTGAAGTTCGGTCTCGATATTGTGCGTCGCGAGCGCCGAGTTGTCGCGGAAACAGGCGCGGGCCTGTTCTTCGGTCCAGCCCATCCAGTGCAGGCCGGTGTCCGCGACCAGTCGGCAGGCGCGCCACATCTCATAGGACAGGCGGCCGAACCGTTCGTAAGGCGTGCGGTAGAAGCCCATCTCCTCGCCCAGATATTCGGCATACAGGCCCCAGCCCTCGGTATAGGCGCTGACATTGGCCTGACGGCGGAAATAGGGTTGGCCGGGCGCCTCCTGCTGCAAGGCGATCTGGAGGTGGTGGCCCGGAACGGCCTCATGCAGGGTCAGGGCGGGCAGTTCGTACAGCGGGCGCTGATCCAGCTTAGACGTGTTGACGATGTAATGGGCGGCGACGCCGTTCTGCATCGACCCGCCGTTGTAGCGGCCGGTGGTGTAGTTTTCCTCGATCTGCGGCGGCACGGGCTGCACGTCGTAGGTCAGGCGGGGCAGGGTGGCGAACAGGGGCGGTAGGCCGCCATCCGCGCGCTTGGCCATCTCCGACGCCTGCTGCAACAGGGCCTCACGGCTGGTCGCATAGAACTGAGGATCGGTGCGCAGGAAGTTCAGGAAGCCGGCGAAGTCGCCGGTCCAGCCCGACGCCGTCATTTCCACATCCATACGGGCGCGGATGCGCGCGACCTCGTCCAGACCGATCTGGTGGATCTGGTCCGGCGTCAGGTCGGTCGTGGTGTGGCCGCGCACCAGATAGGCGTAAAGGTCCTTGCCGCCGGGCCGATTGCCGATGCCTGGCTGGATCGGCGCCTTGGGCAGATAGTCGCTCTCGAGGAAGGCCAGCCAGGCCCGGCGTGCGGGAAGGATCGTTTCTGAAACCACTGCCGTCGCCGCTGCGGTCAGGCGATCTTTATCAGCCTGAGACACGGTGGATGGCAGGGTGGCCAACGGCTTCAGCAGCGGCTCGGCGTCCGGCTTGATCGCCACATCGTTTCGCGCCAGCGTCAGGGCGCTTTCTGTCACGGACCGGGCCTGGACCAAGCCGGTGTCCAGGCCGCGTCGGGCGTTGGCGGTCGTCTGGGCGTAGATTTGGCCGAAGCCCCGGATACGCTTTATGTAGGCCTCGGCCTCCGCGACCGAGTTCAGGCGCGTGCTGCCGCCGACGTAGAGCGCCCAGGTTCCGGGGCCGCCTTCGGAGTCGAACGCCAGACGGCTGGTGTCGTAGTCCAACCCTTCCAGGCTGCGGTTAAGCGTATAGAGCAGGAAGGCGTGGTTGATGCCGCCGGCGTGGGAAAGACTTGCCGGGTTGATGGCCGTCAGCCGCCGCACGAACCCTTCCAGCGGTGCGCGCTGGGCCAGTTCAAACTCACGCGACAGATCAGGCACGCGGCCCATCGCCTCGACATCGCCCTCTCCGCCGGCCGAGATCGGATCGACCGACTTCAGATAGGTCTCGTAGTCGGCGATGACGGCGTTCACCGCGGCGTCTGCCGGCGCGGTTGCGACGGCGGCGGGCGGCGTTTGCGCGACGGCCATGATCGGCGACCCGGCCGCAAGCATGGCCGCAATAGCCAGATAAGAAATCTTCATGACGCCCCTCCTGTCAGTAGGGGCACGCAAGCCGAGCGGAGCCGATGCGTCAACCGCAGACGGTGAAGAACCGCTCGATTTGCACCTTTGCGGCGGGATGGGCGGCGTAGACGTGACGTTCGTCGTCAGCCCAGGCGGCGATCCAGCCCAGACTTCGGAAGCGCTGGAAGACCGGATCCTTGGTCTTGGCCTGAGCCGTCAGCAGTTCGCCGTCATGCACGACGGCCGGCTCAGATGCGGCGCGATAGCGCTCGGTGTCGCCGCCGGATTCCAAATAGATTTCGCGGCCCGGCCTGTCGCTCGAGGCCGTCAGTTCCAGTGCGCTTGATCCGGCCTGACAGGCCAGTTTCAGCTTGATCTCGTCGCTGTTGGCGACGCCGTAGGCCAGCATAGCCTCCTGACCATCGGTGTTCAGAAACCAGTCGTAACCGGGTGTGGGCGTGGGCGCTGATGCGGTCGCTGCCGAGCCGGCTGCGGGCATCGGGGCCTGGGTCGCGCAAGCGGCGAGCGCCGACACGGCGATCAAGGCTGATATCAAGCGAAGACGCATGCGTGAGTTCCTCAGCCGGCGCAGCGATCGGCGAAGCGACGCAGCTTGGCCATGTGCGGACGTTCGACGGTGATCGTGTTGGCGTCGTCGCCGACGGCGATTGTCATCCGGCCGTTCGCGACGAAGGCGGAAAAGGCGGGGTGGTCGACGGGGATCGCCGTCTCCAGCTTGCCGCCACGCCCGATGCGCGCCTCGCTGGTCGCCGTCGACCCGCCTGAGGTGATACGCGCAAATCCGGCGGACGCATCCTCGCCATAGACCGCGACCGAGACCGCGCCCGAACCCGGCAGGCATTGCAGCGTGGCGCGCAGGCTGGCGGTGTCGGGGATGTCGTTGGCCAGCACCATCGGTCCCTCGCCCTCGTACAGGCTCCAGGTCCAGCCTGCGGCGGGCGCAGTCTGTATCGCGGCCGCCATCAGGGCGGAGAGTATCAGCATCATGTGTCAGCCCCCGCCGACGACGCGCAGCGTCGCGTCGCCTTCAATGTCGTCAGACGCGGCTGTGACCGCAAGAGATCGGACGACCGCATTTCCCTTGAACGCGGTTATCCGTCAGCAGTTCAACCCGCAGGGTCAGCGCGCGTCAGAACGGGCTGAAGCGTTCCGCCAGCGCCTGACCCACGGGCGGGGCCTGGACGCGGCTGACGTCGCCACGACCGCCGTAGGAGATGCGCGCCTCGGCGATCTGGGTGTGGTTGATGGCGTTGGCCGATGAGATGTCCTCTGGGCGGACGATTCCGGCGACGGTCAATTCGCGGACCTCGCGGTTGGTGCGCACTTCCTGCCGACCCTGGATCACCAGATTGCCGTTGGCCAGGACGTCGGTGACGACGGCGGCGATGGTCAGCGACACCTTCTCGGCTCGGGTGACCGAACCATTGCCCGACGACTTCAGATCGCCTTCCATGCCGACCATCTTCGACGGATCGAAGCCGCCGGGGAAGGCGCGACCCAGGCTGCTTTCCAGGCCGAACAGGTTGCTGACGCCGGCATTGATCTCGTTGGAGCGCGAGCGCTGGGTCGAGTTCTGGGTCTGGGCGCGATCGTCGATGTCGATCTTGACCGTCAGGATGTCGCCAATATGGCGCGCGCGCTGGTCGCCGAAGAAGGTGCGGGCGCCCGTGCGCCACAGGCTGTTGGCGCTGGCCGGCGCAGTCTCGCGCGCGGGCAGATAGGCCTGCTGCGCCGGGATCAGGGCGGCGGGGTAGCCGATGGGGGCCAGTTCCGGACCGCGCACCGTTTCGGCGACGGTCGAGCAGGCGGCGAGCGGGGCGAGGGCGGCGAGGATCAGGACGGCTTTACGCATGACTTGGATTCCCTAGCGGGCGGCGAACTGTTGGGGATTGGCGCGGGCCATGTCGGCGCCGGGGCCGGCGATGGCTTGGCCGGGGCCGGAGGCGACCGCATCGATGACGCGGTTGGAGGTGGTGTTCATTATGGCGACCGGCTCGCCCAGACCGGCGCTGCGCATGGCCTTGCCCATGACGGCCAGGTTCACGCCGCCGACCTGATAGGTAACGCGCACCATATCGTTGCGGGCGATGACCTGCGGCGCGGCGCCGGGACGATAGGCGGCGCGGGCGATAGGTTGGGCGGCCTGGACGGCGTCCGTCGGCGCGGCCTCGGCCACGGTCTGAACGGGTCCGGCCGAACGGCGCACGGCGACGCGGCGCAGGCCGTTGGGATTGCTCCAGTCAAGGCCCGCCTGACGCGCCTGGGCCTGAAGCTGACCGGCGTCCAGCACGACCGAGGGACCGACGCGTTCGGCGACGGCGACATTGGCTGCGGCGCCCGCGCCCTCGAAGATATCGCCCAGGGTGACGCGACCGTCGTCATCCACGGGGTTTGCGCGCAGCACGACCGGATTTGCGAGGGCGGCGCCGGCGAAGGCGCTGACGGCGGCGGCGAGCAGCAGGGAACGGATCATGGTCACGGCCCTAGCCCTTCACTTGCGAGGCGACGGACAGCATCTGGTCAGCGGTGCTGATGACCTTGGAGTTCATTTCATAGGCGCGCTGCGCCACGATCAGGGCGCTGATTTCAGCGACCGCATCGACGTTCGACGCCTCGGTGTAGGACTGCATGATCTGGCCATAGCCCGCGTCGCCGGGCGTCCCGACGATCGCCGGCCCGGACGCGGCGGTTTCCAGTAGCAGGTTGTCGCCGATAGCTTCCAGACCCGCCTCGTTGAAGAAGCTGGCCAGTTCGATCTGACCGACCGTGGTCGGGGCGGGCTGTCCGGCCTGGGTCACCTGAACGAGACCGGTCTTGGAGATCGATACCTTGGTCGCGTCCTGCGGGATGGTGATCGCCGGTTCCAGCAGATAGCCGTCGTCCGTCACCATCTGGCCTTCAGGATTGACCTGCAGATTGCCAGCGCGGGTGTAGGCCTTTTCGCCAGAAGGCAGGCTGATCTGAAAATAGCCCTTGCCGTCGATGGCCATGTCGTACGGGTTGCCCGTCGCCTGGGGCGTGCCCTGTTCGGTAATCCGATAGACGGCCCCCGCCTTGACGCCTGCGCCGATCTGGATGCCGGTTGGAACCACGGTGCCGGAGGCCGAGGATTGGGCCCCCATGCGTTCGACGTTCTGGTACAGCAGGTCCTGAAACTCGGCGCGCTGCTTCTTGAAGCCCACCGTGTTCATGTTGGCGATGTTGTTGGAGATGACCTCCACGTTCAGCTGCTGGGCGGCCATGCCCGAGGCTGCGGTTCTCAGAGCGCGCATGTTCCGGCTCTCCCTTAAGCGGCCTTGCCGAGGCGCTCGACGGCGCGACGGCTCAGGTCTGTGGTGTTTTCGATCAGCTTGGAAATGCTCTCGTAGGCGCGGCTGATCTCGACGAGATTGGTGATTTCGATCAATGGATTGACGTTGGAAGACTCCAGCGAGCCCTGATGAACCTGGGCGTCGGCGGCCTCGATCGGCTGGGCGTTGGACTTATTGCGGTAGAGGCTGTCGCCGCCCTTTTCGAGCACGCCCAGCGTATCGAAACGCACGACCGACAGCCGGCCAGTGACCTGTCCGTTCTGGGTGATGGTGCCGTCAGCGCCGACGCTGGGCGCGCCAAGCGCGGGGTCCAGCACGATCTCCGCGCCGCCGCCAAGGACGGCCTGACCCTGTTTGGTGGTCAGACGCCCTTCCGGGTCCAGGGTGAAGGCGCCGTCGCGGGTGTAGGCTTCGCCGTTGGCGCCATCACGCACGGTGAAGAAGGCGCCCTCGCCGGAAATGGCGAAGTCCAGCGAGCGGCCCGTCTGCTGCATCGAACCCTGGCCGAAGTCGCGACCGACGCCATTGTCCAGCACGAAGCTGGCCGACGGGCGGATCGAGTCGTTGCGCGCCCGCTGCCCGATCTCGGTTCCGAGCATCAGTTGCTCGACCTTGAAGCCGGTGGTGTTGGCGTTGGCGACGTTGTTGGCCACGATGTCCAGTTCGCGACGCAGCGTCATCTGGCGTGACAGTCCGATATAGGCGGCGTTTTCCACGAGAGGCGTGCTCCTTCGCCTCAGCCTCTCGCAACGGCCGTGCCAACAGGGTTAATTCAGGCGGAATGCGGGTTTGAGCGGGATCGCGTCGCTTCCAACCCGGCAAATCCTGCCCATTGTAAACGTCGCGTTAACCAAACCGGACGATCCTCGTCATGAGAAAGTCTCCGGGGCGCGCGCATGTTCAAGTTCGGCAAGAAGAAGGGTGCGCCTGCGGCCGACGCCGACGCCAACCTGCCGGCCGTGACCGAAGGCGAGGCCCCCGAGGGTGACGCCGCCGCGCCCAAGAAAAAGAAAATCCCGTTGCTGTTCATCATCGCGCCGGTCGCCTTGCTGGTGTTGGGCGGCGGGGGCGCGGCGGCCTTCTTCATGCTGAAGCCCAAGCCTGCCGAAGCGCACGGCGCCGAAGCCGAAGCCGGCCACGGAGAAGAGAAGGCCGACAAGAAGGCCGAGGGCAAGGAAGAGAAGAAGGAAGGCGGCGGTCACGGCGGAGGCGGCAAGGAAGGCGAGGCCGATCCTGCGCTGGGCGTCATCGCCGCGGGGCCGGATGGCGTCACCTTCTACACCCTGCCCGACATGGTCATGAACATTCAGTCGCCCGACGGCCGTCCGACTTTTCTGAAACTGAAGCTGACGCTGGAGATGCAGGACGCCGAGGTGGCGACCCATCTGCAGGAAGAGATGCCGCGTCTGCAGGATATGTTCACCGGCTTCGTGCGCGAACTGCGCCCCGAGGACCTCAGCGGCTCGGCCGGCACCTATCAGCTGCGCGCCGAGATTTTGCGCCGCGTCAATCTAATCGCCGCTCCGGGCAAGATCGACGCCGTGCTGATCGAAGAAATGCTGGTGCAATAGGCATGACGGACGCGGCGCAACTCGATCCGTTCGGCGGTCTGGGCGATCCCGGCGACGCCCTGTCCGAACGCGTCCTGAACCAGGATGAGATCGACAGCCTGCTGGGTTTCGACCTGGGCGACGACGACGGCTCTGAACGCTCGGGCATCCGGGCCATCATCAACTCCGCGCTCGTCAGCTACGAGCGTCTGCCGATGCTGGAGATCGTGTTCGATCGCTTGGTGCGGTTGATGACGACCAGCCTTCGCAACTTCACCTCGGACAACGTCGAAGTCAGCCTGGACAATATTTCGTCGATCCGGTTCGGCGACTATCTGAACTCGATCCCGCTGCCGGCCATCCTGGCGGTGTTTCGCGCCGAGGAGCTGGACAACTACGGTCTGCTGACGGTCGACTCCAACCTCATCTATTCTATCGTCGACGTGCTGTTGGGCGGTCGTCGCGGCACGGCGGCGCTGCGCATCGAAGGCCGGCCCTACACCACGATCGAGCGGGTGCTAGTGCAGCGGATGGTCGAGGTTGTGCTGAACGACGCCCGCCAGGCGTTCGAGCCGCTGACCCCGGTCCACTTCAACCTGGACCGGCTGGAGACCAACCCGCGCTTCGCCGCCATCGCGCGTCCCGCCAACGCCGCCATCCTGATCAAGCTGCGGATCGACATGGAGGATCGCGGCGGCCGTATCGAGCTGCTGCTGCCCTATGCGACGCTGGAGCCGATCCGCAAGATGCTGCTGCAGCAGTTCATGGGCGAGAAGTTCGGCCGCGACAACATCTGGGAAGGCCACTTGGCCACCGAGATCTGGACGACCGAAACCGAAGTCCGCGCGGTCCTGGACGAACAGCAGATGCCTCTTTCCAGCGTGCTGAACCTCAAAGTCGGCGACACGATGATGCTGAACGCCACGCCGGATTCCGAGGTTTCGATCCGCGCCGGCTCCATTCCGCTGACCACCGGCCGCATGGGTCGCAAGGGCCAGCACATCGCCATACGCGTCGAAGGACCGGTCAATCCGGAAGTCGCCGCCCGCCTGGGAGTGAACGTCTGATGGCCGGAATGATCATGGACGGCGTGCTGATGGTGCTGCTGATCGCGGCGGTCGGCTACGGCATCAAGCTGGAACGCAAGCTGGCCGCCCTGCGCGCCGGGCAGCTGGCCTTCGCCCAGGCCGTCACCGAACTGAACGCCGCCGCAGGCCGCGCCGAAAACGCGCTGGCCACCCTTCGGGCCTCTGGTCAGGAAACGGATCTGCTGCACGACCGGATCATCAAGGCGCGTGAGGTCAAGGCGCAGCTGGAAACCCTGATCGCCCGCGCGCCGGCCATGGCGCCGGTGCGGATCGTCGAGGAAGAACTCGCCCGTCGCGCACCCCCGGCCGCCCTGGCTCCGGCGCCGGCCGCAACCGAAGACGAGGAGCGGGCTGAGCGCATGGCCGCTCTGGCGCAACGCATCCAGGGACTGGCCAGTCCCTCTTCGAACCGTCGCAATGAAGCGGCTGCGCCCGCCGGGCGCGACAATGTCGCCGCCATCGTTCAGGCCCTGACGGCCGGACGCTCCGCTAACCATTCCGCCAAACAAAGCCTCAACGCCGCGCGTCGTAATCTCGACGACGACCTGTTCGCCGCCTGAGTTCGGAACCCCATTTCATGGCCCGCCTTCCCCGCATCCTGCCCCTGATCGCCATCGCCATCGGCGGGGTCGTCGCCGTGCGCGCCGTCGGCGTCGCGCCGGGCCTGTTCGACGGGGCCAAGGCCTGGGCCGAGGAGGCGGTTCCCGCTGCGGCCGGCGCGCCGCCCAAGCCGGCTCTGCCCGGAACCTGTTCCGCCTTGTCTCCCGAACAGCTGGCCCAGCAGGCGGGGATTTCGCCGGCCGAGCTGAAGATCATCCAGTCGTTGTCGCAGCGCCGCGCGGCGCTGGACGCGCGTGATCAGGACTTCGCCACCACCCTGCCGCTGATGGTCGCCGCCGAGCAGAAGCTGGACGCCAAGGTCAAGGCGCTGGAAGCCTTGAAGGCCGAGATGAAACAGATGCTCGGCCAGGTCGACGAGCGCGAGAAGGCCGAGATCGATCGTCTGGTTCAGGTCTATTCCGCCATGCGTCCCAAGGAGGCCGCCCCGGTCATGGCCGCGCTGGAGGACCGGGTGCGCCTGCCGGTCGCCGCCGCCATGCGTCCGCGCACCCTGGCCGCCATCATGGCCCAGATGAGCGCGCCGCAAGCCAAGGAACTGACCGAAAAGCTCGCCGCCCGGTTCCAGGCCCAGCAGATGGCCGCTCGCGCCGCCGCCGCCGAAGCCACGCCCCCTCCGGCTGCTACGCCTGCCGCTGCTGCGCCAGCCGCGACGACCCCGCCTGCGACGCCGACGGCTCAGCCCGCGGCCGCCCCAACGACCCGTACGACGCCGCGCCCGGCCGCCAACCGTCCCGCTGCGCGACCGGCGGCTCGCCCGGCCGCGACCCCGGCGCGTCGTCCCGCCGCCACGCCTGCGGCGGCTCCCGCTGCGACCGGCCCGCAGGCCTATCAGCCGTCAGCAGCGCCCAACGCTCAGCCGCGTCAAACTGTGCAGTAACCTTAAGTGTGATCTAAACGCTGACGTTTCGTCTCGACAGCGGGCTCTGTCCGACCAATGATCTTCGAACGCTCCGTCAGAGAGCGATGACATCGAGGATCCGCGCCATGATCGGCGAACTGCTTTACGTGGCGCACCGCATGCGCAGGGCCATCATACTCGCCGTTCCGGCGGGCGGAACCGTGATGATGGCCGCCGTCGCCCAGCACTATCACCTGCTGCCTTAAGTCTTCGAACCCGGTTTCGGATTGGCAGGGCGCGCCAGCGCGTCTATCACCGCGCCTTCCCGAGATCTGAGCCCGACCAACGCCATGTCCGACACGCCTCCCGATCGCCTTTCGGTCGACCCGTCCAGCCCGCATCACGACGCCGAAGTCCTGCAACGCGGCGTCGGTATTCGCTTCAAGGGCGAAGAAAAGACCAATGTCGAGGAATATTGCGTGTCCGAAGGCTGGGTGCGTCTGGCGCTCGGCAACCGCGTGGATCGCAAGGGCAAGGCCCTGACCGTGAAACTGCAGGGTCCGGTCGAACCCTATTTCCAGAACGACTGAACCTACCTAGGGTCCGGCTCTCATCTGAGTCCGGAGCCTGCTTATGTCCATCCGTCTGCTGACCGCCAGCGCCGTCGCCTTGGGTCTTGTCGCGTTTACCCCCGCGGCCCATGCTCAGGATGCGGCGACGGTGCAGCAGGCGATCGTGGTGCGCGACGCCGCGATGCGCTCGAACATCGCCATGGACTATGTCACCCAACTGACGACGCGGTTCGGCGCGCGCCCGGCGGGTTCGCGCTCCGAGCAGCAGGCCGCCGCCTGGGCCGCCGACTATCTGCGCGCCAACGGCTTCCAGAACGTCCGCATCGAAGAGTTCCCGCTGGTTGGCTGGGAGCGGGGCGAAAGCTCGGCCGCCATCGTCGGCGACAACGCCCAGGCCCTGGTCGCTGCGGCACTTGGCCACTCGCCGGCCACGCCGAGGGGCGGTGTCGAGGCGGAGGTCGTGCGCTTCTCGACCTTCGAAGACCTGCAGGCCGCGCCCGAGGCCGCCGTCCGCGGCAAGATCGTCTATGTCGATCTGGGCCAGATGCACCCGATGCAGGACGGTTCCGGCTATGGTCCTCAGACCCGCGTGCGCGGCGCCGGCCCCGGCGTGGCGGCGGCCAAGGGCGCGGCGGCCTTCGTCATGCGTTCGGTGGGCTCTGACGAGGACCGGATGCCGCACACCGGCACCACCCGCTATGTCGACGGCAAGCCGACCATTCCCGCCTTCGCCCTGGCCGCGCCCGACGCCGATCAGGTCAGCCGCCTGGTTGCCCTGGGCCAGCCGGTGCGCATGCGCCTGACCTCGACCGCCCGCACCTATCGCACCACCAGTCAGAATGTGATCGGCGATCTGCCGGGCGCCACGCGCCCCGACGAGATCATCGTGCTGGGCTCCCACATGGATAGCTGGGACTTGGGCACAGGCGCCATCGACGACGGAGCAGGGGGCGCCATCACCATCGCCGCCGCCAAGGCCATCGCCGACAGCGGCCGCCGTCCGGCCCGCACTCTGCGCGTCATCTTCTACGGTTCGGAAGAAGTGGCTCAGCCGACCGCCCAGACCGGCAATGGCGGCGGCGTCTATGCGCGCGGCCAGGGCGCAGCGTTGGACAAGCATATCATCGCCGGCGAGAGCGATTTCGGCGCCGACCGCGTCTATGCCCTGCGCCTGCCCGCCGGCGCGCAAGGGTCCGACTTCCAGAAGGCCGCGAACCGCGTCCTCTATCCGATCGGCGTCCTGGCCTCCGATCGCGTGGAGACCGAAGGCGGCGTCGATGTCGGGCCGATGGGCCCGCTGGGGGTGCCCTTCTTCGGACTGGCTCAGGACGGAACGCGCTATTTCGACCTGCACCACACCGCCAACGACACCCTCGACAAGATCGACCCGGCGCAACTGAACCAGAACGTCGCCGCCTGGGCGGGCTTGCTGTGGCTGATCGCTGATTCCGACGTGGACTTCCGGGCGATGAGGCCCGCGACCACATCGGCGAGCCCGACACGCTGACGACTTGGAGACCTAGCCCGGTTCCGTCTATAGGAGCCGAACCGGGCCAGACCGGGCTGCGGGCGTGGCGAAACTGGTAGACGCAGCAGACTTAAAATCTGCCGGACGAAAGTCCTTGCCGGTTCAAGCCCGGCCGCCCGCACCACTACGACTGCCACTCGATCAGAACGGGAAGAAGATCGGGATGGCGACCATGGCGGCGATCCAGGTGATCAGGTTCAAAGGCAGGCCGACGCGGACGAAGTCCATGTAGCTATAGCCGCCCATGTTGAAGACCAGCACATTGGTCTGATAGCCAAATGGGGTGGCGAAGGCGGCCGAGGCCGCCATCATGACGCACACCAAAAAGGGGCGGGGATCCACGCCCAGGCTTTCGGCCAAGGCTACGGCGATGGGGGTGATTAAGACCGCGACCGTGGCGTTGGACAGCAGTTCGGTGGCGAACAGCGTCACGCCGTAAAGCACGATCAAGGCGCCCAGCGGCCCCAGGGGCCGGATCACACCGATCAGACGATCTGCGCCGGCGGACGCCAGCCCCGTGACCTCAATGGCCGTGCCGACCACGACCATCCCGGCGATCAGCAACAGGATTTCGGGGCGCAGTCCGGCATAGGCCTCCTCAGGTGTGATGACGCGCAGCAGGATCAGTCCGACGGCGCCGGCGAAGGCCGAGGCGGCGATCGGCGCCCACCCCAGCGCCGCGGACAAGATCACCAGGACGAATACGCCCAGCGAGATCGCAGCCGGCCTCAGCCGCAGCGGACGATCGGCGGCCCCATACAGTTCGACGTCGCCGAGATGCGCATCGCCCGAACCATCCACCTGGTTTCGTGATCCGCCCAGGCGCGGCAGGCCGAACGGCAGCAGGCGCTTGCGGCGATTGATGGCCTCGGCCTCTGCGCGGCGACGCGCCTCTTCCATTTCCGCCAGACGCGCGGCTTCCGCCTCGTCCATCGCGACCGATCGGCCGAGTTGGCGCGCACCCACGAAATAGAGCCACAGGCCGCCGACGACCGCGATGGCCAGACCCACGGGCGTGATCTCGAACAGGCCGAACACCGGCTGGCCGGCGTTGCGGGCCATGTCGTTGACCAGCAGATTGGTCGAGGTCCCGATCAGCGTCAGCAGACCGCCCATGACCGTGACGTGGCTGAGCGGCATCAGAAAGCGTTTGGGCGACAGGCGCAGCGACTGGGCCACGTCGCGGATCACCGGCGCGGCCAAGACCACCACAGGGGTGTTGTTCAAAAAGCCGCCGACCGAACCGCACAGGCCGATGACGATCCAGATGCCGCGGGCGCCGATCCGGGCGGAAAGCTGCGTCGCCTGTCGGATCAGCCAGCCCAAAAGGCCGGACAGTTCAATGGCGTAGGCGATGACAAAAAGGCCGGCCAGCGCGATCACCGCGGGACTGGCGAAGGCGCCCTGCACCTCGACCGGCCGCACGACGCCCAGCAGCAGGAGCACGGCGGCCCCCGTCAGGGCGACGACATCAGCCCGCATCTTGCCATGGATCAGGACGCCCACGACGGCGACGAGCACGGCGAGGGCGGCGATCTGGTCGAAAGTCATGATGCTGTGCAGACCGTCCCCCATCGCTCGCGTCAACCTTTTCGGGTGAGCGCATCCCCCTCAGCGGTTCGCGTGTTAGGGTGGTTCCATGCTCGAAACGATTGCGTCGCCTCGGTCTCCGATAGTCGCGCTTGCGGCGTCCCTGCTGGCGCTCGCCGCCTGCCAGCGTGAGCCGCAGCCTGCGCCTGCTCCGGCCCAAAAATCCGAAACGCCGCCGGTGGTGACCGTTGCGCCTGCGCCGATGCTGGATCGCGCCGGCCTGCTTGAGGCCATGGACATCGCCGCCTCGGCCTTCGCCGCAGGGCGAGAGGTCGGGGGCGCGTCTCTGGCCGGGCGACGCTTCGTCGTCCGCCAGGCCTTTGGCTGCGGGGCGCCCAACGACGCCGCCGAAGCTGCGGCCGATGGGCAGGCGACAGTCTACTGGGCGAAGGATGGTCAGAGCCTGAAGTTCAGCCTGGCGCCGGCGGATTGGCTGCGGTCCGGCCTGATCGGAAACGACGACAGCAGCTTGGAGGCGGCCGAAGGCTTCTGGTTGGCCCGGCCGTGGCTGCGCACCGAGGCCTGCCCGGCGATTGCGCCCGGCGCCTCGCCTTCAAGCCAGGCCTCGCCTCAAACTTCGGGGCTGGCCGCCGTATTCAAGCCCAACGGCGCGCGGACCGGCCGTCGAAACGGCCGCGCCTATGAGTTCACCCTGCGCGGCGAGGATGGCCAGCCGCCTGCGCCATCAGCACAGGGCTATCGTCTCGTGCTGGAAGGCCGGATGACCACCTTCGCCGACGGCCGCGCCATCCACTGTCGTACGGCAGCCCCTGATCAACGGCCGGTCTGCATCGGCGCGGCGCAATTCGATCGCGTCGCCTTCGAAGACGCCGACGGCCAGACGCTCAGCGAATGGCGCGATGGTTAGGGCTAGAACAGGCTGATCGGAAAGCCGATCAACCCCGACGATTGCAAGTGCTCGATGCCCTCCATGACGGGGATGGCGGCGAGGAAAACCAGGCCGTCGCGCAGGGTGCGGACGAAGAAGGCGGGACGGATGGTCAGTTCGTCAGCGTCGCGCCAGCGAGCGGGATTGGGCAGGAAGCGCGGCGTGCGGGCGCAGTAGGCGGCATAGGGCGCGCCGAAATGTTCGGCCAGCCAGGCCTCTTCGCGACCGACCGTGCGCAGAAAGACCAGGAAGGTCGCCACGGCGAAGATGGCGCCGATCGTCACGCTGCCGGTCTGGGCGCCGACGCCGAAGGCGCCGATGAAGCTGAAGACATAGAGCGGGTTGCGCGTGATGGAATAGGGGCCACGATCGACGATCTCGGCCTTCTTGCGTCCGCCGATATAGAGCGAGCACCAGGCGCGGCCGACGATGGCGACGATGATGGCGGCCAGGCCCAGGCCTTCGACGCCTTCATGCCATTCGCCGTCGAGGGCGGCGACCGAGCGGACGCTGGCGGTCAGGACGATGAGGGCCAGCAGAACCAGACCGGCGAACCATTTGCGACGGCGCTGAACGACGTCGAGAGACAGGGCGGGGGGAACAGGGCTCATGGCGGGTCTGTTCAGTGATGCTGCTGAGCGCGGACGAGCAGGGCGCGGGCCTCGGCCTTGCGACCGCGATCAGCGACGGCGCGACCGGGACGGGCAGGAGCGTCGATGGCCTTTTGCAGATAGCGGGCGGCGCCGTTCCAGTCGTGTTCACGCACCAGCAGATCGCCCATGAAGAAGTTGGCGTCGACGTCGTTGGGTGCCATGGCCAGACCGCGCTGGAGGTAGTCGCGGGCGCGCTGACGGTTGCCGAAACCGATCGGGGCGCCCGGCACCTGGGCGTAGAGCGAACCGAGGCTGACATAGACCGAGCCGTTCAGCGCGCGCGGGTTGATCCGCTCGGCCTGTTCCAGTTCGGTGCGCGCCTCACGCACGAGGCCCAGCGCGCCGATGCCGCCCTTCAATCCCGCTTCCGATGCGGTGATGATGGCGTCCCAGACCAGAGGTTCGGCGCGGTTGGGGCATTGAGCCACGACGGCGTCGGCCTGGGTGTTCAGGCGCGCCATTTCCGCCATTCGAATGCCTTGCGGGACCTCGAAATTCACATGGTCCCACGACTGCTGGAGACCGCGCGCGCGGTCGTCGCAGGCATCGGCATGGGCGACGGAGGCGACCGTCAGGGGGGCGGCCATCAGGGCCAGGGCGAACAGGGCGGTCTTCATGGCGTGTCTCTCCTTTTGTTCTGTGGTTCAGCCGGCGAACAGGGCGCGGGCCTTCAGGTCGTTGGATTTCAGGGCGCCGTCGATCAGGCCGGGCGCCAGGGCGTTGAGGCGGACGAACAGGCTTTCGGGAAAGCCGAGATAGACGTCGCGGCGATCGTTGCGGATGGCGGCGACAATGCGGTCGGCGATCGGGTCGGGATCGTCGACAGCCATGCCGGTCAGGCGCGCATATTCGTCGACCTTGGCGGAGTTGAACGGCGTAGCCACTGCGCGGGGCGCGACATAGGTGATGCCGACGCCCGTGCCGGCCAGCTCGCGACGCAACGATTGGCTGAGCGCCCGCATCCCGGCCTTGGCGCTGGAATAGCTGGCGAAGTGGGCGAAGTTGATCGAGCCGAAAATGGAGCCGACATTGGCGATCTGGCCATGCTTACGCGCCTTCATGCCGGGCAGGACGGCTTGGGCCAGACGGGCTGGCGCAACCAGATTGACCATATAGGTGGCCAGCAGATGCTCGGGCGTCTGCTGCTCCAGCGGGCCGAAATGCTGGATGCCGGCGATATTGATCAGAATGTCCCAGGCGCGGGCGCCGGCCAGTTCGGCGACGCTGTCGAGGCCCTGCGGGGTCGATAGATCGCCCACCACGGTGTGATGGCCTGTCACCGGCGCGCGGGCGACGATCGTGACCCGACCGCCCTCGCGCTCGATCCGCTCGACCACACGACGCCCCAAGGCGCCGGAGCCGCCGGTAATCAGGATGTTGCGATCTTCAAACTGCATCGACCGTCTCCCGCGCTGCGATGTGGGGGATGGAGGCGAAGACCCCGCCGAACAGGCCGAACATCACCTTGGCCATGTGGACGATGGCGGCGCGGTCGTTGGCGTCCGACACCCCGTCCAGCAGTTGCTTTAGGAACAGGATGTGATCCTGATCCAGAGCCCCATGAGAGATCAGATAGGTGAAGGCGGCGGGCGGCAGGCCAAGGCTTTGCTGCACGGCCTCGGCGCCGACGCTGGCCAGCTGGATGCTGGTGCCTTCCAGCACATAGACCATGCCGAAGAAGGCCATCGGATTGATGCGCTGGATGGTGTCATAGGCATAGGCCACCATCAGTTCGGTCGCGACGTTGGGGCCGTCCCGCACGGTCTGATCGGGGTCGCCGCCGGCGGCGCGGATGTCGTTCAGGATCCACTGCTCGTGGCCGGTTTCCTCGGCGATATAGTCGTCGAGCGCGGCCTTGAAGACGGCGTGGTCATCGTCCAGCCGCGCCCGGGCGGCCTGCATCAGCGGCACGGTGTGGCGGACGTGGTGATAGGCCTGAGCCAGATAGGCGACATAGGTGTCGCGGCTGATGCGGCCGGCCAGACCGTCCCTGATTTGCGGGATAGCGGCGAAGGCGGCCCGCTCGGTTGCGGTCGCGGCGACCAGGGTTTCAAAAAACGACATGCGAACTCTCAGGCGGCTTGCGAGGGGGAGGGGGCGTAGGTGCGCAGCAGGGTCTCTCGACGCGGACGACCGTTGGCGGTGACCTGACCAGCGGCGGGATCGAAGGGCGGCACCAGACGCCAGTCGCCGATGCGGGCGTAGTCGGGCAGGCGGGCGTTGGCGCGCGCGACGGCCGTTTCGACCTGGGCCAGTTCGGCGCCGGGCGTCGCCACGATCAGGGCCGACAACGACGCCTGCGCCTCGCCCATCGCCATGGCCTGAAGGATGTGGGGCTCGGCCAGAAGCTCGCTCTCGACCCATTCAGGCGCGACGTTGCGGCCGAAGGCTGTGATCAGTGTGTTGGCCTTGCGGCCTTCGATGCTGAGCCGTCCATCGGCGTCGAAGCGGCCGATGTCGCCTGTGTGCAGACGCTCCGGCGCGGGCGCCTGGCCGACGTAGCCAAGGAAGGGATGGGGCGAAACCAGGATTTCGCCGTCGTCGGCCAGATGGACTTCAAGGTGAGGCAGGGGTCGGCCGACCGTGCCGGGGCGGGCGTCGTCCGGACTGTTGAGCGCCACGACCGAGGCGCATTCGCTGAGTCCATAGCCCTCGACCACGGGGAGGCCGGCCTTGGCGGCGGCCTCCAGCAGGGCCGGGGACACCCGGGCGCCGCCGACCGCGATCATCTCCAGCCGATGATCCAGCCGCATCGCGCCTTGGGCGGCGATCAGGCCGCGCAGCAGTTCGGGAACCAGGATCAGGGTCGTGGCGCCGGTCTGGACAATGGTGGTCAGCAGGCGCGCAAAGTCGGGGCGGAAGGCATCGCCCATCCCGGCCTCGGCCAGGCTGGCGGCGTGATAGCGGCCGCCGGCCAGAAGCGTCGCATAGAGGCCGGCGACATTCTCCAGCAGCACCGCCAGCGGCAACACCGGCAGATGCAGCCCGGCGCGATCGCGGCCCAGGACCTGAACCAGAGAGGCGGCGACCGCCTCCATCTGATCCTGAGACAGGCAGACGCCCTTGGGCGCGCCGGTCGAGCCGGAGGTGTAGGTGATCTTGGCCGTGCCGGGATGCAGATCGCGCACCGGCAACCCTGTCGGCGTCAACCGGATCGGCGCGCCGCCCGCCGTCAGTTCGCCCGGAGCGCCCGGCGTGATCAGCAGCCCCGCGCCGGCGTCGGCCAGGGCGTGATCGCGTTGAGAAACCGTGAAGAAGGGCGGGATCGGCACGCTCGGCCGCTGGGCGAGGATCAACGCCAGGTCCACGACGACCCAGGCCGGCCCGTTGTCGAGCAGGACGCCGACCGGAGATCGATCATCGGCCAGGGCGGTCGCCAGCTGCCCGACCTGCGCCAGCAGTTCGGCCGTGGTCAGCGAACCCTCGGCCCACTGGATCACCACATCATCAGGCGTGGAGCTGGCGCGACGCGACAGGGCGTCCAGAACGGCGCTCATGAGCGATCCTCATAGTGCAGGCGGGTGCGGACGGCCCGTCCGACCGGCGCCGTTTCGGAGAAGTGATCCAGCGGCGCGGTCGCCGCGTCGATCGAGCCGGCCAGCACCACCGGATCGGTCTGATAGTAGGCGCCCCAGCTGCCGCCGCCGTCGTCGAGGCGGCGCGGATCGGCGCGCGCAAGTTGAAGCGCGCCCAGACCGGCCTTGTGGAAGATGCGGCGCAGTTCGTCGGTCGCTGTGGCGACGGCGAACCTCAGACCTTCGGACTGCAGATGATGGGCCATGGCGGCGAACAGGAAGACGGTCGCGCCCTGTCCACTGGAGGCCAGGCTGCCGATCTCGACCACCTGCGCGCGGTCGATGACGGCGCCGATGGCCTGGCTCAGCACGGTCTCGACGGCCCCGTCAAGATATTGTTCCAAGTACAGGGGCGCTTCGGCGGCGTGCCGGAAGCCGACGGCGGCGTAGATGACGCCCGCCTCGTCCTGAACGCTCATCAGGGTCGGGAAATGGGCCTGGATCTGGCCGCCATAGGCCTCGGCATAGGCCGCCTCGATGAACTGCTCCACGCGGCGACGTTCGCCTCGGCACGGATCGTCGAACCGGATGATGCGCGACGACAGCGTGCGGCGCGCGCGCGGGCGAACCGGATCGGCGTCTTCGGGCAGGCGGAGTGGAAACATGCGGGCCTCGGGCCAGGGGGACTTCGGGCCAGAGACGACGCGGTGCGGCGACCCCCGCAAAAAAATCTTTCGCCGTCGCAATCGCGGTTGCCGCAGAGGGCGCAGCAACCCACGATGGGGTGGTGAACGCCTCTTCCGGTCCCCCTCAGCACGACCCGAGCCGACCGGCGCGGCAAGCCCTGGCGGATGCGTGGCTGGACAGCCGCTCGGCCCTGGTGCGCTTTCTGACGGCGCGCACGGGATCGTCGGCTGCGGCCGAAGATCTGGCGCAGGATGTCTGGGTGCGGCTGCAATCCATGACCGATGAGGCCGCCGCCGAGGTTCGCCATCCGCAGGCCTTCCTCTATCGCATCGCCGCCAATCTGGCCCTGGATGCGTCCAAGGCGCAGCGTCGTGCAGGCGCGCGCGATCTGGAATGGCGGCGCGCTTCCGCTATCGATGACGCGGCCGAAGCTCAGGATGCGCCGTCGGCCGAGGACGCTGTCTGGGCCCGCTTGAAGCTGGAAAAGGTGGTCGCCGCGATCGACCGGATGCCGCCCAAGGCCGCCGAGGCCTTCCGTCTGCACAAGATGGCCGGGCTCAGCCAGGCCGAGGTCGCCGAACGGATGGGCGTCTCGCGCAGCGCGGTCGAAAAATATGTTTCCGCCTCGCTGAAGGAACTGCTGCTGCGGGTCGGTTGGCCATGACGACCGGATTTAGCCATTTTTCATTGAGGATGCGGCGCGACCGCGTCGTCTCTCCCCCAAAGCCCGCTCGGGCCCGGACCGGATCATGACCCAGGACGACGTCATCAAGGACGAGGAGATCGCCGCCCAGGCCGCCGCCTGGGTCGTGCGTCTGCGCGCCGATGACGTGACGATTGCGGACATCGACGCGGCGACGGCCTGGCTCGATCAAGACCCGGCCCATCGGCGCGCCTTCGACGAGGCCGAGGGGCTGTGGAGCGCTTCGGACGACCTGTCCGACGTTCAGCCGGCGTCGGTCATCGATCTGTCGGCGCACCGCGAGCGGCGCAAGGGACTGGGGCGGCGATGGATGGTGGCGGTCCCGGCGATGGCTGCGGTTCTCGCCGCAGCGATCTTCCTGGGTCCGATGCTGCAAACCGCGCCGACCGTGGTGTACAGCACCGCGCCCGGCGAAACGCGGACGGTGACCCTGGACGACGGATCGCGGCTTCAGATCAACGGCGGCTCGACCCTGTCGGTGAAGATGGAGCGAGGACGGCGTCTGGTGCACATGGATCAGGCCGAGGCCACCTTCGATGTCGCGCATGACGCCGGCCGACCCTTCCTGATCGATGTCGGCGAAAGCCAGGTGCGCGTGGTCGGCACGGCGTTCAACATCCGCAGATCCGCCGATGACACCCAGGTGGCGGTGCTGCGGGGCGTCGTCGAGGTCAGCGACCTGAAACAGCCCGCGCGGCGGGTGCGTCTGACGGTCGGTCAGTCGGTCCAGCGCGACGACGCGGACGACCGCATGACCGTGGTCCCCGTCGATGTCCGCACCGCCGCCGCCTGGACCCAAGGGCGACGGGCCTATGACGATCGGCCGCTGCGCGAGATCGCCGTTGACCTCAGCCGCGCCTTCGCTACGCCGGTGACCGTGGCGCCGAACGCGGCGAACCTGCGCTTCTCCGGCACGCTGGTGCTTGATGACGAAGCGGCGGTGATCGGCCGGCTGGAACGGTTCCTGCCGATCAAGGCCACTCGCGGGCCGCAAGGGGTTCGTCTAGAACGGCGCTGAACCTGCTTCGGACGTCGCCTTTTGGTACGAGCCTTCCTCTGCGCCCTGGTCGTCGTTTGCGGTGTGACCACGCCGTCGATCGGCATGGCCCAAGGGCGATCCTCGCTTCAGGTGTCGGTTTCGCCTCAGCCGTTGCGGACCGCCGTCCTCGACTTCGGTCTGCAGGCGGGCGTCAGCATCGACGCCGCCGGAGCCGAGCGATGCGGCCCAACGCGCGGGGTGAGAGGCCGACTTTCCGTCGACGCCGCCTTGTCCAGATTGATGCTGGGCACGCACTGCGTCGCGACCCGCGTCGGCGACGGCGCCTACAGGATCGTGCGGGTCGCCGCCGCGCCGCCTGCCGCCATGCGGGCGATCTCGGCGCCGCCCCCGCCCGTGGCCCCGACAACGCTGGATGAAGTCGTGGTGACGGCGTCACGCACGGACAATCTGCTGCTGTCGCGCGCCCCCTATGGCCTGTCGTCGCTGGACGGGGTAACGCTGGAACGAGCCGGGGTCAGCGACCTTGACGGCGTCGCCGCGCGCGTCTCCGGCCTGACGGTCACCAATCTGGGGCCGGGGCGCGACAAGCTCTTCATTCGCGGCCTGGCGGACGGACCCGTTGCGGGACAGGCGCAAAGCCTGATCGGGCTCTATCTCGACGATGTGCGCCTGACCTACGACGCGCCTGACCCGGCGTTGCGTCTGGCCGACATCGAACGGGTCGAGGTTCTGCGCGGGCCGCAGGGGGCGCTGTACGGCGCCGGTTCGATGGGCGGCGTCGTCCAGATGGTCAGCCGCGCGCCGGACTTGGAAGGCCTATATGGGCGCGTGACGGCGGAGGGGGCGGTGACGGCCGGCGGCGCGCCGGGCGACGCCGTCGAGCTGATGATCAACGCCCCGATCCTGCGTGATCGCCTGGCGGTCCGGGTCGTCGGCTATGACGAGACGGTCGGGGGCTACGTCGATGATCAGGCCCTTGGCCTTAGCAATACCGGCGGCATGCATCGGCAGGGGTTGAGGGCGGCGGCGCTGCTGCGTCTGACCCCCGGCTGGACCTTGAAGGCGGGCTTCCTGGCCCAGACCATCGACGTCGATGACAGCCAGTACGCCAACCTGGGCGCCGACCAACCCTATGCGCGTCGTCGCAGCCTGACGGAGCCCAGCCGAAACGATTTCGACGGCGTCTGGGCCTCGGTGGACGGGGATCTGGGCTGGGCGTGGCTGCGGGCCTCGTCCAGCGTTCAGTCGCACGGCCTCGATGCGCGCTACGATGCGACCCCTGCGGCCGGATTGTTCGGGCTTACGGGAACAGCGGCGCTGGACCAGGCCGACGACCTGTCGGCTGCGGTGCATGAGGTGCGGTTGAACGGCGACTTCGGCGCGCGACTGAAGTGGAGCGCCGGGCTGTTCTTCTCGGAATACACCCACACCCGCACCGTCGCGATCTCGGAGGGGCAGGGCGTGCCGGAGGTCTATCGACAGCACAGGCGCGACCATGTGGATGAGGCGGCTCTGTTCGGCGACGCCGCCTATGCGCTGACCGACCATCTGAAGATCACCGCCGGCGCGCGCCTGTTCCGCATCGGGGTCGAACATCGCAGCGAAACCGACGGCGATCCGACGGTGGTGTCTGGAGAAGACGCGCTGGTTGATATCACCCCGCGTCTGGTGATCGAATACGATCGCGGTCCTTTCGTCTTCTACGCCCTGGCGACCGAGGGTTATCGCGGGCCGGGCTTCAACGCGGGCGCCGTGCCGGGCGGCGATCAGCAGCCCGCGCGACGGGTGAAGCCGGACGAGATCGTCGCCGGCGAGGCGGGCGCGCGCTTCAAACTGTTCGAAGGGCGACTGCGCGGGCGAAGCGCGGTCTTCGTCGCCGATTGGCGCAACATCCAGTCGGACCGGTTCGACGCCCGGGGCCTGCCCTTCACCGCCAATCTGGGCGATGGCCGCAATCGCGGGATCGAGGGCGAGGTCGAATGGCGCGACGGCCCGTGGACGCTGGATGCGCACGCCGTCGTCAATGATCCCGAGTTGACCCGACCGGACCCCGGTTTCGCGCTGGGGACCGATACGCGCTTGCCAGCGGTCGCCGATTTCAGCGTCCAGGCCGGCGTCGTGCATGAGGCGCATCTGGCGCATGCGACGGTGCGTTCCGAGCTTCGCCTGGGCTATGTCGGCCCGACCGATATCGCCCTGTCGCCGACCTCCACCGGCGCCTCGGCCGGCTATTTGACCAGTTCGCTGGGCGTCGGCGTCGAGATCGATCGCTGGGCGATCAGGGCGTCGGTGGACAATCTGTTCAACCGCAGCGACGACACCTTCACCTTCGGCAACTCCTTCTACGCCTCAGGCGACATCAGCACGCCGCAACGACCGCTCACCGCCCGCCTGGCCCTGACGGCGCGGTTCTGATCAGGCGGCGATGTGGAACAGGCGGCCCACGCCTGCGGTGATGGCCATGGCGAGCGCGCCCCAGAAAACCACGCGAAGAACCGATCGCCCGATAGGCGCGCCGCCTGCGCGGGCGCCCAGGGCGCCCAGCACGGCCAGACCCGCCAGGGCGGAAGCCGCGACCCAGATCGCCAGCGTGTCCAACGGCGCAACGGCGGCGACGACCAGAGGCAGGGCGGCTCCGGCCGAGAAGGTGATCGCCGAGGTCAGCGCCGCCTGGATAGGCCGCGCGGTGGTGATCTCCGAAATACCCAGCTCGTCGCGCGCATGGGCGCCCAGCGCGTCATGCGCCATCATCTGACGCGCCACCTCGGCCGCCAGATCCGGCGCGACGCCTCGCCCGACATAGATGCCGGCCAGTTCGCGCGTCTCCGCCTCATGATCGCCGGCCAGTTCGACCGCCTCGCGCGCCAGATCGGCCTTTTCGGTGTCGGACTGCGAACTGACCGAGACATATTCGCCCGCCGCCATCGACATGGCGCCCGCCGCCAGTCCGGCGACGCCCGCGATCAGTATGCCGCCATGACTGGTCGCCGCCGCCGCGACGCCCACAACCAGACTGGCCGTCGACACCAGCCCGTCATTTGCTCCCAACACCGCCGCCCTAAGCCAGCCGATCCGATCGACCCGATGGGTTTCACTGTGGGGCATGCGTCTTCTCCCTAATCGCCGCACCGAGCATGGACCGCGCGTTGGCTTGAAGCTAGGCGAGGCCGTTGAATTCCGACGATCCGGGCAACTTCGCGCGCCTTGCGACAACCGCTATGCTGCCGTGATGAGTCGGGCCGCGTCATGATCAAATATATCGGCTCCAAGCGCGCCCTGCTGGGGCATGTGACGGGTGCGGTGGCGGGGGTGCTGCCGCAGGGCGGGCGGGTGTGCGATCTGTTTTCGGGCACGGCGCGGGTGGGGCACGCCCTGAAGAAGCAGGGGTTTCAGGTCTGGTCGAATGACCTGAACGCCTATGCCCACGCCCTGGCGACGACCTATGTCCAGGCGGATCGGGAGCAGTGGGTCGAGCGGGCCGAGGGCGTGCTGGCCGAGCTGCGGACGATCAAGCCCGAGGCGGGCTGGTTCACCCAGACCTTTTGTCAGGATGCGCGGTATTTCCACCCGGACAACGGTGCTCGCATCGACGCCACGCGCGACCGGATTGAGGCGATGGGGTTGGAGCCCGAGTTGAAGGCCATCGCTCTGGTCAGCCTGATGGAGGCGGCGGATCGGGTGGATTCCACCGCCGGGGTTCAGATGGCCTATATGAAGCAGTGGGCGCCGAGGGCGTTGAAGACGCTGGAGCTGCGCACGCCGGACCTGGTTCCGGCGGTGGACGGGCCGTGCCGCGCGACCCAGGGCGATGCGGTCGAGATCGCCGAACAGGTCGAGGCGGACCTGGTTTATCTGGATCCGCCCTATAACCAGCATTCCTATCTGGGCAACTACCATTGCTGGGAGAGCCTGGTGCTGTGGGACCGGCCCGAGACCTATGGGGTGGCCAACAAGCGGGTGGACGTGAGGACGCGCAAGAGCGCCTTCAACAGCCGGCCCGGCATCGGCCCAGCGCTGCGGACGGTGATCGAGCGGGTCAAGGCGCCGAACCTGATCGTCAGCTTCAACGACGAGGGGTATCTGAGCCGCGCCGACCTGGTCGAGATGCTGTCGGCGCGGGGTCATGTGCAGGTCCTGGAGATGGCGCATCCCCGCTATGTCGGGGCCCGGATCGGGATCCATAATCCCAAGGGCGAGAAGGTCGGGCAGGTGGGGCGGCTCAAGAATGTTGAGCACCTGTTCGTGGTGACCGAGCGCCCGGTCTCCCTGCCCGTTGCTGCATAGACACCGACGAAAACAACGGAGGGTAGGGCGGAACGCGAATCGCTGCGTGCCGTTGTGGGACTATGCAACCGCACCCGTACACCGCCCCCAAGACCGATCGCCCCGACGACTACCGTGTGCGTCCGGCGGCCGAGCCGCGCTCGTGGGCGCCGCGGACGGCGGATGCGACCTTCACCCACAACGCCGCGCGTTACACGCGGCCGGTCGAAGCTGCTCAACCCATCGAACAGATCGACGTCGAGCCCGAGGTGGCGCCGCCGCCACGCTGGATGATGGCGATCGCCGGGGCGGCTGTTGCGGCCCTGATGGGCGCGCTGCTGGGCGGCTTCCTGCACATCTGAGACGGCGTCAGGCCTCCTGCAACAGCGCCTTGATCGGCGACCAGCTGCGCCGATGGGCGGGGCAAGGTCCTAAGGTCTTCAAGGCGTCCTGATGGATGGGGGCGTTGTAGCCCTTGTGACTGGCGAAACCGTAGCCGGGGTATTGGGCATCCAGATCGATCATCAACCGGTCCCGCGCCGTCTTGGCCAGGATTGAGGCCGCCGCGATGGATAGAGACAACCCATCACCGCCGACGACCGTCTGGATTTCGCAGGGGAGCTTGAAGCGATAGTTGCCGTCGACCAGGGCGGCGACCGGCTGGACCTGCAAGGCCTCGATGGCGCGGCACATGGCCAGACCCGTGGCGTGCAGGATGTTCAGCTCCTCGATCTCGTCCACCGAGGCGAAGCCGACGCCCCAGGCGACGGCGCGGGCCTTGATCTCGGGCTCCAGGGCGGCGCGACGTTTTTCCGTCAGGGCCTTGGAATCGTCGATGCCGGGCGGCAGGTCGTCAGGGTTCAGTATCACGGCCGCCGCCGAAACCGGCCCGGCCCAGGGACCACGCCCGGCCTCATCCACGCCGCAGACGTGACCGTTGACGCGCTGCATCAGCACCGTTTCCAGCGCGAGGGTCGGGAAGGCTTTCGGATTTGCGGGGGCTTTAGCCATGGCTCGCCATCGCACGAACCTGGGCGTGACGGAAGCAGGTCGTCTGGTGATCGTTGACCATGCCGACGGCCTGCATGAAGGCGTAGACAATGACCGGGCCGCAGAAGTTGAAGCCGCGCTTCTTCAGCGCCTTGGCCATGGCGACGGACTGTTCAGTCTGGGTCGGGGCCTGGCGATAGTCGGCGTGTGGGGTCTGGATCGGCTCGCCGCCGACGAACGACCAAAGCCAGGCGGAGAAGTCCTCGCCATCGTCGCGCATCTGAAGCCAGATCTGGGCGCCCCGGATGGCGGCGTTGATCTTGGCGCGCGAGCGGATGATGCGCGGATCGTTCAGCAGGCGCTGGATGTCGTCCTCGTCGTAGCGGGCGACGATCTTGGGATCGAAACCGTCGAAGGCGTCGCGGATGCCGTCGCGTTTTCTGAGGATGGTGATCCAAGCGAGACCGGCCTGAAAGCCGTCGAGGACCAGCTTTTCCCACAGGGCACGGGGATCGCGCTCGGGCACGCCCCATTCGGTGTCGTGATAGGCGACATAGAGGGGGTCGGTCCCGCACCAGCCGCAGCGGCCGCCGAGACCCTCTGGGGCGTGTGAGTCGATCATGGCCTGAAGTTGCCAGTCTGTTCCTGTCGAGGGAAGGGCGGTTGGCGTCGGGCGACGGAGGAAAAACACCGTCTAAAGTGTCTAATTCGTATAATCTCGGGGCGCAGGCGCAATTGCACTGCACCTCAAAAACGCGTGCAAAGTGCAATTTCGCGGTCGAAGTTGGACGGTGGAAAAAACAGTCCAACGAGTCCAAGTCTTCGTCTCCCCCGGTCTTAAACCTGCGCATCGTAAGGGCGCTTGGATGAGGGATGGTCGATTGACGCTGGTGGATTTTAGATCGCTGAAATGTAGCTGGAAGTTTCGCCAGGATAGGATGGCGGGCGTCCGTTTCAGCCCTCTCCCATTGGGAGAGGGCTTGAGCGCACGGCGGCGATAGCCGTCGTTCTGGCGCGAAAGGGTGAGGGTCGGATCGTGCGAACTGGTCCACCGCCCGACCCTCATCCGGCCCTGCGGGCCACCTTCTCCCAACGGGAGAAGGAATATCGCGGGCTTCAGTCCCTGACCAATCCCCCGTCCACGACCAGGTTCTGGCCGGTGACCGCGCGGCCCCAGGGGGAGGCGAAGAAGAGGACGGCGTCGGCGAGCTCTTGCGGGGTCGTGACGCTGCGCAGCGGGGTCATGCCGGCGATCAGGTCGAAGACGGCCTCGGGCGTGGCGGCGCTGGCGTCGGTGGTGCGCAGGAGACCGCCCGAGACCATGTTGACGGTGATGCCGTCAGGGCCGAGGTCGCCGGCGGCGGTGCGGGTCAGGCTGAGCAGGGCGGCCTTTGCGGCGGTGTAGTCGTGGTAGGGCACGACCGGATTCTGGAACAGGTTGGTGCCGATGTTGACGATGCGGCCGAACCGGGCGGAGGCCATGCCGGGCGCGGTCGCCTGGATCAGGTTCAGGGCGCCGCGTACGACGGTCGAGAACTGGCGATCCATCTCGTCCCAGCCGATAGCGGTCATCTGGGAGCGGGCGTCGCCGTTGAAACTGTAGTCCAGGGCGTTGTTGACGACGGTGGTGACGGGGGCGCCGAAACGGCCTTGCGCGGCCGCGACCATGGCGTCCACGGCTGCGCGGTCGGTCACGTCGGCCTGGAGAGCGAGGGCGCGCTCGCCGATCTCGGCGGCCAGGGCGTTCGCGGCCTCGCCGCTGTTCCTCCAATTGATGACGACGCGAGCGCCTTCATCGGCGAAGGCGCGGACGCAGGCGGCGCCGACGCCGCGCGCCCCGCCGGTGACGAGGACGATCTGATCGGCGATCTTCATGGGGGGACTCACGCGTTGGAGGAGGGAAGGACGTCCTCGCCCATCCAGGCGGGTTTGCGCAAGCGCACCGGGCGGCCGTCCACGGTCAGGTCGCCGTCGAGCCGATCGATGCGCAGCAGGGCCATGGCCGAACCGTCCTGACCCGAGAGGACTTCGCCCGCGCGCAGTTCGCCCTTCAGCACCTCGGCGCCGAAGGCGGGGGGCGGGCCGTCGAAGTCCAGCGGCAGCATCCGGTTCTTGATCGTGCCCCGGCGCTTCATGCGCGAGGTCGTTTCCTGGCCGACGAAACAGCCCTTCTGGAAGTCGATGCCGTTCAGCAGGTCGAAGTCGGCCTCGATCGGATAGGTCTTGTCCTGGGGCGCGTCGGCGGTCGGATCGGGCAGGCCGATCGACAGGCGGAAGGTGTCGTAGTCGGCCTCGGCGGCATCCGCAGTCGCCTCGCCATAGAGACGGCCGCCCATCAGGGGCGTGCGGGGGTCGGGGATGAAGCCGGCGGCGGCCTCGGGCCAGGCGGCGAAGACCGGGCGGTCGTCGGCGGCGACTTCGACCTTGGCGCGCAGCCTGTACATCGACAGGCGCTGGATCAGGGCGTCGCGACGCTCAGTCGCCACATCCAGCAGAACGCCGTCAGTCTGTCCCAGAAGGAACAGGTCGAACAGCAGGCGGCCGGGCGGCGACAACAATGCGCCGAAGCGCAGCTCGCTTTCGGCCAGCGTCTCCACATCCTGGGTCAACAGATTGTGCAGAAAGGGTTTCGCCTCCTCGCCCATGACGGAGATCAGGGCGCGACTGTCGAGACGGGCGATGGTCATGGGGCGAAGATAGGGCCGACGCCGTGCCTTCAGAAGACGCCGCGCCGAATTTTAGGCGACATCGACCGCCGCATCCTCGAGGCGAGGATCGAAGGTGCGCCAGTCGCTGGCGCCCCAGGCGGTGACGCGCATGACCAGGTCGACGATGTTCATCGGCTTGGCGATGCAGTCGTCCATGCCGGCCTGTTCGTACTGGGTCAGCTGTTCCGGCAGGGTGTTGGCGGTCAGGGCCAGGATCGGCGTGCGGCCCACGACGCCGGGCAGGGCGCGGATGGCGCGAGTCGCCTCGACGCCGTCCATGACGGGCATCTGGATATCCATCAGGATCACGTCCCAGTCGCCGGTGCGGGCGGCCTCGACGCCCTGTTCGCCGTCGTTGGCGGTGGCGCAGGCGATGCCCTGGGCCGTCAACACCGCCATGACCAGGGCGCGGTTGCTGTCGTGATCGTCGACATAGAGGACGCGCAGGGCAGGGACGTCCTCATTGGCCGGCGGGGCAGGCTCGGCCGGGGTGTCTGAGGGCGCCAGGGGAACGACGTTGTCGGCCGACAGGTCGATCATGTCGTTGACGACGGACAACAGGCGCTGGCCCGCGCCGTTGATGCGGGCGGCCTGATCGGCCTGTTCGTCGGGCAGGCCGGCCTTGGACAACAGGTCGGAAAAGCCGATGACCGCATTCAGGGGCGTGCGTAGTTCGTGCGACATATCCGTCAGGAACTTCTGCCGGGCCTCGGCCATCGATGTCTTCTGCTCGGCGGCGACGCGGGCCTGTTCGGCCTCGACGCGGTCGGTCACGTCGATCTCGTTCAGCATGACGCCGAGATGGCCCGTGACGGGGTCGGTCACGGGACGAATGTCCAGATGGTGCCAGCGCACGCCCTCTCGCGTGATGATCTCGCAGACGTCAGAAATCGCTGACCCCGACAGGGCGGCCGCCAGCATGGGCTGGGCGCGCTCGGGTTCGGCGAACCGGGCCTCGAAGGGGTGCGCGGTCGATCCGTAGGCGGCGAAGGCCGAAGGATTGGAGAAGATCGGGCGGGCTTCGCTGTCGAACAGGGTGATCAGGGTCGAGGTGTGACGCAGGGCCTCGACCGCGCGACGCTCCTCGTTTTCCACCGTGATGGGCGCGGCCTCAAACAGCAGGACCGGCGTGCCGTCCGTCAGGCGATAGGTCGAGATCACCGCCGACACCGTCAGCGGCCGCCCGTGCGGGTAGAAGGTCCAGTCTTCCGTCAGGGTCTCGCCATTGGCCGTCTCGCGCGCCAGACGCTCGGTGCGGGCCAAAACAGCAGGGGAGACATTGCTGAAATCGCGCGCCAGAAGGGCGTCGAGGTTGTCGGAGCCCCAGAGGTCAAGCGCGGCCGCATTGGCGTAGACGCCGCGCAAGGCGACCGGATCGAACATCCAGATCGGTCGTTTCAGCGCGTCCCAGGCCTGCATCGACGGCGTGCCCTTTCCAGCGACGGCGTTACGGATTTTTATCGTAGCGCCAAGGGCTTAAGCTTCGGCTAAGCTTTCGGCCGATCCTGGGTTGTCACCGCATATCGCGCGACGACGCCGTCCGGCTGGAAATCATGTTCGGCCAGCCGGTCGAGGGACATCAGGACGCGGGTCGCGAAGGCGTCGATGTCGCCATCCTCGATGGCCGGACGCAGCCAGTCGGTGACGACGGCGCGGGCGGGATAGGTTCCGACGGGGCCGGGAATGCTGAGCGCCACCTCAATGCCTTCCGCGATCCAGCCGGCGACGGTCACGAAGAAGTCGGGCGAGGCCAGGAAGTCCGAGCGGCGCAGGACATACAGGGTGATGACCCCGTCCTCGACGCCGTCGGGACGGACGATAACGCCGCTGCGATCGGGCCGCCAATCGTCGGAAAGCTCGACCACACGCCACAGGCAGAACCAGATGCGGCAGGTGTTCGGCCGGATCGCGTGAACCGAACAGCCCGCGCCGTCGACGCAATAGGCGCACAGTTCGCCCGTCGGCTTGGCCAGTTCCGGCAGGTTCAGCGGAATGACCCGGCAGCATTCGACGCAACCGCCGCAGGTCCGGCCGGGGAGGAGGGGCAGGCTCACCCGGCCGAACGCTCCAGCCGGGCGATGCGGCGGTCCATGTCGGCGACGACCGCTTCCAGCCGGGCCTTTTCAGAGGCCATGTCGATCGGCGTGCCATCCTCGTAGGAAATCGTCGCGCCCTTGGCGATCAGATCCAGCCGGTAGATGGCCGTCACGCGCTGGGCCTTGAAGCGTTCGAGGGCGGCTGCTGCGGCTGGGTCAGGCGTCTGGCTCATGCGCGTCGCTGTAGCGCATGGGGGCTTCCTGTGGAAACACGCGTTTGGCGCTGAACCGCAGATAGAATCCCTGTATCCGTCGACGGATGATCGGGCGGTTTCCCATCCTGTACATCGCCGAGGCGGACGCCGAGGACGCCGTGCTGTCCTCAGGCGTGCTGGCGCATCTGGTCGAGAGCCTGCCGCACGCGACCTTCACCATCGTCGGATCGGCCGCCAGCGCGCCGCTGTTCGCCGATACGCCGCGCCTGACGAAGTTGATCGTTCTAGAACGCGAGGGCCATTTCGAATGGATCGCCCTGTGGAACCAGGTGCGGGCGACCAAATGGGGGCTGGTCGTGGACATGCGCGGCTCGGACCTGTCGGGCAAGCTGAGGCGGCACAAACGCGCGGTGCGGGGCAAGGATCAGCCGGGCCTGCATGCGGTCGAGGCGGCGGCGGCGGTGCTGAAGCTGGAGCCGGACGAGATCCCGGCGCCGAAACTCTATGTCTCGGGCGAGACGCAGGCCCAGGTCGAGGCGCTGATTCCGGCGACGGGCGGTGACGGGCCGATCCTGGCGGTCGGGCCGGGCGTGGAATGGATGGGCAAGCGCTGGCCCGCCGAACGCTACGCCAAGGTCGCGACCAAGCTGCTGGCCGACGACGGGCCTCTGGCGGGCGGGCGGCTGATGATCGTGGGCGAGGAGATCGACCGCGAGGCGGCGCACACGATCCGCTACGCCGTGCCGCGCGCGCGGGTGATCGAGCTTCAAGGCAAGCTGACGCGGCTGCAGACGGTGGCGGCCTTGTCGAAGTCGGTGCTGTACATCGGGGCGGACTCGATCTGGACCCAGCTGGCCGTAGCCTCGGGCGCGCCGGTCGTCGCCGCGTTCGGGCCGTCGGACGAGACCGTGCGCGGGCCCTGGAAGGGCGAGGCCGTACGCGGGCCGCGCACCTACGAAGAGTTCAAGACGCTGGATCCGCGCCTGAACCAGGCGATCCAGCATATGATGGATCTTCCGTGGGAGCGGGTGCTGAAGGCGGCGCAGCGGATGTTGAAGGTGCGGGGTTAGCGCGCCCAAAGCGCTGGGTCCCCGCTTTCGCGGGGATGAGCGGAGATATAGTAAGAGCGCATCGCTCATCCCCCAGGAACCGCCCCATGACCCAGACCTATGACCTGATCGTCCGTGGCGGCGAGGTGGCGAACCATGCGGGGCGAGGCATGGCGGATGTCGGCGTGATCGACGACAAGATCGCCTTCATCGGCGACCTGAGCCAGGCCTCGGCGGGCGAGGTCTTCGACGCGACGGGACTGACGGTCCTGCCCGGCGTGATCGACACCCAGGTCCATTTCCGCGAGCCGGGGCTGGAGTGGAAGGAAGACCTGGAGACGGGCAGCCGCGCGGCGGCCCTGGGCGGCGTCGTCGCCGTGTTCGAGATGCCGAACACCAATCCCAACACCACCGACCCCGACACCATGGCCGACAAGCTGGCGCGGGCGAAGGACCGCATGTGGACCGACCATGCCTTCTACGTCGGCGGCACGCATGAGAACGCCGACTATCTGGGCGAGTTGGAGCGGCTGCCCGGCTGCTGCGGGGTCAAGGTCTTCATGGGCGCCTCGACCGGTGACCTGCTGATCGCCGACGACGAGGGGGTGAGGAAGGTCCTGTCCAATGTGCGCCGCCGCGCCACCTTCCACTCCGAGGACGAATACCGCCTGGTCGAGCGGCGCGGTCTGGCCCGCACCGGCGACTGGACCAGCCACCCCGAGGTGCGCGACGCCGAGAGCGCCATCCGCTCGACCCGACGCCTGGTCGGCCTGGCAAAGGAGACAGGCGCGCGCATCCATGTGCTGCACGTCACGACCCGGGAAGAGATGGAATATCTGCGCTTCCACAAGGATGTCGCCACCGTCGAGATCACGCCCCAGCACCTGACCCTGGTCGGACCGGAAGCCTATGAGCGGCTGGGCTCCTACGCCCAGATGAACCCGCCGATCCGGTCGCAGGAGCATGTCGATGCGCTGTGGCTGTGGGGGATGCAGCAGGGCGTCGCCGACGTGTTGGGCTCCGACCATGCGCCGCACACCAAGGAAGAAAAGGCCAAACCCTATCCGGCCTCGCCGTCGGGGATGCCGGGGGTGCAGACGCTGGTGCCGCTGATGCTGACCCATGTCGCCAATGGGCGGCTGTCGCTGGAGCGCTTCATCGACCTGACCTCGGCAGGGGCGCAACGGGTGTTCGGCACGGCGAACAAGGGACGGATGGCCGTCAGCTATGACGCCGACCTGACCATCGTGGATCTGAAGGCCAAGCGCATGATCACGCACGACCAACAGGCGACGCGCTGCGGCTGGACCCCGTTCGACGGCGTCGAGGCGACCGGCTGGCCGATGGCGACCATCGTGCGTGGCCGGGTGGTGATGCAGGACGGCGAACTGATCGGATCGGCGCACGGGCGGCCGGTGCGGTTCATGGAGACGCTGTGAGGGAAAGGCTCGGCCTGATCGGTTTCGGCGCCTTTGGGCGGCTGACGGCGCGGCATCTGTCGGCCGGGTTCGATATCCTGGCGCATGACCCGGCGGCGAGCGATGGCGAAGGCCTCGCGACCCTGACCGATCTGGCGACCGCCGCCGCCTGCCCCACGGTGGTGCTGGCCGTGCCGGTCGAGGCGTTGGAGGCGACGCTGGTCGCCATCGGCCCGCACCTGAGGCCCGAGGCCCTGGTCATCGACGTGGGCTCGGTGAAGGTGAAGCCGGCGCAGGCGATGGACGCCCTGCTGCCGCCCGGCGTGCGGATCGTCGGCACCCATCCCCTGTTCGGCCCGCAGAGCGGCAAGGACGGCATCGCAGGCCTGCGGATCGCCGTGTGCGAGGTGAGGGGGGCGAAAGACGCCCGCCGCGTCGCCGCCTTCTGCTGCCGGGCGCTGGGGCTGAAGGTGTTTCAGGTCAGCCCCGAGGACCATGACCGCGAGGCCGCCACGGTGCAGGGCCTGACCCATCTGATCGCCCGCGTCCTGATGGCCATGGAGCCCCTGCCGACGCGCATGACCACCGCCAGCTTCGACCGCTTGATGCAGGCCATCGACATGGTCCGCCACGACAGCCCCGCCGTCTTCCGCGCCATCGAACGCGACAACCCCTTCGCGGCCGAGGTGCGGGCGCGGTTCTTCGCTTTGGCGGATGAAGCATGGGGTGGCTTAGCGTCGAACTGAGGCGCAGAGTGACAATGGGTACTCTAGGGGAGGCTTGGCGCATGGGACTTCTGACCTTCTGTCTGAATGTCACCCTGGATGGTTGCGTCGATCATGAGGCGGGCATCGCCGATGATGAAACACATGCCTTCTTCACCCGCCTGATGGACGAACACGGGGCGATGTTGTGGGGCCGCGTGACCTACGAAATGATGGAAAGCTACTGGCCCGCTGTCGCCCGGGGCGAGGCGGACGCGCCGCCGATGATCCGCCAGTGGGCGCTCAAACTGGAGGTCAAGCCAAAGTATGTGGCGTCATCGACGCGAGCGGACTTTCCATGGACCAACAGCCGCCATATTGGCCGCGACCTTCGGACAGGCGTCCAGGCGCTCAAGGACGCAACGCCTGAAGGCGTCTTGCTCGGGAGCAGCGAACTGGCGGCCGAACTGGATCGGATGGACCTGATCGACGAGTATCAGTTTCTCGTCCACCCCCGCATCGCCGGGCGCGGCCCGACCCTGCATCAGAGTAGCTTGCCCAGCGCGCGACGGCTGAAACTGGTGTCCGCGACGCCGCTGACTAACGGGGTGATCGCCACGCATTACAGGCGTGACGGCTGACGTCGAACTGCGGCTAAAGGCCTCGGCGTCGCATCTGTTCGCCCGGTGACGCAAGCGCAGACCGAACTCGTTGACGCTCAGCGCTTCCCATTCGCCCGAATGAACGCCGCCACATCCTGCGCCACGCCCGGCGCGAGCGGCAGCGCCGGGTCGGCGTAGGTGGCCATATTGGCGGCGCGGTCGGCGGGGGCGGTCTTGAGGAGGTGGTTGACGCCGTCCCAGAGTTTCAGCGTGGCCTTGGGGTCGGCGGCGGCCAGGGCTTGTGCGTCCGTGACGCCGATCTGGAGGTCGGTGGTCCCCTGGCCGATGAAGACCGGGCCCTCGTAAGCGGCGAGCAGGGCGGCGGGGTCCAGCGGCAGCCACGAGATCAGATAGGGCTGGACCGACGGGCGGAACAGGGCGGCCAGCGCGGGCGGCGTGTCGGCGACGGTGCGGCCGGCTTCGAGTTCGGTCAGTACGGCGAAGGCCTGGGTCTTCAGGGGGTCGGGCAGCCCGGCTTGAAGCTGTTCGCGGATCACCACGCCGGCCGGGCGACCGGCGCCGGACAACAGGATCAGGCCGCAGACCTTGTCGTCTCCGCCCTCGGCCGCCTTCAGCGCGACCAAGGCGCCTTCGCTGTGACCGATCAGCCAGGCGCAGGGCTGGCCCGTGCGCGCGGCGGCCTCGGTCGCCCAGGCGCGGGCGTCGGCGGCGTAGGCGTCAAACCGCAGATCGGCCTCGGCGGGACCGGCGGCAGCGCTGGTGGCGATGCCGCGTTTGTCGATGCGCACGGTGGCGACGCCCTGTTCCGCCAGGCCCTCGGCCAGCAGGCGATAGGTGGAGGCGGCGACGCCCATCGGGCTGTTCCCATCCCGATCGGTCGGGCCGGAGCCGGGCAGGATGACGGCGACGGCTGTGGGCGCCTCCGGCGTCAGCAGCGTGCCATGCAGGGGCGCGGGCTGGGCGGGCAGGGCGATGTCGGTCGAGACCGGGCCGGCGAGCAGGCTGGCGGCCAGAAGGGCGTGGGTCAGCGTCAGCATGATAATCTCCTTGGCGGCGAGGTCAGACGAGAAACTGCTCGAATGCAATATGTCGCGGGCGCGGCGGATTGCATTGCGCCCACCGATCGGGCTAGGGACGCGCAACTTGATTTTGAGAATGCGTATCAAAATGCCCTGCCTTCGCCGTGCCTCCGTTCTTTTGACCGCTAGCGCCCTTGCAATGACGCTCGCCTCGCCGGCCCTGGCGCAGCAGGCGACGGCCCCGGCGGAGTTGGGCGAGATCGTGGTGACGGGGTCGCAGGTTCGGCTGACGGCGCCGGCGGCGGGCGGTCAGGTGGCGCGCGGGGGACGCATCGGTCTGCTGGGCAATCTGGGCGTGATGGACACGCCGTTCTCGACCGCCAACTACACCGAAAAACTGGTGCGTGATCAGCAGGCGCGCGGCATCGGCGACGTGCTGCAGAACGACCCGACGGTGCGTGTGTCCAAGGGCTTCGGCAACTTCCAGGAGCTGTATGTCGTTCGCGGCTTTCCAGTCTATTCGGACGACATGAGCTACAACGGCCTCTATGGTGTCTTGCCGCGCCAGTTCGTGGCGGCCGAACTGGTCGAGCGGGTCGAGGTGTTTCGCGGCGCCTCCACCTTCCTGAACGGCGCTGCGCCGGGCGGAACGGGGGTCGGCGGCGCCTTCAACCTGACGCCGAAGCGGGCGGGCGACGCCCCCCTGACGCGCCTGACCGGGGGCGTGTCGGGCCGTGACGAAATCTACGCCGCCGCCGACCTGGCCCGCCGTTTCGGCGACGAAGGCGAATGGGGCGCGCGCCTGAATATCGCCAGCCGTGCGGGCGAGAGCGCCGTCGAGGACGAGACCGGCCAACTGCGGGTCGTCGGCCTTGGACTGGACCGCCGAGGCGATCGCGCCCGGTTTTCGGCCGATCTGGGCTGGCAGGATCACCGGATCGATGCGCCCCGTCCCAGCGTGACGCCGGGAACCGCCATCCCTGAGGCGCCCTCGGCCGACAAGAACTTCGCCCAGCGCTGGTCCTACACCGACGAGGAGCAGGTGTTCGGCGCCGTGCGTGGCGAGCTCGACCTGACCGACAGCATCAGCGCCTGGGCCGCCTTCGGCGGGCGTCAGGGCGAGGAAGACAACAGCCTGGCCAATCCGCGCGCCGATGCGGCGGGCGCGATCCGCGGCTATCGCTTCGACAATATCCGCGAGGACACGGTCTGGTCGGGCGACATCGGCGTGCGCGCCGACCTGACGACCGGCCCGATCAACCATCGTCTGGTCGCCTCGGCCTCGCAGATCCAGTCCAAGTCCAAGAACGCCTGGGCGGCGTCGAGCTTCGCCGGCTATGCGATGGGGACGCTGACCAATCCGCTGCTGTCGCCGGCGCCGGCCATCGCGAGCGTCTCGGGCGATCTGGATGACCCCAACGTCACCGAGCGGGTCAAGAACACCAGTTTCGCCGTCGCCGATGTGCTGTCCTTCCTGGATGGACGGCTGCTGGCGACCGTCGGCGTCCGCTATCAGGAGATCGAGACCCGATCCTATGCCTATGCCGACGGCGCATTCACGTCGGGCTATTCCAGCGACGCGACGACGCCGGCCTTCGCCGTGGTCTACAAGCCCAACGACGCGATCTCGCTGTACGCCAACTATGCCGAAGCCCTGGTTCCGGGCACGACCGCGCCCGTCTTGGCCAATGCTGTGGTGGAGGGCTGGGGGAACGCCGCAGTGCCGGTCAACGTCACCAATGGTGGCGATGTGCTCGAGCCCTTCCGCGCTAAGCAGGCCGAGATAGGGGCGAAGTATGACGCAGGATCGTTCGGCGGAACGCTCAGCGTCTTTCGCACAACCCTGCCCAGCGCGCTCGTTTCCATCACGTCCAACGGAAACCCTGCGTCGAATGTTCTGCCGGAAGGCGTCTACACCGACGGCGGCGAGCAGGAGAACAAGGGCGTCGAGCTGACGGTCTATGGCGAACCGGTCGCAGGCTTGCGTCTGATCGGCGGCGCGACATGGCTGGACGCCGAGATCAATCGGTCGCTGACCGCCGCCAATGCGGGCAAGTCCGCCATCGGTGTGCCGGACTTTCAGGCCAATCTGAACGTCGAATGGGACGTGCCGATGGTCAGCGGCCTGACGGTCGAGGGCCGGGCGATCCATACCGGCGCCCAGCCGGCCAGTGCGACGAATACGCTGGAGCTGGAAAGCTGGACCCGGTTCGACGCCGGGGTCCGCTACGCCTTCGTGGCGGGCGACAAGCCCGTGACGCTGCGGGCGCGGGTGGAGAATGTCGCGGACGAGGATCAGTGGGTCGCGGTCGGCGGCTATCCGGGATCGAACTATCTGACGCTGGGCGCGCCGCGGACCTTGCGTCTGTCGGTCTCCACCGAGTTCTGATCGGCGCCGGCCGATGCACGCCCGGACGATCCGCGCCTGGACCTGGACGCACAAGTGGTCGAGCCTGATCTCGACCCTGTTCCTGCTGATGCTGTGCGTCACTGGACTGCCGCTGGTGTTCAGCCACGAGCTGAACGCGGCGCTGCTGCATGAGCCGTGGGCGCCGAAGAACCCGGGCGGCCGACTGCTGACGCTGGACGAGGTGCTGGCCGCCGGTCTGGCCAAACATCCGGGCGAGGTTCCGGCCTTCATGAGCTTCGACGAAGACCGGCCGGTGGTGAACGTCACCAGCCGCGCCCCGGACGCCCCGACCGGCAAATACAGTTTCGAGCCCATCGACCAGACCAGCGGCGAGGGCGCGCCGCTGGTCGCCGGTCATCCGGTGATGGAGTTCCTGCTTCAGCTTCATACCGATATGTTCTTGGGTCTGCCGGGAATGCTGTTTCTGGGCGCGATGGGGCTGTTGCTGGTCGTGGCCGTGGTGTCGGGCGTGGTGCTGTATGCGCCCTTCATGCGTCGGCTGCCGTTCGGCACGGTGCGGGTCAAGAAGGCGGCGCGGACGCGGTGGCTGGACTATCACAATCTGCTGGGCGTTGTGACGGCGGCCTGGGTGCTGGTGGTGGGGCTGACGGGGGTGGTCAACACCCTGGCCACGCCCATCCTGGCCTATTGGAAAGTGACGGCGCTGAAGGAGTTGACGGTCGCCTACGATGCGCCCGCCCCCGCGCAGGGCCGGGCCTCGCTGGACGCGGCGGTGGAGCGGGCCAAGGCGGCGCTGCCGGGTATGAAGTTGCAGTTCGTGGCGTTTCCGGGGACCGACTATTCGACCGACCACCACTATGCCGTCTTCTTCCACGGCGACACGCCGCTGACGACGCATATGACGACGCCGGCCCTGATCGACGCGCGGACAGGCGAATTGGCGGCGGTGGCGCCGATGCCCTGGTATGTGAAAACCCTGTCGCTGTCGCAGCCGCTGCATTTCGGCGACTATGGCGGGCTGGCGCTGAAGATCCTGTGGGCGCTGCTGGACATCGCCACCATCGTGATTTTGGGGTCCGGTCTTTATCTGTGGCTGGGCAAGGGGAGACGGAAGGCGTGAGCCGTCGCCGTCATAACCCGAGGGATCTGACCCTATGGGCCATCTTCCGCGCGCCCATCGTCCTGTTCGCGCTCAGTCTGATCGGGCTGATGGGCGCGCTGTTGCAGGATGGGGTTTGGGACTGGGTGTTTGCGGCCTTGCTGGCCACGCCGATCCTGGCGACCGGATGGGCCGTCGTCAGATCGAGAAGCTGACGCCGCAGCCGCAGCTGGAGGCCGCGTTCGGGTTCCTGACCACGAACTGGGCGCCGGCCAGTTCATCGACGTAGGCGATCTCGGAATTCTTAAGGAAGGGAACCGAGACGGGGTCGATCAGGGCGGTCTGGCCGTCGGCCTGGATGCGCAGATCGTCGTCCTCGGCCGCCTCGACCAGTTCGAACCGATATTGAAAGCCCGAACAGCCGCCGCCGTCCACCGCGACCCGCAGCATCAGGGTCTTGCTCTCGGCCGCGCCCAGCTTGGCCAGCCGCTTGGCGGCGCTGGCGGCTAGGACGATGCCTTCCGGCGCGCGCGTGGCGACGGTGAAGGCGGGTGTGGATGGTTCTGTGGATTGGACGGTGCTCACGGCTGTCTATATGAGGCGGGCAGGGCCGTTCGCAAAGGCCCCCGCATCAAAGCAGCCTCAAAGTTGATGACTTGAGCCACACAGACCTCGCTTCCTACGCCGAACGCGCCGACCTGACGCAGGGCCGCCGCGTTTTCGAGCCCGCCAGCCGCACGCGCACCGCCTTCGCTCGCGACCGTGACCGCATCATCCATGCGACGGCGTTCCGGCGGCTGAAGGAGAAGACCCAGGTCTTCGTGGCGCACGAGGGCGATCACTACCGCACCCGCCTGACCCATTCGCTGGAGGTAGCGCAGATCGCGCGGTCGCTGGCCCATGCGCTGAGGCTGGACGACGACCTAGCCGAAACTATCGCCCTGGCCCACGACCTGGGCCATCCGCCCTTCGCACACGCAGGCGAGGACGAGCTGGTGGTGCAGATGCGCGATCACGGCGGGTTCGATCACAACGTCCAGAGCTTCCGCGTCGTGACCGAGCTGGAGAACCGCTATCCGCAGTTCGACGGGCTGAACCTGAGCTGGGAGACGGTCGAGGGCGTCATCAAGCACAACGGCCCGGTATCGCACCGGTTGGACGAGCCGGCCTGGTCGGTCGTGCGCCCCTATGCGGCGGGCGGCGAGGCGGGGTGGGACCTGCGGCTGGGGACGTTCGCCTCGCTGGAGGCCCAGTGCGCAGCCATCGCCGACGACATCGCCTACAACAACCATGACGTGGATGACGGGGTGCAGGCGGGTCTGATCACCCTGCGCGATCTGGATCAGGTGCCGCTGATCGGGCCGATGCTGGCCGAGGTGCGCCGCGACTGGCCCACGATCGACGATCGGATGCTGCGGATCGAGGCGGTGCGGCGGATGATCGGCGTCATGGTCGAGGACGTGCTGGCCGAGACGGCGCGGCGGCTTGAGGAAGACCGGATCGTAACGACCGAGGACGTGCGGATGGCCAGGCGCACGATGGTGGATTTCTCGCACACCATGCACGTCGATCTGGCGGTGCTGAGGAAGTTCCTGTTCGAGCGGATGTATCGCCACTACCGGGTCAACCGCACGCGCAGCCAGGCGCGGCGCGTGCTGTCGCAGCTGTTCGAACTGTTCATGGCCGAGCCCGAGGTGATGCCGCCGGAATGGGGAGAGCCGGCGATGACCCCGGACAAGACGCAGCGGGCGCGCGCCGTGTGCGACTACATCGCCGGCATGACCGACCGTTACGCCATAGAAGTGCACCAGAAGCTGTTCAGCCTCGACCTCGCCCTCGATCTGTGATTCGAAAGATGCACGCGGGGGCGTAGAGTGATCGTTCGGCGCGCCGATTCGCGCCGACAGACGGCGGAGCGCGACCATGTCCTTTGACGACGACAACAAACCCGGCCGGGGCGCCTATACGCCGCCGACCGACGACGACCTGCCGTTCCGCCGCAACAGCTACGATCCGCGCAGCGGCCGCAATGTCGGCTCGGGCGGGGGCAAGGCGCCGCCAGTGACGCTGATCATCAGCGCGGTGGTCCTGCTGCTGCTGATCGTGGCGGTGATCTTCTTCTATCGCTCGGGCATGCGCGCCTCGACCGACGCGCCGCCGGCCGTGGGTCAGCCCGTCGGCGAGATGAAGACCGCCGCGCCCATCGACGCCCAGCCGATTGATCCGGCCGAGGGCGTGCGCGTCTATCGCGACGAGACCGAGACGACCGATGCGCCCGTGACCTTCACCCCGCCGCCCGAGGCGCCCCAGCCGCGTCCGGCCGCGCCCCCGACCGCCGCACCGACCGGACAGGGTCTGCCGCCCGCCAATACGGCCACGCCGGCCGCGCCTGCGCCGCGTCCGACGACTCCGACTGCGCCCGTCGCTGCGCCGACGACCAAGGCTCCGGCCGCGACCGGCGGGTCGGCCTCAGTCCAGATCGGCGCCTTCTCCTCGACCGAGATCGCGGACCGTGAGTACGCCGCCGTCGCCGGCCGTTTCGGCTCGTTCGCCTCGGGCGCTGAAAAGCGGGTGACCGAAGTGACCTCGTCCAGCGGATCGACCCTGTACCGCACGGCCTTCTCGGGCCTGTCGCGCGAACGGGCGGTGGCCTTCTGCAATGCGCTGAAGGCGGCGGGCCGGGACTGCATCGTCCGGTGACGTCCGCCGCCATCTATGGCTGCCTGGGACATCGGCTGACGGAGGCCGAAAAGGCCTTCTTCGCCGAGGTCCGACCCTGGGGCTTCATCCTTTTCCGGCGCAATATCGACACGCCGGAACAGGTGCGGGCCCTGACCGACGAACTGCGGGCGTCCATCGGCGATCCCGAGGCGCCGATCCTGATCGACCAGGAAGGCGGTCGCGTCCAGCGGATGGGGCCGCCCCACTGGCCCAAATATCCGCCGGGTAACGCCTATCTGAAGGCGACGAACGAGCTGGCTCAGGCGCGTGAGCTGACGCGCCTGGGCGCACGTCTGATGGCGCACGATCTGCGCGAGGTCGGGGTGACCGTCGATCTGCTGCCGGTGCTGGACGTGCCGGCGCCCGGCGCCCACGACATCATCGGCGACCGGGCCTATGGCGTCGATCCCCAGACCGTCGCCGTGCTGGGCCGGGCGGCAGCCGAGGGGCTGCTGGCGGGCGGGGTTCTGCCCTGCATCAAACATATGCCGGGCCATGGCCGGGCCTTCGCCGATAGCCACAAAGACCTGCCGACGGTCCATGCCGATTTCGAGACCCTGGACAGCTGGGACTTCGCGCCGTTCAAGGCGATTTCGGATATGCCATTGGCGATGACGGCGCACATCGTCTTCACTGCCTTGGACAAGAAGCGGCCGGCGACCCAGTCGAAGAAGGCCGTAAAAACGATGCGTGAACATCTGGGCTTCTCCGGCCTGATCATGACCGACGACCTGTCGATGCAGGCGCTGAGCGGATCTCTGAGCGAGCGGGCGCATCAGTCGCTGAAGGCCGGGTGCGACGTGGTCCTCCACTGCAATGGCGACATGGCCGAAATGAAAGACGTGGCCGAGGCGACCGGCAAGCTGAAGGGCGGGGCGCGCCGCCGGGCGGAAGCCGCTCTGGCCCGGATCGTGCGGACGCCCGAGCCGCTCGATCCCGTCGCGGGGCACGATCGTTTCTTCAAGGCCATGGGCGGTCGGATGGACACCGCCAAGGGGCCGGATGTGGGTGAGGCGCAGGCCTAAAGACCTATGACGGAGTCTTTCCAGCCGAATCTGGATTTCAACGCCGAGGAGGTCGAGGAGCGCGAGGCCTTCGTCGTCGATCTGGAGGGCTATGAGGGACCGCTGCACGTCCTGCTGGCCCTGGCGCGAAACCAGAAGGTCGACCTGCTGAAGCTGTCGATCACCCAGCTGGCGGAGCAGTATCTGGCCTTCGTGCACGAGGCGCGGCGGCGCAACTTCGCCCTGGCGGCGGACTATCTGGTGATGGCGTCGTGGCTGGCTTATCTGAAGTCGCGCCTTCTGCTGCCGCGCACCGATAAGGGCAAGGCCGAAGAGCCGCCGGCTGAGGAAATGGCCGCCGCGCTGGCGTTCCGGCTGCAGAAGCTGGAAGCGATGCGAAAGGCCGTCGAACAACTGATGGCTCGGCCCCAGCTGAAGCGCGACGTCTTCGCGCGGGGCGACCCTGAGGCGACGGTGATCACGCCGTCGGATCGCATCGACGCCAGCCTGTACGAATTGATGAGCGCCTATGTGGTCCAGCGTCGGCGCGAAGAGGCCCGGCGCTACGCCCCCGGCCAGCGTGTCGAGGCCTTTCCATTGGAAGCCGCACGCGACTGGCTGCGCGAGATCATGCCGAAGCTGGCGGACTGGACGCCGCTGGAACAGGTGGCGCCCCACCGTGAGGACGAGGAGGGGCCCAGCCAGGCCAGCTTTACGGCCTCGACCCTGTCGGCCAGTCTGGAGCTGGTGAAGGAGGGGGCGATGGACATCCGGCAGAGCGAGGCGTTCGCGGACCTGTATCTGAAGCGGCGCGGACCGGGCCAGCCGCTGGAGCTGACGCCGTGAGCGACCTGTCGTTCCAGCCCGACGAGGCCGAGATCGAACGGCGGGTCGAGGCCCTGCTGTTCGCCGCCGCCGGGCCGCTGACGGCGGCCGAGATCGCCGCGCGCCTGCCCGAGAACTGCAACGTCGCCCGCGCCATATCGGGTCTGCGCGCCCGCTATGAGGGGCGAGGGGTCGAGCTGGAGTGCGTCGCCGACCGCTGGCGGTTCCGCACCGCGCCGGACCTGGCCTTCATGATGACGCAGGAGCGCGAAGAGCCGCGCCGCCTGTCCAAGGCCGCGCTGGAGACCTTGGCCATCATCGCCTACCACCAGCCCGTCACCCGCGCCGAGATCGAGAGCGTGCGCGGCGTGACCATCTCCAAGGGCACGTTGGACCTGCTGCTGGAGATGGGGTTCGTGCGGTTGCGCGGACGCAGGCGCACGCCGGGACGGCCCGTCACCTATGCGACCACCGACCGTTTCCTGGAGCATTTCGGCCTGGCGACCCTGTACGATCTGCCGGGCGTGCAGGAGATGAAGGCGGCGGGCCTGTTGGATCTGTCGCTGCCGGTCGGATTCGAGGTGCCGGATCCCAGCCGCGCGTCCGAGGCGGATGACGAGGACGGCACATTGCCGCTGGACGACGAGGCGCCCGAGTTCGCCCGAGATTTCGTCGGCGAACGAAGCTGACCCAGCGTGACGTTCACGCCGTCTTAGTCTGCGCACCCTAAGCCAGACCGTATGAGTGGCGTGACATCGAAGACGGGTTGGCGGGCGTGGAGCACGTTCAGGATCACGATGATCCTGATGCTATCGTCCATCGTCGGTATGGCCGGGGTTCTGGCCATCGTCAGTCGCGGCATCGACGCCCACCAGGCCAGCAAGGAAGAAGGTCTGGTGCAGTTGCGTCTGACGCGCGCGCTGGAAACCATTGGCGAGAACCTGACCACCGCCTCCGTCTGGGACGAGGCTGTCGATCGGATGACGGCGGGCGATGTGGCCTGGTACGACCGCAACTTCGGCGCCTTCTACGCCGCGCAGCACAAACATCAGTTCACTCTGGGCTATGATGGGACCGGGCGGCTGTTTCGCATCAGCACGCTGGGCCGACCGGCCGAGACGCAGGTCGGCGAGCCATTCGGCCAGGCGGCCCGGCCGCTGGTCGACGCGCTCCGGGCCCAGGCCGCCGGCCGCGACCGATCGGTCACGGCGGATGCCGGGGTGCGTCTGAAGGCGGCGTTCGTTCGCGTCGGCGACGATGTCTATGTGCTGGGGGCCTCGACCGTGGTGCGGCATACGGCGGGGGGATCGACGCCGGCGTCCGATCCGGTGGTCGCGTCGTTCAAGCCCTTCGCCGGCGAGCTGGAGCCGTTGAAAACGAGGTTGGCGCTGGACCGGATTCACTTTCAGCCCGGCGGTGCTGAGCCGCCCAAGGGCATGATCAGCGTCGATGTTCGCGACGTCGGCGGCGCCCTGTTGGGGCGTGTCGTCTGGGCGCCGGAGCAGCCCGGCTATCAGATCCTGACCAAGGCCGGACCGTTGCTGCTGCTGCTCTTCATCGTGCTGCTGATCGGCACGGGGTCGCTGCTGTGGAACACGACGGCCGACGTTCGGCGCCTCAAAGCCTCGGAGGTCGCCCTGTCCGCGGCGCTGGAGCGGGCCGAGGCGGCGAACCGGGCCAAGACGCGGTTCCTGTCCAACGTCAGTCACGAACTGCGCACGCCCCTGAACGGGGTTCTGGGCATGGCCGAGATCATCGGGGCCGATCTGGTGACGCCGCAGCAGCGCGAGCGGCTGGAAATCCTGAAGGCGTCGGGGCGTCAGCAACTGAGGTTGGTCGAGGAGCTGCTAGACGTGGTGCGGCTGCGCGACGGGGCCGTGGCGCTGGAAACCCGGCCGTTCCGGCCCGACAATCTGCTGCGGCGGGTCGCCAACGACTTCCGGGCCGCGGCCGAGGCCAAGGGGCTGAAGATCTCGGTCGAGGCGGCCGAAGGCGAGTGGCTGGGCGACCCGGTCCATGTCGAAAAGCTGATGGCGGCGCTGACGGACAATGCGGTGCGGTTCACGCGCATCGGCGGCGTGATGCTGCGCGCTGTCGCGCGCCCGGGCGTGGGCGCGGGCCTGGCCTTGGAAGTCGAGGATACGGGGCCGGGCATGGAGCCGGCGGAGGCGGCGCGCCTGTTCGAGGCCTTCACACAGGGCGATGAAAGCGCGACGCGCACCGCTGAAGGGCTGGGACTGGGATTGACGGCGGCGCACGGTCTGGCGGCCCTGATGGGCGGCAAGATCGAGATCGTCACCGCGCCTGGCGCCGGCAGCACCTTCCGCGTCGTCTTGCCTTTGGAGGCTGTCGCCTAGGCCGTCAGCAGGCGCGGCAGTTTGAAGGTGACCGTTTCGCGCGCGCCGTCGTCTTCGGTCACCGTGGCGTCGAAGCGCGCACGGATGGCGTCGACCAAGGCCTCGATCAACGGTTCGGGCGCGGAGGCGCCGGCGGTGACGCCGACGGTGTTCACGCCGTCGAACCAGGACCAGTCCACCTGGGACGCATCGTCCACCAGATAGGCGGCCGGGGCCCCGGCGCGCATCGCGACCTCGACCAGGCGCACGGAATTGGACGAGTTCTTGGATCCGACGACCAGCACGAGGTCGCAGCCCTCGCCCAACGCCTTGACGGCGTCCTGGCGATTGGTCGTAGCGTAGCAGATGTCTTCCTTGTGCGGATCGGGCAGTTCGGGGAAGCGGCGCTTCAGCACCTTCAGGATGCCCGCCGTGTCGTCTACCGACAGGGTTGTCTGGGTGGCATAGGCCAGGGGCGCGTCGCCGGGGCGTTCGAACGATTCGGCGTCGGCTTCGGTCTCGACCAGGGTGATGGCGCCGGGCGGCAGCTGGCCTAGGGTGCCGACGACCTCGGGATGGCCTGCGTGGCCGATCAGGATGATGTGGCGGCCGGCCGCATGATGACGCTCGGCCTCGACGTGGACCTTGGACACCAGGGGGCAGGTTGCGTCCAGGAAGACCAGTTCGCGCGCCCGCGCCGTCGCCGGCACGGACTTGGGCACCCCGTGGGCCGAGAAGACGACCGGCCGGTCGTCAGGGCATTCGTCCAGTTCCTTGACGAAGACGGCGCCCATGGCCTTCAGCCGCTCGACCACATGTTTGTTGTGGACGATCTCGTGGCGCACATAGACGGGGGCGCCGAACTTTTCGATCGCGCGCTCGACGATCTGGATCGCCCGGTCGACCCCGGCGCAAAAGCCCCGCGGGGTGGCCAACCGCACCGAAAGCGGGCGAAGCGGAGCATTGGGGACGGGAACATGCGCATTCATGGCGGCGAACCTAGTCGTTTGCCGCGCTGACCGCCATCGGAGCCGAAGGGCGGATGCGACGGATTCTGTCGCCCGCAGCAGCGGCGCATCGTCACGGCGGGCGGGCGCGAATGGAAAGCCGATATTCTACAATGCTTTAGCGCATGATCACGACGCCTTGACCTGTAGGCCGCTCACGATTAGTTTCCGCGCCGAATTCAGACCCGTCCGGACGCACTGTCTGGACGCCGAACGCACAGGTCCTATCCCCCATGTCGGAATCGCGCGAAGAGGCGATCAAACGCCTCCAAGACAGCGCATCCGCATTGGAGGCGCGGACCACGGCGGAGAAATCCGCCGAACTGACCGGCCATCAGGTGTCGGGTCAGGCCTACAAGATCATCGCCGAGCTTCTCGGCGGCGTCTTCGTGGGGCTGGCGTTCGGAGCGATCGCAGACTGGGCCCTCGGGACCCGTCCGTGGGGTTTGATCGGCGGGGTCCTTCTGGGCTTCGCCTTGTCGATTTACATGGCGCGTCGCACAGCCAACCGGCTGATGGCGCAGGCCAAGGCGCAAGGGACGACGGCTCCGGCCGAGCCCTACGTCGAGGCCGACGAAGACGGGGAACGATAGGGCTTCATGGCCGATCCGATTCATCAGTTTGCGATTCAGAAGGTCGTCGACCTTGGCGACGTCACCCTGCCTGTGCTGGGGACGGTCGATCTGGCGATTACCAACTCGCACATCGCCATGACGGTCGCCTTCGTGCTGATCGTCGGCTTCCTGGCCGCCGTAACCGCGAACGCCCAGGTCGTGCCCGGCCGGCTGCAAGCCGCCGGCGAGGGCCTGTTCGGCCTGATCGACAATCTGGCCGATTCCATCATCGGTCACGAAGGCCGCAAGTATTTCCCGTTCATCTTCACCCTGTTCATCCTGATCCTGGGCATGAACATCCTGGGTCTGTTCCTGACCTTCACGGCGACCTCGCAGCTGGCCATCACCGCCACCTTCGCCCTGATCACCTTCGGTCTGGTGCTGGTCGTCGGCTTCGCCAAGAACGGTCTGGGCTTCTTCAAGCTGTTCTGGCCGATGGGCGCGCCGCTGGCGCTGCGCCCGGTGGTCGGCCTGATCGAGTTCGTGTCCTTCCTGCTTCGCCCGGTCACCCTGGCGCTGCGTCTGTTCGGCAACATGCTGGGCGGTCACGTCGCGCTGAAGATCTTCGCCGGCTTCGTCGTGTCGCTGGGCCTGCTGGGCCTGGGCGGCGGCATCGGTCTGCTGGCCTTCCCGGTCGCGGCCCTGTCGCTGGGCATGGTCGTCGCCCTGACCGCTCTGGAGTTCCTGGTGGCCTTCCTCCAGGCCTTCGTCTTCGCCGTTCTGGCCTGCATCTATCTGAACGATGTGGTCAACCTGGACCACGCCCACTAAAGGGCCGGACCAGTCTCTTCACCCCAACCACCAACGACTTTAATCTAGGAATACAATCATGGACGCTGAAGCCGCGAAGTACATCGGCGCTGGTCTCGCCACCCTGGGCATGATCGGTTCGGCCCTGGGCGTGGGCAACATCTTCGGCAACTTCCTTGCCGGCGCCCTGCGCAACCCGTCGGCCGCCGCCGGCCAAGTCGGCAACCTGTTCGTCGGCGCCGCTCTGGCCGAAGCCCTGGGCATCCTGGCCTTCGTGCTCGGCATCCTGATGATCTTCGGCTGATATCAGTCGATCACGGCGCGCGGGGTTCGCCCGCGCGCCGCTTCATCTGATCCTGCAGTAGACGGTTCATGGCCAGCACCCACACCATCGACGCGGTCCCGCCTTCGGTCGAAGCGGACCTGCACGCCGAGACGGCGACCCCCGCCGAGCACGGCTCGGGCGGCCTGCCGCAATTCCAGTTCGAACACTGGGCGGGCCAGATCGGCTATCTGCTGATCCTGTTCGTCATCCTGTACGTTCTGGTCTCCAAGGTCTTCGCGCCACGCCTTCGCAAGGTGATGGACGAACGGGCCGACACCATTTCCACCGCCGTCGCGACCGCGCGTCAGGTCCAAGCCGAAGCCGCCGAACAGGCCGCCCAGGCTCAGGCCGAAGTCGCCAAGGCGCGCGCTGACGCCCGCGCTACGGCCGAGGCCGCCAAGGCCCGCGTGACCGAAGAAGCGAACGCCCGTCAGGCCGCCGAAGAAGCCGTGGTCAACGCCCGCATCGCCGAGGCGGAAGCCTCGATCGGCAAGACCCGCGACGCCGCCATGGCCAATGTCTCCACCATCGCCTCCGACACGACCGCCGCCATGGTCGAACGTCTGACCGGCAAGGCCGCGACCGCCGCCGAGCTGGCCGCCGTCAAGGGAGCCGCCTGATGAACCTGATCTTCGAACACGGCATCTGGAGCTTCGCCAATGCGGAGATCTGGGTCGGCATCGGCCTGATCATCTTCTTCGGCATCCTGATCGCCGCCGGCGTGCCCAAGATGGCGGGCAAGGCGCTGGACGCCAAGGCCGTCAAGATCCAGGCCGACCTGGACGAGGCTGCGCGCCTGCGCGCAGAGGCCGAAGCCCTGCTGGCCCAGATCCGCAAGGAGAAGGCCGAGGCTGAAGCCCAAGCCGCCGAGATGATGGCTCAGGCCGAAGCCGACGCCCGTCGCTTGGAAGTCGAGACCAAGGCCAAGCTGGAAGAGACCCTGGCCCGTCGTCAGAAGATGGCCGAAACCCGCATCGCCCAAGCCGAAGCCCAGGCCTCGGCCGAGGTGAAGGCCGCCGCCGCCGATCTGGCCGCCAAGTCGGCGGAACAGGTTCTGGCCGCGCGCCTCGCCAGCGGCGCCAAGGATCCGCTGCTCGAAAGCGCCATCGCCCAGATCGGAGATCGCCTGAACTGATCAGGGCTGATCCTGAATGAAACGAGGCCCCCGACGTCGCCGTCGGGGGCCTTTTTCTTTGGACATCAAGCCGTGATCAATGGGCGTGGGCGCCGCCGATGATGGTCGCGCCCATCCGCTTGTCGCGCGCCACCAGACGGGCGTAGACGTTGCCTAGCACGATACCGAAGACTGCGTGGGTGATCAGCAGCCAGGCGAAGGTGCCGAAGCCTGCGCCGGCCGTGAAGGTCCGATAGTTCCCGAACATCACGATGGCGGCCATCATCAGGATCCAGGCGCCGACGGCGAAGACGATGCCCTTGGTCTCGGGCGTGTCCGTCGGCAGGCGGGGACAAAGGATGGCGAACAGCGGCCCCAGGATGAAGACGCCGCTGATTACATGGACGACCCAGCCGACGGCCAGATTACCGGGCATGCCGATCATGCTGGCGATGACCCCCTGAAAGGGATCGAACCAGTTCAGGAACATATTGGGTATTTCAAGCAGTGAGACGGCCACGGTCGCCGCAACGCCGGCGATCAGACCTTTTTGTACGCGTGACATCATGACCTTAGCGCCTCCCAACGCATTAGTGGTTCTCTGATAACGCAAAGTCAGAATACGCCTGACTTGGGAGAGCGGTGTTCACGATCCTGTGGTTAGCGGTTGCAGCAACGCAACCGCGAAATCAGGCGGCGACTAGCGGAACAGTTTGCGGAAATAGCGCCGAACGCTCTTGCGGCCGCGCGAGAGGCGACGGCTCGAGCGTTTGGTCACGATCTTTTCCGCCCGCAGCGCCTGCTGCCAGAAGACGGGCGCGAACTCGGGCTTCTTTCGCATCAGGCGACGGAAGGGATAGACCCATTTCGGCCGCGCATACTGGGCGCGAATGAACTGGCGCTTGGCCCAGAACGAGCTTTTCAGGATGAGCATCAGGCCGACGGCGATGACAGGAATGCCGCCCGGGCCGGGCAGGGGGGCGATCAGAAGGCCAAGCAGCACGACGAACAGACCGCCGATCATCAGCGCCCAGCGTTTGACGACCCGCAGCGTCGAGGCGCGCGGCTTGTCTGAACGGACGAAGGGAACGGGGAGTGAGGTCACGAATACGCCGGATGGGAGGAGGAGCGTCATGACAACGATCGCCACGGGCGCGCGATCCCTCGTCGGGAAAGGAAAAGGCGACCGTGACGACCTTGCCACAAGACCCCTTAACGCCCTGCGTCCATGGCGGATGGATGTCCGGCGGGTGAAGCTTTGGTCATGAAGAGACGATCGCTCCGCACCGTGGCGCGACGGACACGTCTCGCGACATCAGCCGTAGGCGACCCCCGTAAGACGCTCCGATTCCGACCACAGACGCCTGGCGACATCGGCGTCCCTGGCCTGGCGCTTGATCACCGCAACGCCAGGCGGGCCCTTCATCTCCTGAAAGCCGGTGGGGCCGTAATAGCCGCCGGGCGTCGGGTCCGGCAGGGTCGCGGCCATCAGGATCGGCAGGGCGCCGTCGGCGGCCGAGTGGCTGAGCACGGCCTCCAGCAACCGGGCGCCGCGCGCGAACAGGCCGGGCTTGCCGGCATGGCCGTTGGCGATCAGGTCGGTGCGGGCGAAGCCGGGATGGGCCGCCACGCTGGTCAGGCCCCAGCCGTTGGCGTCGCTGCGGCGCTGAAGCTCCAAGGCGAACATCAGCATGGCCAGTTTGGACTGCTGATAGACAGGCCACGGGCTGTAGTGGGTCTGATAGTTCAGGTCGTCCAGGCGGATATGGCCGCTGCGGTGGGCGACGCTGGACAGCTGCACCACGCGGGCCTTTGCCGCAATCAGCAAAGGCAGCAGGCGGCCGACCAGGGCGAAGTGGGACAGGTAGTTGGTCCCGAACTGCATCTCGAAGCCATCGACGGTCGTCTGGCGTGTCGGCAGGGCCATGACGCCCGCGTTGTCGATCAGGATGTCGATGGGGCGTCCCGTCGCCAGATGGCGCTCGGCGAAGGCTTGGACTGAGGCCAGGCTGGCGAGGTCCAGCAGATCGAACCGCACGGCCGCGTTCGGATGACGAGACCGGATCAGCCGTTCGGCCTCGGCCCCCTTGTCGGAATTGCGGGCCGCCAGCACGACCTCGGCGCCTTTGCCGGCCAGCACGATGCCGGTTTCCAGCCCCAGTCCGCCGGTCGCGCCGGTGATGATGGCCAGTCGGCCGGATAGGTCGGGGATGTCGTTCGTCGTCCAGGTCATGGCCATGACCTAGCGATGGATCAGCCCCGCGTCAGCCCCTTCCCGCAGGATGGGGCGACTTCAGGGTCAGGCCGCCTTGTTGGAGCCTTCCGGCGCGGTCCAGCGCAGAACCGGCGAACGGGCGGCGCGGGTTTCGTCCAGACGTTTCAGCGGCGCGTGGAAGGGCGCGCCTTTGAAGCGATCGACGTCGCCGGCCTTGGCGGCCCCGGCCAGGGCGCGCATCGCTTCAATGAAGCGATCCAGCTCGGCCTTGGACTCGGTTTCCGTCGGCTCGATCAGCATGGCGCCGTGGACGACCAGCGGGAAGTACATGGTCATCGGGTGGAAGCCCTCGTCGATCATCGCCTTGGCGAAGTCGAGCGTGGTGATGTCCGTGCCCTTCAGCCATTCGTCGTCGAACAAGGCCTCGTGCATGCAGGGACCGTCGGGGAAGGCGGCCGACATCAGGTCCGACAGGCGGGCCTTGATGTAGTTGGCGTTCAGGACGGCGTCCTCGGCGACCTGACGCAGGCCGTCGGCGCCGTGCGACATCATGTAGGACAGGGCGCGGGTGTACATGCCCATCTGGCCTTGGAAGGCGCACAGACGGCCGAAGGCTTGCTCGGCCTCGTCCTCCTCGCGCTCGATCAGGCGATAGCCGCCGTCGTCATGCACGACCCAGGGGGCGGGCGCAAAGGGGGCCAAGGCTTCGGAGAGGACCACCGGACCCGCGCCCGGACCGCCGCCGCCGTGGGGCGTCGAGAAGGTCTTGTGCAGGTTGATGTGCATCGCATCGACGCCGAGGTCGCCGGGACGAACCCGGCCGACGATGGCGTTGAAGTTGGCGCCGTCGCAGTAGAAATAGGCGCCGGCCTCATGCGTCAGGCGGCTGATCTCTAGGATGTCGCGCTCGAACAGGCCGCAGGTGTTGGGGTTGGTCACCATGATGGCGGCGACGTCGTCACCCAGCTTCAACGCCAAGTCGGCGACGTCCACGCGGCCGTCTTCGGTCTGGGCCACTTCGACCACCGAATAGCCGACGAAGGCGGCAGTGGCGGGGTTGGTGCCGTGGGCGCTGGTGGGAACCAGAACCTTGCGGCGCTTCTCATGCTGGCCCGACGCCTCGTGGGCGGCGCGGATCGCCATCAGACCGCACAGTTCGCCGTGGGCGCCGGCCTTGGGCGACAGGGCGACAGCGGGCATGCCGGTCAGGGTCTTCAGCCAGTGGGCCAGGGTGTCCATCAGCTCGAGCGCGCCCTGAACGGTCGAGATCGGCTGCAGCGGGTGGATGTCGGAGAAGCCGGGCAGGCGGGCCATCTTCTCGTTCAGGCGCGGGTTGTGCTTCATCGTGCACGATCCCAGCGGATAGATGGCCAGGTCGATGGCGTGGTTCTTTTGGCTCAGGCGCACATAGTGGCGCATGGTTTCCGGCTCGGACAGGCCGGGCAGGCCGATCGAATCCTTGCGGACCAGGTCGCCCAGGTCGGAGCCGTCCGTCTTGGGTTCCGGCAGATCGACGCCGGTCTTGCCCCAGCCGTCGCCCTCGAAGATCAGGGCTTCGTTCTGCAACAGGCCGCGGCCGCCGGTCAGGGTGGCGGGCTTGGTCTGGACCTGGTTCGGGGCGGTCGGGCGGCCGACGGTGTTCATGGTGCTCATGGTCAGTATCCCTTACGCGCCGAGGACTTTGGAGAGCGACTTGGCGAGGATCTGGATGTCGGCATCCAGGGTCGTCTCGGTCGCGGCGACCAGCAGGACGTCGTCCATGCCGGCGTCGGGGGCCAGGCGGCTGTAGGGCACGCCGGCCAGGACGTGATGGGCGGCCAACTGATCCACGACCTCGGCCGCGTTCTTGGGCAGGCGCACCGCGAACTCGTTGAAGAAGCGGTCGGTCAGGATTTCGACGCCCGGAATGGCGGCCAGGGCGTCGCGCGTGGCGACGGCCTTTTCGTGGTTCAGCAGGGCCAGCTTGCGCAGGCCCGTCTCGCCCAGCAGGCTCATGTGGATGGTGAAGGCCAGGGTGCACAGGCCCGAGTTGGTGCAGATGTTCGACGTGGCCTTGTCGCGGCGGATGTGCTGCTCGCGGGTCGACAGGGTTAGGACGAAGCCGCGTTCGCCGTCGGCGTCCACCGTTTCGCCGGTCAGGCGGCCGGGCATCTGGCGGATCAGCTTCTCGCGCGTGGCGAACAGGCCGACGTAGGGGCCGCCGAAGTTCAGGGCGTTGCCGATCGACTGGCCTTCGGCCGCGACGATGTCGGCGCCCATCTCGCCAGGCGACTTCAACAGGCCCATCGACACGGCCTCGGTGATCACCACGATCAGCAGGGCGCCGGCGGCGTGGGCGGCCTCGGCGATCTTGGTCACGTCGGTGGCCGTGCCGAAGACGTTGGGGGTCTGGACGACGACGCAGGCGGTGTCGGGACCGATCTGGTCGATCACGGCGGCCTCGGCGTCCACGGCGGCGGGCAGGGCCAGGGTCTCGACGCCGACGGCATGAACCACCGTCTCGGTCGCCTTGATGTAGTGCGGGTGCACGCCGCCTGAGATCACCGCCTTGTTGCGGCGGGTCACGCGGGTAGCCATCAGCACGCCCTCGGCCATGGCGGTCGAACCGTCGTACAGGCTGGCGTTGGCGACCGGCATCCCGGTCAGGTTCGCGACCTGGGTCTGAAACTCGTAGAGGTACTGCAGCGTGCCTTGGGCGATTTCCGGCTGGTAGGGGGTGTAGCTGGTCAGGAACTCCGAGCGCTGGATCACGTGATCCACCGTCGCCGGGACGTGGTGCTTGTAGGCCCCTGCGCCGCAGAAGAAGGGCACGGCGCCGGCCGTGGCGTTCTTGGCCGCCATGGCGGACAGGGCGCGCTCGACCTCCAGTTCGCCTGCGACGCGCGGCAGATCGACGGGGCCGTCCAGCCGGGCGGCCTGGGGCACGTCCACGAACAGATCATCGATGGATTTCGCGCCGATGGCGGCGAGCATCGCCGTGCGGTCGTCGGGCGTCAGGGGGAGGTAACGCATATCCGGTTCCTTGCATCCGTCATCCTCGGGCTTGACCCGAGGACCGGATGTTGTGCGGCTCGTGCGCCAAAGGCTTCGCACGAGTGGTTGATCGTCCGGCCCTCGGGTCGAGCCCGAGGGTGACGGAGTTTAAAACTAGAGGGTCTTCAGGAAATCGTCGTAGGCGGCCTGGTCCATCAGGGCGTCCAGTTGCGAGGCGTCCGAAACCTTGATCTTGGCGAACCAGCCGTCGGCCTCGGCTCCCGAGTTGACGGTTTCCGGGGCGGTCGACAGGGCGTCGTTCGCCTCGACCACTTCGCCCGAGACGGGGGCGTAGACGTCCGACGCCGCCTTGACGCTTTCGACCACGGCGAAGCTGTCGCCCTTGGAGACGGTCTTGCCGACTTCAGGCACTTCGACGAACACCACGTCGCCCAGGGCGTCGGCGGCGTGTTTGGAGATGCCGACGGTGGCGATGTCGCCGTCCAGGCTGACCCACTCGTGATCCTTGGTGAACTTCATGGTCTGATCTCTCAGGCTTTGGGTTTGCGGTAATAGCGTTGGGCCACGAAGGGCATGGCGACGACTTCGGCGGCGGCGGTCTTGCCGCGCACGATGACCTTCAGCTCCGTGCCCAGGGCGGCATGGGCCGGCGGGACGTAGCCCATGGCGATGTTCTTGCCCAAGGTGGGGGAGGGGCCGCCCGAGGTGACCTTGCCGATCACGGCGCCGTCGGCGTCGGCGATCTCGGCGCCCTCACGGGCCGGGGCGCCTTCCTTGACGATCAGACCGACGCGAACGCGGGCGGGGCCGTCGGACAGTTCCTTGAGGATACGGTCGGCGCCGGCGAAGTCCCCGCGTTCCTTGCGCGACTTGGACAGGGCGAAGGTCAGGGCGCCTTCGACCGGCGAGGTGGACGGGTCGATGTCATGGCCGTGCAGCGGCAGGCCGGCTTCCAGACGCAAGCTGTCGCGGGCGCCCAGGCCGATCGGCTTGACGCGAGTGTCTTCCAGAATGGTGTTCCAGATGCGCTCGGCCTGGTCCGCCGGGACCGAAATCTCATAGCCGTCTTCGCCGGTGTAGCCCGAGCGCGAGACGTAGCAGTCGGCGCCGAACAGCATAAGACGGGCGCATTCCATGAAGCCCATTTCGGCCAGGATCGGCTCGTGCGCGGCCATGACCTCGGCGGTTTCCGGCCCCTGGATGGCGATCAGCGCGCGGTCCAGCACCGTCAGCTTGGCGTCGCCTTCAAGGTTCGCCTCCCAGAAGGCGAAGTCCTCGTCCTTGTTGCCGGCGTTGACGACGACGAACAGGCCGTCGTGATCCGGCCGTCCGGCCATCAGGTCGTCGATGACGCCGCCGTCCTTGTTCAGCAGCAGCGAATACTTCTGCTTGCCGGCCTTCAGGATCGCGTAGTCGCCGGGCACGAACCGCTCGAACTGGGCGGTCGCATCCTCGCCGGTGATCTTGCACTGGCCCATATGGGAGACGTCGAAGAGACCCGCGTGTTCCCGCGTCCAGCGGTGCTCAGCCAGAACGCCTTCGTACTGGACCGGCATGTCATAGCCGCCGAAGCCCACCATGCGGGCGCCCAGCGCGCGGTGCGCGGCGTTCAAAGGCGTGGTCTTCAGGGTCTGGTCGGTCATGGTTCAGGCTTTCACGGTCGCGTGTTGTGGCGGAGCTCCGCCGTCCTCGCGCCCCCGCTGTCCTGAAGCCTGAGAGATTCCGGCGACCAAATCATGTCGCCTTGCTCCGTCGGCGCGCCCGAATGGGCGACTTTCCAGCGTCCGTGTGCTTCGCGGTCCGTTTGCCTGAGCGTTTCCGGGGCGGTTGCGCCTTCGGCGTCGAACCCTGTTTCCAGCGCCCGATCTCTCCCGCGAGAGCATGCGACGTAAGGCATCGACTCAAGCGCCAAGTCAAGCGGTCCGGGAACAAGGATGCGTGCTGCGGGTTGTCGTTCCGAACCCCGAAACCAAACCCAGGAATGCGAAAATGTCCATTATAGACAAGCTGTTCGGCGACGGCGACAAACCGCGCGATACGCCCGCCAAGGCCGATGGCCCGATGCAGAAGGTGCTGGACGAACTCGCGTCCCTCGGCGGCAAGCCCATCGAGACCCTGTCGCCCGAGGAGGCTCGCCAGCAACCGACCCCGACCGATGCGGTGAAATCGCTGTTGCGCAAGGACGGCAAGGACCCCAGCGACGACATGGGCGTCAAGACCAGCGACATCACTATTCCCGGCGCGGCCGGCCCGATCCAGGCGCGCATCTACAAGCCGCACGACCATTCCGAAGACAAGCTGCATCCGGTCGTCGTCTATTTCCACGGCGGCGGCTTCGTGATCGCGGATCTGGACGTCTATGACGGCGGCCCGCGCGGCGTGTCCAAAATGGCCGATGTGATCGTGGTCTCGGTCCATTATCGCCAGGCCCCGGAACATCATTTCCCCGCCGCGCACGACGACGCCCTGGCCGCTTATCGCTGGGTGCTGGAGAATGCGCAGACCTTCCGCGGCGACCCGCAGAAGGTGGCCGTCATGGGCGAAAGCGCAGGCGGCAACCTGGCCATCGGCGTGTCGATGATGGCGCGCGACGCCGGCCTGGCCACGCCCAAACATCAGGTGCTGGTCTATCCGGTCGCCGGTGTGGACATGGACAATGAGTCCTACGTCGAGAACGCCGACGCCAAGCCGCTGAACAAGCCGATGATGAAGTGGTTCGTGAAGCACATCTTCGCCAACGAGGCCGATGCTCAGGATCCGCGCATCAATATCGTCGAGAAGGCGAACCTGTCGGGCCTGCCCTCGACGACGGTGATCTGCGCCGAGATCGATCCGTTGCGCACCGAGGGCGAACTGCTGGCCGAGAAGCTGGAGCAGGCGGGCGTCGACGTGCGTCACAAGACCTTCCACGGCTCGACGCACGAGTTCTTCGGCATGGCGGCGGTCGTGCCGGATGCGGCGGCGGCCCAAACCTTCGCCGCCCACGAACTGAAACGGGCGTTCGGTACGGCGATCCTGCCGATCTGAGGGACAACGCCGAAGGATAAGGAAACGCCCCGGTTTCGCCGGGGCGTTTTCGTTGTCGCCTCGCCCTGCCGCCTTGCTCTGGGGCCTGTCCCCGGCCAAAACGGCGCAACGCCCAGAACCGGACCGACCGCATGACCCGCACACGCCTTGACGCCCATATCGCCGCCCTAGATGCGCCCAAAGGACTGAAGACGGTTCTGACCGTGGTCGCCGCCACCTGCGCGGACATCAGCAAGGTCGTTGCGGGCGGGGCCCTGGCCGGGGCGCTGGGCGCATCGGGTCAGATCAACGTGCAGGACGAGGAGCAGAAGAAGCTCGACGTCATGACCAACGACATTCTGACCGAGGCCCTGCTGGCCAGCCCGGCCGTCGCCGGCGTCGCGTCGGAAGAGATGGACGAGGTCCAGCCGGCCTCCAATCCGGCCGGCGACTATCTGGTGCTGTTCGACCCGCTGGACGGCTCGTCCAACATTGACATCAACGCGCCCGTCGGCACCATCGTCTCGGTGCTGAAGTCCACGACCGCGACGCCGACCGAGGCCGATTTCATGCAGCCCGGCCGCCATCAGGTCGCCGCCCTCTACGCCGTCTATGGACCGCAAACCATGCTGGTGCTGACGACCGGCGCGGGCGTGAAGGGGTTCACCCTGTCGAACGACGGCGACTGGATCCTGACCCACGACGACATCGCCATTTCGCCGGACACCAAGGAGTTCGCCATCAACATGTCGAACCTGCGCCACTGGGCCGAGCCGGTGCAGACCTATGTCGGCGATCTGCTGAAGGGCGATGAGGGGCCGCGGGCCAAGAACTTCAACATGCGCTGGGTCGCGGCCATGGTGGCGGATGTTCACCGCATCCTGATGCGCGGCGGGGTCTTCCTCTATCCCTGGGATCGGCGCGAGCCGAACAAGCCGGGCAAGCTGCGGCTGATGTACGAAGGCAATCCGATGGCCTTCCTGGTCGAGCAAGCGGGTGGCAAGGCGACGACGGATGGTCGTCAGGCCATTCTGGACGTGCAGCCCGAGCATCTGCACCAGCGCATCCCCGTCGCGCTCGGTTCGGCCAACGAGATCGACGCCTACGCAGGCGTCTGATGAGCGCCGCCCTTCTGGTCATCGATCCGCAGAACGACTTCTGCGAAGGCGGCCGTCTGGCGGTGGCGGGCGGCGCGGGGATCATGCCGCTGATCAACCGGCTGGCGGCTCGGTTCGACCGGGTGATCGTGACCCAGGACTGGCATACGCCGGACCAGATCTCTTTCGCCTCCAACCACCCCGGCGCGGCGCCCTTCACCGAGATCGAGGTGGCCTACGGTCGCCAGATGCTGTGGCCGGATCATTGTCTTCAGGGCACGCCCGGTGCCGACTTTCATCCCGACGTGTCACCGACGGTCGAGAAGGCCATGGCCGTGATCCGCAAGGGCTATAATCCGGCGGTCGACAGCTATTCCGGGTTTTTCGAGAACGATCACCGCACCTCGACGGGGCTGGCCGGCCTGTTGCGTGAACTGGGCGTGACGCGCGTTTTTCTGTGCGGTCTGGCCTTCGACTACTGCGTCCGTTTCACGGCCCAGGACGCGGTTCGCGAGGGGTTCGAAGCAATGGTGATCGCCGACGCCAGCCGGGCCATCGCGCCGCAAACCGAGGCGGCGGCCCAAGACAGTTTCCGGGCCTTGGGCGTGGCTGAGATCGCGGCCGCGTCCCTGCTGAGCTAGGTGTGCCTCACTCCCAGAAATCCTCGGCCTCGGGGATGCGGGTGAAGGCGATCTTGGCGCCGATATAGTCGGGCAGGCCGGCCTTGGGGCCGATGCTGACGGTGTCCTTGCCGTAGCGGCGGTTCAGCGCATCCAGCGCCTGGGACAGGCGAAGAGACGGGGCGTCGCCGTCCTGATCCGGACCGGCGGCGAACAGGTCCGTCTCGAAATCGTCGCGGGATTTCAGGCCGTGCACCCCGACCCCGACATAGCTCAGGCGTCCCGCCTCCAACTCCGGCTCGACCTTGCGCCACAGACTGTCGAGCGCCGCCAGCAGGGCGAAGGTGTCCTGCGTCGGCGCGATGGGGCAACTCATCGCCGCCGTTTCCCAGCCGCGACGACCGCTTCGGGGCGTCGCCTTCGGCCCCATGTCCAAATGCAGGGTCAGGCTGGCGCCGGTCAGGCCCATGCGCCGCAGACGCGCCCCGCACTTGACCACCAGCCGCCGCGCCACGGCCCGCGCCTTGTCCGGGGTCCGCATGGCCTGGGCCAGAACGTGGCTGTGGCTGATCGAGGCGGGCGGTTTTTCCGGGGTCGGCTCGCTGTCCAGACCGTGCAGTCCGCGCCAGATGCGTTCGCCCTCGATGCTGTTCCAGACCGCCCGGGCCTGTTTCGCGCTCATGTTCCAAAGGCCGGCCGTGTCGGTGACGCCCGCCGCTTGCAACCGGATCTGCATGCGCGAGCCGATGCCCGGATATTTCGACAGCGGCAGGTCCAGCAAGAGGCCGGGCAGTTCGTTGGCGCGCAGCACCGTCAACCCGGCGGGCTTCTGCATGCCGCAGGCGGTCTTGGCCAGGAACCGCGACGGCGCCAGCCCGACGGACGACCGCAGACAATCGCCGACGTTTTGCAGGATGCCCGCCTGAATGCGTCGGGCCAGGGCGACGGCGTTCGCCTCTAGCCGTTCTGGACCGAGCAGTTCGCATGAACACTCGTCGATCGAACCGACCTTCCACACCGGAACATGGCGATCGATCTCTGCCATGATCTGCTGATGGATTTTAACGTAGAGGTCGGGGCGCGCCTCGGCGACGATCAGGTCAGGGCACAGTTTGCGCGCCTCGGACACCCGCATCCCGGTGTGAACGCCCCAGGCCTTGCTCTCATAGCTGGCGGCGATGGCGCCGGTGTATTCGCTCATCGCCGGCCGCACGATGACCGGCTTGCCCCGCCAGGCCGGGTTCATCTGCTGTTCGACGCTGGCGAAGAAGGCGTTCAGATCGACGAACAGCCAGCGGAGGTTCGCGCTGTCTTCAGCCTTGGTGCCAGATTGGTCCATAATCGGAACATAACAGGAACGTATGGCGGCCGGAAGCGATGACCGCTTCATTTCGTCATTCCGGGCGAAGCGTAGCGAAGACCCGGAACCCAGGGCCGCATTCCCTCTGCACGATACAGCCTAGGCCGGATGCGCGCCTCTTGGGTTCCGGGTTCGTCCTTCGGACGCCCCGGAATGACGAAAGGAGAGGGCGTCAGTGCCCCGCCGCGTAGGCCTCCACCTCATCCAGGTAGGCCGCCTTCTCCGCCTGGCCCAGGAACGACCCTTCGAAGCTGTTCTTCGCCAGCTGCGTCACCTGATCGCGTGTCAGGCCGACGGCCTCGGCCAACCGGCTGTAGTTGTCGTTCACATATCCCCCAAAATAGGACGGGTCGTCCGAGTTCAGGGTGACGTGCAGGCCCCGGCGCAGCATCTCTGGGACGGGATGGGCCTTCAGGTCATCGACCACGCACAGCTTCAGGTTCGACAGGGGGCAGACGGTCAGGGTCATCTGCTCGGCGGCCAGCCGCTGCACCAGCGCCTCGTCCTCCATGGAGCGATTGCCGTGGTCCATCCGGTCGATGTTCAGCAGGTCCAGCGCCTCATGGACATAGGCGGGCGGACCTTCCTCGCCGGCGTGGGCGCACAGTTTCAGTCCCAGGTCGCGGGCGGCGGCGAAAACGCGCTGGAACTTGGACGGTGGGTGGCCGACCTCGGACGAATCCAGCCCCACGCCGATGAAATGATGCAGATAGGGCTTGGCCGCCTCAAGCGTCGCAAAGGCTTCGTCCTCGGTCAGGTGGCGTAGGAAGCTGAGGATCAGGCCGCTGGACACGCCCAGCTCCGCCTTGGCCCGGTCCATGCCTGCGATCAGCCCCTCGACCACCACGCCGAAGGGCACGCCTCGGTCGGTATGGGTCTGGGGATCGAAGAAGATTTCGGCATGGCGCACATTATCGGCCGCCGCGCGCTGGAAATAGGCGAAGGCCAGATCCTCGAAATCCCGCCGAGTCAGCAGGACGGCGGCCCCCGCATAGTAGATGTCCAGAAAGTCCTGCAGGTTCGAGAAATCATAGGCCGCCCGCACCGCCTCGACGCTGTCATAGGGAATGGACACGCCGTTGCGCTGCGCCAGTTCGAACATCAGTTCGGGCTCCAGCGAGCCCTCGATGTGCAGGTGCAGTTCGGCCTTGGGCAGGCCGGCGATGTAGGCGTTGAGCGACATGGGCGATCTCCGGGAGGATGTCGCCCCGTCTATACCCTACATCCGCTCCGGCGTGTCGATGCCCAGCAGGTTCAGCGCGATTTCCAGCTGGCGCAGAGCCGCAGCGGACAGGGCCAGACGCGAGCGTTTGGTCGCTTCGTCCGGCGCGATCAGCACGGGGCAGGCGGCGTAGAATTTCGAGAAGGACTGGGCCACGCGATAGGCGTGTTCGGCGACCAGATGCGGCATCCGCTTGTCGTAGGCGTCCGACACGGCGGTCGAGAAGGCGTCCAGCGTCAGGGCCAGATCGCGCTCCGCCGGTTCGGCGATGACGATGGCGCCGGGCGTCAGTCCCTGTTCGGCGCCCTTGCGCAGCAGGGATTTGATGCGGACCGACTGATACAGAAGATACGGCCCGGTCTTGCCTTCGAAGCTCATGAAGCGGTCGAGATCGAAGACGTAGCTGGTCGTGCGCGCGTTCGACAGGTCGGCGAACTTCAGGGCCGCAATGGCGACGTTGTGCGCGATGGCCTCGAACTCTTCCGGCGACAGGTCGTCGCCCAGCTTGGCCTCGTGCAGGCGCTCGCGCGCCTTTTCGGTCGCCTGATCGATCAGGTCGCGCAGCTTCAGCACCCCGCCCGCGCGGGTCTTGAAGGGCTTGCCGTCCTGTCCGTTCATCGTGCCGAAGCCGAGATGCTCCAGCGCGCCCTCTTCGGCGTAACCGGCCAGATAGGCGGCGCGGAAGACCTGTTCGAAATGCTCGGCCTGGCGTTCATCGACGACGTAGAGGGCCAGGTCGGGCGAAAGAGCCTTTTTGCGGTCCAGGATCGTGGCCAGGTCGGTCGTGCCGTACATGGCCGAACCTTCCGAGCTGATGACCAGCAGGGGCGGGGGGGAGGGAGCCTCGATCACGGAGCCGTCGGCCAGCTTTTTCTTGCGCGTTACGCCGGGCTTGGCGACGTGAACCACCTGGGCGCCGTCGTCCTCGACCAGCAGGCCGGTCTCTTTCAGGTGCGCGAGCATTTCCGGCATCTGCGGATCGGCGTCGCTTTCGCCGTTCCACAGGTCGAAATCGACTGACAGATCGCCGTATTCGCGCTTCAGCGCCTCGCGGCTGACCGCCACAAAATGCCGCCACAGCGCGCGGTAGCCGGGACGGCCGTTCTGAAGTTCCGCCGTCGCCTTGCGGGCGCGATCGCGGAAGGCCGGATCCTCCTTGGCCTTGCCGGCGGCCTGCGGATAGAGGCGGTCCAGATCGGCGAGCGTGACCGGGCTTTCGGCCGGGAAGGGGCCGTCGCCTTCGGCCATGAAGGCCTCGGCCAGGCCCTCGTCGCCGCAGGCGACGATCAGCAGGCCCATCTGGAAGCCCCAGTCGCCGAAGTGGGCGTCGCCGGTGACGTGGTCGCCGCGGAAGCGGAACAACCGCTTCAGGCTCTCGCCGATGATGGCGCTGCGCAAATGGCCGACGTGCATCGGCTTGGCGACGTTGGGACCGCCGTAGTCGATGACCACCTGGCGGCGTGCGGCCACGGTCGCGGCGCCCGCGTGGGCAGCGTCTTGCGCCACCTCGGTCGCCCGTTCTGCCAGCAGCGCGTCGGAGAGCTTCAGATTGATGAAGCCCGGTCCCGCGACCTCCACCGAGGCGAAGCGGGCATCCGCGCTCAGGCGCTCGGCGAGCTTGCCGGCCAGACCGCGTGGATTGGCCTTCAGCGCCTTGGCGGCGGCGAGCGCGCCATTGGATTGGAAATCGGCCAGATCGGGGCGGTCCGACGGGGTGACGCGGGCCAGGGCCGGGTCCACGCCTTCGGCGGCGAAGGCGGCGGCGACCGCTTCGCTGAGGACGGTCTTCAGATCAGACATTATTGGCTCGGTGCGGAGGCAGGCGAGGGCGTGGCCGGCGTGGTGCCGGCGTTAACGCGGAAGCGGCTGCCCGAGCGGTTGAACTCGGCCATTTCCGGCGTCACGTCGAAACCGACCAGGATTTCGAAGTTGCTGCCGCTGGTCTCGATGCCGGCGCGCGGAATGACGATGGTGCGCTTTTCGGTGACTGAGGCGGTGCGCTGGCCCTCGAAGTTCACCGGCAGGTCGAAATATTCCTTGGACAGGATGGCGTTGTTCCGCTCGGTCACCGCGATCCAGTAGCGGTAGGTGCGCTGCTCGCCCGTCGCCTGCGGGCCCCGGCCCAGGTTGAACAGCACGTCCATATCGACGCGAATCGGATCGGCCTCGCGATATTCGCAGTCCGAAGAGATGCCTTCGATCTCGCCGGTATAGCCGACGTTGGCCACGGCGGCGCGGCCGCCTTCCAGCTCGACGTAGCGGGCGGCGTCGTAGAGAATCTTCACATAAGGGCAAGGGCCGGCGTTGGCGCGGCGACGCAGGGGCGCGATGCGCGGCGCGCGCGACGGCGCGGCGTCTTCACCCGAGGCCTGCTGCTGTTGCCCGCCGCGCTCGCGTTGACGCTGGGAGGTCTGGGCCTCGGCGGCGACGGGCAGGACGGAGGCCGCGATGGAGAGGGCGGCCAGGGCGGTGAACACGCGACGCATCAGCTTATTTTTCCGACAGCGAGAGAGGGCGCACGACGATCGGCGGCCGATCATCAACGCTCGCCGCTGATAGCGGCTAAAGCGAGGCGCGGCAAACGCTTGCTGCCCTCAGCGCTCCATCACCAGGCAGGTCGACGTCGCGGTCGCATAGAGCTTGCCGTCCAGGCCGCGCAGATCGGCCTCCGAGAAGGCTGCGCGGCGACCGGCCTGAACGATCCGGCCCTCGGCACGAACCGGCGTGCCGGCCGTCAGCGCCTTGTGAAAAACCGTCTTCAGTTCCAGCGTCGTATAGGTCTGGCCCGGCCGAAGCGTGGAATGGACGACGCAGCCGCAGGCCGAGTCGAGCACCGTCGCGATCCAGCCGCCATGGACCGTGCCCAGCGGATTATAGACGGCGGTGGTGGGGATGGCCTCGAACACTACCCGGCCTTCTTCAACTTCGGTCAGTTCGAAGCCGACGGTGCGGGCGATGGGCGCGATGAAGCCGCCCGTCATGCCCAGACGCAGTTGGTCGATCCCGGACAGGACGGCGATATCGACGGTTTCGGTCATGCAAACGGCTCCTGATCAGGTCCGTTTACAATAAGGACGGACGCCGCCGTGGCAAGCGCCCGTCTTGGCGGTCCTTACAGGCCCGGCAGTTTGAAGCCGTTGCTGCGACGCGGCTGGATCGTGATGGCCTGCTGGCCGCCGGTCAGAGCCTGAAGACGGGCGGCCTCGGTCGAGGCGTCGATGGTCTTCTGGCCTTCGGCGGTCTGGCGAACCGTCGGGGCCTGGGTCGAGGCGTCGTCCTTGCGCCAGAACATCAGGCGGTTGGCGAAGCTTTCGTCCTTGTGCGCCAGATCGCCGAACTCGTCATCGACGACATAGCGGGCCAGCGGGTCGGCCTGTTCGCCGCCGGCCTGGGCCACCAGAACCTGTTCGCCCGGCGTGCGGGTGACGGCCTGACGCTGACCCAGAAGGATCTGACGCGCGGCGCTTTCGGGGGCGAGTTCCTGCGGGCGCGGCTGGCCGGGCGCGGGCGGACGCAGGCCGTATTCCGGCGGAACGCTGAGCGGGGCGGTCGAGACGGTGACGAACTCGTCCGGCACAACCTTGGTCAGGCCGATGCCCTGTTTGATGCCGCCGCAGGCCGAGACGGCGAACGCGGAGGAGGCGACGAGGGTCAGGACGGCGACACTGCGGATACGCATGGTTTCAGGCTCTGGTCGGCTGATGCGGGAAGCGCCGCGATGGCGCAGTCGGCATAGTGAAGACGGGGTGATTACGACTTTTCGACGGCCGCGCCAACCTTGGCGGGTTTGTCAGACACCAGACTGTCGATGATCAGCAGCACGACGCCGATGGTGATGGCGCTGTCGGCGACGTTGAACACCCAAGGAAACACGCCTGTGCCCGAGAAGTCGATGAAATCGACCACATAGCCAAAGCGGATCCGGTCGATCACATTGCCCAGCGCCCCGCCCATGACGAAACCGATTGCGGTGATCAGCAGGCGTCGGTTCGACTGCGTCGCCCACCAGGCCAGGCCGGCCGAGACGACGATGGAGAAGATGGCCAGGCCCCAGCGCGCTTCGCCACCGCCGAACAGGCCGAAGCTGACGCCGGTGTTTTCGACCCAGCTGAAGTTCAGGATTGGCGGGAAGACGGGGATGCGGCCGACTTCCTGCAGCGACAGGCCGCTGATGATCCAGGCCTTGGTCAGCTGATCCAGGACGATGATCAGGAGGGCGAACACATAGGCGGTGACGGCGAGGCGCGTGATCTTCATGCGGCGCCGTTAGCAGGAAGCGGCGCCGGGGCGAAGCGGAAAACGCGGATCCTATCCGGCGCCGTCAGAACAGGCTGCCCTGATCCGCGGCGGACGGCTTCGGCTTGGCCGCCGGACGCGGCGGGGACGGACGGGGTTCGCCGCCGTCGATCGTCGCCGGCTGAACACCGTCGCCGAACACCAGCTTGACGGCCTGACCGGCTTCCAGCGCCTTGGCCGAGGTGATCCAGGCGCCGTCTGAATCTTCCACGCGGGCGAAGCCGGGCTTGGGACGTCTGGGGTCCAGGGTCGTCAGCGCGCGAGACAGCGCCGCCAGGCGATCGGCGTCCCGCTCCAGCCGACGGGGCATGACCCCGTCCAGTCGCGCGCCGACGGCTTCGAGCCGCGCCTGACGCTGGTCCAGCCGTCGATGCAGCGGTTCGGGCGACAGCCGCCCAGAGACCTGCAACAGCCGCCGCTCGCCGCGCGCCACTCCGGCCTGAAGCGCCGCGCCCAGCCGATCGCGCGCGCCGCGCAGCCGGTCCTGACCTCGCTCGATCCGTGTGCGCAGCAGGGCCGGGCCCAGCTTGCCGCCCGTCACCGCCAGATGCCGCTCGTGCAGGGCGACGTTGCGTTGCAGGCCCGATCCTAGACGGCTCGACACATGGTCCAGCCGTTGCTGCGCCAGGGCCAGCAGGTCCTCCGGCCGCGCCGGCAGGCCGCGCGCCACGGCCCGCAGGCGCGTGCGTCGATCCTCGATCAGCCGTCCGCCTGCCTGCACCATGCGCCGGTCCATGTCAGCGACGGCGTAGCGCAGGTCCGCCAGTACCGGCGTCGCCATTTCGGCCGCGCCCGTCGGGGTCGGCGCCCGGCGATCCGAGACAAAGTCGATCAGGGTGGTGTCGGTCTCGTGCCCCACGGCCGAGATGATCGGAATGCGCGCCGCCGCCACGGTCCGCGCCAAGCCTTCGTCGTTAAAGCACCACAGGTCCTCGACCGACCCGCCGCCGCGCGCGACGATCAGCAGGTCGGGGCGGGGGATCGGCCCGTCGGCGGTCATCCCGTCAAAACCGCGAATGGCGTTCGACACCTGACCGCAGGCCGATTCGCCCTGAACGACCACAGGCCAGACTATGACGCGACAAGGCCAGCGTTCCGCGATCCGGTGCAGCACGTCGCGGATCACCGCGCCGGTCGGGCTGGTGATCACGCCGATGGTCGCGGGAAAGGCAGGCAGGGGCTTCTTGCGCCCGGGTTCGAAAAGCCCTTCCTCACGCAGGCGGACCTTCAGCCGCTCCAACTGGGCCAGCAGGGCGCCGGCGCCAGCCGCCTCCATGCTCTCAATCACGATCTGATAGGAGGACCGCGCCGGATAGGAGGTGATCTTGCCGGTGACGATGACCTCCAGCCCCGCCTCGGGCTGGACGCCGAGGCCGCGCACCGACCCCTTCCACACCACGCCGTCGATGGCCGACTTGTCGTCCTTCAGTGTCAGATAGATGTGGCCCGAGGCGTGGCGATTGACCTTGGAGACCTCGCCGCGCAGCCGCACGTGGCCGAACCGGTCTTCCAGCGTGCGCTTCAGCGCGAACGACAGCTCCGAGATCGACAGGGGCGGATTGTTGTCGCGCGGGGCAGGGACCTCGGCCGGACCTTCGAATACGTAGGTGTCGTCGCTCATGGAAGCATCCTAGCCTGCGTCGATCCGCCCGGGAACGCCGCACGCGCCCTGTCGTTCGACTTTCATGGCCGCCGACCCGCCCGGAACCGATCCTTCTGACCGTGACCCGCACGAGCGCGATCTGTCGCGCCGCGCCGGGGGCGGCGGCGCCATGAGCCCGTGGCTGATCATCGGCTGCATCATTCTGCTGGGCCTGGGCGTCTATGTCGTCTCGGCCCTGCTTTAATGCCCAAGGAGGCCGTATGAACCGCTTCGTCCCGCTCGCCGCCATTCTTTGCCTGACCGGCGGCGTCGTCGCCTGCTCGGATCGCGACGACGATGTGGTCCAGGCCCCTGCGCCGGGCGCAGCGCCCGTGGCCTTGCCGGATCAACAGGCGGATGCCGCCGCCTCGAACGCCGCCCTGGCCTTCAACATGACCCGCGATCAGCTGGAGGATGCGGGCCTGTATTCGCGCGCCAACGTCGATCTGGGCGACGTGGAAACCCTGGTGCTGGACGCCTCGGGCGCCCTGACCCATTTGGTCGTCGAGCTGGAAGGGCCCGGCGACATGAAGGTGCGGGTTCCGGTCGCGGATGTTGCTCCGATCGACCGCAACGGCGACCGGGATCTGGTCACCGATCTGACGCCCGGCCAGCTTCAGGCCCTGCCGGCCTGGACCCCGCCCGTTCGCTGATTGAACGCTGAATGCGGCGTTAAGTCTGACGGGCGCTTGACCGGCCCGCGCCGGCCGGTCATTGCCCGATCTCATGAACATTCTTCTCGTCGGATCGGGCGGCCGCGAACACGCCCTGGCCTGGAAGATCGCCCAGTCGCCGCTGGTCACGCGTCTGGTCGCCGCACCGGGCAACCCCGGCATCGAGAAGCTGTGCGAGCTGCGCGCCCTCAAGGCGGACGACGCCGACGGCCTGGCCGCCCTGGCCAGAGAGATCAAGGCCGACCTGGTCGTTGTGGGGCCCGAGGTGGCGCTGGCCGCTGGTCTCGCCGACCGTCTGGCCTCGGCCGGCATTCCCTGCTTCGGGCCGACCGCCAAGGCGGCGCAGCTGGAAACCTCGAAGGCCTTTTCGAAGGGCTTCCTTGAACGGCACGAAATCCCCACCGCCGGTTACGGCGTCTATGACACGGTCAAGGACGCCAAGGCGGCGCTGGACGTGTTCCGGCCGCCCTATGTCATCAAGGCCGATGGCCTGGCCGCCGGCAAGGGCGTGGCCATCAGCCCCGACCGCCCCGACGCCGAGGCCGAAATCGAACGGATGCTGGGCGGCCGATTCGGTGCGGCCGGCGCCCGCGTCGTGATCGAGGAGTTCATGGACGGCGAGGAAGGCTCGCTGTTCGCCCTGTGCGACGGTCAACGCGCCGTGCTGTTCGGCGGCGCCCAGGACCACAAGCGCGCCTTCGACGGCGACCTTGGCCCCAACACCGGCGGCATGGGCGCCTACTCGCCCGCGCCCGTCTTCACGCCCGAGCTGGTGCAGCAGGCCGACGCGCTGATCGTCCAGCCGACGATCCGTAAGATGGCCGAAGAGGGCGCGCCCTATCGCGGCGTCCTCTACGCCGGCCTGATGGCGACCGAGGACGGTCCCAAGGTGGTCGAGTTCAACGCCCGTTTCGGCGACCCGGAATGCCAGGTGCTGATGATGCGGATGGCGGGCGACATCGTCCCCTATCTGCTGGGCTGCGCGCGCGGCGACGTCTCGGGATTGGCCTCGCCCGCCTTCAAGCCTCAGACGGTGATCTCCGTGGTCATGGCGGCCAAGGGTTATCCCGACAGCCCACTGGAAGGCTCGATCATCCGCGGCGCCGATCAGGACTTCGGGCCTCATGTCCAGGTCTTCCATGCCGGGACCAAGCGCCGCGACGACGGCTTGCTGGCCGCCTCGGGCGGGCGCGTCCTGAACGTCTGCGCCGAGGGCGACGACATCGCCCAGGCCCGCGAACGCGCCTATGCCGCCATCCGCAAGATCGACTGGCCGGGCGGCTTCAACCGCTCCGACATCGGCTGGCGGGCGCTGGACCGGGGCTGAAGCCTAGGCCGCTGCGAACAGCAGTCGGCCCTCGCCCATGCGTTCGCGCAAGGCCGGCAGGTCGGTATGGGCGACCGAGAAACAGCCGTAGCTGCGACCCAGCTTGCCTTCGCGCGCCAGGAAGTCGGGATCGGCATAGTCTGCGCCGTGGACGATGATGGCCCGCTCGCGCGCCTTGTCGTTGGAATATTCCAGGCCGTCGAGCAGGACGTTCGGCCCCTGCTGCGCGCCCCAGTTGGCGCCCGCCGTCGCATAGGCGCCGATCGAGGACATGTTGGAATCGGGCGTGTTGGAAAAGCGCTGGGCATAGCCGGTGTGGCTAGGGTCCGATCCCCGTCCGTGGCAGGTGCGCAGCACCTTAACCTCGCCGGCAATCAGATCGACCTCATAGAGCCGCTCCTCGCCCGAAAACTTCTGGAAATCGACCAGATACATCCGGTCACGCAGCGGCAGGCGGTGATGGTGGGTATCCAGCGCGGTCATGGCGCGTTCCATCAGGTCCTTGCGAACGTGACCGCGGGGATCCAGCGGCGGCGGCGTCAGGGCGGAGGTCTGGACCGTGGGCAGACCGACCTGGGGCATGGCGATCGGAGTTCCGTTCTGAGCCGTCGTCAGCGGGGCCGTAGCGCTTGCGCTGGCGCATCCCGCCAGCATGGCCGATCCGCCCAGAATAAGTCCTCGTCTCGATAGCCGCATGCGACGCCCTCGTTGCGGTTGGTCTTGAGGCGTGTTTGTTTCAGTTGGTTACGAGCGAGGCAACCTGAGCCTTGTGGGGCATTTTTGCGGCCGACGCGTCGCGGGGAGATATCGATGAAACGTTTTGGAATCGCGCTGGCGGCGCTGATGGCGTCGGCGGTAAGCGCTCACGCGCAGCAAACCCCCGTGGCCACAGGCGTTTCGACACAACCCGAAACAACGTTCGTTGAGGCCGGAAGGTTGCTTGCGGATCCTTCGAACGGCGTTGTGCAACGCGATAAAACTCTCGTGATCAGAGGGAACCAAGTCGTTGAAGTACGCGACGGCTTCGTCGGCGAAGCGTCGCAAGGCAAGGTCGTGGACCTGCGCCAAGCCTTTGTCCTGCCCGGCCTGATCGACAGCCACGTCCATTTGACGAGCCAGCAAAACCCGAACGCACGCCTTGAAGAGGTGACGCTTTCAGATGCCGATCAGGCGATGGTCGGCGCCCGCTACGCGCGTCGCACCCTGATGGCCGGCTTTACGACGGTGGCGGATTTGGGCGCCTCGAACCAGGCCATCTTCGCCCTGCGGAACGCCGTCAGGAACGGCGACGTGCCGGGACCGCGCATCATTGCGGCGGGGTCGTCGGTGTCGATCCACGGCGGACATGGCGACATCAACGGCTATCGCGAGGACGTCATGCACCTGCTGTCGTCCGAGAGCATCTGCTCGGGGCCTGAGGACTGCATGCGGGCCGTGCGCACCCAGGTTCGCGCCGGCGCCGACATCATCAAGATCACGGCCACCGGCGGCGTTCTGTCCAACACCGCCGCCGGCCTGAACCAGCAGTTCAGCGACGACGAACTCTCCTCCATCGTCGGCAGCGCCCATCGCATGGGCCGCCAGGTGACAGCGCACGCCCACGGCGTGGACGGCATCAACGCCTTCCTGCGGGCCGGCGGCGATTCCATCGAGCACGGGACCTATCTGGACGATCAGTCGATCCGCCTGTTCAAGTCGAACGGCGCTTGGCTGATCCCGACCCTGCTGGCTGGGGATTTTGTGGCGCGCATCGCCTCGGGACCCGACAACTTCTTCACCCCCGCCCAGACGGCCAAGGCGCTGGAAGCCGGGCCCAAGATGCTGGACATGGCGCGCCGCGCGCACGAGGGCGGGGTCAAGATCGCCTTCGGCACCGACTCGGGCGTTTCGGCCCACGGCGACAACGCCCAGGAGTTCGCGCTTCTGGTCCGCGCCGGCCTGAGCCCGCTTGAGGCCATCCAGGCCGCCACCGTCGGCGCCGCCGAACACCTGCGCATCGCCAATGAGGCCGGGAAGATCGCCGTGGGCATGCCCGCCGACATCGTCGCCGTCTCTGGCGATCCGCTGACGGATGTGACCGAGCTTGAGCGGATGAGGTTCGTGATGAAGTCCGGCGTGGTCTATCGCGCCGACTGAATTCTGTCGTTCAGGAAGGCGGCGAAAGCCGCCTCGTCCTCGAACCGGGCGACGACCGGCCAGGCGACGACATCCTTGCGCTGCTCGGGCGTCAGCCGGACCCAGTCCTTTTCCGTCGTAACCAGGCCGGCGTCGAACACCGCAGCCCGGTCCGTCAGGAACGTCATGTCGGCGGCGCTATAGGCCGCGTGGTCGGGGAAGGGGACGAAGTCGACCAGATCGCAGCCCGCCGCCTTCAGCGACCGCTCGACCTTCCAGGGCTTGGCGATGCCGGCGAAACCGACCTGGGGCCCCGACGGCGGCGGCGCCTCGGGCGTCAGGCGCGCGATGAAGACGGGCAGGGCGCCGAACACGGCCATCAGTTCGGGATCGGCCTCATCGACATCGGTAGGCAGCATGACCACCACGGCGTCGGCGCGCGCCAGCCCGGCCGTCAGCGGCTCGCGCATGGGGCCTGAGGGAAAGACCGATCCGTCGCCGAACGGCCATTCGTCGCCGCGAGTCTCGCCGTCCACGACGATCAGGCTGACGGTCTTTTTCAGGGCCGGGTTCTGATGGCCGTCGTCCAGCACCAGAGCCTGCGCCCCCTCCGGGACGGCGGCCCTGGCGCCCGCGACGCGATCGCGCGCGATCCAGACCGGCGACCCTTGCGCCAGCATCAGCGGCTCGTCCCCGACATCGTCGGCCGTATGGATTTGAGGATCGACCCGGACCGGCCCTTCCAGCCGCCCGCCATAACCGCGCGACAGACCTTGCGCCTCTACCCCCGCCGCCCGCAGCAGCCGCAGGGTTTCGCGCGCGACCGGCGTCTTGCCCGATCCGCCGACCGTCAGATTGCCGACCGAAACGATCGCGCAGCCGGGGTCGGCGGGCACCGTCTTGGCGATCCGACGCGCCGTCACGACGGCCCAGATCCAGCCCAGCGGTTTCAGCGCCGTGCGTGTCATCCGGGCGTGGTTGCTGTCGCGCACATACCACCAGCGCGGCGTGTTCAGCTTCATCGCCGGTCCTGCCTCTGCGGCATTATCCGCGACAGCAGCGCCCACAGTCGCTCCAGCCCGCCTCCAGCCTCGACCGCCGCGCGACGCCCGCGCTCGCCCATGGCCTTGGCCGCGTTCAGGTCTTCCAGCAGGGGCTCGATCACGCCGGGTAGGTCGGACGGCGCCTGAACCAGGGCCAGGCCCCCCGCCTCGACCAGGGCCGCCGTCACCGGCGCCCAGTTGGATGCATCTGGTCCCGTGATCGTCGGCTTGCCCAGCCGCGCCGGCTCCAGCGGATTATGCCCGCCGACGGGCGGCAGGCCGATGGCGGGCGCGAACGAGCCGCCCATCACCACCACATCGGCGAGGCGCAGGAACAGGCCCATCTCGTTCAGGGTGTCGGCCAGATAGATGTCGGTGTCCGGCCCGATCGTCTCGCCGCGCGAACGCATGGCGAAGGCGTAGCCGTCGCGTTGCAGGGCCTGGGCGATGTGCGCCCCCCGCTCGGGATGGCGTGGCGTCAGAATCAGGCAGACTCGCTCGCTCAGATGGTCCAGCGCGCGCACGATGGCGATCTCTTCGCCCTCATGGGTGCTGGCGGCGACGATCACCGGCCGGTCGCCGATGGCGGCGCTTAGACGGCTGAAGGCGGCGGGATCTTGCGGTAGGGCCTCTCCCGACAGTTTCAGGTTCACTAGCCCGTCGATCCGCGCGCCCATGCCCTCCAGACGCTGGGCCGAGACCGCATCCTGCGGCAAGACCAGATCAAAGGCGCCGGTCAGCGCCCGCGCCGAGGCCGGAAACCGCGCCCAGCCCTCCACCGTCTTCTCCGTGATCCGGGCGCTGACCAGGGCCAGTTTCACGCCTCGCCGACGCGCCTCCAGCAACAGATTGGGCCACAGTTCGCTCTCGACAAAGACCGCCAGGCTTGGCCGCCAATGGTCCAGGAACCGCTCGACCACGCCGGGCGCATCGACCGGCGCATATTGGTGGATCACGCCCGCCGGCAGCCGTTCGGTCAGAATCTGCGCCGAGGTCACGGTGCTGGAGGTGACCAGAACGGTCAGATCGGGACGCGCCTTCGCCAGCCGCTCGACCACGGGCAGCAGCGACAGGCTCTCGCCGACACTGACGCCGTGCAGCCAGACCAGATCACCTTCGGGGCGCTCGGTGCGGGTGAAGCCCATCCGCTCGTCCACCCGCACCGGGTCTTCCTTGCCCCGCCTGGCGCGCGCATCCAGCAGGCGCGGGGCCAGCGGCTCCAGCGCGCGCGTCGCCAGCCGATAGGCGATCAGCGGCAGCGGCAGCGGCGTCACGGCTGCGTCCTCACGGTTTCAGGCCCGTGATCGCATCGGCCCGCGCCTCGACGGCGTTCAGCCGCGCGGCCCAGTCTTGGCGGACGTGATCCAGGTCGTCACCGGTCGGATAATCGGCGATGTCCCAGACGATGGCGCCTTTGGCGAAGGGCAGGGGCAGAATCGCGCGGTCCCAGCTGTTCAGCCGGATGGCCGGATTGCACGACATGCCGATGAACAGGGTCGGAGCCTTTGAGATCTTGGCCATCATCGGCAAGCCCTCGGCCATCTGGCGCGCCGGGCCGCGCGGACCGTCCGGCGTAATGGCCAGAGCGCCGATCTTCAACTGACGCAGGCCCGCCCGCAGCGCCTGCGATCCGCCCTTGTCCCGGTCCGCCTTGTCCTTGTTCGACGACGAACCGCGAATTGCGGGAAAGCCTTGGCGAGCCACGGCCTTTGCGATGAACTGACCGTCCGCCGACAGGGAAATCAACGCCTTGGCCGGCTGCGCTCGGTTCAGCGGCCAACACGCCGGCGACAGGCCGATACGCGAATGCCAGAAGGCGCACAGCACCCCGCCGCCCTGGGCCCAAACACCCTCGGCCACCGCCTGGTTTTCGTGGGTCCAGCGCATGGTGGCGAAGCAAAACTGCATCCAGTGCGCCAGGATGAAGGACAGGCTGGCCTGGACGGCCGGAATGCGCAGCGGCCTCACGCGACCGTCTCGACCGTGGGCGAAGCGCCATCCAGCGACTGCTGGCGCGCCAGGCGGGAATAGAGGCCGCCTCTGGCGACCAGGGCGTCGTGCGAGCCTTCCTCGACCACCCGGCCGGCCTCGATCACATAGATGCGGTCGGCGTTCCGGACGGTGAACAGGCGGTGCGCGATCATCAGGGTGGCGCGGCCCTGCATCAGCCGCTCCAGCGCCGCCTGGACCAAGGCCTCGCTCTCGGTGTCCAGGGCGCTGGTGGCCTCGTCCAGCAGCAGGATCGGCGCATCCTTGACGAAGGCGCGGGCGATGGCGATCCGCTGGCGCTGACCGCCGGACAGGCGCAAGCCCGCCTCGCCCGCGCGGGTCGCATACCCTTCAGGCAAGGCCGTGATGAAGTCGTGGGCGGCGGCGGACCGCGCGGCGTCCTCGATTTGCGCCTGCGTCGCGCCCGGCCGGCCATAGGCGATGTTGGCGGCGATGGTGTCGTCGAACAGGAAGGGTTCCTGCGTCACCAGGGCGATGTGGTCGCGCAGGTCATGGATGCGAAGCGCCCGCACGTCGGCGCCGTTGATCGTCACCGCCCCGCCGGTCACATCATAGAAGCGCGGCAGCAGGCTCAGGATCGTGCTCTTGCCGCCGCCCGACGGCCCGACCAGCGCCACCGTCTCGCCCGGCGCGACCCGAAGCGACACTTCGTCCAGCGTTGGCGCATCGGTCCCGGCGTAGGCGAAGGACACCTTGTCAAGCACGACCTCCACCGGCCCGGGGGCCAGGGGCGCGGCGTCGGCCGCCTCACGAATTTCCGGCTGGATGTCCAAGGCGCCGAACAGGCGGCGCGCGGCGGTGAAGCCCTCGCTCATAACGGTGGCCAGGTTGGTCACCTGGCGCAGGGCTTGCCCTGCGGCCAGCAGCATGCCGATGAAGGCGGCGAAGCCGCCCACGGTCATGTCGCCCGACTGCGCCCGCCATCCGGCGTAGGCCATGACGGCGGCGACGACGATATAGGCGACCAGATCGCTGGACGGACCGGCGAAGGCGCGGGCGTTGGCGCCCTTGATGACGTGGCGCTGGCGACGGGCCACCACCTCGGCGACGCGGTCCTGTTCGGCGGCCTCGCGGTTCTCGATCTTGATCAGGCGAACCCCGTCCAGGTTCTCCATCAGGGCGGTGGACAGGTTCTCGGTCTCGGCCATGGCGCCGACGGCGGCCTTGCGCGTCTTTCGCCCAAAGCGCCGCAGCACCAGCGCCACCAGCGGCACGCCCAGCAGCACGACGATCGTCAGCTGCCAGTCGATGAACCCCATGTAGATCAAGACCGCGATCAGGGTCAGCAGGTTCTGGGTGTAGTTGACCACGCCCGAGGTGAAGGCCTCGCGCACCATATTGGCGTCGAACAGCACCGAGGAGACGAAGCCGCCCGAGTGCTGGCTGCGTAAGCGCGCCAGATCGGCGCGGATCATGGCCCCGAACAGGCGGATCTGGATGTCGCCGACGATGGTGTGACCCAATCCGTTGACCAGGGCGGCCTGGCCCAGCGCGGCCAGGGTCCGCGCAATGGCGACGGTCAGGATGGCGACCGGGATCCAGACAACAGCCTTGTTCGCCGGAAAGGTCACAAGGCCGAACAGACTGATCGGCTTGGTCCCGCCCAGGAACAGACCGTTGACGGCCGGCTCCAGCAGCTTCAGCAGCGCCGCCGTCAGCAGGCCGGTCGTCGCCGCGCACAAGACAGACAGGATCAGCGATCCCTTGTGCTTGGACAGATAGTCGCGCCAAATCCGCGCCAACGGGGCGCGCAGCGGCATGGTTTCGGAGGCGGCGACGGTCATCGGCTCTCGGTCGTCCGAGCCGCCGTTCAAGTCAAGGCTTGTCCGGCGACGGTTCCAGCGCACGGCCCGGCTCGTCGGCGCGGATCAGGGTTTCGCCGGGCGCTTCCTGGATCCTTACGGCGGGCGGAACCGTCGGATTGGACGCGTATCGACGCCCGTCGAACGGCACGGCGACCTCATAGCCCTCGGTGATTCCGCCGCCCGCGACATAGACGCCCAGATCCCGTCGGCCATGGGTCTGTCGCTCCAGCAACCGTATCGGAGCGCGCGCGACGCTGATCTCGCCGACCGACCGATAAGTTTCGCCGGTTCGGTCCAGCACCAGCAGTCGGCATCCGCCCGAGCCGCACCAGTTTGGGCCGGTCAGATAGACCAAGGTCATCGCCCCGTCCGGCGTGATCGCGGCCGTATAGCGGGTGGTGTCCAGCGCCTCCTTGGCCCGGTCGCGCAGATAGGCGATCAGGGCGGGGTCTTCGGGCGGCGGCGTCTGGGCGGCGGCCGCGCCGGTCCACAGGCTGGCGGCGACGGCGGCGGTTGCGGCGAGGGTTCTCATCGGGGCGTTCTCCGGTCTCGACAATTATTCCAACGCATCAGGATCAAGATCGGATGACGTGGCGGCGTCGGATCGCTATCTGGCGGGCATGGCGCGCTTCGACCTCTCGACCGCGATGGGCCGGTTTCGGGCGCATTGGCATTATTTCTGGGCCGACCACGCGTTTCTGCGCGTGGCCTTTTCCAACGCCCACTGGCTGGGCCCGGATCTGGTGCGCACCAATCAGCCGTCGCCGCGCCAGCTGGCCTATTGGAAAAAGAAGGGCGTCAAGACGGTCATCAACCTGCGCGGTGAACGCGACGAAGGCTATTACTGGCTGGAAAAGGACGCTTGCGAGCGGCTGGGCCTGACCCTGATCGACGCGCCGCTGGACTCGCGTGATCCGCCCGAGACGCTGCGCATCCACCGCGCGCGCGCGCTGTTCAAGACGATCCAGTATCCGGTGCTGATCCACTGCAAGTCCGGCGCGGATCGGGCGGGAATGATGGCGGTCTTCTATCGCCACTTCCACCTGGGCGAGCCGATCTCTGTCGCCATGAAGCAGTTGTCCAAAAAGTATCTCCACTCCCGCGAGGGGCTGACCGGCGTGCTGGACTATACGCTGGAGAAATACGTCAACGAGGTCGAGCCGAAGGGCGTCAGCTTCATCGACTGGGTCGACAGCCCCGACTATGACCCCAAGGCCATTCGCGCCGAGTTCAAGGCCGGCTGGTGGGGCACCCTGCTGACCGACAAGCTGCTGCGGCGCGAGTAGGGGCTTTCCATCGTCCTTCCGGGGCGTCCGTAGAACGAAACCGGAATCCAGGGATGCGGTTGCGACATCAACCGTTTCAGGCGTCGAGGATGTCCTCCTGGGTTCCGGGTTCTTCGCTGCGCTCAGCCCCGGAATGACGGTCCAAACTAAGGAAGCGACTTCAGCCCCATGGTCCGGTCTTTGGCGCATCGGGATTGCTTTCCCGAGCCTCGGCGGCCAGTTCGGCGTCGCGACGGGCCTTGCGGTCCGCCTCCCACCGTTTGAACCAGCGGGCGTAGTCGATGTTGCCGCGAAGCGAAAAGCTGAACAGCGCCAGCACGGCCAGCAGGCTGACCAGTTGAAAGATCTGTTGCGGTTCCAGGTTCATCGTCGTCCTCGCCTACAGATCGAAACGTCGGATCGAGGAGCCGGTTCGGCTCCTCGATGTCGCACTCAGTCCTCGGCTCAGGCCGCGTCGCCGCGCGGATCGATCAGCTTGTGGGCGTGCAGGATGAAATAGCGCATGTGGGCGTTGTCCACGGTCGCCTGGGCGCGCGCCTTCCAGGCCTTCTTCGCTTCGTCATAGCTGCCGAAGGCGCCGACGAACTCGACCTGCGACAGGTCGCGGAAAGTCGGCTCGCCCAGGTGACGAAGCTCGCCGCCGATCACGATGTGCAGAAGTTGCGGCGGGACGGCGTTCTGATCGGTCATCGGAAATCCTGAAGGCTGGGCCGGAGGGCTTTGGGGGAGGGAGGTTTGCGCGCGGCATAGGCCGAGAACGCCCTCGGATCAATGTGGGCCGGGGCTTTTCCGCCCTCGCCTTAGGTCGAAAGCGGCACGTTTTTACAGCGCCGCACGATCATCGGCTGGATGATCGGCGCCGCGCAGACCAGGCTAGTCTGACGCGGATCGGGCCGGTTGAAGGCCCACGGCCGCCCGTGGTGATCGCTGACCCTGGCGCCAGCTTCCGTCGCGATCAGCCAGCCCGCAGCGACGTCCCAATCCCATTTCGGCGTCAGGGCCAGGGCGGCGTCGAAGGCGCCGGCGGCGACCAGCGCCATCCGATAGGCCAGGGCGTTGCGTTTCTCGAACCGCATCGACGGCCAGGGTTCTTCGTCGAAATAGGGCGCTTCGATCAGTCGCGCATCGCCCAGGATCGAGGCGTCCTCCAGCGTATCGACATCCGAGGCGTGGATGGGTTTGCCGTTACGTCGCGCCCCGCCGCCGCGCGTCGCCACATAGGTCTCGTCCACCTCAGGCGCATGGATGACGGCGGCGACGACCTCGCCGTCCTCGACCACGGCGATGGGCACGCACCACCACGGCGTCCGCTTCATGTAGGCGACGGTGCCGTCGATGGGATCGACCACGAAAATGCGTCGTTTCGACAGACGCTCGGCCGTATCCGCCGTCTCTTCCGACAGCCATCCATAGTCAGGCCGCGCCGACAGCAGCCTGTCCTTCAGCATGGCGTCGACCTTCAGGTCGCCGCTGGTGACGGGCGAACCGCCGACCTTGGATTCGATCTTCAGTCCCGCTTTACGCTCGGCGATGGCCAGCGCCCCGGCGTCGATGGCCGCCTGGCGGATCAGGTCGAGGTCGGCGTGCAAGTCGATCATTTGCCCGCGATGGCCACCGCATCGAACATCAGGCTGGGCACGTTGAACCCGCCCCGGAACTCCAGATCCGAACCGCGCTGGATGCGTAGATAGAGGTCGGTCAGCTTTCCCGCGACCGTGACCTCGCTGACCGGATAGGCGATCACGCCGTTCTCGAACCAGAAGCCCGACACCCCGGCGGACCAGTCGCCTGTATTGCCGTTCAGCGACGGGCCGAACATCGACGTCACCAACAGGCCGGTGTCGGCATCCGCCATCAGGCCCGCCAGATCCCGCTCGCCCGGTTCCATATGCAGATTGTGAGTCGAGACGCCGGATGGCCCGGCCAGCCCCCTTGACGCATGGCCGGTGGTTTCCAGGCCCAGTTGTCGGGCCGAGGCGCTGTTCAGCAACCAGGTGGTCAGGACGCCGTCGTCGAACAGGGCGCGCTTCTGGACCGCCACGCCTTCGTCGTCGAAAGGGGTCGATCCCATGCCGCGCAGGCGGAACGGATCGTCGATCAGGGTGACGCCCTCGGCGAACACGCGCTGCCCCATGCGGTCCTTCAGGAAGGAGGTGCCGCGAGCAATCGACGGGCCGGAAATGGCGCCGATGGCCGGAGAGACGATCTGGCCCGCCATCCGATTGTCGAAGATCACCGGGGCAGTGGTGGAGGCGATCTTGCGCGGCCCCACGCGGGCCACGGCGCGCTCGCCGGCGGTGCGGCCGATCAGGTCGGCGCTCGGCAGGTCGGACAGGTGGCGGGTCGAACGGCTCTCGCCGCCACGCTCCATCGCGCCATCCTTTTCGGCGATGACGCCGACGCCCAGCGAGAAGGCCGACCCTTCATAGGCGCCGTCGAAACCGTGAGAGGTCACAAGCCGCCAGCGGGTGGACGACCAGCCCGCGTGTCCGCCTTCCGACCGCGCCACGCCGGGGACCGCCAAGGCCGCCGCCTCGGCCTCGGCCGAGACCTGTTCCAGAGTTTGGGCGCTGCGTTCGCTCGGATCGAACAGGTCAAGATCGATGAACGGCCCCCGCGCCAGCCGATCTTCGGGTGCGAAACCCGCGTGGGGATCTTCCGGCGCCAGCCGCGCCATGGCCACGGCCCGCTCGACCAAGCGCGCCTGGGTCGCCGGCGATAGGTCTGAGGCCGAAACGGACGCCTGCCGTTGGCCCACGAACACGCGCAGGCCCAGGTCGCGCGATTCCTCGCGTTCGACGTCTTCCAGCTTGCCGTTGCGCACCCCGACCGACAGGGATCGGCGATCGGCGCTGACCGCCTCTGCGGCGTCGGCGCCGGCCTTCAGCGCGGCCTTGACGATGTCGTTGAGAAGATCGGTGGAAACGGGCGCAGCCAGGGTTTCAGTCATGCCCCGATATGGCGGACGCCCCGCTGCACCGCAACCTGCTGCACCGCAACCGCGTCAGACGACGGCGAAGGCGATCAGGCCCACAGCCGCCGTCAGCAGCGCCACCCAGGTCAGCAACATGCCGACGACGCGACCCAGCGACGGCCCGGTCTGCAGCAAAAGGCCCAGGGCATGGGCGATCCGGCCGACGAACAGCGTCGCGCCGACACCGTGGATCATCCAGGCCGGCGCGCCGACGGCGGCCAGCAGCAGCATGGCGATCATGCCCGGCGTTGCATATTCCACCAGATTTCCGAAGGCGCGGCTGGCGGCCATCAGATCCGCGTTTCCGCCGTCGCCGAACGACACCATGTGTTTGCGCCGCCCGCTGACCACGATGCCCGACAAGACCAGCATCATCAGGATCAGCAGGCCGCTCCACAGGGCGGCGGCCTGAACGGCGTACATCAGCGGCGTGGTCATCGATCAGTCCTCGCGCCCGACGGGGTAGAGCAGATAGTGGTCGTCATAGAAGGGCGTGCGTTCATAGAACCAGGCCAGACGCGCCTGCGGATCGGCGGCGAACGTGGCGTCGGCCGCCACCTTGGCCTCGAACTCGGCCTTCAACGCCGGGTCCGCCGCCATCATCTTGTCCGCCAGCGGCGCGATGGCGTAGGCCTCGATATATTCGACGCGGCTCATCACCTCGGGGAACATGCCCCAGGCGAAGAAGCTCTCGCTGGATTGCGGCTCCAGCAGCAGCACGACGATGTCGCCCAGCGGCTGATCCGTCGGCACCCGCACCGAACCGGTCGGATACGTCCAGTCGCGCTTTTCGACCTCCACCGTCTTCACCGAAGCCTGCACGTGACCTTCATTGGCGCGGGTCGCCAGCTTGGGCTCGACCAGGCGCAGCATCGAAAGGTTCACGGTGCGCGCAGCCTCGACCGTCTCCATTTCGATCCCGTGCGTCTTCAGCCGCTCGATGATGTCGGTGCGATAGCCCGGCACCCAATAGGCCGTCGGCCGCGTCAGGGTCAGCGTCGGATTTGAGCCAAAGAAGGGCATCCGCCACAGATCGGGATCGGGGCGGCCCAGCCAGCGGATCTCCTTCCGACCAGAGGCGGCGCTATCATACATCTCGTACAGCATGCCCTTGAACGGGCGCGTGGACGACGCCGTCTCGTCGGCCTCGAAGTTGGCGGGGATTTGCGCCGGACGCAGGGCCTTGTCCTGATCCGTCGCGGCGCGCAGACCGGCGCCCTGATCGGCCAGCAACCGCATCGCCTCCTCGATGAAGACATAGGTGCCCAGCACCCGCTGTTCGTGCGGTTTCAGGCTGTGGTTCTCGATCAGGATCGTCGGTACACGGGCGGCCGCGCCCCAGCCGTTCGAGAACCGCTCGCCCAGGCCGCCGTCCGACAGGCCCTTCTTCGGCTCGTCGTCGTCGATGCCGAACACCAGTTCGCCGGGGATATGGCCTTCGCGTTCCAGCGCGGCGTTCATCGCCGGCTTGAACACCGAATCCAGCCAGGCCGAGCCGTTCGGCGAGCGGCTGAAGGTCCCGTCCTCGCCGTTGAAGCCGTAGGTGACGTCGTACTGGTAATCCATGCCGTCGGTGACGTGGACATCCACATACAGGTCCGGCCGGTATTTCAGGATCAGGCCGCGCACGGCCCGCATCTCGGGCTGGTCCAGCTTCAGATAGTCGCGGTTCAGGTTCTGGTTGGTCGCCGTATTGCGCCAGCCCTGGATGCGCGGCCCCCGCTGGTTAGGCCGGGAATAGGGGCCGGAACGCTCGTGGCCGTCCACGCTCAGGATGGGGATCAGGATCAGATTGACCCGGTCCAGCAGGGCGTCCTTCCCATAGAAGGCGATGTCGCGCAGCAGCATCATGCCCGCGTCCTTGCCGTCGATCTCGCCGGGGTGGATCCCCGCCTGGATCATCAGCACTGGCTTGGCCGGATCGAACGTCGAGCCATCCTTGGAGGCGATCACCGCATAGATGGGCCGTCCTTCCGGCGAGACGCCGAACTGCTCAATGCGGATCAGGTCGCTGGCGGCGTCCAGACGATCGAACCAGGCGCGGGTGTCGACATAGTTGGGGCTGAAGTCGTGGCCCGGATCGGCCTCGAACGCCGTGACCCAGGGATCAGACGCATCGCGCAGCAGCGCCTTGGACGCACCGTTCCATGCGGGGGCGGGCGGCAGGAAGGCCTGATCCCAAGGTGCTGTGTTGGGAAGCGTTTGGGACATGGCGGGGCTCACGCTACAGGCAAGGGCGGCGACCAGCGCCGAAACCAGAAGAGGGGACTGCATGGCCTTTCGTGAGCCGATTGCGTCGCCCTGACAAGGTTTCAACCGCCGCCGCCCAGGACGGGCGCCCAGCCGCCGGCCTTGAGCAGCAGGGCCGCCGCGTTCCCCATCTGCCAAAGACTGTAGAGCAGAACGACGACCAGGGCGCCGACCGCAACCTTGCGCCACGGTGCGAACGCCGCCGTCGCCGTGCCGATCACGAAGATGGAGACCCCGACCCACAACCGCACCGAGCCGGCGATCTTGGCGAAGCCGGGATTGAGCTGGGCCAGGATAATCACGACCACCGCCACGATCAGATTGGCCGCCAGGATGCAGCCGAACACCAGTCGCCGATGCGACCAGAAGTGGTCGTCCAGATCGATCCGCTCGTCGCCGCCCTCGGCCGAAACGCGGGGGAACGTCACGCTGGCGGCGACGTAGAAGGTCGCGGCGATGGCCAGTGAAATCAGCAGCACGAAGGTGTTGAACGGCGCGCCGCGGAAGATGACCCAGGCCTGGTTCCAGAAGGTGGCGATGTCGATCGCCACGAACAGGGCCAACATCGGCGTCAGCCAGCCGAAGCGGATCCGCTGCTTCTCATGCAGCACCCGCGCGAACCCGCCGACCAGTTCGGCCACGGACAGGCCCAAGAGCAGGCCGTAGAAGCTGAAGAAGAACTCGAACGCGCTCACATCGCCCCCCGGCGTCGCCAAAAGCCAAGCTTATTTCCAGATCGGCGTTCCGTCACCCGGCAGGCCGAGACGGCCCCATAGGTCGTTGACCCGTTCGACGACCGCCTCGTCCATGCGAATTTCCTCGCCCCATTCGCGCTTGGTCTCGGGCGGCCATTTGTCGGTGGCGTCCAGGCCGATCTTGGAGCCCAGACCGCTCTCGGGGCTGGCGAAGTCCAGATAGTCGATAGGCGTCGACTCGATCACGGTGATGTCGCGCGCCGGGTCCATCTTGGTGGAGATGGCCCACATGACGTCCTTCCAGTCCCGGGCGTCGATGTCGTCGTCCACGACGATGACCCATTTGGTGTACATGAACTGGCGCAGATAGCTCCAGACGCCCAGCATCACCCGCTTGGCATGGCCCGGATAGGCCTTCTTCATCGACACCACCGCGATCCGGTAGCTGCAGCCCTCGGGCGGCAGCCAGAAGTCCGTGATCTCGGGAAACTGCTGGCGCAGCAGGGGAATGAACACCTCGTTCAGCGCCTCGCCCAACACGCTCGGCTCGTCCGGCGGCCGCCCGGTGAAGGTGGTCAGATAGATGGGGTCGCGGCGCATGGTGATGGCGCTGACCTTGAAGACCGGGAACTTCTCGACCGAATTGTAATAGCCGGTGTGGTCGCCGTACGGGCCTTCGTCCTCGAACTCGTCCAGCAGGACATGGCCCTCCAGCACGATCTCGGCCTGTGCCGGCACCATCAGCGGCACGGTCTTACAAGGCACAAGCTCGGCCTTGGCGCCCCGCATCAGGCCCGCGAACTGATATTCCGACAGGGTGTCCGGCACCGGCGTCACCGCGGCCAGGATGGTGCCCGGATCGGCGCCCAGCACGACGGCGCAGGGCAGCGGCTCCTTCGGCCGGGCCTTCTTGTGCCGGGCGTAGTGTTGGGCTCCGCCCCGATGCGCCAGCCAGCGCATGATGGCCTTGTCCTTGCCGAGCACCTGCATCCGGTAGATGCCTAGGTTGAAGTCATCCTCGCGGTCGTCCGACGGCCCCTTGGTCACGACCAGGCCCCAGGTGATCAGCGGCGCGGGCTCGCCGGGCCAGCACGACTGGACGGGCAGGGCGGTCAGGTCGATCTGATCGCCCTTCAGCACAACCTCCTGCACCGGCGCCTTCTTCACCGTTTTGGGTCGCATCGACAGGACGGTCTGCATCAGCGGCAGCATCTCCATCGCGTCGCCCAGACCGCGCGGCGGCGTCGGATTGCGCAGGAAGGCCAGCAGTTCGCCGACCTCGCGCAGTTCGCCCGCCGTGGTTCGGTCCTTGCCCTCCAGCGTCACCCCCATGGCGACCCGTTTCACCGTGCCGAACAGATTGGCCAGGCAGGGGATGGGGCTGATCGTCCCGTCCGGCATCACCGGCTTTTCGAACAGCACCGCCGGTCCGCCGTTCCTCAGCAGCCGGGTCTGGATCTCGGTCATCTCCAGCACGGTGGAGACGGGTTCGGACACCCGCACCAGCTCGCCCTTGGCTTCCAGCTGGTCGATGAAGTCACGCAGGGATTTGTAGGCCATGCCGCGACGCTTAGGCGGGAGTGGCCCCTGTGTCACGTGTCGCGCGACCGAACAGTTGGTCAAGCCCGACGAGGCCGAGCCCGACGATCAGGAAAAACATCAGCAGCGCGCCGAAGATGACCACGACCCGGACCAGTCCCAGCTGATCCACATTGACGAACCCATAGGGCCACCAGCGCGTCGCTAGTCCATGAACCAGGGTCCAGCCGCCGTAGACGAGCGGAAACGCCAGCCACTTCGCCGGATCGATCCAGCGCAGCCGGCCCTTGGGGCTGAACCACAGCCAGTCCAGCACGAAGGCGGCGGGCATGACGTAGTGCAGCACCAGATTGACCACCAATGACCAGCCTGTCGGGTTCCAGTAGGGATGCAGCAGGAAGTGGTACACCACCCCGACCACCACGATGTACATGGCCACGGCCGCCCTGACGCCTTCGCTGGCAGACCAGCGGGCCAGCCGGGATCCTTCACCTAGCAGCGGCCCGGTAAAGGCCAGGGCGACCAGGATGTTGGTCAGGATGGTGAAGAAGCTGAAGTAGTTGATCGTCCGTTCCAGCACGGTCCAGCCCTGGGCCGGCGCGATCATCAGCAGATACTGAAGCGCCAGCGCGGTCCAGCCCACGACGGCGAACGTCGCACGCCACAGCCTGGGCTGGTCCCGCTTGCGAAACACCGGCGCCTCCCTTGTCGGTCAGGTGGCAGTCTTGTCCCATTCGAACGCCGGGTCCAGCCAGTCGCCCAGTCGTTCGCCGCGATCCAGGGCGTCCATCCGCTGCATCTCCTCGTCCGTCAGGGCGAAGTCGAAGATGTCGAAGTTCTCGCGCGCGCGGCTCTCCTTGGTCGTGCGCGGGATGGCGATGATCCCGTGCTGGATCAGCCAGCGCAGGGTGATCTGGCCGTTGGTCTTGCCGTGCGCGCCGGCGATCTCGCTGATCGTGGCGTCGTCGGCGATCTTGCCTTGCGCCAGCGGCGACCAGGCGGTGATCGACGACCCCAGCTCGGCCGCCGTCGCCACCAGCTGATCGACACCCAGATAGGGGTGATGCTCGACCTGATCGGTCAGCAGGCGCGCTTTGGACAGGCTCTGCGCCTGGCGGAACTCCTTGGAGGGGAAGTTGGACAGGCCGATCGACTTGGTCAGCCCTTGGTCCTTGGCCTCGTTCAGGGCGCCCAGCGTCTCGTCGAATGTCGGCGTCGTCTTGGGCCAGTGCAGCAGCAGAAGATCGGGCGTCGTGCCCAGGCTGTCGGCCGATTCCCTGGCCTGTTTCAGCAGGGCGTCGTGAGTGAAATGGTCGACCCATATCTTGGTGGTCAGGAAGATGTCCTCGCGCGCCACGCCGGAGTCGCGAATGCCTTCGCCGACCGCCTTCTCATTCTTGTAGATCCAGGCCGTATCGATGTGGCGATATCCGATCCGCAGCGCCTCGGCGACCATGCGCCGGGCATCGTCCGGCTCCAGCTGCCAGGTGCCAAAGCCGAGCAGGGGGATTTCGATACCGTCGACGGTGATCGTGGGTTGGTCGCCATAGGCCATGGGGCGCTCCTTGGGCTGGGTCCGCTTGAGGGCCGTAGTTAGGCGCCCGACCCCGCTCCGATAAGGTCTGCATGCGCCTTGGACAGCTTTTTCGGCGCGATCCGCCGCCAGCGCTTCTCAAGCGCCGCTCTTAGCCAGGCTGGATCGACGCTGGCGATGCGCGCCAGGACGATGGCGTGATCGCGATAGTGGTCGGTGAAATGAAAGGTCGCCGGGTTCATCTCGATCAGCAGTTCCCGCTCATCCAGATTGTCCAGATGCACCACTATGCTGTCGTCCAGCGCCGGGCGCATCCAGGTGAAGAACTTGCCCGCCACCTTGAACGACGGCTCGCCATAGGACACGCCATCCTCCACGCCGGGAAACGACAGCAGAAGCGCGCGGATTTCGTCGTGGGTCATCGGTCGGTCAACCTCAGTAGGCCGATTTCAATAAGCCAGCGCGATGCCGTCCTTGCGCATCTCGGTCGCCGCGCCATAGGTCCAGCGCCCGCCGGGGTTCATCTGCTTCATGACATTCTGATAGCCGCCGAAGCCGCCGTCGGGTTCGCCCAGCGTCCAGCCCATGGCGCGCAACTGGGCTTTGGTCGGCTCGGGCACGCCGCTTTCCAGATGCAGCACGCCGGTTCCTTCCTGCGGCTGGCCCGTCGGTTCGGACGAGCCATAGTGCTGCCAGCGCGGGGCGTCACCCGCCGCCTGGGGCTCCAGCCCGTAATCGACCATATTGATAATGATCTGGGCCTGGCCCTGCGGCTGCATGGCGCCGCCCATGACGCCGAACGCCATCCAGGGCTCGCTGTCCTTGACCGCAAAGCCGGGGATGATGGTCTGGAACGGGCGCTTGCCGGGCGCATAGATGTTGGGATGGCCGTCGGTCAGGGCGAACAACTCGCCCCGGTCCTGGAACATGAAGCCCAGCGGTTCGGAGCCGTTATCGGGCGCCAGGCCCGAACCCATGCCGCGATAGTTGGACTGAATCCAGCTGACCATCATCCCGTCGGCGTCGGCGACGCTGAAATAGGTGGTGTCGCCGTGGTGCGGGGCGTTGCCCGGCATGACGCGGTCCATGACCCGATCGGGCCGGATCAGCTTGGCGCGCTCGGCCGCATAGGCCTTGGAGTTCAGCCATTCGACCGGCGTCTTGGAGAATCGGTCGTCGGCGAACCAGCGCGCCCGGTCCTCGAACGCCAGCCGCTTGGCCTCGGCCTGGACGTGCAGCGAGGCGGCGGACTGGAAGCCCATGGATTTAAGGTCGAACTGTTCGCAGATGTTCAGGATCTGGTTGGTGCTTAACCCTTGCGTGTTTGGACCCAGGCCGAACACGTCCACGCCGCGATAGTTGGTCCGGATCGGCTCGACCCATTCGGTGTGATGCGCGGCCAGGTCGGCGCGCGTCATCCAGCCGCCGATTCGCTTGGAATAGGCCTCGATCTGATCGGCGATGGGACCGTTGTAGAAGGCGTCGCGTCCGCCCTCTGCGATCATCCGCAGGGTCTTGCCCAGATAGGGGTTGGCGAAGACCTCGCCCACCTTGGGCGTTGAGCCGCCGGCGGCCCAGATGCGCTTTCGGTTCTCGTTTTCCTCGATCGGGATCTGGCCCCGATCAAACGCAGCCATGTTGCGTTCCAGATAGTAGGCGATGACCTGGGGCACGGGCACGCCCTGCTCGCACAGCTCAGCGACGGGCAGCAGCACCTCTTTCCACGGCAGTTTCCCATACCGCTGGTGCGCGCTCCACCAGGCGTCCACCGTGCCCGGCACATTGACCGTCACCGCGCCATAGCGCGGCAGATAGCCGTCGATGGCCTTGGACCGCGCGATCTCCAGGCTGAGGCCCCGCGGACTGGCGCCCGAGCCGTTCAGCCCGACGACCTTCTTCTGTTTGGGGTCCCACAGCATGCAATAGGCGTCGCCGCCGATGCCGTTGGCCACAGGCTCCAGAAAGCCCAGCGCCGCATTGATGGCGATGGCCGCATCGATGGCCGATCCGCCGCGCCGCAAGGTGTCGATGCCGATCAGACTGGCCGCCGGGTGCGCCGTCGCCGCCGCTCCGTTCGCGCCCCAGACGGTCGAGCGTCCCATGAACTTCGGTCCCGAAATCCGGTCCCCGATGCCGACGCCGGCATAGGGGTCGGCCGGGCGGGCAAGCGCTGGGGCCGCCTCGGTCGGCCTGGCGGCGGGAGAAGCCTGCCTGGCCTGGGCTGCGGTCGCCGCCAGCGCGCCGGCGGGCAGGGCGGACAGGAAGGTGCGACGACGCATGGGCGGACTCCTCGAACAACCGATGCGGCATCAAGGGTGCAGTCGATCGATCCGGCAAGCCTTGCGACAAAGAAAAAGGCCGCGTCCCTTTCGGAACGCGGCCCAAATCCTGGAAAAGGACGAAGGTCCTATTCGATGTCTTCGTTCAGCAGGCCGACCTTGAAGAAGCCGTTCTCCTGCATCTTGTTCATGACTTCCATGAACTGCGAATATTTCACTTCGGGCTGGGCGCGGACGAAGACGCGCTCTTCCTGGCAGGCGCCGCCGCCCAGGGCGGTGCAGACGTCGGTGGCCAGGTTGTCGATCGAGGTTTGCTTGTCCGAAAGGAACAGCTGACCGTTTTCCTGGATGGTGATGTACACCGGTTCCTTCTCTTCGGTCGGATTGGTGGGCGGCTGCGCGGGCGGCAGGTCCAGACGGATCGACACGGTCGCCATGGGCGCGGCGACCATGAAGATGATCATGAGCACCAGCAGAATGTCGATGAACGGCGTGATGTTGATATCCGCCGTCTGTTCGATCGTGTGCTTGTCCCCGCCGGAACCACCGAGCTTGGCAGCCATGCATCGTCTCCGTTACTCGCCGGCTGCGTTCCGCGCCGACATTTCCCTATGGATCGCCCGAAGGCTTGATCGGTTCTTGGCGTCCCGATGCGGGCTTGTAAAGCGGTTCTAAACGATCTGCCGTTCCCGAAGGTCAATTATACACGACAGAGGGACGTCAGTTCGGCGTTCACGCCTTGGCCAGCTTCAAAAAACGGTCCGCCAGGGCAGGATCGTCCTTGAACGCGCCGGTGAAGCGGGTCGTGATGGTCGAAACGTGCCGATGATGCACGCCGCGCGTGGTCATGCACTGATGCTCGGCGTCCACCAGCACCGCCACGCCGCGCGGCTGCAGGTGCGATTCGATGGCGTCGATGATGTCGTTGGTCAGGGTTTCCTGGTTCTGCAGGCGCCGCGCATAGATCTCGACGACCCGCGCCAGCTTGGAGATGCCGACCACCTTCTCGCCAGGCAGATAGGCGACATAAGCCTTGCCCAGGAACGGGGCCAGGTGGTGCTCGCAGTGGCTCTCCACCTCGATGTCGCGCAGGATGACCATGTCGTCATAGCCAGTCACGTCCTCGAAGGTGCGGCTCAGCTCCTTGCCCGCATCGGCCTCATAGCCGTCGAACCATTCGCCATAGGCGTCCACCACCCGCTTGGGCGTGTCGATCAGGCCGGGACGGTTCGGATTGTCGCCAGCCCAGGCGATCAGGGTGCGCACGGCCTCCAACGCTTGTTCGCGAGACGGACGTTTCACGGTTTCGTCGCTGACAAGGACGGGCTTGGCGGGGGTGACGCTCATGAACTCGATTTCCGGCCGGGGCGGGCGGGTCGCCCGGTTTACCTTCTACAATCCGTCGGGACTGTATATCAGGCCGCTATATGGGACAGACCGTCCGTCCCGCAAGAAAACCCGCTAAAGACTGATCCATGCCGCTGCACATCCACGACACCCTGCGCCGTGAAAAGCGCCTGTTCGAGCCCCGGAACAAGGATCGTGTGACCCTCTATGTCTGCGGCCCCACGGTCTATGACTACGCCCACATCGGCAATGCGCGCCCGCCGGTGGTGTTCGACGTCCTGGTGCGGCTGCTGCGCCGGACCTACGGCGCAGACAAGGTCCTCTACGCCCGCAACGTCACCGACGTGGACGACAAGATTAATCAGAAGGCCGCGCGCGAAGGCGTGCCGATCGGCGAGGTCACGGCCCGCTACGAAGCCGCCTATCTGGCCGACATGGGCCTGCTGAACGTCTCGCCGCCCGATATCGCGCCCCACGTCACCGACTACATTCCGGCCATCGTCGATCAGACCCAGGCCATTGTTGACGCCGGCTGCGCCTATGCGGCCGAGGGGCACGTCCTGTTCGACGTCTCGTCCTACAAGGCTTACGGCGCCCTGTCGGGTCGGAACCTGGACGACATGATCGCCGGCGCCCGCGTTGAGGTCGCGCCCTACAAGAAGAACCCGCACGATTTCGTTCTGTGGAAGCCGTCCAAGGCGGACGAGCCGTCCTGGCCGTCGCCGTGGGGCGAGGGGCGTCCCGGCTGGCACATCGAATGCTCGGCCATGATCGAAAAGACCCTGGGCCTGCCCATCGACATCCACGGCGGCGGCATCGACCTGGTCTTCCCCCACCACGAGAACGAGATCGCCCAGGGCGTCTGCGCCCACGGCCATGCCCATGGCGATCAGGCGCACGACGAATACGCCCGCTACTGGATGCACAACGGCTTTCTGACCGTGGACGCCGAGAAGATGTCCAAGTCGATCGGCAACGTCCTGTTGCTGCACGACCTGGTCCAGGCCATGCCGGGCGAGGTCGTCCGCTGGGCGCTTCTGTCGGCCCACTACCGCCAGCCGCTGGACTGGAACCAGGGGCTGTTGGAGCAGAGCCGCAAGAACCTCGACCGGCTGTACGGCGTGCTGCGCGACGCCGACGCGGCCCTGGCCGACTTCGATGAGGCGACGCTGGAGGAGGCCGAGAGAGAGCTGGCCGAGAACGCCCTGGACCCGGTGCTGGACGCGCTTGAGGACGATCTCAACACGCCGGGCGCCATCGCCCAGCTGTTCGGTCTGGGGAACGCCCTGCGCGAGCTGCTGAACGACGCCGAGGCCGATATCAACGATGTCGCCATGGCCCGCTGGAGCCTGAAGGAAGCGGCCGGGTTGCTGGGGGTCCTGTCGCTGACGCCGGACGCCTGGTTCGAGGGCGGCGATCCCGCCCTGAAGGCCGAGGTAGAGGCTCTGCTGGACCAACGCGCCGCCGCCCGCGCCGACAAGAACTGGCCCGCGGCCGACCGCATCCGCGACCGTCTGAACGCCCTGAACGTCGTCGTCATGGACGGCCCCGACGGCGCCACCTGGCGCGTGAAGGGGTAGGGTCTAATCCACGCCCGCCCATGGCGGTGCGAGGGGCGGGAGACGCGGTTCAGTTCGTCCGGCGGATCAGTTCGTCCGCGAGCGTCGGCGTCAGATAGCCGTCGGCGATCCGGTTGTTGGCGATCTGCCAGCGACGCAGGGCCGCGCGGGTGTTGGAGCCGATCACTCCATCCACGCCTTGAGTGTCGTAACCCAGCTGCGTCAGGGCGCGCTGCGCCCCGATACGCTGATCGCGCGTCATCGACGGATCGTTGGGCCAGGCCTTGGTCAGCCCCGGCTTGCCCATGATCCCGTCCGCCGTCAGGCCGATGGCTAGGGCGTAGGACACCGAGTTGTTGTAGCGGCGGATCACATAGTGGTTCGGCAGGGCCAGGAAGGCCGGACCGTTCGCGCCCTGCGGCAGCAGGATGGTCGCCTCTTCCAGCGCCTCTGCGCCGTTCGGGGTGCCGCCTTGCGCCAGGCGCACGCCCTTGGCCGCCCAATAGTCCCAGTTGTGCTTCGGGCCTTCTGCCTCGGCATAGTCGAAGCCGGAGGGCAGGGTGACTTCATAGCCCCAGCCCTGACCACGCTTCCACCCGGCCTGGGCCAGCAGGTTGGCGGCGGACGCCAGGGCGTCGGCGTCGTCGCGCCAGATGTCGACCTTGCCGTCGCCGTCCTGATCCACGCCCAGGCGCAGATAGTTGTCGGGCATGAACTGGGTCTGGCCCATGGCCCCGGCCCAGCTGCCCTTCAGTCCCGCGCGCTCGCGCCGGCCGTCCACGACGATGTCCAGCGCGTCCTTCAGTTGCCCCTCGGCCCAATCGCGTCTGCGACCGTCATAGGCCAAGGTCGCCAGCGAGCGGATCACGTCATAGTCGCCCTGCACCTGACCGAATGCGCTCTCCTGGGCCCACACGCCGACCAGGATCTCGCTGGGCACGCCGAATCGTTGAACCACCGACCACGGCACCCGGTCGATGCGCTGTTTGGCCTGGGCGATTCGCACCGGGGTCACCGCATTCTGAACATAGGCGCCGGCGGGTTTGGAGAACTCAGGCTGGTTGCGATCCAGGCGGATCACCGTCGGATCGGGCGTCAGCCCCTCCAGTTCCCGGGCGTAGTCCGCGCGGCGGGCGCCGCCCTTACGCGCCAGGAAACCTTGCTTCCAACCATCAAAACCCTGCTGGTCATAGGCGGCCAACGGCGGCGTCTGGGGGGCAGGGGCCGGCGTCGTAACAGGGGCGCCCGCCTGCGGCTGAGGATGGGGCGTCGGCAGGTTCACCTGCGGCTCGGGCAGCATGGGCGCGCAGGCCGAGACGCAGCCGATTAGGAGAAGGCGATAGGAAAAGCGCATGAGATTCAAACTAGAGCCCCCGGGGTCAGACGCGAAATGACAACCGCGCGAACGGCCATTTCGACGCCCTAAAGCGCGCGCGGCGCGAATGCGTTGCCTCGCCGTTCCCCGCTCGGGTGTAAGGCGCGCCGTTAACCACCTTTGTATTGGACGCCTTAGACGTGTGTGTCGTAATGACGCACCACCTCTGACGGCCTGATGGCGGAGCGGCTACGCGGCGGGCGTGCAACCCCGTAAACCCTCCGTTCGACTCGGAGGTCAGGCCTCCATAGTTTTCTGAGCGTGCTATCGCCCTTCGGGCTGCTTGAGCACGTGAGAGGAAATAGCTCGCAGAGCAGACGGGGACTGGGTTTTCTGCGGTTTCGGGCTTTGGCGGCTTGACCTTCCGAACCCCTCTCTCTATACGACCGCCTCCGCCGCGATCCGACCGGGTCAGCGGCTTTCTTATTGGTTTCTTTCAGGACGTCCGACCATGAAGGTCCGTAGCTCGCTCAAGTCGCTGAAGACCCGCCACCGCGACTGCAAGGTCGTGCGTCGCAAGGGCGTCGTCTTCGTCATCAACAAGACCGACCCGCGCTTCAAGGCGAAGCAGGGCTAAGCAGCGTTCGCTGCGCGCCGCTTCGGCGGCGTGCGCACGCTGGGTCGCGCTCAAGCAGCCCGAAGGGCGATAGCGCGCTTGAAAGATGACGATCCACAGGCTGCGGATTTCTGTCCGCGGCCTTTTTCGTGTTGGCGGTTGTCGCGCGCCTGTCCGCATGGTTAGCGTCCGCGCCTGATTTCTGGAGTATTCCCATGGCTGACGACGCCTCGTTCGACGGTGGTTCCGACCTTCTCACCGCCACGGCGCAGGGCCGCCTTCGCACCATCATCGAGCGCCTAGAGCGCCTCGAAGAGGACAAGCAGGCCGTCATGACCGACATGAAGGAGGTCTTCGCCGAGGCCAAGGGCGAGGGCTACGACGTCAAGATCCTGCGCAAGGTCATCCGCATCAGAAAGCAGGACAAGGCCAAGCGTCAGGAAGAGGACGCCATCCTGGACCTCTACCTGTCGGCGCTCGGCGAGATCTGAGGCTGACCTGGCTTGAAGCGCACCCCCTTCAAGCCAGGAGGCGGGCTGTCGCGATCAGGCGGCTTGAAGGGCGATGGCGCCAACAAGAAGCCGCTGCCCAGCCCCTTCGAGATGCAGCGCGAGGCGGCTAAACGCGCTGCGTTGAATGCCTTGAAACGCGCTCGCCGCGCGGCGGACAAGGCGGGCGTTTCCCTGTCCGAATGGGAAGGCGAGTTCATCGATTCTGTCAGCGAGCGCGTGAAGACCCACGGCCGCGCCTTCGCCGACCCCGAAAAGGGCGCCCCGGGGCAAGCCCTGTCGGCGATGCAGGGCCGCAAGCTGAAAGAGATCACCGCCAAGGCCAATGGCGAAGAGCCGAAACGGCGTTGGGCTCGAAAGAAGCCGGAGTGATCTTCTCCTCCCCACTTGTGGGGAGGGGACCGCGCAGCGGTGGAGGGGCTCGCGAATCTCCAAAGACGCTATGATGCGGTGAAGAGCCCCTCCGTCACGGCGCTAAGGAGCGCCGCGCCACCTCCCCACGATGTGAGGAGGAGAGGGTAGGTCTCAGCCCGCTTCCTTCAACTGACCTTCCAGCCCCTGTTCTCGGACTTTGCGATACAGGGTCGAACGGCCGATGCCGAGGCGGCGCGCGATCTCGCTCATGTGCCCGGCATAGACCTCGATGGCGTGCTGGATCAGGTCGCGTTCGATGTCCTCGAGCGTGCGCAGATGGCCGCGCTCGTCCAGGATACGGATCGGCTGATCGACCTGCGCGGCGGCGTCGGTCTGAGCGCCGGCGGCTGTGGCGGCATGAAGAGGCTGGGCGTCGGGCATTGGCGCGGCGACGCCCGAAATCGCGGGGAAATCGTGCGGCTGAAGGAAGGGCGCATCGGCCAGCACGATGGCGCGGAACACTGCATTTTCCAGCTGTCGCACGTTTCCGGGCCAGTCGAACCCTTGCAGCAAAGCTAGGGTCTCGGGCGCGCATCCGGCGATCCGCTTGCCCTCCTCGGCATTGAAGCGGGCGATGAAGTGATCGACCAAGGGCGCGATGTCCTCGCGGCGGTCACGCAGGGATGGGGCCTCGATCGGGAAGACGTTCAGGCGATAGAACAGGTCCTCGCGGAAGGCGCCGTCCTTGACCTGCTGGGCCGGGTCGCGATTGGTCGCCGAGACGATGCGCACGTCGATCTTCACCGGGCGTTTGCCGCCCACGGGATCGATCTCGCCTTCCTGAAGTGCGCGCAGCAGCTTGACCTGCATGTCCAGCGGCAGTTCGCCGATCTCGTCCAGGAACAGCGTGCCGCCGTCCGCCTCGCGGAACTTGCCCAGCGTCTTGTCCACGGCGCCGGTGAAGGCGCCCTTCTCATGCCCGAACAGGATGGATTCGATCAGATTGGCGGGCAGGGCGCCGCAGTTGACGGCGACGAAGGGTTTGCCGGCCCGGTCGCTGGCGCCGTGCAGGGCGCGGGCGATGACCTCCTTGCCGACGCCGCTCTCGCCGGTGATCAGGACGGGGATCGAGGATTTGGCGGCCCGGGCGCCCAACGCCTTGACCATGCGCATCGGCGGGCTGTCGCCCACGATGTCGTCGAAGCTGGTGCGACCCTGGACGCGCTTGGTCAGGCGCCCGACCTCGGCGGTCAGGCGCTTCATCTGCATGGCGTTGCGCACGCCGACCAGCAGGCGTTCCGGGCCCACCGGTTTGACGAAGAAGTCTTGGGCCCCGGCCTGCATGGCCTTGACCACCATGTCGATGCCGCCGTTGGCCGTCAGGACGATCACCGGCTCATTGATCCCGGCGCTACGCAGTTCGGCCAGGCATTCCAGCCCCGACATCTCGGGCATCACCATGTCCAGCAGGATCAGGTCGGCCCCGCCGCCGCGCGTCATCCTGTCGATGGCCTCGCCGCCGCTGGCGGCATGGACCACGGCGTTGCCGTCCCGCTCCAGCACGGCCTGGATCAGCCGGCGCTGGGTCGGATCGTCGTCAACGACCAGGATGGTCTTGGCCATGAAAATCCCTTGTCCTGTCACCCAACCCGTCACGGATGGATCGTTTCGGGACGATTCCTAGGGCGGCGAGGTGAAAATCGGGTGACACGGCGTGGTGAGCGTCCCGTTAACGTGGCTCCGTCGCGTCGCATCGCACCTCGAGGCTGGCGCGCAATCTCTGGCCCTCGACAACCAGGTCGGGCAGGGCGGCCGGGGCCGTCGCGACGCCCTTCGACAGGCCTTCGTTCATCCGCTCAGCATTGCGTCCGCAGGTGAAGCCGTATCGACCCGTCACGCGCCACTGGCCCTGGCTGTCCTGATCGAAGGCGACGATTTCGCGAGCCGTGGCGACCAGCAGATCGGTTCGTCCATCGCCGTTCAGGTCCAGCGATCGCACGACGCAGGGCGTTTCCGCATTGCAACTGAACAGGACGTCCACCTGCGCGTCCAACTGATCGACGAAGCTGGTTGGCACGGATTGGCCATCGACGGCCTTCAGGCGGATGGCGGCCTTGCGCTCTTGCCGTCCTTGCGCCGTATCGCCGGATGGCCACGGGCGAGCCTGGGCGGCGCGGGCGTTTCGCGCGATGCGTGGATCGGTTGAGGCGGCCAGACGGCGCAGCGCCGTCTCGCCGGCCTTGCCGCTCTCAAACCGCAGGAAATCATAGTCGAACGTGTCGGCCGACACCATCCCACGCTGCAAGCGGGCGACCTGATCCTGCACCGAAAGTCGGGCGGGATCGGCCAAAGGGCTGAACAGGGCCAGGATGACCAGAACCGACAGGACCGCCGCGGCGACATTGGTCCGCTCCAGCGGCTTCATCCAGCCGCCCGGTTTGACGGCCGCCAGCAGAAAGCCCGCGCCATAGACCGCGCCGACCAGGGTGCAGGCGGCGGCGATGATCCGATCGGGCGTCAAGCCGTGCTGGCCGATCCGCAAGGCTAGGCCCCAGGCGGCCAGAACGATCAGCGGCGCGATCAGGACGGACGCGGCTCGCACGCCGTATCGCAGAACGACCGGCGGCAGATTGTCGGCGCGCCCATCCTGATAAGCCGTGTTGATCAGCACGATCAGGGCGGCGGCGGCCGACAATACCAGCGCCGTCGCGCTGCGCGTCTCCCACAGGCCGTCCAATCCGGTGAAGGGCAGGGCGAAAAGAAAGCCGCCGACCAGGACCGTGATCACCAAGAGCAGCCAAGACAGCAGCATCAAGGCCACCGTTCGCACGCCCCGGATCAGCCCGTCGCGCACATCGGTCAACTGGACGGCGGTGGCGAAGACCAGGGCCGTGACCGGAATGGCGAACCACGCCTCGCTCAGCAGATGCTGCAGAAAGGCCAGGCCGATCATCTTGAACAGGGCCGCGCCCAGATGCAGCAGGATCCAGAAGGCGCCGGTGAACCCCAGCGACAGGGCCAGTTGCACCCCCGCCTTCCACGCGATGTCGAAATAGTCGGGATAGTCGACGATCCAGCGTCGTTCGCGGATCGCGGGCACGATCAGGTGGTGGGCGATAAACAGAGCCGCCGCCCCGAAGGCCAGCACGGGGAAACTCAGGAAAGGCGGCTCCTCATGCGGCTTCAGCACCTGGCGGGCGACGTCGTGGGCGCCCAGCAGGGCCAGCACGCCGGCCGCGGCCGCCGCCCAAAAGATCAGGGCCAGCGGCTTGACCCGGCCCACGCCGGCGAGAACCACCACCGGCACATAGCCGGCCGCCAGGGCCAGGGCGCCGAACACCACCGGTTGGGTTTCGGGCCAGACGCGGCTGTCGGCCGCCAGATACAGCAGATAGAGGGCCAGCCCCTGAACCAGACCCGTCGCCAGACGAATCGCAAACAGGGCGGAGGCCCCGCCAAGGCCCGTCCGGCCGGTGTCATGCTTCAGGGTTTCGGTCATTCACGCGTCTCCGAACGGCAGGATTGCACGGGCCGTGACGTCGAGAAAGCGCAAGGGACGGTTGCGGCCGTCGCCGCGCATCCCCAGAACAGGGGCATGAACGCTCCCTTCAAGACGCCGAACACCGAAGCCCCGCTATGGGACCTGACCGACCTCTATGCGTCGCGCGACGACGCCAAGGTGGCCGCCGATCTGGAAAAGGCGAGGGGTCTGGTCGAGGCGCTGAACGGGCTGAAGGGCCTGCTGGCGGCGGATCAGGATGCGCAGGCGCTGGGCGAGGCGCTGGACCGCGCGATCCAGCTTTACGAGCAGGCGTCCGACGTTCTGGGCGCGCTGGGCGCCTACGCCTTCCTGTCGGCCTCAACCGCGCGCGACGATGCGACGGCGCAAGGGTTCGAGGCCGATGTGCGCGAGAAGATCACCGCCATCGCCACCCCGACCGTCTGGTTGACGCTGGAGATCAATCAGATCGACGATGCGGCGCTGGAAGCGGCGCTCACCGCCCATGCCGGCGCAGCGCGCTGGCGGCCGTGGTTGCGCCGGGTGCGGGCGATGAAGCCGCACGAACTGTCGGCCGAACTGGAAACCTTCATCGCCGAGCGCGGCCCGATCACGGCCCAATGGCCGCGCCTGTTCGACGAGCAGCTGGCCGCCCTGCGTGCAAAGGCTGGCCATGAGGAACTGACGCTGGCCGAGGCGCTGAACCGCCTGTCCGACGCGAAGCCCGCGCGCCGCAAAGCCGCCGCCGAGGGTCTGTCAGAGGCGCTGGCCGCCCGCGCCCCGACGCTGGCCCTGGTGCTGAACACCGTCGCCGCCGACAAGGCGATGGAGGATCGTTGGCGCGGTTTCAAACGTCCCGCCGACAGCCGTCACCTGGGCAACGAGGTGGATGGCGAGGCCGTGGATGCGATGGCCGAGGCCGTCGCCGCCGCCTATCCGCGCCTGTCGCATCGCTATTATGCGCTGAAGGCCAAGGCGATGGGCAAGGCGCGCCTGGACCACTGGGACCGCAACGCCCCGATTGAGACGACCACGCCGCGCACCTTCAGCTGGACCCAGGGGCGCGAGATCGTGTTGGACAGTTTTTCTGACCTGGGCGGCGATTTCGCCGACCGGGCCGGCGGCTTCTTCGACAAGCCATGGATCGACGGCCGGGCGCGGCCGGGCAAGCAGTCGGGCGCCTACGCCCACCCCGTCACCGCCGACCGCCATCCCTATGTCTTTCTGAACTGGATGGGCGAGCGGCGCGACGTCCTGACCCTGGCGCATGAGCTGGGTCATGGCGTCCACCAGACCCTGGCGGCCGACCAGGGCACGCTTCTGGCCGACACGCCCCTGACCCTGGCCGAGACGGCGTCGATCTTCGCCGAGGGGCTGACGTTTGATCGTCTCCTGGCGACCGCGCCGAAGTCCGAGCAGCGCGGTCTGCTGGCCGGTCGGATCGAGGATGGTCTGAACACCGTCGTGCGCCAGATCGCCTTCCACCGGTTCGAGACCCGCTTCCACGACGAGCGCCTGCAAGGCGAGGTGTCGCAACATCGGATCAATCAGCTGTGGCTTGAGGAAATGGGCGCCTCGCTGGGGCCGTCGGTCAAGCTGAACCCGGGCTATGAACACTGGTGGGCCTATGTCAGCCACTTCGTCCATTCGCCCTTCTATGTCTACGCCTACGCGTTCGGCGACCTGCTGGTGGCGGCGCTGATGGAGGCGCGTCGCAACGACCCGGCCGGGTTCACGCCCCTTTATCGCGAGCTTCTGGCCGGCGGCGGATCGCGAACCTACGTCGAGGCGTTGAAGCCGTTCGGTCTGGACCCGCGCGACCCGGCCTTCTGGAGCGTCGGCTGTCAGAGGCTGGAGCGGCTGGTCGATCAGTTCGAGGCGCTGGCCTGACCAGGGCATGACTGCGGGCTTGAGCGGGGCGGTCGCCTCGGTGTAAGTCCGCGATAACGACGAGGGGATTCCACGAATGGCCGACCTGCACGACACCGCCAACGCACCTGCCGACGCCGATGCGCAAGCCTATCTGCACGGCCATATGGAAGTGCGCGAACAGGTCTCGACCTACCGCCTGTTCCTGAACCTGGCCAAGTGGGGCAGCCTGGCCATCGCCGTGCTGCTGCTGTTCCTGACCCTGTGGTTCCACCCGGGCGGCAGCTTCATGGCCGCCGTCATCGGCGCGATCGTTCTGGGCGGCGTCGGCTTCGTGGCGCTGAAGTCCAAGCCCGGCGCCGCACACTGAGCCTTGCAGAGGATCGCCTCGCGGCGGTCTGAAATCACGCGCTCTCGCCAAGCTTTGGCATAACCGTGCTTTGACGGCTTGCGCCGGAACGGCCTAACCTTCGTTCAACGAAAAGAACGAGGGGATTCGCTTGGCCGTCGCTATCGCCGTCACCCGTGAACGTCGCGAAGGCGAGACGCGCTGCGCCGTCACGCCCGAAACGGTCAAGAAGCTGATCGCCCTGGGGGCGACCGTTACGGTCGAGGCCGGGACCGGCCTGGGCTCCTCCATTCCCGACGTCGACTACGCCGCCGCCGGCGCCGTCGTGAAACCGGACACCCGCGCCGTGCTGGACGGCGCCGACATCGTGCTGAAGGTGCGCGGTCCCACGGCCCAGGAAACCAGCGCGCTCAAGCCCGGCTCCGTCGTCATCGCCATGCTGGACGCTTATCGGGATAAGGCGACCGTCGACGCCCTGGCCGGGGCGGGCGCCACCGCCTTCGCCATGGAGTTCGTGCCCCGCATCACCCGCGCCCAGGTCATGGACGTCCTGTCGTCCCAGGCGAACCTGGCCGGATACCGCGCGGTGATCGAGGCGGCCTATGCCTATGGCAAGGGCTTCCCGATGATGATGACGGCGGCCGGCACGGTCGCCGCCGCGAAGGTCTTCATCATGGGCGTGGGCGTCGCGGGTTTGCAGGCCATCGCCACCGCACGTCGCCTGGGCGCCGTCGTCACCGCCACTGACGTCCGCCCCGCGACCAAGGAACAGGTCGAAAGCCTGGGCGCCAAATTCCTGGCCGTCGAGGACGAGGAGTTCAAGAACGCCCAGACCGCCGGCGGCTACGCCAAGCCCATGTCGGCCGAATACCAGGCCAAACAGGCCGAACTGACCGCCAGCCATGTGGTCAAGCAGGACGTGGTCATCACCACCGCCCTGATCCCCGGCCGCGCCGCCCCGGTGCTGCTGACCGCCGCCCATGTCGCCTCGATGAAGCCCGGCTCGGTCATCATCGATCTGGCGGTCGAGGCAGGCGGCAATGTCGAGGGCTCCAGGCTGAACGAGGTCGTGACCACCGCGAACGGCGTCACCGTCGTCGGCTGGTCGAACCTGCCCGGCCGCATCGCCGCAGACGCCAGCGCCCTCTACGCCCGCAACCTGACCGCCTTCGTGGGCCTGATGGTCAAGGACGGCGGTCTGGCGGTCGATCTCGAAGACGAGATCCTGAAGACGGCGGTGGTCACCCATGCCGGCGCCGTGGTGCATGAAGGTTTGAAGGGAACACATTGATGGAACACGTCGATCCCACCGTCTTCCGCCTGGCCATCTTCGTGCTGGCGATCTTCGTTGGCTATTATGTCGTCTGGAGCGTGACGCCGGCCCTGCATACGCCGCTGATGGCCGTGACCAACGCCATTTCCAGCGTTATCATCGTCGGCGGCTTGATCGCGGCGGCGGCTGTGTCAGGCGACGCGACCGGCCCAAGCGCCTGGATCGCCAAGGGCGCGGGCGTCGTCGCCGTCACCCTGGCCAGCGTCAACATCTTCGGCGGCTTCATGGTCACCCGGCGGATGCTGGCCATGTACAAGAAGAAGGAGCGGCCCGTCGCTCCGAAGGCGTCTTCGTGACCGACGCTGCGCAGATCGCCATCACTGGGTCCTGGGTCGCGACCGGCATCGGTTTCGGCCTGTGGCTGTACGGCTGGTTCGGGGCCAAGACTCCAATCAAGCGTCAGCGGCTGCATGACTGCGGCATCGCCCTGGTCTTTTCGGCCATTCTGGTTCGCGTCGTAACGCAGGATCGGCCGTTGGGCGTCTTCGAATGGGCCCTGTTCTTCATCGGTCCGCTGTTCATCGCCGCCGCCCTGTGGCGGCTGGCCCGCACGTCTTAAGGGGAGGGGCGTGATGAACGCATCGCTGGCCGCACTGGCCTATCTGGTTTCGGGCGTCCTGTTCATCCTTTCGCTGCGGGGACTGTCCAGCCCCGAGACCAGCCGTCAGGGCAACACCTTCGGCATGGTCGGCATGGCGCTGGCCATCGGCGTGACCCTGCTGACCCTGGGCACGACGGGGGCGCTGGATGCCGTGACCCTGGCCCTGATCGCGGGCGGCGTCATCGTCGGCGGCGGGGCGGGCGCCCTGATCGCCAAACGCGTGGCCATGACCGACATGCCGCAACTGGTCGCAGCCTTCCACAGCCTGGTCGGCATGGCCGCCTGCCTCGTCGCCATCGGCGCGATCTATGCGCCCGAGGCCTTTGGAATCCTGTCCGACGACGGAAACGGCATCAAGACGCTGTCGATCATCGAACTCAGCCTCGGCGTCGCCATCGGGGCCATCACCTTCACCGGCTCGGTCATCGCCTTCGCCAAGCTGAATGGAAACATGAGCGGGGCGCCGATCATCCTGCCGGCGCGCCATCTGATCAATGTCGGCTTGGCGCTGGGTCTGGTCTTCCTGATCGGCATCCTGATCGGCACGAACGGCGCGGCGACCTGGGCCTTCTGGGGCGTCTTCCTGATCGCGCTCGTTTTGGGCGCGACCCTGATCATCCCCATCGGCGGCGCCGACATGCCGGTCGTGGTGTCGATGCTGAACTCCTATTCCGGCTGGGCTGCGGCAGCGCTGGGCTTCACGCTGGAGAACATCGCCCTGATCATCACCGGCGCCCTGGTCGGATCGTCGGGCGCGATCCTCAGCTACATCATGTGCAAGGGCATGAACCGCAGCTTCATCAGCGTCATCCTGGGCGGCTTCGGCGGCGGCGATGCGGCGGCCGGGTCCGGCGGCGCCAAGGAGACGCGCCCGGTCAAACAGGGCTCGGCTGAGGACGCCGCCTTCATCATGAAGAATGCGTCCAAGGTCATCATCGTGCCCGGCTACGGCATGGCGGTGGCGCAGGCCCAGCACGCTCTGCGCGAAATGGCCGACAAGTTGAAGGAGGAAGGCGTGGAGGTGAAATACGCCATCCACCCCGTCGCCGGCCGGATGCCGGGCCATATGAACGTCCTGCTGGCCGAGGCCAATGTCCCCTATGACGAGGTGTTCGAGCTGGAGGACATAAACGCCGAGTTCGCCACCGCCGACGTCGCCTTCGTCATCGGCGCCAACGACGTGACCAATCCTGCGGCTAAAACCGACCCGACCAGCGCCATCTACGGCATGCCGATCCTGGACGTGGAAAAGGCCGGCACGGTGCTGTTCATCAAGCGCGGCATGGGTTCGGGCTATGCCGGGGTGGAGAACGAACTCTTCTTCCGCGACAACACCATGATGCTGTTCGCCGACGCCAAGAAAATGGTCGAAGGGATCGTGAAGGGGCTTTGAGCCATGGCCAGCACGCCCAAGACCGGCCCCACAGACGCCTCTGTCGACGCCTTCCTGTCTGCGATCGACGATCCACGCCGACGGTCTGATGCTCATGCCGTCGCCGCACTGATGTCGGAGATCACCGGTGAACCGGCCGTGCTCTGGGGATCGTCCATCGTCGGGTTCGGCAACGACGGCGGCCCCAAGGGCGGCTGGCCGCTGATCAGCTTCTCGCCGCGAAAAGCCAATCTGGTGCTTTATGTCGCTGGGGATTTCCCTGAACGAGCCGAGCTTATCGCCCGCCTAGGCAAGGTGAAAACCGGCGTGGGCTGCCTCTATGTTTCGCGTCTGGAAGATGTCGATCAGGCGGTTCTGCACGATCTTTGCGGTCGTGCTGTTCGTGCGCTCAAAGCCGGGGCGGACTGAAGTCTCGTAAGACCCCTATCGCGCAACCTTGACCGGCGCTATCACGCGTCCGTGAACACGCTGTCCGGACCTCTTCCTGCCGCCCATCGCCGTTTTGAGGCTTTGGACTCCCTGCGAGGTGTGTGCGCCATCCTTGTGGTGATGTTCCACATGCCGGTCGCAAGTCACTGGCGCGACTGGGGTTTCATTCAGCATTCCTATCTGTTCGTCGATTATTTCTTCGTGCTGTCGGGCTTCGTCATCGCTCATGCCTATGCGAACCGACTGAAGTCGGGACGCGACGCCGGGCGGTTCATGGTGCGGCGCTTTGGGCGGATCTGGCCGCTGCATCTGCTGATGCTGGCGGCCTTCATCGGGTTGGAGCTAGCGCGGCTTGTCTTCCATTTTGACAGCGCGCGGCCTTTCACGCGGGATCGGTCGATCGAGGCGATCTTCACCAATCTGGCGCTGATCCAAGCCTGGCATGTGCATCCCTATCTGACCTGGAACGGGCCGGCCTGGACGCTCAGCGCCGAATGGGCCTGCTATCTGATCTTCGCGGGCCTAGTGCTGATTGCGCCAAAGCGTTTCCGCTGGATCGGGCTGGTGCTGGCGATCATCGGCGGCGTGCTGGTGCTCAGCTACGCGCGGCGCTGGATGAATACGACCTATGACTTCGCCGTGCCGCGCGCGGTCTATGGCTTCTTCCTGGGCTGCCTGCTGCAGGGGCTCTGGACCCGCATTCCGCGGCTCAAGGGCGGCGCCGCGACGCTTTTGGAGATCGCGGCCATCGTCGCCGCCTGCATCTTCATCGGCTATGCTCAGGGGCCGGTCACCGTGGCCGTCACCTTGATCTTCGTGGCGCTGATCTGGGTCTTCGCCGGAGAGGAGGGGGCGCTGTCACGCGTGCTGGACCATCCGGCTCTCGTCACCCTGGGGCGCTGGTCGTTCGCCATCTACATGGTCCATATGTTCATCCTGACCGTGATGATGATTGTGGCCAGGAAGCTCGACCTCGTACCGGTGCGACGCATCGACTTTGGCTCTGTCTGGCTGAACGACCTGTTCGCCGTCGCCATGTTCGGCTTCATCGTCGCGGTCGCCGTGGAGGCTCACCGACTGGTCGAGCAGCCGGCCCAGCGCATGATCGACCGCTGGACCAAGCCGAAGGCGGCCTGAGTTCAGGCGGCCATCCGCCATTCGGGGGCCGTGTCGCCGGCGCGGCCTTCGTCCCACAGCATGTCCTCGTCCGAATAGCGGCTGCTGGCGGCGGCCGAAATGACGTCGACCACCTGTTCCTCCAGACGGTCCCAGATCACGGCGAGGTCGGACGACCCGTCGGCCTCGCACGGCACGATGATGTAGCGGCTGGCGTTGACGGTCTGGGCGGGTTGGAAATGCGCCATCTGATGATCTCCTGAAGCGGGGGCCTCTTGTCGATGATGACGTTATGAAGCAGTGTTGCGTCAGAAACGGACGTAGGGATCGGCGAAGGCATTGAGACACGACAAGGCGGCGATGGTGATCGATCTGGCGCGCCGCATGGCCGCCAGCGCCGAAGGGCTGAGCCTGGACGAGATCGCGCGCGACATGCGCGTCGGCCGCCGCACCGCCGAACGGATGCGCGACGCGGTTCTGATGCTGTTCCCCCAGGTCGACGAGGTCTCGGACCCGCCGTCCAAACGCTGGCGCATCCGGGGCGGTCTGTCGGCCTTCGAACAGGCCCCGACGGCGACCGAAATGCTGGAACTGTCCAAGGCCGCGACCGCCCTGCGCGCCGCCGGCGAACCGGCGCGCGCCACGGCGCTGGAGGGGCTGGAGCGCAAGCTGAAGGCGGCGATGCGTTCGACCACGCTGAATCGGATGGCGCCGGATCTGGAGGCCCTGGTCCGGGCCGAGACCATTGCGGTCCAGGCCGGGCCGCGCCCCTCCGCCGACGAGGCGATGCTGACCGCTATCCGCGCGGCGGTGCTGGCGCAGCAGCCCTTGGGCTTCACCTATTCCCGTCCGGGCGCCGAGCCGCGTCGGCGCAGCGTGGCGCCGTGCGGCGTCATGTTCGGCCGGGCCAACTATCTGGTCGCCGCCGACCGCGAGACCGGCCGCATCCAGACCTTCCGCCTGGACCGGATGAGCCACGTCGCCCCGCAGGAGGGGATGGCGGTCCCGCCCGCCGATTTCGACCTCGGTGTCTTCGCCAGCCAGTCCTTCGGCATCTATCAGGACGAGATCGAGGACGTCGTGCTGCGCATCGCGCCCGAGGGCGCGGCCGAGGCCAGGGGCTGGCGCTGGCACCCGACCCAGTCTTTTGAGGATCAGTGGGACGGCGGCGTGATCGTGCGGTTCCGCGCCTCGGGCATGCGCGAACTGGCCTGGCATCTGTTCACCTGGGGCGAGCAGGTGCAGATCCTGGCGCCACAGCGACTGAAGGCCGTGATGGCCGGCGAACTGGCGGCGGCGGGCCGCGCCTTGGAACGGGCCTCAGCCTGACGAAACCGTAAGCTGACGCGGCGCGTTGACGACCGCTAGGCTTCGCGCCGAGCGCCCTTCAGGAGATCGCCCTTGCGCGTCCACGCCTTCGCCTCGTCCGCCATCCTGGCCCTCGCCCTTATGAGCGGCGCCTGCGCCGCAGGGCCCATGTCGGCGCCGGCGACCCTTCAGGAGGAAGGCGGACCCCAGGTGACGGTGACCCGCGACGGCGATCATCTCAACATCGACTATCGCTTCGGGCGCGACGTGCCGGTCTGGGCCTTCCAGGATTCGGCGCTGGAACAGGATTCGCGCCAGCCCTGGCGGCCGCGCCAATGGACGGTCGAGACGCCCGGCGTCGTCATGGAGCGACGCGGCCATTACGACATCATCCGCAGCACGGACGGCGATCCCGTGCCGCGCGAGGTCCGCTTCCGCGTTCGACCGCAGGCGGTGGATCTTGAGGCCGAGTATCCGACCCTGCTGTTCTCCAATGGCGCGGTGGCGCTGCCGACGCGACAACTGGATGTCTTCGCCCTGCCGTCGGCCCAGGCGGCCGAACAGGTGCCGGACGACCTGAACCGGACCCGGCTGGATGGCGGCCCTTCGCGTGTGACGTGGCGCGATGAGAATGGACCCGTCCTGTTCAACGGGCGCCGCCGCGACGAACTGACCACGACGGACGAGCGCAGCTATGTCCTGCTGGGCGAGGCGACGGTCACGCGGGGCGACGGCCTGTCGACCGTCATGGACCCCAATCTGCCGCCGTGGATCGGGGAGGAGATCCGCTGGTTTGCGCCGCGTGTCGGTCACTACTACCGTGATCGCCTCGGCGCGCCGGGCTCCGGCGGCGATACGCCCATCGTCATGGTGGCCTGGAACGGGCCGACCGAAAGCATGACCAGCATGGGCGGCAGCGTCCTGCCCGGCCTGATCGTCATGTCGTTCGAGGGCAGGGGCGTGACCTCGCCCCAGCCGGAAATCGTGGAGCGTTCGCGCTGGTTCATCGGCCACGAGGGGGCGCATTTCTGGTTGGGGCAGACGGTACGCTACGCCTTCGCCGACGAGGCCTGGATCACCGAGGGCGGAGCCGACCTGATGGCTGTGCGCGCCCTGAAGGCCCTCGATGCAAACTATGACGACCGGGCCGAGCTTCAGTCCGAGGTGGACGACTGCGTCAACCTGGCCCGCCAGCCGGTCGCCCAGGCCGGCGCCCGGGGCGAACACCGCGCCTACTACGCCTGCGGGGCTGTCTTCGCCCTGGCCGCGGAAGGCGCGCAACGTCAGCGCAGCGGCGGCGACTGGTTCGACTTCCTCAGACCTCTGCTGCGCCAGCCGGACGGCGTGCTCAGCCGCGAGGAATGGCTGACGGCCCTGACTCGGACATCGCGCGACCCCTCGTTGCGTGGCGATGTCGAGCGGCTGCTGGATCAGGGCGCGGCCGATCCGTCCGCCGTCATCGCGCGCCTGTTCCAGCGCACCGGCGTGGCCTTCCGCATGATCTACGGCCGCGTGGTCTTGAGCTGAATCCGATCGCAGTCGCTGGCGCTGGTCATCGGATTGAACCTGAACCTTGGCCGTGGCGTTGTGGCGGGATGAAAACAGCCTTGATCCCGATGGCGGGTGCGATCGCCCTTCTGGCCGCCTGCGGCGATCACGATGTCAATCCGCCGAACGAACCGGCGGCGCCCCTGCGCACGCCCGAGGCCATGCAGCCGGTCGAACCGCCTGGACCGTCGTCTCTGGCCGGGCGGGGGCCGCGCAGCTTCGTGGGCGTTTGGGCGGCGAACCCGCAATGGTGCGCCCGGCCCCAGGGCGAACGCAGCCCGATCACCCTGACGCCGCTGCGCTTCGACGCCTACGGCAGCAACTGCGACATCGCCAGCATCGACGAGACGGGTTCCGGCTATGTTGCAGTGCTGCGATGTGCAGGCCGGCCTCAGACCGAGCGGGTGCACATGGGCACGAGCGGCGACGTGATGAACCTGACCTATGTCGATCAGGACATGAAGACGGTGAAACTGGCGCGCTGCCCCGGTTCGCCGCGCGCGCCCGATCCCGCCAATCCGCTGGAAAAGATGATGAAGAAGGACGGGGCCGAAACCCCGCCTGCCGCGCCGCCTAGTTGAACAGGAAGTTCATCACGTCGCCGTCCTTGACGACATAGGACTTGCCTTCGGCGCGAAGCTTGCCTGCCTCGCGAGCCTTCGCTTCGCCGCGCAGGGCGACGAAGTCTTCGAACGCGATGGTTTCGGCGCGGATGAAGCCCTTCTCGAAGTCAGTATGGATCACGCCGGCCGCCTGGGGCGCGGTGTCGCCCACATTGATGGTCCAGGCGCGGGCTTCCTTGGGCCCGACCGTGAAATAGGTCTGCAGGCCCAGCAGCTTATAGGCCTCGCGGATCAGACGGTTCAGGCCGGGCTCTTCAAGACCTAGGGTCTCCAGGAACTCCTTCTGCTCCTCGTCGTCCAGCACGGCGATCTCGGACTCGATCTGGGCCGAGATGACGACCGAGTTGGCGTTGTCCTGGGCGGCGCGGGCCGCGACCTTGTCGGACAGGTCGTTGCCCTTGTCGGCCGAGCCTTCCTCGACATTCGAGACATAGAGGGCGGGAAGCGCCGTCAGCAGTTGCAGCATGTGCCAGGCCTTGATGTCCTCCTTGGACACCTCGGCGGTGCGGGCGGGCTTGCCGGCGTTCAGCTGGGCCAGGGCCAGATCGACCAGCTTCAGCGTCAGGGCCGATTCCTTGTCGCCGCCCTTGGCGCGCTTCTCCAGCTGCGGCCGGCGGCGCTCCAGGCTTTCCATGTCGGCCAGCATGAGCTCGGTCTCAATGATTTCCAGATCGGCGATCGGATCGATGCGGTCCTCGACGTGGGTGATGTCGTCATCCACGAAGCAGCGGGCGACGAAGGCCACGGCGTCGCAGTCGCGGATGTTGGCCAGGAACTGGTTGCCCAGGCCTTCGCCCTTGGACGCGCCACGCACCAGACCGGCGACGTCGACGAAGGTGATGCGGGCCGGGATGATCTCTTTCGATCCAGCGATCTCGGCCAGGGCGTTCAGACGCGCCTCGGGCACGGCCACATCGCCGGTGTTCGGCTCGATGGTGCAGAACGGATAGTTGGCCGCCTGGGCCGCCGCCGTCTTGGTCAGGGCGTTGAACAGGGTGGACTTGCCGACGTTGGGCAGGCCGACGATCGCGACTTTAAGAGCCATGGTATTCCTCGTGAGGCGCGAGCCTTTAGCGGGTTCAGAGCCGTTTGTCAGGCTCGCGCTTCAACTGAGGTCAGTGGGCGGCGTGATCCATGCCTTCCATGGCCGGTTGGCGAACCTGCGCCTGAACCGTGATCGCCGGCGCCGACGCGAACTGGAACGTCAGCGGCACGGTCTCTTCGGCGACCAGAGGCGCGGTCAGGCCGATGAGCATCAGGTGGTTGCCGCCCGGCGCCAAGGCCACGGCCTGACCGGCGGGCAGGGGCAGGCCCGCCGTCAGCTCGGCCATCTTCATCATGCCGTTCTCGGTCTTCATCTCGTGGACCTGAAGCGATGCGGCGCGCGGGGTCGATCCCCCCGTCAGCCTGTCGTCGGTCGCGGCGGTCAGGGTGACATAGCAGCCGCCGGCCTTGGCCCCGTTCGGCGACGGGCGGCACCAGGCGTCGGTCGCGGTCACGGTGGCGGTCGCTGTCGGCGTGTCAGCGGCGGGCGCCTTGGCCGGCTCGGACGGATTGCAGGCCGCCAGCGACAGGCTGGCGGCTGCAAGGGCGAGTTTGATCTTCATGGCGTCAGGTCTTTCACGAGGCGGCGGAACGGCGCCGGATCATCGGACGTAGGGCTCGGTCGAGCAATACGGCAGCGATCAGGCTCAGTCCCGTCAGGGGATAGAGGATGGCGAGGGGCAGGACGATGCCTAGGACAGCGGCGCGCGCTCGCGGTCCCGGCGGAGCAGGCGGGGCGCCCAGGCGTCGGCGCGACAGATTGGGCGGGCGGCGCTTCCACCACATGACCAGGCCGCTGATCGCCAATAGCCAAACGCCGATGCAGCCCAGCAGCATGACGATGCGGTTCGCCTGTCCGAACTGCGTGCCTTGGTGCGTATAGATGCCGAACTCGATGGCCTTGGCGCCGGCGCCGAACTGGTCATAGCCGATGTCGCCCAGCAGCCGCCCGGAGACCGCATCGACATAGAGCGACCGGCTGTCCTGAACCCGTGTCGCCTGGGTCGTCAGCGTATAGGCGGTGTCATCGGCCTTGGGGATGTTCACCGTATAGGGGCGCGCCAGGCTGGCCTGATCCGCCACTCTCAGAACCTGCGCCAGGCCGCCATGACCGGCGTGGTCGTGGGTCATCACCATGCCCTCCATGGTCCAGCCGGCCCCGACCGGCGCATCGTGGTGCTGCGCCCTCTGCCAGGCGCCGGCGACGGGTGCGGGCGGCCGACCGAGCCCCGTCTCCTTGACCGCCCCCATGACCTTGTCGCCCCAGACCGCGGACCACGGCATGCCGGTCACGGCCAGAAACAGCACGACTCCGCCGACATAGACACCCGTCAACGCATGCAGGTCGCGCCAGAACGGACGGCGGCGGCTGTCTGTCGTCTGCGGTGCAAAGGTCGCCACGCCCCGCCCGCGCGGCCACCACAGATAAAGCCCCGTGGCGAACAGGATGATCGTCCAGCCGGCGACGATCTCGACCAGAATGTTGAACGGCCGCCCCAGCAGGGTCAGGCTGTGCGTCTTCCTGACCACCTCCATGAACCCGCCGGCCGGAATGACGCCTGTGGCCCGGCCGGTGTGCGGATCGACGAAGACCGTCTTCTGCACGCCGTCGGGTCGATTGACCCTGATCCGGATCGCCTGATCGTGATGCGCGGGCATGACCAGATTGGCGACGCGCCCCCCGCCTGCGGCCTGGGCGGCCGAAGCCACCCAGGTTTCCGGCGCCGCCTGAGTTTGAACGGCCGGCACGCGGATCATGTCGCGATAGAGAAAGCCGTCGATCTCGTCCTTGAACAGATAAAGACCCCCCGTCAGGGCCAGCAGCATCAGCACCGGCATGACGAAGACGCCGGCATAGAAGTGCCAGCGCCAGACCGCGCGATAGGCGTCGGACATTGAGGCGTCGCCAGACTCAGAACGCATAACGCAACCCCACATAGGCCGAACGTCCTTCGCCGGGCACAAAGACGGCAGTCGCGACTTTAGTGGCGTCCGTCACGGCGTTGACGGTCGAAACATAGCGCTCGTCGGTCAGGTTGCGCGCATCCAAGAACAGGGAAACTCCACCTCGCAAACTCCAGCCCGCATTGAACGACAGAATGGCGTAGTCGGGCGCCGTCAGCGGCGTTCCATCTGTGGCGCTGCGCGTGTTGGCGTAATCGATCAGCACGTCCGTCGGCGACCATTCGACGCTAGGCGCCACGAACCAGCCCGCCGGATGGGCATATTTCAACTCGGCCCGGTAGAGACGCTCCGGCACGACCGGCAGGCGATTGTCGCCATAGACACGGTCGTTCTTGAAGAGGAAATCTGACCAGGCGTAGGTCTGGCGCAGCGTCAGGCGACCATCGGTGCTGTCGATAATCCGCCAGTCCAGCCCCGCTTCGATGCCCTGATGGACGGTATCGTCAGCATTGAAGGTCGCGGCGGGAATGTTCAGGGTCGGATTGACGCTGTAGTTCAGCAGTTCGCCTTCGATCTGGGCGCGATAGGCCGACAGATCGTAAGTGAAGGGACCGCGACGGCCGCGGGCGCCGACCTCGGCTGTCCAGGCATCCTGGATGTCGACGGGCACGAACTTCGGCACGTTGCCCTGCACCAAGGCGCCATAGCTGGGCGCTTCCACCGAGCGCGTAAGATTGGCGTAAATCTGGGCGCCCATCTCATTTTCCCATAGCAGGCCGATGCGCGGCGCGAACCAGTCAAAGGTCGCGTCGGCATTGTTGGCTGGGACCAGATTGTTTGTGTAGTCCCGCTCCGCACGGCCGTAGCTGCCGCCCGCGACCAGAGCTAGACGGTCCGTGACGAACAGGCGGCCTTCGGCGAAGATGTCGATGCCGGTCGCGTCCTGAACCGAATCGCCGATCTTGGCGCCTGGACGTGCGCCACCTGCCGCCACGAAGGTGAAGGCGTCCGTCGTCCCGCCGCGGTAGCTAATCCCCGTATAGGCGTCAGCCCTCATGCCGCCCAGCCGACCGTTCCAGTCCAGTCGGCCATAGCCGCCCCGCTGCAGGCTGTTCTGATCGATGACGATGGAAATGGGGTGATAAAGATCCTTGTCCACTACATAGACGGCCCCTTCAAACGACAGGCTGTCATCCACGCGCCAGCGACCCAGAAGGGTGCTTCTCAAGGATTTCACGTCGCGCGCAAAGGCCAGGGTGTTATTGTTCGCCGGTACGGCGGTCGGGTTGGTGAGGGCCTGCTGACGGGTGACGGCGGAAGACACCGACTGATCCAGATCATTGCCCTGAACGATCAGCCGCAACTCACGACCTTCGCCGAACGACCGGCCCAGATTGAGCGTCAGCCGTTTCGAATCTGAGCTTTGATTGTCCCGGAACCCGTCCGAACTGGCCACGGTGGCGGCCGCGTACAGGTCCCAGTCGCCCCAGTCGCGCGCCAGGGCGACATGACCGCGCAGGGTATCGAACGATCCGCTCTCGATCCGGATCAGGTTCCGGCTCGCGGCCGTGCGCCCGGTCGGTGTCACGACATTGATCGCACCGCCCAGGGCGGCGCCGCCGAAGCGCAGGGCGTTGCCGCCCTTGAACACATCGATGTGGCGCGCGATCAGGGGATCGATCTCCTGAAACTCGCCAAAACCGTCAGGCGCATTGAAGGGCACGCCGTCCTGGGCTAGCAGCACGCCGCGCAGGTGGGCGCCGTTGCCGATGCCCGAGCCGCGAATCGACAACCGCACCTCCTCGCCCCAGCGGCGTTGTGCGAAGACGCCTGGCACGCTGCGAAGCGTATCGGCGAAGGTCAGGGCGTAGCGGTCCTGATAAGTTTCGGAGGCGACGACCGCGACAGCGCCCGGCGTGCGAGACAACAGGGCGCGGGCTTCTTCAACAACGGCGGGATCCTCGGCGTTGCGGCGGCCGGTGACGATGACGCTGTCCAGCAAAGCCGGTTCGGGCGTCTGCTGGGCCAGGACGGGGCTCGTCCAACCGGCGTTGGAGAGGGCGGCGAGCAGCAGCGCGCAGGGCGCTGCGGTAGTCTTGAAGGACATGGAATGAACCTGAAATCAGAACGAGACGGCGCGCGGGCGCTGAGGCCGGCGCGCGGGCTTGGGGTCTGGTTCAGGCGTGGGGCGGGGCGGTGGACGGCGGACGCGGCGGCGCGCGCGCGGGCGGCGGCGGGCTGACGCTGGCGGCGATATAGACGACGCGCTCGACGGTGCGGACCACCGGCGCCGGCTCGGGCGCAGGCGGGCAGGGCAGGGCGGCGGCCAACGGCATGACGCAGGCGGCGCATTTGGCCCCGACGTGCTTGTTGACCGGGCCGTCCATGCCGCCGGACTGGATCGTCTGGGGGCCTTCCGCCGAACAGATGACCAGCGGATGACCCGGCTGGACCGCCGCGAGAGCCGCGAACGGCAGCAGGGTTCCGAGCACGAGCGCGAACACCGCCGCCAGGAAGGCGAGCGATTGCGAGATCGACCAATTGTCGGCCTGGGCGCGCGTCACGTCTGGCCTCTACGGCGTTTTGCGACGGCGCGATAGGCGGCGGTTTGTCCTAAAGCTCGCCGCGCGCGGCCTGGCGGGGGCTGAACTTGGGCGCGGGGGCCAGGCGCATGACCTCGCCCTGATAGCGTTCGTCGTCGCCGGCGATCGCGAAGGGCAGGGCGTCGGCGCAGGCCTGAAGCATGGCGTCCAGCCAGGGCTGTTCCGCCTTGTGGAAGTCGCCCAAGACGTGGGGCATGACCAGTTCCTTCTCGCCGGGATGGCCGATGCCCATGCGCGCACGTCGAAAGTCGGCGCCCAGGTGGCTGATTAAGGAGCGGATGCCGTTCTGGCCGGCTGCGCCGCCGCCGGTCTTCATACGGAACCGCCCGGGGGCCAGGTCGATCTCGTCGTGGAAGACGATGATTTCGCTCGGCTTGATCTTGTAGAAGCGCGCCGCCTCGCCGACCGCCCGACCGCTTTCGTTCATATAGGTCTGGGGTTTCATCAGCAGGACCTTGGTCCCGTCGACCAGACCCTCGCTGACGATCGACTGGAACTTGGCGCGCTCGGGACCGAACCGCCACCGGCGCGCGATCTCGTCGGCGGCCATGAAGCCGATGTTGTGCCGGTTCTTTTCGTATTTCCCGCCCGGATTGCCGAGCCCCGCGATGATGATCATGGCGTCCTCTTGCCGTTTGCGTCAGGCAAAGAAAAGCCCCGCACGGCGAACCGGGCGGGGCGTGATCTTGTCGAAGCGACGAAGGATCAGTCTTCGGTCTTCTCGGCCGGGGCGGCCTCGGCGTCAGCGGCTTCGTCAGCAGCTTCCGACAGGGCGGCCGACGAAATCTTGACCGTGGCGATCACGAAGTCGCGGTCGGTGATGGTGGCTTCCGCGCCCTTGGGCAGCTTGATGTCCGAGATGCGGATGGTGTCGCCGATTTCGGCCTTGGCCAGATCGACAACCAGTTCTTCCGGGATCTGGTCGGCGCGGACCAGGATCTCGACGGCGTGACGGACGATCTCCAGCGAGCCGCCCTGACGCGAGTAGGGCGCTTCATCGGCGTTCAGGAAGTGCACCGGCACTTCGATCTTGACCGGAGCCTTCTCGTCGACGCGCATCAGGTCGAAGTGCAGGGGGCGGTCCGAGACGGGGTCGAACTGCACGTCCTTGGCGATGACCGGCTGGGTCTCGTCGCCGTACTTCAGGGTCACCAGGTGGCCCAGCAGCTTGCCGGTGTAGAGCGACTTGCGGAAGTCCTTCTCGTTCACCGAAATGGCGACGGGGGCTTGCTCGCCGCCGTAAAGGACGCCCGGCACGAAACCGGCGCGACGCGCAGCGCGAGCGCCGCCGGTGCCGACGCCATCGCGGACGTCCACGTTCAGAATGATCTCGGCCATGTGGCTCGCCTCAACAACAACGGAAACGCCGCGCCAACCCGGGGCTCTCGCGGCGGGGGTGATGAACCCTCGAATTCAAGAGCGCGGGCTATTACACGCATCAGGTCCAAGGCGCAACCGTCAAAGGTTCCGCTTCACGCCGCCCTCGCGCGATCCTTCATCAGCGACGTCGGCGCTGCGACGATGCCCAGCAGTTCTGCGGCATTGAACGGCTTGGCCAGGTGGTGGTCCGCCCCGGCCGCGCGTCCGGCGGCGACGTGCTCTGGCATGGCGTTGGCGGTCAGCATGACGATCGGCGTGCGATCCAGACCCATCGTCGCCTCGTGCAGGCGAATCTCCTGCGTCGCCGTCAGCCCGTCCATGATGGGCATCTGCATGTCCATCAGCACTAGGTCGAAGGTGTCGGCCCGGAAACTTTCCAGCGCCTGTGCGCCGTTCTCGGCGATCACGATCTGCGTCGGCGTCTGCGCCAGAATCAGTTCGATGACGCGGCGGTTGGTCGGATGGTCGTCGGCGACCAGCACGCGGATCGTCCGCGCTTGCTCGAAGACGGCGGGTTGCGCCGGCGCCGGGTCTTTGCGCGGCGGGGCCTGGGTCTGTCTCAGCGGCAACGTCAGGATAAAAGCCGCGCCGCCGCCGGGTTCACTTTCGCAGCCCAGGTCGCCGCCCATCATCTCGGCCAACTGACGACAGATGGACAGGCCCAGTCCCGAACCGCCGAACTTGCGGGTGATGCCGCCGTCGGCCTGTTCGAAGCGACTGAACAGGCGCGCCCGCGTCGCGGCGTCGAAGCCGATGCCGCTGTCCTCGACGGTGAAGCGCAGCACGGGCGAGCCCTCGCGGTCCGCGCCACGCTGCACGATCAGGCCGACGAATCCCTTGCTGGTGAACTTGACGGCGTTCGAAATCAGATTGGTCAGAATCTGCTTCAGGCGCACCGCATCGCCCACGATCCAGACGTCGTCCTCCAGATCGATATCGACGTGGAAGTCGAGATGCTTCTCACGCGCGTTTTCGGCATAGAGTTGAGCCGCCTCGCGCACGACTGTCGCCAGTTCGAAGTGGTCTTCGGTCAGCTCCAGCTTGCCCGATTCGACGCGCGCCAGATCCAGGATGTCGCTCAGCAGGGTCTGCAGCGTCTTTCCCGACGCCTGCATCAGATCCAGCATCTCACGCTGCTCAGCCGTCAGATCGGTCTTGGCCAGGGCTTGAGACAGGCCGATCACACCGTTCAACGGCGTGCGGATTTCATGGCTCATGTTGGCCAAGAACTGGCTTTTGGCGACATTGGCGGCCTCGGCCGCGTCACGCGCTTCGGACAGGGCCTCGGCGTCGCGCTTCAGATCGGTGATGTCGTTGCAGACCGTGACCGTCCCGCCCTCGGACGTACGGCGATCCTGGATACGCAGCCAGCGCCCGCCAGCGACCTGTTGCTCACTGTTCGATGACAGCTGACGACGCGCCTGCATGCGCTCGTTCAGCCATTCTTCTTCGCGGCCGGCCGCCTCCTGATAGCGACCTTCGTCGATGCCGATGCGCAGAGCTTCGCGGAAGGTCAGGCCGACGACCAGATGCGGCTCGAGCTCGGGGTTCACCTCGGCATAGCGCGCATTCCAAAGCACCAGCCGATCCTTGGAATCATAGAAGCCCAGGCCATCGGGCATGGCGTCCACCGCCTCGCGGATACGGCGTAGCGCGGTGGCGCGCGAAATATAAGCCATCATGCCCAGGACGGCGGCGGCCGTGCAGATCATCAGCAGAATGGCGGCCAGCAGCAGTCGCATCGCCTCGCTGGACAGCCCCTGGTCGGCGGCGACGGTCGGGTCCGGCGTCACCGTGATGGCAGACATGCCGATGAAATGAAGAACAAGAACTGTCGCCGAAAGTCCCGTCGTCGTCGCCAGCAGGCGCAGCAGGCCGCCTCGACGATAGAAGAAGGCCGTCGTTCCGCCGATCGCCAGGGCCGCGATGATGGACAGCGCGACAAGGCCGGGATCCCAACTGATGTGCGCCGGCGCTCTTATGGCGGCCATACCCAGATAATGCATGGCGCCGACGCCGGCGACCGCGATCACTGCGGCAAGCACGCGCCACATGCGGCCCTTGCCCATCAACGTCGAGCCGATCGTCAGGCCGATCATAGCCAGCGCGATTCCAAGAGAGGCGACCGTCAGGAACGGATTGTAACGCACCGGCACACCGGCAACGAACCCCTGCATGGCCACGAAATGGGTCGCCCAGATGGACAGGGCGCCGATCATGACGGCCAGCAGGACCGAACGACGGCGTCGCCCAGGATCGCGCCGGCCCATCCGCTGCATGACGTGAGTGGAGACGCCCAGACCGGCCATGCAGATCAGCGCAGCGAACAGCGTGATCCGCCAGTCGTGATCGTGCGCAATGCAATGGATGATGCGGTCCACGAGGCCTCCCCTTAAGCGTACGATAGGCAACAATTCTAAAGAAACCGTGCGGCGAAGCTTATGGGCGCCGCAGGCTGTCGGCACGCCGTCACAGAATCCGTGCAAGGATCGGAATCGTTCTTCAGTTCGAGGTCGCCCGGACCCATGCCTTACGAAGTCTCGCCATCGCCTGTCGCGCCGGTCTCCACCTCGCGGCTGTGGACGGTCGGCGCCAGCATCGGCATCGCCATCGTGACCTTGCTGGTGCTGGCGATCCTGCATCCCGAAATGGCGAACTGGCTGGTCGGCGGGGCGGTGATCGTGGCGGCCTCGGCCTGGCTTTTGAACATGAGCGAGGCGAGCAGGGCCGAGCCGGCGGCCAGTCAAGGCGCTGCGACCGAGCCCGCTATCGACGTGGTGACGGGCGATCTTCTCGACCGGGTGTTCGAGGCGCTGGACGATCCTGTGCTGGTGGTCAGCGGCGGCGAACCGGACGACATCGCCGGGCGGCGCATTGTCATGGCGAACACGGCGGCGCGCGAGCTTCTGCGCATCCAGCGTCAGGGCGCCTTGCTGGTCCAGGTGATCCGCGAACCGGGCGTGTTGGAGGCGGTGGACGAGGCCCTGTTCGGCGGGACGGCGCGCACCACGGACTATGCGACGGGCGGTCAGCGCGACCGACGCTGGCGCGCCTGGACCCGGCCGCTCTCACTCGAAGCGTCAGGCAAGGCCGGGTCGGAGCTGGCCCTGCTGATCTTGCGCGACGAAACGGACTCGCGCCGTATCGAGATGATGCGCGTGGACTTCCTGGCCAACGCCAGCCACGAACTGCGCACGCCCCTGGCCTCGCTCAGCGGTTTCATCGAGACCCTGAAAGGCCATGCCCGCGAGGATGTTGTCGCGCGCGACCGCTTCCTGGACATCATGTCGGCCCAGGCGGATCGGATGGGGCGGCTGGTCGCGGATCTGCTGTCGCTCAGCCGGATCGAACTGAACGAGCATATTCCGCCCTCTGGCCGCGTCGATCTGGACCGCGCCGCCTCTGACGTGGTCGACGCCATCAGCGTTCTGACGCGCGAAAAAGAGATCGCCATCTCTCTGGATCAGGGGGAGGCGAGGGCGTCGATCAGCGGCGATCGCGACGAGATATTGCAGGTGGTGCAGAACCTGCTCGACAACGCCGTCAAATATTCGTCACGCAACGGCACGGTCGAAATCTCGGTCCGTTCGGACCTGTCGTTCGACGAGGCCTGGGCCTCGCGCATGCCCGGCGCGACACGACTGCCGCTGGTCACGCCGGACCGCACGGCGGGCGTCTCCTATGCCGCTGTCACGGTGCGCGATCATGGGCCCGGCATGGCGCGCGAACATCTGCCCCGCCTGACCGAGCGCTTTTATCGGGTCGAGGGTCAAAAGAGCGGCGAGCGGCAGGGGACGGGGCTGGGGCTGGCCATCGTCAAACATATCATCAACCGTCACCAGGGCGGTCTGGTGGTCGAAAGCGCACCGGGCATGGGCGCGGCCTTTACCGCCTGGTTTCCCCAGCCGGTCGAGCGACGCTGAGAGCGCGGCGGCCGATCGCTGTCACCCAACTGTCATCGACCCGTCGTAATCCGCTGACCATTCGCAGGCAGTAGTCGCGCCGCGTTGGTCCCGATGTTCAGGACCGTCGTCGATTCGCGCACGGCGCTTCGGACTTCTGAATGATCTGGATTTATCTGCTGATCCTCGTCGCCTTGAGTGCGGCCGCCTTTTTGGGCGGGCGTGCGTTGGCGCGTCGTCGTGCGATCGGCGCAAAGCCCCATTCCCGCCCCGGCCAGCATGGCGCCTATGCGCTGATCTGGGTCGCCGCGCCGGCTCTGCTGGTCTTGATCCTGGCCTCGGTTTTCGCCGCCCCGCTTCAGCGTCAGCTGACCGCTGTCGGTACGCCTGATGCGGTCGCGGCGCTGGAGCCGTTCCGCCGCGACGCCTTCTTCGCCGACGCCCACCGCGTGGGTCGCGGAGAGGCCGCGCTGCAAATCTGGGAACGCCCGCTGGCCGAACAACTGCCGGTCGAGGCGCGCCGCATGGTTCGCATCGAACGCACCCTGTCGTGGGGCGGCGGTGTCGCCGCCATCCTGGCCGCCATCCTGGGCGGCCTGTTCGCCCTGACGCAGATCAAGCCTCAGACGCGCGCCCGCAACCGGGTCGAGGGCTGGATTTACGGCGCCTTGTTCGTCTGCTCGGCCATCGCCGTCCTGACGACCCTGGGCATCATCGCCTCCCTGGCCTTCGACAGCTTCCGTTTCTTCCAGAAGGTGCCGGTTCTCGACTTCTTGTTCGGCACGCAATGGAGCCCGCAGATCGCCATCCGCGCCGATCAGGTCGGGTCGTCGGGCGCCTTCGGGGCCGTGCCGCTGTTCGCCGGCACCCTGCTGATCATGGTCATCGCCATGTGCGTCGCCGCGCCGATCGGCCTGCTGTCGGCCATCTATCTGTCGGAATACGCCAGCCGCACGACCCGCGCGGTGATCAAGCCGCTGCTGGAGGTTCTCGCTGGCGTGCCGACCGTCGTCTACGGCTTCTTCGCCGCCCTGACCGTCGGGCCCTTGCTGCGGGTCCTGTTCAACGAGATCGGCCTTTTCCTGATCGGCGGACCGCTGGACGGGCTGGGCCAATACCTGGCCCTGGTTCAGAACCAGATGGCCCTGACGGCCGGCGCGGTGATGGGCATCATGCTGATCCCGTTCGTGTCGTCCCTGTCCGACGACATTCTGAACGCCGTGCCCCAGTCGCTGCGTGACGGCTCGTTCGCCATGGGTGCGACCAAGTCCGAGACGGTGAAGCGAGTTCTTCTGCCCGCCGCGCTGCCGGGCATCGCCGGGGCCCTGCTGCTGGCCGTGTCGCGCGCCATCGGCGAGACCATGATCGTGACCATGGCCGCGGGCCTGGCCGCCAACCTGACCTTCAACCCGCTGGACACCGTCACCACCGTCACCGTGCAGATCGTGACCCTGCTGACCGGCGACCAGGAGTTCAACAGCGCCAAGACCCTGTCCGCCTTCGGCCTGGGCCTGACCCTGTTCCTGGTCACCCTGCTGCTGAACATCATCGCCCACCGGATCGTGCAGACCTATCGGGAACAATATGACTGACGCGACCCCCGATCAGATCGCCGGCGCGGCCGCCAAAGGACGTCTCGACCGCCTGCGTGCCGGTCTGAAGCGTCGTCACGCCAGGGAAACGCGCTTCAAATGGTATGGCCGCCTGGCCATCGCCGCCGCCATGCTGTTCCTGGCCGTGCTGCTGGTCCGCATCGTCGAGCAGGGCCACACCGCCTTCTACACCCACACCGTCACCGTGCCGGTCTTCATGGACCCGGCGCGCGTCGACCGCGCCTATCCGCAGGGCTCCAACTTCGAGCAACTGGCCGCCGAGCAGCAACTGGCCCGCATGGGCATTCAGGACGACGCGGCCGGGACGAAGGCCGCGCAGATGAAGCGGCTGTTCTCGTCGGAGCTGAAGTTCGTCGCCGCCGATCTGGTCGCCAAGCGCAGCGAGGTCATCGGCGAGACCGTGCCCCTGGCCGTGCCGCTGTCCGACGACGCCGATCTGTATCTGAAGGGCGAAATCTCCAAGGCCACGCCTGAGGATCAACGCCGCCTTACCGATCAGCAGATCGCCTGGCTGGACCGGATGAAGTCCAATGGCGTGATCGGCGCCCACTTCAATACGGCCCTGTTCACCAACGGCGATTCCACGCAGCCCGAGCTGGCGGGCGTCCTGGGCGCCGTGGTCGGGTCGGCTCTGATGTTGATGGTCACGGCCCTGATCGCCATTCCGCTGGGCGTCGGCGCGGCCATCTGGCTGGAAGAGTTCGCGCCCAAGAACAAGCTGACCGACATCATCGAGGTCAACATCAACAACCTCGCGGCCGTGCCGTCGATCGTCTACGGCCTTTTGGGTCTGGCCCTGTTCATCAACTGGATGCATCTGCCGCGCGCCAGTCCCATCGTCGGCGGTCTGGTCCTGGCGTTGATGGCCCTGCCGACCCTGGTCATCGCCACCCGTTCGGCGCTCAAGGCCGTGCCCCCGTCGATCCGCGAGGCCGCCCTGGCCATGGGCGCGTCCAAGACCCAGACGGTGTTCAGCCACGTCCTGCCGCTGGCCATGCCCGGCGTCATGACCGGCGCCATCATCTCGATGGCCCACGCCCTGGGCGAGACCGCGCCGCTGCTGCTGATCGGCATGGTCAGCTTCGTACCGGGCGTGCCGCACGCCATCGACCAGCCGGTCGGCGCGCTGCCCTCGCTGATCTACATCTGGGAGAACGCCTCGGAGCGGGCCTTCCACGAACGCACCGCTGCGGCGATCATCGTCCTGCTGGTCTTCATGATTATCATGAACGCGGCGGCCATTATCCTGAGGCGGCGCTTCGAGCGTCGGTGGTAAGAGAATGAAATTCCGTATTTTCCGCTCCGCCGAGGACCAGACCGGCGCCGGCTCGATCGATCCGACCGAAGCGCCGCGCATGGGCGGTCAGATCCTGCCCGAAATCGCCCTATCCAAGGGCGCAGCCGCCGAACCGCGCGTCGAGGACGCTACGCCCCGGTCGGGCCCCGCCGTGGTCGACAGCCCGCCCGTCGGTCCGATCAAGATCGCCGCGCGCGACGTCTCGGTCTTCTATGAGGGCAAACAGGCGCTCTACGATGTCTCGTTGGATATTCCGGACAAGACCGTCACGGCCCTGATCGGCCCGTCGGGCTGCGGCAAGTCCACATTCCTGCGGACCATGAACCGCATGAACGACACCATCGCCGGGGCCAAGGTCACGGGCCGTATCGCTATGGACGGAGAGGACATCAACGACCGCTCCATCGACCCGGTGCTTCTGCGCGCCCGCGTCGGCATGGTGTTCCAACGTCCGAACCCCTTCCCGAAATCGATCTACGAAAACGTCGCCTACGGACCCAAGATCCACGGCCTGGTGTCGTCCAAGGCCGAGATGGACGAGGTCGTTGAAAAGGCGCTGAAGCGCGCCGGCCTGTGGGAAGAGGTGGCCGACCGCCTGCAATCGTCGGCCATGGGACTGTCGGGCGGTCAGCAGCAGCGTCTGGTCATCGCCCGCGCCATCGCCGTAAACCCCGAAGTCATCCTGATGGACGAGCCCTGTTCGGCGCTGGACCCCATCGCCACGGCGCGGATCGAGGAACTCATCGACGAACTGCGCGAGCGGTTCTGCATCGTCATCGTCACCCACTCGATGGCCCAGGCCGCGCGCGTGTCGCAACGCACCGCCTTCTTCCACATGGGCCGTCTGGTCGAGACCGGGGATACGGAAGACATCTTCCAGAATCCGCGCGAACGGCGCACGCTCGACTACATCACGGGACGCTTCGGCTAATCCGATGAACCAGCACACCGTCAAAGCCTATGGCGACGAACTGAACCAGATCACGGCCGAGATCGCCCGTATGGGCGGCTTGGCCGAGGCCCAGGTCGCGGACGCCATCGACTCCGTCGCCCGGCGCGACATCGCTCTGGCCCGCGCCGTGGTGGAACGCGATCTGAAGCTGGACGCCCTGCACCGCGATATCGAGAAGAAGGCGATCCGCCTGATCGCCCTGCGCCAACCGGTCGCCAGCGACCTGCGCCGCACCCTGGGCGCCATGAAGATCGCCACCGATCTGGAGCGCACCGGCGACCTGGCCAAGAACATCGCCAAGCGCGCGCTGATCTTGGCCGAAGCCCAGCCGATGCAGCCCCTGACCCGTTCGATCGAGCGAATGGGACGGCTGGTCTCGACCCGCCTGCGCGATGTGCTGGACGCCTATACGGCCTCGGAACTCGATCGGGCCGTCGCCGTCTGGCAGACCGACGACGAGGTCGACGAGCACTACAACGCCCTGTTCCGCGAACTGCTGACCTACATGATGGGCGATCCGCGCACGATCGGCGCCTGCACCCATCTGCTGTTCATGGCCAAGAACCTGGAGCGGATCGGCGACCACGCGACCAACATCGCCGAAACCGTCCACTACGAGATCACGGGCGAAGACATCGTGGGCGAACGCCCGCGCGCCCAGCCTACGGCTGAAGATTCCGATCCGACGCCCAACCTTTCGACGCACTGACCCGAGACCGGAGACCCGACGTGCAGCCCTATATCCTTGTGATGGAAGACGAGGACGCGCTGGCGACCCTTCTTCAGTACAATCTCGAAAAGGAAGGCTACGACGTCGCCGTCGCCGCCGACGGCGAGGAGGGCATGCTCCAGATCGATGAGCGTTTGCCCGATCTGGTGCTGCTGGACTGGATGCTGCCCAAGCTGTCAGGTATCGAGGTCTGCCGTCGCATTCGCGGCAAGGCCGAGACCCGCAACCTGCCGATCATCATGCTGACGGCGCGCGGCGAGGAGAGCGACCGGGTTCGCGGTCTGGACACCGGCGCCGACGACTATCTGACCAAGCCTTTTTCGATGGTCGAGCTGATCGCGCGCATCCGCGCCGTCCTGCGACGCATTCGCCCGGGTCTGGCCGACGACCGCCTGAACCATGGCGACATCGTCGTGGATCGCGTCTCGCACCGGGTGAAGCGCAACGGCAAGGAGGTCCATCTGGGCCCGACCGAGTTCCGCTTGCTGGACCACTTCATGCAGCACCCCGGACGGGTGTTCAGCCGCGAGCAACTGCTGGACGCGGTCTGGGGCTCGGACGTCTATGTCGAGGCGCGCACCGTTGACGTCCACGTCGGTCGCCTGCGCAAGGCCCTGGCCATCGCCGACGAAAGCGCAAACCCCATCCGCACGGTCCGCTCGGCGGGCTATTCGCTGGATTTGGAAGGCTAAAAGAAGAAGGGCGGCTCTCGGAGCCGCCCTTTGCAATTCAAATCTGCTCTGCGACCACTTCATCGGGGTCCAGCGCATAGACCGTGGCGCAGTATTCGCAGGTGACGCGGATATTGCCGTCGTCCTCCAACATGTCGGCGCGCTCGGCGGGATCGAACGAGGCCAGGACCGAGGCGATCCGTTCGCGCGAGCAACGGCAAACGGCCGTCAGTTCTCGCGCGCCCTCCAGCCGCACGCCATCCTCGTGGAACAGGCGGAACAGCAGTGTCTCGGGCGAGATCGTCGGATCGACCAGCTCGTCATCGCCCAGGGTGCCGAACAGGGCCCGCGTGCGGTCCCAGACCTCTTCGGTCGAACCGCGCGCTTCGTCGCCGGCGATGATCTGGATCATCGCCCCGCCGGCGCGCCATTGCGATCCGCCGTCGGTCTGAACCTGGCCGACGGCCAGACGCACCTTGGTCGGCACCTGTTCCGACTGCTGGAAATAGTGTTCGGCCGCCAGCGACAGGCTCTCGCCTTCGATCGGCGTGATCCCTTGGGTGCGCTCGAAGTCCAGGCCGCGATCCAGCGTCATGATGAAGACGCCCTGGCCCAGCAGCGAACGCGCGCCGGGACGTGCGAAGCCCTGCGACGCCTCGGCCACCTCGGCCTCGTCGTAGCGGCAATAGCCGCGCAGCGACCCGTCGGTGCCGTAATCGGCGACGACATAGCGCACGGGGCCGTCGCCCTGGGCCTGGACCAGCAGGCGACCCTCGAACTTCAGGCTGGAGCCGATCAGTGCGGCCAAAGCGCAGGCCTCGCCCAACAGGGCGGCGACCGGCTCGGGATAGGCGTGGGCGGCCAGGATCTTGTCGATGGTCGCGCCCAGGCGAACCAGGCGACCGCGCACGGGCCAGCCTTCGATCTGGAAGGCGGCGGCCAGATCGTCGGAAACGGGAATGTTGGACGCGTGATCGGTCACGGCGAGGTCCTTTGGGGCGTCATTTCGGGATCGCGGCTATGTAGGCGCCCGCGGGCGGCTTGATAAGGGGGCTAATCCGCCCGGTCTGGGGGAGGGCGACGGAACCGATTTCGGCGCGGATCGCTCTTTTGGCTCAAGCGGAGCCGTCGCTCCGTTCATGACGCCAATAACTGAAGAGGTTCCGCCGATGATCCGCGACATCGATCCGATCGAAGAGATTCGCAAACACCCCGGCATCACCGCCGGCAGCCTCCTCGCAGTCGCGCTCGGCGCTGTCGCCGTCGTCTATCTGACGCAACGCAGCGGCCCTACCCGTTACCAGCGCATCAAGTCGCGCATCGACCCGCGCGGCTGGGTCGATACGTCCGAACTGCGCGACCGTTTCCATGACGCCGTGGACGCCTTCCGCCACCGCGCCGAGGATGTCGGCGAACGCGCCGGCGCGCTTTCGCGCGACGCCCGCCACCGCGCAGCAGACACCGCCTATGACGTGCGCGACCGCGCCGACGACTGGTTCCGTTCGGCCCGCAAGGACGGCAAGAAGGCGCTGAAGAAGCATGGCAAGACGGCGCGCCGCTACGCTGACGACGCCGGTCAATATGCGCGTGACCACGCCCGCGAAGGCGGCGCCCTTCTGGCGGTGGCGACCATCGCCGCCGCCGTCGGCGCAGCGGTTCTCGAAAGCCGTCGTCCCGACAGCCACGTGCGTCGCATCGCCCGCTTCTGATATTTTCGTGCCGCTCGTCCGGTGAGAATCGCGGCGGGCGGCAAACTTTTAGCGCATCTGCCCACAGTGAGCAGCATCGCTCGGCTTTGCCGCAGCCGCGAAGGCCGCTAAGACGCCGCCCATGAGCGCGCGCCCCACCCTGATCTTCGACTTCGATTCGACCCTGGTCGATTTCGAGACCCTTGAGGCTTTGGCCGACATCGCCCTGGCGGACGCGCCGGGCGCATCCGAGACGCGCGCCCAGATCGCCGCCCTGACAGATCAGGCTATGGCTGGGGAGATCGAATTCGGCGAGGCATTGCGCCGCCGTCTGGCGCTGTTGCCGCTGACCCGCGCCCATGTCGCCGCCCTGGCCCAGACCGCGCCGGACCACCTGACGGCGTCGGTGCGGCGCAACCAGAATTTCTTCCAGCAGAATAAGGGCAAGGTAGTCATCCTCTCCGGCGGCTTCCGCGAGGTGATTGCCCCCGTCGCCGAAGAGCTGGGCGTCTCTGCCGATCGCGTGCTGTGCAACGATCTGATCTATGACGCCGACGACCGCGTGGTGGGCGTTGACGACGCCAACCCCCTGTCGCACGCCAATGGCAAGCCGACCGCCATTCACGGCCTGAACCTGTCGGGTCGGGTCGTCATGGTGGGCGACGGCTGGAACGACGCCGAGGTCAAGATCGCGGGCGCCGCCGACGCTTTCTATGCCTTCACCGAGGTCGTGCGCCGCCCGCCGGTGGTCCAGGTCGCCGACGCCGAGGCCGCGTCGCTCGACGAGGTGCTGCATGCCGAAGGCCTTGTCGGCCGCTGGTCCTTCCCGCGTAGCCGCATGAAGATGTTGCTCCTGGAAAACATCCACCCCGCCGCCGTCGAGCGGCTGGAAGAGGCGGGCTATTCGGTCGAAACCCAGAAGGGGGCGCTGGACGAGGACGATCTGATCGCGGCCATCAAGGGCGTCCATGTCCTGGGCATCCGTTCCAAGACCACGGTCAGCCGCCGCGTGCTGGAACAGGCCGACCGCCTGATGGCCGTTGCGGCCTTCTGCATCGGCACCAACCAGATCGACCTGGACGCGGCCTCGGATCACGGCGTGGCGGTGTTCAACGCGCCCTATTCGAACACCCGCTCGGTGGTCGAACTGGCCATCGGCCTGATGATCGTCCTGATGCGCGACGTGGCGGACAAGTCCTCGGCCATGCACGTCGGCAAGTGGAACAAGTCAGCGACCGGCTCAAAGGAACTGCGCGGCAAGACCCTGGGCATCGTCGGCTACGGCGCGATCGGCAGCCAGCTGTCGGTCCTGGCCGAAAACCTGGGCATGCGGGTGCTGTTCTATGATCTGTCCGAACGCCTGGCCCTGGGCAATGCGCGCCGCATGCGCTCGCTGGACGCGCTTCTGGCCGAAAGCGACGTGGTCACCCTGCATGTCGATGGCCGCAAGGAGAATGCCAACATCTTCGGCGCGGCCCAGTTCGCCCGGATGAAGGAAGGCGCGTTGTTCCTGAACCTGGCGCGCGGCCATGTGGTCGATGTCGGCGCCCTGTCCCAGGCGATCGGCTCTGGCCGGGTCGCCGGCGCCGCCGTTGATGTCTTCCCCGAAGAGCCGCGCACCAACGCCGACCCGTTCGAGAGCCCGCTTCAGGGCCTGCCCAACATGATCCTGACGCCGCACATCGGCGGCTCGACCGAAGAAGCGCAGGAGGCCATCGCCGAGTTCGCGGCCGAACGCTTGCTGGGCTATCTGAACCGGGGCGATACGACCTTCAGCGTCAACCTGCCCAACGTCCAGCTCTCCGACGTTTCGGGCGCGCACCGCATCCTGCACATCCACAGGAACCAGCCGGGCGTCCTGGCCGAACTGAACCGCGCCCTGGCCTCGGCGGGCCTGAACATCCTGGGCCAGCACCTGAAAACGGACGAGCGCACGGGCTATGTCATCACCGACGTGGACCGCGATTACGATCCAGAGGCGCTGCGCGAACTCAAGACGGTGCCGGGCACGCTGAAGTTCCGCACGTTGCAGTGATACGTCGCTCGCAAATATCTTCTCAAAGCTGACCTCGCGGCATCTTGCGCTCTGCGCGAACTGGCGCATCCTCACGTCGAACGGCCGCGCAACGACGGCTGCGGGAGGAATTTCATGTCACGCTTCATCACCGGCGGCGCCGTCGCTGCCCTGGCGCTCGCCGCCTGCGCCTTTGCCGGCTCGGCCTCGGCCCAGACCTACAACCGTCTCGTCGTCTTCGGCGACAGCCTCAGCGACAACGGCAACCTGTTTCTGATCTCGGGCGGGACCCAGCCGCCGTCGCCGCCCTATGCGCGGCGCTTCTCAAACGGTCCGACCTTCGTTGAACTGCTGGGTTTCAACGCCGCCAACTTCAACGGCTCGGTCACGGGCAGCATCAACTACGCCTTCGGCGGCTCGCGCACTGACGCCTCGGCCGGCGTGCCGTTCGGCATGCTGAACCAGCTGTCGCGCTACACCGCCGCGGGCGGCCGATTCAGCTCGACCGATCTGGTCAGCGTCCTGGGCGGCGCCAACGACATCTTCCAGGGTCTGCCCGCCGCCGGCGCTTCCGCCAGCCCGGTCGCCGCCATCACTCCGGTCGCAACCACGGCCGCCGCCAACATCAACAGCCTGGTCAACACCGTGGCGGGCGCGGGGGCCGGGACCATCCTGGTCACCAACCTGCCCAAGCTCAGCCTGACGCCTCAGTTCCGCGGCACGACCGCCGCGCCCCTGGCCGACTTCGCCGTCACCACCTTCAACACGGCGCTCCAGACCAATCTGACCGCCACGGCCGCCGCCCGTCCGGGCAGCAACATCATCATGATGGACCTGTTCAAGATCGGCGACACCCTGGCCGGCAATCCGGGCCTGTTCGGCATCACCAACATCACCCAGCCCTGCTTCAACGGCGTAACGGTCTGCACGAACCCCGACAGCTACTTCTACTTCGACGGCGTCCACCCGACGGCGGCGGGCCACCGGATCATCGCCCAACTGGCGACCGACTACCTCTACTACGGCGACATCGGCGCCCAATCGACCCTGCAGGGCGAGACGGCCTATCGTCACCGCGAGGACGCCCTGGACGCCGCCGGCGAGGCCCTGTCGGGTCGCAAAGCGTGGGAGGCCGGCGTGTCTGTCACAACTTCGGCCCTGATCGACAGCGTCGACACCGACGCGCGCGGCTCGGTCACCAGCTCGTCCAGCGACGGCTGGGGCGCCCGTATCGCGCTTGAGGCCGGCCCCTCGGCCAACTGGCGCTTTGGTCTGGCCGGTACCGCGCGCAACACCGACGTCGAAAGCCAGGCGCTGCAGTTCAACGTCGAGAGCTTCGGCCTGGACATCTATGGCGGCTGGCGCTCGGGCGATGTCTTCGTCAACGCCGCCGTCGGCGTGGCGCGCGACAACATCGACGACATCGAACGCACCACCAGCCTGGCGCCGATCGTCCACACCGCTGAAACCCGCGCGCTCAGCAGCGGCGCGCGTCTGCAAGGCGGCATGTGGTTCGACATGGGCGGCGTCGCCCTGTCGCCCCGCGCGGCCCTCGCCTACGTGTCCAGCGACGTGGACGGCTATTACGAACAGGGCGTCGGCGCCCAGTATCAGTACGGCGATCGCACCGTGAAGGCTCTGACCGGCGAGGTCGCACTGCGCGCCGAGGCGGAAATGGGCGGGTTCGGCCTGTTCGCCGAAGGCGGCTACCGCGACGCCCTGGACGACAGCTCCGATCCGGTGCGCGTCGGTCTCTACAACAACCCGGCCCAAGTGCTGTCGCGCGAGATCGACGATCCGTTCGGCGGCCAGTTCCTGGCCTCGGCCGGCGTCGAGGGTTCGCTCGGCCCGGTCAAGGTGACGGTCGGCTATCGCGGCCGCTTCGGCGACCACGCCGACAGCCACATGGGCGGCATTCAGCTGAAACTGCCGCTTTAAGCGGCAGGGGCGGGAAGGGGCCTCAGCGCCCCTTCTTCCTCACCCACATGGCGGCGTCGGCCTCGGTCAGCCAGACCTCGGCGTCGGTATGGCCGTCCCAGGCGCGCACCCCGAACGAGCCGCCCAGTTCGGTCTTCTGGCCGTCCCAGACGAAGCCCTCGGTCTTCAGCGCCTCGGCCAGCTGACGCGCCTTGGCCCGGCCCTCTTCATAGCCCGCGTGCAACATCAGCAGGGCGAACTCGTCTCCGCCCAGCCGGCCGACTGCGTCCGACTCGCGCAGATTGGCCAGGAACAGCTCGGCCACCGCGACCAGGGCTGCATCGCCGGCGGCATGGCCCAGGCTGTCGTTGACACTCTTGAACCCGTCCATGTCCAGATACAGCAGCACCGCCGGCACTCCGTGCCGCTGGCAATAGGCCATGGTCCGCTGCATCGCCGTGATGAAGCCGCGCCGGTTTAGGGCGGGGGTCAGCACATCGTGGTCGGCGGCGGCCTCGGCGGCCGCGGCGCGCGTCTTCCACGCTTCCAGCTCGACGCGCAGGCGCGCGATCTCGGCGGTCAGGTCGTGTTCGGCCACGTCGGTCACGGCGCAGGAATGGCTCCGAAGGCGCGACTCAGTCTGCGTCGCGCGGTCGAACGATGGTAGAGCGTGATCCGCCGACATTGAAGGCCGACATTACGGGCCGACGCGGCTGAAATCACGGTGTTGCGGTTGCGGGCGTCACCCGCGTGCTGTAACCGGCGCCTTTCCGCGAGGGGCCTTGCAGACATGGCGACTTCCGAAACCCCGGTGGCGATCATCATGGGCAGCCGGTCCGACTGGCCGACCATGAAGCTGGCCGCCGATCGCCTGGATCAACTGGGCGTCGCGTGGGACGCCAAGGTCGTCAGCGCCCACCGCACGCCCCAACGCCTGGTCGAGTTCGCCACGGGCGCCAAGGCCGCCGGATACAAGGTCATCATCGCCGGGGCGGGGGGCGCCGCCCACCTGCCGGGCATGGCCGCCTCCATGACCGAACTACCGGTGCTGGGCGTGCCGGTCCAGTCCAAGGCGCTGAAGGGCATGGATAGCCTTCTGTCGATCGTACAGATGCCGGCCGGCGTTCCGGTCGCAACCCTGGCCATCGGCGAGGCGGGGGCCGCCAACGCCGGCATCCTGGCCGCCCAGATCCTGGCCCTGTCGGACGCGGGGTTGGCCGGACGCCTGGCCGCCTTCCGCGCCGCCCAGACCGAATCCGTCGCAGAAACCGTCGAGGACTGAGTGCCTGATCTTCCGCTTCCCCCCGGTTCGACCCTCGGCATCATCGGCGGAGGCCAGCTGGGCCGGATGCTGAGCCAGGCCGCCTCGCGCCTGGGCTTCGACGTCGTGATCCTGGACCCCGAGCCCGACAGCCCGGCCGGCCGGGTTTCGGCGCGCCAGATCGTCGCCGCCTATGACGATCCCAAGGCCCTGTCGGCGCTGGGCCGTGCCGCCGATGTCGTCACCTTCGAGTTCGAGAACGTGCCGGCCGAATCCATCGAGCGTCTGGCCGAGGCCGGCGCCCTCGTCGCGCCGGGACCGACGGCGCTGCGCGTGTCGCAGGACCGGGTGGACGAAAAGACCTTCCTGAACGCCGTCGGCGCCCCGACGGTCGCCTTCGCCGTCATTGATACGCTGGATGACCTGGTCGTCGGCCTGACCGAACTGGGCCTGCCCGCCCTGCTGAAGACCCGCCGCGAAGGCTATGACGGCAAGGGCCAGGTCTGGATCCACGCCATCGAGGATGCGCCCGCCGCCCTGAAAAGCCTGGGCGGTCGTCCGGCCATCCTGGAGGCCAAGGCGACATTCGTGCGCGAACTGTCGGTCATCGCCGCCCGCGACTGGGACGGCCATATGGCGGTCTATCCGCTGGGCGAGAACCGGCACGAAGGCGGCGTTCTGCGCACCACCCTGGCCCCCGCCGCCGTGGACGAAAAAACGCAAGTTCGAGCCCGCGCCATCGCTGAGGCGATCCTGGACGGGCTGGACTACGTCGGCGTTCTGGGCGTCGAACTGTTCGACCTTGGAGACGACGTGCTTCTGGTCAACGAGATCGCCCCGCGCGTTCACAACACCGGCCACTGGACCCAGGACGGCTGCGTCTGCGATCAGTTCGAACAGCATATCCGCGCCGTCGCCGGCTGGCCGCTCGGCCCCACGACGGCCCACGCTCGCATCGAAATGACCAACCTGCTGGGCGACGAGGTCGAGGACTGGCGCAAGCTGTCGACCAAGTCCGACGAACGCTTGCACCTTTACGGCAAGGCCGAAGCCCGCCCCGGCCGCAAGATGGCCCACGTGAACCGGGTGTTGGGCGTGGTCTGATCAGCTGACCTTGGTCGCGTCACACCGCACGACATTGAGCACGCCGTTGGGAATCGGTTTGCTCTCGACCCAGCAGACCTTCGGTTTCACTCGTGAAGGCGGCTCTTGGTAAGAAAGTGCGCCCAAAAGCGCCGACCCTGCCAAAACGCCCAAGCCACTCAAGGCGACAGTCTTTCGCATCCCGCACCCTCCGTTGGAACGAAGGGTTGCATGGGCTGCGCTTGTCGGCAACCTTGACGCGTTCGCCTTACGCCCTCGCCCCATACCGCATGCGGCTCAGCGCATCGCTGACCTTTCGGAATGGCGCGTCGAAGTCCTTGCCCACCCTCCACTTCTCGAAGGCCATGACGTTTTCGATCCGGCGGGCGACGAAGGCCTCGGCCGCTTCGCGTCCGTCGAACCAGCGCAGGGTCAGGGCGGGAATCAGGATGCCCGACAGGATCGTCCGCTTCGAATAGTGATTCCAGTCGGTCGCCTCGTCCCCGGCCCAGCGCCACAGATGATCCGCGCTCTCCCAGGCCAGTTTCAGCCCCAGGTCGGCGTTGACGGGCAGGGCCAGGAAGGCGGCGCAGCGACGCGTGGCCTCCAGATCGGCGGCGCCCGCCTCCATCCGCTCGGACACGGCGCGGGCGATTCGCTCACGAATCTTCAGCGACTTGGCGTCGATCTCACCCAGAGCCGCCAGCGATCGCGCATCATGGCGACGTGACAGCAGGGCCGCCAGATCGCGCGCGCCGTTAGGCAGCAGCAGTTCCTCGTCGCCCTGCGACAGGCCGCACGCCTCACAGGCTTCGCGCACCAGACGCGCGTTCCAACCCAGCGCGGGCGCGCGGGCGATGGCGGCGTCCAGCACGGTCTGTTCGGTCCGCTCGGCCCAGTCTGTCGTCTCGGTCATAAGGGCGATCATACGCCGGTCGTCATGGCGTTTCGAGCCTTGAAGAATGGTCGCGACGATCTGGACAGAAGCAGGCGGCTCGTGTATCAGCGCGCCTTCATCCGAGAGCCCGGCTGTCGGAAGACGATTTTATTTTGTTCGCCCGTCTCCCTCACAGGACGCGGCGGGCGGCCAAAGGAGAGTTTAACCTGGTTCAGATTTTCGTTCGCGACAACAACGTCGACCAAGCGCTGAAAGCCCTGAAGAAGAAGATGCAGCGCGAGGGCAGCTTCCGTGAAATGAAGCGCCACGTGCACTTCGAGAAGCCCTCGGAAAAGCGCGCCCGTCAGAAGGCTGAAGCCATCCGTCGCGCCCGCAAGCTGGCGCGCAAGCGCATGCAGCGCGAGGGTCTGCTGCCCGCGCCGAAGCCGCGCGTTCCCGGCGGTCGTTAAGACCCCGGCGAAAGTCGAAAGATTTAAGGCCGCTTCCTCCGGGAAGCGGCCTTTTTCTTTGCGTTTCGTTTCTGCGGAGAGTGGGGCAGGGCTCTTCAAGTTTTGACGGAAGAAGCGCCGCGCCACCTCACCATCGCGCCGCGACGGGGAGGTGGCGACCATGCCGACTACGCCCGCCCGGTGATGGCCCGACCGAAGCTCTTCCAACTCAGCTTCACGTCTGACAGGGCGCCGGCACGGAAGGCCCGCCCTGCGATCCAGACCATGAAGGCGGCAGTCGCGAACATGCCGATCAGCGTCAGAATCACCTCCACCAGCGGCGGATCGCTGGGCGCGCGCGCGCTCATCAGGAACGGGGTGAAGAAGGGGATCCAGGACAACACCTTCACCACCGGCGCATCCGGACTGGTCAGGGCCATCTGCATCACCAGGATCGGCACGACCAGGATCATCATGATCGGCCCCATCAGGGTCTGGGCGTCCCGCGGCGTCTCGCAGAAGGCCCCGATGGCGGCGAACAGCACCGCATACATCAGGTAGCCGCCGACCATATAGGCGATGAAATAGAAGATCAGGCCGTCGTGCAGCAGCACCTGTCCGACCGTCGCCGCCGTCTCGGGCGAGGCCGAAATCAGGGTGAAGGCGCCGATCCCGCCCCAGACCCCCATGACCGTCAGGGTCAGCAGCGCCACGCCCAGCACCTTGCCCGTCAGGATTTCGGTCGCCGAGGCCGAGGACAGCAGCACCTCCAGGATCTTGTTCGACTTCTCCTCCATCACGCTGTTCAGCAGGATGGAGGCCCCTGTGATGACCAGCGACCACAACAGGAAGCCGACGCCCAGGCCGATGAAGGACGGGATTCGGTCACGCATCGACACCTCGCCCCCGCTGGCGGCGCTCGGCGAGAAGGACTTCACCTCGGGCCGGAAGGTCTGAACCTCCTGCGCCACGGCCGGGGCGACCCCGGCGGCGGTCAGAAGTTCGGTGCGTCGGGCATCACGCAGGGCATTTCGGATGAAGCCGGAGACGTCGTTGTCAGTGGCGCGCGCGGTCCAGACCTGGGCGGCGGGCTTGCCATCCGTGCGGCTCAGGAAAACCACGGCGTCGAGGCGCCTGGCCTTCGAGGTCTGCTTGTCCAACGCCTTGCGGATCGCCTCGTCACGCGCCGGGCCGACGGCGTCGGCGATGGCGGGCGGCGTGTCAACCAAACGAATCTTGGGGCCAGTAATGGAGGCGACGGCGCGCCCGGCGCCCGCCTGTCCCTTTTCAGCGGCTTCGCGCAGGCGTTCGTTCTGACGATCCACATCCGCTTGCAGAGAGGCGCGCACGGCGGCGGCCAGACCCGTCGCATTGGGGCCTTCCTCGATCACCGCCACCGATTTGATCGGCTCGGAGGCCTTGATCAGCGCCGGAATGCCGCCGCCCAGCACGGCGAACAGCGGGAAGGCCAGAAGCGACAGCCAGAAGCCGACGGTCTTGGCGTAGGCGACATATTCGCGTCGCGCGATCAGCAGCGTGCGGTTCATCGGACAGCCTCCACGGATGCGACGGGTTGGTCGGGATGGTCGCCGGTCAGGCCGATGAAGGCGTCGTGCAGCGTCGGCTCCTTGAGCGCGAAGCCCCGCACGTCCAGGCCGTTCAGGAAGGCCGTCTTCAACGTATCTTGACCCCCGGCGCCGGGCGCCAGGGCGATCTTCAGGCGACGCACGCCATCCACGTCGGACAGGGTCTCGACGCCCGCCACGCCGGGCAGGGCGGCGGCGGCGTCCGCGCTGATCGCACCATCCAGATCCAGGAAGCGCGGCGAGGTGGCCTTGGCCTGATCCACTGTCCCCTCGAACGCCTTCTTGCCACGCGCCAGCAGCACGACCTTGTCGCACAGCCGCTCGGCATGCTGCATCACGTGGGTGGAGAACAGGACCGTGGCGCCGTTCGCGGCCAGCCCGCGAATCATCGCCTCCAGACCCTGCTGGTTCATCGGGTCCAGACCGGAGAAGGGCTCGTCCAGGATGACGAACTCGGGCTGATGCACGACCGAGGCGATCAGCTGCACCTTCTGCGCCATCCCCTTGGACAGCTCCTTCATCTTCTTTTTCTGCGCCTCGCCGAGCCCCTGCTGCTCCAGCAGGGTCTTGGCGCGCTTGCGGCCTTCGGCGACCGGCAGGCCTTTCAGCGCGCCGAAGAAGGCGATGGCCTCGACCGGCGTCATCTTCTTATAGAGGCCGCGTTCCTCGGGCAGGAAACCGATCCGATCGCGCACCTTGCGCCCGTCGTCGGCGCCCAGGATCTCGATCCGCCCCGACGTCGCCGGCTGCAACCCAAGGATCATCCGCAGGGTCGAGGTCTTGCCCGCCCCGTTCGGCCCCAGAAAGCCGCAGATCGACCCCTTCTCGACCTGAAAACTCAGATCGCGCACGGCGTGGAAATCGCCGTATCGCTTGTTCACCCCATCCAGCGTCAACGCCGCCATGTCGCCTCCCAAATCCCTGTCGTCAGCCTAGAATCCGACGACAGGGGACGCCAGCGACTTCGGAGCAGGGGCGCCTATTTCACCACAGGCAGGTCGATGTAGGACGCGTCGTCGCCCGCGTGATGGATTGCGTTGTCGGCGACCACACCCTGGCTCTCGGTCTCGTTCGGTCCGCCTGTGTTCAGGTTGCGCACGAACTTTGGGAAGTTGGAGCTGGTGACTTCGACCCGGATACGGTGACCGGGCTGGAAGGTGTTGCTGATAGTCAGCGGCGTGGGCTGCACGGTCGCCACTTGTCCCGGCGTCAGGGGCGCGGGACGTTCATAGCCGTTGCGATAGCGCGCCCGCATGATGGTGTCGCCCAGGATATAGGCCGTGCCGTCTGGCGCCACGTCCACCAGCTTGACCGCGAAATCGGTGTCGGGCGCAGAGGACGACACCTTCAGCACCGCGTCGATAAAGCCGGTGACCTGCATTGGCTCGGTCAGCGCCTCCGACGTATAGACCAGCACGTCGTTGCGCGCTTCGATCGGTCGCTGATCGAAGGCCCCGGCCGTGACCAGCCCGCCGTTGCAGCAATCGCCGCCGCCGATGGTCTGGACCGGGTTCATCGGATCATAGCGATAGCGGTCGGCCGGCTCGCCGGCGGGCGGCGCCTGAAGGCTCAGCAGGCCGTCGCCGTTCAGGCTGTTGGCCGCACCGCCCGAGCGCAGATACATCCGCACCGTCTTGACCCCGGCCGGCGGCCACTGCGCGGCCGTGCGCCAGGCGTTTTCGCCCATGTTGAAATACTGCACATGCGGCGTGCTCTCGGGGAAGGCGCGGCGCTCGCCCTTCAGCCAGCGATCGAACCAGGCGTGCACCAGGGCGTCGCTGTCGAATGTGGCGTCGCCCAGCGGGCGGTCGCCCGACTTGTAGTTCGGCCCCAGGCCGCCAAAGGCGCAGTGGTTGTTGGGGCCGACCACGACGTACTGGTTCTCGGCCGCCTCGCGATCCTGGGTCGTGGATCGGGCGTGGTTGAACAGCTCCATGTTCGGCCCGATGGAGACGTCATACCAGCTGTTGAACCAAAGGGACGGCACGCCCCAGCCCATGTCGTCGTGATACAGGCCGCCCTGACGCCAGGCCGGATCGGATGGGGTGCGCGCGATCAGTTCCTCGAACGTACCGGCCGGCTCGCCCAGGTCCTTCAGCATGTCATTGACCGGCAGATGCCGGATCTGGCTGGGCCAATTCACATCCGGCTTCTTGGCGTCCAGGTCGTTGTAGCGGACGATCCGGGCGCGGGTTTCCTGATCGATGTCCATCGGAATCTGGGCGCGCTGCGGATTGTCCACGCCGTACAACCACACAAAGAACAGGTTGCGCGGCACGCCCCCTGTGTACCAGTTGCCCTGTTCCTGGAACCGTCCGACCTTGCCGATGCCGGCGCCCGAGGCCTGGGGCACCATGGCGGCATGGGCGGGATGGTTCTGGGCCGCCAGGGCCAGCTGCCATTCGGCGGAGGACGAACAGCCCAAGGTGCCGACCTTGCCGTTCGACCAGGGCTGGGCCGCGATCCACGTCAGGGCGTCATAGCCGTCGGTCTGGGGATAGCCCAGGATCTGATAGTCGCCGCCCGAGAAATACCGTCCCCGCTCGTTCTGGATGACGAAAGCATAGCCCTTGCTGACCCAACTCAGGGCCGAGCGCGTGGTGCGGGCGTTGTAGGCCAGCTCGTTATAGGGTGTGCGCACGAACACGGTCGGCAAGGGGCCGGACGCGTTCTTTGGCCGATAGACATTGGTGGCCAGTCCCACGCCGTCGCGCATCGGCACCATGACCGCCATCTGCACATCCGCCAGGCGCGATAGCTCGGTCTGTGCGGCGGCGTCGCTGTAGCGCCCATAATCCTGCGCCGAGGCGGCGATGGGCGTGGCGGCCAAAAGGCCCGCGACGACGGCGGCGACGATCTTGTTCATATTCATCCCTCCCAGAACGAGAGGGGACACTAGGACGTTTGCGACGCCCGTCGCAACGCAATGCGCGTCAGACCTTGGCCTTCACCGCCACTTCGAAATGGCGATCGACCACCTTGGTCGGATTGACCTGCGCGCCGCCGCGACGGACCTCGAAATGCAGGTGCGGCCCGGTGGAATAGCCGGTGGAGCCGACCAGACCGATGCGCTGACCGGGCGCGACCGCGTCGCCGTTCGCCACATCGATCCGGCTGAGGTGGCCGTACAGGGTGCTCATGCCGTTGGGGTGGCGCACCTCGATGAAGTTGCCATAGCCCTCGGGGTCGTAGCCCGTGCGGATGACTTCGCCCTCGGCGGCGGTGAAGACGGTCGTGCCTTTCGGCGCGGCGATATCGACGCCCTTGTGCGCGCGCGCCTTGGCTTCAATGGCGAGTTTGCGCAGGCCGAACGGCGAGTTGATCGCATAGCCGCGCACCGGGGCGGTGAAGGCGATCTGGCGCGTGATTGGCCCGGCTTTTTCGACCTCGGCCTTCAGCGGCGGCGACACCGGTGCGGCGATCTGGGTCGGCGGCGGCAAGGCGGCCTCGCGCGCAGCATTTGGCGCGGCGGCGGCGGCGAAAACGGCCACGGCGGCGAAGGCGGCCGTGTGGCCGGAGTGGATCAACAGGGTCTTGCACCGCGCCATCGGCGCGTTGGACAGCAGGCGTCGCATTCGGCGGCCTCTCCAGCGTCTCTACGCTCTGGAATGAAGGAAGCGGCGCCCCGACAGCGCACGGCGTTCCGTGGGAGGGCGGCTTATGCCCACCGGCTTTGGCGACTTTGGGGCTAGGGCGGGGCGGCGGATGGTCGCAGGGCGGAACCTGCCGCCCGCCCGGGCCAGATCAGGCGATGATGTCGGGCAGGATGCGGTCTTCCAGCTTCACGATCTCATCCTTCAGCGCCAGCTTCTTGCGCTTCAACCGGGCGATCATCAGCTGGTCGGGAATGGCGGCCTGACCCAGGGCTTCGATCGAGGCGTCAAGATCGGCGTGTTCCTGGCGCAGATGGTTCACCCGCGCCTGAAGCTCGGCCATTTCCTCGGTGATCGCAGGCGTGTCGTCGTTCATCGTGTCATCTCCACGCCGCTCGTCTCAGGCCGCTTATAGCCACGCTGATCTCAGGCCGGAAGGGCGTCTGCGAGACGGATCAGGGCCGGGCGCGGGGTGACGTCCGCCCACATCCGGGCGGTGGCTGCCAGGCTGTCGATGATCGGGCGGGCCGGTCCGCTGGGTTCGGGCGCCAGCGCCTCCAGCGCATCCAGCAAATGCCGTTCCGCCTCCAGCTCCAGCGCCTTGATGCGGTTGCGCACGCTCTCGCGCGGGCCGTCGTCGATATCGGGCACCGGCGCTTTCAGTATCCGCCGCACCGAACGCAGCGGGGCGACCACGACGCTGTCCCAGGCGCGGGCGGTGTCGCAGGCCGCCTCGATCGTCTCTTCGTCGGGCTTTCGGCCTGTCGCCGCGACCCAGGCCGACCACAGCAGAACAGGTACGTTCTGGTCGTGGCTGTCCTGCAGCGCCAGACACGCCTCGCCGACCCCCGGCGCGCCGTAGGCGGCCACCGCCCAGTCCCACAGCCTCATGACTTCAGGCCTTCCCACCGCCGCACCGAGCCCCAATCCAGGCCGAACAGGTCCAACGTCCGCCCCACCGACTGATCGACCATCTCCATGATCGAGCTCGGCCGGGCGTAAAGCGCGGGCAGGGGCGGTGCGATGATCGCGCCCATTTCGGCTAAGGCCGTCATGGTGCGCAGGTGGCCCAGGTGGAACGGCGTTTCGCGCACCATCAGCACCAGCGGTCGCCGCTCTTTCAGCGTCACGTCCGCCGCCCGCGTCAGCAGGGTGGAAGTCACGCCGGTCGCGATCTCGCTCATCGTCTTGATCGAGCAGGGCGCCACGATCATGCCGAGGGTGCGGAAAGAGCCGGAGGCGATCGTCGCTCCCACGTCGCCCAGCTTGTGAACCACCGACGCCTTGGCCGTCAGTTCGTCAGGCGACAGATCGGTCTCCTGCGACAATGTGAGCAGGGCGGCCTTGGTCACGACCAGATGGCTTTCGACGCCCAGATCGTTCAGCGCATCCAGCACCCGGGCGCCATAGACGGCGCCGGAAGCCCCTGAAATCCCGACCACCAGTCTGGCGGGCGGGTTCCGTATGGCTCCGTTCACATCATCGTCCATTTTGGGGGTCAGCCTCCTTCGGGTCCGGGGCGACGGGCTGTCACTGGAAAGTGATTACACAGCGCGCCAAACCGGGCGCTCACTCTACTGGTCCCTAACCAAAGGAGGCGCAAGCCATGACCATCGAGGCTCGTATTCGCGAACTGGGTAATCGTCATCGCACCCTGGATGAGACCATCCAGAAGGAGCTTACCCGCCCGTCCACGGATCCGTTGCAGGTCAGGGCGCTGAAGCAGAAGAAGCTTCGGCTGAAGGAAGAAATCACCAGTCTGGAGGCGCGCGCGACCTAGCGTCTGTCTCCCTGAAAACGGCGACGGCCCCGGAGATCGCTCTCCGGGGCCGTTTTTGTTGCGCGAAGGCGGATCAGTCCTTGGTGCCGAACACCGATTCCGCTGTCGGCTCGGCGCCGGGACGTTGGCGGACTTCCGGCACGAACTCGGGCTCGGCCTCGACCTGTTCGACGGGCTGGATCGTGCCGCCGCCGTTCTTCAGGTCGTCCTTGGCCTTCTTGTCGGCGGCCTTCTTGACGATCTCGTCCAGCGCCAGCTGGCCGACCAGGCCGAGAGTCACCGGGTCGACCGGCTTGATGTTGGCGCTGTTCCAGTGCGTGCGGTTGCGCACACTCTCGATGGTGGACTTGGTCGTGCCCAGCATCTTGGCGATCTGGGCGTCCGTCACCTCGGGGTGGTTACGCACGAACCAGGCGATGGCGTCGGGGCGGTCCTGGCGACGCGACACCGGCGTGTATTTCGGCGCTGGCTTTGCCGACTTCAGCAGTTCGGCGTGGCGGCTGACGATGGCCTTCATGCGATAGTTTTCGTCGCCCTGTGCCTTGTCTAGTTCTTCGCGCGTCAGCTGGCCGCCGGTGACGGGATCGACGCCACGGATGTCGCGCGCCACGTCGCCGTCGGCGATGCCGCGAACTTCCAGCGGGTGCAGGCCGCAGAAGTCGGCGATCTGCTCGAAGCTGAGAGAGGTGTTGTCGACCAGCCAGACCGCAGTGGCCTTGGGCATCAGAATGTCGCTCATGGGGCGTTCGTCCCGGTGTTGTTGAGCCGCCGAATGAGGCTTCGGCTGGCGTTGGATACGACGGCGCCCGGCCTTTCGACCGGGCGCGTATGATGCCGATATAGGCCTATTCGACACAAAAGAAAACGCTGACCGACAATCCCATACAGCAACGGTTCATCCGCCCTGACGCAACCTTCGCGGTAATGAAGCTTTTCAGCTTCGGGAGAGGAGAACCACAATGTCCATTCTGCTTGGCGCGGCTCTGGCCGCAGCGATGGCCTCGGGCCAGGACTATGCACAGCAACGCGTCGCCCCGCGCGGCGGCTATACCCAGTCGTGCTCGGAAGCCTATGTGAATCGCGGTCGTCTCTATGCCGATTGCCGCGACATGCGTGGCCGGATGCGCGGCACGTCGATCGAGCTGAACCGCTGCGGCGGCGAGGAGATCAACAACGACAACGGCCTGCTGGTCTGCGGGCGTTTCCGTGGCGACTATGAAGACAGCCAGCCCGGTCGCCCCGGCGGCGGCTGGGGACCCGGCAACGGCGGCCCCGGCTGGGGCGGCGGCAATGGCGGTGGCTGGGGTCGGTCCTCGATCACCGTCTATGAGAACGCCAACTTCCGCGGCGCTTCGCGTGAGTTCACCAGCGAAGACCGCAACCTGGGCCGCACCCCATTCAACGACCGCATCAGTTCGATGCGCGTCGAAGGCCGCTGGGAAGTCTGCACCGACGCCGAGTTCCGGGGCCGCTGCCGCATCGTCGAAGGCGATGTCCGCTTCCTGAACGGCGGCTTCAACGACAACATCTCGTCGCTGCGCCCCGTGCGCGGCGGGCGCTACTAGACGCTCAGCACGATCTTGCCGATGTGCCCGCCGGCTTCCAGTTCGGCGTGCGCATCGGCCGCCTGCTCCAACGCGAACACCGCCTGAACTGGCGGCTTCACCTTGCCGGATGCGACCCACGGCCAGGCGGTCGCCTCGACAGCCAGGGTCAGACGCGCCTTTTCGTCTGCCGGGCGGCTGCGTAAGGTCGATCCCGTCAGGGTCAATCGCTTCAGCATGATCCGCTGCAGATCCATCTCGATCCTGGGGCCGGTCAGGGAGGCGATGACCACCCAACGCCCGCCCGCATTCAGACTGTTCAGGTTCAGGGCGGCGTAGTCGCGCCCCACCATGTCCAGAACCACGTCCGCGCCGCCCGCCTCGCGGATCTGCGCCTCCAGATCATCGCTCTTGGCGTCGAGGCTGATGTCCGCGCCCAGCGCCTTGGCGGCTGCGGCCTTGTCCGCCCCGCGTGAGGTGGCGATCACTCGGGCGCCGGCGGCCTTGGCCATCTGGATGGCCGTCACGCCGATGCCGCTGGTCGCCCCGTGGATCAGCAACGTCTCGCTGGCCTTCAACGCGCCGCTCTCGAACACATTGGCGAAGACGGTGAAGACGGTTTCCGGCAGTACGGCCGCCTGCACGTAATCCAGACCCTCCGGGATCGGCAGGACATGACGCGCATCGACCACGGCCAACTCCGCATAGCCGCCGCCGCCCAGCAGGGCGCAGACCCGGTCGCCGACCGCCCAGCGCGTGACGCCCTCTCCGACGGCCTCGATCTCGCCGGCGATCTCAAGCCCCAGAACGTCCGACGCGCCGGGGGGAGGGGGGTAGGCGCCGGTGCGTTGCAGCAGGTCCGGCCGGTTCACGCCCGCTGCCCGCACCCGGATCAGCACCTGACCCGGCCCCGCCACGGAATCGGGCCGTTCGGCGATCTTCAGGGCCTCGGCCGGTCCTGAACCGCCTTCGATTTCGATCACGCGCATCGCACTCGCCTTGTATTCGTCCGTATCCGGGCGTTCAGATAGGGACCGTGGACCGCCTTGGCCATGACAGCGCGAAAGGAAGGCGACGATGTTCGAAGATCTTGAACCCCGCCCGCAACGCGGCGAACCGCTGCGGGTCCTGTCACGCGAAGACCTGGACGTTTACGCCGTCGAGGATTTGCAGGAGCGGATCGCCGCGCTGGAGGCCGAGATCGCGCGCTCGCGCGCCGCGATCGAGACGAAACGCTCCAAGAAAAACGCCGCCGACGCCCTGTTCAACTTCGGTTCGTGATCGCGAATGATCCGCTGGCATGGCATGAGCGTTGCATCTTTTGTGCGAACGGCGCCGTCAGGCGCCGATTGCAGGACGGACCCGACCTTCTCTGATGATCAATGCTCAAATGACCTCCGCCCCGTCCCCCGCTGACCGCAGCCGCACCGTTCGCGATTTCGCCCGGTCGGAGCTGTTCGATCGCACCTTCCGCGAAGGCATGGAGCTGGTCGAGGAAACCGCCGCCTATCTGGACGGCGAGGGCCGTCGCGATTCCAAGATGCTGTCGCGCGCCGCCGCCCTGGCCTATGCGGCCGAGAGCATGAAGCTGACCACCCGCCTGATGCAGATCGCCTCCTGGCTCCTGGTCCAGCGCGCTGTGCGCGAAGACGACATGTCGCCGGAAACCGCCTGCGAGCCGCGCTATCGCCTGAACGAGCGTCGCATCGACGCCGAGCCCAGCCACGCCGAACTTCCGATCGCCCTGATCGAATATCTGGTTCGTTCGGAAAAGCTGTTCGACCGCACCCTTTATCTGGATCGCCGCATGTATGCCGACGATCAGGATCAGGCCCCGGAAAACCCGGTGCTCAGCCAGATGGGCATGCTTGAGGCGGCCTTCAGGGGCTGATCGCCCCCTTTACGGCCCGACGTCGTTGGCGTCCGCCCTGCCGTCGTCGATGGGCTTGGGCAGGTTGACGCCGATGCCCAGCGCCTGCGCCAGCTTGTCGTCGCGGCCATAGACGTCCTCGCGGAACGCCACGCGGCCCTGACCGTCCACGAAGGCGGTCCAGTACAGCAGACGCACCGAGATTTCCCGGCCGGTGGTCACGCGCGTCGTCTCGCGCGTGTCCTGGGCCGTGTCGAACTGGGCCAGCTTGGTCGGATCGGGCGACAGCAGCAGGCGCGCGAACTCCACCGCATTCTGCACCCGCACGCAGCCGTGGCTGCGCTGACGCGTGGACAGGTTGAAGGCGGCCTTCGACGGCGTGTCGTGCAGGAAGATGGCGTAGCTGTCGCGCAGCTCGAACTTCACATAGCCCAGGGCCGAGCGCGGACCGGCGCGCTGGATGACCGTGCCGTCCTTCACATACATGTCGTTGGCGGCCAGATACCCCGGCCCCTTGGGCAGGATTTCGCGGCGCGCGATGCCAGCCGGCACATACCAGGGCGGATTGGCCACGACCGAGGCGAACGGCTTCTCCAGACTGGGCGTCTGGTTCTCGGCCGAGCCGACCACGACGCGGTTGGAGTGAACCGGCTTGCCGTCCTTCCAATAGACCATAATGGCGGCGGCGGTGTTGACCTCGATCCGCTCGGGCGCGACCTCGCGCTTCAGCCAGCGACGGCGCTCCAGGTTCAGCGCGATCTGACGCGCACGGTCCTCGGCCGAGGCGCCCAGTGAGCGCTGGGTGCCCGCGCCGATCCGGCCGTCGGCGCCCAGACCATGGCGGTTCTGGAAGCTTTGCACCGCACGTTGCAGTTCGGCGTTGTAAACCAGGCCCTGCGATTTCAGCCGCGCGCCGTCGGCGGCCGACAGGTCGCCCTCGGCCGTCAGGCGGTCGATCAGGGCGGGGATTCGGCGATCGCTGTTGCCAGGCTCGATGGTCGCGCCTTGGGTGAAACGGGGCCAGCCGCCCTGCGCCGCCAGACGGCGATAGCGGACATAGCCGGCCGACAGGTTCTGATAACCGATGTCGGTGGGCGCCAGGCCGTCGTACCATTGGCCCAGCACGTTGCGGCTCAGGGCGTCGCTGAGACCGCGCGGCAGGTCCACACGGTTCTTCTGCATTTCCCAAAGATCTTCAACCGTCTCCGGCCGCACCTTGCCCTCGGCCAGGACGCGGGCATAGGCCAGCGCCGCCGCCGTGGTCCGCAGGTCCGCGCTCGCCGGATCGGCCGCCAGTCCCACGAAGTCGAAATAGTCGGAGCCCGCCAGACCATGGCGATTGGCGCCGGCCGCGACGGTGTTCAGGGCCCGCACCCGGTCGGCGTTCCACACCGGCCGCCAGCCGTTCATTTCATAAAAGGCGCGCACATCCGCCTGCTGCGTGTCGGGTAGACGCGAAATCTGGTCGTTGAAGCTGTTGTAGAAGGCGGTCGCCTCCGGTCCGCGCTGCACGAAGACCTGCTGCGCGCGCGCCGCCGAGCCAAGGGTCATGGCCGCCGTCGCGACGCCCAGACCCAGTTGCCGTCTATTCATAGTCTTCCGCTTCTTCGATCGCTTCGGCCAGCGTGGCCGACGCCCCTGGTACCCGAACGCCCCCACATTATCGGTGTTCCGACCAAACAAAAAGCGCCGGCCTTGCGACCGACGCTCTTGGTGTTCCGATTGCTGCGAGATGTCGCAGCCAAGACGCGCTTACTTCTTGATGAAGCCGGCGAACTTGTTGTTGAAGCGCGAGACGCGGCCGCCGCGGTCCATCAGCTGGGCGTTGCCGCCCGTCCAGGCCGGGTGCGTCGACGGATCGATGTCGAGGGCCAGCTTGTCGCCTTCCTTCCCGTAGGTCGAACGGGTCTGATAGGTGCTGCCGTCGGTCATCACCACGGTGATGAAGTGGTAGTCGGGATGGGTATCCGCCTTCATGGTCGTCGTCCGGTCTCTGCGCGGTGACGATGCCGACCGTCCGTGCGCGTGAAATGAGAAACCCGCCACCAAATCCTTTTTAAGGGAAAGGCCCGGCGGGAATGAGGGGCGGCGTTTACACCGGGGGGCGTTCCGGGGCAAGAGGCGGGCGAAATGACCGATCAAGCCGCCGCCTCCGCCTCTTCCGCCAACCGCGCCTCGGGCATGGCGTCGCTGGAGGGCCGGCCCAGCGCCGGCGCCCTTCTGGCCGACCAGATGTCCGAAGCGGGCGACAAGCGCGCCAAACGCCGCGACATCCGCCCGCTGGCGCGACTGATTCCCTTCGCCATGCGCCACAAGGGTCATGCCCTGATGGCGGTCTTCTGGCTGCTGCTGTCCACCGCCGCCTCGCTGGGCCTGACCGCCCTGGCGCGCGGAGCCATCGATCATGGGTTCGAGGCCGGCGGCGCCAATCTGAACATCTGGTTCCTGCTGCTGGGCACCAACGCCCTGTTCCTGGGGCTGGCGACCGCCGCCCGCTACTATTTCGTCACCCGCACGGGCGAGCGCGTCATCGCCGATGTGCGAAAGGGTCTGTTCGGCCGCATCCTGACGCTGGACCCGTCCTTCTACGCCCATATGCGCACCGGCGAGGTGCTGTCGCGCCTGACCACGGACATCGCCTTGGTCGAGACGCTGATGACGACCTCAATCTCCTACGCGCTGCGCAACTTCCTGACCCTGATCGGCGGCGTGGCCCTGCTGTTCTTCGTCAGTCCCAAGTTGACCGGCTTCGTCCTGCTGATCGTGCCCTTCCTCCTTGGGCCGATCTTCATCTTCGGCCGCAAGGTGCGCAAACTGACCGTGGCGTCTCAGGATCGCTTCGCCAACGCCGTCGGCTTCGCCGGTGAAAGCGTGGACGCTATCGAGACGGTCCAGGCCTTCGGTCGTGAACAGAGCGCCATCACCCGCTTCGGCGCGGCGGTCGAGGACGCCTTCAACGCTTCCCTGACGCGGATGCAGGCCCGCGCCTGGATGACCGCCCTGATCATCGTCGTCATGTTCGGCGGCGTGACCCTGGTGCTGTGGCTGGGCGCCCAGGACGTGGTGAAGGGCGCCATGACGCCCGGCGCCCTGCTTCAGTTCGTTCTGCTGTCCGTTTTCGCCGCAGGCGCCGTTGGCGCGCTCGGCGAAAGCTGGGGCGACGTGCAAAAGGCCGCCGGCGCCATGGAGCGGATCGAGGAGTTGATGCGCGCCGTCGCCGGCATCGCCCCGCCGCCCCAGGCCACGGCCTTGCCAACGCCCCCGTGTGGCGAGGTGTCGATGTCGGCCGTGGGCTTCGCCTATCCAGGCCGCCCCGACCTTCCGGCCTTGAAGGGCTTCAGCCTGACCGTACGCCCCGGTGAGACGGTCGCTTTGGTCGGTCCGTCCGGCGCCGGCAAGTCCACGGTCTTCCGCCTGCTGCTGCGCTTCTACGATCCGCAGACCGGCATGGTCTCGGTCGACGGCGTCGATGTGCGCCAGGCCGATCCCGTTGCCGTGCGCGATCGCTTCGCCTGGGTGTCGCAGGAGACGCCGCTGTTCTCGGGCTCGGCCTTGGAAAACATCCGCTTCGGTCGCGAGAACACGACTTTGGAAGAGGCCCGCGCTGTCGCCGAAAAGGCCCAGGCGCTCGGCTTCATCGACGCCCTCCCGGAAGGGTTCGACACCCCGCTCGGCGAGCGCGGCAAGAGCCTGTCGGGCGGCCAGCGCCAGCGCCTGGCCATCGCCCGCGCCCTGGTCCGCGACGCCCCCATACTGTTGCTGGACGAGGCCACCAGCGCGCTTGACGCCGAAAGCGAGCGCCTGGTCCAGGTCGCCCTCGATCAGGCGATGGAGGAGCGCACCACCCTGGTCATCGCCCACCGCCTCGCCACCGTCCTGCGCGCCGACCGCATCGTCGTCATGGACGACGGCCGCGTGGTCGAAGAGGGCACCCACGAGCAACTCGTCGCCCAGGGCGGCCTCTACGCCCGCCTTGCCGAGCTTCAGTTCCGCAACTAGGGCGCCGTGGTCCGCGCCAGGGCCGGGAAGTCGCTGAACAGCGCATCGACCCCGGCCTCGGCGAAGGCTGAGGCATAGCCGGTCATGTCGCCGTGCCCGGCCGGGTCGTCGCCTCTGCGTCGCTCGACCGGCAAGAAGACGTTCTCGGCCCGTAGGGTCCAGACCACGACCTTGAGGCCCGCCGCATGGGCGTCGGTGACCAGGGTGCTCGGCGCTGTCGTGCGGCCGTCAGCGGCGCGCGGCAGGATCAGAGTCATTTCCGGCGCGACCCAGTCGGCGTAGGCGGCAATGGCCTTCAGCCCCTCGGGCGCGATCATCTGCGCATAGGTCACGTCCGCCCGGTCCGCCGGTCCGCCCTTGGCGGCCACGAGTTGAGCCAGCGGCGCATCGATGCGCGTCGCCAACCGCTCCAGCGGCCCGACCTCGAAACACTGGATGATGATCGGGGCCTCGGCGCCCATCAGACCCAGCCGTTCCAGTTCCGCGACGAAGCCGTCCTCCATCGGCAGACCAATCGCGGCGAAATAGGTCGGGTGTTTCAGCTCCGGCGCCACGGCGATCGTGCGCCCGATCCGCGCCGAGGCCTCGCGCGCGATGGCGACGACCTCGGCGAAGGTCAGGATCGGCTCCTGTCCGTCATAGGCGGCGCTGCCCGGTCGAAAGGCGGGCAAGCGCTCCCTGGCCCTCAACGTCTTCAACTCGGCCAGGGTGAAGTCTTCAGTGAACCAGCCGGTGGTCTCGACCCCGTCGATGGTCTTGGTCGTCCGACGGCCCGCGAACTCGGGCCGGTCGCCCACGTCGGTCGTGCCGCCGATCTCGTTCTCATGCCGATCGACGAAGACGCCGTCCCTGGTCAGCACCAGATCCGGCTCGATCACGTCCGCGCCCTGTTCGATCGCCAGCTTATAGGCCGCACGCGTGTGCTCGGGCCGTTCGCCGGACGCGCCGCGATGGGCGATGATCAGGGGGTGGGCCAGGGCGGGCGTTCCGGTCAGAAGGACGAGGCCGCACAGGATGAAACGGATCATCCGCCTTGGATAGGGCAGGGGCGCGACAGGTCGATGACCATCTTCTCCCCACACGTGGGGAGGGGGACCGCAGAGCGGTGGAGGGGTTCTTAAAGCCCCACCGGCCGCTGGCGATCAGGCAAGAGCCCCTTCGTCACGGCGCTGAAGAAGCGCCGCGCCACTTCCCCGCAAGCGGGGAAGAGACAGAAGCGAGCCTCAGGAGCCCTGCAGAACCTTGCGCAGGTGCGGATGCAGTTCGGTGTTCGACGCCAGGATCGACTTGCCCGTCTTGGGATCGCCGTCGTTCTCGATGGTCGTGACGCGGCCGCCGGCCTCGGTGACGAACAGGATGCCCGCCGCCACGTCCCAGGGCTTCAGGTTGCGCTCGTAATAGGCGTCGTAGCGACCGGCCGCGACCCAGGCGAAGTCCAGGGCGGCCGAGCCCAGGCGGCGGATGCCCGCGACGCGCTGGCCCACGGCGTGCAGATCCTTGATCGACTGGGCGTGGCCCGACTTGCCGATGAAGGGCAGGCCGGTGGCGATCAGGCTTTCGGACAGATCGCGACGGCCGGCGACGCGGATGCGCTGGTCGTTCAGATAGCAGCCCTTGCCCTTTTCAGCCCAGAAGAGCTCGTTCATGACGGGGTTGTAGGTCACGCCGGCGACGATCTCGCTCGACCCGTCGGGCGCGCGGCGCTCCAGCCCCACCGTGATGGCGAAGTGAGGCATGGCGTGCATGAAGTTGGTGGTGCCGTCGATCGGATCGACGATCCAGGTGTGGGACTTGTCCGTCCCCTCGATCATGCCGCGTTCCTCGCCCAGGAAGCCGTAGCCGGGGCGGGCCTTCATCAGCAGTTCGTAGAGCGTGTCTTCGGCCTTCAGGTCGGCGGCCGTGACGAAATCGCCGGGGCCCTTTCTCGACACCTGAAGCTGGGAGACTTCGCCGAAGTCGCGCAGCATCGGGCGGGCGGTCTTGCGCACCGCATCGGTCATGACTTGGAGCAGGGCGGAGGCGAGGGCCATCGGGGAATCTCCTGGTCCGAAAGTCCTTCAAAGCCGCAGCCGGACAGTCGGAGAAGTTCAGAAAGGAACGGCCCCGAAAGGGGCCGCTTTAGCATGGTGGTCTGTTAGTCCGCGCGGCGGACATATTCGCCGCTGGTCGTGTCGACGACGATACGCTCGCCGGCCGACATATAGGGCGGGATCATGATGCGCACGCCGTTCGAAGCCAGCGCGGGCTTGTAGGACGACGAGGCGGTCTGGCCCTTCACGGTCGGCTCGGTCTCGGCGACTTCCAGCACGACCTGATCGGGCAGCTCCAGGCCAATCGGACGCTCTTCGTGCATCTCGATGACGACCTTCATGCCTTCCTGCAGATAGGGGATGCGCTCTTCGCCGACCCAGTCCTTCTGCAGTTCGATCTGCTCGTAGGTGGCGTCGTCCATGAAGACCAGGCTGTCGCCGTTGTCGAACAGATAGGAGAAGTCCTTCTGTTCCAGCGTCACGCGCTCGACCTTGTCTTCCGACCGGAAGCGTTCGTTCAGCTTGTTGCCGGTTTCCAGATTCTTTGCCTCGACGTTGGCGAAGGCGCCGCCCTTGCCGGGCTTGACGTGGCTGGCCTTGGTGACGACCCACAGGCCGCCATTGTGCTGCAGGACCATGCCGGGCTTGATGGTGTTGCCGTTGATCTTCATGGGGTCACATCGGAAATGGAGTTGCGCCCTCGCACCGTTCGGGGCGAGGCGAATAGGGCGCGATCCCTAGAGGAAGCCCCGATAAAGGGCAAGGCGACGCAACCTAATGCAGGGTGCGCCCGGCCGAGGCGTCATCGGCCTTGCGATGCAGGAAGTTCCCGAACCGCACGCCCGACCCCAGCGGCGCCGCCATCTTGCCGGCCCCTTCGTCCAGCTTGCGCGCCTCGTGGGCGAAAGCGGCGGCCAGACCGGCCGACGACATGGCGGCGATCACCTGACGCGCCATCGACGACGGACGCAGGCCCAGCCAGACGGCGTTCACCGTCTGGGCCGCGACCCATAGGCCCATGGCGCGGGTCCGTTCCTTTTGCGGAGGCGCGTTCCAGACGCGCACGGCAGACAGAGTCGTCGCCGAAAACACCGCCGGCAGGATCAGGCTGAAGGCTCCCTTGGGCTTTTCGGTGATCGGCAGGTCCTTGTCGCGCACCTGTTTCAGGTTGCGACGGGGCTTCAACGCGCCCGAGGCGATGGTGTGGGCCAACAGGGCGAAGCCGACGGTCAGGGCGATCCCGGCGACCACATGGCCGGCGCTGCGGCCCTCGCTGTTCAGCAAGTCCATGGCGGCGTCGCGCACGTCGTCGATGGCGTCGTCGATATCGGTCATGGTCCGCTCCAGCTTGGCCCTGACAGGCTAATGGCCGGAGCGGATTGGAGTTCCGTCAGAAGGCAGAGCTTAGTTGCCGGTCGCCGCGCCGTCGGTGACGATCTCTTTCATCGCCGATTGCAGATAGTTCTGCGCGCCCATCAGCTCGATCAGCTTGTGCTGGTTTTCCAGGAAGTCGATGTGCTCTTCGGTGTCGGCCAGGATCTTCATCAGCAGGTCACGGCTGACGTAGTCGCGGGTTTCCTCGCACTGGGTCACGGCGGCGGCGGTCGTCGCGCGGCTGTCCAGTTCCAGTTGCAGGTCGGCGCCTAGGCATTCGATCGGATCCTCGCCGACCTTCAGCTTGTGCAGGTCTTGCAGATTGGGCAGCCCGTCCAGGAAGAGGATGCGTTTGATCAGCATGTCGGCGTGCTTCATCTCGCCGATCGACTCTTCGTAGATGACGTTGCCCAGGTGCGCGAGGCCCCAGCTTTCGAACATGCGGGCATGCAGGAAATACTGATTTACGGCCGTCAGCTCGTTGGTCAGCACTGCGTTCAGCGTGCGCAGGATTGCGGGATCGCCCTTCATGGCCATGGTCCTTGGTCTCGCCACGGCGCTATCGCCGTCTGTCGAGCGCAGCCATAACACAGTAAAACGGGCTTTGTTTATTTGCGAGTTTTTATCACTGCATTGAGAGTGCGAGTGACTGTCGGCCGCAGGCGAAGCAAACTATTCGGCTGCGAGTGCGAACGCTTCGCGGCTTTCCTGAATCATCTGACGCATCTCGCAGACACATTTGGCGCACTGGGCCTGGCACTGGTTGCGCGCGAAGATGTCACGCGGACGGCAGGCGCCGGCCTCGATGGCCTGGGCGACATCACGCTGGCGAAGACCGTTACAGTTGCAGACGTACACGAGGCGCTACACGTTTCACTGACTGAGAATGGTTCGCTATAGCAGTCCTTAAGGCGATTGCAAGTCGTTCGCATGGTTTCGCCCGGCCTTGGGCCGTTGACGGATCGTCGCAGGGGCAGGCAATGACGGACATGGCCCGAACACCCACCGTCCCCGAGCGTCCGCCCTGCCGGCTGTATCTGATCACGCCGCCTGCGATCGCCGACCTGAACGCCTTTGCGCAAACCCTCGATCAGGCCTTGGCCGCCGGCGACGTCGCGGCCTTGCAGATCCGGCTGAAGCCCGCCGACGAGGCCGCTATCCGCACGGCGGTCGAGGTGTTGGCTCCCATTGCGCGGCGTCATGATGTCGCGGTCCTGCTGAACGACAGGCCCGATCTGGCGCGGACCACCGGCTGCGACGGCGTTCACATCGGTCAGGAAGACGGCTCTCTGGCCGAGGCGCGGCGTATCATGGGGCCAGACGCCATGATCGGCGTCACCTGCCACGACGACCGCGATCTGGCCTGGGACGCCGCAGAGGGCGGCGCCGACTACGTCGCCTTCGGCGCCTTCTATCCCACCGAAACAAAGGAAACGGTGCATCGCCCGCCGCTGGACATCCTGACGGTGTGGCAAGAGACGGTCGAGACACCCTGCGTCGCCATTGGCGGGATCACGGTCGATAACGCCGCAGAGCTTGCCCAAGCCGGCGCTGACTTCGTGGCGGTCAGCGGCGGGGTCTGGAACCATCCCGACGGCGCAGCCGAGGCCGTCAGGCGTTTCAATGAAAAATTGCGGGCCTGACTTCAGGGGATATTAGGAACCGTGTCGTCCTATTCCGACCTCTGATTGGTCGGAACCTGTCCATGATCCTGAGCCGCGCGCTCAATATCGACGCCCCCCACAGCGCCCCCGTCAAGGGCGTGATGGCGGCTGGCCATCGGCCCGGCCCCGTCGGCGCCGAAGGTCCGGACGGCCCCAATCCCCTTATTCCGGTGCTGACGGGCGTCGTCGTCGCCATCTTGGTCGCCTTGGCGATCGCCTATGCCCGTTCGGCCGGACTGGTGGCGGGCCTGTGGGGCGCCAGCGGCGTCGCCGTCGCCGTCTGGCTGCGTACCAGCCGTGGCCGCACCAGCGACCTCACCTTCGCAGGCGTCCTGACCGTCAGCATCCTGATTGGCGAGATCATCGCCGGCAACAAGCCGCCGCTGGCGCTGGCCTTCACGATCGCCAACATGATCGAGATCGTCGGGGCTGTCCTGCTGGCCCGCCGGTTCTCGCCCACGCTCAACCTTTCCAGCCTGAACGGCGCGGTCAGCTTCCTGTTCTTCGCGGCTGTCCTGGCGCCGATCCCCGCCGCCCTGTGCAGCACCCTGATCCTGTCGCTGATGGGCCAGGGCGACATCGTTTGGCAGGGGTTCCAGACTTGGTGGCTGGGTCACGCCTTGGGCATCGCTGTACTGGGTTCGCTAGGGATGTCGCTGACGCCTGCGATGTTCGCGCGTCTGCTGAAACCCAGGAAGCTGATCGAGGCTGTCGTTCTGATCGGCCTTGTCCCCGTCTTCTACTTTGTCGCCTTCACGGGCGACGTGCCGATGGGCTTCGTCCTGCTGCCGCTTCTGCTGGCCATCGCGGTACGGCTCGGCGTCGCGGGCGCCGCCTTCACCCTGGTCGTCATGAGCGTGCTGTTGGTCGGCAGCGCCATGATCGGAAACGGCCCCTACGCTCAGGGCGACCTGACCCATCAGGTTCTGATGGCCCAGATGCTGGTGCTGATCGGCTATATGCCCGTCCTGCTGGTGGCCTCGTTGCTGGAAGAGCGCGATCTTCTGGCGGAGCGCGCGCGCGTCGGTCGCGAACGCGCCGAAAAGGCCTCGGAGGCCAAGTCTCGCCTGCTCGCCAACGTCGCCCACGAGATCAAGAGCCCGGTCGCCGGCATCATCGGCATTGGCGACCTGTGGCGGCAGGGCCACCTGGGGCCGGTCTCGGCTCAGCAGGCCGAGATGTCCGACATGCTGGTCAAGACCGCGCGTCAGGTCGAAACCCTGGCCCACGATCTGCTGGATGTGGCCCGCGCCGAATCCGGGGCCGTCCGGGTCGATCTGCGGCCGACCGACATTCCAGGGCTGCTGGAAGACGTGCGCCGCACGTGCCTGCTGTGGCCCGACGCCGACCGGGTCGCCGTCGAGGTGGTGTGCGAGGGCGATGGTTTGATCGCGGCCGCGGACTCTCAGCGTCTGGCCCAGATCATCACCAACCTGACCAGCAATGCGCTGAAATACGGCGGGTCCGGCGGCCGTGTCGTTCTGCGTGCGCTTCGTCAGGATGACTGCGTCCGCATCGAGGTCAGCGATTTCGGCCCCGGTCTGTCGCTTCAGAAGCAGGCTCAGCTGTTCGAGCCCTTCAACCGCCTTGGCCTTGAGCGTTCGACGATCGAGGGGCACGGCGTCGGCCTGGCCCTGGCCAAGCGATTGGTCGAGTTGCAGGGCGGCTCGATCGGCGTGATCTCGGCGCCGGGCGAGGGCGCCACCTTCTGGGTCGCGCTGCCCAAGGCGTGAGGTCGCGCTTGCGGTCGCGCCCCGGCCGCGCGATGGTCGAGCCATGCCCATGATCGCCCTTGCCGCCGCCCTCGTGATTTCCGGACAGGCGACGACGCCTCCGCCGCAGCGCGCCGGTTCCAACCTGACGCGGGACTTGAACAGCGCCCCGCCTTCCGCGACCCCGCCCGCCGCCTCCACGGCAACTCCGGCCCCGACCCAGGCCCCGGCCCGGGCGACGAGCCAGGCCTTGCCTCCAATCGGCCAGACCCCCGCGGCATCGCCGCGTCCGGCGCCCGCCGCGTCATCCGCACCGCGCACGACCCAGGCCCAGCCGCCCATCGGCCAAAGCCCGGCGGCCACGACGCGCCCGGCGACCGCGACACGTCCGCAAACGCCAGCCCCGACCACAACGGCGCCTCAACCGACCGCGCCTCAACCGACAACGACCGCGCCTGCCGCAACCACGCCGGCCGCCGCACCCGCCCCGGCGGCCTTGAACGCCGCCGCCATCGCCGCTCTGCCGTTCAGCATCCAGCTGCCCGCCGGCCTGACCATCACCCCGGCGCGCGCGGGCGCGACCGCCAGCATCTATCGCGTCCAGCGCGGCGACCAGACCCTGCTGATGATCTACGCCGGCCCGTCGTCGCAGTTTCCGATCTATGACGGCGAGACGGTCCGCGCCGGCGGCCGCGCCTCGGTCGTCGTCACCGAAGGCAGCCGCCGTCTGGCGATGGAGCACCTGTTCCAGCGCGCCACGGATCCCAAGGAGATCCACGTCTGGATCGCCAGCGTCGAGGGCGCGGACCGGGATCTGGCCGAACGGATCGGCCAGTCCATCGACGTCAAATAGGGCTCAGCCCTCGGACCACACCGCCATTTCGGTGCCGGCCGGATCGGCGAAGTGGAAGCGGCGACCGCCGGGGAAACTGTAGATCGGTTTCAAGATCCGGCCGCCGGCCGCCTCGACCTTGGCCAGCATGGCTTCCAGGTCATGGGCGTACAGGATGGGCAGGGGCGCCTTGGTCTGATTGGTCTGATCGGCGTCGAACCCGCCGTCCAGTCCCTGATCGAAGGCGGCATAGGTCGGGCCGTAATCGACGAAGGTCCAGCCGAACGCCTGGCTGTAGAATTGCTTGGTCGCGGGCAGGTTGGCGGCGGGCAGTTCGAGGTAGTCCAGTTTTCCGTCTTCACGCACGATTGATCTCCTGAAAATGGGCGCCACCGATCCCTTGTCTTGCACGCGCCCTCGACATGCGCAAACCTGCAAACGGTTCGCAGTTGCAGGAATCGAGCGATGATCGTGATGACGACAGGCCTGTCGGCCCTGATGGCCTTGATGCGGTGCGAGGCGCGTCAGACCGAGCCGCCGCCGAGGCTCGAGACCGATCGCGCAAACCCGCGTCCGGCCCGACGAAGACCCTGATCAGCCGACCTGGGCGCGGTGTCTCAGATGGGCGTCGGCCAGGACGCAGGCGGCCATGGCCTCCACGACCGGCACGGCGCGCAGGGCGACGCAGGGATCATGACGGCCCTTGGTGCGCAGGTCCGTCTCTTCGCCGTCGCGGGTGATCGTCTGGCGCAGGGTCAGGATGGAGGAGGTCGGCTTGAACGCCACCCGCGCCGTCACCGGCTGGCCCGTCGAAATCCCGCCCAGCACGCCGCCCGCCTTGTTCGACAGAAAGACCGGCTGCTTGTTGAGGTCCAGCCGCATCTCGTCGGCGTTCTGTTCGCCGGTCAGTTCGGCGGCCTCGAAGCCGGCGCCGATCTCGACCCCCTTGGCCGCATTGATCGACATCAGGGCCGCCGCCAGTTCCGAATCCAACTTGCCGTACAGGGGGGCGCCCCAGCCCGCCGGAACGCCCGTGACCTCCAGCGCGACGACCGCCCCGACCGACGATCCCGCCTTTCGGATGCTGTCCAGATAGGCCTCCCAGTCGCCCACGACCGCGGCCGAGGCGGCGAACAGCGGATTGGTGTGGGCGGCATCGAAATCGATCTGGTCCGGTGCGATCCGGTGCGGGCCGATTTGCACCACGCCGGCGCGAATTCTGACACTGTCGCCCAACACCTTGCGCGCCACGGCCCCGGCCGCCACGCGGCTGGCCGTCTCGCGCGCCGAGGATCGACCGCCCCCCCGGTGGTCGCGCACACCGTATTTGGCCTGATAGGCATAGTCGGCGTGCCCCGGCCGATAGGCGCGGGCGATCTCGCCATAGTCCTTGGAGCGCTGGTCCTCGTTCTCGATCAGGATCGAGATCGGCGTGCCCGTCGTCACCGGCCCGTCGCCGTCGTCGAACACGCCCGACAGGATGCGCGCCGTGTCGCTTTCCTTGCGCTGGGTCACGAAGCGGCTGCCGCCCGGCTTCCGCTGGTCCAGCCAGGGCTGAAGGTCCGCCTCGGTCAGCGGAATCATCGGCGGGCATCCGTCAACGACGCAGCCGATCGCCGGCCCGTGGCTCTCGCCCCAGGTGGTCACGCGAAACAGATGGCCGAAGGTATTGTGCGACATGGCCCCGACTTAGGCCGCCAGACGCTCCTGCGTCCAGACCCGCGTGAAGCGCACCAGCAGGTCCTCGGCCGCCGAGGGAACATCGGACGACGGCTCCAGTGTCACGAACAGATGCCCGGCCGGCCGCGATCCGCGCGCAGGCAGGCCCAGGTCCTTCAACCGCACCCGCACCGGAGCGGCCATGTCGGCTGTGATCCAGGCCGAGCGCGTGCCGACAGGGGTCTCGATCTCCACCCGCCCGCGGTCGGCCATCAGGCGACGCTCGACGGCCCAGGTCATGAACAGGTCGTCGCCGACCACCGACAGCCCGTCCTCGGGTCGGATCAACACCGACAGATAGAGATCGCTCCCGTCCGCCGCCCCGCGTCTCAGCCGCAGGTGATCGCCGCTGCGCAGGCCCTTGGGCGCCGTGACCCGCACCGTCCGCGCGCCCAGCCGCACCTCGACCTGACCCCCGGCCAGGGCCTGCATCGGCGACAGCACCAGAACCGGCGTAGGCGCGGGCCGCGCGGCGGGCGCCGACAGGGCGGGGCGAGGGGGCTGATGCGCCTGGATCAGCCGATAGGCCGCGATCACGCGCCGGAACCGCTCGGCGTCGCCGCCCGCCTGATCCGGCCGCGCCGCCTTCACCGCCGTGCGGAAGGCGGCCTTCAGCGTCGACGCATCGACATCGCCGTTCAGGCCCAAGATCGACAGGGCCTCGCGGACGCCGGACACATCTGAAATCGAAACAGGCGCGCTCATGTCGTCACCGTTCGCGCATCAGGGTCAATGGGCGGTTAACCCTGACGGCGACACGACCGTTTTGACCTCGATCATTCCCAGCCGCGCCTGCACCGACTACATCACTCGCATGACCGCATCCGTGATCCCGCCCAGCCCGTCGCGTGAAGAATACGCCCGCGACTATGCCGCCGCCCTGGCCGCCAACGGCGACGAGACCATCTTCGATCGCCCCGAACCCATCGGCCTGTTCGTCGAATGGCTGGCGGACGCGAGGGCGCACGAGCCGAACGATCCCAACGCCATGACCCTGTCGACTGTCGACGCCGACGGCCTGCCGGATGCGCGGATCGTTCTGCTGAAGGATGTCGATGCGCGAGGCTTCACCTTCTATTCGAACAGCGAGAGCACCAAGGGCGTCGAACTGGCCGGTTGCGCGGCCGCCGCCCTGACCTTCCACTGGAAGTCGCTGCGTCGGCAGGTGCGGGTGCGCGGCGCGGTCGAGCCGGTCACGCCGGCCGAGGCCGACGCCTATTTCGCCAGCCGCGCGCGCGAAAGCCGCATCGGCGCCTGGGCCTCGGACCAGTCCCGCCCCCTGTCGGACCGCACGGTGCTGGAAGAGGCCGTGGGCCGCGAAACCGCGCGCTTCGATGGTCAGGAGGTGCCGCGCCCGTCCCACTGGACCGGATGGCGCGTCGTGCCGCGCTCGGTCGAGTTCTGGCGCGATCGCCCGTTCCGCCTGCACGACCGACTGCGGTTCGACCGCGACGGCGAGGCCTGGCGCTCAGGCCGCCTCTGGCCCTGACCCGCGATCAGTCGCGGAACAGCAGCGACCCGTCGCCGTAGGAATAGAAGCGATAGCCGTCGGCGACCGCATGGGCATAGGCCGCCTTCATCGTCGCCGTGCCCGCAAAGGCGCTGACCAGCATGAACAGCGTCGACTTCGGCAGGTGGAAGTTGGTCATCAGCACATCAACCGCCCGGAACCGATAGCCGGGCGTGATGAAGATGGCCGTGTCGCCGTGGAAGGGTTTGATCTCGCCGTCCTCGGCCGTCGCGCTTTCCAGCAGCCGCAGGGAGGTGGTGCCGACGCAGACGACGCGCCCGCCCTTTGCATGGACGGCGTTCAGGGCGGCGGCGGTTTCAGGCGACACCTCGCCCCATTCGCTGTGCATCTTGTGGTCGGCAAGATCGTCGGCCTTGACCGGCAGGAAGGTGCCGGCCCCGACATGCAGCGTCACCGCATGGGTCGAGACACCCTTGGCGCGGATGGCGTCCAGCAGGGCAGGGGTGAAATGCAGCCCCGCCGTCGGCGCCGCAACCGAACCGTCATGCTCGGCGAACACGGTCTGATAGTCTGACCGGTCGCGGTCGTCCTCGGGCCGTTTGGCGGCGATATAGGGCGGCAGGGGCATGACCCCGACATCACGGATCGCGTCGTCCAGCGCCGGTCCCGCCAGGTCGAAGGTCAGGGTGATCAGCCCGTCTTCCCCCTTGGCCGTCACCGTCGCGTCCAGTCGACCCAGCTCGCAAGCGGCGTCGCTTGCGTTTCCGAACCGGATCCGATCCCCCGGCTTGATCCGCTTGCCCGGCTTCATGAAGGCGGACCAGACGTCGGGCGCGTCGCGATGATGCAGCGTCGCCTCCACCTCGACCGTCAGGGTTTCGCCCTCGGCCCCGATCCGCTGACGCACGCCCGACAGACGGGCGGGAATGACCCGCGTATCGTTGAACACCAAGGCGTCGCCCGGCTGCAGGAAGTCCGGCAGATCGCGAACGATCCGGTCTTCCAGCGCGCCGCCTTTCACCACCAGCAGCCGTGCGGAATCGCGCGGATCGGCCGGGCGCAACGCAATCCGGTCTTCGGGCAGGTCGAAATCGAAATCGGCGGTCTTCATCGCGCGCTCTATAGGGGGCTCCGACGCGCCGCGCCACGCTGCGGCGCCCCGCCAGCGCATCGTCGGCGCCCCGCTGTTTGATTTCCAACGGGTTTTCGCCCCCGAGCGGCGTCTAACCGACCGCGCTCCGGCCGCGTGCTAGACTGGCCGTGGATCTTTGACAACGTAAGTTCAGGCGGAATGGACGGCGAAATCCCGCCCGCGCCTCACCCAGATGATGGCGTCAGATTAGACGAATTAGACACTTTAGACGGTGAATTCCCGTCCGCGGCCCAAGGCCTCACCGCCGCGCGATTAGACGAATTAGACTCTTTAGACGGTAAAATTCCCCGTCGACGTCTGATCTAAGCTGTATCCCGGCGCGAACGCCCCGGCCCAGGCGCCATAGCGGTTCAGCGACAGGTCGCGGGTTTCGATCTCGGGCGCCTTGCCGTCGACCATGTCGGCCAGAACCCGCGCCGAGCCGCAGGCCATGGTCCAGCCCAGGGTGCCGTGGCCGGTGTTCAGATAAAGCCCCGGAACCTTGGTCGCGCCGATCACCGGCGTGCCGTCCGGCGTCATCGGACGCAGGCCCGACCAATAGCTGGCCCCCGCCAGGTCGCCGCCGCCCGGAAACAGGCTGCCGACCGAATGGGCCAGGGTTTCGCGACGGACGGCGGGCAGGGTGTTATTGTATCCTGACAGTTCGGCCATGCCGCCCACTCGAATGCGATCGCCCAGGCGCGTGATCGCCACCTTGTAGCTCTCGTCCATGACGGTGGAGACGGGCGCTCTGTCTTCGTCCACGATCCTGGCCGTGATCGAATAGCCTTTCACCGGATAGACCGGCAGATCCAGACCCAGCGGCTTGGCCATCATCGGCGAATAGGAGCCGAGAGCCAGGATCACCAGATCGGCCGTCATGGCGCCCTTGCTGGTCAGGGCGCCGGTCGCGCGACCATTCGTCATCGTGATCGACTGGATGTCGGTTCCGGTATGGAAGACCACGCCGCGCTCCGCCGCCAGCTTGGCCAGGGCGTTGGTGAACAGGAAGCAGTCGCCGGTCTCGTCATGCGGCAGACGAAGACCCCCGACGAAATCGACGTTGGAGGCGGCCAGGCCCGGCTCGGCCGCGATACAGCCCGCGCGGTCCAGAACCTCGCACGGCACGCCGGCGGCCTTCAGCACATCGACGTCCTTGTGCACGTCGGCCAGCTGCTTTTCCGTACGGAACAGCTGCAACGTGCCCTGCTGGCGACCGTCATAGGCGATGCCGGTCTCGCGGCGCAGCAGGTCGATCTGGTCGCGGCTGTACTCGGCCAGGCGCACCATCCGGCTTTTGTTCAGCGCATAGCGGTCGTGGGTGCAGTTTCGCAGCATGGCGACGGTCCAGCGCACCATGGCCATGTCCAGACGCGGCCGCACGATCAGGGGCGCGTGGCGCATCAGCAGCCACTTCATCGCCTTGACCGGGATCGACGGCGCAGCCCAGGGCGCGGAATAACCCGGCGAAATCTGCGCGGCGTTGGCGAAGCTGGTCTCCAGCGCCGGACCGGCCTGCCGATCGACGACCGTGACCTCATGCCCGGCCTGGCTGAGATACCAGGCGGTGGTGACGCCGATGACGCCCGACCCAAGCACCAGAACCCGCATGTGACGTTCCCAAGCCCAATGTTGTTATTCGTCGCAAGCTAGCGCTGCATGGATCGACGATCCTGCCTGTTTGCGCAATGATTGGTCGCTGATAGAAGTCTGACGCAATAATCTGCGGCTGAATGGCGGAAACTTGTGTCCCTGCTTGATCCCCTCGACCAACGCCTCCTTCAACGGCTCCGCGCCGATGGGCGCATCAGCAATGCGGACCTGGCCTCCGCCGTCGGTCTGTCGCCTTCCGCCTGCCTGCGGCGCGTGCGCCGGCTGGAAGAGCGCGGGGTGATCCGGGGCTATGCCGCCGTCCTGGCCAACGACAGCGACGACGGCGTCGTCGCCTATGTCGAGATCACGCTGGAGAAGCAGACTGACGACCACATGCGCCGGTTCGAGGCGGCCGTCCGCAACCACCCGGAAATCCGCGACTGTTATCTGATGGCGGGCGAGGCAGACTACATCGTCCGCGCGGTCGCGCCCGACATCGCCGCCTATGAGGTGATCCACAAGGACGTCCTGTCGCGTCTGCCGGGCGTGTCGCGCATCCACTCCAGCTTGGCGATCCGCAACGTCCTGGCGGCCCGCGGCTGAAACGGGCTGAACCTTCCGGCCCGGTCGGGTGTTGTGGCGGCATGAAAGCCCTCGACCTCCTCCCATCCGCCCTCATCGGCGCTGTCGCCAGCGCCCGTTCCATGACCCCGATGGCGGCCCTCGCCACTGCCGAACTGGCGCACAAGCCGTTGCCCGGCCGCGTCTTCCTGCTGAACCGGCCGCTGTTCAAGTTCGGCGCCCTGGCCATGGGTGTCGGCGAACTGCTGGGCGACAAGATGAAGACCGCGCCCGATCGCACCGTCTTCCTCGGCCTGTTGGCGCGGGTCATGAGCGCGGGCATCGCCGGCGCCGCCCTGGCTCCGCGTGGCAAGGAGAAGCTGGGCGCCGGTTTGGCGGTCGGTACGGCCGTGCCGCTGGCCTATCTGACCCTTTCGGGGCGCAAGAAGGCCATGGCCCGCATCGGCCAGACCAAGAGCGGCTTGATCGAGGACGCCCTGATCGTCGGCGCCGGCGCCCTGGTCGTCGGCCTGACCGTCTCGCGGTTCAACCGCCGCTAGCCGCTCGACAGCCGGGCCCCGGCGGCGATAGGTGAGGGACGTTTTCGAAGGACCCTAGCCCATGATCACCCGCATCCAGCCCGGCGCCCGCATGAGCGAGGCCGTCGTCCACGGCGACACCATCTATCTGTCGGGCCAGGTCGGCGAACCCGGCGACGACGTGGCGACGCAGACCCGAACGGCGCTGGCCGAGATCGAGGCGCTGCTGGCCGAGGCCGGCAGCGACAAGTCCAAGATCCTGATGGCCCAGATATGGCTGGCGGACATTGCCGACTTCGAGGCGATGAACAGCGTCTGGGACGCCTGGGTCGACACCGCCAATCCGCCGGCCCGCGCCACGGGCGAAAGCCGGCTCGCGTCGCCCGACTATAAGGTCGAGATCATCGTAATCGCCGCCAAAGCCTGATCACGGTTGACCGGGCGGGATGCAGACTGCAAACCGCCGCCATGCTTCAGAACCTCGAAACCCTCGCCCGCGAGGCCAAGTCCTGGCCCTTCGAACAAGCCCGCAACCTGCTGGCTCATGTTCTGAAGAAACGGCTGGGCGAGGCCGAGCGAGCCGAAGCGCGCGCCCTGATCGACGCCGGCAAGGCGGATGAAGCCCTGGCGGCCTTTCCCGCCCTGCAGCGCCCGGTGATCCTGGAGACCGGCTACGGCCCGTCGGGCCTGCCGCACATGGGCACCTTCGGCGAGGTCGCCCGCACGACCATGGTGCGCAACGCCTTTCGCGCCCTGACCGGCGACCACTGGCCCACGCGCCTGATCGCCTTCTCCGACGACATGGACGGCCTGCGCAAGGTGCCGGAAGGCGTGCCCAACCCGGAGATGCTGCGTGAGGACCTGCATCTGTCCCTGACGCGGGTCCGCGATCCCTTCGGCACCCACGACAGCTTCGGCGCGCACAACAACGCCCGCCTGCGCGCCTTCCTCGACAGCTTCGGCTTCGACTATGAGTTCATGTCCTCGACCGAGACCTACAAGTCGGGCCGGTTTGACGCGACGCTGCTGACGCTTCTGGAACGGTTCGACGCGGTCATGGCCATCATGCTGCCGACCCTGGGCGAGGAGCGCCGCGCCACCTATTCTCCCTTCCTGCCCGTCAGCCCGATTACCGGCCATGTGCTGCAGGTGCCGACCCTGGCGCGTAACGTCGAAAAGGGCACGATCACCTTCGAAGACCCCGCCGGCGAACCGGGCAACCGAACCGAGGTGCCGGTCACGGGCGGCCATGTGAAGCTGCAATGGAAGCCCGACTGGGCCATGCGCTGGGTCGCGCTGGACATCGACTACGAGATGTCGGGCAAGGACCTGATCGAGAGCGTGCGCGAAAGCTCCAAGGTCTGCCGCGCCCTGGGCGGCACCCCGCCCGAAGGCTTCAACTACGAGCTCTTCCTCGACATCGAGGGCAAGAAGATCTCCAAGTCCAAGGGCAACGGCCTGACAATGGACGAGTGGCTGCGCTACGGTACGCCCGAGAGCCTGTCTTGGTACATGTTTCAGTCGCCGAAGTCGGCCAAGAGCCTGCACTTCAACGTCATTCCGCGCGCCATCGACGACTATCTGGCCTTCATCGAAAGCTACAAGACCCAGGAGCCGGCCAAGCGGATCGACAACGCCGTCTGGTCGATCCATGCGGGCGATCCGCCGACCCACACGTCGCCGGTGTCCTTCGCCCTGCTTCTGAACCTCGTTGGCGTGGCCAACGCCTCGACCAAGGAGCAGCTGTGGGCCTATTTCGCCAAATACCTGCCTGACGCGACGCCCCAGAACGAGCCGCTGCTGGACCGGCTGATGGACCACGCGCTGAACTACTACGAGGACTTCGTGAAGCCCTCGAAGTCCTATCGCCTGCCGGATGACAAGGAGAAGGCGGCGCTGCTGGACCTGGCCGAACGGCTGAAGGCCCTGCCGGCCGACACCACCGACGGCGAACTGATCCAGAACGAGGTCTATGCGGTCGGCAAGGCCCACGCGTTCGAGCCGCTGCGAGCCTGGTTCGGCGCGCTCTACGAGGTTTTGCTGGGCGCCAGCCAGGGGCCACGCTTCGGTTCGTTCGCAGCCATCTACGGCCTGCCGCAGACGATCGCCCTGGTTGAAGCTGGGGCGAACGGAGAACTGGCGCAACCTTGACCTTGCGTCAGGGTTGTTGCGTGATGCCAGCTTGAGGGGACGTGGCCGGGGAGGCGAGGTTGCGTTACGAGATCGACGAGGCGAACAAGGTCCTGATGCTCGACCTGGTTTCGGCCAGGTCAGCCGACCGCGTGCTGAAAGCGACGGTCGATCTGATCACCCAAAGGCCTGAGCTCTGCAGCTGGGACTGGATCGTCGAATGCGAACCCATGACCGACGACGCCACGGTCCAGCATCTGGCGAAGCTGGCTGAGGCCTGGGGGCCGCCACCGTCTGCCGAAGCGGTGACAGTTTTCGTGACAAACGATCGCATGCTCCATCTGTGGGCGCGTGTGCTGGACTTTCAGTTCGTGCGCCGGAAACACTTCGTCGAACGCGACATCGATATCGCCAGACGTTTCGTCGCCCGCCGCCAGTCCGCGCGCATGGCAAAGATGAACGGAAAATAACGGCGAAGCTCCGGGAGCCTTCAGGTTCGTCCGTGCATTCTCCCCTCATCGGCAAACGCGCTGACAGGAGAAGAGTTATGTCGAACAAGATTTTCAAGACCGGTCTGGCCACTGCTGCCGCCTTGGCCGCCATGGTGACCGCCGCCCCGATGTCCGCCCAGGCCCAGGCCAACGGCGTGACCAACTGTGACGCCCCTGGCGGTCGCCAACGTGCAGGCGCTCTGATCGGCGCCGTGGTCGGCGGTGTGGTGGGCTCGAACCTCGCTCGCAATGAGCGTACGGCCGGCACCATCGTCGGTGCGGGCGCTGGCGCCGCCGCCGGTTCCTATATCGGCTGCAACCAGCAGCGCGCCCGTGCTGCTTCGGCCTCCAGCGGCGCCCAATACCGTGCTTCGTCGAACCTGCGCATCCGCAGCGGCCCCGGCACCAACTATCGACAAGCCGGCACGCTGTCGGCCGGTCAGCCCTTCACGGCCATCGGTTCGCAAGGCGAGTGGGTGCAGATCGCGGGCGGCGGTTGGGTGAACGCCCACTACGTCACGGCCAACTGAATTCAGTTCGCTAAGCATCCAAAGCCCCGTCCGGTTCGCCGGGCGGGGTTTTTGCTGTGCGCTTTACTGGCTGACCCAGAGGATGCGGGCCATCCATTCGATCTCGCGCCGGGGCACGACCCTTGGCGGATAGTCGGGATTGATCGAGGCCAGGGTGACGGCGCGGCTGGTCAGGCTGGTGACCTCTTTGGCCACGGTTTCTCCGCTGGTCAGGCGGGCGACGACGCGGTCGCCCCGCCGCACCTGCGTCGCTTCCTGATCGACGATGACGCGGTCGCCTTCGCGATAGAGGGGCGACATCGAATCGCCGGTGATCTGAAGGCTGAACAAGGTGTCTTTGGCGCGCGGCAGGTCGGTCTGATCCCAGCCTTCGCCGACCGGCAGGCCAGCGTCGTCGAAGAACCCATCCTGACCCGCCTTGGCCAGACCCAGCAAAGGCACGCTGGCCGGCGCCTCCGGGGCGTCCTCTGCCAGCACCGCAAACTCCGACAGCGACAGGCCCGTCGCCTGAAGCACCAGCGTCATGCTCTCGGTCGATGGCCAGCGCGGACGCGGCGGATCGCCTGGCCCGAAGCGCTTTGACGGATTGAAACTGGTTGCGTCCAGACCGGCGCGGCGCGCCAAGCCGGACGGCGTCAGCCCTTCACGTCGCGCCAGGGCGTCGACGGCCTTCCAAAGCTTGGCGTGGGATAGCGGCATGGACTTCCAGCGACCGATTCGCCGCCAGCATACGATCGGATATTAGGAATTTCTACCTATCAACGCTGCCGCACGGCGCTCTTGCCAAGCATAGAATGTGCCGATGATGATGCAGCCGATGATCAGATAACCGATCATGTTCACGACCGTATAAAGCGATCCGACCATGACGCGTTGTCCGGTCAGGCTCATGACATGGGACATCACTGCGATCAGTTGCAGTCCGCTGGCCCACACGGGCCAAGACTGTCGATAACGCCAACTGATGCCTACGAAGACAATCAGAAGGACGAGATCAACCAGAAACATGCCCAGCGGCACGCCGCGAAAGCCGCTGTTCTCTTGCATCAAAATCGTTGCAAACCATGCGAACAGATAGGCGCCCGCGCCGATCCGCTCGGCCGAGTTGCCCTTCAAAAAGGCGAACAAAGCCATGCCGACCATAAAGACCGCGCCGACGATGGCATAAGCGATGTTGAGCATGACAAATCGCCCCCGCGCAGAAATGCACGGGGACGATAATGACCGAAGTCAGTTCAAACTGAAATCTCGGTAAGCCAAGCTTACCAAGAATTCACGCGACGCGATGCAGGTGCGTCGGCGTCAGGGCCGATTTCGGGTCCAGCCAATCGTCGGGCTTGGCGACCGGGCCGGCGGCGTAGGTGCCGAAGCCAAGGCGGCGGTGATCTTTTTGCAGTTCGGCGTGGCAAGCGACGATGGATTCACGCGCGGCCGAGAGGGCGGCGATCGTTTCCATGGCCTTGGCTTGCGACATCGTGCCGGAAACCGGCGACAGCGACAGAGCGGCGCGAGCGCCGATGAAGGATTGAACCAGCGTGGTCGCCTGGGTGATCGCGGCGTCGATCGCGAGTTCGGTAGCATGCAGATCGCCAGCAACGCTGGTGACGACTTCAGTGCGGTCCATGAAAGCCCCTCAAAGACAGGTTTACAAGAACCGTATGGTTATCACGTCTTAACCCTGTTTGGTAGAGCAATCTTTACCATGTCAACAATCGCGCGTTGAAGCGCCGCCGTAAGCTCGGCGTTAAAACCCAATGAGAGCAAGAAGTCGGCGCGAATCAGCGCGCTAGGGCGCGGTGATCAGTCCTGGTTGTCCAGCAGGAAGTGGGCGGTAAGGGACGCAATAGGCTGTTGACGTTCTTCCTGCCAGGCCTCCGCGTGCACATGGGCGACGCGACGACCCGCCCGGCTAATGCGAGCACGCGCGAAGACGTTGATCGGTCTGCCGGTGCGCAGATAGGCGACCGTGACATTGATCGGGCGGGGCAGTCGCGGACCCGGAAAGCTTAGCGCAACCTGAGCCATCGCCGTCATTTCCAGAAGGGCGGCCGTCGATCCGCCGTGCAGGGCGGGCAGCATCGGATTGCCGATCAGCTTGTCGTCGAAGGGCATGATGACGGTAACTTCGTCGCCGCTGACCAAGGTCTGAAGGCCAAGAAAGCGAGCGTAGGGCATGCGGTTGAGGATGTCGGTCATGCCGCCGCTCCTTTTGCATGGGGCGCCCGCTCGCGGGTCTGGTTGAGGATATAGGCGGCTTGCGCTGCGGCGACCGGATCGGCGGGATCGTCCTCGAAAGCCCAGGCGCGCACAAAGGCGATGCTGGGCGTCAGTCGGAAACATAGGCCTTGGGCCAGCAGGTCCTGACGCGGCCTTGCCGCGCGCATGTAATCGACACGCAAATCCAGGGTGGCGATGGGCTGGAAGGCGTCCATCGCGGTCCACACGGCCAATCCGCCGATATGATCCAGCAAGGTCGTCACCAGCCCGCCCGCGAAGACGCCGCTGTCGGGATCGCCGACCAAGTCCTCACGCCACGGCACGCGGATGCGGGGCTCGCCATCGTGCATGCCGTCAAAGGTGAAGCCCAAGGCGCCAGTGTGGGCGGCGCCGGCGGCCAATTGCGGCAGGATGGTGGTCAGGAAACTCTCGTGCATCGTGCGGGCTGAACCTGTTGCGCCGATTTTCGGGGTCATCCTCTATGAGGCGGCGACCCGACGGCGTCGAGAGCGTTACCGCAAGATGATCCGCCCCGAAGACCTGCTGCATCCCACGCCCGCCGGCCTCTACTGTCCGCCGGGAGATTTCTACATCGACCCGGTTCGGCCAGTGGATCGCGCCGTCATCACGCACGGCCATGCCGACCATGCGCGCGCCGGTCATGGAGCGGTGCTCGCGACGCGCCAGACCCTGGCGATCATGACTGAACGTTATGGCGCGGATTTCACGCTGCAGCCCCAATCGGTGGAATACGGCGAGGCGACCGCGATCAATGGGGTCGATCTCAGGTTGGCGCCCGCCGGCCATGTGCTGGGCTCGGCCCAGGTCGAGGTGCGCTGGAAGGGGCTGATCATGGTCGTGTCCGGCGACTATAAGCGCCGCCGCGATCCGACCTGTGCGCCGTTCGAGCCTGTGCCCTGCCACGTCTTCATCTCGGAGGCGACGTTCGGCCTGCCGGTCTTCAGCCATCCGCAGGCGGAGGAGGAAGTCGGGCGGCTGGTGCGGTCGCTGGGGCAGTTTCCCGAGCGGGCGCATCTGGTTGGCGCCTATGCGCTGGGCAAGGCGCAGCGGATCATCCGTCTGCTGCGCGAGGCTGGATGGGACCGCACCATCTATGTCCACGGGGCGTTGGAGCGGCTGAACGCCCTGTACGAAAGAGAAGGGGTCGATCTGGGCCCGCTGGCGCCGACCCGCGATCTGCCCAGGAATGCGCTGGGCGGCGAGGTCGCCATCGCACCACCGTCCGCCATCCAGGATCGATGGGCGCGTCGGTTCGCCGATCCGGTCACGGCCTTCGCTTCAGGGTGGATGGGGGTGAAGGCGCGGGCGCGCCAGCGCGGCGTGGAACTGCCGTTGGTCGTGTCGGATCATGCCGACTGGAACGAACTGACCGCGACCTTTACCGAGATCAGGCCAGAGGAAATCTGGATCACCCACGGCCGCGAAGAGGGTCTGCTGCGTTGGGCCGAAATCAACGGGCAAAAGGCGAGGGCGCTGCGTCTGGTCGGCTACGACGAAGAGGACGAAGAGGCGCTGGACGTTCGTCCGGACTGAGGATCAGGCGACGGCGCGACCGGATTGGTCCTGCTCTTGTGCGCTTTCGTGAGCGGCGGAGATGGCGGCGTTCATCGCCATACGCAGGCGTTCGGGCTTGATGGGCTTTTCGACGACGGCGGCCATGCCGATCGAGAGATAGTGTTTGGCGTCTTCGGGGTCCGCATTCGCGGTCAGGGCCACGATCGGCACGCGGCCGACGGCACCGGGCAGGGCGCGAATGGCCTGCGTGGCCTGAACCCCGTCCATCCGAGGCATCTTGATGTCCATCAGGACCAGGTCGTAGCGGCTTTCCTGAACGGCCTGAAGCGCCTCCAGGCCGTCCTCGGCCAGTTCGGAGCTGCAGCCGAACATCTCGCACAGCGCCTGGGCGACGACGCGGTTGGTGGCGTTGTCGTCGACGATCAGGATGTGCGGCGCGGATTTCAGGTCCAGGCCCGACAGATCCGACACGTTCGATTGCGCTTCCGCCTCGACCACAGCGCGGGGCGCGGTCAGGTCGAAGGCGAAGGTCGCGCCACGTCCCTTGTTGTTTTCGGCCCAAATCCGGCCGTCCATCCGGTCGATGACCTGACGACAGATCGAAAGGCCCAGGCCGGCGCCGTCGGGGCCGGAACCGTGAACGAAGGGCTCGAAGATGGAATCGACGCGTTCCGGCTCAACGCCCGGGCCGTCATCGCGAATGCGGGCTTCCATATGGATGCGGTCGCCCTCGACCCAAGCCTTGAGACCGGCCTCGACCACGCCGTTGCGGGCGAACTTCAGCGCATTGCCGATCAGGTTGTTGAACACTTGCTTCAGGCGCACGCCGTCGATAACGGCCGCCAGTTCGGTGTCGCCTTCGTAGCCGACGAGCAGGGTCACGCCGTCCTGAGAGGCGCGCGGCTCCCACATCGACTGAATGTCGTCCATGACGGCGCGCAGGGCGGTCGGCTCGGTCTTCAGTTCCAGTTCGCCGGCCTCGGCCTTGGACAGGTCCACTGCGTCCTGGAGGATGCGCAGCAGGGTCTCGGAGGAGTCGACGATGGTCTGGACGTGCGCCTGAGCCGCCGTATTCAAGGGCTGGCGGCGGAGCAGTTCGGCGACAGCCAGGACGCCGTTCATCGGCGTGCGCAGCTCGTGGCTCATGATGGCCAGGAACTGGCTCTTGGCGCGAGCGGCGGCGATGGCCTGGGCGCGGGTGTCGCTGAGGAGCGCCGCCTGTTCGGCCAGTTCCGCATTTTGCTCGCGCTGGCGCGTGTTGACGGCCTGCAAAAGGGTGGCGGCGGTGCCTACGCCCCAATAGGCGCCGTTCTTGGTGACGATGAAGCCGCGCAGCAGGGCGGCCGGACCGCCCTTCAGCATGATGTCGCAAAAGGCGTCGATCCGGACACCGGCCTCGACGACGGCCGGCTCGGCATCCATGGCGAAGGTGATGGGGCGAAGGTCGTAGAGGGCGTGGCCGAAGCGGGCGGCGATCTTCTGAAGGAAGGCGGTGCGTTCGACCAGGCCGACGGGGCGGTCGCCATCGACCACGGGAATGACCAGCGTATCCGGCTCGCATTCGAAACGCGCCAGGACCTCGCAGCCGAGAGTCGTCGGCGCAACCGGCTTTGGACGCTCGGAAAGGGTCTCGATGGTCGGCATACTGCCTGGAACTCCTACTCATTGTGAGTAAAAGCCCAAATCGCTTGCGGATTAGTTAAGCGGCGTCATCCAAGACGCAAATCCGCCTTTTTTGCTCACGGGCGGGGTCTGGTGTATGAGGCCCGCCCGACCCATCTAGGTCTCCATCTCTTTGTGCATGCGCGCGGCCAAACGGCCGACCGCAGATTCGTCATGAGCGTCATCCTGGAAAAGACCTCCCCCACCGCTAGCAATACGGCACTTGTTCTATTCTCCGGCGGGCAGGACAGCGCGACCTGCCTGGCTTGGGCGCTGGAGCGGTTCGAGCGGGTGGAGACGGTCGGGTTCGACTATGGCCAGCGCCATCTGGTGGAGATGCAGGCGCGTCAGGCGGTGCGCGACGGAATAAAGACGGCCCTGCCGCAGTGGGCCGATCGCCTGGGCGATGACCATGTGGTGGACCTGACCGGATACGGCAGGATCGCCGAGAGCGCCCTGACCGCCGACCGCAAGATCGAAATGGACGCGCGTGGCCTGCCGACCACATTCGTGCCGGGCCGCAATCTGATCTTTCTGGTCGCAGCCGCGGCGCTGGCGGATCGGCGCGGGCTGGACGTGCTGGTCGGCGGCATGTGCGAGACGGACTATTCGGGCTATCCGGATTGCCGCCACGAGACGATGGAGGCGATGGCGCGGGCGCTGTCGCTGGGGCTGGACAAACCGGTCGTCATCGACACGCCCCTGATGTGGCTTACCAAGGCCCAGACCTGGGACCTGGCGCACGGGATAGGCGGCGACAGGCTGATCGCGCTGATCATCGAGGATAGCCACACCTGCTATCAGGGCGACCGGACGCATCGACACGCCTGGGGCTATGGCTGCGGGTCTTGCCCGGCCTGCGAACTGCGCGCGGCCGGTTATGACGAATGGGCGTCGGGGCGATGACCTATTCGGCGAAGGAAGTGTTCCTGACGGTTCAGGGCGAGGGCGGACAGGCGGGGCGGCCGGCTGTCTTCCTGCGGTTCGCCGGCTGCAATCTGTGGAGCGGGCGCGAGCAGGATCGGGCCAACGCCGTCTGCACCTTCTGCGACACCGACTTTGTGGGCGTCGACGGCGATGGGGGCGGCAAGTTCGCCACGCCGGACCTGCTGGCCGATCACGTCGCGGCGATGTGGCGCGGGCGTGAAGGCGATCCGAAGCTGGTGGTCTGCACCGGCGGAGAGCCCTTGTTGCAACTAGATGCGCCGCTGATCGACGCGCTGCATGCGCGCGGTTTCGAGATCGCCATCGAATCGAACGGTACGATCGCGGCTCCGGACGGCGTCGACTGGATCTGCATCAGTCCCAAGGCCGATGCGGATGTGGTGCAGACGCGCGGGACCGAGCTGAAACTGGTCTTTCCCCAGCCCAAGGCCATGCCAGATCGGTTCGAGCATCTGGATTTCGAACGGTTCTGGCTTCAGCCGATGGACGGGCCGGATCAGGTCGAGAATACCGCCGCCGCCATCGAATACTGCCTGACCCACCCGCAGTGGCGCCTGAGCGTCCAGACCCACAAATACATCGGCGTCCGCTAATGCCTGTCTTCGAGATCACCAAACAGGCGACCTTCGACGCCGCTCACCACTTCCCGAACGAGCCCGAGGGCAGCATCTATCGCCGCGTCCACGGCCATTCCTTCACGGTCGAAGCGACGGTGCGGTCCGAGGTCCTGGACGTCGAACACGGCTGGGTCGCGGATTTGGGCGCGCTTGACCGGGCGCTGAAGGCGGCGGCCGAGACGCTGGATCACGGCATGCTGAACGAGCACGAGGGACTGGAGCTGCCCAGTCTGGAAAACCTGTGCCTGTGGTTCGCCAAGACGCTGAAACCCGAGTGGCCGGGCCTTTGCCGAATTCAGGTGGCGCGGCCGACGATCAATGAGCGGTGCGTTCTAAATCTCTGACCTAGCAGCGTTTGCCCTGACGCTGGCGCTGTTCGCAGCGGCGTTGTTCGCGTTCATAGTCGCGCTGTTCACGCTCGCGACGCAGTTTGGTTTCCTCGTCCGAGGTGGTGACGGCGTCAAACCCGGCGCCGACGACCGCGCCGGTGGCTTTCGCCGTGCCGCCGACGACCGCAGCGGTCCCGCCGACGACGGCGCCGACAAGGCAGCCCTGCAACATCAGACAACCGCCCAGCACGACGACGACTTGGGATACGGAAACGAGGCGATTTCGACGACGCATGGCGACACTCCAGAGATTTGGAATAGTCGTCGATAATGATGAATGAGGGCTGACTTCAGGCTGGACGTTGCGGCAGCAGCTTGCGGCGTTGGCGCGACAGCGCCAGCGGCGTTCCATCAGCGCCCCAGGCGATCGCCTCGTCCACCGTCCAGCCCAGGCCGAGGTCCAGCATCCTGAATTCGAAGAAGGCCCAGCCGTCCGGCGCGCTCTGCGGCGTCGGATCGGTCAGGACGTCGATGCGCAGATCGACGGTGGTCATGGCGGCCGGGGTCTTGGATGCGGTCCAGGCGGGCGGATACAGCGCATCCAGCAGGTAACACAGGCCGACCTCATCCAAGGGCCGGCCGTCGGCCATCCGCATCCATGTGCGCTCGATCACCGGCTTGCTCTCATTGCCGCCCAGGATGTTGGGGCCGCCGTCGAAGCGGTATTCGACATGCTGGGCGAAGTGCGGCGACATCGGCCCGCGTATCGTGGCCTTGGGGTCCAGTCCATCCAGCGGCGGGGGCGGCGCGTGCAATGGCGTCAGCGGAGGCGGCGCGGCGTCCAGCCCATAGGTGCCGGTGGCATGGTGGGTCATGCGCCCGTCCTGCTCGGCCTCCACCGCAGCATACAGAACATTGCGGCCGCCGCGCAGCAGGCGAGGGCGAAAGGCGACCTGTTCACCGAACCTTGCCGCCGAGAGATATTGGACTGACAGGGTCCGAAGGTGCGCCGTCAGCGCCAGTCCCTGTCGCATCGACTGCGCGCAAAGGGCCGCCAGCAGCCCGCCGAACGGAAAGCCCTTCTCCGGCGCCATGCTCGATGGGCCATTCGAGAAATGACCCGGCACGGGCGCGGACAGACCGCCGTCTTCGAGGACTTGGAATGTAAGGGCGGCGTCGAGGGAGATGGGCGGCGTCATTGCGCAATCCTGCGTCAGGCGAAGAAGCGGCGGAAGACCTGATGACGATCTCCCGCCCAAGTCCGAGGGACAAGGCGGCGAACCGGGAGGCTCGCACGTCCGTTGCGAAACAAGACTGACTTGGAGCGTTCGGATTTGCAACCCTTGCCAAATGCCTGACGCGGCGTCACTTTCGCGCCTATGGGACGCACCGCCGACTACAGCCGACAAAGCTGCTCCATCGCCGCCACGCTTGAGGTGATCGGCGATCCCTGGACCCTGCTGGTCATTCGCGATGCCTTCAACGGCGTCAGCCGGTTCGAACAGTGGCAGGACAATCTTGGCGTGGCGCGCAACGTCCTGGCCGCCCGGCTGAAAAGCCTGGTTCAGCACGGCGTGCTGGAGCCGCGCCTGTATTCCGAACGCCCGCCGCGCAATGAATATGTCCTGACCGCCAAAGGCAAGGATCTGTACGGCGTTCTGGTCACCTTGCACGGCTGGGGTAACAAACACGTCTATGGCGATGCCGACAGCGGCATCGACATGGTCCACAAGACCTGCGGCCATTCCCTGACCCCGCGCATCGCGTGCGGCTGCTGCGGCGAGATCGTCAAACCGAGGGATATCGCCCTGACCCGCGCCGAGAACCGGCCGACGGTCGGCGACGTGATGCCCAAGGAAGCGGCTTAGGCCCGTTCCTGCTGACGCTTTCTGGCAGCAGGGCTGCTAGGATCGCGGGGTGTCCCGCTCTGAACGCCTTCTCGATCTGCTGAATGTCCTGCGGCGGCATCGTCGGCCGGTGAGCGGGCAGGTATTGGCCGAGGAGATGGGCGTCAGCCTGCGGACGCTTTACCGCGACATCGCCAGCTTGCAGGCGCAAGGGGCGACGATCGAGGGGGAGGCGGGGGTCGGCTATGTGCTGAAGCCGGGCTTCATGCTGCCGCCGCTGATGTTCACGCCGGAAGAGATCGAGGCTCTGGTGCTGGGGTCGCGCTGGGTGGCGGACCGCGCCGATCCGCGCATGCGTGATGCGGCGCTGGCGGCGCTGGGACGGATCTCGGCGGTGCTGCCGCCCGATCTGCGCGACGAGATGGACACATCGACCCTGCTGGTCGTGCCGGGCGAGCCGTTCCCGGCGGATCGGGTCGATCCGGCCTTATTAAGGAAAGCGATCCGCACCGAGCGACGGCTGAAGCTGTGTTACCGCGACGAGGCGGGGTCGGCGTCCGAGCGTGTGGTCTGGCCGTTCGCCCTGGCCTTCTTCGACCGAGTAAGATTGCTGATCGCCTGGTGCGAACTGCGCGGTGATTTCCGCAGTTTCCGTACCGACCGCATCGTCGAGGCGGAAGTGATGGAGGCGCGCTATCCGACGCGTCGACAGGCGCTGATGAAGACCTGGCGCGAGGCGCACGAAAGATCGCGGTCAGGCGATGGCTGCTGACGGAAACTGGCAGCAGCGAAGGCTAGGGTTCGGCGTGTTGGAAACACAAGGGGCCGGGCTGATGAGTGAGATCGAGGATATTCTTCTGGACGTTGCGGACCCGGAGGTCAGCGCGCGCTTTTATGCCAGTCTGCTGGGTTGTCGGCCTGTGGTGGCGGGACCGGACCGGGCCTTGTTCAAGCTGACTTCGGGCCGGGCTCTTGGGCTGCTGCGGCGTGCCAACGATCGGCGCGAGGTGTGCGAGGTGGACTTTCCGCTGGAGGGCGCCGAGGCGGTGGATCAGGCGCATATCGACTGGTGGGATCGCGGGGCGCGCATTCTGACGCCGCCGACGGACGCCGCGCCGGGCCGCAGCTTCGTGGCGAGCGACCCGGACGGCCATCGGCTGAGAGTCTACGCCGTCGCGGCGTGAAGGTGATCAGACCTCGGCTTCGAGTCGGTATCCGACGCCGCGCACATTGCTCAGCAGGCCGGCGGCGTCGGCGGCGTCCAGCTTGCGGCGCAGGTGGCTGACGTGGCTGTCGATCGTGCGTTCCAGCACCGCCTGATTGGGGAAGCAGGCCTGCATGATCTCGCTGCGGCTGAAGACGCGCAGGGGCGTGCGGGCCATGTGGGCCAGAATGCGGAACTCGGTCAGGGTCAGGTCCAGACGGCGCTTGCCCGATGGCGTCAGGATCGCCGCCAGATAGTTCTCCAACTGCACCTCAAGCGGACCGACGCGAAGGGTCTTGGCGGCCCGGCCGCCGCCGCTGCGTCGCAGGATGGTCTGGATGGAGGCCGTGACCTCGGCCGGCTTGAACGGCTTGGCGATATAGTCGTCCGCCCCGATCCGCAGCGCCTGCAGTTTGTCGGCGGCCTCGTCCCGGTCGCCGACCATGATGACGGGCGTTTCGCCGCGCCGACGCAGTTCGCCCAGCACATCCCAGCCGTCGCGCACAGGCAGGCGGACGCTGAGCAGGGCGAGATCGGGCTTGAGCGACGCATGCAGGTCGGCCGCCTGCTGGCCGTCGGCGGCGACGACGGTGCGAAAGCCGTCCCGACGCAGGGCGGCGTCCAGGATTTCGACGCCTTCGGCGGCGTCATCGGCGATCAGGATCAGGGGGCTCATGGCGTCTCCGAAAGCCGCCATCGCGCCAGATCGCCGCGTCGTCCAGCAAAACCGGACGGCTGCGGTGAAGTTTCATATCGCCGTCGCAAAGCCTTCACGCAGACGAAGAAAAACCCCCTCCCGCCGTGGCGGAAGGGGGCCAGTCGGTCGTTCGGGAGGAACGCTTAGTAGGAGGCGCGCAGCTCGATGCCGAAGGTGCGCGGGTTGTTGAAGTTGCCGTAGTCGCCCAGGGTGTTCCGGTTCGACGGATCGCGGCGGTAGACGTAGGTCTCGTCCAGCAGGTTGCGCGACCACAGGGCCACTTCCAGCAGCGGACCGCCGTCGCGGGTCGTGATATCGGCGATGGCGACGCGGGCGTTCACGACGAAGGACGAGTCGGCCTTGATCGCGAACTGCTCGAAGCTGTGGGCCGCATCGGCGTAGTTGGCGTCGATGTGCGCCTTCAGGGTCGCGCCCATGAAGGGCGAGTTCCAGTCGGCGGCGACGCTGCCGGCGTTCTCGGGCGTATAGGCGATGAAGACCTGCTGCACCTGGCCGTTGAACGGGTTCACCGTGTCCGGCACCTTGGCGTCCGTATAGGCGTAAGACGCCGACAGGGTCAGGTTGTCGGTCGCTCGGAACTGACCTTCCAACTCCACGCCGCGGATTTTCGTGGTGCCCGGGGCGTTGATGGTTTCCAGCGTATTGCGGGTCGATGCGCCTTGGACGGTGACCAGGCTGAAGTCGATCTGGCTGTCGGTGCGGTCCATGGCGTAGACGGCCGCGTTGAAGCGGACGCGGCGGTCGAACAGGTCGCTCTTCAGGCCGATTTCGTAGGCCTTGACCTCTTCAGGATCGAACGAGCGGTAGGTCAGCGAGCGCGAGGAGGCGCCGCCGGCGCGGTAGCCGGTCGAATACTTGCCGTAGACGTTGATGTTGTTGCTGACGTCATAGGCCAGGGTGACCAGCGGGTCGAAGCGATCGACCTTGGAATTGAAGCGCAACACGCCCTGCACGCCGTTCACGACGGGAAGCGCATTGTTAACCAGCTCAAGCACGCCGTCCTTGTCGTCCCAGGTGTAGCGGCCGCCGACCGTCAGGTGCAGGGCGTCCATGCTGGCCGGGGTCCAGGTCGCCTGGCCGTAGACGGCCTTGGATTCCGAGTGTGCGGTGGACTTGCGGTCCAGCGAGCGGAAGCCGCGGATCGTCGGGGTGGGGTCCAGGATGGTGTAGCCCGTGCCGTCAGCGTTCCACTGGTTCGTCGAGGGCGTGGCGGCGTCGTCGGACACCGTTTCCTTGAAGTAGAAGACGCCGCCGACATAGTCGATGCTGTCGCCCAGCGAACCGACGGCCTGCAGTTCCTGGCTGAACTGATGCTGCCAGAAGCCGGCCAGCGAATAGCGGCTGAAGCGGCCGTTCGGGCCGACGACCGGCGGACGGTGGGCGCCGGCGATGTTGTCATACTGCTCGACGTCCAGATCGCGGTAGGCCGTGATCGAACGAATTTCCAGCGAGTCGGTCGGGCGATACGACAGGTGCAGATCCATGCCGCGCGTGTCGTCGACGCTGAACTGCTGAGGCACGCCGATGTCGGCCTGCGTCATCCGATTGGAGCCCTCGACCTGGACCAGGGGCGACAAAGCGCGGATTTCGACGGGCGTGCCATTGACGGAACGGATCGTCGTCGAGGTGAACGGCACGACGGTCAGGCCGTTCGGGTTGAAGTTCAGCAGTTGGCTGTAGAACGGGGTGTTCTTGTCCTTGCTGATGTCCGCCGCGAGGGTGGCGGTGAAGTTTTCGGCGGGCGTCCAGCGTGTCTGGAAGCGAAGGCCGCGACGGTCATATTCGCCAAAGCCGGTCTGTCCCGGCAGGATGTTCTCGGTTACCGGGCCCTGGACCGAAATGATGCCATCGACCTTGAAGGCAAAGTCGCCGAGGGCGGGGAAGTCGACGTGCAGTTCGGAGTTGTAGGACTCCAGATTGCCGACGCCGGCGATGGCGCGCATGCCGAACACGCCCGTGGGCTTCTTGGTCACCAGCGACAGGGCGCCGCCTTCAGTGTTGCGGCCGAACAGGGTGCCTTGCGGACCCTTCAGAACTTCGACGCGCTCGATGTCGAGCAGCGCGGCGGCCAGACCGTGCTGGCGGGCCAGATAGACACCGTCGACGTAGACGCCGACGCCTTGCTCGCGAGCCGGCTGGTTGGCGTCGTTTGGCACGATGCCGCGGATGCCGATGGTCAGGGCGGACTGACGGGCCTCGAAGGTGGCGATGCGCAGGCTGGGGACGCTGCCGTCGGCCAGGTCCATCAGGCTCTGCACGTGGCGATCGGCCAGGGCTTCGGCGTTGACGACCGAGATCGAGATCGGCGTGTCTTGCAGGTTGGTTTCGCGCTTGGTGGCGGTCACGACGATGTCGTCAAGACCGGCCGGCTCGGCGCTGGCGGCCGTCGGCGCGGTCTGGACCGGCGCGGTCTGGACCGGCGCGGTTTGGGCGAAGGCGGAAACGGGCGCGGCGAGAAGGGCGGTCCCCAGCAGCAGCTGAAGGCGCAGTTTGGTCTGACGATGCATTTTTATCCCCTGCTTAGTCGGGGCGGGGATTACGCCGTCATTGCGATGCGCAGTTTACAGCCGTGCAACAGCCCGGTGCATCTTTGATGTCCGAGGTTGAGAGAAACCTGCAACCAAGGTCCACCGCACCTCCACATCGTCTCCACACTTGGGCCAGAGCTAGACGACGACCGCCGTCGTGTCGCGGATGAAGCCGCCACCCAGGACGCGTTCGGGGTCCGTCAGGTCATACAGGGCGCAGGCCTGGCCCGGCGCGACGCCTTCTTCGCCATCGTCGAAGACGACGCGGATATCGCCGTCGATCAGGGCGAGGCGCGCTGGCGAGGGCTGGCGGGTCGAGCGGACACGGGCCAGGACCGGGATGTTGGCCTCGGCCGCCTCGGTGATGGTCGCCTCGTCGCCCAGCCAGTTGGTTTCTTCCAGCGTCAGACTGGCCGTCAGCAGAGCTTCGCGCGGGCCGACGATGACGCGACGGGTTTCGGGCTCCAGGCTGGTCACGAACAGCGGCTCGCCCACGGCGACGTTCAAGCCGCGGCGCTGCCCGATCGTGTAGTCCGTGATGCCCGCATGCCGGCCCAGCACCCGGCCGTCCATATGCACGATCTCACCGGCCTCACGCCCTTGCGGACGCAGGCGGTCGATCAGGGTGCGATAGTCGCCGGAAGGCACGAAGCAGATGTCTTGGCTGTCCGGCTTGGCGGCGATCTTCAGTCCCAGTTCGGCGGCGACGCCGCGCACCTGTGGCTTTTCCAGATCGGCCAGGGGGAAGCGCAGATAGTCCAGCTGGTCCTGGGTGGTGGCGAACAGGAAGTAGGATTGGTCGCGCGAATGGTCGATGGCCTTACGCATCTGCGAGCGGTTGCCGGCGACCGCGCGGCGGACGTAGTGACCCGTGGCCATCGCCTCGGCGCCCAGATCGCGGGCGACGGCCAGCAGATCGCGGAACTTGACGGTCTGATTGCAGCGGATGCAGGGGACGGGCGTCTGGCCCTTCAGATAGCTGTCGGCGAACTGGTCGATCACCGCGTCCTTGAACCGGCTCTCATAGTCCAGGACATAGTGCGGAATGCCGATCATGTCGGCGGCCAGACGCGCGTCGTGAATGTCCTGACCCGCGCAGCAGGCGCCCTTCTTCTTCAGCGCCGCGCCGTGGTCGTAGAGCTGCAGCGTCACGCCGACGACGTCGTAGCCCGCCTTGTGCAGCAGGGCCGCGACGACGGTGGAATCCACTCCGCCCGACATGGCGGCCACCACGCGCGCGCCGACCGGCAGGCCGACCGCCGCCCGCGCGCTCTCGACCGCCGCATCGATGTCGGTGCGCGCGATGTCGGGAACGGGGCAGAAATCTTCGACCAGGGTCATCGCGGCCATTTAGTGCGGAACCGGCGCGATTTCGAGGCCCGCAAAAGAAAAGGGCCGCACCCGTCGCCGGATGCGGCCCTTAACGTCTTCGGGGAAACCCTCAGGAGCGATAGCTCTGGATCCGCGTCGTGCGCAGACCCTGCATGCCCCATTTGTCGATGGCCTTCTGCCAGGCCAGGAACTCTTCGGCCGTCAGGCGGTATTTCGCCAGGGCGTCGTCGAGGCTGAGCAGGCCGCCGCGAACGGCGGCGACGACCTCGGCCTTGCGCCGGATCACCCACCGGTCCGTGTTGGACGGCGGCAGGTCGTTAAGGGTCAGGGGCGTGCCAGTCGGTCCGACCACGTATTGTTCGCCTTTGCTATTAAGGCGTCGCTCTTGCAACATGGGCTTATGCCTCTTTCACCAACACCGTAGTGTCATGAAGGTAGGCGTCCCCGACTAAGGTCCGTTTAAGGGTCGTGGTGAAGGAACGGATAACTTCCGCCCCTTCCTGAACGACTCTGTAAACCTTGCTTGCGCGACGATTCATCGAGACTAACGCTTACTTACTCGCCGATCAGCGTTTGATGTTGATCAGCTCGGCCAGCATTTCATCGGCCGTGGTGATGATTTTGGACGAGGCGGAATAGGCGCGCTGGGTGGTGATCAGACCGGTGAACTCGGCCGACAGATCGACGGTCGAGGACTCCAGCTGCTTGGCCGCGATCTCGCCCGCACCGCCCGTTCCCGCCGCCTTCAGGTTGAAGGTGCCGGACTGAAGGCTGACGGCGTAGGCGTTGCCAGACACTTCACGCAGGCTGTCGGGGCTGGGGAAAGTAGCGACCGCGACCTGGGCGATGCGGCGCATGACGCCGTTGTCGAAGATGGCGGTGACGAAGCCGCCCTCGTCGATCTTGATCTCGCTCAGATTGCCGAACGCCGTGCCGTTGGTGACCGTCGACTGGACGACCGAGGCCGTGTTCAGCTGGCTGAGGCCGCCGGCCGAGGTGTTGAGGTCCAGCGTGACGGCTTGGGCGGCGATGCCCAGGCCGTCGGCCCAAGCGACCTGGCCGGCCGGCATGGTCAGATTGGCGGGGTCGGACTTGCCGAAGTTCAGCGTCGCCATGGTCGGGTCATCGAACAGGCCCGTGCCTGCGGGCCAGGCCTTCATCGTGTCGACGTCCAGGCGACCCGACGGCGTGAAGGCGATCTTGCCGGTCTTGATCTGGCCGTTGGCGTAGGGCGCGCCTGCGATCACGTCGCTGGCCGGCACAGACACGATTTCCGCATACCAGATGTTCGGTTCGTCGCTCTTCAGGAAGCGAAGTTCCAGATTGCGCTGGCCGCCCTTGGAGTCCGAAACCGGGATGTTCATCTTGAAGTCGGGCTTCACGCCGACGGGGTTGTCGTCGTCGGCGTTGTACATCGCCATGGAGTTGACCGACGGGTCGTACTTCGTCTTGGCGACGTTTTCGTTGCCCAAGCCGACGTCCGAGAGGTTGATCGTATAGGCGGGGCCGCTGGCCGGCGTGAACTGGATCTGGGTCGGCGGCGTGCCGATCGCGGTCGCCGAGCCGGCGTTCGCGCCGTTGATCGTCAGGCCAGTGATGGCGCCGGTGGTCGGGTCGAAGGTCGCCGAGGCGTCGATCTTCTGCGAACCGGACTTGATCACCAGATCGTGGCTGTTGGCGCCGGTGCGGGTGTAGCGGACCGACACGTCGTGGGTCACGGCCGGCGTCGCCGTATCGGACACGCCCTTGTAAGACTGGGCGCTGGCCGCGGAGGACGATTCCTGGCTCGAACGCAGGTTGGCGTTGATCTGGACGCGCGTGGTCGGTTCGGCGGTGCCGCCCACCGATCCGATGTTGATCGAGCGCAGGCGCGACAGGTCGGATGGATCGGTCGAGATCTCGCCGTTGGAGTCCACCGGCCAGCCTTGCAGATAAAGGCCTGCGCTGTTCTTCAGATAGCCCTGCTTGTCGACGGTGAAGGCGCCGGCGCGGGTGAACAGGCGGGTGTCGGTCGCGCCGACGTTCTCGGCCTGGGTCGTGGTGACGAAGAAGCCCTGACCGTTGACGGCGAGGTCGGTGCTGGAGGTCGTGCGCTGAAGCTGACCTTCCTGGCTGACGTAGGAGCGGGTGTTGGTGGTCACGCCGCCGGCCGAGTAGCTGCCGCCCGATGCGGTCTGGCTGTTGACCAGGGTCTGGAACTCGCTGGCCGTGCGCTTGTAGCCGACGGTGTTCACGTTGGCGATGTTCTGGGAGATCGCCGCCAGGGCGGCGGAGTTGGCGGCCAAGCCGGACACGCCGGCCAGCATTGCACTGTTGAGGCTCATGAAGAACGCTCCTTAAATAGAGGTCATCGGGAAGGCGGCGGATCGCATCATGCGGCCGCCTCCTCGGTGGGGACGTTCGGATTCTCCGTATCGTCGGTATCGTTGGCCGCCTGGGCCTTGATCTCGTTCAGCGAGATCACGGTCGAGAGCGGAAGGATGGAGTCGCCGATCACCAGGTACGGCGCGCCGTTGTACATTTCGACGCCGGTGACGCGGCCCTGGATCAGGGCCTGGGCGTCGACCTTGGCGCCTGTGGCGTCGGTCGCGGCGACCTTGAGGGTATAGACGCCGCCGTCTTCGGCCGTGCCGCCGTCCTTCAGCTTGCCGTCCCAGGAGAAGGTGTGCAGGCCGGACTTCTTGTCGGGCGCGGCGCCCTCCCAGACGACGACGCCCTTGCTGTCGATGACCTGCAAGGTGGCCTTGTCCGCGTCGGCTCCCAACTCGTAGGCCCAGGTGGCCTTGCCGTCGTTGAACTCGGTGGCGGTCCAGGCGGCGGTGACGCTCTTGCCGATGTAGTTGGCGGCGTTGTCCAAACCGCCGCCGGCCTGGGCGGCCAGCAGGCTGGTTAGCAGGTCGTTGGTCAGCAGTTGCTGCTCCACGCCGGCCATCTGGGTCAGCTGGGCCGTGAACTGATTGGAGTCCAGTGGCGACAGCGGATCCTGGTTCTTCATCTGCGTGGTCAGCAGGGTCAGGAAGGTCTCGAAGTTCGAGGCCAAGGCCTTGGTGCCGCCGGTGATGCGGCCCGCTGCGGCGGAGGTTGTGACGGCGTCGACCATGGGGTCAGACCTTCAGATCGACGCGGTCAGGCGTCAGGGAATGGTTGATCCAGGCGCCAGGCGCCGGGACGATGGGCATGTCAGCCTGGGCTGCGAGACGAGAGCCGCCGGCAAACAGGGCGTTGCGCTGCTGTTGGCGCTCGAAGGCGCCGCCGCCCGCAGATGGATCGCGTTGCGAGAAGTCGAGCGCGTCGCCCGCGACCTGGAATCCGGCCTCCTGAAGCTGGCGACGCAGTTCGTCGGCGCGGCCCTTCAGATCGGCGGCTGCGGCGGGATTGTCGAAGGCCAGGCGAGCGGACAGCTGGCCGTCCTTGCCGATCTCAAGACTGACATCGACGCGGCCCAAATCTTCGGGCGTCAGCACCATATCGAACCGGGTCGAGCGGCCTTCGAGCTTGCGGGCCATCTGCGCGGCGAGTTGGGCGGTGGTCTCGACGGTGGCACGTGACAGGGTGGACAGGCCCTGAGCATGGCTGGACGCGGCGGCCTGTCGAGCAGGCTGCGCATCGGCCGGCGCGGGGCTTGCGGTCGGGGCTTCGAGCGACGCTGGCTCCGGCGTAGCGACACCGCCGGTCGTGGCCTCGACTGCCTTGGCGGATGGCGACGCCGGCTTGGCGGCGACTTGGATCGCGGTGCTGGAAGGGGTGGCGTCTTCGGTCGTCGCCGTTTGAGCCGCAGGAACGGCGGTTTCTCCGGTCTGGTCCAGCGCGCCATGGAGGTTGCCGCGCAGGGGTGCAGCGGCCTGAAGCGAGGTCGGAGGCTTCGGCGTATCGGCCGGGGCAGCCTCTGCCGGCTGTTCTGATGCCGCTTCATTGAGGGCTGCGACGACGTCGGCGGGGGCTATGGCGGAGGGCCTGGGCGTCGTTGCGTTGGCGGCGATCTGAACCTGAGCGGCCGGGATCTGAGCGGCCGCCAGGGACTGCGCTATGGGCGAGGGAGCGGCCGGTTTGTCGGTGTTGGCGACAGCGGTCTGGATCGTCGTGGCGGTCGCAGCGTCGAAATTCGCAGGCGCCGGCGGTTCAGTTGAGCGCGGCCCAGCATCAACCATGCCGATAACGGCAGGCTTTGCACTATCGCTCACCGTCACCGTCTGAGCGGAGGCGGTTGGGGCCTTTTCAGTTCCGATTTCAATCGCTGTCTTCGCTTCGACCGGAGAGGTGACCGGCGCCTTGGTGGTCAGGATTTCGCTGAGTTCGGAAAGAACCGTTTGAGCGGTCGAGGCAACCAAGACATTTCGCGCTTCGAGTTCCTGTTCGCCAAGCGATGATGCAGGCTTGCCTGCCATATCCGTTTCAGAACGGGCAGTCGTAGCGACCATCGACGCGGACGTTGCGGCCTCTGGCGCAACGAATGCGACTGACGAAACATCTTTGGGAGCTTGTGGATCGACAGGGATTTCCGCCGCGTCCTCGGAAATGGCCGACGAGCCCGCGACGACGATCGATTGAGCGACCGGAACGGCCGGCGTCAGTTGCGCGGCTGTAAACGGCGTTGAGGCGACAAGGCCAGAGCTATCGTCGTCATTCGCGGCCGTGTCCGTGCCGATCTGCTGCTCGTCCGCAAGGGAAGGCTGAGCTGCGGAGTTTGCAATCTCGCCCGAGATAGTAGGAATGGTGTCGGTCGTCGGGGTCGGCGTGTCGGCGTCCGGCTCGGCCGTCATGGGCTGGGCCATGATGACGCCCAGCGATCGAGCGCCCGTCAGACGGCCGGGCGTCATCCGTTCGACCGGCGCGCCGTGGACGCCCGTGTTCAGCGCGTCGGCGACCTTGCTGGAGAACAGGCCCGCATCGGCTGACTCTGCGCCCAGCGCGGCAGCCGACGTTCCGGTCGAAACCAGAGCGGCAGGCGCGAGCAGGGCGGAAGCGGTGGACATGGAAGCGCGACGGCTTTCTTAAGGAGCGACGACGGCGCCTGCTGCGCCCAAGAGTTCGCCGCCTTCGACGCAAGGGCCGGGCCAAGAAAATAAGCCAGCAAAAACAAGGAAAAGTGTAGCCTCGGGGGCTGCGGGTCTGACGGGCGGCGGTCGTTATTGCCGCGCTCTCGCCACTTTTTGCCCGGCTTCGCGGCGCTGCCGATCAGCGACCTGCGGGGTGCCTGCATCCGATTGGCCCGACCTTTGCGCGTCTTTCCCATCATGACCGCCGTCCGATCGATGATCCTGTGGAAAAACAACGCTTTGTGCGAGCGGGCGTGGCGCGTGGCTGGGCAAGAACTGCGCGTCGCGATGCAGCGGTTGCCGGGTAGGGCGAGGGAGACGCGTCAATGTCGCTGAACTCGATCATGAACATTGCGACGTCAGGGCTGAAGACCGCCCAGTCGCAGTTGCGCATCACCGCCGACAATATCGCGAACGTCGATACGCCCGGATACATCCGCAAGGTCGCCGATCAGTCGGCCGCCGTCACCAATGGCTATGGTTCGGGTGTCGATGTCACACGGGTGCGTCTGGCGACAGACCGTTTCCTGCAGGCGGCCAGCCTCAGCGCCGGTGCGGACGCCGCGCGCCAGACCGTGCGCTATGAGTTGTACGACCAGATCCAAAACCAGTTCGGCGATCCCAGCAGCGACAGCAACTTCTTCGCCCAGGTCGACAAGCTGTTCGCCACCTATGCGACACTGGCCGAAAGCCCGACGTCCTCGGCCGGGCGTCAGGACACGATCTACAAGACCCAAGCGATCTTCAATCAGGCCGCCGGCATCGCGTCACAGATCCAATCGGCGCGTCAGGAGGCGGACGGCCGGCTGCTGAGCGCGGTCGAAACGGTCAATCCGCTGCTGGAACAGATCGCCAAGCTGAACAAGACCATCGCCGCCGGCACGGTGACGAACGAGGATGTGACTGGCGCCCAGAACGCCCAACTTGGCCTGATCAACGAACTGTCCAAATATATGGATGTGAAGGTCGAGGCGCGCTCGAACGGCGGCGTGACGCTGCGCACCAACACAGGCACGACCCTGGTGGGCGAGGGGGCGGCGACGCTGTCGTATCAGGCGGCTGGCACTGTGGACGCCATGACGGCCTTCTCGGACATCATGATCACCGAGCCCAGCGGCACGCGCTGGCCGCTGTTGGACGGCGTGTCGTCCGGTCAGATCCGGGGTCTGGTCGAGATGCGCGATGTCGATGCGCCAGCGGCCGCCGCGCGCCTGGGTGAGTTGACGGCCAAACTCGCGGACGAACTGAACCGCGCCCATAACGCAAACAGCAGCGTTCCTGCACCGACCACCTTGACGGGGCGCAACACCGGCCAGTCGCTGGAGAACGCCCTGACCGGCTTCACCGGCACGACTACCATCTCGACGGTCAATGCGTCGGGCGTGGTGCAGGCCTCGGCCCGGATCGTCTTTTCCGGCGGCGTGATGACGATCAACGGCGCCGGCGCCGATCCGACCACCTTCCTCAGCGTGCTGAACGCCCAGCTGGGCGGCACAGCGACGGCGAGCTTCTCGGACGGCCAGCTGCGCCTGGACGGGGCGGCCGGAAACGGCGTGGCCATCGCCGACGATGCGACATCGCCCAGCACGAAGGGCGGGCGTGGATTCTCGCACTGGTTCGGCCTGAACGACCTGGTCGCCACGACGACGCCGACCTTCTACGACACGGGTTTGACCCTGACGTCTCAGCACGGATTCGATCCGGGCGAGAGCCTGACCTTGCGCTTTGCCGGTCCGTCCGGCGCGCGCCTTCGCGACATCACCGTGTCCGTGCCCGCCGGGACGGGCACGATGGGCGAGATGCTGGGCGCGCTGAACGATCCCATCACCGGCGTCGGCCGCTACGGGGCCTTCAGCCTGGATGCGGTAGGCAAGCTGTCCTTCAAGGCTTACGACCCGTCGGCGACGTCGATGAGCGTCGTGAAGGACAATACGACCCAGGATCCGTCCGGCGTTTCGATGTCGCAACTGTTCGGCCTGGGCGCGACCGGATCGACGCGGGCGGGCGCCTATACGGTGCGCAGCGACATCCAGCAGGACCCCGGAAAGCTGGCCCTGGCGCAACTGAACCTGTCGGCGGCGGCGGGGACGCCGGCGCTGAGCAAAAACGATGGGCGCGGCGGCCTGGCGCTGGGCGATGTGGGCAAGACGAACATCGCCTTCGCTGCGGCCGGCGGAAATGCCGGCGGGACCAAGACCCTGTCGTCCTATGCGGCGGACTTCGCCGGCGAGATCGGCGGCAAGGCCTCGGCCGCAAAGACCCGCAGCGAAACGGCAAGCGCCCTGGCCAAGGAGGCGGACAGCCGCCGCACCTCGGCCGAAGGCGTGAATATGGACGAGGAACTGGTCAACATGACCACCTTCCAGCAAGCCTATAACGCCTCTGCGCGCCTGATCCAGGCGAGCAAGGACATGTACGACGTACTGATCGGAATCCTGCAATGACGCGCGTCGCGACCCACGGGAACTACCAGTCGGCCTTGCTCAGCCTGATGAACGCGCAGGGCCGCGCGCAGCAGGCGCAGGAGCGGATCGACAGCGAGAAGATCGCCACCGACATGTCCGGCTATGGCCGAGGCGCCGAGCAACTGACCAGCCTGACATCGACCCAGGCGCGACTGGAGGGCTTCATCTCCACTGGCGAGGCCGTGAAGGCGCGGCTGAGCGCTCAGGATCTGGCTATGAGCCGCATCTACGAAGGCGGCAATGCGGCGCGCGAGGCCATTGCAAACAGCCTGGCCGCCGGGCGGATCGACAATTTGATGGTCGAGCTCGGTCTGAATTATCAGACGGTTCAGGGGGGATTGAACGCGGAACACCAGGGCTCGTACCTGTTTGCGGGCGGCCAAAGCGACATCGCTCCCGCCACGGCCGCGACCATGGCCGATTTGACGGCGGCGGCGTCCACCGCCGCGACCTTCGCCAACGACACCCTGAAGCAGAAGTCGCGCATCGACGAGAAGACCACGGTCGAGACCGGGTTTCTGGCCAGCGAGATCGGCGGGCCGCTGACTGAGGTGTTCCGCAACATTCAGGCCTTCCAGAACGGCACTGCGGTGACCGTCGGCGGCGTAACTTATACGCCAGCCGGCGCGGGCACGCTGACGGGACAGCCGGACGCCAACGTCACCGCTTTTTTGAAGGCGCAGATGGGCGAACTGGACAAGGCGAATGCGGGACTGACGAACCAGACGGCCAAAAACGGTCTGATCCAGAACCACGTCGAGACGGCGCTGGACGCCCAGGAAAATCAGAAGACGGCCCTGCAGAAGATGATGCAGGACAAGTCCGGCTATGATCCGGCACGGGCGATCACCGATCTGCAGATGGCGCAGGTGGCGATCGAGGCTTCGGCCCAGATCATCAACTCGCTGAAGAGCACGTCGCTGCTCAATCTGCTGCGTTAAGTCGTCGTTTCGAAAAAGAAAACGGCAACGCTGGACCAAACACCGTTCTGGAACGTATCATGAACGATGGCCCGTCTCGATCTGCGTCGAAAACTCTCCGTTCTGGCTGACGCCGCCAAGTATGACGCCTCGTGTTCGTCGTCCGGAACGTCGAAACGAAACTCCGTCGGCGGCAAGGGGATCGGCTCGACCGAGGGCATGGGCATCTGTCACGCCTATACGCCGGACGGTCGATGCATCAGTCTGCTCAAGATCCTGCTGACCAACTTCTGCATCTACGACTGCGCCTATTGCATCAATCGCGTGTCGTCGAACGTGGAGCGCGCAAGGTTCGATATCGACGAGGTCGTCGACCTGACGCTCAACTTCTACAAGCGCAACTATATCGAGGGCCTCTTTCTGTCGTCGGGCATCATTCGATCCGGCGACTATACGATGGAGCAGCTGGTCCTGGTGGCCAAGACGCTGCGGGAAGTCCACGATTTCCGGGGCTACATTCATCTGAAGCTGATTCCGGAGGCGGATCCGAAGCTGGTGGAGATGGCGGGACTGTATGCCGACCGCCTGTCGGCCAATATCGAGCTTCCACGCGACGAGGCGCTGGCGCGACTTGCGCCACAAAAGGATGTCGGGGTCATTAAAAAGGCGATGAGCCAGGTGCGCCTGGGCGTCGAGGCGGCCAAGCCGGCCAAACGTGAAAAGATCAAGCCGCCGAAGTTCGCGCCGGGCGGCCAGAGCACCCAGCTGATCATCGGCGCCGACGGCGCGCCGGATACGGAAATCCTGGATCGCAGCGCCTCGCTCTACGGCGGTTACGGCCTGCGTCGCGTCTATTATTCGGCGTTCAGCCCCATCCCGGACGCCAGTTCGATCCTGCCGCTGTCCAAGCCGCCGCTGATGCGTGAGCATCGGCTGTATCAGGCCGATTGGTTGATGCGGTTCTATGGCTTCTCCGCGCCGGAGATTGGCGAGGGGGCATCGAACGGCATGCTCGATCTGGCGGTCGACCCCAAACTGGCTTGGGCTCTGAACAAGCGCGAGCAGTTCCCCGTCGATGTGAACCGCGCGCCGCGCGAGATGCTGCTCCGTGTGCCGGGGCTGGGCGTGAAGGCGGTGGACCGGATCGTCTCGGTGCGCCGCTATCGGACCCTGCGGCTGGAGGACGTCGGACGACTGACGCGATCGGTGGCCAAGATTCGGCCCTTCATCACGGCGCTGGACTGGACGCCAGGCGGTCTGACGGATGCGGCGGACCTCAAGGCGCGCGTGACCAGCCGCACGCCCGAGCAGTTGAGCCTGTTCTGATGGCGGTGGTGATGCTGGACGGTGAGACGGACTTCGACGGCTGGCGAAAGGCGGCGCGCGCGTTTCGATTGGCGGGTGTGGAGCCTGCGGCGGCGCGGTTCGTCGTGGCGGGGACGATGGAACAGGGCGGGCTTTTCGATCAGCCGATTGCCGAAGAGGCGTCGCCGACGCCAGATGAGCGCAGAGCTTTCAACGTCCCGAAAGAGTTCGTGGACCTAGCCCAGAACCTGATCCTGCATCGATCCGCTGACCGTTTCGATCTGATGTATCGGCTGCTGTGGCGGCTGAAGGATGAGCCGGACCTGATCAAGGTCATTTCGGACCGCGACGTCGCCGACGCGCTCGAGCGGGTCAAGAATGTCAGCCGCGCCTCGCACAAGATGAAGGCCTTCGTTCGCTTTCGCCAAGTGCATGACGATTTGGGCGAAGCTTGGGTGGCGTGGTTCGAGCCGCCGCATCGGGTTTTGGAAAAGACCGCGCCCTTCTTCCAGCGGCGGTTCACGACAATGCGCTGGTCGATCCTGACGCCGGATGGTTCGGCCTTTTGGGATGGAGAAGCCTTGCGGTTCGGCCCGCCAGCCACCCGCGACATGGCGCCGGCCGAAGACGAGATCGAGGATTTCTGGAAGACCTACTACGCCTCGACCTTCAATCCCGCGCGGCTGAAGGTGAAGACGATGCAGGGAGAGATGGCCAAGTCCTATTGGAAGAACCTGCCGGAAGCCGCCCTGATCCCGGAACTGGTCGCGGCCTCGTCGGTTCGAACCGAGACCATGGTCGCCACGCCGTCTCCTCAGCCCAATCCGCGTTTCGCGCGCGCCGTCGCGCCTGACCTCCATTTGGCGCGTCCCGACGCCGAGGCCGTGCCCGAAAACCTAGACGATGTCGCCAGCGGCGTTCAGGCCTGTCGCCGTTGCCCGCTTTACCGCGACGCGACGCAAGGCGTGTGCGGGGAGGGGCCGAAGTCGGCGCGTCTGATGATCGTCGGCGAACAGCCCGGCGATCAGGAGGATCTGGCAGGCCGCGCCTTCATCGGGCCGGCGGGACAGGTGCTGAACGCAGCCCTGGCCGAGGCCGGCATTGATCGATCCGACGTCTATGTCACCAACGCGGTCAAACACTTCAAACACGAGCCGCGCGGCAAACGTCGCCTGCACAAGACGCCGAATGCGGGCGAGGTTCAGGCCTGCCGCTGGTGGCTGGACTCGGAGCGAAGGCTGATCAAGCCGCAGGTCGTGCTGGCCCTGGGGGCGACGGCGGGTCTGGCGTTGCTGGGTCGCAAGCCGGCTGTGATGCAGGAACGCGGCGCGCCGCTCGACCTGAGCGACGGATCGACCGCCGTACTGACGGTCCACCCCTCCTATCTGCTGCGTCTGTCGGACGAGGCGGCGAAGTCCGAGGCGAGGCGGTTGTTCATTGAGGATCTGGCGGCCGTGCAGCGTCGTATGAGGTGACGCGAGAACGAATCCCGTTCGGCCGCGTTTGGCATCAGCGCCAGCGTGACCGTTGGACGTTTCATCGGGGGAGGCGATCTCGACACGGTCGATCGACAAACATCCGCGCGAATGTCATCGCGCGTTGACATCGAATGCCGGCTTGACCATTAGCGCGGCAGGGATTTCGGCTGTCTGTTCAGAGGGTCAGGGGAAAATCGCGATGTCAGACCGGTCTTCAGGGGCGCGATGAACACGGCTGCATATGAAATCGTCGATAGTGATGGCGAGGCCCGTCTGCGCCTGACCGGCGACTGGACGACCACGGCGCTGGGTCGTCTGCCGACGGAGCTGAGCCGCGATCTGGAAGGCCGCGATATCGCCAGCATCGACACCTCCGATCTCGGTCGCTTCGATACCGCCGGCGCGCTGGCTCTGGTGCAGGCCTCAAGCGGCCGCCTTTCCAAGAGCCAGTGGAAGGACCGACCGGAGGCCGGTCGTATCTATCACATGATCGAACTGCTGGAGCGCCAAAGCGCCCCGGCGCCGAAACGCCCCAGCGCCTTCGTTCGCACCTTCGCCAAGATCGGCCGTGGCGTGTACGATTTCGGCGGCGAGGCCATGTTGTCGCTGGCCTTCCTGGGTCGGCTGATGGCCGCCGTGGTGGAAGCCGCCAAACATCCCGGCGGCATCCGTTGGCCGGCCTGGGTCAGTCAGGCCGAGCGCGCCGGGCTGGACGCCATTCCGATCGTCATGATCACCAACTTCTTCATCGGCGCCGTCATCGCCTTCATCGGCGTGGATTTGCTGACCGACTTCGGCGCTCAGGTGTTTGCGGTTCAGCTAATCGGCGTAGCCATGTTCCGCGAGTTCGCCGTGGTGATCGCCTCGGTCTTGTTGGCTGGACGTTCGGCTTCGGCCTTTGCGGCCGAGATCGGATCGATGCGGATGAACCAAGAGGTCGACGCCATGCAGGTCATGGGCGTCAATCCGTTCCAGGCCTTGGTGATCCCGCGCGTCGCGTCGCTGGTGCTGATGCTGCCGCTGCTGACCTTCATGGGCATGATCGGCGGTCTAGTCGGCGGTCTGGTCGTGTGCTGGAGCTCGCTGAATCTCGGTCCGTCCTTCTTCTTCCAGCGTCTGGTCGAAGATGGCACCATGGCCCAGCATCTGATGGTCGGTCTGGTGAAGGCGCCGGTCTTCGCCCTGGTGATCGCCGCCATCGGTTGCCGTCAGGGCATGTCGGTCGCCGGCGATGTCGAAAGCCTGGGCCGGCGCGTGACAGCCGCCGTGGTGCAAGCCATCTTCGCCATCATCTTCCTGGACGCCGTGTTCGCCCTGGTCTTCCTAGAGCTGAACATATGACCGAAGCACCAGAAAACCTGATCGAGGTGCGCGGCCTGTTGAGCCAGTTCGGCGAGCGCACCATCCACGAAAACCTCGACCTCGACCTGGTGCGCGGCGAAGTCCTGGGCGTCGTCGGCGGATCGGGCGCGGGCAAGACCGTGCTGCTAAACACCATCATCGGACTGAAAGAGCCCGAGGGCGGATCGGTGAAGGTGCTGGGTTACGACCGGGCGACCCTGACCGACGATCAGTCGGCGGACATCGAGCGCCGCACCGGCATCCTGTTCCAGCAGGGCGCGCTGTTCTCGTCGTTGAGCGTGTTGGAGAACGTCGCCTCGCCACTGGTCGAGCACACCAAACTGCCCAAAGCGATCATCTATGAATTGGCCGAACTCAAGATCGCCATGGTGGGCCTCAAGCCCGAGCACCACCACCTGAAGCCCGCCGAGCTGTCGGGCGGCATGAAGAAGCGCGCCGGCCTGGCCCGTGCGCTGGCGCTGGACCCAGAACTGGTGTTTCTGGACGAGCCGACGGCGGGTCTGGACCCCATCGGCGCGGCCGCGTTCGACGATCTGATCCGGCAACTGGCGGACGACCTCGGTCTGTCCGTCTTCATGATCACCCACGACCTCGATACGCTCTATGCCATCTGTGACAAGGTGGCGGTGCTGGCGGACAAGCGGGTCGTGGAAAAGGCCACGGTGCAGGAGCTGGAAGGCTCCGACCATCCGTGGATCAAAGAATATTTCCTGGGGCCGCGCGGACGCGCAGCCACCAAGTCTGCCGCCTGAGGAGAGCGGATCATGGAAAGAGACGCACATTACGCCGCCGTCGGCATCGCCACCGTCGCCCTTCTGGCGGCTCTGGCGGTGTTCACCATCTGGCTGGCCCGGCTGCAGTTCAACAGCGACTACGACATGTACGACATCGTCTTCTATGGGCCGGTGAATGGCCTGTCCGAAGGCGGCGAGGTGCATTTCAACGGCATCCGCGTCGGCGAGGTCACTGACCTGAACATCGACACCAAGCGCGGCGACCAAGTCATCGCCCGTGTCCGCGTTGACGGCACGACGCCGGTGCGCGTCACCTCGCGCGCGCAGCTGGAGCCGCAAGGCATCACCGGTCTGAACTACATCCAGATCACCGCGGGCTCGCCCAACAGCGCCCTGCTGAAAGAGCAGTATCCGGATAATGTCGTGCCCGTGCTGCAAAGCCAGCCGTCGCCGATCGCTGAACTGTTGAGTGGTTCGGGCACGGTTCTGGCCCAGACCGTGGATGCGCTGAACCGGATCAACCGCGTCATGTCCGATGACAATATCCGCAGCTTCTCCACCAGTGTGAAGAACGTCGAAGCGCTGACGACTGAACTGGAAGCCCGCAAGGCCATCTTCCAGCAGTTGGAAGAGGCCGTGACCAACGCCAACGCGGCGGTGAAGGAATACCAGGCCCTGGCCGTCGACACGCGTCAGATCATCAATACGGACGGTCGCCAAGCCATCGCCAATATCAACTCGGCGACGGCGGAAGCCCGCACGGCGATCGCGTCGGCCAACCGTTCGATCACGGGGCTGGAGCGTCCTTTGGGTGACTTTGCGACGACCAGCCTGCCGCAACTGACCGGCACGATTGAAGAGCTGCAAGACGCCACCCGGTCTCTGCAAGCCCTGATCGATGACGTCCGCGCCAGCCCGCGCGACTTCATCGGTCGTCCCAAATCCAAAGAGCTGGAGGTGCAGCCGTGATCCTTCGTCCTGTCCTTCGACTGGCGGCGTCCGCCGCTGTCCTGACCGCGCTGAGCGGGTGCGCCCTGCTGTCGTCGCCGGACCCGGTGCAGAACTATCGGTTCGGCCTGCCGATGGCCGCGCCGTCGGCGGTGGGCGACACGCCTGCGCCTCTAACGGTCTCGATCCGCCGCATCGAGTTCCCGCAGGCGACCGGCGACGACAAGATCCTGGGCGTCACGGGTCTAGAGACGGCCTATATCGGCGGCGCACGCTGGGTGTCGCCAGCCTCGACCCTGTTCGACGACAGCCTGAAGGCGGCCTTCGCCAACCGCGCCGACCGCATCCGCGTGCTGGGTCGTCGCGAGCCGGGGACGCCGCCGCTGATCCTGCAGGTCACGGTCACGACGTTCGAGGCGCGTTACGCGGCGCCCGGTGCCGTGCCGGATGTCGTCGTGACCGCACGGGCGCAACTACGCTCCACCCCGGAGAGGCGCGCTGGCGGCGGGACCATTCGTCCCGAGGAAGGCCGCTCGGTCGAGCGGGTGTTCACCGTGACCCAGCCCGCCGGCGACAATCGCGTGTCCGCCATCGTTGCAGCCTTCGACACGGCGACGCGCGACATCAACACCCAGATCGCGGACTGGACGATCGCCTCCGCGAACTGAGGCAATCGAACGCATGATGCCGGGACGGCGGCGGTGCGGGACGTAGGCTTGCGGATGCGCTACGGTGCGCCGCGAATCTGCTCCCGGAGTTGTCATGAGTTTTTCCGCCACCGACGCGGCCTTCGAAGGCTTCCGAGTCGTTCGCCGGCATCCGATTGTCGCGGTCGCCTGGGGCCTGGTCTATTTGGCCGTCTATGTCGCCATGTTCGGCCTGGGTGCAGACAAGTGGGCCAGTCTGATGGCGGCCGGCGAAGCGCTGGAACAGTCGGCCAACCCGTCGATGGCGGAGTTTCAGGCCCTGGGCCAGACCTATGCCGGAGCCCTGATCTGGGCCGCGCCCATCGGCCTTCTGGTCGGCGCGGTTCTGAGCGCGGCGGTGGCGCGCTCCGTCTTGCGGCCGGACGAGTCGTCGTGGGGCTATCTGCGCCTCGGTATGGACGAGGTCCGTGTTCTGGCGGTCAGTCTGATCGTCAGCTTGGCTGTCGGCTTGGCGTCGGGCGTCGGCATGATGGTGGTCGGCGCGGCCATCGGTTTCGGCGCGGCGTCGGGTCAGGCGCTGCTGATCTTGGCCGGCGTGCTGCTGATCTTCGCCGTCTTCGCCCTGATCGTCTGGCTGGCGATCAAGTTCAGCCTTGCGGTGCCGATGACGATCGATCGCCGCAAGATCACCATCGTGGAATCGTTCGCCGCCACCAAGGGGCATTTCTGGTCGCTGCTGGGCATGGCCGTGATCGCCATCATCATGTCCCTGATCGTCAGCATCCTGGGCATGATCATCGGCGCAGCCGCAGACCTCGCCACCGGCGGCATCCAGACTCTGGCGCGCTTCGACGGCGAGGGATTGGGTCAGATCCTGATGCAGGCCTGGCCGGCGATCCTGGTGTCGTCGATCGTCAACGCCTTCCTCGCCGCGCTGCAACTCGCGGTGCTGTATGCCCCGTTCGCAGCGGCCTGGAATGGGCTTCGAGGCGGTCAGTCGACCGACGTCTTTTCCTGACGATCAGACCGACGCCTTCACTCTTTTCTTCTTAGCCGGAGCATCAAAGGACCCGCCCAGGGCCGCCACGCGCGCCTTGCGGCGGTCCTCGTGCCGATCCAGCACTTCCTTGAGGTATTTGCCGGTCCAGCTGGCCTTGTTGTCCGCGACCTGTTCGGGCGTGCCGACCGCAACGATCTCGCCGCCGCCGTCACCACCCTCAGGACCGAAGTCGAGCAGATAGTCGGCGACCTTGATGACATCCAGGTTGTGCTCGATCACCACGATGGTGTTCCCGGCCTCGACCAGTTCCTGCAGCACCTCGAGCAGCTTGCGCGTATCCTCAAAGTGCAGGCCGGTTGTCGGCTCGTCCAGGATGTAAAGGGTGCGTCCGGTGGCGCGCTTGGACAGCTCCTTGGACAGTTTGACCCGCTGGGCCTCGCCGCCCGACAGTGTCGTCGCTGGCTGGCCCACCTTGACGTAGCCGAGGCCGACCCGTTCCAGCGTCAGCATCTTGTCGCGGATCGGTGGCACGGCCTTGAAGAAGGTCGCCGCCTCCTCGACCGTCATGTCCAGCACGTCCGAAATGGACTTGCCCTTGAACACGATCTCCAGCGTCTCGCGGTTGTAGCGTTTGCCCTTGCAGACGTCGCAGGTGACATAGACGTCGGGCAGGAAGTGCATCTCGATCTTGATGACGCCGTCGCCCTGGCAGGCCTCGCAGCGTCCGCCTTTGACGTTGAAGCTGAATCGGCCGGGGCCGTAGCCGCGCGCCTTGGATTCCGGCAGGCCGGCGTACCAGTCGCGGATGGGCCCGAAGGCGCCGGTATAGGTCGCGGGGTTCGAGCGCGGGGTGCGGCCGATGGGCGACTGGTCGATGTCGATGACCTTGTCGAAATGCTCCAGGCCTTCGATCCGGTCGAAGGGGGCGGGGGCCTCGGAGGCATTGTTCAGGCGGCGCGCGGCGGCCTTGTACAGGGTCTCGATGGTGAAGGTGGACTTGCCGCCGCCGGAGACGCCGGTGATGCAGGTGAAGACGCCGACGGGGATCTCGCCGGTGACGCTCTTCAGGTTGTTGCCGCTGGCGCCGCTGATTTTCAGCATCCGCTTGCGGTCGATGGGACGACGGCCGTCGACGGGAATTTCGATCTCGCGCTCGCCGGTCAGGTATCTGCCGGTCAGGGACTTGGGGTTGGCCATGACCTGGGCCGGCGTACCCTCGGCGCAGACCTGTCCCCCGTGAACACCGGCGGCCGGGCCCATGTCGATGACGTAGTCGGCGGTCAGGATGGCTTCTTCGTCATGCTCGACCACGAGGACCGAGTTGCCGAGATCGCGCAGGCCCTTCAGGCTTTCCAGCAAGCGCGTGTTGTCGCGCTGGTGCAGGCCGATGGACGGCTCGTCCAGCACATAGAGGACGCCGGTAAGGCCCGAGCCGATCTGCGACGCCAGGCGGATGCGCTGGCTCTCGCCGCCCGACAGGGTGCCTGAGGACCGCGACAGGTTCAGATAGTCCAGGCCGACGTTATTCAGGAACCGCAGCCGGTCGCAGATTTCCTTCAGGATGCGCCGGGCGATCTCCATCTGCTTTTCGGTCAGATTCTCTTCCAGCGTCGAGAACCACAGATAGGCCTTGGAGATCGACAGGGTGGAGATGTCGGCGATGTCCTCGCCGCCGACCTTGACCGCCAGGGCCTCGGGCTTCAGCCGCTTGCCGTGGCAGGCGTCGCAGGGCGTCTCGGATTGATAGCGGGCCAGTTCCTCGCGCACCCAGGCGCTGTCGGTCTCGCGCCAGCGGCGCTCCAGGTTCGGCAGCACGCCCTCGAACGGCTTGGAGACCTCGTATTTGCGGGCGTTGTCGTCATAGACGAACTTGATCTTTTCCGATCCGGTGCCGTGCAGGATGGCCTTGTGCGCCTGGGCTGGCAGGTCGCGCCACGGCTTGTCCATCGAGAAGCCGTAGTGGAGGCTGAGCGACTGCAGCGTCTGGGTGTAGAGCGGCGACGGCCCACGCGCCCATGGCGCAACAGCGCCCTTGTGCAGGGTCTTGTCGCGGTCGGGGATCACCAGATCGGCGTCGAACGCCAGCTTGACCCCCAGGCCGTCGCAGACCGGGCAGGCGCCGAAGGGGTTGTTGAACGAGAACAGCCGCGGCTCGATCTCACTGATCGTGAAGCCCGACACCGGGCAGGCGAACCGTTCGGAGAACAGGATGGAGCGCGGCGCGGTCTCACCTTCCGCCGTCGAGGCCCATTCGGCATTGGCGATGCCGTCGGCCAGACCCAGCGCCGTCTGCAGGCTGTCGGCGTAGCGGGCTTCCTGATCCGGCTTGGTGACGATCCGGTCCACGACGATGTCGATGTCGTGCTTGAACTTCTTGTCCAGGGTGGGCGCTTCGTCGATCGGATAAAACTGGCCGTCGATCTTCAGCCGCTGGAAGCCCTGACGCTGCCACTCGGCGATTTCCTTCCTGTACTCGCCCTTGCGGCCGCGAACGACGGGGGCGAGCAGCAGGATTCGCTCGCCATCGGGCAGGGCGACCAGCTTGTCGACCATCTGGCTGACGGTCTGGCTCTCGATCGGCAGGCCGGTCGCCGGCGAGTAGGGCACCCCGACGCGCGCCCACAGCAGGCGCATATAGTCGTGGATTTCCGTCACCGTGCCGACGGTCGAGCGCGGGTTCTTGGACGTTGTCTTCTGTTCGATGGAGATGGCCGGGGACAGGCCTTCGATCAAATCCACGTCCGGCTTGCCCATCAACTCCAGGAATTGGCGGGCATAGGCCGACAGGCTCTCGACATAGCGCCGCTGGCCTTCGGCATAGATGGTGTCGAAAGCGAGCGAGGATTTGCCAGACCCCGACAGGCCGGTCATCACCACCAGCTGTTCACGCGGAATGTCGAGATCCACGCCCTTGAGGTTATGCTCGCGGGCGCCGCGAACGCGGATGAAGTTATGCTTTTCGGTCATGCTGTCCGGAGAACGCGGAGGAGGGCCGGCGGGTCCGGCGCGTTATCGCTATATGGGGACGAAAATAGGCGATCAGCAAGAACGTTATGGGAACATTTTTGTCTGTGTCTTTGGGTTGTGCGCCCGCTGATCGAAGCTAGACTGGCGTCACCGAAGTGGGGGGTTGGATTTGAAACAGTTTGCGGGCCTTTTGGCGGCGGCAGCCTTAGCCAGTTGCAACTTCAATGCGACGCTTCCTAAATCCGATCCTGCCTTGAATGCTGAAGCCAAGGCGACCTTTGCAGACCTTGTAGTGGGCCGAGAAGCCGCCATTTTGGCGCGCTTGTCGTCCGCAAATAAAACTGCAGACGTGAGGGCGCAAATCCCCATGCTCCGCAACATGATCGGTCACGACACGGCTCCCGAACCGACGGTGACCGGCTACCAAAGCATGACAAGCACGAGCGGCCGCTTTTATGTCGTGGGTCAAGATTATACCTATCCCGACCGAGTGGCTCACGTTCAGACAAACTTCGTCAAAGAGGGTGACGCATGGAAAGTCGCGGGATTCAATGTGAACGTGACGATGACTGGAGCCCCAGCTAAAGCGCCTGCCGCCTAAATTTTATTCCGGCATCCACGCCTGCGTGGGCCGCATAAAAAGCCCGCCCTTGGCCAGAAGCACGCCACTGGCGTTGGCGACACCCAGTTCAAGGCTTTCGGCGATGCGGCGGGCGCGTTCAATGAAGTGGTCGGCGGCGATGGGCGGGCACAGGGCACGCGCAGTTTCGGCGAACAACTCCAGCCAGCGATCGAAATGCCGCGCATCGATGGGAAGGGGTAGGTGTTTCGGCATCGGCCGGCCCTGATAGACGCCCGTGGACAGGGCGACGGACGACCAGAACAGCTTCATCTGCGCTAAGTGCGGCGCCCAGTCGGTGATCCGGTCCGCGAAAATCGGGCCGATCAGCGCATCGTCGCGGACGCGGGCGTAGAAGTCTTCGACCAAGGCGTCGATCATGGCTTCGTCTATGCCCGTTTCGTCCCGCAGGCGCTGGACGGCGGCCTCGCGCCGCGCGGCGGCGCCGGCGGGGTCTTCGATGCGGAAACGGGTTTGCATGACGGCTGGTCTAGCCGTCGCCATCCTATTGGTCGAGGAAGTCGCCGGCGATGAATGACAGGATGCAGATGGCGTCTCCGCCCGTCGCATCGGTCGAGCAGGAATCGACTCCGAACAGGTCGGCCTCGACCTTTGCGGTCGAGCGGAACGTGCGGCCGTCACGCTGGAATGTCGATCCGATCTTCTCGCTCCAAGGGATCAAGGCCTTGGCGAAGGCGGCGGCCGGCGCACCCGTGCAGGTAAACAGGATATATTCTGCGCCGTTCCCGTTGTCCGCGCGGCGATAGGCGTCGGCTGCGGCGGCCTGCTCCAGGCAGGCGGCATAGAGCCGCGCGTTGGGCGTCGACGCCTGGGTCGGAACGGCGCTTTAATCCGGGGCTGACGGCGGCTGGTCCGGCGCAGTCGCGCATGCGGCGCAAGCCAGTGTGGAGACGATGGCGAGGGTGATGACGGTCTTCATGATTGTCTCCTCAACGCCAAGCTTCTCACGCGGCCGTGTTCGACGCCAGACTTGCGCATTGCGGGATTACGACCCATCCTCCCTGTTCTGACGCGTTTTGCAGAAGGTTTGACGATCATGATCATCGCATTGGCCACCGGTTCCGCCCTGTCCGCCATGCTGCTCGTGATCCTCAATGCCAATCAGCCCAAGCCGAAACGCGTCCCCGTCCGCACTCGCGACACTCGACAAGGTCGCCGCTAGGACGCCGGACGGCGCCACCCTTTTCGACAATCTGAGCCTGACGTTCGGGCCTGAGCGCACCGGCGTCGTCGGTCGCAATGGCGCGGGCAAGAGCACGCTGTTGCGCCTGATTTCGGGCGAAGCTGCGCCGGCTGAGGGGGCTGTCGCGCGAACCGGCACGATTGGCGTGTTGGATCAGCGGTATGAGCCAAACCCCGGTGAGACCGTCGCTCAAACCCTGGGCGTTGGAGCGGCGCTGGCTGTTGTGGCGCGGGTTTTGGCGGGGCAGGGAACGGCCGAGGATTTGGCCGAGGCGGACTGGACGCTGGAGACGCGTCTTGACGAGGCCTTGCGAGAGATCGGGCTGCCTGACCTGGACCTCGAACGCCTGACGTGCAGTCTCAGCGGGGGCGAGCAGACGCGGTTGCGGCTGGCGGGTTTGAGGCTGGCCCAGCCCGATCTGATCCTGCTGGACGAGCCGACCAATCATCTGGATGCACAGGCGCGGGCGCTGGTCGCCGATGTCATCGCGCGTTGGGACGGCGGGTTCGTGGTGGTCAGCCATGATCGCGACCTGTTGCGCCGGATGGACCGAATCCTTGAGGTGTCGAACCTGGGCGTCGCCAGCTACGGCGGCGGCTATGACGCCTATGTCGAGCAAAAGGCGGTGGAGCGCGAGGCGGCGACGCGGGATCTGGCCGAAGCCCAGCGAGACCTCGCCCGTGTCGGCGGCGAGGCTCAGCAGCGCGCGGAGGCCCAGTCACGCCGCGACGCCGCCGGCCGCCGCAAGGCCGCCAAGGGGGACATGCCGAAAATCCTGCTGGGCGCACGGGCCGAGCGCGCTGAAAACACGGGCGGGCGCGGCCGGTTGTTGGCCGAACGACAGGCCGAAGCCGCGAAGGATGCCTTGGCCTCAGCCCAGGCGCGCGTGGAGCGGACGCGGACGCTGGCGATCCCGATGCCGACGACCGGCCTGCCAGCGGGACGGGCGGTGCTCACATTGGACCAGGCGGGCTGGGCGACACCTGAGGGGCGGACGATCGTCGGGCCGGTCGATCTGAAGCTTGTGGGGCCGAAACGGCTCGCGATCACGGGACCGAACGGCGCGGGCAAGACGACCCTGCTGCGGCTGATCACCGGCGATCTGCAACCGACGACGGGCGCCGTCGATCGGCCTGTGCGTGCGGTGCTGCTGGATCAGGAGGTCAAGATCCTGAGCCCGGACGAAACGCTGGTGGAGGCGTGGCGGCGGTTGAACCCGCAAGGGTCGGTCAATGACGCCCAGGCAGCGTTGGCGCGGTTCCTGTTTCGCAATACGGCGGCACAGCGCCGGGTCGGCGCGCTGTCAGGCGGGGAGCGGCTGAGGGCGGGTCTGGCCTGCGTCATGACAGGCGCGATCCCGCCGCAGTTGCTGGTGCTGGATGAGCCGACGAACCATCTCGACTTGGACGCGATCGCGGCGGTCGAAGAGGCGCTGAACGCCTATGACGGCGCCTTGATCGTGGTCAGCCACGACGTGGATTTTTTGGCGGCGCTGAAGATCACGCGCACGATCGAGCTCTGAGATCGTTCAGCCCCAGGCCTCGACGGCGCCCTTGCGACGGACCATCGACGGGCTGGAAAGCTGGGTGCGCGGCTCGGCTTCGGCGCGGCCGAACAGCCAGCCTTGGCCGTATTCGACGCCCGCCGCCTTGAGTTCTGCGGCGACGCCGTCGGTTTCGATCATCTCGGCGATGGTTTCCAGCCTCATCGAGCGGCACATTTCGACGATGCTGTGCAGCATGGCCTTGGAGCGTTGGTCGGTCTGGATATCGCGCACGATAGCCCCGTCGATCTTGACCGAGTCCACGGACAGTTTGCGCAGATAGTCGAAGGCGGCGGCTCCCGCACCGAAATCGTCGATGCAGACCTTGATGCCGGCTTCGCGCAGCGCAGCCAGGCGACGGTCGGCGGCTTCGATGTCTGCAACGGCGGAGGTTTCGGTCACCTCGACCATCAGGCGACGGCGTTCCTCGGGCGCGCCGGCGGTCATGCGCAGCAACTGCTCGACATAGGTGTCGTCACCCAGCGAGGCGCCCGAAACATTGACCGCCATCTTCAGCAGGCCGGCGCCGGGCTGGCGCATCCGCTTCAGCACCTTTTCCGCGACGGCGAGATCGAATGACTCGATCATGTCCAGCTCCTCGGCCATGCGAATGGCTTCGGCGGGACCGCTGTTGCCGCTGAATCGGGTCAGGGCCTCGAAGTGATGGACCGCTCGGGAATCCAGATGGACGATGGGCTGATAGTGGACCTGGAACTCGCGCGACTTGACCAGGCTGCGGAAGGTCTCGGCGTCGCGGAAGGTGCGCTTCAGCGAGTCTGCGAAGGCGATCTGCGGATTGGCGAGGCCGTCGCCCCTCAGGCAGCCTTCGATGGCGAACCGCATGGCGCGCAGCACGCACAGGGAATCCGATCCGGGCGGGACAGGCGAGCTGAACGCCTCCGCACCCAGTGACAGGCCTTCGGCCCGACCAGCCTCCACGATTTCGGCGGCGATGTCGCGACGGTCGTTGGCGGCGCGCAGAAGGGCATAGCGGACGCCGGTGACCTGCGACGCGCTCGATCCCTCGACGGCGGCGGATTGAAGCGTGGCCTCGATGCGGCGGTTCAGACGATCGGCGGCTTCGCCGGTGACATTCTCCAACCCGGTGATGTCGAGGAAGGATAGGGCCAGGTCAGGGTTGGACTCCAGCACGCGCCCGGCGTCGGCCAGGAAATCCTCCGGTTCCAGAAGCGGCCGTGTGTCCAGATCCTCCAGCGCAAAGGCCGGGCCTTCGTAGGAGATGGCGCAGGAGACGGCCGGCGCCATCTGCGGCAAGACGAAGGCGCGGAAAGAGGCGCGGCGCACGCGGTCGGGACCGGCCGCCACAAGGACCGACGTCGCCGGAATACGCACGCCGGCCTTCATGCCTTGCAGGGCGGTCAGGGTGGAGGCACCGTCGTGCAGCAGATCGAGCAGGGGACGACCAGTCCAGGTCGCGCCTGCGTCCTCGCCGGCCACGGCGCCCGCGCCGATCGCAAATGAGACCACGCCTTTTGGATCCACCTCCACCAGAGTGTCGGCGGAAGCGAAGGCCAGGCCTAGGAGGCGGGTGGTCAGCGTCATGAGGCCATGCTGGCACGCAGTCGCTTAAAAAATAGGCAATGACCCTTAGGACGCGAACCGTGATCGGCGAACGGCTAAGGGCCGTCTTGTTCAGGCCATTCGGTTCAGGGCGACAGCGCGTCCGTCGCCCAGCGAGGCGCGGCCGTCGGCGGCATAGGCGGAGGCGGGTGTGCGAGCAGCGGTGACTTCCGCCGCGATGGCGCGGACCAGACCCTCGGAAATCTGACGCGCGGCGTCGACGGCGCGGCTGTGTCGCGTCAGGGCCGCGTCGAACTCACGCGTGACGTCGATCAGGGTCTTTCGATCTTCGAGCGGAGCACCGCTCAGCAGCGCCGGATTGGCCTTCACATGGGCGGAATCGCGACGGTAGAGATTGGCCATCTCCTGGGTTTCCGACAGACCGGCCGCCACATCCTGAGGACGGCCATCGGCGAAAGCGGCTGTTTCGGCCTTCAGTCGCTCGGTGAGACGCAAGGTCAAGGTCGTCAACTGACGAACCCGCGCCTGGGCCAGTTCGGTGTCGCTCATTGCCGGCCCTCCTGCATTTTCAGCATTTCGGCCATGACGGTGTTGCTCAGGCCGATGCCGCCCGCCTTCACCGTCGACTTGGCCATTTCGTCCAGCATGAAGCTGCGCCATGTCGCCTCGCCCTGGCCGCCGCCGAACAGGCCGTCAGTCGACAGGCCTTCGAACATCGGCTTCAGCATCTGGGAAATGAAGGTGGCCTCGAAGGCCTTGGCGGTTTCCGCGATCTTGTCTCGGTTCGCCGCCGTGGGCGCGGCCGCGGCGGGGCGCAGCAGATCGGCGGAGACGGTCAGGTCGGTCATGCTCACATCACCTCGATGTCGGCCTGCAGGGCGCCGGCGGCCTTGATGGCCTGCAGGATGCTGATCATGTCGCGCGGGCTGACGCCCAGGGCGTTCAGGCCGTTGACCAGGGTGGAGAGGTTTGCTCCACCGCCTACCAGCCGCATCTGGGTGCCCAGATCCTCTTCGACGTTTACTTGGGTCGAAGGGACGACGGCGGTCTGGCCCCGGCTGAAGGGCGCCGGCTGGCTGACTTGCGGCTGTTCGTCCACCGATATGGTCAGATTGCCCTGAGCGATGGCGACGCGAGAGATGCGCACGGCGTCGCCCATGACGATGACGCCGTTGACTTCGTCGATGATGACCTTGGCGGGCGTATCGACGCTGACGGCCAGGTTTTCGATCCGGCTGATGAAGCCCGCCATGCCCAGTTCGCCGGGCGCGCGCAGGGCCACGACCGTGCCGTTCTCGGCCAGGGCCGACCCCGGATACGCGGCGTTGACAACGGCGGCGACGCGCTGGGCGGTGGTGAAGTCGGGGTTGCGCAGGTTCAGGCGCACCTCGTTCATATTGGCCATCTGGAAGCCGGTCTCGCGCTCGACCAAGGCGCCCGAAGCGATGCGGCCCGCAGTCGGCACGCCGCGCGTCACCGACGACCCTGAACCGCCAGACGCCGAGACGGCGCCGGTCTGGACCGAGCCTTGCGCCACCGCATAGACCTGACCGTCCGCGCCTTGCAGGCTGGTGACAACCAGCGAACCGCCCAGCAGGCTCTTGGCGTCGCACATGGAGGCGACCGACACGTCGATGCGCGAGCCGGGCGTGGCGAATGCGGGCAGGTCGGCCGTGACCATGACGGCGGCCATATTCTTGGTGTTGGCGTTGGCGCCGCGAATGTTGACGCCCAGCCGCTCGGTCATGCCTTCCAGCGATTGGCGGGTGAAGGGGCAGTTGCGTAAGGAATCGCCCGTGCCGTTCAGCCCCATGACCATGCCGTAGCCGACCAACTGGTTGCCTCGCACGCCCTCGACGGCGGCGATGTCCTTGATGCGCGACTGCGACTGGGCCAACGCCGAGGTCGCGCCGCCGGCGACGACGAGCGTCGCGGCGACGGAGGCTATCAGGCGGGCAAGCAGATTTTGCATCGGTCAGGCGTCCACGCAACGTTACGCCGTCATCACTGCGAGGATCGTGCCGAAGAATTAACGACGTGAATTCAATGTCGGTCGGCCTTTGACGGTCAGAGAAGCGGCAGGATTTGCCGGGGCGTTAACCAAACAGTCACCGCCGCCCGTCATCCATGATTTCATGACGCGGAGCACCTGCACATGAAGGTTGTCGGCCCCAACGGCGTCAGCACGCCTGCCAGCACACGTCCTACGCGATCCGCCAGCGGCTTCTCGCTAGGGCAGACTGCGGCTTCGTCCGCGCCCGCTGCAACGACCGCCAGCGCAGCAACGGGCGGGGTCTCTGACGTCTCAGCCCTGATGGCCCTTCAAGGGGTCGAGGGGCCGCTGGAAAAGCGACGTCGCGCGATCCGGCGCGGCAGCGGTCTTCTGGATCGCCTTGACGAAATCAAGCTGGCCCTGCTGAACGGCGACGCCGCCGAGGGGGCTCTGGATCGTCTGGCGCGGAGCCTGCGCGAGGAGCGCGCCGCCGACGACGACAAGGACCTGGGCGCCCTGCTGGATCAGATCGACCTGCGCGCCTCGGTCGAACTGGCGAAGGCGGAAATGCGCCGCAACCGCCCCTGATACGAAATAATCGTCTGACATCAGGCGGCTAAGCTTTGACAGTGAGTGACTTTTGCCACTGTCAGGCGGTTAGTCGCCCTATTTTCATCACGGAATCGAGAACCGCGTTGCCGCGACTCGACGGGCTCATTATACGGCCATCTACGCCACAGGGGGGCGTGTTAGAGAGCGTGAGATCGATGAGCGCCTTGGCGTCCGTTGTGTCCGACGAAACCGGCCCGTATCGGCCGTCTGACAGCGAGCCGTTCATGAACGAACGGCAGCAAGCCTATTTCAAGAAGAAGCTGCTGGCCTGGAAGGATGAGATCCTTCGCGAGTCCAAGGGCACGGTTGTCAATCTGAAGGCCGAGACCGAAAACCACCCCGATCTGGTGGACCGGGCGTCTTCGGAATCCGATCGCGCGCTGGAGTTGCGCACCCGCGACCGCCAACGCAAGTTGATCTCCAAGATCGACGACGCGCTGCGCCGGATCGAGGACGGCTCCTACGGCTACTGCGAGGACACGGGCGAACCCATCAGCCTGGGTCGTCTGGAAGCCCGTCCGACGGCGACCCTGTCGGTCGAAGCCCAGGAACGCCACGAACGCCGCGAACGCGTTCATCGCGACGACTGAGGTTTAAGCCTTCCGCGCCTTGACTTCGCCGGGTTGCGGGGCGACCTAGCCGCCTCGCTTTCGAGGTCGTCTATCCATGTCCGTCAAGGTTCGTTTCGCCCCGTCGCCCACGGGTAAGCTGCACGTCGGCAATGTCCGCACCGCCTTGGTGAACTGGATGTTCGCCAAGGGGCAGGGCGGATCGTTCGTCCTGCGCATCGACGACACCGACCTGGCGCGCTCCACGCCCGAGTTCGAACAGGGAATCGAAGACGACCTGACCTGGCTGGGGATGCCGTGGGACGAGCGCTATAATCAGTCGAAGCGTTTCGATCGCTACGAAGAAGCGGCCGCCAGGCTGAAGGCGTCGGGGCGGCTTTATCCCGCCTATGAAACCGCCGAAGAGCTCGACCGTCGCCGCAAGGTGCAACTGTCGCGCGGCCTGCCGCCGATCTATGACCGCGCGGCGCTGGAACTGACCGAAGAGCAGAAGGCCGCCTACGAAGCCGAAGGGCGCCGCCCCCATTGGCGCTTCAAGCTGGACGGCAAGCGCGTCGCTTGGGAAGACCTGGCGCGCGGTCATGCGGAGGTGGACACCGCCTCGATGTCGGACCCGGTTCTGATCCGCGAAGACGGCCTGTTCCTCTATACCCTGCCGTCGGTCGTCGATGACATCGACATGGCCATCACGCACATCATCCGGGGCGAGGATCACGTCACCAACACCGGGGCGCAGATCGAAATCTTCGAAGCGCTGGGCGCGACGGTTCCGGGCTTCGCCCACATGCCGCTGCTGGTCGGCGCCGACGGCGCGGCCCTTTCCAAGCGTCTGGGATCGCTGTCGATCAGCGACATGCGCGACCAAGGCTATGAGCCGATCGCGATCACCAGCCACCTCGGCCGGATCGGGACGTCTGATCCGCTGGAAGTCGGCGCCTCGGTGGACGCTCTGGGACAGAGCTTCGCCTTTTCCAAGATGGGCCGTTCGCCGGCGCGTTACGATACGGCCGATCTGGACCGGCTGAACGCCCAGGCGCTGCACGTCATGGACTATGCGACGGCGCAGCCGCGTCTTCAGGCTCTCGGCGCCGATTTGGGCGAAGCCTTCTGGAATACGGTGCGGGGCAATCTGACAAAGTTCGCCGACATTGCGGACATGGCGCAGATCGTCCGTGGTCCGATCCAACCGGTTATCGAAGATGCGACCTTCATCGAAACGGCGCTGCGTCTGCTGCCGGAAGTGATCGACGAGAACGCCTGGTCGGCGTGGACCTCGGCCGTCAAGGCCGAGACGGACGCCAAGGGCAAGGCGCTATTCATGCCGCTGCGTCTGGCGCTGACGGGGCAGCAGCACGGGCCGGACATGGCGGCCATGGCGCCGCTGATCGGTCGCGAAACCATCCAGCGGCGTCTGAGAGGTGAGGCGGCCTAAGCCGCCTCACGCAGTCTAGGCGTTGCAGACAGCCAGTTCGTCGGCGCTCAGGGCGACGCCCTTGTACGAGAAGGCGGTCACAGGACCGAACTTCTGAACCACGCGACGGCAGGCGCGCGTCGCGGGCTGTTCCGTGCCGCCAGCCGCGGTGCAGGTCGCGCCTTCGCAGGACCAACGTGCGCCGTCGATGATGGTGGCGCGAGCGGGCGCCTTGGCGGCGTCAGCCAGCGTCAGGCTGGTGGCGGCGGGGGCTTGGGCGACCGCAGGGGCGGCGGCGAACAGGGCGGCGGCGATCAGCAAAGCGCGCATCGAAAACTCTCCGAAATGAAGAACGGCGTCATGCCGCTCCGCTCCCATGTCAGTTTTCCATAAAAACTGTCAAGACGCGCGCAGCGGATTATGAGCGATGATCACTTATCGATGATCATGTTTCAATTGCGGCGCATCGCCGCCGGCCTGAACCTGCGCCATCGCCTCTTCGACGGTTTCGGCGACGGTCCAGGCGTCCAAGAACGACGGCGGCGTCATTCCTTCTGCGACGCTGTGCTTCATCAAGTCGAAGAAGCCGTTCCAGAAGCCGTTCAGGTTCAGGAAGACGACCGGCTTGTGATGCAGGTCCAGCCGCTTCCAGGACAGCAACTCCACGACCTCTTCCAGGGTGCCGATGCCGCCGGGCGCGACCACGAAGGCGTCGGATTGGTCGTACATCAGTTGTTTGCGTTCGTGCATCGAAGTGACGACGACGGTCTCGACCTCGTCGAACAGGCGTTCGCGGCTGCGCAGGAAGGCCGGCATGATGCCGACGACCCGGCCGCCCGCCTCATGCGCGCCGCGCGCCGAGGCCCCCATCAGGCCCACGCCGCCGCCGCCATAGACCAGCCGCCAGCCGGCCTTGGCCGCGACCTTGCCGAAGGCGTAGGCCGCCTCGGTATAGGTGGGATCGGCGGTCTCGGAGGCACCGCAGAACAGGCAGACGGAAGAGCCGTCGAACGGCAGGAACGAAACGGGGGGCAGGGACATGGAGCCTCGAAGAAAACGAATAGGCGGCCTGGCCATGGCCAAACCGACGGCGCTCAAGCTAACACAGGCTCGAGCCGCTGGGTCGCCAGTCCTATATCGTAGAGGCGCAGGATGAAACGTCGGATGATGGTCGCGTGTGTCGCGGTCCTGGCTGCCGCAGCCTGTTCCGATCGGCAGGGCGGCGTGGCGGGGCCGACGGGGGCCGACGAGGCCTCGCCCTGGGTTCGCCCGCCCCAGATTGATGGCGTGATGCGCGACGGCGGCGTTCTGGTGCTGCGCGGCGGGGCGGGGCCCAATGCGCGCGTCGTGCTGCGTGCGCCGGATACTGCGGCCGTGGCGACGACGGCGGACGGTGCGGGGCGGTTCGAACTGCGGCTGCCGCCGCTAAGCGGCGATGTGCGCTTCACGCCCGAGGTGCAGGTGGGCGAGGACGCCGCCGTCTCGCCCGAGACCCTGGTGGTGATCCAGGGTGGGGCCGGTCCCGTCGCCCTGATTGCCGCTGGCCAGCCGACTGTTCGCCTCGATGGCGGCGAAGGGCTGGATGCGGTGGATTCGGACGGTGCGACCCTGATGGCTTCCGGCCGAACAAATGGGGCGGCGCCGTCGATCAACATCAACGGCGCAGATATGTCGCCGGCGGCGATCGGGCGCGGCCGTTGGCGGGCGGTCATCGGACAGTCGGGTGCGGCGACGATCACGGTGAATGGAAGGCGCTTTGACTATCCGGGCCCGGGCGCGGCTGGGAGCTTCGTCGTCGAGCGGGCGGGGGCAGGCTGGCGGATCACTTGGCCTGTAGAGCCAGCCGGGCGTCAGACGACGTGGCTGCCGGACTGAGGGCGCTTAACGATCTGGAAACCATTTCGGTTAAGGAATGGGGCCGTCCTCAGGGCACCATCACCGAACCTGCTTGCAGCCCGGCGCCCCCGCCGGGCTTCTTTTTTGCCGGCCGATCAGCCCTTTCTCGGCGTGTCTTCGGCGCCCTCGGTGCGATCGCGGAACAGGGCGGCGCGGGCGAGCAGGATCAGGGTGACCGGCGTCGTGACCGTCAGGAAAAGGCCGATCAGGATTTCGCGGGGCATGAAACGCCGCTCGACGGTCGTGAACCAGACGATCGACGCCAGCAGGATCAGCGCCATGCCTAGCGTGGCCCCGAGCGTCGGAGCGTGGACGCGCTCATAGAAGGTCTTCAGCCGAACCAGCCCAACCGCGCCCAGTAGCGAAAGGCCCGAGCCGATGACGGCCAGGGCGACGACGATGATGGCGGCCCATGCGGGAACGTCAGCTTGGGTCATTCAATCACCTCGCCGCGCATCAGGAACTTGGCCAGGGCCACGGTGGCGGCGAAGCCCAACATGCCGATCACCAGCGCGGCCTCGAAATAAAGCTGGCTGTTGGTGCGGATGCCGAACACCACCACCAGCAGCATGCCGTTTAGATAAAGCGTGTCCATGCCCAAGACGCGATCCTGGGCGCGCGGACCGTGAATGATCCGCCATGCCGCTAGGCCCATGGCGCAGGTCAGCATCAGCTGGGCCAGACCCAGACCCCAGGTCAGCACCGTCGCCGTCATTCGAAAATCTCCATCAGCCGGCGCTCGTAGCGATCCTTGATCAGCCGCACCCAGGTCTCTTCATCCACGAGATCCAGCACGTGCAGCAGCAGACGGCCGGTGGCGGACTCATACTCGACCCACAAGGTGCCAGGCGTCGAGGTGATAATGATGGCCAGGACCGCCAGGCCATATCGGTCGCGCAGGTCCAACGGGATGTGGATGAAGCCGGATGTGCGCTCATGCCGTCGCCGCCCCAGAATGATGTGCGACACCGCCCAGTTGGAGCGCACAATGTCGCCGACGACGTCGATGGCGAGGCGCACTATGGCCATCGGCGACTTCACCCGCACGCGATCAACGCCCAGCGCCAGCATGATGATCGGCGCCAGAAGGGCCAGCAGCACCGCGAGCGCCAGAGACGGCGGCGCGACCGAGGCGCTGAGCAGGATCGAGGCGACGAACAGGCCGAGTGAAAGGATGGGGTAGGGGAGGATGCGTCTCATCGACCGCCCCCGCCCAGCACCGCGTGAATGTAGCCTTGCGGGTCAGCCAGCCAGGCCGCCGTGTGGTCGGTGTAGATCAGGGCGGAGCCAGCGAAGATGGCCAAAAACACGCACGCGCCAAGCAGGGCTGCGACCGCCGTCAGCTCGGCCGCACCCACCACGAAAGCCGGCGCATCTTCGTCGCGTGTCCAGATAGCGCCGACGCCCAGGCGCGTCAGGCCGATCAAGGCGCCGAGGCTGGACACGGAAAGTACGGCGACCAGCGTCCAGGCCGCCGCATCGCCAACGCCGACCAAGGCGCTGATCATAGACAGTTTCCCGACGAAGCCGGCCAAAGGCGGCAGGCCGGCGACCATCAAGGTGCAGATCAGAAAGGCGCCGCCCAGGGCCGCGACGGCCGCCGGGATGACCAGGCCCGGTTCGTTGCGTTCTTCGTCGTCGAACGGATCACGATACTCGTCATCGAAAACAGCGCGCGCCTCGCCGACATCGGCCTCACGTCCGCGCTGGAGAATCTCGGCCAGCAGAAACAGGGCGGCGCAGGCCAGGGTGGAACCAATCAGGTAAAAGAGCGCGCCGCTAAGAGTCGCCGCATCGCCGACGCCCAGGCTCGCCAGAACGGTGCCGGAAGAAATCATCACGCCGAACCCGGCGGCACGCGATAGATCGCGAGAGGCGATCAGGCCGAATGTGCCGAAAGCTATGGTCGCCAGTCCGCCGACGAACAGCCAGGTCAAGCCAAATCCGGCGGAGGCGCCCGCATCTGCGCCGAACAGCAGCAGGCTTAGGCGGATAACCACATAGACCCCGACCTTGGAGAGGATGGCGAAGACCGCCGCCGCCGGCGCGCTGGCCGCTGAATAGGTCGGGGTGAGCCAGAAGCCCAAGGGCCACATGGCGCACTTGATCAGAAAGGCCGTGCCCAGCACCGCCGCTCCGATATGAAACAGTCCCAGGTCATCCGCTGAGATGGTCGCAACCCGCGTCGCAACATCCGCCATGTTCAGCGTGCCGGTCACCCCGTAGATTAGGCTGACGCCGATCAGGAACAGCAAGGACGCGGTCAGATTGACGGCGATATAGATCACGCCCGCCCGCACACGCGCCTCGCCCGACCCATGCAGGGCCAGTCCGTACGAGGCGGCCAGCATGATCTCAAAAAAGACGAACAGGTTGAACAGGTCGCCGGTCAGCAGGGCGCCGTTCACCCCCATGATGAGAAGCAGGAACAGGGCGTGGAAGCGCGGCCCCGCCCGGTCCCATCGCGCCAAGGCGAAGATCAGGGCGCATCCGCCCAAAACGCTGGTCAGCGCGACCATCATCGTCGACAGCCGGTCGGCCACCAGGACGATGCCGTAGGGCGCAGCCCACGATCCCAGGCGATAGACGCGCGCAGTATCGCCGCCGCCCACGGCGCCGTTTGCGCTCTCGTGCAGCAGAACCAGGGCCATGACCAGAATGGCGGCCATAGCGCTCAAGCTGAGCGCCGCCTTCAGTGTTCGGCGACGCTCGTCCAGCAGCAGCATGGCCGAGGCGATGATCATCGGCAGGACGATGGGGCCGATGATCAGATGGGCGTTCCAGTCGATCATGCGTCCGGCTCCTTGCCATCGACATGGTCGCTGCCGGTGATGCCGCGTGCGGCCAGAATGACAACCAGGAACAGCGCGGTCAGGGCGAAGCTGATGACGATCGCGGTCAGGACCAGCGCCTGCGGCGTCGGGTCGGTGTAGCGCGCGGGGTCGGAGACCTCGCCCGCCAGCACCGGCGGCGCGCCCGACCTCAGCCGTCCCATGGCGAAGATGAAGATATTGACCGCATAGGACAGCAGCGATAGCCCCATGATCACCTGGAAGGTGCGCGGGCGCAGCAGCAGCCAGACACCGGAGGCCGACAGCACGCCGATGGCGAGGGCGAGAACCAGCTCCATCATGAGGGCTCTCCCTCCTCGTTGTCTCTCTGTTTGGGCTTGCGCAGCGACTGGTGCGCCAGGGCGACGAGGGTCAGGACCGTGGCGCCCACGACGAGAACGACCACGCCCAAGTCGAACAGCACGGCGCTGGCCAAGGGCACGCGGCCCAGGATCGGCAGGTCGGCATACTGGAACCAAGAGGTCAGGAAGGGATAGCCGAACAGCCACGATCCAATCCCGCTGAGGGCGGCGATCACCAGGCCGGCGCCGATCCAGAAGATGGGCCGGATCGCCAGCCGCTCTTCGACCCAGCGGGCGCCCGAGGCCATATATTGCAGGATGAAGGCGATCGACAGGGCGACGCCCGCCGCGAAACCCCCGCCCGGCAGGTCATGCCCGCGCAGGAACAGGTGAACGGCGAGCAGAATGATGAAGGGGAAGATCCAGCGCATCACCACGCGGGGGATCAGCATGGTCTCCTTCAGCGTGTCGCCCTCCGATCGCGTCTCATGATCGCGGTCTGAGGCATCCTGCACGCTCTGCTGGCTGGGATTGGACAGGGTGTCGTCGGCGGGACGGAAGCGGCGCAGCAGGGCGAAGATCGTCAGGCCGACAATGCCCAGAACCGTGATCTCGCCGAAGGTGTCGAAGGCGCGGAAGTCAACCAGGATGACGTTGACGATGTTGCGCCCGCCCGCGTCCTTGTAGGCGTGCTCGACGAAGAAGCGCGAAATCCCCTCGATCGATGGACGCGTCATGACGGCGTAGGAAATGGCCGCCAAGGACGCGCCAACGGCGGCGGCGATGATCAGATCGATACGGCGCCGGCGGCGAGACCGCTTATCCATGGCCTGTGGCAGGCGAATGGTCTCGAGCCGCTTCGGCAGCCAGCGCAGACCCAGCAGCAGCAGGACGGTGGTCACGACCTCGACCAGCAACTGGGTCACCGCCAGATCCGGCGCCGACAGCCAGACGAAGGACAGGCAGCTGGCCAGACCTGCGCCGCCCATCAGAACCACGGCGGCCAGTCGGTGATACTTCGCCTGCCATGCCGCCGCGACTGCACAGCTGGCGCCGACCAGCCAAAGACCGGCGAAGGCCCAGTTGGACAAGGTCAATGTCGGCATGATCGGGCGGATCACCAATCCGGCGCCGATCGCCGCCAGCCCGCCAGCCAGCAGGGCGACCAAGACGATGGCCCTCAGCTGTGCCTGTTGTCGTGTCGCCCCCAACAGGCGAACCATCGCCTCCGACCCCTTGAACAGGCCGGTCATAGTTCGCTCGAACAACCAGCCGCCGTTCAGACGCTTCCAGCCCCACGGTCCGCCGCGCGGGTTGGCGTTGATGCGTTTGCCGAAGACGACATAGAGACCCACGCCGCCGGCGAGCGCGATAAGGCTCAGCACCAGCGGCAGGTTGAATCCGTGCCACAGGGCCAGGCTGTAATAGGGCAGGTCAAAGCCCAGCACCGAAACGGCGGCGCTCTTCAGGAACGGTCCCACCGTCACAGCCGGGAAGATGCCGACGACCAGACACAGCGCGACAAGCACCTCGACGGGGCGACGCATCCAGGCGGGCGGCTCGTGCGGGATGCGATCCAACTCTGTTGGAGGCGGGCCGAAGAAGGTCGCATGGATAAACCGCAGTGAATACAGAACGCTGAAGGCGCTGGCCAAGGTGGCCAGGGCGGGCAGCAGCATGTTCAGGCCGTGCGTATGGGCGCTGGCCACCGCCTCGGCCAGGAACATTTCCTTGGACAGGAAGCCGTTCAACAGGGGCACGCCCGCCATCGCGGCTGCGGCCACCATAGCCAGGGTCGCCGTGAAGGGCATGAAGCGGAAAAGACCGCTGAGCTTGCGCATATCCCGCGTGCCGGCCTCGTGGTCGATGATGCCGGCGGCCATGAAGAGCGACGCCTTGAAGGTGGCGTGGTTCACCGTGTGGAAGATGGCCGCGATACAGGCCAGCGGACTGCCCAATCCCAGCAGCAGCACGATCAGGCCCAGATGGCTGATCGTCGAATAGGCCAGCAGGCCTTTGAGATCATGCTGGAAGATGGCGCACCAAGCGCCGAGCAGCAGCGTCGCCAGGCCCATGCCGCCGACGATCAGATACCAGCTCTCAGACCCCGCCAGGACGGGCCAGAAGCGGATCAGCAGGAAGATCCCCGCCTTCACCATGGTCGCGGAGTGCAGATAGGCGCTGACCGGCGTCGGCGCGGCCATGGCGCGGGGCAGCCAGAAGTGGAACGGAAACTGCGCGCTCTTGGTCATCGCGCCGAGCAGCAGCAGAATCAGCGCGGGCAGGTACAGCGGGCTGGTCTGGATCGCCTCGCGCGACGCCAAGACGACATCGAGGTCGTAGCTGCCGACGATCCGCCCGATCAGGATCATCCCGACCAGCAGGGCGATGCCGCCCATGGCCGTCACCGTCAGCGCCATTCGCGACCCTTCGCGCGCGGCGGGGTTCTGGTGCCAATAGCCGATTAGAAGGAAGGAAAAGAGGCTGGTCAGCTCCCAGAATACGACCAGCTGAATCAGATTGCCCGACAGCACCACGCCTTGCATCGCGCCCATGAAGGCCAGCAGGAAGGAGAAGAACCGCGGCACCGGATCCTTCGGCGACATGTAGTAGCGGGCATACAGCACCACCAAGGCCCCGATCCCCAGGATCAGGGCGCTGAACAGCCACGACAGTCCATCCAGTCGCAGCACCAGATTGACGCCCAGCGACGGCAGCCACGGGATCTCGTAGCGCAGCGTCTCCCCGTCCTGGAACATTGGCCATAGCGCGGCCAGACACCCCAGGCTGACCAAGGCCACGACCCACGACAGGATGGCGGCGGAGGTGCGTGCGTGACGCGGCAAGCCGGACGCGACGATGGCGCCAAGGAACGGCAGGACCAGGATGACGACGAGAAGGAAGCTGATGGACATCGAGGCGGGGCGTCTCTCCTGGATCGTGAGGGATAGCTTTGCCAACGCTCAAGGTTGGCCAAGGTTCGCTTTGATCTACGGACAGGGGCGGTGTGCGTCAAAGCGACACCAGATCGCGGCACGTCCGCGCCCAGCAGCTCGGTCGTCGTGCGAGAAGGATCAGGTATTATGGAAAGTTTTTGACCTAACGCCTTGTCTGGCCTCAGTCTTTACCCCGAGTGGCTCCGCAGGTAGGATTCGAACCTACGACCAGCCGATTAACAGTCGGCTGCTCTACCACTGAGCTACTGCGGAACATCTGCTCGGGAGGCGGGCGTATAGCAGCGGCTGTTCCGATCTTGCAATGGGAAAACGAGCCAATCGAAACGATATTTATCGACGATCCCGCAGACCCGCGTGTTGCGGCCTACCGCGATATCCGCGAGCGCGATCTGACGGGTCGTCAAGGACTGTTCATCGCGGAAGGGGAGGTGGTGGTGCGTGGACTGGCGTCGACGGCTTCGCGCTGTCGGCCCCTGTCGCTGCTGCTGGCGGAAAAACGTGTTACGGCCTTGGGCGATGTCATTACGTCTCTGCCGCCCGCGACGCCCGTCTATGTCGCAGGCCAGACCGTGCTGGACCGGGTCGCGGGTTTCGAACTGCACCGGGGCATTCTGGCCTTGGGCCGAAAGCCCGAGCCTCTGTCGCTGGACGATGTGCTGGCGGATATCTCTCCGCAGGACGTTTTCGTCGTGGCCAGCGGCATCAGCAACCATGACAATGTCGGCGGCCTGTTCAGGAACGCCGCCGCGTTTGGCGCGAAGGCGGTGCTGCTTGATCCGACCTGCTGCGACCCCTTTTACCGCAAGGCGATTCGCGTTTCGGTCGGGGCGGTGCTGCGTACGCCGTTCGTCGTCGCCGGCGCGACGGACATTATCGAAGCCCTGCAGCAGGCCGGCGTCGAAGTCTTGGCGCTGACGCCTTCGGCGGCCGAGCGGCTTTCGGACTACAGGCGCGTCGGACCGGTCGCTCTGATGCTGGGGTCGGAAGGGCCGGGGCTGCCCAGGGATTTGATCGACTGTTGCCGGCCGATCGGCATCGCTATGGCGGGCGGGTTCGATTCGCTGAATGTCGCGGCGACGAGTGCTGTTGCGCTACATCATCTGACGACGACAGCGCTTGCTGGAAGCTGAAAACGCGAAGGCCGCCCCGAGGGGCGGCCTTCGTCCGTATCGTCGCGATGGAGGCCTGACCGGGAATCGAACCCGGGTGCAAGGATTTGCAGTCCTCTGCGTCACCACTCCGCCATCAGGCCGCTTTTTGTCCCCGATTTCTCGGGGGCGATCATCGCGAGGGGCGTTCGCTATCAGATCGGATTGTCCGCTGCAACGCACGGACCTATAAGCGCGCGAGATTTCCTCCCGGATTATCGTTGAAGGCTGCCTACAGATGGATTTCACCGCAGAGCGCAAGGCCATGGTCGACTCGCAGGTGCGGGTGAACGACGTGACGGATCGCGCGATTCACCTGGCCATGATGGCCGTGCCGCGTGAAAGGTTCTGCGCGCCTGACCGCGCTTTCGCCGCCTATTCCGAAGAACCAGCATTGATCGCGGGCGAGCGCCGGCTGATGCCGGCGCGCGACGTCGCCAAGCTGCTGCAAGCGGCCGATGCACGCGAAGGCGAGAAGGCCCTGGCCATCGCCGCGCCTTACGCCGCCGCCCTGCTGGCCCGTATGGGCGTGAGCGTCACGGCTCAAGAATCGGACGACGCTGTGTTCGCCGTGGTCGGCGCGGCTCTGGCGGACGAAGGCGTGACCACGGTCGTCGCGCCCTTGGCTCAGCCGACCGGCGAAGGATGGGATCTGATCATTTCCGAAGGCGGCGTCGAGAGCCTGCCCGAATCGTGGGGCGCGGCCCTGCGTCCCGGCGGCCGGATCGTCGTGGTCGAACGTCGCGGCGCCATCGGCAAGGCGGCCCTGTATGTTCAGACGCGCGAAGGCCTGTCGCGCCGCGAACTGTTCGATTCGTCGCCTGCGGTCCTTGCCGAGCTGAAGCCGGCCCCCACTTTCGCGCTGTAAGATCAAAGAGACGCGCGGTTGCGACGGAAATCCCGTTCGCAACCGTGAAGAAAACTTAACTGGCGTGTGGTTCGGTCAGGCCGCAGTTACGCTTGAGAAAACATTCGGGCGTTCTTCGGAGCGTCACGCAAGGACGGACAATGTTGAAACGCTCGCGTGTGCTGGCTTCGGCCGCTGTGGTCGCCGTGATGACCGGTCTGGGCGCGCCGGCCTGGGCCGAGACGCTGCAGGACGCCATCGCCCTGGCCTATCGGACCAACCCCAACCTGCTGGCCCAGCGCGCCAACCAGCGTGCGCTGGACGAGACGGTGGTCCAGGCGCGGTCGGGCCTGCGTCCGACCATCGGCGCCTCGGCCGGCGTGGACTACACCCGCAGCGACTTCCCCGCCGTGACCCAGTTCGTCGATACGAACGGCGACGGCATACCCGATACCCAGGTCACGACCTCGTCGTCCGAAACCGAAGGCGCCAATGTCGGCGTCAGCGTCAGCCAGAATGTCTGGACCGCCGGTCGCACCTCGCGCGCCATCGATCAGGCCCGCGCCAGCGTCCTGGCCGGCCGTGAGAATCTGCGTGAGATCGAGCAGTCGGTCATGCTGTCGGTGATCCAGGCCTATGTGAACGTCACCCGCGACATGGAAATCCTGCGTATCCGCCAGGAGAACCTGACGGTGCTGCAACGCCAGCTGGAAGAAACCAGCGCCCGTTTCGAGGTCGGTGAGATCACCCGCACCGACGTGGCCCAGGCCGAAGCTTCGCAGGCGCAGTCTGAAGCCGACCTGGCGAACGCCCAGGCCCAGCTTTCCACGTCGCGCGCCGCCTATGCCGCCGTCGTCGGCCAGTCGCCGGCCGATCTGGAAGCCGCGCCGGTCCTGCCGGAAGTGCCCAGCGACTTCGACGTCGCCATCGAGACGGCGCTGCAACGCAATCCCGCTGTGCTTGCCGCGACCTATCAACTGCAAAGCGCCGAGGCCGCCGTCGCGGCCGCCCGTTCGGAATATCTGCCGTCGGTGCGCGCCACCGCCTCCTATGGCGGATCGACCAACGATCTCGGCGATCTGGGCGAACTGGCCGATCGCCGCAGCTTCACGGCCGGCGCCACCCTGTCCGTGCCGCTCTTCACCGGCGGTCTGAACCGCTCGCGCGTCGCCCAGGCTCTGGAGCGCGCCAACGCGGCTCAGATCGGCATTGAGGGCGAGCGCCGCACGGTGCTTCAGAACGTCAGCTCGGCCTACGCCCAGGTGCTGTCGACCCGCGCCACGGTCGCGGCCGGCACGGAAGCCGTTCGCGCCGCATCGGTCGCGGCCGAAGGCGTGCGCCAGGAAGCCCAGGTCGGTCTGCGCACCACGCTGGACGTGCTGAATCAGGAACTGGCGCTGCGCAACGCCCAGACTTCCGTCGCCAGCGCCCGCGCCGCCGAATACGTCGCCCGCGCCTCGCTGCTGGCCGCCATGGGCCAGCTGGAAGGCCCGGCGCTGAACCCGACGATCGAGGCCTATGATCCAGCTGCGAACTACGACCAGGTCAAGGGACGCGGCGGCCTGCCGTGGGACGGCGTGATCGAGACGCTGGACCGCGTGGCCTCGCCGCCGATCGTGACCACGCCGGACACCGCCGACGCGCCGATCGACGCTCAGCTCAAGGGCGAGGTCGTGCGCACGGCGCCGCAGAACTGACCGCGTCGAATACGGACGGAAACCGCCCGTTGATTCCGACGGGCGAAGATGCGACGACAAGGCACAGGTTTCGAGCGATCCATCGTTCGGCGCCCACCCCTTCTACCCAGGCCTCGCCCAAGGTTGCGCCATGACCGATCAGTCCGCCCAGGAACCGACCATGGAAGAGATTCTGGCGTCGATTCGCCGGATCATCTCTGAAGACGAGGCCCCGGCCGAGACGCCAGCGGCCGCGATGCCGGAAGCCACGCCTGAGCCGGTTCCCGAGCCGATCGCGGCCGAAACCGTCTTCGCCGCTCCGGTGGAGCCTGCGTCGGAGCCCGCCGCCGTCGAAGACGACGTGCTGGAACTGACCGACCGCTATGAGGCGCCGGCCGAGACTATCGGCGATCTGGACGTGGTCGAGCATTCGCCCGCGCCCTATCAGCCCGAGCCTGAACCCGCGTCGGCTTACGAATCGGCTCCCGAGCCGGCCCCGGCCTATGACACCCTGGTCGGCGACAGCGCCGCCGCCAGCGCGGCCTCGGCCTTTGCGGGCCTGGCCGCCAGCTTCAAGAAGCCTGAGCCGGCTCCGTCGGCCTCGGGCGACCTGCCCTTCGTCAGCGGCAACACGGTCGAGGCCATGGTCGCCGAGATGCTGCGCCCGCTTTTGAAGGACTGGCTGGACAACAACCTGCCCGGCATTGTCCAGGCGGCGGTACAAAAGGAAGTCGAACGCATCGCGCGCAGCGCCTAGCCCTTCGCTTCAGCCCAGACTAATCCGAGGGGCGGCTCCTGAAGGGGGCCGCCCTTTCGCATTTCGATATGCTCATGTAGCGACGCGCCGCGCGCGGAGCGTTAGCAAAAAAGAATGACGATGCTTGAGAAGACTTTCGAACCCCAGGCCGCCGAGCCCCGCATTTACGCCCAGTGGGAAGAGAGCGGCCTGTTCGCGCCCCGCACCGACGGCGCCGCAGAGGCCTATTCGATCGTCATTCCGCCGCCGAACGTGACGGGCAGCCTGCATATCGGCCATGCGCTGAACAATACGCTGCAGGACATCCTAGCCCGCTATCACCGGATGAAGGGCAAGGCGGTGCTGTGGCTGCCGGGCACGGACCACGCCGGCATCGCCACCCAGATGGTGGTGGAGCGCCAGCTGGCCGCCGCCGGCAATGTGGGGCGTCGCGACATGGGCCGCGACGCCTTCATCGAGAAAATCTGGGAATGGAAGGCCGAAAGCGGCGGGACCATCGTGCGTCAACTGCGTCGCCTTGGCGCATCGTGCGACTGGTCGCGCGAGCGGTTCACCCTGGACGAGGGGCTAAACGCCGCCGTCCGCAAGGTCTTCGTGCAACTGCATAAGGAAGGCCTGATCTATCGCGACAAGCGGCTGGTGAACTGGGACCCGCATTTCCAGACCGCCATCTCGGACCTGGAGGTCGAGCAGCGCGAGGTGGACGGCGCCTACTGGCATTTCGCTTATCCGCTGGCGGACGAGGAAACATACGAACACCCGGTGACCTTCGACGACGAAGGCAATGCGACGGAGTGGGAGACGCGAAACTTCATCGTCGTCGCCACGACGCGGCCTGAGACGATGCTGGGCGATACCGGCGTGGCCGTGCATCCGAATGACGAGCGTTACGCAGCCATCGTCGGCAAATCGGTTATCCTCCCGATCACCGGGCGCCGTATCCCGATTGTCGCCGACGAATACGCCGACCCGACCAAGGGCTCGGGCGCGGTGAAGATCACGCCGGCGCACGACTTCAACGACTTCCAAGTCGGAAAGCGGGCGGGCCTGCCGGCCATTAACGTAATGGACGCATTCGGTCGGATCCTGAACTTTGACGCAGCCTACAAGGGCGTCGACGCCGAGGGGCGGACAACAGAAGACTTCGAGATTTTGCGTTTGGTCGAGAGCTTCCCGGATTTCGCGGGCCTCGACCGCTTCGCCGCGCGCAAGGCCATCGTCGCCCGCGCCGAGGAAGAGGGCTGGCTGCGCGAGATCGAGAAGACCAAACACGTCGTGCCGCACGGCGACCGCTCTGGCGTGGTGATCGAGCCGTGGCTGACGGACCAGTGGTACGTCGACGCCAAGGTCCTGGCCCAGCCCGCGCTGAAGGCGGTGGAGCAGGGCGATACTGTGTTCGAGCCCAAGTCCTACGAGAAGATCTATTTCGAATGGCTGCGCAACATCGAGCCTTGGTGCATCTCGCGCCAGCTGTGGTGGGGGCACCGCATTCCGGCCTGGTATGGCCCGAACGGCGAAATCTATGTCGCCGAAACGGAAGAGGACGCCCGCGAGCAGGCGATGGCGGACTATGATTCCGAGGTCGCCCTGACCCAGGACGAGGACGTTCTGGATACCTGGTTCTCCTCGGCCCTGTGGCCCTTCTCGACCATGGGTTGGCCCGAGAAGACCCAGGATCTGGAGCGGTTCTATCCGACCAGCGACCTCGTCACGGCGGCGGACATCATCTTCTTCTGGGTCGCCCGGATGATGATGATGGGTCAGCACTTCATGGGCGAGGTCCCGTTCAAGCGCGTCATCATCAATGGCCTCGTCCGCGACGAAAAGGGCCAAAAGATGAGCAAGTCCAAGGGGAACGTCATCGATCCCCTGGGCATCATCGACGAGCTGGGCGCCGATCCCTTGCGCTTCACCATGGCCATCCTGTCCGGCACGCGGGACATCAAACTGTCGAAACAGCGGATCGAGGGATACCGCAACTTCGGCACCAAGCTGTGGAACGCCGCGCGCTTCAGCCAGATGAACGAGGCGCGCCGCGTCGAGGGCTTCGACCCAGCGACCGTCGAGCAGACGATCAACCGCTGGATCCGCGGCGAACTGACCAAGGCCGAGCGCGCCGTGTCCGAGGCCATCGAGGGCGGGCGGTTCGACGATGCGGCGGGCGGCCTTTATCGCTTCGTCTGGAATGTGTTCTGCGACTGGTATCTGGAACTGGCCAAGCCTGTCTTCCAAGGATCGGACGAGGCCGCAAAGACCGAGACGCGGGCGATGACCGCCTGGACGCTGGATCAGACGCTCAAGCTGCTGCATCCGGTCATGCCCTTCATCACCGAGGAACTGTGGGCCGAACTGGGCAAGGAGGGCCCGGCGCGCGACGGCTTGTTGATCGGCGCCGAGTGGCCGGTTCTGCCGGACGCCTTCATCGACGCCTCGGCCGAGGCCGAGATCGGCTGGCTGGTCGATCTGGTCGGTGAGATTCGCGGTCTGCGCGCCGAAATGAACGTGCCGCCGTCGGCCAAGCCGCCGCTGGCCTTTGTCGCGCCCGACGCCGTGACGGCTGAGCTGATCGCCCGCCATCGCGATCTGATTCTGACCCTGGGCCGGGTGTCCGAGGTCGGTTCGGCTGACGCGGCGCCGACGGGGGCCGTGACCTTCGTGTCCGGTGGCTCGACGATCGCCTTGTCCTTGACGGGCATCATCGATCTGACCGCCGAACGGGCCCGTCTGGAGAAGGAAATCGCCGCCTTAGACAGCGACATCGGCCATGTGAACAAAAAGCTGGGCAATCCTAACTTCGTGTCTCGCGCCGCGCCGGAAGTCGTCGACGAACAGCGCGCCAAGTTGGCCGAGGCCGAGGCGGGCAAGATCAAGCTACAGGCGGCGCTGGCGCGTCTGGCGTCGCTTTGACGCCCCGATGAAAGCACGGCCGTGAAGACGCGGGTTGATCAGCTTCTGGTTGCGCGCGGCCTGTTCGACAGCCGCTCGCAAGCCCGCGCCGCGATCGAGGTGGGGCTGGTTTTGGCCGACGGCGTGATCGTGCGGAAGGCGTCCGAACAGTTCGCGGACGACATCGCGCTGGAGGCGCAACCCGCCCACCCTTGGGTCGGGCGTGGCGCGCTCAAGCTGGACCACGCCCTGACCCTGTGGCCCGTCATCGTCGAGGGCAGGGTGGCGCTGGATGTCGGGGCATCGACCGGCGGCTTTACCGAGGTTTTGCTAACCCGCGGCGCGGCCGGGGTGTTCGCCGTGGACGTCGGCTTCGGCCAGATGCACGCACGGGTGTCGTCCGATCCCCGCGTCGTCAATCTGGAGCGCATCGATGCGCGCGACCTGACGCCCGATCTGATCCCGCAGCCGCCATCGTTGGTCGTCTGCGACGCCAGTTTCATCAGCCTGATCAAAGTGCTTCCGGTCGCGCTGGATCTGGCGACGCCCGGCGCGGATCTGGTCACCCTGGTCAAGCCGCAGTTCGAGGCCGATGGCCCGGGCGGCGGCAAGAAGGGCGTGATCAAGGATGCGGCGGCGCATGCGGCCGCTGTAGAGCGCGTGCGCGACTGGCTGGAAGCGCTGGGTTGGACGGTTCAGGCGACAACCGAAAGCCCGATCACCGGCGGCGACGGCAATGTCGAGTTCCTGCTCTGGGCGAAGAAGCCGGGCTGACCAAGCCCAAAACTCAAGACCGATAGCTCCAAGACCGGGCTCAACTAGGCCAAAGGCCGGTAGCCCCAAAACAAAGAGAAACCGCCGGAGGATTGCTCCTCCGGCGGCTCCGTCACGTCGCCGATCGACAGGGGGGCTGAAAATTAATCGACGACGCGATAGCGGCCATACTGGTCGGGGCAGGTGCGGACGTAGCGGGTGTCCGTGCGACCATCCGGCAGACGGATCTGGCTTTCGGCCAGACGGCATCCGTCCGAATTCTGATAGGAGTCGACCGGGCGCGAGCGGTCGTCGTAGTAGCCGCCACGGCTGTAGGCATAGTCGTCGTAGCGATAGCCTTGGTCGCCGGTGTAACGATCGTCGTAATAGCCGTAGCTCGGTTGGCTGTAGCCCTGGGCGTAGTAGCCGTTCGAGCCATAGCCGCTCTGATAGCTGCGGCAGGCGTCCGAGCTGGACCGACCGACCTGCGACCCGACGACAGCGCCGAGCACGCCACCCAGGATGCTGCCTTCCGTGCGTCGACCGCGTGCGGCCAGTTGCGAGCCGATGACGGCGCCCGCGCCGCCGCCGATCACCGCGCCGGCGCCGGTGCGGCCTTGGCGCTCACGCGCGCAAGGATCGTAGTAGCGGCCGCTGTTGTAATCATACGAGCGGCTGTAGGCGCCGGTGCCGTAGTTCTGGCTATAGCCGCTGCCGTAGTAGTTCTGGGCCGACGCCGTGAGCGGGGCGGCCGTGACGCCGAACGCCAGGGCGGCGACGGCGGCGATCGATGTTTTCGTGAGACGCATTTTCCAACCCTCTGAGGACCGAACGGTTTTCCGTCAAACGTTAACGGCAAAGCCTCGTGTCTCGTTGCACTAGGATTACGACGGCGAAGCTGAACGGCAATTGATCGGTTCGTTCATCTTCGTTCATGTTCAGCGAACCTGCCGCGATGGCCCTGTGGCTTGAGCGAAGGGGGACCTGCGGCTAGAAGCCCGCCGATGGATATCCTCACCATCGACCGCGTCGGCGGCCAGGGCGACGGCGTCGCCCAGACGCCGTCCGGCCCGGTGTTCGCCGGCCTGACTTTGCCCGGCGAAACGGTGCGCGGCGTCGTCGTGGACGGGCGGCTGGAAGAGGTCGAGATCGTCAAACCCAGCCCCGACCGGATCGCACCGGTCTCGCCCCAGTATGGCGACTGTGGCGGCTGCTCGCTCCAGCATTGGTCCGAGGGGCCGTATCTGGAATGGAAACGAGAACAGGTGCGTCTGGCGTTGGCGCGCGAGCGGATCGAGACCGAGATCGAGGCGACGGTGGCGACCCCGCCGGCCAGTCGTCGCCGCTTGGCCCTTCATGCCCGTCGCACCCAGGATGGACGGGTTGTGCTGGGTTTCAAGGCGCGCCGCTCCTGGCGGCTGGTCGAGGTGAAGGCCTGTCCGGTCGCCGATCCCCGGATCGTGGCGGCCATTCCGGCGCTGACCCAGGTCGCGGCCGCCTTTTTCGAACATCCGAAGTCCGCGCCGACCCTGCACGTCACCTGGACCCTGTCGGGGCTGGACGTCGATGTGACCGGGGTCGAACGCCGCTCGGGCGGCGGCCTGTCGGCTGACGCCCAGATGCAGGCCATTCAGGCTGCGCATCGGGCCGATCTGGCGCGCCTCAGTCTGGCAGGCGACACCCTGGTGATGGCGCGCCAGCCGAAGGTGGCGTTCGGTCCTGCGACCGTGTCCCTGCCGGCGGGTGGATTTCTGCAGGCGGTCCCTCAGGCCGAGGCGGCGATGGTTGCGCGCGCGCTGGCGGCGGTGAAGGGCGCCAAGAAGATCGCCGATCTGTTCTGCGGCGCGGGAACCTTCACCTTTCCGTTGGCCACGGTCGCGCCGGTGATCGCAGCAGACGCATCCAAGCCGGGCATCGATGCGCTGAAGGCCGCCGTCGGTTCGGCCAAAGGGATGAAGGCCATCACGGCCGAGGCCCGCGATCTGTTTCGTCGGCCGATGAATCCCTATGACCTGAAGGGATGCGACGCCATCGTGTTCGACCCGCCGCGTGCCGGCGCGATCGACCAGACGGCCCAGATCGCGGACACCAAGGCCGGCGTCGTCGTGGGCGTGTCGTGCAATCCTCAGACCTTTGCACGTGATGCGCGGGTGCTGATCGATGCCGGTTTCCGGCTGGAGACGGTGACGCCGGTGGATCAGTTCCTGTGGTCCTCGCACGTCGAACTGGTGGGGGTTTTCAAACGATGATCTTGGACGACACGAACGAAGAGGACGGCGGCGGTTTCGACGCCGACGACTGGATGCGGCTGACACCGTTCACTGGCGCCGTGGCGACGCTGGACGACGTTCAGGCGCGACGTGCCGTCTTCGCCTTGGGCGAAACCGACGATCCGCATCCCATCGCCATGGACCTGCCCCAGCCGGTCATCTGGTGGGAAGAGGACGGTGAACAGGCGGCGGTGGCCGTTCAGGCCGAAAGCCACCTCGGCGCCGATGGCGAGGAGATGGAAATCCTGGGTCTGATCCTGCCGGACGGGGAGGGCGCGGTGGCCCTGATGGAGGACGTCGATCTGGTCGATGACACCGACCCCACCTGGCGCGATCTGGTCACACGCGCCATCGACCCTTCCGCGGCGGACGACTAGCCGAACAACTCCAGCTGAGGCCGGGCGTCGGCCGGGACGCGGAACTGGGTTTCGTCCAGCAGGCGGTGCGGCGTGTCGAGGCCGTAGCGTTTGACGGCGGCCTTGAACCGCGTTCCGATTAGTTCGGCGACAGGCCCGGTTCCCTTCATCCGCTGGGACCAGTCGGCGTCATAATCCTTACCCCCACGTGTTTGGCGGATCAGGGACATGACACGGGCGGCGCGATCCGGGCGGGCGTCGGCCAGCCATTCCCGAAACAGATCCTTGATCTCAAGCGGCAGACGCAGGGTGACATACATGGCCCGCGTGGCCCCGGCCTTGGCGGCGGCCTCCAGGATCGCCTCCAGTTCATGGTCGTTCAGACCGGGAATGACGGGGGCGAAACCGACCCCGGCCGGACAACCGGCGTCCGCGAGGCGGCTGATCGCCTCCAGCCTTTTGGCGGGGGTGGAGGCTCGGGGCTCCATCGCCCGCGCCAGACCACGATCCAGTGTGGTGATGGAGACGAAGGCCGAGGCCAGTCCCGCCTTGCCCATCGGGCCCAGAATGTCGGCATCGCGCGCGATCAACACCGACTTGGTGATGATGCTGAACGGATGTCTGAATCTTTGCATGACCTCCAGGATCGAGCGCGTCGACTTCAGATCACGTTCGACCGGCTGATAGGGGTCGGTGTTGCCGCCTATGTGGATGCGCTTGCATCGGTATCGGGGTGCGAGGAACGCCTGTTCCAGCAGACTTGCGGCCTGGGGCTTGAAGAAGATCCGGCTCTCGAAATCCAGGCCCGGGGATAGGCCCATCCAGGCATGGGACGGACGGGCGTAGCAGTAGATGCAGCCATGTTCGCAACCTTTGTACGGGTTGATGGAGCGGTCGAAGCCGATGTCCGGACTATCGTTCCGGGCGATGATGGTGCGGGCGTGTTCAGGGGTGAGGGTGGTGCGTAGCGGCGCGGCCTCGGCGTCGTCTTGCGTCCAACCGTCATCGAACGACTGATGCTGCTCAGGCTCGTAGCGGCCGCTGGCATTCGAACGCGCGCCTCTTCCCTTGGCGGTTTCCATGGGAAGGAGGATGCGACATCAACTGGAACAAAGCAAGAACATTTGTTCTCGCCGCTTTGGTTCAGTCTGGAGCGATGACCATGCAGGTCACGCGACGCGCGGCCAGCGCCTCGCAGGCGGACTTTGCGCCGGTTTCGGTCAGGCCGACGAAGCGCGAGCGATACCAGTCGCCGGCGGTCTGGACGTTGCGTTCGGCGGTGGCGAACTGATCGCGGAAGCGGCGGTTGACCTCGGTCAGCCAGTCGGTCGCCACCTTCTCTTCGCGGAAGGCGCCGACCTGCACCGCCCAGCGACCGGTCGGCGTGCGGGCGGCGGCGCGGGCGGGTTCCCGCGTTGCAGACGACGCCGAGCGACGGGGCGTGGTGGACGGCGCGACAGCAGCATTGGCCGGCGCGCCGTTCAGCGAAGCGGTGACATTGCGGGGCGCACGCGGAGCGGCAGAAGCGGCCGGCGCCGAACCAATGGGCGGCAGGGTTGCGGCGGCCCGCTGGCTGGCTGCGCGCTCCGACGGGGCAGGGGCGACACGCGTCGGCAGGGCGGCGGGCACCGGTGCGGCCGTATAGGCGACAGCGGTGGATTCCGCGCCGACGCCGTCCTCGTCGTCATTGACCGACGCATAGGCGATCGGGGCATCGGCGATTGCTGACCCGACGCCGAACCCGCGCTGCTCGAAGAACGTCTGGGCCACCTGGATCCGCTCGCCCTGGGCGCGGCGGCGCTCGACCTCGAAGCCGGTGTCCATGAGTTCGGCGACGTGGGCGTTGCGGCTGGCGGTCGAACGGCCGCCCAGGACCACGGTGATCAGGCGTCGTCCGTCACGCACGGCCGAGGCGGCGAGGTTGTAGCCCGAGGCGTTAGTGTAGCCGGTCTTCATTCCATCATAGCCGCGCCCGGTCGGCAGCAGGCCGTTGGTGTTGCGATAGTTGCGGCCGTTGTAGGCCCAGTCGTGAAGACCGAAATAGCTGTAATACTGAGGGAAATCGCGCATGATCGCGCGCGCCAGAATGGCCTGGTCGCGTGCGGAGGTCACCTGACGTGCGTCCGGCAGGCCGTTTGCGGTGTAGTAGCGCGTCTGGGTCATGCCCAACTGCGCGGCCTTCTGCGTCATCATATTGGTGAAGCGGGCTTCCGATCCGCCGATGTGCTCGCCAATGGCCAAGGCCATGTCGTTGGCGGACCGCACGGCGGTGGCGCGCATGGCGTCGTCCAGGGTGATGGTCTGGCCAGCAGCCAGGCCCAGTTTCGATGGCGGCTGAGACGCGGCGCGCGGCGAGATCGTCAGCACGTCGTTCACATTGGCCTTGCCCTGAGACAGCGCCTCGAACGTCAGATACAGCGTCATCATCTTGGTCAAGGACGCTGGATAGCGACGGCTGTCGGCGTTGCGCGCGAACAGGACCTCGCCCGTGGCGGCGTCGATCACGATGGCGGCGTAGCGGCTGTTCTCCTGGGCCGAGTAGGCGGTCTGGGCCTCGATCGGCCTGACGTTTGCGCCCAGAACCAGCGAAAGCGCGAGGACGGCGAACAGGCCACGGCGGAGAAAAGCAATCATGGGCGGGACAACCCCTCGGTGAGCAGGGTGCGACAGGCCCCCCGGCCGTCACGAACAAACAGCTAGCATAGGAAGCGCGGGTTTCGTGGTGGTTAACCGCGCGTCAACGCAAATTTGACCGGCCGATCAAGGTTATCGCCGATCATATTGTGCATTGCACAAAACGCTTGAAAAACCTTCGCACGTGCAGCATATTGCGCGTCTGCGAGATCCTCTCGCGTCATTATTTCCGCCCTCAGGCCCGTCCCCAAGGGCCTTCTACCGGAGAGACGATCATGGCCGACGCCGCTGAAACCGTGAAGAAAACCGCCGACCAAGCCACCGCCGCCGCAACTTCGGCTGCCGCCAAGGTCAAGGCGCAAGCCGAAACCATGCAAGCCGCTGGCACCCAGGCCTTCCGTGAAGGCATCGACAAGTCGACGGCCTCGATGGCCGAGTTGAACGCGCACAGCAAGAAGACCCTGGAAGCCATGGTCGAGTCGGTCACCGTCGCCCAGAAAGGCGCCGAGGCCCTGTCGCAACAGGCGCTGGGCTTCGCCAAGTCTTCGTGGGAAGACGGCGTCGCCGCCTCCAAGGAACTGTCGACCGCCCGTTCGGTGCAGGAGTTCTTCGAGCTCCAGACCGCCTGGGCCAAGAAGTCGATGGAGCGCTATGTCGCCGAGCTGACCAAGACGAACGAGATCGTCACCGCCACGGTCAAGGACAGCATCAAGCCGATCAACGAGCGCGTCACCGCCTCGGTCGAAACCTTCCAAGCCGCTCGCTAATCCCGCGAACCGCCAGAAGAATCGAGAAGGCCCCGGAGTTCGCTCCGGGGCCTTTTTGCTGTCAGGGCAGGGCGGAATGGTCGTAGCTGAAGACCCGCGCCAGCTTCCACTCGGCCCCTTCCTGTTTCCACATCTGCGTGAAGCGGGCGCGACCGAGGCGCCGTTCCGGACCGTCGCCCTGCCGCTCGTAAAAGACGTGCTCGCCCGTTTCGACTGCGCCATAGTTGTTGATGGGATAGACCGCCAGACCGTCCCGCAAGGCCTCGCGCCGGGTCCGCCAAGCGTCTGGCGCGCTGCGGTCCTGACAGCGCGCGGCGTATTGCGCGACAAAGCCGTCGGCGTCGGTGGCCACGCGTCCGCCGCGGTCGTCGAAAAACTCGAAATCGTCGGTCAGCATGGCCCGAAGTCCGGCCGGGTCGCAGCCCTCGAAGAAGACAGCGAACAGTTTGGCGTCGGCCGCCATGACGGCGGTTTCCAGCGGCGTAGGCTGGGCGAAGGCGGCGAGCGAAAGGGCGGCGACGAGGGCGGCGGGCATGGCGATCGGGAGCTGTTCAACTGAGGCGCTCAACCTGAGCCGTTGACCTGCTGTGATCACGTGAAATCTTTGTCAGACGCCCTTCACGAAAGCCGTGACTGGACGCCGCTTCAATTCAGGCCATCATTCCCTATCTGAGAGCCAAGACGACTCCCCGATTACGGAACACGAATGCCCATACAAAGGCCCGGTGAGACCGGCGGCGGTGAAGGAACCGCCGTCGTCACCGAAACAAAGCCGAAGCTGCAAAAGCCCTCGCTCTATCGAGTGCTGATTCTGAACGACGATTATTCGCCGATGGAATTCGTCGTCTATGTGCTGGAGCGATTCTTCCAGAAGAGCCGGGAAGAGGCCACCCGCATCATGCTGCATGTGCATCAGCATGGCGTCGGCGTCTGCGGCGTCTTCACCTACGAAGTCGCCGAGACCAAGGTCGCGCAGGTCATCGAGACGGCGCGCCGCCACCAGCACCCTTTGCAATGCACGATGGAAAAGGACTGAGAGGAGCCTCCCTATGCCTTCATTTTCCCGTCCTCTCGAAGAAACCCTGCACCGCGCGGTGGGATACGCCAATGCGCGCAGGCACGAGTATGCGACGCTTGAGCACCTGCTGCTCGCGCTGATCGACGATCCCGACGCGACTGGCGTCATGCAGGCCTGCAACGTCGATCTGTCGGCGTTGAAAGCGGCGCTGACCCTCTATGTCGACAACGACTTGGCCGCCCTGGCCACCAGCGACGGTGAGGACGCAAAGCCGACCGCCGGCTTCCAGCGCGTGATCCAGCGCGCGGTGATCCACGTCCAGTCGTCCGGCCGCGAGGAAGTGTCCGGCGCCAACGTGCTGGTCGCCATCTTCTCCGAGCGCGAGAGCCACGCGGCCTACTTCCTGCAAGAGCAGGACATGACGCGCTACGACGCGGTCAACTTCATCGCCCACGGCATCGCCAAAAAGGCGGGCGCCAACGAGGCGCGCCCGGCCAAGGGCGCTTCGCCCGAAGAGGCCGAGGATGCTTCCGCCGTCAAACAGGGCGGCGAGGCGCTGGAAGCCTATTGCGTCGACCTCAACGAGAAGTCGCGCCAGGGCAAGGTCGATCCCCTGATCGGTCGTCAGGCCGAGGTGGATCGCTCGATCCAGATCCTGTGCCGTCGGACCAAGAACAACCCGCTTCTCGTGGGCGACCCCGGCGTCGGCAAGACCGCCATCGCCGAAGGTCTGGCCCGCAAGATCGTCAACGGCGAGGTGCCCGACGTCCTGAAGGACGCCACCATCTACTCGCTCGATATGGGCGCATTGCTGGCCGGCACCCGCTATCGCGGCGACTTCGAGGAACGTCTGAAACAGGTGGTCAAGGAATTGGAGAACCACGACAACGCCGTGCTCTTCATCGACGAGATCCACACGGTGATCGGCGCGGGCGCGACCTCGGGCGGGGCGATGGATGCCTCGAACCTGCTGAAACCGGCCCTTGCGTCCGGCACGCTGCGCTGCATGGGATCGACGACCTACAAGGAATATCGCCAGCACTTCGAGAAGGACCGCGCCCTGGTGCGTCGCTTCCAGAAGATCGACGTCAACGAGCCGACGGTCGAGGATACGGTGAAGATCCTGAAGGGCCTGAAGACCTACTACGAGCAGCACCACAAAGTCCGCTACACCGACAGCGCCGTCCGCACGGCGGTGGAGCTGTCTGCGCGCTACATGACCGACCGCAAACTGCCGGACAAGGCGATCGACGTAATCGACGAGGCCGGGGCGTCGCAGATGCTGCTGACCGAATCCAAGAGGAAGAAGGTCATCGGCCAGAAGGAAGTCGAGGCCGTCATCGCCAAGATGGCCCGCATTCCGGCCAAGTCGGTGTCCAAGTCCGACACCGAAAGCCTGCGCGAATTGGAAACCGACCTGAAGCGCGCCGTCTTCGGTCAGGAACAGGCCATCGAACAGGTGTCGGCGGCCATGAAGCTAGCGCGGGCGGGTCTTCGCGACCCGAACAAGCCGATCGGCAGCTTCCTGTTCAGCGGCCCGACCGGTGTCGGCAAGACCGAGGTCGCCAAGCAGCTCGCCGCCACATTGGGCATCGAGATGCAGCGTTTCGACATGTCGGAATATATGGAGCGCCACACGGTCAGCCGTCTGATCGGCGCGCCTCCCGGCTACGTCGGCCACGACCAGGGCGGGCTTCTGACCGACGCCGTCGATCAGCATCCGCACGCTGTCGTGCTGTTGGATGAGATCGAGAAGGCGCACCCGGATGTCTACAACATCCTGCTGCAGGTGATGGACAACGGCATGCTGACCGATGCGGTCGGCAAGAAGGTCGATTTCAGGAACGTCATCCTGATCATGACCACCAATGCCGGCGCCGCTGACAACGCCCGCGCCTCCATCGGCTTCGGCCGGGGCAAGGTCGAGGGCGAGGATGACAAGGCCATCCAGCGCCTGTTCGCGCCGGAGTTCCGCAATCGCCTGGACGCCATCGTGGCCTTCAAGCCGTTGCAGGCCGACACGATCCGCTCGGTGGTGACCAAGTTCGTCCTTCAGCTGGAAGCCCAGCTGGCGGACCGCAACATCACCATCGAACTGACCGACGAAGCCGCCGACTGGCTGGCCAAGAACGGCTTCGACGAACTGTATGGCGCGCGTCCGCTGGCGCGGGTCATCCAGGACTCGATCAAGAAGCCGCTGGCCGACGACATCCTGTTCGGCCGCCTGACGCGCGGCGGACACGTCAGGGTCCAGCTGAAGGACGGCAAGATCGACTTCGACATCACGAGCGCCAGCGCGCCCGCGAAGGCCGAGGAAGAACAGACGGCCTGATCCTTAAAATGGTGATGGCGAAAGGCCCGGCTGGCAGCAGCCGGGCCTTTTTCTATGCCTGCTTGTAGGGCGACAGTTCTTCGGTCATCGCCCGCATCTGCGCTGCGACAGCCGGGCGTTCGCCGTCCAGATAGCGGGCGACGGGATCGCGCAGGGCGGGGTCGGCGATGAAATGGGCGGAATAGACGGGGGAGGGCAGGTAGCCGCGCGCGATCTTGTGGTCGCCTTGGGCCCCGGCTTCGACGCGGGACAGGCCACGCGAAATGGCGAATTCGATAGCCTGATAGTAGCAAAGCTCGAAATGCAGGAAGGGCACGTCTTCCAGCGTGCCCCACTGACGGCCGTAAAGCGCGTCTCGGCCGATGAAATTCAGGGCGCCGGCGATGGGCGTCTCATCCCGAAACGCCATGACCAGGGCGATCCGGTCGGCCATGGTCGCGCCCACGCGGCTGAAGAAGTCGCGCGTCAGATAGGGCCGGCCCCACTTGCGTGAGCCGGTGTCCATGTAGAAGGCGAAGAAGGCGTCCCAGTGGGCCTCAGTGATGTCGGCGCCGGTCAGGACGCGGATATCCAGATCGGCCTGGGCGTCGCGGCGCTCGCGCTTGATGGTCTTGCGGCGGCTGGCCGACAGGGCGGCCAGGAAATCGTCGAAGGTCCGGTAGCCGTTATTGCGCCAGATGAACTGGATGTCCTGGCGCGGCAGCAGGTCCGCCTCGATCATGGCCGACCATTCCGGCTCGGTCGGGAAGTTGACGTGCAGAGAGGAGACGCCCAGCCGTTCGACCAAGGTCACCGCCCCCTGGATCAGGGCCTGACGCACGGTCGCGGCGTCGGTCTCGGGATGATGCAGGAAGCGCGGGCCGGTCGCGGGCGTAAAGGGCACGGCGCCCAGCAGCTTTGGATAATACCGGCCGCCGGCCCGTTCGTAAGCGTCGGCCCAGCTGTGGTCGAAGACATATTCGCCCTGGCTGTTGCCCTTCAGATAGAGGGGCATGACGCCCAGCACCGCGTTGTCTTCACCCCTCAGGGCCAAGTGGCGTGGAGCCCAGCCCTGGTGCGGCGCGGCGCTGCCCGAGGCCTCGCACGCGTGCAGGAAATCATAGGAGACAAAGGGATCGCCGGTGGGCAGCGCGCACGCGTCCCAGGCCTCTCGGCCGATGTCGGCGATCCCTTCGTGAACCGAGATCTGAAAGATCAGCGGATCTCCACGATCGCATCGATCTCTACGGCGAAGCCGAGCGGCAGCTTGTACACGCCGACGGCCGAGCGGGCGTGCTTGCCAGCGTCGCCGAAGACCTCGACCATCATGTTCGAGCAGCCGTTGATCACGGCGGGAATGGCGGTGAAGTCGGGGCCGGCCTGAACGAAGCCGCCCAGTTTCACGATGCGGACCACCCGGTCCAGATCACCATCGCAGGCGGCCTTGATCTGGGCGATCAGGTTCAAACCGCACAGACGCGCGGCTTCCAACGCCTGCTCCGGCGTTACGTCCACGCCGACCGTGCCCTTGATCCCGCCGTTCGCGTCGTTCGACAGCTGGCCCGAGATAGTGACCTGATTGCCCGAGCGGACATAGGAGACATAGCTGGCCACCGGCTTGGCGGGTTCCGGCAGTGTGAGGCCGAGTTCGGCGATGCGGGCTTCGATGCTCATGGGGGCTCCTGTTTATCTGGGCGCGGTTTAGCGCGGGGCAAGGGCGGCGTCACCCGTTCGGCGCGCTTTAAAGGTTCGCCAACCGCGCCGTGTCATGATGCGATCATGGATACGCACCTGACCCCCGACGTCGCCGCCTTCCATGCCGTGCTGGCACGGTTGTCCCCCAACGACCGCGGGCGCGTGGACGCCGCCGTGGTCCCGGCCGCCCAAAAGGCCGCCGAGGCCGCGCCGCATTGGGACTTCGAGATGCCCGCCAAGGCGGTGAATGCGCTGTTGGGCCCTGATGCATCCGATGATGTGCGTCGAGGCCTGGTCGCCGCCTGGGCGCTGCAACTGCCCGACCGAGCGGCGGCGATGAACCTGCCAGCCGAGGTCATGGCCCTCTATCCCTACTGGATCGAACAACTGGCGGGGTTTCTGGAGAAGGCCGAGGACGGGTACGTTTTCGACCACTGGTCCAAGGACGTGCGCTTCACCCTGGCGCTCAGCGTGCCGGGCGCCAAAAGCCAGGTCATAGACCTGTCGTCGCCGGTCGGGCCGGGCCAGATCGTCAAACACGTCCGCGACGGCTGGGGCGTCAAATCGCTGTTCCGCTATCTGGCGGCGGGCGCCAAGCGCGAGCCTTGGCTGGAGGTGCACACCGAGAGCCGCTGGCTGCGCGGCTTCAACGAGGACGGCTGGAACGAGGCCTGGGCCACGGCGGCGGAGTTGTGCCGCGCACGGCCTGAATTGGCGGGCATGATCGGCTCGAGCTGGTTCTACGATCCGCCCCTGACAGAGATCAGCCCCCGTCTGGCGCACCTGCGCCTGAACCCGTTGAAGGGCGGGGCCTTCATGGTCCACCAAGGACCGGGCGAGATTCACACCGAGCGCGCCGGCACGGCGTCGGCGTCGAGGAAGGCGCTGATCGACAGCGGCGAATACACCGCCCGGTCCTGGCTGATGATCTGGCCTCGCAAGGAGCTGATCGCCTGGGCGGATCGACGCAAGGCGGCCTGATCCCTCAGGCTGTCGCCATCCGCCACGCCGCCGCGACCGGCTGGATGTCCAGATCGGCCGCCTTGGCCAATCGGATCAACCGATCGATATCCTCCGGACGGCAACCATACGGCGTCGGCGCGTCGCTGACGTCGTGGCCATAGGCGATCAGCCAGCCTTTGGATGAAGCCGTCTCCGAAACCAGCGCCTCCAGATCGTAGCCGGGCAGGCGACGGCTCTCCAGGCCGATGGCCTGCAGCAGGTTGCGATCCGAACGCCCGGCGTTGATCCCGTCGCGGACGCCGCGCCCGCACAGGAAGCGTTTGTCGATCACGGCTTTCGATCCGAGGGCGCAATCGCCGAAGGGATAGGCGAAGGTCTGCATTTCGTACCCGTCCAGCCGCTCGGCCACCCAGGCGGCGTTGCGCGCCAGGCTGGCATCCAGTTCCGCCGGCGAGAAGGTCAGGGTCGAGACATGTTCATAGGTGTGGCAACCGACTTCGTGCCCGGCCTCATGGAGGGCTTGCAGGTGCCCCACCTCAAACTGGGGCAGGTCAAGATTGCGACCGCCGGCCAGGCCGCCGCAGACATAGTAGGTCGCCCTGACTCCGTGCTGAGCCAGGATCGGTCCGGCCTCGGTCCAAGCCGATGCCGGGATGTCGTCGAACGACAGGCTGAGGACGCCGCGCGCAGGTCGCACGTCGGCAGGACGAATATCGAGATAGCGGCCGGCGCGGCGACGCATCTTGTCGAAAAAGGCGCTCATGCCCGCCTTGTCGCACGACGGGCTTAAGGGCGGGTTTCAGACCGTGACGGGTTGAGCGGTCAGACCGCGCAAGCCGAAGACGCGGCGATACCGTTCGATCTCGGCGGGATCGCCGACCGCTTTCGCCGGATTGTCCGACAGTTTGACGGCGGGGCGTCCGCCCGCCTCGACCACCTTGCAGACCAGAGAGATGGGCTCCAGCTCGGGCGCGAAGGCGGGCGAACAGTCGCGAAAATCATTGGTCAGATTGGTACCCCAGCCGAAGCTGAGACGCGCGCGACCGTGGAAATGGGCGTGGGTCGCCTCGATCCCGTCGATGTCCATCCCGTCCGAGAAGATCAGCAGTTTCTCCTTTGGGTCTCGCCCATGCGCGCGCCACCAGTCGATCAGGCGGTCGCCTGCCGGGATGGGCGGGGCCGAGTCGGGACGGAACCCGGTCCAGTCCGCCACCCAATCGGGCGCCTGCTCCAGAAACGCCTCCGTGCCGAAGGCGTCGGGCAAGACGATCAGCAGATTGCCCGCATAGTGCCTGCGCCATTCGTCCAGCACCGCATACGGCACCTGGGCCAGCGCCGCGTCGTCTGGCGCCAGGGCCGCCAGAACCATCGGCAGTTCGTGGCCGTTGGTGCCGATGGCTTCCAGGTCGTTCTCCATGGCGTGCAGGACGTTGGACGTGCCGATGAAGGATTTGCCCAGCCCTTCCTTCAACGCCTGAATGCACCAGCGTTGCCACAGGAAGCCGTGCCGCCGCCGCGTGCCGAAATCCGATAAGGCGAGGTCGGGCAGAGCGCGAAGTCGCTCGACCTTGGACCACAGCCGCGTCTTGGCGCGCGAGTACAGGATGTCCAGTTCGAACCGGCCCAGCCGCCGCATCCCGACCCGGCAGCGCAGCTCGTTCAGAATGGCCAGCGCCGGGATTTCCCACAGCATCACCTCGGCCCAGGCGCCCGAGAAGGTCAGCACATACTGCCCGTCCTGAACTGACAGGTCGTAGTCCGGCAGGCGATAATCGGTCAGCCAGGCGATGAAGTCGGGCGAGAAGATCTGCTTCACACCATAGAAGCTGTTGCCCGCCAGCCAGACCAGTTCCTTGTTGGTAAAGCGCAGGGTGCGGGCGTGATCCAGCTGCTCACGCAGGGCGTCGATATCGATCTCGTCGGCCAGACGCACGGTCTTGGTGCGGTTGATGACCTGGAAAACGACCGGCACGTCGCGATGCTCGCGCCAGATCATCTGCAGCATCAGCAGCTTGTAGAAGTCCGTGTCCAGCAGGCTGCGGACGATCGGGTCCAGGCGAAAGCCATGGTCATAAGCGCGTTTGGCGAGATCCATGTCTTGTCCTACGGCTTCAACGCGCGGCCCGCCACCACCGCATCCTTGCCGAACTTTTCGCGCAGCACATCGACGGCGCGCTCCGTCTTCAAGGCGCGCGTTTCGGTGGTCTGGAACAGGCCGGCGGGCGCGTCCTCGGCGTCCTGCACGTCCGCCATGCCGATGCCGATCAGGCGATAGGGGCGGCCCAGCTCGGGTTTCAGCAGATCGCGCCCCGCGGCGAACAAGGCGCGCGCGGTCTGCACCGGGTCGGGCAGGGTGACGCGGCGGGTCACGATCTTGAAGTCGGTGCGCCGCAGCTTGAGCACCAGCACCCGGCTGGCGACGCCGTCGCGCCGGGCCTTGGATGCCAGTTTCTCGCACAGGGGCCACAGCTCGGCCTCCAGCGCTTCGGCCGACGTCAGGTCTTCGTTGAAGGTGGTTTCGGCGCTCATTCCCTTGCGGTCGCGCTCAGGGTTCACGGCGCGGGCGTCGCGGGCGTGCGCCAGATCGTGCAGGCGCAGACCGGATTCGCCGTAGCGTTTGACTAAATCGCGAACGTCGGCCCGCGCCAGATCGCCGATGGTCGAATAGCCGTCGCTGCGCAATGCCTTGCCGAACACAGGCCCGACGCCGGGCAGGGCGGTTACGGCGCGCGGCGCCAGCAGGGCCTGGGCGTTGGCGGCCCCGACGACGGAGAAACCGCGCGGCTTGTCCATCTCCGACGCCATCTTGGCCAGGAAGCGGTTGGGCGCCAGGCCGATGGAGACGGTCAGGCCGGTTTCCTCCTCGATCTGTTTCTGGAAGCGGATCAGCTGCAGCGCCGGCGGGCCGCCGTTCAGCCGCTCTGTGCCCGACAGATCAACCCAGGCCTCATCCAGCGACAACGGCTGGATCAAGGGCGTCAGCTGTCCCAACGCCCCCAGAATGCGCTGCGATTCGAAGACGTATTTGGTGAAGTCCGGCCGGATCACCACGGCCTCGGGACAGGCCTTCAGCGCCTTGAACATGGGCATGGCAGAGCCAACGCCATACTGGCGCGCAACATAGCAGGCGGTGGAGACCACGCCACGCTTTCCGCCGCCGACGATCACAGGCTTGTCGCGCAGTTCGGGCCGATCCCGCTTCTCCACCGAGGCGTAGAAGGCGTCGCAGTCCATGTGCGCGATCGACAACTGGTCCAGTTCGGCGTCTACGACCACGCGCCGCGATCCGCACGCCGGACAGCGGTTCTCGCGCGGCCCGGCGGGATCTTCGCCGGTCCACAGGCAGTCGCGACAGATGGCCTTGATGGCCACGCTTAAGGTCTCCGTAAGGTTGGCTTCACCCCAACTTAAGACTGGGCGCCTACGAATGCGACCAACGAGGCGTCCCGCGTTCGAGGGGCGCGCAGGTCAGGTGATGATGTCCAAGAAAGTCCTCATCGTCGAGGATAACGAGCTGAACATGAAGCTTTTTCATGATCTGCTCGATTCCCAGGGCTATGAGACCCTGCAGACCCGCGAGGGCATGCAGGCGCTCGCCCTGGCGCGCGCCCATCATCCCGACCTGATCCTGATGGATATCCAGTTGCCCGAAATCTCAGGCCTGGAAGTCACCAAATGGCTGAAGGACGACGAGGAGCTAAACCACATCCCCGTCATCGCCGTCACCGCCTTCGCCATGAAGGGCGATGAGGAGCGGATCCGTCAGGGCGGCTGCGAGGCCTATATCTCCAAGCCGATCTCGGTCATGCATTTCCTCGAAACCATCCGGCAGCACCTCGGATGAGCGCCCGTATCCTCGTCGTCGACGATGTGGACGTGAACGTCCGCCTGCTCGAAGCCAAGCTGACCATCGAATATTACGATGTGCTGACCTGTAACGACGGCCTGTCAGCCCTGGCCATCGCCGCCGAACATCAGCCAGATCTGATCCTGCTCGACGTCATGATGCCCGGCATGGACGGGTTCGAGACGTGCCGACGGCTGAAGGCCCAGGCCGAGACGCGCCATATCCCCGTCGTGCTGGTCACGGCGCTGGACGGGCGCGAGGATCGGATCAAGGGGCTTGAGGCCGGCGCCGACGACTTCCTGACCAAGCCCATCGACGACGTCATCCTGTTCGCGCGCGTCAAGTCGCTGACGCGGCTGAAGCATGTCATGGACGAACTGCGCGAGCGCGAGGAAAGCGGCCGTCGCCTGGGCGTCGATTCGGACAATGCCGCGCGGCTGCGCAGCGAGGGCGGGCGGGTTCTAATCGTCGATGACGACCAGCGTCAGGCCGAGAAGATCGCCCAGGAACTGGGCGGCGAACATCGCGTCACAATCGAAACCGATCCCGAGGCGGCGTTGGTCGCGGCCAAGGGCGCGCTGGATTTGATCATCGTCAACGTCGCCGCCGCCAGCTTCGACGGCCTTCGGATCGTCGCCCAGGCCAAGTCGGGCGATGCCCGCCGCGCGCCGATCCTGGCGATCGTGGAGCCGACCGAACGGCCGCGCATGATCAAGGCGCTGGAACTGGGCGCCGCCGACATCCTGCCGCGCCCCGTTGATACCGAAGAACTGTCGGCGCGGGTTCGCACCCAGATCCGGCGCAAACGCTACACCGACTTCCTGCGCCAGAAGCTGGACAGCAGCATGGAAATGGCCGTCACCGACGCGCTGACCGGCCTGCATAACCGGCGCTACATGACCGGCCAGTTGCAGGCGCTGGTAGGTCGTGCGGCCCAGGGCGGGGCCCAGGTGGCCGTGCTGGTTCTGGACATCGACCACTTCAAGTCGGTCAACGACAGCTTCGGCCACGACGCTGGCGATGAGGTGCTGGTGGAGTTCGCCGTGCGCCTGGCCACCAATGTCAGGGCCGTGGACCTGCCATGCCGCATGGGCGGCGAGGAGTTCGTGGTAGTCATGCCAGGCGCCAGTCTGGAAGACGCCGGCCGCGTCGCCGAACGGATTCGCCGCGACGTCGCCTCCGCGCCGTTCCGCGTCATGGGCGGTAAGGAGCAGATCACCATCACCATCTCGATCGGCGTGGCCGCCACGACCGGCGACGGCGATACGCCCGAGGGCTTGCTGAAGCGCGCCGACGAGGGAGTTTATGAGGCGAAGGCCGCCGGCCGAAACCGGGTCATCGCCAAGGCGGCGTAACGAGGGCGTCCAGACAACGAAAAACGCCCGGCTGGAGACCAGCCGGGCGTTCTCAATTCTCAGCGGATCAAGGACTTACTTGATTTTGCCTTCCTTGAACTCGACGTGCTTGCGCACGACAGGGTCGTACTTCTTGACGACCATTTTCTCGGTCATGGTGCGGGCGTTCTTCTTGGTGACATAGAAGAAGCCGGTGTCGGCCGTGGAGTTCAGGCGGATCTTGATGGAAGCCGGTTTGGCCATCGGAATTACCTCTGCGACGGCGAAAGCCGCTTAAAATAAGAGGCGCGGAACATACTCAGGATCGCCCCAAAGTCAACGGGCGCGATGCCACGTTGATGAGGCGGAACGCACATATAGTCTGACCGCATGAAAATCGCATCCCTGCTGGCCGCTGCGGCCCTGATGTCCTTGTCATGCGTCGGCGTCGCAACGGCCGATCCGGCTCAGTCCCAGGACGATTTCCTTGCGCGGTTGAACGCCCTGTGTGGCCAACGATTCGAAGGCCGTGTCGTCACCACCGACGCCGCCGACGCCAGGTTCGCCAGCGAGCGGCTGGTCATGAATGTCCGCGACTGTTCGCCGGATGAGGTGCGTATTCCCTTCGCCGTGGGGTCGGATCGTTCGCGCACCTGGGTCGTGACCAAGACCGACACGGGCCTTCGGCTGAAGCACGATCACCGACACGCGGACGGCACGACCGACGTGCTGCACTGGTATGGCGGCGACACGGTCAAAGCCGGCACGGCCGAGCGTCAGCAATTCCCGGTCGACGCCGAATCGATCGCCCTGTTCAACGAAAACGACGCGGCCGTTTCGACCACCAATGTTTGGGCGATGGAGGTTCATCCCGACCGAGTGTTCGCCTACGAACTGCGTCGTCCCAACCGGCATTTCCGCGTGGAGTTCGACCTGACCAAGCCGATGGCCGACTAGGGTCAGACTGCGCGCCAGGCCTGGATCGGCCGCACGGTGGCGCAGGCGGGGCCGCCGTCCTTGGTGCGGCCGGGCAGGACGACTTCCAGCACCACGCCCTGGCGCGCCTGGGCCAGCAGATCGGCGGGAATGTCGTGGACGTCGATTTTGGCGCGTCGGCTCCATTCGCTGGCGTGCTGGCCTGCTGACGTGCCGATCGCAATATAGACGAACCGCCGCGTTGCGCCCTCGCGCCGCACGAAGGGGCCGGTCAGGCGGCCATCCTCGGACACGGTGACGGGCGCGTCGAAGCTGATCGGACCGTCGGCGGCGATGCGCGGCTCGACCGGCATGTTCGCCTTGTTCTGCAGGCTGTAGGCGACGCCCGCGACCGGATCGGCGATCGTCAGGCGCAGGGTGATCGTCGTTCCGGCCATGTCAGTCCCTGTGCTCGACCGTGTGCCGACCCCGCACCATCCGAACGAAGGGCAGGGGGCGGTTCGGGTGTTCCAGCCGCTCGGCCAACTCCCCCAGCACGAAACGGGTGATGGCCGGCAGGTCCAGTGCGCGCGCCTCGTCCAACGGCAGCCAGGCGATCTCGTCCAATTCGCCCGACCCCGCGGTCGGCTCCGGGCTCAGCAGGGCATCGGCCGGGGCCATGAAGAAGCGGGCGTCGAACCGGCGGGTCCGGCCCGGCGGCGTAATGGCGCGCGCGACATAGGACAGGACCGACAGATCGGGCAGCGCGCCGGCCTGGCGATACTCGCGCCACGGGCCGGCGACGGAGGCGGGGGGCGCCGGCCGCCCCAGAATGAGCCCTGTCTCCTCGAACGTCTCGCGCACCGCCGTCAGGGCCAGGGCGCGCGCACGGCGAGCGGGCAATTCGCCTTCCAGTCGCCGCGCAACCTCGCCCGACAACTCATCCGTCGCGGCGGCGTTGAAGTCGCTGCGATCGATCCGCCCACCCGGAAACACCCACTTCGACGCCATGAACACATGGCCAGGCGCGCGCCGCCCCATCAGCACCTCGGGCCGATCGCCGCCACGCGTCAGGATCAGCGTCGCCGCATCCTTCGGCCGCTGAGCCCCGCCGACACGCGGGGCGTCGGCCAGATCCTGAGCGGCGTCGAAAGGGGTCACTTGCGCCTGCCCTTCCTCACACCCTTCAGGCCGCCGGAGGGTTTGGAGCCGTTGCGGGGCTTGGGGCCGCCGGGACGGTTTTTGCCACGCATGGGCGGGCCGTCGCCGCCTCTTCCCCGCATGCCGTAGCGTGGGGCCGGAGCGTTGGGATCGCGAGGTTCGGGCTCGCTGAGCATTTCGAACACCAGACCGCCGGTGACGGGCGTGGCTTCGCGCAGCTTGACCTCGACAATTCGCCCGAGAGTGAAGCGTTTGCCGGTGCGTTCGCCGACCAGGGCGTGGGCGCGATCGTCATGGGTGAAATATTCGCTGCCGAGCGTCGAGACAGGCACCAGGCCGTCCGCGCCCGTATCCTCCAGACGAATGAACAGGCCGAACCGCGTCACGCCGGTGATCCGCCCGGCGAAGGTCGCGCCGACGTGCTCTTCCAGATAGGCGGCGATGTAGCGATCCATGGCGTCGCGCTCGGCGGCCATCGACCTGCGCTCGGTCATGGTCACGCCCTCGGCGATGGCCGGCAGTTCGGCGATCTCGCGGTCGGTCAGTCCGTCCTTGCCCAGATTCAGCGCCCGGATCAGGCCGCGGTGGACGATCAGGTCGGAATAACGCCGAATCGGCGAGGTGAAGTGGGCGTAGCGATCCAGGTTCAGGCCGAAGTGGCCGATGTTCTCAGGAGAGTAGATCGCCTGCATCTGGCTGCGCAGGACCACCTCGTTGACGACATCGGCGTGTTCGGTGTCGCGCGTTTCGTCCAGCAGCTTGTTGAACCGCTTGGTCGTGCCGGGCTCGCCCTTGTTCCAAGGCTTGCCGATGGTCGACAGGAAGTCGGCCAGGTTGAAGATCTTCTCCTGGCTGGGCGTATCGTGGACGCGGTAGATCAGCGGCGTCTTCTTCTGCTCCAGCGTTTCGGCGGCGCAGACGTTGGCCTGGATCATCATCTCTTCGATCAGCCGGTGCGCCTCCAGCGAAGCGCGCTTTTCGATGGAGGCGATGCCGCCCCCTCCTTGTTCATTGGCGGGCGCCATGCGGATGCGGCGTTCAGCCGATTCGATCTGCAGCGGGCTGCGCTTCAGCCGGCCCTTCAGCATGGCGTGATAGGCGTTCCACAGCGGATAGAGGATCGCCTCCATGATCGGGCCGGTCGTGTCGTCAGTTTGCCCATCAATGGCGGCCTGCGCCTGCTCGTAGCTGAGCCTGGCGTGCGACCGCATCAGGCCGCGCACGAACCGGTGGCCGGTCTTTCGTCCGTCCTTGTCGAAGACCATCCGCACGGCGAGACAGGCGCGGTTCTCGCCCTCCTTCAGGCTGCACAGACCGTTCGACAGCACTTCCGGCAGCATCGGCTCGACGCGATCGGGGAAATAGGTCGAGTTGCCCTTGTCGCGCGCCTCGCGGTCCAGCTGGCTGCCGGGGCGGACGTAGGCGGCGACGTCGGCGATGGCGACCCAGACGATCCAGCCGCCTTCATTCTTCGGATCCTCGTCGCGCGCCGCATAGACGGCGTCGTCGTGGTCGCGCGCATCGGCGGGGTCGATGGTGATGAAGGGGACCTCGCGCAGGTCTTCGCGCCCCTTCAGAGTCGGCAGGGCCTGATCCTCGGCCTCGCGTTCGACCGCTTCGGAGAAGCCGGTCGGGACGCCGTGGGCATGGATAGCGATCAGGGAGGCGGCGCGGGGATCATCCTCCTTGCCGATGTGCTCCAGGATCTTGCCGCGCTTGGGACCATAGCGCTGCTCGCCCTTTTCGATGGCGGCCAGGACTAGGTCGCCGTCGCGAAGGTCGCCGGATTGGGCCTGTGGCACCAGCAGCACGTCCTTGGAGCGGCGATCGACCGGCTCGACACGGGCTTCGCGCGCTGACTTGCGGATCACGCCCAGGACGCGATTGGTCCCCACGTCCAGCTTCTTGATCAGCCGGGCTTCCCAACCCTCCGCGCCGCGCTGGAACTTCACCAGCACGCGGTCGCCCAGGCCAGGGGCGGCCTTGGACTTGTCGGGCATCAGAATGGCGCTTGGGGCGTCGGGACTGGCCTCGACCAGGCGCACATACAGTTCGCCATCTCCATCGCGTTCGATCACATCGGCGACGCCGACGGGGGGCAGGGCGCCGGCTTCGGAAAAGCCCTTGCGACCGCGCTTGCCCAGGCGCCCTTCGGCTTCCAGTTCGCGGATCATTTCGCGCAGGGCCCGGCGGTCACCGCCTTTCAGCCCGAAATAGCGCGCGATGTCGGTCTTCTCGGCCGATCCGGCCTCGCGCAGAAAGGCGACGAGGGTGTCTTTGTCGGGGAGACCGGCGGGCGGCCTCTTGGATGATTTGGTCATTATGTCTTTCGTAGCGCGGAACCGCGCCCTTGAGTAAATCTTGAGGGGTCAAATCTTGCGTGAGTTGACCATGTGAAGGCGGGGCTTCAGCTTCCGCCCGCCCCGAATGGAGTTTTCGATGTCCCTGACCGCCCCCGCCCTGAGCGCGACCGTCTCGTCGCCGCTGGATCTGATCGGCAAGACGCCGATGGTGGAGGTGACGAAGATCGACACCGGCCCGTGCCGCCTGCTGCTGAAGCTTGAGTCCCAGAACCCCGGCGGTTCGATCAAGGACCGGATCGCCATCTCGATGCTGGACGCCGCCGAGCGCGAAGGCTTCCTGAAGGAAGGCGGCACCATCGTGGAGGCGACGGCGGGCAACACCGGCCTGGCGCTGACGCTGGTCGGTCGGGCCAGGGGATATAAGGTGCTTCTGGTCATCCCGGACAAGATGTCCAAGGAAAAGATCCAGCATCTCAGGGCGATGGGCGCCGATGTTCGTCTGACGCGTTCGGACGTGCCGCACGGCCACCCGGAATACTACACCGACATGGCCGAGCGTCTGGCCCAGGGCATTCCCGGCGGCTTCTACGTCAATCAGTTCGCCAACGCCGCCAACGCCGAGGCCCATGTGAAGACGACGGGCCCCGAAATCTGGGAGCAGACGGGCGGTCAGATCGACGCCTTCGTCGCCGGCATCGGCTCGGGCGGCACGATCACCGGCACGGCGCAGTTTCTGAAGAGCGTGGGCTCGAAGGCCCAGATCATCCTGGCCGATCCGGTCGGCTCGACCCTGGCCGGCATCGTCAACGACGGCGTGCCGGGACCGGAAGGCAGCTACACCGTGGAGGGAATCGGTCAGAACTTCGTGCCCGACACGGCGGACATGAGCCTGATCGACAAGGCCTATTCGATCCCCGACGCCGAGGCGATCGCCACGGCGCGCGAGCTGCTGCTGAAGGAAGGCATCCTGGCCGGCTCTTCGTCCGGCACCCTGATCGCCTCGGCGCTGCGCTGGTGCCGCGAGCAGACGGAAGCGAAGACCTGCGTGACCTTCGTCTGCGACACCGGGGCCAAGTACCTGTCCAAGGTCTACAACGACGCCTGGCTGGCGGATCAGGGCCTGGGCGAGCGCGAGCTGCATGGCGACCTGTCGGACCTGATCAACCGCAAATACGAGAAGGGCGATGTCGTCGTCGCCGGGCCGGGCGACACCTTGGACACCGCCTTCAAGCGGATGAAGGGCGCCGACGTCTCGCAACTGCCGATCATCGAAGACGGCCGGCTTGTCGGGATTCTGGACGAAAGCGACCTGATCCGCATCATGAACACCGACGAGATCACGCGAAAGGAACGGTTCGCCAAGCCGGTGGCCTCGGCCATGACCCGCGATCTGGACACGCTTCAGGTCAATGAGCCGCTGGACGCCCTAATCCCTGTCTTCGACCGCGACCGCGTGGCCATCGTGCTGGACGGCGAGCGGTTTGTCGGCCTGATCACCCGCACCGACCTGATCAACCACCTCAGCCTGAACCGGTAAGTCCATGAGCGACAAGAAGAACAGCCAGGGCTTTTCGACCCGCGCCATCCATGCCGGCCAGCATCCTGACCCGACGACGGGTGCAGTGATGACGCCGATCTACGCCACCTCGACCTACGCCCAGGAAAGTCCGGGCGTGAACAAGGGTTATGAGTATGCGCGGGGCAAGAATCCGACGCGCGAGGCGTTCGAGGCCTGTATCGCGGATCTGGAGGGCGGCACGCACGGGTTCGGCTTCGGCTCGGGCATGGCGGCGACCTCGACGGCGCTGGAGTTGCTGGATGCGGGCGATCACATCGTCACGGGCGACGACCTGTATGGCGGCTCTTGGAGGCTGTTCGAGCGGGTGCGTCGGCGAACCATGGGGCTGGACTTCGCCTATGTGGACCTGAGCGACATCGCGGCGGTCGAGGCGGCGATCACGCCCAAGACGAAGATGCTGTGGGTCGAGACGCCCACCAATCCCCTGATGAAGCTGGCTGATATCGCCGCCCTGTCGATGGTGGCCAAGGCCCATGGGTTGCTGCTGGTGGTGGACAACACCTTCGCCACCCCGTTCTGCCAGCAGCCGCTGGGCCTGGGGGCGGACGTGGTGATGCACTCGGCGACCAAATACCTGAACGGCCATTCGGACATCATCGGCGGGGTGCTGGTGACGGCCGACGCCGAGTTGGCGACGCGGATCAAGTTCCTGCAGAACTCGGTCGGCGGTATCATGGGGCCGTTCGACGCCTTCCTGGCCAACCGGGGACTGAAGACTCTGGCGCTGAGGATGAAGGCGCACTGCGAGAATGCGCTGACCATCGCGCGCTGGCTCGAGGCGCGCGCGGGGATCGCCAAGGTCATCTATCCCGGCCTGATCGCCCACCCGCAGCATGAGCTGGCCGCGCGCCAGATGAGCGGCGGTTTTGGCGGCATGGTGACGGTGATACTGGACGGCGATCTGGAGCGCACCAAGCGGGTGCTGGAGCGGGTTCAGGTCTTCACCCTGGCCGAGTCGCTAGGTGGGGTCGAAAGCCTGGTGAACCACCCGGCCATCATGACCCACGCCAGCGTGCCCAAAGAGGTTCGCGAGGCGGGCGGCGTGACTGACAACCTGATCCGGCTGTCGGTCGGGGTCGAGAATGTCGAGGACCTGATCGCGGATCTGGATCAGGCCCTGGGCTGATCTCAGCTGGAGGGAAGGGCTGTCTGGTGGCCGGTGACCGGCGGCAGCTTCTTCTTGGGGGCGGCGCGCTTGACCGGGGCCTTTGCGGGCTTGGGCAGGGCCGCGCGGCGAGCTATTTCGGTGTCGATGACCGGGATGATATCGCTGGCGGCCATGACCTGGGTCGAGGCGCCGTGTTCGACCAGGCGGGCGGCGTTGGCGCGCAGCGTCGTCAGGTCGGCGTCGGTCATCGCGGGGATCATGTCGGCGAGCGGGGTCATGTCGGCATCCGTATGCAGAAGCCTCAGGGCTGGCGCGACAGGCGCCAGCCCTTCAGCTGATTGAAGGCGATTTCCACCGTCACGCGGTCGCCCAGCAGCGAGACGCCCGTCTGGGCGCCCAGCGAAGGCAGGACTGTGATCAGGTGGCCGTTGTCCAGGCGAACGCGACGGCCGCCGAGCGGCATCAGTTTGATGACCTCGCCGTCGAAGGCGATCACGCCGGCCCTGGTCGGGGCCGGCTCGTTCGTGTTGGACGCGTGGTGCGTGTCCTACTCCGCCGCCGTAAGGCGACCGGCGGACTCTTTGCCGGAGCGCGAATCGCGCTCGATTTCGTAGGAAATCTTCTGGCCTTCGTTCAGCGAGCCGACGCTCGAGGTTTCGACGGCCGAGGCGTGGACGAAGACGTCCTTGCCGCCGTCATCGGGCGCGATGAAGCCGTAGCCTTTGGTGGGGTTGTACCATTTTACAGTGCCGGTAGCCATTTGGAGACCTCCGTCTGGCGTTGACCGCAGGGAGGGATCCCTGGTCGGCCTGTCGGGTCTGAATGGGATCGGCTTTTGGACCTCGGTGCGTGATGCAAAGGGAGCAGCGGCGTTACGCAGAGAGATCGACCAGACCTAGATGGGCGCCCGACAACCGTTACGCAAGGGTCTGGCGATCAGAAGGCGTAGGCGACCTTGGCGACCAGGGCGTCCTCATATTGTTCGCCGAAGGTGTGGGCGTCGGTGTCGTAGTAGCGCAGGTCCAGTTCCAGGGCGTCGGTGAGGGCGTAGGTCACGCCGGCGTTCCAGCCGGTGTAGTCGGGCGCGCCGTTCTGTTCGCGGCGACCGACGGCGACCGTGCCGTTCAGCTGGGGCGTGAAGTCCCAGCCCAGGCGGCCCTCGATCCAGGTGAAGCTGTCGGTCGAGCCGGCGGCGTCGGGCGAATACTGGACCTGCAGTCGCGCGCTGGCCGGGCCGATCGAGCGGCTGGCGTTGCCGGTGATCTCCCAGGCGTCCTGATCATAGCCGGCTTCGGCGTCGAGGCGGTTCTTGTAGGCGACGTTGAAGTCGAACCGATAGCCGAAGGCCTCGGGCTGATAGCCGACCACGAACTCGGCCTCGACGTTGGAGCCGCCGGCCTGGATCGTCTGGAAGCCGGGGCCGACGTAGAACAGGCCGTCAGTGCTTTCCCAGGTCGCCGAGCCGAAGGCGTAGCCGTCGTTGCCGGACTTGGACGCATCCTTGGAGCGGTTGTCCGTGCCCGCGCCCAGTTCGAAGGACCAGGCGTCGCGCGCGGCAGGCGCCGACTGAGCGGCGGCCGGCAGGGCGACGGCGAGCGCGGAAACGGACAGGGCGGCGAGGATGGTCGTGCGGATCATGGGGGCTCCAACGCGCGAGGTGCGGATTGGCGCCGCCTTTAGCGTGCTCCGGCCTTGATGGCGAATTCCTCCGTGGCCTGAGCGAACTCTTGTCGCAGGCGCGCGAACAGTTCGGCGGTCGGCAGGACGTCGTGGATGGCGCCCGCGCCCTGGCCGGCGGACCAGACGGTCTTCCAGGCCTTGGCCTCGTCGCCCATGTCCAGCTTGTGCTCGGGCAGGGTCTTCGGATCGATGCCGTTCTCGATCAGCGACTTGCTCATGAAGTTGGCGGGGATGCCGGACACGGCGGGCGTGTGGACGATGTCGGTCGCGCCGCTGTCGATGACCATCTGCTTGTAGGCGTCGGCGGCCATGGCCTCGGTCGTGTTGATGAAGCGCGTGCCCATATAGGCGAAGTCCGCGCCCAGCATCAGGGCGGCCGCCACGTCCTGACCCGTCGAAAGCGCGCCCGACAGGATGATGGTCCCCTTGAAGAAGCTACGAACCTCATTGACCAGGGCGAAGGGGTTGATGATGCCCGCATGGCCGCCCGCGCCGTTGGCGACCAGGATCAGACCGTCGACGCCCGCCTCGGCCGCCTTTCGCGCATGGCGAATGTTGGCGATGTCATGGAAGACCTGACCGCCGTAGCCATGGACCGCGTCGACCACGTCGCGCACGGCGCCCAGGGAGGTGATGATCAGCGGCACCTTCTCCTCGACCGACACCATCATGTCGGCCATCAGCCGGGGGTTGGTCGGGTGGACGATGTGGTTGACACCGAAAGCCGCGGCCTCGGGCTTCAGCCGGCCTTTGATTTCATGAATCCAGTCGCGATAGCCCTCGGTCGTGCGCTGGTTCAGCGACGGGAAGGTGCCGATCACGCCCGCATTGCAGGCCTCGACCACCAGATCCGGTCCGGACACCAGGAACATCGGCGCCGAAATGATCGGCAGGATCAGACCTTTTTGCAGCGAAGCGGGAATGGCCACGGACGTCTCCTTTGGTTTTCTTTCGCTACGCTTAGCGGGCTGTCGCCGGGGAAGGCAATCGGGGGGATTTCAGACGGTGGCGCGAAAAAATGAGTCTAATTCGTCTAATCTCGGGTCGTAAGCGGGGTGACAGCGGGCAGGGGCTGGCGGCGGGTGAAAACCGGCCATCATACGACGGTTCGGGCGTAGGGTCGGTCGATTGACGCTGGTCGCTGCGAAGGCGTTGAAAGGGCGAGGGAAGCCGTCCGGGATTAGGATGGCTGGTCCGTCTCAATCCTCCCCCACCGGGGGAGGGGGACCGCGAAGCGGTGGAGGGGGCTGATCGCGCACCTGCCGATAAATATGGTCCACCACGGCAGCCAGTTCGCTCAACACATCCCGCGCCGGGATACGAAGGACGGAAATACCGCGTGCGTTGAGCCATTCTGTCCGCCGTTTGTCGTGCTCCACCGCCTCAGCTCGGGAATGGCTTTCGCCGTCCACCTCGACCGCGAGGCGGGCGTCCTCGCAATAGAAGTCCAGAATGTACGGACCGATGGGGTGCTGGCGGCGAAAGCGAATGCCGTCGAGCCGGCGCCCTCTGATGTGCTGCCACAGGAGGACTTCCGGCAGGGTCATCGTGCGGCGCAGGTCGCGGGCGCGGGCGACGGTTTTCTTAGGTGCATAGGTCATTTGCGTCATGGACCGCATACGCGGCCGGCCCCCTGCACCGCTTCGCGGTCCCCCTCCCCCGATGGGGGAGGATTTTCATCTGAGCGGCAAGCGCCTAAATGCCCGGCATGACACACTACACCGACAACCTCAGCCAGCTCGGCGCCCAGACCGCCGCTCCGACCAGTCCCGAGACGGCGGTGCTGGAGCGGGTGCCGAACCCGCATGCGGATACGCTGTATCTGGCCCGGTTCACGGCGCCGGAGTTCACCAGCCTGTGCCCGGTGACGGGCCAGCCGGATTTCGCGCACATCGTCATCGACTATGCGCCGGGCGACTGGCTGGTCGAGTCCAAGAGCCTGAAGCTGTATCTGACCAGTTTCCGCAATCACGGCGCCTTCCACGAGGACTGCACCGTCGCCATCGGGCGGCGGCTGGCGGACTTGCTGGAACCCAAATGGCTGAGGATCGGCGGATACTGGTATCCTCGCGGCGGCATCCCGATCGACGTCTTCTGGCAGACCGGTGCGCCGCCCGAAGGGCTGTGGCTGCCGGACCAAGGCGTGCCGACCTATCGCGGGCGGGGATAGTCAGAGGTCGCGCGGCCGCCGTTCAGCGGCTGGCGCGTGGCGATCAGGCGCTCAGGGCCACAGGCGCAGCCTGGTCAGGCCAGGCGACAGGAGACAAGGCTTCCAGCGCCGGCTTCGCCAGCAGATAGCCCTGCATCAGATCGACGCCGAGATCGCGCAGGACATCATGTTCGGCCAAGGTTTCGATGCCTTCGCAGACGGGCTGGATGCCCAGGTCCCGCAGCATGTTCAGCGTGTTGCGCACGATGGTGCGCTTGACCGTGTTGGTGTCGATGTCGCGCACCAGGGCCATGTCCAGTTTGACGATGTCGGGCTGGAACAGGCTGAGCAGGCCCAGACCCGCATAGCCGGCGCCGAAGTCGTCGATGGCGGTCTTGAAGCCCATGGCGCGATAGGATCGCAGGATATTCAGGATGTGGTCGGTGTCCATCACCTCGCTCTCGGTGAATTCGAAGATGATCCGATCCACCGGGAAGTTGGTGCGCATCGCCGCCGCCAGGGTGGCGCGGATGCAGGCGCGCGGCTCATAAACGGCGTTGGGCAGGAAGTTGATCGACAGGCTGGCGCCGCCCGCCGTCATATCCAGACCGGCGGCGAGATCGATGGCGGTCGTGCGGCACAGCTGATCGAAGGCATAGCGGTTGTCGTGGGAGATATGCGACAGAACCTGACCCGCGCCCCGGCCGTCCTTGCCCCGCACCAAGGCTTCGTAGGCGAAGACCGTCTGGTTCGTCACATCGACGATCGGCTGGAACGCCATGGTGATCGGCAGGTCAAACCCCGCCCCATCTCTGCAGCCTGCGCAAGACATAAGCTTCTCCTACTGGCCGGCAAGTCTATGGCGGCAGGCGTTAAAGACTGATGTCGAACAGGAAATTCGCTCTCGGGTTCCTTTCGTGCGGTTGAAACTCCGCAGCGCGGGAGCGGTCCGCTCTTGAAGTTTCTCGCTGCGCCGTCACGGGTAATGCGATGAACCACGCACTTCCGCTCGAAGCCTGGGGGCGCCGTCTGATGACGCGGGCGGAGGCGTGGGCGGATCGGTCGTGGGCGCGGCGCCAGGCCTATGAGTTCCTGTGGTTCGGGCTGAAGCAGGGGTGGGCGTGTCTGTTCGGGGGGCTGATGCTGGCCCTGATCCTGGGGACGTTTCTGCTTTGGCCGGAAGGGGCGCCGGTGTCCCGTTACGATTTCCTGGCGGTCGGGGCGGTGGTGATCCAGGCGGCGATGCTGATCTTCCGGCTGGAGAGCTGGGAAGAGGTGCGGGTGATCTTCCTGTTCCATGTAGCGGGGACGATCATGGAGCTGTTCAAGACCGCGCACGGGTCGTGGGTCTATCCCGAGGACAGTCTGCTGCGGATCGGGGCCGTGCCGCTGTTCTCGGGCTTCATGTATGCGGCGGTGGGCAGCTATATCGCGCGGGTGCAGCGCATCTTTCATATCCGGGTGCGGGGGTATCCGCCGCTGTGGACGACCTGGGTGCTGGCGGCGGCGATCTACATCAACTTCTTCGCCCATCACTGGCTGCCGGACGTGCGCATCGCGCTGTTCATCGCGACCGCCGTGTTGTTCGGGCGGGGATGGTTCTATTTCACGGCGGACCGGAAGCGGCGATCGATGCCGCTGCTGCTGGGGTACTTTCTGGTGGCCCTGTTCATCTGGTTCGCCGAGAACCTGGGCACGCTGGGGCGGGCCTGGGTTTATCCAGGGCAGGCCGACGGGTGGGAGATGGTGTCCCTGGCCAAGCTGGGCAGCTGGTTCCTGCTGATGATCATCTCGGTCGTGCTGGTCTCGTTGGTGCACCGGCCCGAGCCGGAGATCAGCGGCCCTGTAGCGCCCCGCGCATGACGGCGGATTTGCGGCTCATGCGAGCCTTCACCAGTCGATAAACGACGGCGACGATCAGGATGGTGACGGCGAGGCCGCCGATCAGCAGGGTGGGGCCGTGGGCCTCGCTGAGGACTTCCATCTTCGCCAGGCCCTGGGCGGCGAGATAGCCCGGCGCCAGCATGGCAAGCACCCAGACGATCCCCGATGTGACATTGCCGAACTGGAAGGCGCGCTGACGCATCCTGAGCATGCCCAGCGTCAGCGGCACGAAGGCGCGCAAGGGGCCGAAGAAGCGGCCCACGAAGATCGACATGACGCCGTAGCGACGGCAGTACAGGCGCGTCCAAGCGATGCGACGGCGGTGCGCCTTGAACATCGGGCGCTGGAGGAAGCGCACGCCCAGCCGACGCCCGGCCCAGTAGGAGATGGCGTCGCCGATCACCGCGCCAACGACGCAACCGACGATGACGTTGACAGGGTCCAGCACGCCGGCCGCGATCAGGCCGCCCGCCGCGACCAGCAGGCCGGTGGCGGGCACAAAGGCGCCGACGACGGCCAACGACTCGACGAACACGACAAGGCCCAGCATGACGCCGGCCCACATATGGTTGCGGGCGACGAAATCGCCTACGGCTTGCAACAGGGAATCCATACGAAGGCCTTGGGGGAGGAAGGCGGGGTCGGTCGAGGTCAAACCGACGTAGGGCGACCTTATGTCACCCGCTTACGGCAGGCGTGTGACCTTGGCGGCCATGTCGGGACGCGGGCGTTCCAGCGCAGGTTCGTTCAGCGTGCCGATGTGGATGAAGCCGGCGACGTTCTCGCCCTCGGTCAGGCCGAACAGGGCCGTGGCCTGGGGATCGTAGCTATACCAGTCGGTGATCCAGCTGGACGAATAGCCGAAGCCTGAGGAGGCGTGTTCCAGGTTCATGCAGACGGCGCCCGCCGACAGCTGTTGCTCCCAGATCGGCTTGGATCCTTCGACCGGCGTCGAGACGACCAGTATGGTGACGGGCGCGGCGGTCAGCTTGGCCAGCACGGCCTGATCCTTGGCCGGGCCGTTCCTGAGTTCGACCAGCACGGCGAGGCGGGCGGCGATGTCGGCGCGCGATTGAGGCCCCAGGACGACGAAACGCCACGGGAACAGCTTGCCATGGTCGGGTGTGCGGGCGCCCAGCGTCAGGATCTCGTCCAGTTCGGCCTCGGACGGGCCGGGCGCGACCAAGGTCTGGGCCGGGGCGGAGCGCCGCTGGGCCAGGCGGTCGCGAAAATTTTTCGACGGAACGGGCGGGGGCAGGGGTTCGTTGAGGGCGACCATGCCGTCTAGCTAGGCTTTCATCCGCGTCTTCGCCATAGGTGGCCCATGCGCAAATCCAACGAACCGAAATGGGCTGAGGCGCTGGCGAAACCGCCGGAGTGGCGCAGCGACGGAACCGAGACCGTGTTCGACAGCCCTTGGATGGCCCTGACCCGGCATCCGGCGACGGCCCCGACGGGGGTGAAGGCCGACTATGCCGTGGTGCGGTTCAAGAACGTCGGGACCGGCGTCTTGCCGGTGCATGACGACGGGACGGTGACCTTGGTGGGCCAGCAGCGGTTCGCCCACGCCAACTACAGCTGGGAAATGCCCGAAGGCGGCGCGCCGCTGGACGAGGATCCGTTCGACGGCATCCGGCGCGAACTGGCCGAGGAGGCGGGATTGCAGGCCGAACACTGGCTGCCGGCGCTGAAGGTCGAGATGTCGAACTCCATCACCGACGAGATCGGCATGACCTGGATCGCGTGGGGCCTGTCGCCCGCGCCGACCGATCCCGATCCCACCGAGATCATCGCCGTGGTGCGCGTGCCGTTCGTGGATCTGCTGGACGAGATCGGGCGGGGAACGGTGCGCGACAGCCTGACGGTGGCGACGGCCTATAAAGCCTATCATATGGCGATGAACGGCGAACTGCCCGAGGCGCTGGCGCGCGCCTTGCTGGGGCGCGTATGATGTCGCCGAAGGAGCCGGTCATGGCCAAGCTGGAAGTCGTCGCAGAACCCGAAATGGACAGCGTGTGGCGTCAGCTGCGCGCCTCGGCCGAGGCGGCGTCGCGCGAGGAGCCGCAACTGGGCTCGCAGATGAATGCGGTCATCCTGTCGCACGACGACCTGGCGGGCGCGCTGAGCTTTCAGATCGCGCGCAAGCTGGCGGACGGCGAGATGAGCGCCATGTCGGTGCGCGAAGTCTGTCTGTCGGCGTTCAAGGCCGACCCGTCGATGGTCGAGGCGGCGGAGGCGGATCTGCAGGCTGTGGCCGAACGCGACCCGGCGATCCGCAACCTGTTGCAGCCCTTCCTGTATTTCAAAGGCTTCCAGGCCCTACAGGGCTGGCGCGTGGCGCACTGGCTGTGGGGACAAGGGCGCGAGACGCTGGCCTTCCACTTCCAGAGCCGGATTTCCGAACTGTTCCAGCTGGACATCCATCCGGCCGCGCAGATGGGCAAGGGGCTGTTTCTGGATCACGGCACGGGCATCGTGATCGGCGAGACGGCGGTGGTCGGCGACGACGTGTCGATGCTGCACGGCGTGACCCTGGGTGGGACGGGCGCCGAACGCGGCGACCGCCACCCCAAGATCGGCAAGGGCGTCCTGTTGGGCGCCGGGGCAAAGGTGCTGGGCAATATCCATGTCGGCGACTACGCCAAGGTGGCGTCCGGCTCGGTGGTGCTGAAGGCTGTGCCGTCCGGCTGCACCGTGGCGGGGGTGCCGGCCCGGCTGGTCAACTGCCCGACCAACGCCGAACCGGCCCGCACCATGGATCACACCCTGGCCGATGTGGTGTACGACTTCGTCATCTGACGGCGGACGTCTTCATTCAGCCGGCGCCACAAGCTGAATCTCCACCGTCTCATCGACGTAACTGAACTTGTCGAACACGCGACCGATCATGATCGCTGCGACAAGGATTGCGACAGCGGCGCCCACGCCTGCCCAAACCAGAAAAGTCCGGGTCTTCGCCTTCATGCGGAAATGTCCTTGGACGCTGTCCTTTTAGGCAGGATGACGATGAGAACCGCAAACACGAGGAAGGCGAGGATCGTCAGCGCGCCGAGCAGTTTTGCAAGTTCGAACGCAAAGTTTGCGATCCCGCCGAAGCCAAGAACGGCGCACGCGAAAGCTGACACCATAGCCATGACGCCGACCACGAAGCTGACAATCGAAACGATGAGCGATGTACGGACGACAGGGTGCATTGACCGGCTCTCTCGATGTTCGGCGCGCAGCCGGTGTGAAGTTTCTAGTGGCGCTTAACAGGCTTTGGACGCGTGTCCAGTGAGGCAGTGCTTGTCATCTAAGCGGCATCACAACGCGATCCTGAGCGAGGCGCGGACGCTGCGCGGGGCGCCGGGGTAGATCCACAGGGCGCTGTAGGAGCTGGCGGCGTAACGCTCGTCAAACAGATTATCGATCTCGACGCGGGCGGTGATCTGGGGCGTCAGTCCGTAGTCCAGCGCCGCCTTGGCCTTCCAATAGGCGGGCAGTTCGGGCGCGCCGAGCGCCAGGCCGCCGGCCCGGTCGCCGACGTAGGCCGCGCCGGTCATGAACGACCAGGTCGTGCCGTGGATGGTAGGGAAGCGACCGATGACGAAAAGCGAGCCGGAATGTTCGGGCACGTTCAGCACGGCGTCGGTGGCGAAGGCGCTGTCGTCGGCCTTCGCGTCGGTCCAGCCGTAGTTGGCCACCACCTGCCAGGCGTCGTCGATCTTCAAGGCGCCGTCCAGCTCGATCCCGCGCGTCGTCAGCTTGCCGACCGGGGCCAGGAAGTTGGGATCGACGGGATCGGTCGTCAGAATGTTCGACTTCTCGATGTCGAAGACTGTGGCGGCGAGGTCCAGTCCGTCCCAGGCGCCGGCCAGGCCGATCTCATAGCCCTTGCCATCCTCCGGCGCGAAGCCGGAGCCGTCGCGACCTGTGCCCGAGTTCAGAACGAAGGACTGACCATAGCTGGCGTGGGCGGTCAGGTTGTCGGTCAGGCGATAGCGGGCGGCGAAGCGGTATTTCAGGGGCGTATCGCGGGCCTCGCCGACGGCGCCGGTGCGGTTGTTTCGGATGGTCTGGTCGTAGTCGTCGAACCGCAGCCCGGCCAGCAGGCTGAGGCGGTCGTTCACCTCCCACAAATCCTGGGCGTACAGGGTGACGACGTCGCGCGTTTCCAGATTGTCGGTGAAGGGCAGGGGCGTCGGCGGCGTGATCGCGCCATAGACGGGATTGAGGACATTGATCGGATAAGGATTGGCCGCAGTCGGATTGATGCGCAGCCACTTCTCGCCATAGGTCAGCTGATAGGCCTTCACCCCGAAACCGAGGTTGTGAACGCCCAGCCCCGTTTCGACCACGCCGTTCAGCTCGAGCCGGGCCGACAGGTCCTCGACCGAGAAGTCGCGTCCGCGACGCTGACGCCACAGCTGGTCGCCGACCAGGCGCGACTGATCGCTGGACAGGCCCTTCAGCGAGCCGCCGCGCCAGGCGACGCCGCCGTTCAGGCTCCAGTCGTCATTGATCCGGTATTCGCCGGTGATCTGATGCCGTTCGTTGCGGAAGCGGGTCACGCCGTCGCCGGGCTCGCCGTAGTAGTTCGAGGGCGGCAGGAACAGGGAGTCGCCGTTGATCGCCGGCATCCCCCGGTCGAACAGGGTGGTGAAGGTGGTGAACTCGCCCACATAGGTCAGGCGCAGATCGTCGGTGGGACGCCAAGTCAGGGACGGCGCCACCACGGTGCGGTCCAAGCCGACATAGTCGCGCCAGCCGTTCGAGGTCTCGCCCGCCACCACAAGCCGTCCGGCCAGGGAGTCGTTGATCGGGCCGGTCAGGTCCAGTTCGCTGCGGCGCAGGCCGAATGATCCCACCGTGGCGGTAAAGGCGGCGGCGGCGGCAAAGCGGGGGGTCTTGGAGACGATATTGATGCGTCCGGCCGGGTCGATGTCGCCGAACAGGGCGCCGGACGGCCCCTTAAGCACCTCGATCCGCTCGGACGTCGCTGGGTCGCGAGGCGGGGCCATGCCGCGATTGGCCAGAAAGCCGTCGACGTAATATTCCGCCCCGCCGTCGGGCGTGCCCAAGAAGCCGCGGATGGCGAAGTTGTCCATGACGCCGCCGCGATTGTTCTGCTGGCTGACGCCGCTGACCAGTTCCAGCGCATCGGCAAGGCGCGTCGCGCCCACGGCCTTGATCAGATCGTTCTCGATGGAGCGGCTGGACGGCGACATGGCCTCGGTGATCGATCCTGCGCCCAGAGTCAGGTCACGCGGTGCCGAACGGCGGCCCAGAACGACGATCTCCCCCACCGTCTCAGGCTCGACCGCCTCGACAGCGACGGGGGCGGGGGCGTTGGCGGCGACCAGCAGGCACGCGCTGGCGCAGCTCAGAAGGAGGGACAAGGCAGGCTCCGTTTGAAATGTTATACTGTATCGGCTATCCGCTTCCGCCTGATGATGTCAACCGCTGCAACGCTTGTTCCCGCTTCCGCTTCTTCGACTGCCGCGCCAAGCCGTGCGGTCGGTCGGATCCGATCCATCGACGCCCTGCGCGGGCTGGTGATCCTGCTGATGCTGGTCGATCACGCGCGGGAGTTCTTCTTCATCCACGCCCAGGTCTCGGACCCGATGAATGTGGAGACGACCTCGCCGGCGTTGTTCTTCACGCGGCTGTCGGCCCATCTGTGCGCGCCGGTGTTCGTGGCCCTGACGGGCTTGGGGGCTTGGCTGTACGGAAACAAGCAGGCGGGCGGTGGGAACGGAGCCGGCGCGGCATCGGCCTTCCTGCTGAAACGCGGTCTGTTTCTGGTCGTGCTGGAGCTGACGGTGGTCAACTTCGCCTGGACCTTCTCGATTACGCCCGAGTTGATCTATCTGCAGGTGATCTGGGCCATCGGCCTGTCGATGATCGCGCTGGCGGCCCTGGTGCATCTGCCGCGCGCGGTGCTGATCGGCGTGGGGTTGGTCATCGTGCTGGGTCACAATCTGCTGGACCCGATCAGCGTCGCGGCAGGGCAGCCAGGCCATGCGATCTGGGCTGTGCTGCATGATCGCGGTTTCATCGATTTGCCGTGGAGCGGTCAGGCGAGGACCTCCTATCCGCTTCTGCCGTGGATCGGGGTGGCGGCTTTGGGCTACGCCATCGGGCCGTGGTTCGCAGGCGAGCAGCGGGCGCGGCTGAGGCGGCTGGTGCTGACGGGGCTGGGCGCGCTCGCTCTGTTCGTCGTGCTGCGGGCGATCAATGTCTATGGCGATGCGCCGTGGGCCGTGCAGGCGACGCCGATCCAGACGGTGATGAGCGTGCTCAACCTGACCAAATATCCGCCGTCGGCCGATTTTCTGCTGCTGACGCTGGGGATAGGCGCGCTGATCCTGGCGGGGCTGGAAAAGGCGCCGGTTCGGTTGGTCGGCGTGCTGGCGGTCTTTGGCGGAGCGCCGCTGTTCTTCTATCTGATCCACCTCTACGGGCTGCATCTGCTGAATCTGGCGGCCCTAATGTTGTTCGGCGCCAATCAGGGCGAGGGCTTCGGCGTGCCCGGCGTCGGCTGGGTGTGGTTGCTGGCGGGCCTGGTCGCCGTGCCTTGCTGGTTCGCCTGCCGGTGGTTCGGCGGGGTCAAGCGGCGCAGTTCGCAATGGTGGATGAAGTATCTCTGAGGCGGGAAAATGCGCGGCGCCAGTTTCCCTGAACCGCCGATGTCTCTAGGGTCCGCCGCCAACGTCCAGACCATGAGGCCCCCCGTGAAAGACACCGACCTGAAGCGCATCGAGGCTCACCTCAAGCGCACCTTCAACACCGGCGGCATCATCGTGAAGGCCCGCCCCAAGCAGAATGACTCGGCCGAGGTCTATGTCGGCGACGAGTTCATCGGCATCGTCTTCGAGGATGAGGACGAGGAAGGCTCGTTCATGTTCGAAATGGCGATCCTGGCCGAAGATCTTCCGGCCTAAAACGCCGACCGATCCGACCGCCCGGCGTGAATGCGCCGGGCGGTTTTCGTTTGGGCCGACTCGTTCAGCGATGCGGGCCGGTCAGCGCGTGGGGGCCGCGCGTTCGAGGCAATATAGCGCCTCGACGATGTCCTCGGCCTTCTGCTGGACCAGTTGCTGGGCGTCGTGGACGCCGCGATTGTAGAAGGCGCCGCCGATCGCCGTGCCGATGAAGTCCAGCAGCATATCGGCCGGAAGCTGGCCGAGTTCCTGATCCAGTTCTCGGGCGAAGTAGTCGCGCAGTTTGGCGGTGATCGCCGCGCGTTCTTCCTTGGAAAATTCGATCGGCTTCATGCGACTTCGGCCAAGGCTTCTTCGGCGGCGACCCAGGCGGCTTCGGCGGCGGCGAGATCCGCCTCGGTCTTGGCGCGGGCGCGGGTCAGGCCTTCCAGGGCCTTGGGATTGCTGACCGAGGCGGTGGCCATGTCGTCGTCGATACGGGCGATCTCGGCCGCAAGGCGGGTCATGGTCTCCTCCGCCTTCTTGACCGCGTGGCGCAGGGTGGAAGGCGAGGGGCCGGATCGCTTCTTGTTGCCCCTATCGTTCGCGCCGCGGGCGCTCTCTGCTTGAGGGGCGCCTGAGTTCGCCTTGGCCTCTTCCTTCTTGATCTGGCTAGGCTTGGCGATGGCCTGTTTCGCGCGGTCGAGGACGAACTTGGCGTAGTCGTCCATGTCGCCGTCGAACGGCTTGACCGTGCCGTCGGCGGCCAGCCACAGGCGATCCGCCACCATTTCCATCAGCGAGCGGTCGTGGGTGATCAGGATGACGGCGCCGTTGTAGTCGTTCAGCGCGTCCAGCAGCGCGCGACGGCTGTCGATATCCAGGTGGTTGGTCGGTTCGTCCAGGATCAGGACGTGGGGCGCGTCCATCGCCACCATGTTCAGCAGCAGCCGCGCGCGCTCGCCGCCCGACAGGCTATCGACCGTGGTTTCCTGCTTCTCATAACCCAGGCCGAACTGGGCCAGTTTGGAGCGGCGGGCGCTTTCGGGCGCGTCCGGCATGGCGCGGCGGATGATTTCCAGCGGCGTGTCGGTCGGGTCCATCGCCTCGATCTGGTGCTGGTGGAACCAGCCGACGCGCATCTTCCTGTCGCGGTGAAGCTCGCCCTCGGACACGTCCAGAGCGCCGGCGATCATCTTGGCGAAGGTCGACTTGCCCGCGCCGTTGACGCCCAGGAGGCCGATGCGGTCGTCCAGGTCCATGCGCAGGTTCAGATTGCGCAGGATCGGCTTGCCTGGCTCATAGCCGACATTGGCCCGCTCCAGCCGGATCAGCGGCGGGGCCAGCGGACGCGGCGGCGAGGGCAGGGTGAAGGGGGCGACGCGCTCCTCGATCGTGGTGGCGACGGGCTGCATCTTCTCCAGCCGCTTCATGCGCGACTGGGCCTGGGCGGCCTTGGAGGCCTTGGCCTTGAAGCGATCGACGAAGGCCTGAAGGTGGGCGCGCTCGGCGTCCTGCTTAGCCTTGGCCGACAGCTGCAGCCGCGCCTTTTCGGCGCGCGCCTTTTCGAAGGCGTCGTAGTTGCCGGTGTAGAGGGTCAGGGTGTGGTTCGCGAGGTGCAGGATATGGGTGCAGACCTCGTTCAGCATCTCGCGGTCGTGGGAAATGATCAGGGCGGTGTGCGGGTATTTCTTCAGCCGCGCCTCAAGCCACAGGGCGCCTTCCAGGTCGAGGTAGTTCGTCGGTTCGTCCAGCAGCAGCATGTCCGGCTCGGCGAACAGGGCCGCCGCCAAAGCGACGCGCATCCGCCAGCCGCCCGAGAACTCCGACATCGGCCGGGCCTGGTTCTCCTGGTCGAAGCCCAGACCGACCAGGATTTCGGCGGCGCGCGCGGGCGCGGCGTCGGCGTCGATCTCGATCAGGCGCGACCAGATCTCGCCCATCTCTTCCGGTTCCGCGGTCTCGAGCCGGCCCAGCAGGGTGTGGCGCTCGACGTCGGCCTCGAGGATGGTGTCGATGACGCTGACGGGGGTCGCCGGATGCTCCTGATCGACCGAGCCGATACGGGCGGTCTTGGGCAGGCTGATCTCGTCGCCGGCGGCGTGAAGCTCGCCCAGGATCAGCTTGAACAGGGTCGATTTGCCGATGCCGTTGCGGCCGACCAGGCCGACCTTGGAGCCGGGCGGCAGGCTGACGGAGGCGTCCACGAGAAACTTGCGGCCCCAGGCGTTGAAGGTCAGGTCAGTGATCTGGAGCATTGCGGCGAAGGTTCTTCGATTGATCGGCGTCCCTCAATCGGCAGGTCGCCATGCGGCGTGCGTCAGGGATGCAAAAAGGGACGGTTGGAAACGCGGGAGGTGGTCGCTATAAGCCCGCGACACTCAATCTCCCAACAAGAAGTCAATTCCCATGACCGAACGTACCTTCTCGATCATCAAGCCCGACGCCACGCGCCGCAACCTGACCGGCGCGATCAACGCCGTGATCGAAGGCGCCGGCCTGCGCATCGTGGCCCAGCGCCGCGTCAAGCTGACGACCCAACAAGCCAAGAAATTCTACGAAGTGCACGCCGAACGCCCGTTCTACGGCGAGCTGGTCGAGCAGATGACGGCCGAGCCGGTCGTCGTTCAGGTGCTGGAAGGCGACAACGCCGTCGCCGCCTATCGCGAAGTCATGGGCGCCACCAACCCGGAACAGGCCGCCGAAGGCACCATCCGCAAGCAGTTCGCCCTGTCGATCGGTGAAAACTCGGTCCACGGTTCGGACAGCCAGGACAACGCCAAGATCGAGATCGCCCAGTTCTTCACCGACGACCAGATCGTCGGCTAAGCGCTCAAGTCGCGAGGAACCGCGTTCCGAGCGTAGCGCCGAAACAAAGCGATACGAGAGCGAAGCCTCTCGCATAGCGTGACTATATAGGCCCGCGCCCGGAACCGGACGCGGGCCTTGTCGTTTGGTGGTCATTATCTCGTTCGTCTCCCGGAGAAGACCCATGAAGACCATGATCAAACTGGCCCCCGTCATCGGCGTCGTGGCCCTGCTGGCCGCCTGCGGCCAGACGATGGAACAACGCGCCGCCACCGGCGCCCTGGGCGGCGCCGTCGCCGGTCAGGTCATCGGCGGCAACACGGGTTCGACCGTGGCCGGCGCCGCCATCGGCGCCGTCGCCGGCGCGGCGACCAAGCCCCGCTAAATCCGTCTAGGTCTTTCGGGCGAAAGCCCGGATGGCAAAAAGGCCCGGAGCGTTCGCTCCGGGCCTTTTCTACGTCTGACGTCCGGCGCCCTTACCAGATGCGGGCGCGGGCCTCGGGCGCGATATACTCCTTCTGGTCCGGCGAGACGCCGAAGGCCGCATACCAGGCGTCGATGTTGCGCGGCGAGGTCGCAGCGCGCACCGGGCCGGGCGAGTGCGGGTCGGTGGTCAACTGCTCCTTCAGCGCCGCCTCGCGCGACTTCTCGCGCCAGACCTGCGCCCACCCCAGGAAGACGCGCTGATCGCCCGTCAGGCCATCGATAACCGGCGCCGGCTGGCCGTTCAGAGACTTGTGATAGGCGTCCAGGGCCAGCAGCAGGCCGCCCAGGTCGGCGATGTTCTCGCCCATCGTCAGGTCGCCGTTGACGTGCACGCCGGGGATCGGCTCCAGCTTGTCATAGATGTCGCCCAGCACCTTGGCGCGCGCCTCGAAGCGGGCGGCGTCTTCGGGCGTCCACCAGTCGCGCAGCACGCCGTCGCCGTCGGACTTGCGGCCCTGATCGTCGAAGCCGTGGGTGATCTCGTGGCCGATGACCGCGCCGATGCCGCCGTAATTGACGGCCGGGTCGGCGTTCGGATCGAAGAAAGGCGCCTGGAGGATGGCGGCCGGGAAGACGATCTCGTTGCGCGGCGGGTTATAGTAGGCGTTGACCGTCTGGGGCGTCATGCCCCATTCTAGCGGATCGACCGGCTTGCCGATCTTGCCGCGCTTGTAGGCCCATTCGAAGGCCGAGGAGCGTTCGACGTTGCCGTACAGGTCGTCGGCCTTCAGCTCCAACCCGTCATACGAGCGCCACTTGTCGGGATAGCCGATCTTCACCCCGAACTTGGACATCTTGTACAGGGCCTGCTCGCGCGTTGGCTCGCTCATCCAGTCCAGGGTCTTCAGCCGCTCGGTCATGGCGTCGCGGATGTTGCCGACCAAGGCTTCCATCTGGGCCTTGGAAGAGGCGGGGAAATGCAGGCGGACGTATTCCTGGGCCAGGACCTCGCCCAGTTGGCCATCGACCAGAGCCACGCCCCGGTTCCAGCGGGGACGGTTTTCGGGCTGGCCGCGCAGGGTCTTGCCGCGGAAGTCGAAGCGGGCGTCGACGAAGGCCTTGGACAGATAGTGGCTGGCCTGATCGACGACGTTGAACGCCTGCCAGGCCTTCAGCGTCTCGATGGGGGTGTCGGCGAACACCTGGGCGATAGCGGGAATGGCGGTGTTTTCCATCAGCACCAAGGTGTCGACGTCTGACACCTGGGCGCCGGTCAGGAAGCCGGCCCAGTCGAAGCCGGGAGCCAGGGTCGCCAGGTCCGAGGCCTTGGCCGGATTGTACAGCTTGTCGATCTGGCGACGCTCGACCGTCGTCCACTGCTTGTCGGCGACCTTGGTTTCGAAGGCGAGGATGTCGGCGGCGGTCTTGGCCGGATCGGCCCAGCCGATGGCGGTCAGGGTGGTCGTCAGATAGGCCAGATAGGCCTCGCGCTGGGCGGCGAAGTCGGGCTTCAGATAGTAGTCGCGGTCCGGCAGGCCCAACGACCCCTGACCCAGATAGGCCGAGTTCAGATTGGGGTTCTTCAGATCCTCGAACACGTCGATGCCGAACAGGGAGCCGCCGAAGCCCGAATGGCTCTCGCCCATCAGGCGCGCCATGCCGGCGTGGTCGGTGACCGCCTTGACGGCGGCGAGGTCGGCGGCCAGCGGCGTTGCGCCCAGCTGCTCGATCTTCGCCTCGTCCATGAAGCTGGCGTACAGGGCGCCGACCTTGCGGGCGTTCTCGTTGGCGGGATTGGCGGCGCTGGTCTCGATGATCGACTTCAGCTGGGACTGGGCGTTCTCATACAGGACGTCGAACGGGCCGAAGCGCGACTTGTCGGCCGGAATCTCGGTCGTGCGCAGATAGGTTCCGTTGGCGTATTCGTTGAAGTCGTCGCCGGGCTTCACCGAGGCGTCGCGACCGGCCAGATCGAAGCCCCAGGCGCCGAAGGGGCTATGGGCCGCGCCGGCCGTGCCGTGCGAATGCTGGGCCGAAGCGTCCTGGGCCGAGGCCGCGCCGCCGGTGAGAGCGACGACGATACAGGCCGAGCAGGCGGCCATCAGACGAATGCGAGTCATGGAGAGAGAGGGTCCCGATTGAGGTCGGGCGCACCATTGCGCCGGTGCGGCGGTCTGTCGCATGACGTTTTTGTAATCTTCGCGCCGCTAAGGGCGGGGCAGGACTCGGCAGAAGCCGGCCAGCACCTGCGGGTAAAGCTGATGCTCCGCCGTCTTGACCCGTTCGGCCAGGGCCTCCGCCGTGTCGCCCTCGACGATCGGCACGCGCGCCTGGCCCAGGATCGGGCCTTCATCGACGCCTTCGGTCACCAGATGGACCGTGCAGCCGGCCTCGGCGTCGCCGGCGGCGATAGCGCGGGCGTGGGTGTCCAAGCCGGGATAAAGGGGCAGCAGGCTGGGGTGGATGTTCAGCATCCGCTCGCGCCAGCCGCCGACCAGCCAGGGCGTCAGAACACGCATATAGCCGGCCAGCGCTACGACCTCGACACCGACGTCGCGCAGGACCGCGTCCACCGCCCGCTCATGCGCCTCGCGATCCTTCCCGAACGGTTTGTGCGTCACGGTCGCCGTCGCCACGCCCTTGGCGGCCGCAATCGCCAGACCGCCCGCGCCCTCGATGTTCGACAGCACCAGCACGACCTCATAGCCGCTGTCCGGCGCCTGACCGGCGTCGATCAGAGCCGCCATGTTGGAGCCCGCCCCCGAGATCAGGACGGCGACGCGGACGGGCGGGGCGGCTTGGGGCGACATGGCGCCTCGCATGACGGCGCGGGCGACGCTTGGCAAGTTTCAAACGCGATCCACCCTTGTTGTCGGCTGGATTCGGGCGTTAGCGTGTAACGCCGACCGCATGGCGAGGGGTCGTGGGTCGGCGCGTACAGGGGACTATCGCATGAAGAGACTGATCTGCCTCGCGGCCATCGCCGCGATGCTGGGCGCGCCCGTGGCGGCGCTGGCCCAGGAAAGCGGGACCAACAGCAGCAGCAACAATGGCGGGGGCGCCGCCATGCGCTCCGCAACCGACCGGTTCCGCAACGCCAACGCCGAGGCGATCGAAAAGGACTGGGCGCGCGCACCGGTCGAGGAGACCGAGGTCACGACGGCCCATTCGGTCAACGCCCACGGAAAGACTCTGCGCTACAAGGCGACGGCGGGCACCCTGACGATCCGCGATGACGCGGGGATGCCGACCGCCAGCCTGTTCTACACCGCCTATACGCTGGATGGTCAGCCGGTCGGGACGCGGCCGGTGACCTATCTCTACAACGGCGGACCAGGCTCGCCGACCGTGTGGCTGCATATGGGCTCGTTTGGGCCGATGCGGGTCCAGACCGATGAGCCGACCGTGGTGCGGCCGGCGCCCTTCGCCTTCGGCCCGAACGACCAGACCCTGCTGGATCAGACGGACCTGGTCTTCATCGACATGGTAGGCGCGGGCTTCTCGCGTCCGTTGGGCGAGACGCCGGGTTCGACTTTCTGGGGCGTGGACGGAGACGCCGACGCCTTCGCCCGCGCCATCATGCGCTACACGACCAAGTTCAGCCGTTGGTCCAGCCCGAAATACATCATCGGCGAATCCTACGGCACGCTGCGCACCGGTGCGGTGGCGTTCCAGCTTGAAGATCGCGGGATGTCGCTGAACGGCGTGGTGCTGCTTTCGTCGATCATGAACTATGGCGTGCGTCAGCCTGGCTATCCGCAGAACTTCGTCACCCTGTTGCCGACCTATGCGGCGACGGCCTGGTATCATCGCAAGCTGACGAATCCGGCCGCGACGGTCGAGGAACAGGTTCAGCGGGCACGCGACTTCGCATTGGGGCCGTATGCCTCTGCTCTGGCCAAGGGACACATGATTTCTGACGCCGAGCGCGCGGACATCGTGCGCCAGATGAGCGACCTGACCGGCCTGTCGACCACCTTTATCGACAACGCCAATATGCGCGTGGACCTCGGCGCTTTCCGCAAGGAACTGCTGCGCGACCGGCGCCAGACGATCGGGCGGCTGGACACCCGCTACATGGGTCTGGATGAAGATGCGGCGGGCGGCGAGCCGGAGGATGATCCGTCCAGCTCGGCCGTGACGGGGGCCTATTTCGGCATCTTCCGCGACTACGTGGCCAATGAACTGAACTACAAGACCGACGTCGAATACCGAATGTCGGCGCGGGGCCTGCCGGGCTTCAACTGGAACTGGAGCCACCGTCCGCCGGTGGGAGGGCCGCAAACCACGCCGAATACGGCCATCGATCTGGCCACGGCGATGCGACGAAATCCGTACCTGAAGGTGATGTCGCTGAACGGCTATTATGACGCCGCCACGCCCTTCTTCTCGACCGAGTTCGATCTGGCGCAAATGATGCTGGAGCCCAGCCTGCGGCCGAACCTGGAGTTCACCTACTACGAGGGCGGGCACATGATGTACCTCAGCCACGACGCTCTGGTGAAGCTGCACGCCGACCTGTCGCGCTTCTACGCCGAGACGGCGAACGGCGGGGTCCGGTAAGCCCCGCGGGACCTGGGAGCGGCTTAGGCCGCTTCCAGTTGTCCGCAGACGAAGGCGACTTCGCCGGCGTTGAGCAGAGCCGCCAGCACCGGCTCGGCGTTCTCGGGCGAGACGATCAGGATGAAGCCGACGCCGCAGTTGAAGGTGCGGCGCATCTCGTGGTCGCTGATGCCGCCGGTCTCCGCCAGCCACTGGAAGACGGCCGGCATGGGCCAGGCGTTCCAGTCGAAGCGGGCCTGCAGACCCTCGGCGATGCAGCGCGGCGGGTTCTCGATCAGGCCGCCGCCGGTGATGTGGGCCGCGCCCTTGACCAGGCCCGCCTTCATGATCGGCAGGACCGGCTTCACATAGATGCGGGTCGGCTCCATCAGGGCCTGGGCCAGCGAGCGGTCCTTGGCGAAGGGGGCGTCGTCGCCCCAGGCCAGACCGGACTTCTCGACCACCTTGCGCACCAGCGAATAGCCGTTCGAGTGCGGGCCGGTGGAGGCCAAGCCGATGATGACGTCGCCGGCCGCCTGGCGATCCAGATAGGGCAGGGCGTGGCCGCGCTCGACGGCGCCGAGACTGAAGCCGGCCAGATCGTAGTCGCCTTCGGTGTACATGCCCGGCATTTCGGCGGTCTCGCCGCCGACAAGGGCGCAGCCGGCCTGACGGCAGCCCTCGGCGATGCCGGCGACCACGCGGCGGGCGGCGTCGATCTCGAGCCGGCCGGTCGCGTAATAGTCGAGGAACAGCAGGGGCTCGGCGCCCTGGGCCAACAGGTCGTTGACGCACATGGCGACCAGGTCGACGCCGACGCCGTCGTGACGGCCGGTCTCTATGGCGATCTTCAACTTGGTGCCGACGCCGTCCGTCGTCGTGACGATCAGCGGATCTTCAAAGCCGGCGGCCTTGAGGTCGAACAGGGCGCCGAATCCGCCCAGCGAGGGCTCCGATCCAGGGCGCGCCGTCGATTTCGCCAGCGGCTTGATATGTTCGACCAGCATTTCGCCCGCGTCGATGTCCACGCCCGCATCGGCGTAGGTCAGACCGTTTTCGAGAGGCTTTTGGGTGTCGCTCATGGGATCTCGGGCCTGAATCGGGGCGGAAATGCAGCGCGGCTCTTGCCACAGGTAGGATGCGCGGGGCTATAGCATCGGAATGACGCCGATCACCACCACCGAGGCGCTGGCCGATTTCTGCGCCCGCGTAGCCAACGCTCCTTTCATCACGGTCGACACCGAGTTCATGCGGGAAACGACCTATTGGCCGAAGCTCTGCCTGATCCAGGCGGCCTCGGCCGATCACGCCGCCATCATCGACCCGATGGCGGAGGGGCTGGATCTGGAGCCGTTCCTGGACCTGCTGCGCGACGAGAAGATCGTCAAGGTCTTCCACGCCTGCCGCCAGGACGTGGAAATCTTCGTGCGCCTGGGGGCCATGCCCAAGCCGATGTTCGACACCCAGGTCGCCGCCATGGCCGCCGGGTTCGGCGAACAGGTCGCCTATGATTCGCTGGTGCGGCAGATGCTGCGTATCGAGGTGGACAAGGGCAGCCGCTTCACCGACTGGGCGCGCCGACCGTTGTCGGACAACCAACTGGTCTATGCGCTGGGCGACGTGACCCACCTTGCGGCGCTTTATCCCAAGCTGCGCGACCGGCTGCAGAAGGAAGGCCGGCTGGAGTGGGTGATGTCGGAGATGGAGAGCCTGACCGATCCGGCCCTCTACGACACCAATCCCGAAAACGCCTGGAAGCGACTGAAGCCCAAGAAGTTCTCGGCCAAATATCTGGCGGCGTTCAAGGCCGTCGCCGTCTGGCGCGAGCGGGCGGCGCAGGAGCGCGACCAGCCGCGCGGCCGCATCCTGAAGGATGAGGGCATCGACGAGATCGCCCAACAGACCCCGACGGATGTCGAGGCCTTCAATCGCCTGCGCTCGGTGCCCAAGGGCTTTGGTGGTTCACGGCTGGGTCTGGAACTGGCTGAGGAGCTGAAGCGGGTTCTGGCCGATCCCGAGTCGCATGCGCCCGAGATGGAGCGCCCCGCCCACCGCCAGCCGGCTCCGCCGTCGGTGGTGGAGCTGTTGAAGGTGCTGCTCAAGGCCAAGAGCGACAACGCCGGCGTGGCCTCCAAGCTGATCGCCACCGTGTCGGACCTGGAAAAGATCGCCATCAGCGACGACGCCGACATCGACGCCATGAAGGGCTGGCGCCGCCAGATCTTCGGCGAGGATGCGCTGAAGCTGAAGCGCGGCGAGATCGCTCTGGTGCTGAACGGCGCGCGGGTGGAAGTCGTCGAGATCGAGTAGGATTTACAGGTCTCCTCCCCGCTTTGCGGGGAGGGGGACCGCGAAGCGGTGGAGGGGCTCTTGAAGTCTCACAGGTGCCTGCGATGCGGCTTAGAACCCCTCCGTCACGGCGCTGAAGAAGCGCCGCGCCACCTCCCCACCAAGTGGGGAGGAGACTTCGAAATCAAATCTTCAGCCCCAGGTCCATCGCCTCGGCGAGGGCCTTGGCGCGCTTCTTGGTCTGTTCGCCCAGGAGGACGTCGGCGTAGCCTTCGGTCGCGGTCAGGCGCAGGTCGCCGCCTTTGACCTTGGCGGTGGCGTTGGCCATCAGCTGAGGCGATCGCCCGGACAGATCGCAGGCCAGACGGATCGCCAGGCCAATGGCGCGCGCGCGTTTTGCGGCGGCGGCGTCGAGCAGGCGGTCGATGACCTCGGGCTGAGGCGTGGCGGGCGCGCCGCCGTAGCGGGCGTTCATGGCGCTGGCCAAAAAGGCGCGTTCGGTATGGCTGATCCCAGCGACCGGCGCGCGCAGCACCTGGTCGAAAACAAGCTCCAGCCGGTGATCCGGGTGCAGCCGTGCGCCCAGGTCCGCCAGACGGCAGGCGGCGCTGACCAGTACAGCGTCGCGTTTCTCGCCAAACACCTCTGGCAGGGCGGCGACGATTTCTGAAATCCAGCCGTTGAGCGCGCCGGGCAGGGCGGGAGCAACGCCCTGACGACCGCCCAGGGCGGTGCAGCCGGCCAGCAGCGGATCGGCCGTGCGCGTCGCCTCGTCCAGCGTCTCGAAAAGCAGGCCCTCGCGCACGCCCCAGGCCGACATCTCGATCTGTTTGAGACCGAGATGTTTGATCAACGCCTCAAGCACCAGCCCGGCGTAGGGCAGGGTCTCGGCGCGCTTCTTTGATACGCCGGGCAGTTTGGCCAGGCTGGCCGCCGACTGTTGCGCGACCAGACGCGCGGTCTCCAGCGCCTCCTCGGCCGACATCTGATACTGATGCACGACCTTCAGCGGATAGGATTTCAAGCCCATCTGCACCTGGGCCAGGGTCCGCCAGGCGCCGCCGACGGCGTAGAGGCGCTCGCTCATGAACTGGCCTGCGACCGGTTTCAGGGCCTGATCGATACGGGCCTTGATGCGGTCGGCGTCGAAGGCCTTGCCGTCAGCCAGAGCAAACGGACCCAGCGGCAGTGTCAGGCCATTCTCGACGCCGTCTCCGTTCAGCCGGGTCAGCTCAAGACTGGCGCCGCCCATGTCGGCCGAGACGCCGTGAGCCAGGGGGGCGCCGGCCAAAACGCCCATGGCCGCGTATTTGGCCTCTTCCTCACCCGACAGGACGCGGATTTGGAGGCCGGTCTCGGCGGCGACCCGTTCACAGAACTCCGGCCCGTCCAAGGCTTCGCGCACGGCGGCGGTGGCGGCGATCAGGGTCGCGTCAGGCCGCACGCCTTCCAGCACGGCGGCGAAACGGCGCAGCGCCGTCATCGCCATCACCACGCCCTCGGGCGACAGCTTGCGGGTCGTCGGCAGGTCGCGGCCCAGGCCGGCCAGAACCTTTTCATTATAGACGGTCCAGATCGCGCGGCCTTCCAGCCGGTACAGGACCAGTCGAACCGAGTTTGAACCGATGTCGATCGCGGCGATGTCGCGGTCGGTAAGCGTGATGTCGGGCATCAGCGGCCTGGACGCTCGTAGCGCAGGACGGCGGGCAGGCTCTTGGCCTTACGGCCGCGCCCGGACAGGCTGGGATTTGTCATGAAGTATTTGTGGGCCGAGAAGGGCCGCTCAGGATCGGCGGGGGTGACGCGTGTATAGCGCCCTTCGGCGTCCAGCACCCAGCTTTGTGCGTCGTCCTTCAGATTGGCGACCATGATCTGGTCCAGCACCTGATCGTGGACGGTGGCGTTGCGGATCGGCGTCATCAGCTCGACCCGGCGATCCAGGTTTCGCGTCATCCAGTCGGCCGAAGAGATAAAGACCTTGGCCTTGTCATGCGGCAGGTCCTTGCCATTGGCGAAACAGACGATGCGGCTGTGTTCCAGGAAGCGGCCGACGATCGACTTGACCCGGATATTCTCCGACAGGCCCGGGACGCCGGGACGCAGGCAGCAGATGCCGCGCACCACCAGATCGATCCGCACGCCCCACTGGCTGGCCCGGTAAAGGGCGTCGATGATCTCGACATCGACCAGGGCGTTCAGCTTGACCCAGATGGCGGCGGGCTTGCCCATGGCGGCGGCCGACATCTCCTTGCCGATCAGTTCGATCAGCGTGGCCTTCATGTTCAGCGGCGAGACGACCAGGGCTTCGAGGTGGTCCGGCGTCGCATAGCCGGTGATGTAGTTGAACACCCGCGTCGCGTCGCGCCCCAGCACGGGATCGCAGGAGAACAGCGACAAGTCGGTGTAAACCTTGGCCGTCACGGGGTGATAGTTGCCGGTGCCGAAGTGGCAGTAGGTGCGCAGGCCCTCGCCCTCGCGCCGGACCACGACGCTGACCTTGGCGTGGGTCTTGTATTCGACGAAGCCGAAGACGACGTGGACGCCGGCCCGCTCCATCGCGCGCGCCCAGCGCAGATTGGCCTCTTCGTCGAAGCGGGCCTTCAGTTCGACCAGGGCGGTGACGTTCTTGCCGTTCTCGGCCGCCTCGATCAGGGCGGCGACGATGGGGCTGTCCTTGGAGGTGCGGTACAGCGTCTGTTTGATGGCGATGACATTGGGGTCGCGCGCGGCCTGACGCAGGAATTGAACCACCACGTCGAAGCTCTCGAATGGGTGGTGGATCAGCAGATCCTTTTCGCGAATGGCCGCGAAGACGTCGCCGCCATTGTCGCGGACGCGTTCGGGATAGCGCGGCTCATAGCCCTTGAACTTCAGGTCCGGGTGGCCGCCGGGGATCAGGTCCGACAGTTGGGCCAGGCCCAGCATGCCGTCGACCAGAACCACGTCCTGGGGCGCGGCCTCCAGCTCGCCGACGATGAAGTCGCGCAGATCGACAGGCATGGACGCCTCGATCTTGACCCGCACCACCGAGCCCAGACGACGCTGCTTCAGCGCCTCCTCGAACTCCAGGACCAGGTCCTCGGCCTCTTCCTCGATCTCGATGTCCGAGTCACGGATCAGGCGCAGAACGCCCTTTTCCTGAACCTCGCAGCCGGGGAACAGGTGGTCGATGAACAGCAGCAGCACGTTTTCCAGCGTGATGAACCGCTTGTGCCCCGGCGTGGAGCGGCCGTCGGTCGGCAGTTCCCAGAACCGGCGCACCTGGGTCGGCACCGGCACCAGGGCGTAGAAGGTCTTGGTCTCGCCCTTGCGCTTCAGCTTCAGCGCCAGGGAGAAGCCGAGGTTGGGCAGGAAGGGGAAGGGGTGGGCCGGGTCGATGGCGAGCGGCGTCAGGACGGCGAAGAGCTGGTTCAGGAACTCGGGTTCCAGACGCTCCTTCTCGGTCTTGGTGATCTTCTGGCGATCGACGATCTCGATGCCGGCGACGGTCAGCTCCTTCTTCAGCTGGCGCCAGCGCAACTGCTGTTCGGCCATCAGCTCGCCAGCGGCGATGTTGATCTGCTCCAGCTGTTCGGCGGGGGTCAGGCCATCGGCGGACAGAACACGCAGGCGTTCGCGCAACTGGCCCTTCAGGCCGGCGACGCGGGTCATGAAGAACTCGTCCAGATTATTGGCCGAGATGGACAGGAACCGCAGCCGCTCGAGCAAGGGATGGTTGGGGTTGGCGGCTTCTTCCAGCACGCGTTCGTTGAATGCCAGCCACGAGGTTTCGCGATTGAAGAACCGGCTGGGAGAGGCCATCAGCTCTTCGCTCAGCGCCAGTTGAGGGGCGCGAGAGGCGGGAACCTCTTCGCCTCGGGTGTCGTCATGGATCGCGGCGTCGGTCATGAACCGGTTCTCGCGCGCGTGTGTGACGGCCGCAAGCGGGCGCCGAGAAAATGTCGCGGGTCAGTCGGCGGCGGCGTCCATAGCGTCCAGCACCTGACGCGCCAGAACGCGCGTGACCGGGCGGTGGAGGGCGTCCAGACGTTCGACCACCGAAGCGGCGGTCTCGGCCGAGCGGTCCAGGCGTCGAACCAGATAGTCGATCACGTCGTCGGATGGGGTGATGCTGCGTTCGGCGAAGCGGGCGCGCAGGATGGCCGACAGGACGGCGTCATCGGGCGCGGCGATGGCGACGGCGCGCACGGCGTCCAGCCGCGAACGCAGGTCGGGCAGATCGACCGACCACTGGCGCGGGGCCGAACGCGACACCAGCAGCAGAGCGCCGCCGCCGGAGTTGGCCAGATTGATCAGATGAAACAGGCTTTCGTCGTCGGCGTCCGCCGCACGGTCCAGCAGGACCGGCCGGCCTTCCAGCTCCAGCGGATCGATCAGCGCGGCCTCGGCGCCGTTCAGGGGCACAGCGCCGACCCGCTCGGCCCAGTCGGCGGCGAGGCGGCTCTTGCCCGACCCTGGCGGGCCGTGAAGCGCCAGCACCGCGCCCACGCCGTCGGGCCAGCGGGCCAGAACGCGCACGGCCTCGGCGTTGCTGTCGGACGTCACGAAGACCTCGCCCGCAACCGGCCGCTCCAGCGGCAGACGCAGCTGTTCGGTCGTCGTCGGGGGCAGGGCGCTCAGCGCGGACATGCGCCTGTCATAGCAGAGGCCGGCGTTAACCGCGTCAGGTCCGCGCTGTTGGTTGCGGGGAGCGAACCGCGCCCCTGTGGATGAATCAGGCGAATTCGGCCAGGGCGGGATTCAGCTTGCCGGCCTTGAACTCCGTCACCGTGTAATCGGCCAGGCCGTGAACCTGGAACGGATCGTCCTTCAGCAGCGTCTCCAGCTCTTCCTTGGTTCCGCCGCTGCGCACCACCAGAATACCGCCGGTGCGCGGGACCATCGGCCCGGCGGCGATGATCAGGCCGCTGGCGACATGCTGATCCAGCCACGCGCGATGCTCGACCGTCCGCGCCTCGATGGCTTCGATGGGCTGGGTGTAGGTGATGGTGACGATGAACATGGCGGCCTCGGACGGGATGGAAGCGTCAGATATCATGCGCGGCGGCTGGCTTTGCAACGGCTGAAACCTTGACTTTCCGGGGCGATGATGCGCCCTACGCCGCTTCGATTTCGGGCGCCGACGGCGTCGGATTCCACCGCCCAGAGACTCCAGACGGTTCGTTTCATGCACGCCTATCGCTCTCACACCTGCGGCGCCCTGCGCGCCTCCGACGCCGGTTCCACTGTTCGCCTGTCGGGCTGGGTTCACCGCAAGCGCGACCACGGCGGCCTGCTGTTCATCGACCTGCGCGATCACTACGGCCTGACGCAGCTGGTTCTGCACCCCGAGACACCGGGCTTCGCCGCCGTCGAACGTCTGCGTGCCGAGAGCGTGATCAAGGTCGATGGCGAGGTGGTCGCCCGCGACGCCTCGGTGGTGAACCCTAACCTGCCGACCGGCGAGGTCGAGGTGCGCGTTCAGGGCGTCGAGGTGCTGTCCGAAGCCGCCGAACTGCCGATGCCGGTCTTCGGCGATCAGGAATATCCTGAGGATATCCGCCTGGCCAACCGCTTCCTGGATCTGCGTCGCGAGCGACTGCACAAGAACATCGTGCTGCGCTCCAAGGTGATTTCCTCGATCCGCCGCCGCATGGTCGATCAGGGCTTCCTGGAGTATCAGACGCCGATCCTGACGGCCTCGTCGCCGGAAGGCGCGCGCGACTTCCTGGTGCCGTCGCGACTGCACCCAGGCAAGTTCTATGCGCTGCCCCAGGCGCCGCAGCAGTTCAAACAGCTGCTCATGGTGTCGGGCTTCGACCGCTATTTCCAGATCGCGCCGTGCTTCCGTGATGAAGACCTGCGCGCCGACCGTTCGCTGGAGTTCTATCAGCTCGACGTCGAGATGAGCTTCGTGACGCAGGAAGACGTCTTCGCCGCCATCGAGCCGCTGATGCACGGCGTGTTCGAGGAGTTCGGCGAAGGCAAGCCGGTCTCGGCCATCGACGGCGTCCATACCTTCACCAACGACTTCGGCGAGACGTTCGAGCACAAGGGTTTCGAGCGCCTGACCTATGCCCAATCGATGGCCTGGTATGGCTCGGACAAGCCGGACCTGCGCAACCCGATCAAGATGCAGGTGGTGTCCGACCACTTCCGCGACGGTGGTTTCGGCCTGTTCGCCAAAATCCTGGGCGCGGACGACAAGAACGCCGTCTGGGCCATCCCGGCGCCGACCGGCGGTTCGCGCGCCTTCTGCGACCGCATGAACTCCTGGGCGCAGGGCGAGGGCCAGCCGGGCCTGGGCTATATCTTCTGGTCCGAGGATCAAAGCGCCTGGGGCGGTCCGATCGCCAAGAACTTGGGTCAGGAACCGACCGAGGTCCTGATGTCGTCGCTGGGTCTGGGGCAGGGCGACGCCGCCTTCTTCGTCGCTGGCCTGCCCGCGACCTTCGCCAAGTTCGCCGGTCTGGCCCGCACCCGCGTGGGCACGGAGCTGAAGCTGGTGGACGAAGACCAGTTCAAATTCTGCTGGATCGTCGACTTCCCCATGTTCGAATGGTCGGAAGAAGAGAAGAAGGTCGACTTCAGCCACAACCCCTTCTCCATGCCGCAGGGCGGGCTGGAGGCTCTGGAGAACCAGGATCCGCTGACCATCCGGGCCTATCAGTACGACATCGTCTGCAACGGCTATGAGCTGTGCTCGGGCGCGATCCGGAACCACAAGGCCGAGATCATGCTGAAGGCGTTCGAGATCGCCGGCTATGACGCCTCGGTGGTCGAGGAGCAGTTCGGCGGCATGCTGAACGCCTTCCGCTACGGCGCGCCGCCGCACGGCGGTCTGGCCCCCGGCATCGACCGCATCGTCATGCTGCTGGCCGGCGAGACGGCCATCCGCGAGGTCATCGCCTTCCCGCTGAACCAGCAGGGCGAGGATCTGCTGATGAACGCCCCGACCGAGGCCGAGGAGCGCCAACTGAAGGACGTCCACATCCGCTCGGCGCTGCCGATCAAGGTGTGATCGGCGAGATCTGATCAAGGACGACAGAGGGGGGACGCTTCGCGGCGTCCCCTTTTTTGCGTTCGCGCCCAGGGCGAGCACGATTGCCTGCAACCGCAAACCGGGATTTACGTTCGGATCGGACGTTAATCTTTCGGTAACCAAATGCGACGCGCCATTCGTCTGGGTATCTTCATCGGCACCGTGCTGGGCATGAGCGCCTGTGCGACCCAGTATGATGCCAATGGCCAGCCGGTTTCGGGCGCCTATGGCTCGGTCGAAGCCGGGCGGACGGGTTGAGCGCAAAGGAAAACGTGGCGCTGGTCGCGATCCTGCCCTAATGTAGCGCTGCGGACGCCGTCTGTCGCGCCGCGTCGGTCCCCAAAACCCCCTAGATGTTACTCATCGCTATTGCTGTCGTTCTGCTCCTGGTGGTGCTCAACGGCTTGTTCGCCATGACTGAATTGGCGGTCGTCTCCTCGCGGAAATCCAAACTACAGGCGAGGGCGGAACGGGGCGACCGGGGGGCCAGGGCGGCGCTGAAGCTGTCGGAAGAACCGACTCAGTTCCTGTCCGCGGTTCAGGTGGGCATCACCCTGATCGGCATTCTGGCGGGCGCCTATGGTCAGGCGACCATCGCGGGCGAACTGGATCGCATTCTGGAAGTCGCTTTCCCGGCGCTGGCTCAATATACCGAATTCTTCGCCACGGCCCTGGTGGTCGTGTGTATCACCTATGTCTCGCTGATCATCGGCGAACTGGTGCCCAAGCGCCTGGCGCTGATCTTCCCCGAAACGGTAGCGTCCAAGATGGCCGGGCCGATCTCCAAGCTGGCGATCGTGTTGAAGCCGTTCGTCCTGCTGCTGACCGCCTCCACCTCGGGCATACTGAAGCTGTTGGGCGTCAAGGATCGCGATGGCTCCGACGTGACCCAGGAAGAGGTTGCAACCATCCTGGCCGAAGGCACTTCGGCCGGCCTGATCGAGCCCGAAGAGCAGGTGATGATCGAGGAAATCCTGCGCCTGGGCGACCGTCCGGTGCGGGTGGCGATGACCCCGCGTCACGACGTGTTCTGGATCGCCTTGGACGACCCCGAAGAGATGCTGCGCGAAGAGATTCGCACCTGCCCCTATTCGCGGATCGTGGTTGCGCGCGAGAGCGACGTGGATAATCCGCTGGGCGTGGTTCACAAGAAGGATCTGCTGGACAGCCTGCTGACCAACGGCAAGTTCGACATCGAACCGCTGGTCGCCGAGCCGGCCTTCATTCCTCAGTCGACCTCGGTGTTGAAGGCGCTGGAGATCCTGAAGGGCTCGCGGGTCCACATGGCCTTCATCGTCGACGAGTACGGCGCCTTTGAAGGCGTGGTGACGGCGACCGACATCCTGGAAATGATCGCCGGCGACTTCAATGAAGGCCATGACGAAGAGCAGGCCTGGATCCATCAGCGCGCCGACGGCAGCTGGCTTGTCGATGGTCAGACGGACCTGGACGAACTGGCCGACAAGCTGGGCGAGGACTTTGGCGAGCATGAAGGCTTCCACACCGTCGCCGGCCTGATTCTGCACCAGATCTCGCGCGTTCCGGACGAGGGCGAAGTGCTGCAGGTTGGCCGATTCGAGGTCGAGGTCGTGGATATGGACGACCGCCGCATCGACAAGCTGATCTTCAAGGAACTGGTGAAGGCACAGGACGAGCGCGACGCCATCGCCGCGCATCTGGAAGACTGATCGCAAGTGTCACATCGCCCTTGAAATGGCGGGCGGTGTCGGGCATACGCCCCCCTCTGGCGAACGCACGGACCTTTCGGGTTTGCGCGGTTGTCTAGGAGTTTAGCTCAGCTGGTAGAGCACCGGTCTCCAAAACCGGGGGTCGTGGGTTCGAGTCCCCCAACTCCTGCCAATCCCCCCTGTCGCTTCCGGATGGGACTTCCCATCTGGGGCGACAGGAACAATTGTGTGAAGAGCAACTGATGGCCAAGGCCAAAACTCCCGGCAAGCGGCCTCAAGGCAGCGCGAAGCCCCAGATGGGCGCCAAGCCTCAGGCGGCCGGCGCCGCCGCCATCACGGTCGATTCGCCCGAGCCCAAGAAGCCCCGCACCAGCCCCGGCCAGTTCCTGAGCCAGGTGCGTGCCGAAGGCCGCAAGATCGTCTGGCCCAGCCGGAAGGAGACCTGGATCACCTCGGTGATGGTCTTCATCATGGTCATCATCGCCTCGATCTTCTTCTGGATCGTGGACACCGGCCTGGGCTACGCCTTCCGCTACATCATCGCTCTCGGATCCTGAGAAAGACGCGCCCATGACCGATGCAGCGCCCGCAAAGCCCGCCAATCCGCGCCACAAGTGGTACATCGTCAACGCCTACTCGAACTTCGAGAAGAAGGTCGCCGAGCAGCTGCGTGATCAGGCCAAGCAACAGGGCCTGGAAGACGCCTTCTCCGAAATCCTGGTTCCGACCGAAGACGTCGTCGAGATCCGTCGCGGTCGCAAGGTGAACTCGGAACGCAAGTTCTTCCCCGGCTATGTGCTGGTGAAAATGGAAATGACCGACCAAGCCTATCACCTGGTCAAGAACACGCCGAAGGTCACGGGCTTCCTGGGCGCCGCGGGCGGCACCAAGCCCCTGCCGGTCTCCGAGCGTGAAGTTCAGAACATCATCGGCGCCGTCGAAGAGGGCGTCGAACGTCCGAAGCCCACCATCCGCTTCGACATCGGCGAGAAGGTCAAGGTCATCGACGGCCCGTTCGCCAGCTTCGACGGTTCGGTCGAGAGCGTGGACGAAGAACACGCCCGCCTGCGCGTCGCCGTGTCCATCTTCGGCCGCGCCACGCCGGTCGAACTGGAATACGCCCAGGTGGAGAAGGTCGCGGGCTGAGGCTTACGCACCGGTCGAGATTTAAGCCGCGTCCGACAGGGCGCGGCTTTTTCGTTTCTGCGGCGACGGCGGGGCGGTGCGTTGCCTTTCCATCCCCCCTCTGTTAAACGCCCGCCTTCGCTCGGCGGGCCCTTGGTTCGCGGAGCGTCAAATCCGTGGGAGGCAGCCATGCCGCACCACGGCTCACCGGTCCCGGATCACGTTCGGGATCATTCATAGGAGAGACCAATGGCCAAGAAGATTCTCGGCTATATCAAGCTGCAAGTGCCGGCCGGTTCGGCCACGCCTTCGCCCCCGATCGGCCCGGCTCTGGGTCAGCGCGGCGTGAACATCATGGGCTTCTGCAAGGAGTTCAACGCACGCACCGAGAAGGAAGCCAAGGGCACCCCGCTTCCGACCGTGATCACCGTCTATCAGGACAAGTCGTTCACCTTCATCACCAAGACGCCGCCGGCGACCTGGTACCTGAAGCAGGCCACGGGCCTGAAGTCGGGTTCGAAGCTGGTCGGCCGTGAAGTCGCCGGCAAGATCACGCAGGCGCAACTGCGCGAGATCGCCGAAAAGAAGATGAAGGATCTGAACGCCAACGACCTCGACGCGGCGGCCAAGATCATCGAAGGCTCCGCCCGCGCGATGGGCCTCGAAGTGGTGGAGGGCTAAACCATGGCCAAGCAAACCAAGGCCTTCAAGGCCCGCACCGGCGTGACCCAGGACCTGCTGCCGTTCTCCGACGCCATCAAGCTGGCCAAGGAAAACGCCAAGGCCAAGTTCGACGAGTCGCTGGAAATCTCGGTCAACTTGGGCGTCGACCCGCGTCACGCCGACCAACAGGTCCGTGGCGTCGTCAACCTGCCGTCGGGCACCGGCCGTGACGTTCGCGTCGCCGTCTTCGCCAAGGACGCCAAGGCCGCCGAAGCCACCGCAGCCGGCGCCGAACACGTCGGCGCCGAAGATCTGTACGAAAAGATCGCCGGCGGCTTCATGGAGTTCGACCGCGTGATCGCGTCGCCGGACATGATGGCCCTGGTCGGCCGTCTGGGTAAGGTGCTGGGCCCGCGCGGCCTGATGCCGAACCCCAAGGTCGGCACCGTGACCCCGAACGTGGCCCAGGCCGTCAAGGACGCCAAGGGCGGCGCCGTGGAGTTCCGCGTCGAGAAGGCGGGCATCGTCCACGCCGGCATCGGCAAGGTCTCGTTCACCCAGGACGCCCTGGAAGCCAACGTGAAGGCCATCGTGGACGCCCTGGTGCGTTCCAAGCCGTCGGGCGCCAAGGGCACCTATGTGAAGCGCATCAGCCTGTCCTCGACGATGGGCCCGGGCTTCAAGGTCGACCCGGCCTCGCTGGGCGCCTAAGTCGAAAGACAAGCCACACTGAAGAACGGCGGGGAGCGATCCCCGCCGTTTTTTCTTGCCCGGATCAGTAGGCGGCGGTGAAGCGGGCGCGGCTGTGCTTGGGGTTTTCCAGCTCGTCGACCATGGCGATGGCGTAGTCGGAGAAGCCGATCTTGCTGTCGCCGTTGGCGTCCACGACCAGTTGGTCGGTCCCGGTGCGGTAGCGGCCCAGGCGCGGCGTTTCCTCGATCAGGGCGGCGGGGGAGAAGAAGGTCCAGTCGATGTCCGTTTCCTGACGCAGGTCGTCTAGGAAGGTCAGCCCGCCCTTGGCGATGGGCTTCCATTCGGCTGGAAACTGCGGCGTGTCGAACAGCAGAACGCCGGGCGCGACCTCCAGGCTGGCGGCGCCGCCGGTGACGAGCAGGCGCGGGACGCCGGCGGTCTTCAGCGCGCCCAGGATGGTCGCGGCGGGAACATCGAAGTGCAGGGCGCTGATGACCGCGTCCGAGCCCTTGATCAGGTCGGCGAGCGCGGCGGCGTCCGAGGCGTCGCCGGCGACAGGCGTGACGCCGGTGGCGCTCGGGATCGCTTCCGGCTTGCGGGCGATGGCGGTGACCGTGTGACCGCGCGCGGCCAGTTCCTTGGTGATTTCCGAGCCGGCGCGACCGCTGGCGCCGAGAACTGCGACTTTCATGAAAGGCTCCTGTAGGTATCCAATGGATACCAGGTGCGCTATGGGGTGCGGCCATGCAAGACGGCACCTCTCAGACACCTAATTACCTTCAAGAAACCTGGCTGCGCGGCGATGTGTTCGCAGCGAACTGTCCGACGCGGCAACTGCTGGACCGCATCGCCGACAAGTGGAGCACCCTGATCCTGATCGTGCTGGGAGAGGGGCCGATCCGCTTCAACGCCCTGAAGCAGCGGGTCGATGGGGTGTCGCAGAAGATGCTGAGCCAGACGCTGAAGTCGCTGGAGCGCGACGGGCTGGTGTCACGCTCGGTCGTGGCCACCGTGCCGGTGTCGGTGACCTATGCGGTCACGCCGCTGGGCCGAACCCTGATGGCGGCGATGCAGTCCATGATCGACTGGGCCGAGACCCGGATGCCGGAAGTCGCGGCCGCGCAAATGGCCTACGATCAGCGATCCTCCGACGCCCACTGACTTTTTTATCGCCTGCGGCGAACGGCCACGCTCGACCCGCGTTCCTGTCGCGACCTTGAAGGGGGCGATATGTTCGGACTGGGAAAACTGATGGGCGACAAGCCTGGTGTGGGCGGCCACGACCCGTGGAAGGGGCGGCTCGCGTTCGGCGCCATCGTGCTGGTGGCGGCCTATTTCGCGGTCCAGCTGATCGTGACGCTGCAGACGCTGTGGCTGCTGATCTTCGGGGCCATCGTGGTGTCGGTGATCCTGCGCGCCCTGGCCGATCCCATCGTGCGCTGGCTGAAGGCGCCGGATCCGCTGGCCGTCTTCCTGTCGCTGCTGATCGTGGTCGCGGTCCTGGCGGGGATATTGACCCTGTTCGGAACCCAGATCACCGAACAGGTCGTGGCCCTGTCCGCCGTGGTGCCGCAAGGCTGGGAGCAGGTTCAGTCCTGGATCCAGGCCCAACCCTATGCCGCACAGCTGTTGGAGCAACTACAAGGGCTGGGCGGCCGTGCCGGTCAGGCGTTGCAGGTCGCTCAGAAGTTCGCCCTGGGCTTCGCATCGGGTGTCACCACACTGGTTCTCGTCGTGGTCGCGGGCGTCTTCCTGGCGATCGAGCCCGCCAAGTCGCGCGAGGGGCTGCTGTCCATGCTGCCCATGGATCGCCGCCCGCGAATGCGCGAAGTGCTGAACAGCTGTGGGAAGGCGCTGAAAGGCTGGCTGAAGGCGCAGCTGTTCTCGATGGTTCTGGTCGGCACGCTGACAGGGGTCGGCTTGGCCATCATCGGCGTGCCGTCGGCGCTGGGGCTGGGTCTGCTGACGGGATTGGCGCAGTTCGTGCCGATCGTGGGCCCCATCGTCTCCACCGTGCCGGCCGTGCTGGTTGGCGCCACGCAAGGGTGGCAGACGGCCCTGATGACGCTGGCGCTGTATGTCGTGGTGTCTCAGCTGGAGAGCAACTTCATCACGCCGATGGTGCAGAAGAACGTCGCGAACCTGCCCGTCGTGCTGGGCATCTTCGCCGTCGTGGGCATCGGCACCCTGTTCGGGCCGCTGGGCGTGCTGTTCGCCACGCCGCTGGCGCTGGTGCTGCACACCTTGATCACCATGCTGTATCGTCAGGACGTGCTGGGCGATCCCAAGGCCAAGGCGCCCGGAGAGAAATAAATGGGACCGTCCGTGGTCTGACAACTTGACGCAGCCGTCGCGATCCCGTTTCGAGGGCGGCCGCGACCGGCAGACCTGGAACCAGACGTGAAGATTGGGCGAGCGCCAGCACGAATCGTCAGGACCGCTCAAGCGATGGGCGAGGGCTGAGGCGTGCCGCAGGCCCGGTCGAAACGCACCACCCGCTCCGAGACCCGGCAGGTCGCGGCCCTGCCGTGGCGGCTGGAGGACGGCGAGCGTCGCATCCTGATGATCACCTCGCGCGAAACGCGACGCTGGGTGATCCCCAAGGGCGGGCGGATGGTCGGCAAGAGCGATCCCGAGGCCGCCGCCCAGGAGGCGATGGAGGAGGCGGGGGTGAAGGGCGACGTCGACACCCAGTCCATCGGCGTCTTCCGATACGCCAAGGGTCTGAAAGACGGCGGCGTGCGCCAGTGCGTGGTGTCGGTCTATCCGCTGGAAGTGCTGATCCAGATGGGCGCCTGGCCCGAGGCACATCAGCGCGAGCGCCGCTGGATGAGCCTGAGCGAGGCGGCGGATCTGGTTCATGAGCCCGACCTGGCCGCGCTGATCCGCGACTTCGACGCCACGCCGCTGGAAGATTAAGCAACCGTCGGTCGAATTCGACTGGCCTGCGGGCCTGAGCGTTCCGATAAGAGAGCGGGGGAGGCCATCATGATCATCACACACAAATTGGCGCTGGCCGCGTCGTTGGGTCTGGCGCTGGGTCTGAGCGCGACAGGCGCGTATGCGCAGACGGCGGCTCGATCCGAAACTGTCGTTGTCACGCGCGTCGAGCCTGCGCCGCAGGATGCCGGCCTGGCGCGCCGCAGCGCCCTGGCGCGCGAACTGATCGACCTGTCCGTCGGCCCGAACTTCATGAAGGAGTTCGAGCGCTTCATGGTCACGCAGATGGGTGAACTGGATAAAAAGGGCGGCGAAGAAGCGATTTGGGTGCGCACCAACATGCCGTCCATGGCTAGCAGAATGATCGAGCGGTTCATGGATGACTTGGCCCCAATCTACGGCTCCGTCTTCACTGAAGAAGAGCTGGTCGCTCAGATCGCATTCTATCGCACGGCTGTCGGGCGCTCTGTCGCAGCCAAGACGATATCCTTGAGCATGGCCTCACAGGAGGTCGAGACCGCAGCGATGACGAACCTTCTGGAGGAGTTCGAGAGCAAATATTGCGCCCGGTTCGACTGCGGCGAGGCCGAACAGACCGGCGCCAAGCCCAGCCGGCGTTAAGCCGGGTTGATTTCTAACGGCGGCGCCTGTAAGAGCGCCGCTTCCCGTCGGAGGTTCATCTTCTGACGGTCCTGTCCGAGAACTTCGGGGCGTGGGGGTCACCCAGGCCATAACTGTCAGAGAGCCCTCTGACGCCGTGGGGAGATGGGGACGCGACCTTGCGCTGTCAGCCCGCATTCCGGGACGGACGCCGTCAGACGCATCCTTCGGACAATAAGACCGGCCCGACGTTTCGCAGCGATGCGACGCGCTTTGGCCAATCCGTCGTCGGGAATAAGCCCGGCGGCGAATACCAAGACTGGAGACCGCAATGGATCGCGCTCAAAAAGCCGAGTCTATCGAATCGCTCAAGGGCGTTTTCGCCGACGCCGGCAGCGTGGTCGTGACCCACAACCTGGGTCTGACCGTTGCGGAAATGGAAGATCTGCGTGGCCGTCTTCGTAAAGAAGGCGGCGCGTTCAAGGTGGTCAAGAACCGCCTGGCGCTGAAGGCGCTCGAAGCCGAGGAAGGCAGCGACTACCACAACCTGTTCAAGGGTCCCGTGGGCATCGCCTATTCCGAGAACCCCGGTACGGCCGCCAAGGTCGCCACCGAGTTCGCCAAGGCCAACGATCGTTTCAAGATCGTCGGCGGCTTCATGGGCTCGACCATCGTCGACCAAAAGGGCGTGGACGCACTGTCCAAGCTCCCGACGCTCGACGAGGTTCGCGGTCAACTCATCGGCCTGCTCAACGCGCCTGCGACCCGTATCGCCGGCGTGCTGCAAGCACCCGCCGGTCAGCTGGCTCGCGTGTTCAACGCCTACGCCACCAAGGAAGCCGCGTAAGCGGCCCAGCCTTTCATCTCTGCATCACTCTCTAAAACCAATCCTCCGAAGGAAAACTGACAATGGCTGACCTCGCCAAGATCGTCGAAGACCTGTCCGCTCTGACCGTCCTCGAAGCTGCTGAACTCTCCAAGCTGCTGGAAGAAAAGTGGGGCGTCAGCGCCGCTGCTCCGGTCGCCATGGCTGCTCCGGCCGCCGGCGGCGGCGCTCCGGCTGAAGCTGCCGAAGAGCAAACCGAATTCACCGTCGTCCTGGTCGACGGCGGCGACAAGAAGATCAACGTGATCAAGGAAGTCCGCGGCGTCCGTTCGGACCTGGGTCTGAAGGAAGCCAAGGACCTGGTCGAAGGCGCTCCGCAGAACGTCGTCGAGAACGTCTCCAAGCAAGCCGCCGACGAAGTCGCCAAGAAGCTGACGGAAGCCGGCGCCAAGGTCCAGATCAAGTAAGATCTGACTTTCGGCATTTGCTGAAGATCGGAAAGGCCCGGCGGGAAACCGCCGGGTCTTTTTCTTTTGGGGCCTACCGCGCTTCGCGCTACTTGAGGCCCATGAGCGGCAACAAGGCTAGGGCTTGGTCTGCATCAGCGCTGCGGGCGGGTGCGGGCGGCGAAGAAGGCCCACAGGGCGTCGTTGTCGGCGACCCAGCTGTGGCCGCCGCCGGCGGTGATACGGCCCACGACGTCGGCGCCGTCGCGGCAGGCGGCGTAGCCCTCTTCATAGACCTTGTTGGCTATCCAGCGGGTGTCGCGCACCTGGGTGCAGCCGTTCAGCTGGGCCCAGCGCTGTTCGGCGGCATGCATGGTGTAGCTCCAATAGCCTGCGCCGCCGCCCTGGATCGGATTGGTGGTGTCGGCGTCGCCGGCGAAGGCGATGACCGGCATAGGGCGCGAAGGACGGCAGGTGGCGGGATCCGGCTCCTGCGGGCGGTCCTTTCTGGGATTGCCGGCGCGCAAGCCGACGACCGGAGCGATGGCGGCAAAACGGTCGGCGGCGACGCAACCCAGCCAGGACACCATCCGCCCGCCGCCCGACAGGCCCGTCGCATAGATGCGGCTGTCATCGACGCAGCCCTGGTCGGCCAGATAATCGATGGCTCCCGTCAGATAGGCGACGTCGTCGGCATCGCCGGGACCGGGGACTGCGCCGGTGACGGTCGGCACGCCGGGGATGTTCCAGACGAAACCTTGATCGATCGGAATGCCAGCATCGGGCGCGGCGACAATGAAGCCGTGCCGATCCGCCGCCTCAGCCAAGCCGGAAGACACCAGCATCTTCTCTCCCGTGCCGCCGCTGCCGTGCAGCAGGAAGACCAGAGGTGAGGGCTTCGCGGGGTCAAAACCGACGGGCAGGTGGATCCGCATCGTGCGTCCGGTGCGGCCGATGGCGACGGCCTGGGTCGCGCCCGCCTGTCTGATGTTGCAGGGGGCGGCCGCGTGCGCCGACGGGCTGAAGATGATCAGGCCCATCAGGGCGGCGAACAGGCCGAACCAAGGCTTCATGCGACGTCGTCTCCGCTGATCGAGAGCGACAGGGTGAGGTGTTTTCGGCATCGAGGCCAGTCTTGAGCGGCGCCGTGCGGCTTCCCATCTGTGGACACCCCAAGACGGAGCCATCCCCTATGAAAATTCTGCTGGTGCTGACGTCGCACGATCAACTCGGCGACACGGGCAAGAAGACCGGCTTCTGGCTGGAAGAACTGGCGGCCCCCTATTACGCGCTGAAGGATGCGGGCGCGGAGATCGTGCTGGCCTCGCCCAAGGGCGGGCAACCCCCGCTGGATCCCAAGAGCGACGACGCGGACGCCCAGACGGACGACACGCGCCGCTTCAAGGCCGATGCCGAAGCTCAGGCCGCCCTGGCCTCGACCGTCATCCTGTCGTCGGTGAAGGCCGATGATTTCGACGCCGTCTTCTATCCCGGCGGTCACGGGCCGCTGTGGGACCTGGCCAATGATGCCGATTCCATCGCCCTGATCGAGGCCTTCACCAAGGCGGACAAGCCGACCGGCTTCGTCTGCCATGCGCCGGGCGTGCTGAAGTCCGTGAACGGCGCGGACGGCAAGCCGCTGGTCAACGGCCGCAAGGTGACCGGCTTCACCAACTCCGAAGAGGAGGCCGTGGGCCTGACCGATGTGGTGCCGTTCCTGGTCGAGAACGTGCTGACCGCCAACGGCGGCGACTACTCCAAGGGGCCGGACTGGGGCTCCTATGTTCTGACCGACGGCAAGCTGGTGACCGGGCAGAACCCCGGCTCGTCGCACGCGGCGGCCGAGGCGTTGCTGAAGCTGTTGAGGGCATAAGGAAAATCTGTCTCCTCCCCGCGATGGGGAGGGGGACCGCGAAGCGGTGCAGGGGTTCTTGAAGTCCCACAGACCTAAAGAGCCCCTCCGTCGCGACGCGAAGGCGCGTCGCGCCACCTCCCCACCGAGTGGGGAGGAGACAGTCGCCCAGAGTTAGCGCCGGCCCAGAGTTAGCGCCGGCGTGGCGCGAGGATGTCGGACAGGCGATCCGGCGCGCCCTCGATCCGTTCCAGCCGCGGGTAGCGCAGGCCGTCGTGGTAATCGAAGGCCACCGTGCGGAAGCGATCGCCGGATTTCAGCAACAGTTCGATCGGGGCGTCGGTCCCTTTCGCCGCCGTGACGGTGTTGCGCAACACCTCGGCCGAGCCGGCCTTGCCGTTGACGGCGACCAGGCTCCAGCCGGCGCCGAGGCCTTGCTCGAAGGCGGGCCCGCCCCAGCGGATGTTGGTCAGCTTGTCCGTCGTCAGGGTGAAGCCCAGCGAATACTGGAAGTCGTTGGCCCAGCCGGTCTGGACCGACTTCTCCGCCGCCGAGGGCGTGTCGGTGTAGGTCAGTCGCCAGCCGCCACGCTCGATCCCGGCCAGCGGCGCGCGGGCGTCGGGACCGACGGCGTCCAGACGGGTGCGCAGGAAGGCGGCCCAGTCGTGGGGATAGACCGCATTCAGGGCCGCGACGACATCTTCGAAGGTGTAGCCCTGAGGCGCCCATTCGCCGTCGTCGTGACCGAAGAAGCCCCTGGCGAAATCATCCAGCGACTTGCGGCCATTGGTGCCCTCGCGGATCAGGGTGTCGGCGTCCAGCCAGACCAGCAGGCTCTCGCGGTAATAGTCGCCGGTGCCGCGCATCCACGAGGTGAACTGGCCCGGCACGCGGTAGCCCAGCAGATTGTGGTTGTTGGTGTCCTGAAGCGCGCGCCACGCGCGGCCCGGCTGTTCGTCATAGAAGGCCGCGACGTTGGCCAGGGTGGCCAGCGCCACGTCCCTGGAATGCAGGCCCGAGCGGGCGGCGAGGACGTCGCCCCAGTATTCGGTCTGACCTTCATAGACCCACAGCAGGGTGTTCTGGGTCGGGACGTTGTGGTTGGCGGTCAACTCGTCCGCCGGACGCATGAACTTGCCGTTCCAGGAGTGGGTGTATTCGTGGGGCAGCAGGCCCCGGTCGCCGGCGCTCTTGGCCCAGTTGGTGAAGAAGTCGGGCGCGCCGGTGTTCTCGGATGAGCGGTGATGCTCCAGGCCGATGCCGCCCATCTGATCGGTCAGGGCGAACAGGAACTCGTAGTTGTCGAAGTGGCGGGCGCCGAACAGGCGGTCGGCCTGCTGAACCATGTTTTCGAACAGCTTGAGTTGGTCGTCCGTGGCAGCCAGGCCCTTGGCCTCGTCGGCCAGGATGTTCAGGTGGACGCGGTCGCCGCTGGGGTCGATGTCCACGCGGCGATAGTGGGCGCCGGCGAAGATGGGGCTGTCGATCAGGGTGTAGAGGTCGGTCGTCGCAAAGGTCGCCACGTCGCCGTCTTGCGAGGCCGTGCTCAGGGCCGTGCCATATTTCCAGCCGGCGGGCAGGACGACGCTGGGGGCGACCTGAATCTGGCGGCTGAAATAGCCGGCCGGATAGAGGATGGCCTTCTCCCATTGAAGATTGACCATCGCCGGGGTCATCAGCACGCGCCAGTTGGAACTGTCGGGCTGGGTCAACTGCTGGAAGGCGATGTCGATGCTGGTGACGCCGGCCGGTATGTCGAGGTGGAAGGCGTAGGGGTCCAGCGTGTCGCGCAGCCACTCGATACGCTGGCCATCGGCGGTCACGGTCAGGCCGGAGATCAGCTGAATCGGGCCGGTGGCGGCGTGATTGCCGGGCAGGAACTTGGGATAGAGCAGGGTCAGCGGGCCGGGACCGGCGACGGGGATGGTCTGGCTGACGTTGATGATCCGGCGGTCCAGATCGGTGATGTCGGCGCGGTACTGGATGACACCGGGATAGGGCTTGTCCTGGGGCGCGGGGATGGCCGGCTGGGCGCGGGGCAGGGCCAGCGGCGCCTGGGTCGCATCGGTTATGACCGGAGTGGACTGGAAGGTCTGGGCCAGGGCCGGGGCGGCGGCGGTCGTCATCAGGACGGCGAGGCAGGCGGCGGTCAGGCGGGTACGCGGCATCAGGTCATCCACATCGGCAGGGGAAGCCGCACCGTCGTGGGCGGGGCGCGATGCGTCAAGCGTGGCGTTGTGTCTCCTCCCCATCGCAGATGGGGAGGAAACGGGTGAGCGTGCTGCTCAGCGCCGGCGTGGCGTCAGGATGTCGCCGAGGCGGTCGGGGGTTCCGGGGATCCGTTCCAAGCGGGGGTAGCGCAGGCCGTCGTGGTAGTCGAAGGCGACGGTGCGGTATTGCTCGTCGTCCTTGACGATCAGGGTGATGGGGACAGCCGGGTCCTTGGCGGCGGTGACGGCTTCGGCGAGGCGGTCGGGGGTGGCGGCCTGGCCGTTGACGGCGACGATCTCCATGCCGGCGGCGAGACCCGACTTGAAGGCCAGGCTGTTCCACTGGACGCTGCGGATCTTGTTGGCCTCGCCGGTCTGGAAGCCCAGGGAATAGGTGAAGTCGTTGCGCTTCAGTTCGGTGTAGAGGGTCTTCATGTAGTCGGTGGGCTTGTCCGAATAGGCCAGCCGCCAGCCGCCGCGCGCCAGGCCGTCCAGCGGGGCGCGGGCGTCGGGGCCGTCGGCGTCCAGCCGGGTGCGCAGGAAGGTCGCCCAGTCGTTGGCGACGACGCCGTTCAGGGCCGCGACCACATCGTCGAACGTATAGGGGGCGGGGGCGTAGTCGCCGTCGCGGACGCCGTAGAAGGCGCGGGCGAAGTCGTCGAGCGATTTGCGACCGCCGGTCTTCTCGCGGATCGTCGTATCGACGTCGAGCCAGATCAGCTGGCCCTCGGAATAGTAGTCCTCGTCACGCTGCCACGACAGCCAGCCCTTGGGCTGGCGCTGGCTGATGATCGGGTCGTTGGTGGTGTCCTGCATCGCGCGCCATTCGCGGCCGACGCGGGTGTCGAAGGTCGCGGCGGTCATGGCCAGGGCGTCCATCGCCTGCTGTTTGGTCAGCAGGCCCGAACGGGCGGCGATGACCTGACCATAGTATTGGGTCTGGCCCTCATAGACCCACAGCAGGCTGTTCTGGAGGGGCGAGTTGAAGTTGGGCACATACTGGTCGGCGGGGCGGCGCCATTTGCCGTCCCACGAGTGGTTCATTTCGTGGCTGAGCAGGTCGCGGTCGCCCAGATGCGTATCCCAGCCGGTGAAGAAGGCGGGATCGACGGAGTTCTCCGAACTGCGGTGATGTTCCAGTCCGATGCCGCCCAGCTTGTCGGTCATGGCGATCAGGAAGTCGTAATGGTCGAAGTGGCGCGCGCCATACAGGCGGTCCATCTGGTCGACCAGGTTGCGCAGGATCTGGATCTGCTCGTCGGTGGCGTTCAGGCTGTCGGCCTTGTCCGCCACAAAGTTGGCGCGGACGGGCGAACGGCCGCCGGGGTTCAGGTCGATCTGGCGATAGTGGACGCCGGCGAAGACCGGGCTGTCGATCAGGACTTCCAGATTGACGGGCTTGAAGGTCTGGACGTCGCCGGTCTTGGTTTCGGGCTCCAGCGCCGTGCCGAACTGCCAGCCGGCGGGGAACTTGACCGTGGGCTGGACCATGATGTTCCGCGACCAATGGCCGGCGGGATAGAGCAGCATCTTCTCCCACTGAATGTTCAGCATCTCGGGCGTCATGGTGATTCGGCCCTGGGCGCCGGTCGTCGGCGACAGGTGCTGCATCGTGATGTTCAGCGCGGTCGCGCCCGCCGGGACGACCACGTGGTAGGCGAAGGGATGCAGGGTGTCGCGGACCCACTGCACGCGCTGGCCGTTCGCCGTGATCTCGATGCCGGCGAGCTGCGCGATGGGGCCGACGGGGCCGTGGTTGCCCGGCAGCCATTCGGGGAAGAACAGGGTCATCGGTCCCGCCTGGGCGACCGGGATCGTTTCCTTCACCGCAAAGATGTGTTGGGCCAGATTGGTGGCATCGACATCCAGGGTGATGACGCCGGGGTAGGCGACGTCCCGCGCTTCCGGAATCGCGGGCAGGGGCGCGGGCAGGGCGGGCGGCGTGGTCGAGGCCTGCTGCGCCAGGGCGGCCGGGGCGGTCGAGGCCAATAGGAGGGCGAGGCCGACAGGGGCGGCGCGCAGGCAAGAACGGATCATCGAGGACTCTTCAGGCGACTGGGGGAGCCGCGACAGTCCGACGCAGGGTGCAAGGCGTCAAGCGTCAGCGCTGATCCGAAATTACACTGCACCCCGAAAACGCGTGCAAAATGCAAGGGCGTGCAATTCGGATCAGTCCTCCTCCATCGGACGCAGGGGCGGCGTGGTGGGCAGGTTGTGCTGTCGTTTCGGGTCGTTGGCCATGCCCCGGTAGTAGCGCACAGCATGGTCGTCGATCTTGGCGATGGCCTCCAGATCCTTGTGCAGGCGGGACCAGCCCCGCGCCTCGATCAGCTTGCCGTCGATCATCGCCCGTGAAGCATTGGCCCAGGCCAGACGCGCCATGTCGGCGGCGTTGCAGGGCAGGCGCTGGTCGATGGCGTCCAACTCATAGGCGTCGAGCGGTTCGAAAACCGCGCCGTGCGGCTGGTCCGATCGGCGCCAGCCCTCCGTGCGGGCGCGCCAACGGAAGGTCGAGAGGCTGAGACCGTGGCGCGCGCAGACCTCCTGGGCGAACCCCCCGGCGAGATAGTCTTTGCGGGCGGCGGCCCAGGTTGCGGCGGACCGTCGGGTCCAGTCGGGCGAATTCGGATTGGGATCGGAGATGTCATCGGCCATGCCGCCCATGATGCGGGCGGCGTCGGCTATGGCCGGAACAATGACGCTTCGAGCTCCTAAGTCGTTGAATAGGCTGCGATCAGGGTGTCAAAATAGGATGGAGCGCGGTCGCCAGCCATCCTGTTTCGGCCTTCAGCCCGGCTTGACGTCCAGCAGTTCGACCGAGAAGCGCAGGGTCGAGTTGGGAGGCAGTTCGTCGCCGCCGACCCAGCGCGAGCCGTAGCCCAGCGAGGCGGGGATGACGAACTCGTAGATTTCCCCGACGCGCATCAGGGCCACGCCCTCGGTCCAGCCCTTGATGACGCGGTTCAGCGGGAACTCGGCCGGTTCGTTACGAGAATAGGAGCTATCGAACTCGCGCCCGTCGATGAAGGTGCCGCGATAGTGGACCTTGACCGTGTCGGTCGCCTTCGGCTGAGCGCCCTCGGGGTGGGCCTTGCCGACGCGGCGATATTGCAGGCCGCTTTCGGTGGTGGTCCAGCCGCGCCGGGCGCCGTTCCAGGCGAGGTAGGCGGTATTGCCGGCGTCCCAGGCCTGCTGCGGCGTCAGGGCGCCTTGGCCGTTGACCTGATCGGCGGCGCGCGCGGCGGCCGAAGCCGTCTCGGCATAGGTCACCGGCTCGCGATGGGTGGCGCAGGCGGAAAGGGCGAGGGCGGCGAGCAGGGGCAGGGCGATCCGTGTCATAAGGCGACGCTAGATCAGGCCATCGTCGCTCGCAACGAGATTGCTCGGCTCCGTCGAAAAGGTTCCCTGGGGCCTTTATTTCGTCGCTAATGCGCGTATATGTGCGCGCTCCGCAACACTCCATATGAGTCTGCGCGCAAGCGCCGAGGCCCGGTCCGTCGCCCTCCGACCGAGCGAAGGCGCGGCTCCTTCCCAGGGAGCCGGTCCATTTCAGGCGTCCTGGCCCGGCAGCGGGCCGAGGGTGGATGCCGAAACCCTGGCTGCGGACGCGGAGACGCGCGCCGTGGCTGCTGCATTTCACGCACGCCTTCCCCGGGGTGTGCGCCATGGGAAACACTGAATGACTGACGTCGCCCACGATCTCGCCATCAACGGTCAGATCGCTTCCGCCACCTCGTTCACCGGCAAGAAGCGCATCCGCAAATCCTTCGGGCGTATCCCCGAAGCGATCGCGATGCCGAACCTGATCGAGGTTCAGCGCGCTTCCTACGAACAGTTCCTGCAGCGCGAGGTCCGTCCGGGCGTCCGCAAGGAGCAGGGCATCGAGGCGGTCTTCAAGTCGGTGTTCCCGATCAAGGACTTCAACGAGCGCGCGATCCTGGAATACGTCTCGTACGAGTTCGAAGAGCCGAAGTACGACGTCGAGGAGTGCATTCAGCGCGACATGACCTATGCCGCGCCGCTGAAGGTCAAGCTGCGCCTGATCGTGTTCGAAACCGACGAGGAAACGGGAGCCCGTTCGGTTAAGGACATCAAGGAGCAGGACGTCTACATGGGCGACATCCCGCTCATGACGGACAAGGGCACCTTCATCGTCAACGGCACCGAGCGCGTGATCGTCTCCCAGATGCACCGTTCGCCGGGCGTCTTCTTCGACCACGATAAGGGCAAGACGCACTCGTCGGGCAAGCTGCTGTTCGCCGCCCGCGTGATCCCGTACCGCGGCTCGTGGCTCGACTTCGAGTTCGACGCCAAGGACGTGGTCTATGTGCGCATAGACCGCCGCCGCAAGCTGCCGGCCACGACCTTCCTGATGGGTCTGGGCATGGACGGCGAAGAAATCCTGAAGACCTTCTACGAGACCGTGCCTTACGAGAAGCGCGGCGAAGGCTGGGTCACGCCCTACAAGGCCGAGCGATGGCGCGGGGTTAAGCCGGAGTTCGACCTGATCGACGCCGACACCGGCGAAGTGGTCGCCCAGGCCGGTCAGAAGATTAGCGCCCGCGCCGCCAAGAAGCTGGGCGAGACGACGACCTCGCTGTCGCTGGCCGCCGACGCCCTGGTCACCAAATATCTGGCCAATGACGCAGTCAACTTCGAGACCGGCGAAATCTTCGCCGAGGCCGGCGACGAGCTGGACGCCCCGACCATCGAAGTGCTGGAGCAAAACGGCTTCACCACCATTGAGGTGCTGGACATCGACCACGTCACGGTCGGCGCCTACATGCGCAACACCTTGCGCGTGGACAAGAACGACAACCGCGAGGACGCCCTGTTCGACGTCTATCGCGTGATGCGTCCGGGCGAGCCGCCCACCCCGGAAGCCGCCGAGGCCATGTTCAACTCGCTGTTCTTCGACAGCGAACGCTACGACCTGTCGGCTGTCGGCCGGGTCAAGATGAACATGCGTCTGGAAAGCCCTGAGGTCTCCGACGAGATCCGCGTCCTGCGCAAGGAAGACGTGCTGAAGGTGCTGCAGATCCTGGTCGGCCTGAAGGACGGTCGCGGCGAGATCGACGACATCGACAACCTGGGCAACCGCCGGGTCCGTTCGGTCGGCGAGCTGCTGGAAAACCAGTACCGCGTCGGTCTGCTGCGCATGGAGCGCGCCATCAAGGAGCGCATGTCCTCGGTCGACATCGACACGGTCATGCCGCACGACCTGATCAACGCCAAGCCGGCCGCCGCCGCGGTTCGCGAGTTCTTCGGTTCGTCGCAGCTGTCGCAGTTTATGGACCAGACGAACCCGCTGTCGGAAATCACGCACAAGCGTCGTCTGTCGGCGCTTGGCCCGGGCGGTCTGACGCGTGAGCGCGCGGGCTTTGAAGTCCGCGACGTGCACCCGACCCACTACGGCCGCATCTGCCCGATCGAAACGCCGGAAGGCCCGAACATCGGCCTGATCAACTCGCTGGCCACCCACGCGCGCGTCAACAAGTACGGCTTCATCGAGAGCCCGTACCGTCGCGTGAAGGACGGCCAGGCCCAGGGCGAGGTGGTCTACATCTCGGCCATGGAAGAGTCGAAGTACACGATCGCTCAGGCCAACATCGAACTGAAGAACGGTCAGATCGTCGAGGACCTGGTCCCCGGCCGGATCAACGGTGAATCCCAGCTCCTGAACAAGGACGCCGTGGACATGATGGACGTGTCGCCGAAACAGGTCGTTTCGGTCGCCGCCGCCCTGATCCCGTTCCTGGAAAACGATGACGCCAACCGCGCGCTGATGGGCGCTAACATGCAACGTCAGGCCGTGCCTCTGGTGCAGTCGGACGCGCCGCTGGTCGGCACGGGCATGGAAGCGGTCGTAGCCGTGGACTCCGGCGCCGTCGTGGTCGCCCGTCGTGACGGCGTCGTCGAACAGATCGACGGCACCCGGATCGTCGTGCGCGCCACCGGCGACGTGGACGCCGCCCGCTCGGGCGTCGACATCTACCGCCTGTCGAAGTTCCAGCGTTCGAACCAGTCGACCTGCATCAACCAGCGCCCGATCGTGCGCGTGGGCGATCAGGTGAAGGGCGGCGACGTGATCGCCGACGGTCCGTCGACCGACCTGGGCGAACTGGCCCTGGGCCGCAACGCCCTGGTCGCCTTCATGCCCTGGAACGGCTACAACTTCGAAGACTCCATCCTGATCTCCGAGCGCATCGTGCGCGACGACGTCTTCACCTCGATCCACCTGGAAGAGTTCGAAGTCGCCGCCCGCGATACGAAGCTTGGCCCTGAGGAAATCACGCGCGACATCCCCAACGTCGGCGAGGAAGCCCTGCGCAACCTCGACGAAGCGGGCATCGTGGCCATCGGCGCCGAGGTTCAGCCGGGCGACATCCTGGTCGGCAAGGTCACGCCGAAGGGCGAAAGCCCGATGACGCCGGAAGAGAAGCTGCTGCGCGCCATCTTCGGCGAGAAGGCTTCGGATGTGCGCGACACCTCCCTGCGCCTGCCGCCCGGCGTCGCCGGCACGATCGTCGACGTTCGCGTCTTCAACCGTCACGGCGTCGACAAGGACGAGCGCGCCATGGCGATCGAACGCGCCGAGATCGAACGTCTGGGCAAGGACCGCGACGACGAGCTCAAGATCCTGGAGCGCAACGTCTATAGCCGCCTGAAGCCGCTGATCGTGGGCAAGAACGCCGTGTCGGGGCCCAAGGGCATCGGCCGTGGCGAACTGACCGAAGAGAAGCTGGCCGAGGTCAGCCGTGGTCTGTGGTGGCAGATCGCCCTGGACGACGAAAAGGCCATGGGCGAGCTGGAGGCGATGAAGCGTCAGTTCGAGGACGCTCGCAAGCAACTGGACCGTCGTTTCGAAGACAAGGTCGAGAAGCTGCAACGCGGCGACGAACTGCCCCCCGGCGTGATGAAGATGGTCAAGGTCTTCGTGGCCGTGAAGCGCAAGCTTCAGCCCGGCGACAAGATGGCCGGCCGTCACGGCAACAAGGGCGTCATCTCCAAGATCCTGCCGATCGAGGACATGCCGCACCTGGAAGACGGCACGCATGTCGACGTCGTTCTGAACCCGCTGGGCGTGCCGTCGCGCATGAACATCGGTCAGATCTTCGAAACCCACCTGGGTTGGGCCGCCGCCGGTCTGGGCAAGCAGATCTCCGGTCTGCTGGAAGCCTGGCAAGGGGGTGGTCAGAAGCAGGCTCTGGTCGAGCGTTTGACCGAAATCTACGGCCCGGAAACCCCGCTGCCGGAAGATGAGGAAGAACTGGTCGAACTGGCGAAAAACCTGTCCAAGGGCGTGCCCTTCGCGACCCCGGTCTTCGACGGCGCCCACATCAGCGACATCGAGCGTCTGCTGGAAGAGGCGGGGCTGAACAAGTCGGCCCAGTCGATCTTGTACGACGGCCAGACCGGCGAGCAGTTCAAGCGTCCGGTCACGGTCGGCTACATCTACATGCTGAAGCTGCACCACCTGGTCGACGACAAGATCCACGCCCGCTCCATCGGCCCGTACTCGCTGGTCACCCAGCAGCCGCTGGGCGGCAAGGCGCAGTTCGGCGGTCAGCGCTTCGGGGAAATGGAGGTCTGGGCTCTGGAAGCTTACGGCGCCGCCTACACCCTGCAGGAGATGCTGACGGTGAAGTCCGACGACGTGGCCGGCCGGACCAAGGTCTACGAGGCCATCGTCCGTGGCGACGACAGCTTCGAGGCTGGCATTCCTGAGAGCTTCAACGTGCTCATCAAGGAAATGCGTTCGCTGGGTCTGAACGTGGAGCTGGGGAACAGCTGATCCGGATCACGAGCCCTCTCTCGCCACGGCGGGAGCGGGCGATCCCTCCGCTTTTCTCCGTTCTGAATAATTTTCGCGGGTCAGCCCCGCAGAAGGAATCAAGATGAACCAGGAAGTCCTGAACATCTTCAACCCGGTCCCGGTCACCCCGACCTTCGACCAGATCAAGATCGCCCTGGCCTCGCCCGAGAAGATCCGTTCGTGGTCGTTCGGCGAGATCAAGAAGCCGGAAACCATCAACTACCGCACGTTCAAGCCCGAGCGTGACGGCCTGTTCTGCGCGCGTATCTTTGGCCCGACCAAGGACTACGAATGCTTGTGCGGCAAGTACAAGCGCATGAAGTACAAGGGCATCATCTGCGAGAAGTGCGGCGTCGAAGTCACCCTGGCCCGCGTTCGCCGCGAGCGCATGGGTCACATCGACCTGGCTGCGCCGGTTGCCCACATCTGGTTCCTGAAGTCGCTGCCCAGCCGCATCTCGCTGATGCTGGACATGGCGCTGAAGGATGTCGAGCGCGTCCTGTACTTCGAGAACTACATCGTCACCGAGCCGGGCCTGACCCCGCTGAAGCAGAACCAACTGCTGACGGAAGACGAGTTCTATCGCTATCAGGAAGAGTTCGGCGATGATGGCTTCACCGCCGAAATCGGCGCCGAGGCCGTGCGCAACCTGCTGATGGGCATCGATCTGAACGCGGAAGCCGAAAAGCACCGCGCAGAGCTGGCCGACAATCCCTCGGAAATGAAGGCCAAGAAGGCGTCCAAGCGCCTGAAGCTGATCGAGGCCTTCCTGGAGTCGGGCAACAAGCCCGAGTGGATGATCCTGACGATCGTGCCGGTCATTCCGCCGGAACTGCGTCCGCTGGTGCCGCTGGACGGCGGTCGTTTCGCGACCTCCGACCTGAACGACCTGTATCGCCGCGTCATCAACCGCAACAACCGCCTGAAGCGCCTGATGGAGCTGCGCGCGCCGGACATCATCATCCGTAACGAAAAGCGGATGCTGCAGGAGTCGGTCGACGCCCTGTTCGACAACGGCCGTCGCGGTCGCGTGATCACGGGCGCCAACAAGCGTCCGCTGAAGTCGCTGGCCGACATGCTGAAGGGCAAGCAGGGTCGCTTCCGTCAGAACCTGCTGGGCAAGCGCGTCGACTATTCGGGTCGTTCGGTCATCACCGTGGGTCCGGAACTGAAGCTGCACGAGTGCGGCCTGCCCAAGAAGATGGCGCTGGAGCTGTTCAAGCCGTTCATCTATGCGCGCCTGGACGCCAAGGGCCTGTCGGGCACCGTCAAGCAATCCAAGCGCATGGTCGAGCGCGAGCAGCCCGCCGTCTGGGACATCCTGGACGAGGTCATCCGCGAGCACCCGGTTCTGCTGAACCGCGCGCCGACGCTTCACCGTCTGGGCATCCAGGCGTTCGAGCCCAAGCTGATCGAGGGCAAGGCCATCCGCCTGCACCCGCTGGTCTGCACCGCCTTCAACGCCGACTTCGACGGCGACCAGATGGCCGTTCACGTCCCGCTGAGCCTCGAGGCCCAGCTGGAAGCGCGCGTCCTGATGATGTCGACCAACAACATCCTGTCGCCCGCCAACGGCAAGCCGATCATCGTGCCGTCGCAGGACATCGTCCTGGGCCTGTACTATCTGTCGCTGGTCAAGGACGGCGAGCCGGGCGAAGGCAAGCTGTTCGCCAACATCGGCGAGATCGATGCGGCGCTGGACGCCAAGGTCGTCACCCTGCACACGCGCATCAAGGCGCGCTGGACGGAACAGGACGCCGAAGGCAAGGAGGTGACCAAGGTCATCGACACCACGCCGGGCCGCATGAAGCTGGCGGCTCTGCTGCCGCGTAACCCGAACGTCGGCTATCGCCTGCTCGAGAAGAACCTGACCAAGAAGGAAATCGGCAATCTGATCGACGTGGTCTATCGCCACTGCGGTCAGAAGGCGACGGTCATCTTCGCCGACCAGATGATGGGCCTGGGCTTCCGCGAAGCCGCCAAGGCCGGCATTTCCTTCGGCAAGGACGACATCGTGATCCCGGCCAAGAAGATCGAGCTGGTCGCCGAGACGCGCACCCAGGTCGAGGAGTACGAGCAACAGTACGCCGACGGTCTGATCACGCGCGGGGAGAAGTACAACAAGGTGGTTGACGCCTGGTCCAAGGCTACGGACCGGATCGCCGACGCCATGATGGGCGAGATCGCGCAACCGCGCGTGCTGATCGAGGGTGAAAACCCCGACATCAACTCGGTCTTCATGATGGCCAACTCCGGCGCCCGGGGTTCGCAGGCCCAGATGAAGCAACTGGGCGGCATGCGCGGCCTGATGGCCAAGCCGTCCGGCGAGATCATCGAGACGCCGATCACCTCGAACTTCAAGGAAGGCCTGACCGTCCTTGAATACTTCAACTCCACCCACGGCGCCCGCAAGGGTCTGGCCGACACCGCGCTGAAGACCGCCAACTCGGGTTACCTGACCCGCCGTCTGGTGGACGTGGCGCAGGACTCCATCGTCACCGAGCAGGATTGCGGCTCGACGCGCGGCATCACCCTGCGTGCGGTGATGGAAGGCGGCGACGTGCTGGTCTCGCTGGGTCAGCGCATCCTGGGTCGCTATGCGGCCGAGGACATCAAGGAGCCGGGCACGGATACCGTCCTGTTCCCTGCCGACACCTATCTGGTGGAAGAAGTCGCCGAGGCCGTCGAGGCTGCGGGCGTTCAGTCGGTCAAGGTCCGTTCGGCCCTGACCTGCGAGGCCGAAGCCGGCATCTGCGCCCACTGCTACGGCCGTGACTTGGCACGCGGCACCAACGTCAACATCGGCGAAGCGGTCGGCGTCATCGCCGCCCAGTCGATCGGCGAGCCGGGCACCCAACTGACGATGCGGACCTTCCACATCGGCGGCACGGCCCAGGTGGCGGAAACCTCCTTCATGGAGGCGACCAACGCCGGTACGGCCAAGGTCACCGGCCCGACCGTCGTCGCGGCCCACGGCGACCTGGTGGCCATGAGCCGCAACGTCATCGTGACCGTGGTCGTGGACGGCAAGGACCGCGAGACGCACAAGGCTCCTTACGGCGCCCGCATCCGCGTCAAGGACGGCGACGAGGTCAAGAAGAACCAACGCCTGGCGGAGTGGGACCCCTACACCACCCCGATCCTGACGGAAGTCGGCGGCGTCGTGCGCTTCGAGGACCTGGTCGAAGGCCTGTCGGTCAAGGAAGAAACCGACGAAGCGACGGGCATCGCCCAGCGCGTCGTCAGCGACTGGCGCGCCAGCCCGCGCGGCTCGGACCTGCGTCCGGCCATGGGCGTCACCCTGGGCGACGCTTACGCCAAGCTGTCGTCCGGTTCGGACGCCCGCTATCTGCTGCCCGTGGGCGCGGTTCTGTCCGTGTCGAACGGCGATGAGGTCAAGCCGGGCGAGATCATCGCCCGCGTTCCGACCGAAGGCGCCAAGACCCGCGACATCACCGGCGGTCTGCCGCGCGTCGCCGAACTGTTCGAAGCTCGCCGTCCGAAGGACTGCGCGGTCATCGCCGAGATGGATGGTCGCGTCGAATTCGGCCGCGACTACAAGAACAAGCGTCGCATCAAGATCACGCCCGAGCCCAACGCCGACGGCGTGCAGGGCGAACCGGTCGAGTTCCTGATCCCGAAGGGCAAGCACATCTCCGTCCACGACGGCGATCTGATCCAGAAGGGCGACTACATCATCGACGGCAACCCGGATCCGCACGATCTGCTGCGCATCCAGGGCGTCGAGGCGCTGGCCGAGTATCTGGTGAACGAAGTGCAGGAGGTCTATCGACTGCAGGGCGTGCCGATCAACGACAAGCACATCGAAGTCATCGTGCGTCAGATGCTGCAGAAGGTGGAAGTGCTAGATTCGGGTGAAACCACCCTGATCCGCGGCGACACCGTCGAAGTCGCCGAAGCCGTTCTGGAAAACGCCAAGGTCGAGAAGCGTGGCGGCCGCCTGGCCACCACCCAGCCCGTCCTGCTGGGCATCACCAAGGCGTCGCTGCAAACCCGCAGCTTCATCTCGGCGGCGTCCTTCCAGGAGACCACTCGCGTCCTCACCGACGCTTCGGTCCACGGCAAGAAGGACATGCTGGAAGGCCTGAAGGAAAACGTCATCGTCGGCCGCCTGATCCCGGCCGGCACCGGCGCCTACCTGCGCAGCCTGCAGAAGATCGCCAACGAGCGTGATGCAGAACTGACCTCGGCTCTGGAAGAGGCGATCGAGCCGCTGCCGGCCGATCTGCAACTGGAGCTGGAGAGCAGCGAGAGCTGATCTCACGCTTCTCGAGCGAAGATACGAAGAGGGCGGCGCCGGCGACGGCGCCGCCCTTTTTCTATGCCTTGACGCGTGCTCGGATTGCGGTGAACTGAGCCAAGGTTGTGTAGAGGGCCGCCATGACGAACGCTGACAAGGTGCTGTGGGGCCTAACGGCCGTGATTTTGTCGCTCTTCGTCGTCGTTGAAGCCAAGACGATGATGCTCAATCTCGGCGCGGCCATGCATGACGCCTATTGCCAGGATCACTGACCTCAATTTTTCCACCGCTCTATCGGGGCTGAAGCACCTGGCGTGATCGGTGCGCCGCCGGCCCGGTGGCCGTCGCGTCGGGTCTGGACGTTGCGGGTCGAGTCGGGCGCCAGCGAGGGATTCAACTGCGCGCCGGCGCAGCCTGTACCGAAGTTCGAGCCGACGCAGTCCGCCGGACCCACCACGCCGACGCCGCCGGACAGAGGACGACGGCGCGCCTCCCATTCGGCCAGACGCCGCGCCCCCTCGCGCGCAAAGGCGGCGTCGCGCTCGGGGTTGCCCGTGCCGGTGATCGGAGCGGCGTTCATGCCGCGTCGCATGGCGTCCTCGCGGCAATGGGCGCGCTCGGCGGCGTTGAGCTGTTGCGGCGTGGTGCAGCCGATCAGGCCCTGACGCAGGACGCGGGACATGGCGCCGGCGCGGTCGTTCGGATTGACCGTCCAGGCGTCCGGCGGCGCGGGCGCGCCCTGGGGGGTGGGCGCGGCGATCCGCGGACGAATCGGGGCGGGGCGACTGTCTGGCGCGGACGCGACCCTGTTTGTGGGAGCAGCGTCGATGCCGCCAGCATCACGCGATGCGGACATGGCGACGGGCTCGGGCGTCTGCATCGCAGGGCGGGGCCGCTCGTTCGGCAGCTGAGGGCGCGGGCTGATGTCGATGTAGAGCGGACGTGGATCGGGCGCGCTCGGCGGCGCGTCAATCCCCAGTGCGGTCAGGGATAGGGTGGCGATCAGCCCTGCGTTGATGGCGACCGAGGCTGTCGCCAAGGCGACCTTTCGCCAGTTCGGGCGAGTTCGTTGCGACCTTGGGCCAGGGGAGGGCGCGGAGGCGGCGGTCATTCGCGACGCTTTCGGAGATTGGGCAGGAAGCCGTCCTGCCTAGAAAAGAGTTCGATCCGAATATCCACGTCGGGGCAACCTGCCACAGGGTTGGGATCTTCGCACGATCTCCGGACGCGTGGCGGATCGGCGCGTTGCGCTTCCCAGGCCGCCAGACGACGCGCCCCCTGTCGCGCGAAGGCGGCGTCGCGCTCGACGTTCCCCGTTCCCCGGATGACAGGGGCGGCTTCGCCGCCGTTCCAGCGCTCCTCGCAGCGGCGGCGGTCGTCGGGCGCGAGGCGGTGCGGGGCGTTGCACGAAAGGGAAGACAATCTCGGCCCCGCAAGAGCGCCGCCGACCCGCCAGCGGTCGTCGATCCCGTCGTCCGCGTTCGCCTGGCTCATGGACGACGGCGGGGGCGGGGGCGGGGACGGGGGCGCCGACGTCGCCGGATCACCTCTGTTCGGCGCCTCCCCTTGCGACGCCTGCGCGCGTCGGGTCGCGGCCTCAGAGGACGTGACGAGCGGAGCTCTTGGCGCGCGGACCAGGGACGGCCAGGCGTCCTCAAGATAGACGATCATCGGCGCAGGCCGCAGCGAACGCGCGCGCAGCCCCGGATCCGTCATGGATAGAAGCACGACGGCCCCTGCATTCAGCCCGACGGCGGCGGCCGCAAAGCCCGCCTTGCGCCAACCAAGACGGCGGTGCGCCTTTGTCGGCGTCATCGCCCCAGGTCTGATGTCAACGGCAGCCATCGTCAGTTCATGCCGAACAGGGACCGCAGCCCGGGGTAGGCGCCGTCGCCCTCGCGGTAGTCGCGCCAGCGTTTCTTGACGGCGGCTTCTTTTGCAAAGCCCGCCGTCCTTTCCTCATCGCCGGAGCGCACCATCGGCGGCGATGATCCATCGGCCGCGATCGCCAGCGCACGGCAAGCCTGACGGTCCCGCGTGGACCGTGCGGTTTCGGGGCGGCAATCCGGCTCGCCATTGCGCGCCGCGTTCCCCGTCGGCCAGGCGGCGGCCAAGTTGTTCGGTCGGACTGTCCAGCGCGGATCATAGGCGGGCGCGGCCGGACGATCCGATGTCGGCGCCGGTCCCGCAGGTATGGAATCGCGCGAAGGGGCTGGCGCCCGGCGTTGGAGCTGCGCTGGCGGCGCAGCCATCGGCGCTGTGCGGGCCTTGAGCCTTACAATCACAGGCTCGATCTCGATGTAGAGCGGCGCGTGTCCCGAAATCCGACGTGACGCCGGGCGGCGGTCCTCCAACGCGAGCAGCGTCAGCAGGCCTGCGTTGACCGCAAGCGAGAGCGCAATCGCCCCTGTTCTGGCCAGCCCCGCCATGACCCATCCCCGGTTGGTCGTCTCGTCAAGCTGAGCGCGAAGCGTGGCGGGTTTCAGGCGAAAGGTCGCTCTATTGAAGACCGTTAGGCTTCATCGAAGCGGCTGCATTCTGGAGTGTTAACGTCTCCGCCTTGACCTTCGCGCCCATCGCGCGTAGAAGCCGCCCACTTTCGAGGCGTGGCCGGTTCGCCGGTCGCTGAGATCGTGACAATCCAACGGACGGGCTGTGCCCGCCGGAACGCCCAAAGCGCGCGTTCCGGTTTTTCTGTTTGGGTGGTCGCGCGCTCAGTCTCGATGACACCCGGGCGAGGGGATGGTCCCCCGTTCACAAGAAGGCGAGAGGCGCTTCGGTCGAAAGACACACGCCTCCATCAGAAGTCGAGACGAGTTTCGAATGCCTACGATCAACCAGCTGATCCGCAAGCCGCGCAAGCCCAAGCCCACCCGCAACAAGGTGCCGGCTCTGGAGGGTTCGCCCCAGCGTCGCGGCGTCTGCACCCGCGTTTACACCACGACCCCGAAGAAGCCGAACTCGGCTCTGCGTAAGGTCGCCAAGGTCCGTCTGGCCAAGAACGGCTACGAAGCCGTGTGCTACATCCCCGGCGAAGGCCACAATCTGCAAGAACACTCGGTTGTTCTGATCCGCGGCGGCCGCGTGAAGGACTTGCCCGGCGTTCGTTACCACATCCTGCGCGGCGTTCTGGATACCCAAGGCGTCAAGGATCGTAAGCAGCGTCGTTCGCACTACGGCGCCAAGCGTCCGAAGTAAGCCATTCTTCTCCGGGCCGTCGCGCCCGGAGGCCTTTTCGAGATCATCCCGGCGCTGGTCGGGCACTGCAAGGAATACCCCATGTCGCGTCGTCACCGCGCCCAGAAACGTGAAGTTCTGCCGGATCCCAAGTTCGGGGACCTGGTCGTCACCAAGTTCATGAACTACGTCATGTACGAAGGTAAGAAGGCCGTCGCCGAGAACATCGTGTACGGCGCCTTCGATATCCTAGCCGAGAAGAAGAAGGACCAAGAGCCGGTCGCGACCTTCCACGCCGCTCTGGAAAACGTCTCTCCGTCGGTCGAAGTGCGCTCGCGTCGCGTCGGCGGCGCCACCTATCAGGTGCCCGTCGAAGTCCGTCCGGACCGTCGTCGCGCCCTGGCCATCCGCTGGCTGGTGAACGCTGCGCGCAAGCGTGGCGAGAACACTATGACCGAAAAGCTGGCCGCCGAACTGCTGGACGCTTCGAACAACCGCGGCACCGCGGTCAAGAAGCGCGAAGACACCCACAAGATGGCCGAAGCCAACCGCGCCTTCAGCCACTATCGCTGGTAACGCCTTCAAAGCGTCATCTGCGCTGACTATCTAAGGGTTTCCGGTGCGGGCGGTTTGAGCTAAATCGCCCGCACTCGCTTATCCGAACACCGACATCCTTCCGTGGGCGCCCTTTAGCGTCCTGAAAACTTTCAAGGCACGTTTCCATGGCACGTACGCACGCGCTCCAGGACTACCGCAACTTCGGCATCATGGCCCACATCGACGCGGGCAAGACGACGACGACCGAGCGGATCCTGTATTACACCGGCAAATCCCACAAGATCGGCGAAGTCCACGACGGCGCCGCCACCATGGACTGGATGGACCAGGAGCAGGAGCGCGGCATCACCATCACGTCCGCCGCGACGACCGCCTTCTGGCAGAACAAGCGTCTGAACATCATCGACACCCCAGGCCACGTGGACTTCACCATCGAAGTCGAGCGTTCCTTGCGCGTCCTCGACGGCGCCGTGACGGTGCTGGACGGCAACGCCGGCGTCGAGCCGCAGACCGAAACCGTCTGGCGCCAGGCTGACAAGTACAAGGTTCCGCGCATCGTCTTCGTCAACAAGATGGACAAGATCGGCGCCGACTTCGACGCCTCGGTCGAGTCGATCCGCGACCGCCTGGGCGCCAAGGCCGTGCCGATCCAGTTCCCGATCGGCGCCGAATCCTCGCTGTCGGGTCTGGTCGACCTGGTCCGCATGACCGGCGTGGTCTGGGACAACGACGGCCTGGGCGCCTCCTACAAGGACGTGCCGATCCCCGACGACCTGATGGAAAAGGCGGTCGCCGCGCGTCAGTACCTGATCGACAACGCCGTCGAGCTGGACGACGAGGCGATGGAAGCCTACCTCGAAGGCAACGAGCCCGACGAAGCCACCATCAAGAAATGCATCCGTAAGGCCGTTCTGACCGGCGCCTTCTATCCGATCCTGTGCGGCTCGGCCTTCAAGAACAAGGGCGTGCAGACGCTGCTGGACGCCGTCGTCGACTATCTGCCGTCGCCGCTGGACATCCCGCCGACCCCGGGCATCGACTTCAAGACCGAAGAGCCCGTCGTGCGTAAGGCCTCGGACGAAGAGCCCCTGTCGGTCCTGGCCTTCAAGATCATGGACGACCCCTTCGTCGGCTCGCTGACCTTCTGCCGCCTGTACTCGGGCAAGATGGAAACGGGCATGAGCCTGCTGAACTCCAGCCGCGACAAGAAAGAGCGCGTCGGCCGGATGCTGCAGATGCACTCCAACAACCGCGAAGACGTCAAGGAAGCCTACGCCGGCGACATCGTCGCCCTGGCCGGCCTGAAGGAAACCCGCACGGGCGACACCCTGTGCGACCCGATCAAGTCGCCCGTCATCCTGGAGAAGATGGAGTTCCCGGCGCCGGTCATCGAGATCTCGGTCGAGCCCAAGACCAAGGGCGACCAGGAGAAGCTGGGCGTCGCCCTGGCCAAGCTGGCCTCGGAAGATCCCTCCTTCACCGTCTCGACCGACCACGAGTCGGGCCAGACGATCCTGAAGGGCATGGGCGAGCTGCACCTGGACATCAAGATCGACATCCTGAAGCGCACCTATAAGGTCGAGGCCAACATCGGCGCGCCGCAGGTCGCCTATCGTGAATCGCTGGGCCGCAAGGTCGACATCGACTACACGCACAAGAAGCAGACCGGCGGTACGGGCCAGTTCGCCCGTGTCATGATCACCTTCGAACCCGGCGAGCCGGGCTCGGGCTTCGTGTTCGAGAACTCGATCGTCGGCGGCGCGGTGCCGAAGGAATACATCCCCGGCGTCGAAAAGGGCCTGAACTCGGCCAAGGACAACGGCCTGCTGGCCGGCTTCCCGCTGATCGACTTCAAGGCGACCCTGACGGACGGCAAGTTCCACGACGTCGACTCCAGCGTGCTGGCGTTCGAAATCGCGGCCCGCGCCGCCTTCCGCGAACTGAAGGAGAAGGGTTCGCCCAAGCTGCTCGAGCCGATCATGGCGGTGGAAGTCGTGACCCCCGAGGAATATCTCGGCTCGGTCATTGGCGACCTGAACGGCCGTCGCGGCATGATCCAGGGTCAGGACATGCGCGGCAACGCCACCGTCGTGAACGCCTTCGTGCCGCTGGCCAACATGTTCGGCTACGTGAACACGCTGCGCGGCATGTCGCAGGGCCGCGCCCAGTTCACCATGCAATACGACCACTACGAGCCGGTGCCGCAACACGTCGCCGACGAAGTGATCAAGAAGTACGCCTAAGCTTTCCCTTTTCGGAAAGCCCGCCTATATGCGCCCGGACCGTAAGGACCGGGCGTCCTTAACCCCCAAACTGCAGGAACCCCGGTTCGGGGACCTTAGGAGCTAGAAAATGGCCAAGGAAAAGTTCGAACGGACGAAGCCGCACTGCAACATCGGCACGATTGGTCACGTTGACCACGGCAAGACGACGTTGACGGCTGCGATCACGATGACGCTGGCGAAGGCCGGCGGCGCGAAGGCGATGAACTACGCCGACATCGACGCTGCGCCGGAAGAGAAGGCGCGCGGCATCACGATCAACACGGCGCACGTGGAATATGAGACGGCCAACCGTCACTACGCCCACGTCGACTGCCCCGGCCACGCCGACTATGTGAAGAACATGATCACCGGTGCCGCGCAGATGGACGGCGCGATCCTGGTGGTGTCGGCCGCTGACGGCCCGATGCCGCAGACCCGCGAGCACATCCTGCTGGCCCGTCAGGTCGGCGTGCCGGCCCTGGTGGTCTTCATGAACAAGGTCGACCTGGTCGACGACGAAGAGCTGCTCGAGCTGGTCGAGATGGAAGTGCGCGAGCTGCTTTGGTCGTACCAGTTCCCCGGCGACGACATTCCGATCACCAAGGGCTCGGCCAAGGCCGCGACCGACGGCGTGAACCCGGAAATCGGCGAACAGCGCGTTCTGGCCCTGATGGAAACCGTCGACGCCTACATCCCGCAGCCGGAGCGTCCGGTCGACCTGCCGTTCCTGATGCCGGTCGAAGACGTGTTCTCGATCTCGGGCCGCGGCACCGTGGTCACGGGCCGCGTCGAGAAGGGCATCATCAAGGTCGGTGAGGAAGTCGAGATCGTCGGCATCCGTCCGGTCCAGAAGACGACCTGCACGGGCGTGGAAATGTTCCGCAAGCTGCTGGACCAGGGTCAGGCGGGCGACAACGTGGGCGTGCTGCTGCGCGGCACCAAGCGTGAAGACGTTGAGCGCGGCCAGGTGCTGTGCAAGCCGGGCTCCATCACCCCGCACACCAAGTTCCTGGCCGAAGCCTACATCCTGACCAAGGAAGAAGGCGGTCGTCACACCCCGTTCTTCACGAACTATCGCCCGCAGTTCTACTTCCGCACGACGGACGTGACCGGCATCGTTCAGCTGAAGGAAGGCGTCGAGATGATCATGCCGGGCGACAACGCCGAGCTGAACGTCGAGCTGATCACCCCGATCGCGATGGACCAGGGCCTGCGCTTCGCCATCCGTGAAGGCGGCCGCACCGTCGGCGCCGGCGTCGTGGCCAAGATCGTCGAGTAAGAAGACCGGCCTCAAGTCGCGCGCCTCCGCGAGGCGCGCATAGGCCGAAAGACAGAGTAGCGTAACAGAGCGGCCCCCGGAGCAATCCGGGGGCCGTTTTGCTGTGGGCTACCCGCAGATCGCCAGAGGCGCCCGTAAGAGGTCCGAGTTTCATCGGATTGCGCCGCAGGCCAAGGCCTCTGGTCTTTGGGGTGCGGGTCAGGCCTGAGATACGGGGCGGTCCCGAAGGGACGAGTTCGAGGCGGACGGCTTAGTTTTCGGCGTTGACCAGGTTTCGCACGCGAGGCGGGACCGGCGGCGTGGGCGCTGCGCGGACGATGCGAATAGAACTGCTGCGGCAGGCCTGGGGCGAAAGGCGGCCGGGCAGGCGGGTCGAGCCGTCGCCGCAGGCTTCGCTGATCTGGTCCTGCGTCAGGCCTCGCGCGCCAGACAGGTCGGCGCCGCGAATGTCGGTCCGACGTAGCGAGGCGTTGGAGAAGTCGGCGCGCGAGAAGCTGCCGCCGGTCAATCGCGCCCCATCTAGGCTGGCGTTCGAAAAGTCCGCGTTGGAGAAATCGCCGCCCGAAAGGTTCGAGGCCGTGACCTCGGCGCTGGCGAAGTTGGCGCCCGACGCCCGGACATTGGCCAGTGTGGCGCCGAACAGTTCCGAGTTTGAGAAGTTGGTTCCGGCCAGGGTGGCGCCGGTGAAGTTGACCCCGTGCATCTCGCTGCCCGAAAGGTTGGCGCGGGTCAGGTTGGCGCGAACGAAGGACGATCCTTGCGCCTCGGCCCCATTGATCTGCGCCCCGGTGAAGTTGGCGGAGGTGAAGTTGGCGCCGACGATCTCGACCCCGCCCATGTTGGCCCGGCTGAAATCACTTCCGGTGAAGTTGGAGCCCATCATCTCGGCGCCGCGCAGATTGGCGCCGACCAGGGTGGCGTTCATGAAGCTGGCGCCGGTGAAGGTGGCGCCTGACAGATTGCGGCCGGACAGTTCGCAGCGATTGCACGATCCGCCCAGCGACACCGAGCGGGCCACGTCGCGGTCCTGCATCGACATCTCGACCCCGGCGAAGGCGGGGGAGGCGGCGAGCGCCAGTCCCAGCGTCAGCAGAGCCAATGTGGGGCGGACCCGGATATGTTCAGCGATCTGTTTCACGCACTCTGAATGCCTCGAAACCCCCGCCGCACCTACTTAAATCGAGGTAACTTCATGAAATCGAGGCAAGGTCGGCGCCGCTCAGCAGGCCGGAATGCGCAAGCCCCGAGGCAGGACGGTGGAGCCGTCGCCGCACGCTTGGTTCAGCTGGCCCTGGGTCAGGCCGGTGGCTCGCGCCAGCTGGGCGCCCGACAGATTGGTCCCCGACAGGGTCGCGCCGGCGAAGCTTGCGCCCTCCAGGTAGGCGCCGACAAAACTGGCGTTGGTCAGGTTGGCGCGCGAGAAGTTCGAGCCCGAGAAAACGCCGCCATAGGCTTCGACGTCACGCATGTCGGTGTTGGAGAATTGCGTGCGGTTCATCACCGACAGGCTCAGGTCCGCCTGACGCAGGCGTGAACCGGCCAGGTTCAGGCCCCGCGCCTCCAGCCCCGAAAAGTCGCCCTGAAAAAGATTGCAACCGGCGCAGGAGGCGCCGCGTCGCACACTGGCGATCTGGCCCGCGTTCTGGGCCAGGGCGGGCGCGGCGACGGCCAGCAGGGCGGCGATCAGGCCGAGAGAAAGTGTGCGTTTCATGGACCGGGCTCCGACGTTCGATCGTCTGTCAGCAAACCCTAGGCCATAACCCTTAACCTAGCCCTGATCGCCGCCCTGAAGCGCCGGGGCCGCCCCGCAGGTGTCGCAGGCCCAGGCGGCGCCGCGTTGTTGCAGGCTAAAATCGCCGCAGGCGGGACAGGCGACGGCCTCGCTGTTGGCGGCGGTGCGGGCTTCCGGCTCGCCCTTCTTGCCGAAGGGCAGGACGACCAGATTGTCGGGCGCAGAACCGCGCGCGAACCCTTTGGAGATGAAGCGGGCGGCGGGCACGGCCGCGTTGGCGTCGGGTTTACTGTCCCCCAGTCCGTCCGCGTTCAGGTCTTCGGTCCCGGCGTTGGCCAACTCGACGCGGTCCAGATAGGAGACGCCCAGTTCGCGGAAGATGTAGTCCAGGATCGAGGTCGCCGACTTGATCGAATCGTTGCCGGTGACGCGGCCGGCCGGCTCGAACCGGGTGAAGACGAAGGCGTCCACGAACTCGTCCAGCGGCACGCCGTATTGCAGGCCGATCGAGATGGCGATGGCGAAGTTGTTCATCAGGCTGCGGAAGGCGGCGCCTTCCTTGTGCATGTCGATGAAGATCTCACCCAGTTCGCCGTCTTCGTATTCGCCGGTGTGGATATAAACCTTGTGGCCCCCGACGGCGGCCTTCTGGATATAGCCCTTGCGCCGGTCGGGCAGTTTGCGGCGCGCGCGTTCGCGCTCGACCACGCGTTCAACGACCCGTTCCGTCGGAGCCGGGCGGGGCGCTTCGCGGGCAGGTTCAGGGCGGACGGCGTCGAGCGGCGGCAGGGACAGCAGCGGGCCGGCGGGCGGCGCGGCGCGCGACAGGCGAAGGGCGCGACGGCCGTCCAGGGCCCCCTGGCTCAACAGGCGCGCGGCCTGGGTGGAGGTCGTGCGCCAGTCCATCGATTCGATCGCGAGGTCCGGCATGTCGCTGAACGGCTCGACGGCGCGCCGCAGCTCGGCCGCCGCCGCCGCCGGATCGGCCAGCAGGGCGGCGACGCTGCCCGGCGCCTCGGGCCAGTCGCGCAGATCGCCATGACCGAAGACCCAGCGCGTCGCCGCCGTCTCCGCCTCTTCCGACACGCCCAGCAGGGTCAGCAGCAGACCATCGCCGTCTTCCACGCCCAGGACGTCGCGGATGAAGCCGGGGTCCAAGACGGGGGCGGCGAAGACCGTGTCGAAATCCTCGGCCCAGCCCAGGGCGGTCTCGATGGCGGCCAGTTCGATGTCGGTGAAGCCCAGCGCGCGCAAGGCTGTGTGGTCGATGCCCGGCGCCTCGACCAGGGTGCGGCGACCGAACGTCCACCGCTCCGCCGCCTGGACATCGCCGCCGGCAGCAGAGATGGCCGCGGCAAGCGCGGGGTGCAGCCGGCGACCGATCTCGCCGTCGGCCGTCTGGAACACATCGATCGCCGCGACGCGACCCTGGCCCAGCCGCAGCCGCGCCTCCGCATCGTCGACGAACAGGCCGATGGCCGAATGGCGACGCGGCTTCTCCGGGTCTTCCCAGTCGGGGCAGGGACCGCGCAGGCTCGCCAGTTCGGCCGAGGCCATCGCCGCCGTCGCCGCGACCAGTTCCGCGAACGTCCGCGCCTGAGACGTGCGGTCGTCGTCAGCCGCGAGGGCCTCCAGCAGGCCGTCCAGTCCCAGCGCGATGGGACCGGGCCGGGCGGACTGAAGGTCCAGCGCCACCATCAGCAGGCGCGTCAGATCCGCCAGATCGGTCGCCATGTCTCCGTCGAGCGCCAGGACGGCGCCTAGGTCGATCAAAGCCCGCGTGGTCTGCGCAGTCGCTGTCTCCGCATCGCGCGGGTCGAAGGCGACGATCAGACCGCCGTCCAGCGCCGCCTCGGCCGCCAGCGAGCCTTCGGGCGCGCCCGCCGCGATCTGGGTCCGGTCCGCCAAGGCGACCAGAGGCGCGCCTTCGACTATCGGCTCCAAGGCCATCGTGGGACGTTCGCCGTCGATCGCTCTCAGGATATCGGCGTCGCTGGCGCCGCACCGCCGCGCCAAGGCCGCCGCACGGCCCAGGGCCGGATTACGCGAAGGATCGCCGCAGTCGCCGCGCGGGCCTTCGCAGCGATCCACCGCATCGGCCACGCCCGCCAGCGCCTCGGCCAAGGCGTCGGCCGCCTGGGCCCCCAGACGCATGGCTGCGCGCCGTCCGGCGTGCGCCTTCAGCCGCGCCGCCACGCCGGGGTCGTTCAGATCGACGACGCCGACAGCCGCAGGGCCAGACGCCGCCGGCGCCGCCAGGCCCAGTCTGAAGGCGCCTGACAGTTCGCCGACGAACGCGGCGGCCTCGGCCCGGTCGAACACGCCCTCGGCCACGCCTGTCTCCGCCAGCCGCTCGGCCCAGGCGTCGACGCCGCCGTTCAGCCAGTCGCCCGACAGGGGCGTTGCGAACCCCTCCGTCTCGACCCAGTCCAGCCAGGCCTCGATCCGGACGTCGGACCAGCCGGCGGGAGCCAAAACCTGTTGCACGCCGGCGGGGCGCTCGATGGCGCGGGTCTCCATCGCGACTCGTTCGGCGCGAGCGGCGAAGCCGGATTGAAAGCGCATGGCGGCGTCTCTCCGAAAGGTTCGGTCGAGCCTAGGATGCGCACCCTACTTAGCCAATACATCTGGTGTCGCAAGGTGGGTTTGCCCACAAGATATCGATTCATTACGAGGCGCTTGAACGCTGGACGAAGAGGGCGCGGGTTTCTATGATCCGAACTAGACGCCGCCTCCCTTTCCGGCGACCCCTTACGGTTGGATTCCACGACGTGTTGAGCAAGATTTTCGGCTGGTGGGAGGGCGCCACGATCGGCACCCGGTTCACCATCGCCAAGCGCGGTCGCTTCGTCGGCCAGGACGAGAACGGCAATCGCTATTACGAGAGCCGCGACAACGTCAGCTACGACGGCCGCAAGCGTCGCTGGGTCATCTATGACGGCTATGCCGAGGCGTCCAAGGTGACGCCCGACTGGCACGGCTGGCTGCACTACACCTTCGACCTGCCGCCGACCGAGCAGCCGCTGCCGCGTCGCGCCTGGGAGAAGGATCACCTGCCCAATATGACCGGCACGCCTCTGGCCTGGCGTCCGCCCGGCTCGCTGGCCGGCGACGCCAAGCGCCCGGCCGCGACCGGCGACTATCAGGCCTGGACGCCCGAGTGAAAATCCGCCGCATCCTGTTGGGCGCGGCGTCCGTCGCGGCGGTGCTGAGCGCCGGCGCGGTGACCGCCAGCGTGCTTCAGGACGCGCCGCGCGATGCGCGTCCGGTCCAGGATCCGATCGGCGACATTCTGCGCACCACTCCGGCCCAGCCGTCGGTCCCGACCGAGACGCCGCCTGCGGGCGCGCCGGCTCCGCGCTCTCCGGTCGCCGTGGCGCCGCCGCCCAACGTAGTCATCGCCGAGGACGCCGCCGTCGAGGAAAAGGCCGAGGAGGAGGTCGCGGCTGAGAAGCCCGTCGCCACCAAGGCCATCGACCAGCCCGCCACGCCCGCGCGCCGCCAGCGTCGCAAATTCGCGATCATCCAGGCCATCGACAAGGTCACCGCCGAGACGATGAAGTTCGAGGTCGAGGTCGGCGGTCGTCCCGTGCGCTTCAACCAGAATCTGATCTTCGCGGCCCGCGCCTGCGAGGTGACGACGCCGGACGAACTGACCGAGGACGCCATCGCCTATATGGACGTCTCGCTTCAGCCGCGCGGCCGGCAGGAAGGCCGCCAGATCTTCCGCGGCTGGATGTTCGCCTCGTCGCCTGCCGTCAGCGGGGTCCAGAACCCTTATTACGACGCCTGGGTCGTCGGCTGTAAGAACTGAGCTTTGACGCCGCGAGGAGGCGCGCCATGGATCGCAACAAGTCGCCCAAGAAGACTGAAACGGTCGAAATCCGACTGCCTCACGCGACCAAGACCGCCTTCATGGCCCGGTGCCGTGACGAGGGCAGGACAGCCAGCGACTCCATTCGCCGCTTTATAGACGCCGAGTTGAACGCGACGTCGTCCACGCGTCCTCAGCTTCGCCTGGGCTGGCGACCCCTGCTGGCCGCCGCCGTCGCGGGCCTGGCGCTGGGCGCCGTCGCCGCGCCCTCCCTGGCCCAGTCGTCGCCCACCCGCGCCGATTTCGACCGGCTGGACCGCAATCACGACGGCGTCGTCAGCTTCGACGAATACCGCGCGCGCTAGCGGATGCGGACCAGGAACCGGTCCCACTGAAGGTTCAGCCACGTCCAGGGCTTGAACAGGCCTGCGCCCGGCTTCCATGAGGCCAGCACCACCTCGGCCCGGCCGATGATGTTTTCGGCCGGCAGTAGGCCGACGCCGATCTCGGGCGGCCAGCGGCTGTCCAGCGAGTTGTCGCGATTGTCGCCCATCATCAGATAGTGACCCGCCGGCACCCGGCGCGCAGGCGTGTCGTCGCCCGGCAGGCCCGATCCGCCGTCGTAGGTGACGTAGGATCGTCCGTCGGCCAGGGTCTCGCGCACCTGCTGGACCCGTCGCTGCGGCGCATCGTGATCGGCGACGACATCCAGCCGGGTCTGTCGCACCGGGTCGCCATTGACGAGCACTACGCCGCCCCGCACCTGAACCGTGTCGCCCGGCAGGCCGACGACGCGCTTGATCCAGGCCTCGCTGGGGTCGCGCGGAAGGCGGAACACCACCACGTCGCCGCGTCTCGGTTCGCGCCCGAACAGCCGTCCCGCCGACATCGCCGGATTGAACGGTAGAGACGCCGTGCTCCAGCCATAGGGATATTTCGACACGACGATATAGTCGCCGGTCACCAGCCCCGGCTCCATCGACGACGAGGGGATGGTGAAGGGTTGGAACAGCACGATGCGGATCGCGAGCGCCAGGATGATGGCGAAGATCAGCGTCAGGGCGATCTCTCGCACGTCGCGAAGAAGGGACGGGCGGGGCGGGGCTTTTGGCGGGGTCTGTGTCATGCCGCCATTGACCGCCGGGCCGGGCGAAGACGCCAATCCTAAGCTGTCGGGACAGGCCCCAAATCGTGTCCGGACAGACTAGGCGATGGCTAAGGCGACGGCTTCTGCGCCGGTCAGGGGCGCGCACAACGCCCCTTGGTCCGGTCTGACCGACAGCGCGGGCTGAAGTCGCTCAAGATATGTCGCTTGCGGCGCTTCAACCGCACCGAACTGGCTGAGATGGTCGGTCAGAAACTGGGCGTCCAGCAGGGTCCAGCCGCCCTTTCGCAGGCGCGCGACCAGATGCACCAAAGCGACCTTGGAGGCGTCCCGCTCGCGGCTGAACATGCTCTCGCCGAAGAAGGCCCCGCCCAGCGACACGCCATAAAGCCCGCCGACCAGCCGCCCGTCCCGCCAGCATTCGATGGAGTGGACGAACCCCATGGCGAACAGGGCCGCATACAGCCGCCGGATCGGGCCGTTGATCCATGTATCCTCGCGATCCGGCCCCTGCGCCGCCGCACAGCCGTCCAGCACAGCTTCGAAGGCCGTGTCGACCCGCACCTCGAACGGTTCGCTCCGCACGGTGCGACGCAGGCGGCTGGGAATGTGGAAGGCGTCCAGCGGAATGACGCCCCGCTGTTCCGGCTCGATGATGAAGACGCGCGGATCATCACGCGCCTCGGCCATCGGAAACACGCCCCGGGCGTAACAGGCCAGCAGGTCCTCGGGGCCGAAACCGCCGAAAGGCCCGCTGGCGCTGAAATCGGGGTCGGTCAGGCGTCGCCCTTCTGACGGGCCGCCCATTTCTCCAGCCAGTGGATGTCGTAGTCGCCCGACAGGATGTCAGGCTCGGCCAGCAGCTTCTGGAACAGGGGGATGGTCGTGTCGACGCCGCCGATGACGACCTCGTTCAGCGAACGCTTCAGACGAGCGATGGCCTCTTCGCGGTCGCGACCGTGCACGATCAGCTTGCCGATCAGGCTGTCGTAATAGGGCGGGATCGAATAGCCGGCGTAGATGGCGCTATCCAGGCGCACACCCAGGCCGCCCGGTGCGTGGAAGTCGGTGATCTTGCCCGGCGACGGCGTGAAGGTCTCCGGGTTCTCGGCGTTGATCCGCACCTCGATGGCGTGGCCCTTGAACTCGATGTCCTCCTGCGTGAACGACAGCGGCAGACCGGCGGCGATGCGCACCTGTTCGCGAACCAGATCCACGCCCGTGATCATTTCCGTAACCGGGTGTTCGACCTGCAGGCGGGTGTTCATCTCGATGAAGAAGAACTCGCCGTCCTCCCACAGGAACTCGATGGTGCCGACGCCCAAGTAACCGATGGCGGCGATGGCCTTGTTGACCGTCTCGCCGATCTGCTTGCGACCCTCGGCCGACAGGGCGGGCGAGGGGGCCTCTTCCAGCACCTTCTGGTGACGGCGTTGCAGCGAGCAGTCGCGTTCGCCCAGGTGGACGACATTGCCGTGGCTGTCGGCGATGACCTGGATCTCGATGTGGCGCGGCTTCTGGAGGTAGCGCTCCATATAGACGGCGCCGTTGCCGAAGGCGGCCTTGGCCTCCGACTGGGCGGTCTGGACCGCTTCGACCAGATCGTCAGGCGTCAGGGCGACTTTCATGCCGCGTCCGCCGCCGCCCGCCGCCGCCTTGACGATCAGGGGGAAGCCGATGGATTTGGACGCCTCGATGGCGGCCTCGACGGTCTCGACCTCGCCATCCGAGCCGGGAACGACGGGGATGCCGGCGTCCTTGACCGTCTGTTTGGCGCTGATCTTGTCGCCCATCACCCGGATATGCTCGGGCTTGGGGCCGATGAAGGTCATGCCATGGGCCTCGACGATCTCGGCGAAGCGGGCGTTCTCGGACAGGAAGCCATAGCCGGGGTGGATCGCCTGGGCGCCGGTGATCTCGGCCGCCGCGATGATCGAGGGGATGTTCAGATACGACTTTGCGGCCGAGGCAGGGCCGATGCAGACGCTCTCGTCGGCCAGCCGCACCCACATGGCGCCGCGGTCGGCTTCGGAGTGCACGGCGACGGTGGAGATGCCCATCTCCTTGCACGCCCGGTGGATGCGCAGCGCGATCTCGCCGCGGTTGGCGATCAGGACCTTGGTGAACACGGCTTAGGCTTCCAGCAGGACGAGGGGTTCGCCGAACTCGACCGGCTGGGCGTCGCCGACCAGGATTTCGGCCACAACGCCGTCGCGCGGGGCCTGGATCGGGTTCATCGTCTTCATGGCTTCGACGATCAGCAGGGTCTGGCCCTTCTTGACCTTGTCGCCGGGCTGGACGAAGGCCGGAGCCTCCGGCGAGGCCTGCAGATAGGCGGTGCCGACCATCGGCGACTTCACCTCTTCGCCGGCGCGGGCGACGATGGTGGCGGGGTCCGACGGCATGGCGGCCGGCGCAGCAGCGGCGGCGGGCGCAGCGGCGACGGGAGCGGGGGCGGCGGCGTACTGAACCGGAGCGGCGTTGACGGTGACTTCGCGCGCCACGCGGATGCGCAGTTCGCCGCGCTCGACCTCGACTTCCGTCAGATCGGTCTCGTTCAGAATCTCGGCCAGCTGGCGAACCAGGGCGGCGTCGATTTCAGCGTGTTTCTTGTCATCGGCCATTGGAGTTGCGCCTTGTCTTTCGTGGTCTTTGATAAACGGGACGGGGCTCAGCCGCGTTCCCGAATCTGGGTGAGGGCCGCCTGGACGGCCAGTTCATAGCCCGCCGCGCCGAAGCCGGCGATGACGCCGGTCGCCGCGGAGGACACATAGGAGTGATGGCGAAACGCCTCGCGCGCCGCCGGATTGGACAGATGCAGCTCGATCACCGGGATCGACAGCGTCTTCAGCGCATCGTGCAGCGCCACCGACGTATGCCCATAGGCCGCCGGATTGAGGATCAGGGCGTGGGCGCCCTCGCGCGCCTCCTGGATCCAGTCCACCAGCACGCCTTCATGGTTGGTCTGGCGAAACACGATCTGCGCTTCACCGGCCGCCCGGACGCAGCGCTGCTCGATGTCCGCCAGGGTGTCGCGGCCATAGATGTCCGGCTCCCGAACCCCGAGCAGGTTCAGATTGGGGCCGTTCAGCACATGAATGACGGGCGTTTCGGCCATGGTTCCAGAATCGATCCGGCGCAGCGCGGCGCAAGAGGGGCCTTTTAGCGGACGCAGGGCGTGGGTCAAACGCTCGCGGCGTCGAACCTTACCCGACGTTACGTGCGATGGCGTGGATTTCGCAGCGCCGGCTGCCATCGTCCCTGGTCGGGACGGCCTGTGGGAGCGCCGAGGATGCGCCAGGACGGCAAACTGATCCTGAGAACCGTGGTGGCGACCTTTGCGGCCTTGGCCGTTGCGGTCGGCGCCTTCCTGTTTGAGGCGGGCTGAGCGCACAGTCTGGCGAACCGGCCTGTCACCGTCTATCTGACGCGCGACGGTCGGCGAGGCGAAGGTCAGGGAGAATGCGCGTGCACCAGATCCATCTCAATGGCGAGCCACGTCAGGTCCAGGCCGCCACCATCCTGGCCCTGGTCGAGGAACTGTCGCTGGACCCGCGCAAGGTCGCCGTCGAACGCAATCTCGAGATCGTGCCCAAGTCCCTGCACGCCGCCACGCCGGTGGCCGCAGGGGACCGCATCGAACTGGTCCAGTTCGTCGGCGGCGGTTGATCAGACCTTGAGGATGGGGCCCTCGTAGAGACTGATGGCGCTGTCCGCCGTCAACAAGGTCAAGTCTTCGCAGCGCGCTTGAGCGATTAAGGCGCGATCAAAAGGATCGCGATGGAGCAACGGAAGTTGCCCCGCGACGATCCCATGCTCGCTGGTCATGACCACCTCCACGAAGCCATTCACGGTGAGCAGATAATGGAGCCGTTTGGGATCGATCGAGAAGTCCTCGGAATTCCGAGCCGTCTTGATAGCGATTTCCCATATGCTCATCGCGCTGAAATGAAGGGTGTTGTCACGGTCATTGATCAGTTCGCAGGCCTTTTCGCTCAGTCGCCCCGTGTCGAAAGCGGCCCAGATCAAAAGATGAGTATCTAGAAGCAGGTTCACGATTTGCCGTAGAACATGTCTTCAATGTCGTCCTTGAAGGGCGTCTTGATGTCATCAGGAACCACGCCTTCGCCCTTCATAAACCCGATGCGCTGAACCGGCTTCTTCTGCGTGTCATCTAGGGCAGTCACCTTCACCATCGGCTTGCCGGCCTTGGCGATGATGAAGGGTTCGCCCTTCGCCGCCTTCTCAATCAGGCGGGACAAATGCGTCTTGGCCTGATGAATATTGACCGTCTCCATGACGTGTCTCCATTGAACTTAGTCCACTTAGTTTAGTCTATCTGATGGTCTCTCGCAACGCGGTGTGATCCTTGCGACCTTTCGCTCGGCGGCCAGGGCGCGTAGGTCAGCACTCATGACCGATACAGCCAATGAAACCTGGTCCGTCGCCGGCCGCACCTTCAACTCGCGCCTGATCGTGGGCACCGGCAAATATGCCGACTACGCCCAGAACGCCGCCGCCGCAGAGGCGGCCGGGGCCGAGATCGTCACCGTGGCCGTGCGCCGTGTGAACCTGTCCGATCCGACCCAGCCGATGCTGGTCGACTACGTGAAGCCGGATCGCTTCACCTTCCTGCCCAACACCGCCGGCTGTTTCACGGGCGAAGATGCGGTCCGGACCCTGCGCCTGGCGCGCGAGGCCGGCGGGTGGAGCCTGGTCAAGCTGGAGGTGCTGTCCAACACCGCCCACCTGTATCCCGATATGATCGAGACGCTGCGGGCGCTGGATCTGCTGATCAAGGACGGCTTCGACGTCATGGTCTATTGCACCGACGACGTGGTGATGGCCAAGCGGCTGGAAGACGCCGGCGCCGCCGCCATCATGCCCGCCGCGGCCCCGATCGGCTCGGGCCTGGGCATCCAGAACGAGGTCAATGTCCGCCTCATCGTCGAACAGGCCAAGGTGCCGGTTCTGGTCGATGCGGGCGTCGGCACGGCCTCGGACGCGACCCGTGCGATGGAGCTCGGCTGCGACGCCGTCCTGATGAACACCGCCATCGCCGGGGCCAAGGACCCCATCCGCATGGCCCGCGCCATGAAACACGCCGTCATCGCCGGCCGCGACGCCTATCTGGCCGGGCGGATGGCCAAGCGGATGTATGCCGACCCGTCGTCGCCGCTGGCGGGACTGATCTGACCCAACCGTTTCCTCCCCACAGCGTGGGGAGGGGGACCGCGAAGCGGTGGAGGGGTTCTTCAAGTCTCACGGGCCACCGATGCGGTGAAGAGCCCCTCCGTCGCGGCGCGAAGGCGCGCCGCGCCACCTCCCCATGAATGGGGAGGAGACGATGCTCAGCCATCGCAATGCCGCTGGTCCGTTGTCAGTGAATCCAATCGCTTGCCTATTTATGTCCCCCGTCTCCCATCCAAGGGGTCAAACGGCCCCATAATGCATCCGTCTCGTCGCATGGAGGGCTCGCCTGGCCTGCGACCTTGCGGCGGCGGGAGCGGATGGAACGGGGGCGGGTCTGAAACGGCCCGCGTCGGCGGCGACTCATGGAGCGCCGTCGGAGGGTCGGGGGGGATACTCGGCCGCACTCGGGACGGTCCTCGCAGGGACCGCCGACCCGTCGCAGGCTTATGGGGTTAGGCGATAAGACCGCCACCGCTCGACGCCCCGAGCTTGCAGGCCAACCAACCGCGCGGAGCGTCATACCCTTCGTCGAAACGGTAACTCAAACCACAGAACTCCGGGCGAAGGCCCGGCGCTCCGCCCAGCCCTCCAAACTTCGCTGCGACCGCGCGAAGGCGATACCCCCTGTCCGGAGACCCGCATGGCCCGTCCCAAACCCCGTCGTCCCAAACCCGGTCGCGGCCTCCCCCCGCCCTACAAACAGACGCCCGAGGAAGAGGCGGAGGACGAGCGCATTCGCGCGGAGCTGTTGGTCGAATACGAACGACTAGACGCCATCTTGGTCATCAAACAAGCCGAGGCCGACGAGCGTGCCCGCATCAAGGCGATAAAACGCGAGGCGGAGGCGCAGGAGGCCCGCGACCTCGCCGCCAGCAATGCAGGGCAACAGCCTATCCCTACGGTCCAGTCGCCAGACCGCATCAGAGACCTTTGGACCTAATCGTCCAGCAGGGCCTGCAGCAGCGGATGGGCCAGGACCGGCGCAGCCAAACGCACCACGGCCTGGGGATCTTCAAGACGCACGGCCGCCGTCGCGTCGGCGACGATGAAGTCGGCGTGGGTGCGCGACGGTTCGGTCAGGCGCTCGTGACCCGGACGCACCGTGGCCAGATATTGCGCCACGACCGAATCCGCCGATCGGCCCCGCTCGGCCTGGTCGCGCAGCAGGCGGCGGATGAAGCGGATGTCGGCGGGGGTGTCCACGAAGACCCGGATGTCGAACAGGGCGGTCAGATCGGGGGTGCACAGAACATGCGTGCCCTCGACGATCACCACCTCGGCCGCCGAGATCGGCTCGCCGCCCGGCTCGCGGCCGTGATGGATGAAGGAATAGACCGGCGCCGTCACCGCGCGCCCGGCCTTCAATGCCTTCAGATCCGCGATCATCAGGTCGTGATCGCGCGCCGTCACATCGTCGAAGTCGAAGGTCGCGGCGTCGAAGCCGGGCAGGGAGGCTGCGTCCTTATAATAGCTGTCCTCGCGCACCAGCACGGCCGACCCTTCCGGCAGGGCCGAGACCAACGCCTCCGCTAGGGTGCTTTTGCCGGAGCCGGAGCCCCCCGTGATCGCGATCAATATGGTCATGGCGCGCCTTCTAGCCGGACGATCCGGCCGACGCCACGGGGGACGATCCGCCGCGCCGTGACTGACGCTACGTCACGTTGCTTATCGCCGATCACCGATGTTAGCGTCGGCTCAAGCGTCGCATCAAAGCAGACGCATCCAAGGGACAAGGATACGACATGCTGGGCTTGATGCAGGACTGGCCGCTGACGGTCGACAAGATCATCGACCACGCCAAAAACTGGCATGGCGAACGCGAAGTGGTGACGCGCTCGGTCGAGGGGCCCATCGTTCGCACGACCTACGCCCAGATCCACGACCGGGCCAAACGCGTGTCCAGCGCGCTGAAGGACTGGGGCGTCCGGCCGGGCGACCGCGTCGCCACCCTGGCCTGGAACACCGCCAACCACATCGAGGCTTGGTACGGCATCATGGGCATCGGCGGGGTGTGCCATACCCTGAACCCGCGCCTGTTCCCCGAACAACTTGTCTACATCATCAATCACGCCGAAGACCGGATCATCTTCGTCGACCTGACCTTCGTGCCGCTGCTGGAAGCGATCCTCCCGCATATCCCGAAGGTCGAGCGCGTCGTCATCATGACCGACGCCGCCCACATGCCGCAGACGAAGCTGCCCAAGGCCGTCGCCTATGAGGACGCGATCGCCGGTCAATCGACCGACGTCGTCTGGGGCGACTTCGACGAACAGACGGCCTGCGGCCTCTGCTACACCTCCGGCACCACGGGCAATCCGAAGGGCGTGCTGTATTCGCACCGCTCCAACTTCCTGCACACCTTCATGGGCCTTCAGGCCACGGTGATGGGCGCCACGCCCAAGGAGGTGATCCTGCCGGTCGTGCCGATGTTCCACGCCAACGCCTGGGGCATCGCCTTCGCCGGCCCCGCCGCCGGGACCAAGCTAGTGATGCCGGGCGCCAGGATGGACGGTCAGTCGATCTATGAACTGATCGAGCAGGAGGGCGTCACCTTCTCGGCCGCCGTGCCGACCGTCTGGCAGGGTCTGTTCGCCCACATGAAACAGAACGGTCTGGGCTTCTCGACCCTGAAACGCGTGCTGATCGGCGGCTCGGCCTGCCCCGAAAGCCTAATCCGCGGCTTCCAGGACGATTTCGGCGTCGAGGTCACCCACGCCTGGGGCATGACCGAGACCTCGCCCATCGGCACCATCGCCAACCTGCCGCCCGAAATCCTGAAGCTCTCGTACGACGAGCAGATGAAGTACCGCCTGAAGCAGGGCGTGCCGCCACTGGGCGTCGAGCTGAAGCTGAAGGACGAGGCGGGCGCCGAACTGCCTCACGACGGCGCCACCTTCGGCCGTCTGATGGTCAAGGGGCCGACGATCAGCCGCGCCTACTTCAAGGAAGACGGCTCGATCCTGGACGACGAAGGCTTCTTCGACACTGGCGATGTGGCCACGGTCGACGACCTGGGCTTCATGCAGATCACCGACCGCGCCAAGGACGTGATAAAGTCGGGCGGCGAGTGGATCAGCTCCATCGAGATCGAGAACATCGCCGTGGGTCACCCCAAGGTCGAGATCGCCGCCGTCATCGGCGCGCCTCACCCCAAATGGGACGAACGGCCCGTGCTGATCCTGAAGCTGAAGCCCGACGAGACGCTGGACAAGCAGGAGCATCTGGACTTCCTGACCGGCAAGATCGCTAAATGGTGGATGCCCGACGACGTGGTCGCCGTGGACGACATCCCGCTGGGCGCGACCGGCAAGATCGACAAGAAGCTTCTGCGCGACCGGATGAAGGACTATCGCCTGCCCACCGCTGCCTAACTGTAAACCGGAGCCTGAATGCCGACCAGAAAGCCCGTACCCGCCATTCTGCCCTGGCTGACTGCTCTTGCTGCGGCGCCCTTTGTGTTGGTCGTGGCGGCCGTTACGGCGACGCGGTTCGGCGGGCTCGATCTGGCGATCGGCTATGACCTGCTGACCTGGACCGTGGCGCGCTTCCTGGCCTGGGTCGGCCTGGCGGCGGCTCTGGCGGCGGCGGTGCTGGCGCTGCGCGATCTGAAGGGCAGGGGGATCTATGCGTTGGCGGCGTTGGTCCTGGCGGGCGGGACCGTCGCCGGCTTCGTGCTGCGTCAGGGCCAGGATGCGACGCCCCATCCACGTGACGTCAGCACCAATCTTGACGAGCCACCGGGCCTGCCGCGCGCCGCCGGCGTGCGCAGCGGCGCACCCCAAGCCTGTGAGGGCGTAGACGCCGTCCCGACCCAGGTCCTGGCCCAGCAGGCGACCTCGGCGCTGGTCGACGCCGGCTTCGTCGTCACCCGCGCGACAACCTTCCAGGTCGAGGCCGTGCACGCCGGCGCCTGGTTCGGCTTCGCCACCGACGCGGTCGTTCGCATCCGCCCCGGCCGCACCGACATCCGCGTCGCCGCACGCGGCAGCCGTCCCGACGGCGGCGCCACCTGCCGCCTCGCCGCAAAGATCGCCCGAAACCTGGAGATGGAACGCTAGGCCGGCCGGAACCGCGCCGACAGATCGGGCGGCCCGTCGCTGAGCGCCACGCCGTCCTCGACCAGTTTGATCAGATGAGCCAGCACCGACAGCGACGCCGCCGGCCACAGCCGCTGATCGACGGCGGCGTACAGAACCGGGACCATTTCCGCGATCGTGCGATCCCCCGCCGCCAGCCGCTGGAGCACTTGCGCCTCCCGCTCCAGCCGATGCGCGCGATAGGCCTTCAGAAACGGCTGCACTTGCGTCACCGGCGCTCCGTGCGTCGGCCACAGCACGTCGAAGTCGCGTGCGATCACCGCGTCGAGGCTGGCCATATACTGACGCATATTCCCATCCGGCGGCGCCACGACCGTCGTCGACCAGCCCATGACATGGTCGCCGCAAAACAGGGCGTTCTCCTCGCGCAGGACGAAGGCCATGTGATTGGACGCGTGCCCGGGCGTGGACATCGCCTCGATCGTCCAGCCGTCGCCTTCAATCACCTCGCCGCCCGTCAGCAGCACATCGGGCGCGAAGTCGGCATCTTCATCCTCGTCCAACGCACCCGACGCATGCGTTTCCCGCATCGGAGGCCGAGCCGCCCAAATCCGCGCCCCGGTCGCCTCGGCGAACGGCCGCGCCAAAGGTGCATGATCCCGATGCGTATGCGTCACCAGCACATAGCTGACCCGCCGCCCCTCGACCGCCGCCATCAGCGCCGCCAAATGCGCCTGATCCAGCGGTCCCGGATCGATCACCGCGACCTCGGCCCCTTGGTCAGGTCGGCCGACGATATAGGTCCCCGTCCCGGTGAAGGTGAAAGGCCCCGGATTGTCGGCGATCACCCGCTGGATCAATGGCGACACCTGATCGCGCCGCTCATAGGCGAAGTCGAACGCCCTTACGAACGGGATCATCGTCACGGCCGCGTTTGGCGCAGAGCTTGCGTTAACGTCTCGGTAATCATGCCTGGAGCGCCCACAATGGCCCGTTCGATCGCCAACGCTGTATCAAATCGGCTTCCGTTCGTCGCGGCGGCGATCTTGTGTCTCGCCGCGGTGCAACTGATCGCCGCCTCCTGCACGCCGGAGCCCGCACCCTATGCGGCGCGGGTGATGATCCAACGCTAGAGGCCTACTCGCGGCGGACGCGGAAGGGCGGATCGTTCGCCACCTTCATCATGTAGCTTCCCAACGCCGCCCTGCGCACAGTCACTGGATACTGCCGCTCAGCCGAAAAGAGCACGTCTACGCCGTCGGTCTTTCGCCACACGGAGCCGTCATTCAGCGTGATTGACCATTCGCCCCTGCCAAGGTTTCGGGCTGATGTCATCGTCGCCGAGATGGACTGCAACTCTTCCGACCGCCCTGACCCGCTGAAGGGGTTCAAGTCTGTGACGTTGAAACCGAACAACCGGCGTTGATTCTGCTCCACATCCTGCCGGCTGACGATCGCGACCTCGCCGGCAGCTGCCAATCGAGCTGCGGCGGCGTCGAAACATGCTAGCCGGGCGGCGTTGGCCTCAATCGTCGTGCATTGCATGACGGCTCCGACCAGGTCGGTTCCCGATGAAGACAAATCTTGCTGCGCCAGAGCCTGGTCTGACCAAAAAATAACCGATGCAACCGATAGAACGGTGATTCTTTTGGCGCTTACGACAGCTGAGCGGGTCATAATCTTCTTCGTCTCGTTAAGTTGGCGGCCAGTATATCACTAGAAATCAAGGTGTGTCCGATGTCGCTGTAGCGACTACGGTGTGTCGTCTTTGCGACAGGCGTGTCGCCAATGTGTTCAAGCGCCACCTTCTCGCTGGACTTGGCGCCTGCGTTGGTATGCTCTCGCGCCCAACCGATCGCATGGTCGGCAAATGGCTAATGTATTGAGCAGTTCGTTTCTAACGAACTTGGCTCTTCTGGGAGAACAAGCCTTGAACACCAACAGATATCGTCGCGGCCTTCTGGCAACCACGATCATCGGCGGCGCCGCTTTGGCGATGTCCGCTACGCCCTCGTTCGCACAGTCGGCTGACGACCAAGCGACCGACGTCGGCGAGATCGTCGTCACGGGTTCGCGCATCGCCCGTCAGGACTATCGTTCGACCAGCCCGATCGTCACCGTCACCGCCCAAGACTTCCAGGCGACGGGTTCGGTCACGATCGACACCTTGATCAACGATCTGCCGCAGTTCACCCCGTCGATCTCGTCGACCTCGAACAACCCGTCCAATGGCGGCCAGGCCAACATCAACCTGCGTAACCTCGGCTCGAACCGCACGCTGGTCCTGATGAACGGCCGTCGTGTCGTTCCGTCGAACTCGGACGGTTCGGTTGACGTCAACCTGATCCCGACCGCTCTGATCAAGAACATTGAAGTCATCTCGGGCGGCGCCTCTGCGGCCTATGGTTCGGACGCCCTGGCTGGTGTCGCGAACTTCATCCTGGACGAGAACTTCTCGGGCGTTCAGGTCGACGCCCAATACGGTGAAACCGATCGCAGCGACGGCAAGACCGAAAGCTACTCGGTCACTGTCGGCGGCAACTTCGACGACGACCGTGGCAATATGGTGCTGTCGCTGGGCCGCTCGACCCGCGACGTGATCTTCAACGCCGCGCGTGACTTCTCGGCTGTGTCCGGTCCTTCGGGCACCTCGCCCCTAGGTTCGACGATCTTTGACGGCAACAACCTGCCGAGCCAAGCCGCCATTGCAGCTTATTTCAATAGCCCTAATCTGTCGGAGACCGGCGGGTTCGGTTTCAACGATGACGGCTCGCTGTTTTCGTATACCGGCAAGCTGAATGTCAAGAACCCGGCTGGTGCGGGCGCCGAGTACACGGCTCCTGGCGCCGACTATACGTTCAACACGGGCCCACTAAACTATCTGCAGTTGCCGCTGGAGCGCTACAACGTTTACGGCGGTGGTCGTTACAAGATCAACGACAACGCTGAAGTCTATGCGAATGCGCTGTTCACCCAATACATCGCCGATACCGAACTTGCCGCCAGCCCGGCAGCAAATGGTACTGGCTTCCGCGTTCCCGCGACAAACCCGTTCATCTCGGCTGATCTACGTGCCATCCTGAACACGCGTGCGAATCCTAACGGCTCGTTCCTGCTCAACAAGCGTTTCACCTCGCTGGGCGGCCGTCACTCGACGGAAGAGTATAACATCTATCAGATCACCACGGGCGTCCGTGGTCAGGTGCCGCAAAGCAGCTGGACCTATGACGTCTACGGTTCATATGGTCGCGTTTCGAACACCACCACGCAGACCGGCAACGTGTCGCGTTCTTCGGTTCAGCGTCTGCTGGACGCGGCGGACGGCGGCGCGAGCCTTTGCGCAGGCGGTTTCGATCCGTTCGGCGTGACGACCCTGTCAGCCGAGTGCAACAGCTACATCGGTCGCTCGGCTCGTAACTCGACTGTTACGGAACAACGCGTCATCGAAGCCTCGCTGCAAGGCAAGGCGTTTGATCTGCCGGCCGGTGAAGTTCGCGTCGCGCTGGGTGCTCAGTATCGCCAGGACGACTTCGCCTTCGGAGCCGACTCCTCGTTGGCTCAACAAAACGCTTCTGTCGATCACTTGGGCGCTAACGGCCAGCCTGACGGCGGCAAAGTGGGCGGTTCGGAAATCGCAGGCTTCAACCCGACGCCTTCGTTGAGCGGCGGCACAAACTCGAAGGAACTGTTCATCGAAGCCTTGGTGCCGCTGCTGGCGGACCTGCCCTTCGTCGAGCAACTGGATCTGAACCTGGGCTACCGCTACGCCGATTACAGCACGGCTGGCGGCACTCAAGCCTATCGTGCTGAACTGGACTGGACCGTCGCCGGCGGCTTGCGCGCTCGCGGTGGTTACAGCCGCTCGGTTCGTGCGCCTTCGATCGGTGAGCTGTTCGCCACCGCCAGCACGGACTTCCCGAATATTGGCAGGCCTACGGCTGGCGGTACGGGCGGCGATCCCTGCGATATCCGCAGCAGCTTCCGCCAAGGTCCGGATGCCGCCGCCGTGCGGGCTCTCTGCCTGGCTCAAGGCGTCACATCGCAAGCGATTGACCGGTACACTTTCTCGAACGATCAGGTGGAAAGCCGCACAGGCGGTAACCCGGACCTGTTCGAAGAAACCTCGGACAGCTGGTCTGCCGGTCTGGTGTATCAGTCGCAGTTCGCTTCGCCCTGGCTTTCGGGCTTCTCGGCCTCGATAGACTACTACAATATCGAGATCACTGACGCGATCGGCTCCATTGATGCGCCGGACTCGTTGGCGGGTTGCTTCAATGTGACGGGCGAAAACCCGACGTTCGACGCCTCCAACAGCTACTGCCAGCTGTTCACCCGCGATCCGCTGTCGGGTAACATCACTGGCGCCATCGAAAACCAGGCCAACCTCGGCATGATCAAGACGTCGGGCATCGACTTCCAGGCTGACTGGGCCTTCAACATCGCCGACATCGGTGGTGGCGATTGGGGCCGTCTGAAGTTCAACACGGTCATCAGCTGGCTTGAGAACTACGAAGACAACGTCGTCGAAGGCGGCGTCTTCACGGATCGCACCGGCACGATCGACAGCTCGTTCGGCAACACCTTCCCCGAATGGAAGGCCTTGAGCTCGGTGACTTGGGCTAGCGGCCCGTTCTCGGTCGGCGCCCGCTGGCGCCGGGTGGGCGAGGTCACGGTGATCAACACGACCCAGGTTCTGCCTTCGATCGACTACTTCGACCTGAACGGTTCGTGGTCCGTCAATGACACGGTCGCCCTGCGCGCCGGCGTCAACAACCTGACCGACGAACAACCGAATACTTTCGTTCCGGGCGTTCAGGCCAACACCGACCCATCGACCTATGACGTGCTGGGTCGCCGCTACTACGTCGGTCTGACCGCCAAGTTCTAAGGCCGGTCAACGACACCAGACTGAGGCGGCGGAGCAACGCTCCGCCGCCTTTTTCGTTTAAGCGCCGCCGTAGAAAAACCATTGGCGTGGTCGAGCGTTGATGATCGTCGCCCGTTCGCGGCGCTCCTGAAGGAAGACCATGCTCAAACTCCTCGTTCCCGGTATCTCGGCCCTGTCGCTGCTGGCCGCAGGCTCAGTCGTCGCCCAAACCCAGGACGGTCCGATCGTCACGGGCAATCGTTCGGGCGAGACCGCCGACGCGCTGAAGACCCGCGAGGCCATCGCCTATGCACGGCCGCTGCCGCGCGGGGCGCCGAGCGCCGACTATCCGCTGGTGGCGTGGTGCGATGCCTTGGTGACCGGACATGCCGATCTGGGCGAGACGCTGACGTCGCGCGCGCCGGAGGATGCCGAGTTGGTACGTCTGGGCCGTCTCGAAGCCCAGGATTTCCGCAGCGCCCTGGCTGCGGCCGCGCCGCGCCAATCGGCGGCTTCGAAGGCCGAGGCCGAGCAGGCCGTCGCCGCCGTCAAGGCGCAGTGGGCGCCGTTGATGGCAAACCCCGACGCCGAGGCGCGCAGCCAGTCGTTCGGCCTGTTCTTCGGTCTGCCGGGCCGATGCGAGCACGCCGCGCGCCGCCTGCGCGACAACATCACCACGCCGCCCGCCACGCTGGAGAGCGTCGGCATCAACTGATCGGTTCGGCGGTTACCCGATGACAGACGGCGGTTTGAGCCCGGCTCAAGCCGCCGTTTCGCGTTTGGCGGCGTAGGGATCGTAGTTGAGGATAGGCGCCAGCCAGCGCTCAGCCGTGGCGACGTCCCACCCCTTGCGGCGGGCGTAATCCTCGACCTGGTCCAGATCGATCTTGCCGACGCCGAAATAGTGACTGCCCGGATGGCCGAAATAGAGGCCCGACACCGAGGCCGGCGGCGTCATGGCATAGCTCTCGGTCAGGGCCATGCCGGCGTGGTCTTCGGCCTGTAGCAAGCGGAAGAGGGTGGCCTTTTCCGTGTGATCGGGCTGGGCGGGATAGCCCGGGGCAGGGCGGATGCCCTGATATTGTTCGGCGATCAGCGCGTCGATGTCGGTCGTCTCGTCGGCGGCATAGCCCCACAGGGTGGTGCGAACTTCCTTGTGCAGCCGTTCGGCGAAGGCCTCGGCCAGGCGGTCGGCCAGGGCGGTGGCGAGGATGGCGGAATAGTCGTCGCCTGCGTCCTTGAACCGTTTCGCGACTTCCAGCTCGCCGTGCCCAGCCGTGACGGCGAAGGCGCCGATATAGTCGTCCCCCTCATCGGCGATGAAGTCGGACAGGGCCAGATTTGGCTTGCCGTTCGACTTCTTGATCTGCTGGCGCAGGGTGTGGAAGCGGGCGACCTCCGTGTCGCGGCCTTCGTCGGCGAAGACGATGACATCGTCGCCGTCGGCGTGGGCCGGCCAGAAGCCGACGACGCCTTTGGCCGTGAACCACTTCTCCTCGATGATCCGCTTCAGCATGACTTGCGCGTCGGCGAAAAGGTCGCGGGCGGCCTCGCCGACGATCTCGTCATCCAGGATCAGCGGATAGCGGCCGATCAGCTCCCAGCTGGCGAAGAAGGGCGTCCAGTCGATGTGGTCGGCCAGATCCTGCAGGTCCCAGGCGTCGAAAGCCTTCACGCCGAGGAAGGACGGCTTGCCGGGCATGGGCTGGGCGGGGTCGATACGGAAGCGATTCTCGCGCGCCTGAGCCAGGGTCGCGCGGGCCTTCACCTCCTGGCCGCGGGCATATTGCTCGCGGATGCGGATGTATTCGTCGCGTGTGGCGGCCTCGTTCTTCGCGCGCTCGGTCTTGGACAGCAGGCCCGAAACGACGCTGACGGCGCGCGACGCGTCGACGACATAGGTGGTCGAGCCCCGGCGATAGGCGGGCTCGATCTTGACCGCCGTATGGGTGCGGCTGGTGGTTGCGCCCCCGATCAGCAGAGGGATGTCGAAGCCGCGCCGTTCCATCTCGGCGCCGACAAAGACCATTTCGTCCAGCGACGGCGTGATCAGGCCCGACAGGCCGATGATATCGACGTTGTGGGCTTTCGCCTCGTCCAAGATGCGGTCGGCCGGGACCATGACGCCCAGGTCTATGACCTCGTAGTTATTGCACTGAAGCACGACGCCGACGATGTTCTTGCCGATGTCGTGAACGTCCCCCTTGACGGTGGCCATCAGGATGCGGCCCGCCTGCTCGCGCGGCTTGCCGGCCTTCTCGGCCTCCATGAAGGGCTCCAGCCAGGCGACGGCCTGTTTCATCACGCGGGCGGACTTCACCACTTGCGGCAGGAACATCTTGCCCGAGCCGAACAGGTCGCCGACCACGTTCATCCCGTCCATCAGCGGGCCTTCGATCACGTGCAGCGGGCGCTCGGACGCCAGGCGCGCCTCTTCGGTGTCGGCCTCGATGAACTCCGTGATGCCGTTGACCAGGGCGTGTTCGATCCGCTTGCCGACCGGCTGTTCGCGCCATTTCAGATCGACGACGCGGGCCTGACCCTTCTCGCCCTTGTAGCGGGGCGCCATGTCGACCAGCCGCTCGGTGTTCGACACATTGGTCCGCTGCGGCCGGTTCAGGATCACATCCTCGACCGCCTCGCGCAGTTCGGCGTCGATGTCGTCATAGACCGGCAGGTCGCCGGCGTTGACGATGCCCATGTCCATGCCCGCCGCGATGGCGTGGTACAGGAAGACGCTGTGAATCGCGCGGCGCACCGGCTCGTTGCCGCGGAAGCTGAACGAGACGTTCGACACCCCGCCCGAGATGCGGGCGTAGGGCAGGGTGCGTTTGATCTCTCGCGTCGCCTCGATGAAATCGACGGCGTAGTTGTCGTGCTCCTCGATCCCTGTCGCCACGGCGAAGATGTTGGGGTCGAAGATGATGTCTTCAGGCGGGAAGCCGACCTCGTTGACCAGAATGTTGTAGGCGCGGGTGCAAATCTCGATCTTGCGCGCGGCGGTGTCGGCCTGACCGACCTCGTCGAAAGCCATGACCACGACGGCGGCGCCGTAGCGCAGGCATTTGATCGCATGGTCGCGGAAGGCCTGTTCGCCCTCCTTCATGCTGATCGAATTGACGATGGGCTTGCCCTGAACGCACTTCAGGCCCGCCTCGATCACCTCCCATTTGGAGCTGTCGATCATCACCGGCACGCGGGCGATGTCGGGCTCGGCCGCGATCAGATTCAGGAAGGTCCGCATGGCGACGACGCCGTCCAGCAGGCCTTCGTCCATATTGACGTCGATGATCTGGGCGCCGGCCTCGACCTGCTGGCGGGCGACGTCCAGCGCGGCAGAATAGTCGCCCTCGACCACCAGCTTGCGGAATTTGGCCGAGCCGGTGACGTTGGTCCGTTCGCCGACGTTGATGAAGACAGGACGCACTTACGCTACCAATTCAAAAGGTTCGAGGCCGGATAGACGTAAGGCCACCGGCCGTTCCGGGATGGCGCGCGGTTTCAGCGGCGCGACCTCTTCGGCGACGTGACGAATGTGATCCGGCGTCGTGCCGCAGCAGCCGCCGACGATGTTGACCAGGCCGGAGGCGGCCCATTCCTCGATGAAGTGGGCGGTCTCGTGCGGTTCTTCGTCGTACTGGCCCATGGCGTTGGGCAGGCCGGCGTTGGGGTAGGCCGCGACCAGGGTGTCGGCGACCCGGCTCAGTTCGGCGATGAAGGGGCGCATCAGGTCGGCCCCCAAGGCGCAGTTGAAGCCGACGGCGAAGGGTTTGGCGTGGCGAACGCTGTTCCAGAAGGCCTCGGCTGTCTGGCCCGACAAGGTGCGGCCCGAGCGGTCGGTGATGGTGCCGCTGATCCAGATGGGCAGGGCGTCTAGCCCCTCGTCTTCCAGATCCTTGATCGCCTTGATCGCGGCCTTGCAGTTCAGCGTGTCGGTGATGGTTTCGATCAGATAGAGATCGACCCCGCCCTCGTTCAGGGCCTTCACCTGATGGCGATAGGCCTCATAGACCTGGTCGAAGGTCACGCTGCGGGCGCCGGGGTCGTTCACGTCGGACGACATCGACAGCATCTTGTTCAGCGGACCGATGGAGCCGGCGGCGAACCGCGGCTTGTGCGGCTCCTTTTCCGTCCAGCGGTCGGCGGCGGCGCGGGCCAGTTTCGCGCCTTCCAGATTGATGTCCCACACCGCCTCGGCGTCAAGGGCGTAGTCCTCCTGGGCGATGGTGGTGCCGGAGAAGGTGTTGGTTTCGCTGATGTCGGCGCCGGCGGCGAAATACTGGTCGTGCAGGTCGGCGATGACATCGGGCCGCGTGATGCAGAGGATGTCGTTGTTCCCCTTCATCTGGTGTCTTTCGTCATAGCCGTTGGCGGCGACAAAGCGGTCGGCGCGGAAGTCGGCTTCGTCCAGCCCGCGACGCTGGATCATGACGCCCCAACTGCCGTCGAGGACCAGGATGCGTTCCTTAGCCGCCTGATGCAGGGCGGCGATGCGTTCTGCGCGGGTCATTGGTCTGCCGCCGTCTCGCGCACGCCCAGAACCCGACAGATCGCATAGACCAGGTCGGCGCGGTTCAGGGTGTAGAAGTGGAAGTCCGAGAAACCCTCTTCCTGCAGACGCGCGCACGTCTCGGCGGCGACGGAGGCGGCGAGCAGTTTGCGGGTTTCGGGATCGTCGTCCAGGCCGTCGAAATGCGCCTTCAACCAGTCAGGAATGCTGGCGCCGCAGGCGCCGCACATCCGCTGAAGACCAGCGAAGTTGGACACGGGCATGACGCCGGGGATCAGGGGGATGGTGACGCCCGCCGCCCGCACCCGGTCGCGGAACCGCAGGAAGGCGTCGATGTCGAAGAAGAACTGGCTGACGGCGCGGGTCGCTCCGGCGTCGACCTTGGTCTTCAGCACCTCGATGTCGTGATCGATGGAGGGGCTTTCGGGATGGCGTTCGGGATAGGCGCCGACCGTGACGTCGAAGCCGCCGATGCGGCTGATGGCGGCGGTCAGCTCGGTGGCGTTGGCATAGCCGTCGGCGCGCGGCTGATAGACGCCACCAATGCCAGCCCCGCCGGGCGGATCGCCGCGCAGAGCCACGATGTGATCGACGCCGATCGCCTTGTAGCCTTCGATGACCTCGTCGACCTCGTCACGGCTGGCCTCGACGCAGGTCAGGTGGGCGGCAGGGCGGAGCGAAGTTTCCGTGATGATGCGCTGGACTGTGCGGTGGGTCCGCTCGCGGGTCGAACCGCCGGCGCCGTAGGTGACGGACACGAAGGCGGGGTTCAGCGGCTCCAGACGGCGGATCGCCTTCCACAGATTGGCCTCCGCCTCATCGGTCTTGGGCGGAAAGAATTCGAACGAGATGCGTACGGCATCGCGGTTTGATCCGGCGCGGGCTACGGGGCCAAGCGGCGACAGCAGCAGGGCGCGGGCGTCGGCTAAATTGAGGGAGGCGGAGGAGGCCATCAGGCGGTCTTTCTGTCCTGGACTCGGCGTTCCGCCGTCCAGATGGTCACGGTCAGGCCCTCGGCATCGTGGGGCAGGGCGATGGGGGCCGATGGCGTCAGGCCGCCGTCAATGAGCCAGCCGTTGATCTCGCTGTCGGCGAAACCCAAGCGGCGATGCTGATGCGCCTCGCGCATATGTTCGAAGTCGTGCGGGGCGAAGTCGATGATAACCAGGCGGCCGTTCGGACTGACCAGGCGGGCGGCCTCGGCGACGGCGGCGGACGGATCGGACAGGTAGTGCAGCACCTGATGCACGATCACCAGATCGGCGCTGGCGGCGGGCAGGCGGGTGGCGAAGATGTCGCCGTGGCGCAGTTCGACCTGTTCCACTCCCGCCTTGGTGACGTTGGTGCGGGCGATGTTCAGCATGTTCTGGCTGAGGTCCAGCCCGACCGACATCTTCGCCTTCTTGCCGAACAGGGTCAGCATCCGGCCAGAACCCGTGCCCAGATCGACGACACGTTCGAAGGGGCCGGGACCGACCGCCTTTTCCAGCGCCGCCTCGACAGCGCTTTCGCTGACGTAGAGCGAACGCAGGCGGTCCCACTGGGGCGCGACCTGTTCGAAATAGCTGGCGGCGGCTTCCTCGCGGTCCTTGCGGACCTCGTCCAGACGCCGATGATCGGCTTCGCCGGCGTCTTCGGCCAGGATGTCCAGCACCGTGTCGATCAGCCGGCGCGCCTGGGCGTCATGCGACAGACGGTAATAGACGCGGGCGCCGTCGGGAAAGCGTTCGATCAGCCCGGCGTCGGTCATCAGCTTCAGATGGCGTGATACGCGCGGCTGGCTTTGGTCCAGAATGCGCGACATTTCCATGACCGACAGCTCTTCGCCCGCCAGCAGCGACAGAACGCGCAGACGGGTGGGTTCGCCGGCGGCGCGAAGGGCTTCGACAGTCTGATCGGCGGACAAACTCATATGCTGATATAAAGATATCCTTATATGATTTGGCAAGTGAAATCGGTTTCTTGGAACCGCGTCGACGGGAATGGTTCGTGCGTGCGTTAAAGCCCACAGACCCGTCTTGGAGTGATCTTATGCGTAGCCTGTTCATCGCCGCTCTTGCTGTCGCCGCCGCCAGTCCGGCGTTGGCCCAGAGCGACTTTCCCGAGACGCCCATGCCTCAAATGTCTGGGCCTGAAATGTCAGGGCGGCCTATGGGCGGACAGATGCGGCCGCCGGAGCGCGAAAACCTGGCCCAGATGCAGGCGCGCATGACCCAGATGTTCAACCGCCTAGACGCCAATGAAGACGGCGTGGTCGACGCCAGCGAACTGGCCAATGCACGCGGCGGTCGTATGCTGGCGCGCTTCGACGCCGATGCGGACGGGCGCATTACTCGCGAAGAGTTCGACGTGGGCCTCGCCGCCGCCTTCAAGGCGATGGACAAGAACGGCGACGGCGTGGTGACGGCGGACGAGCGGCCGCAGCGTCCCCGCTGAAGTCAGACGACGGGCGTCTTCAGCGGCTCGCCCGCGAAATGCGCCTGCAGATTTTCGATCAGCAGCATCAGCATGCCCTGCACCCCGGCAGTCGTGGCCCCGGCGGTGTGGGGCGTCAGAATGACATTGGGCACGTCGGCCCAGCGGGCTGGGTCTGTCGGCTCTTCGATGAAGACATCCAGGGCCGCCTGACCCAATGTCTCTGACTTCAAGGCGGCGATCAGGGCGTCCTCGTCCACGACCTGACCGCGCGAGACGTTGACCAGCAGGCCGTCGGGGCCAAGCGCCTCGATGATGTCCTGCGAGATCAGGCCGCGATTGGTCTCGTCCGCCTTGCAGGCGACGACCAGGATGTCGCTGGCCTTGGCGAGCGCCAGAAGGTTGTCGGCGCGTGGCCATTCGGCCTCGTGCGGCCGCGGCCCCCACCAACTGACCGCCATTCGGAAAGCCTCGGCGCGGTCGGCGACGGCCTTGCCGATGTGGCCCAAGCCGACGATGCCCAACTTCTGGCCGGCAAGCGACGTCGTGATGGTGCGCGTCTCGAAGGTCCAGCCGCCGGCGCGGACCTGACGGTCGCCCGAGGCGATCTGGCGGCGTGCTGCCAGGATCAGGCCCAGGGCATGATCAGCGACGTCCTCGTGATTGACGCCGGGGGCGTGGGTGACGGGCAGACCGCGCTGGCGGCACCAGTCGATGTCGATCCCGTCATAGCCGGAGGTAAAACAGGCCACGAGGTCGAGGTTCGGCAGGCGTTCGATCAGCGCCTTGTCCAGGGCCGCCTCGCCGGCGACAACCATGACGCGGATGTCGTGGGCGGCCTCAATGGGCGGACCTTCCCAGAAGCGATAGACGTCGTAGGCGCTCTCCAGAAATCCCGAGAGTGGCGCAAGATGCCGCTGCATGATGAGAACGGCGGGGCGTTGGGTCATGCAGCGGCTCCTCTTGTCAGGTCAGGCGATCAGCGGCCGAACTTCTGGTGCTGAATACGCTTGGGTATGATGCTGTCGGCGCCCAGGCGGCGCATCTTGTCCTGTTCGTAGGCTTCGAAGTTGCCCTCGAACCATTCCACATGGCCGTCGCCCTCGAAGGCGAGGATGTGGGTGGCCAGACGGTCAAGGAACCAGCGGTCGTGGGAGATGACCACCGCGCAGCCGGCGAACTCTTCCAGAGCCTCTTCAAGGTTCTGAAGGGTTTCGATGTCCAGGTCGTTGGTCGGTTCGTCGAGCAGGATCAGATTACCGCCCGAGGCCAGGGTCTTGGCCAGGTGGACGCGGTTGCGCTCACCGCCGGACAGCTGGCCGACCTTCTTCTGCTGGTCGCCGCCCTTGAAGTTGAAGCTGCCGACATAGGCGCGGGTGTTGATCTCGCGCTTGCCAACCATCATCACGTCGGTGCCGCCCGAGATGGCCTGCCAGATGGTTTCGTCCGGCTTCAGGTCGTCGCGCGATTGGTCGACATAGGCCAGCTTGACGGTTTCACCGACCTTGATCGTGCCGCCGTCAGGCTTTTCTTGGCCGGTGATCAGCTTGAACATGGTCGACTTGCCGGCGCCGTTCGGGCCGATGACGCCGACGATGCCGTTGGGCGGCAGTTTGAAGGTCAGGTTGTCGAACAGCGTCTTGTCGCCGTAGGTCTTTTGCAGACCCTCGACTTCCAGAACGACGTTACCGAGGCGCGGCCCGGGTGGGATCTGGATGTGGGCGTGCGTCTGGGCGCCGCGCATCGATTCCTGTTCCTCGACCATCCGCTCGTAGGCGGCCAGACGGGCCTTGGACTTGGCCTGACGGGCTTTGGCGCCCGAACGCACCCATTCCAGTTCGCGGGTGAGGGCGCGCTGTCGGGCTTCGGATTCCGACTGCTCCTGCACGACGCGCTTGGTCTTGGCTTCCAGCCACGAGGAATAGTTGCCCTCGTGCGGGTGGCCCTTGCCGCGGTCCAGCTCCAGCGTCCACTTGGTGACGAGGTCCAGGAAATAGCGGTCGTGGGTCACCAGGATGACGCAGCCGGGGAAGTTTTCCAGGTGGTGCTGCAGCCAGGCGACGGATTCGGCGTCCAAGTGGTTGGTCGGTTCGTCGAGCAGCAGCATGTCGGGCTTGGACAGCAGCAGTCGGGCCAAGGCCACGCGGCGCTTTTCACCGCCGGACAGATTGGTGACTTCCCAGTCGTCGGGCGGGCAGCGCAGGGCGCCCATGGCCTGGTCGATGCGGCTGTCGATGTCCCAAACGTCGCCGGCGTCGATCTTTTCCTGAAGGGAGGTCATCTCCTCCATCAGTTCGTCGGTGTAGTTTTCGCCCAGTTCGGCGGCGACTTCGTTGAAGCGGTTGACCCACTGCTTCTCTTCGCACCAAGCCTCGACGTTCTGGCGGACGTTCAGGGCCGGATCGAGTTGGGGCTCCTGTTCCAGATAGCCGCGCTTGATGCCGTCGGCGGCGCGGGCCTCGCCGTTGAACTCGTTGTCCAAGCCAGCCATGATCTTCAGCAGGGTAGACTTACCCGAGCCGTTGACGCCGACGACGCCGATCTTGGCGTCGTTGTAGAAGCTGAGCCAGATGTTCTCGAAGATCTTGCGGCCGCCGGGGAAGGTCTTGGTCAGACCCTGCATCTGGAAAATATATTGCTGCGCCATGAGGTGCGGTGCGCCCTTCGGGTTAGTCTGAATGGGGAGTTGCGCCGGATGTAGCGATCCTGCGCGCGAAGGGCAAATATGGCGGGCAGGCGGCCGGACGGAACGGCAGTAAAGCTTGTCCGTTGATGACAGTCACACGCCTTGATCCGGCCCGAAACCGGGTGCGGAATGGCGTCATTCTACGCTTGCCAGTCTCGGATGCCCATGAAGACCCGATCGATCGTGCTCGCCGCCGCCTTCGCCCTGTCGGCGTGCGGCAATCCCTCGAATTCCAAGGCGCAGGAGGGCGAGTTCGCCCAGCCGACACGCACCGCCCCGGCCGATGCGGCGGGAATGAAGTCCAGTTTCGCGCCGGTGGTGCGATCCGCCGCGCCGGCCGTGGTCAACATCTCGGCGCGTAGCGTGCAGCGGGTGCAGGCCGATCCCTTCTTCCAGTTCTTCGGCGGCGGCATTCCCCAGGCGCGGGTGGCCGAGTCTGTGGGCTCCGGCGTCATCGTCCGCTCGGACGGGATCGTGGTGACCAATAACCACGTCATCGACGGCGCCCAGCAGATCAAGGTCGTGCTGAACGACCGGCGAGAGTTTCCCGCCACCGTCATCCTGGCCGACGAGCGCAGCGATATCGCCGTGCTGAGGCTGGAAAACGTCAGCGATCGGCTGCCGGTGCTGGCCATCGACGATCAGGAAGAGCAGCAGGTCGGCGATCTGGTCCTGGCCATCGGCAATCCGTTCGGCGTGGGCCAGACGGTGACGAACGGCATCATCTCGGCCCTGAACCGGACCGAGACCGGCATTTCCGACAGCGGCTCCTTCATCCAGACCGATGCGGCCATCAACCCCGGCAACTCGGGCGGGGCGCTGGTGGACATGGACGGCGACCTGATCGGCATCAACACCGCCATCTTCTCGCGCTCGGGCTCCTCGGCCGGGGTCGGGTTCGCCGTGCCCGCGGCGATGGTCAAGCGGGTGGTGGATTCGGCCTTGGGCGGAGCCAAACAAGTGGTGCGTCCGTGGCTGGGCGTGAAGGGCGACACTGTGACTGGCGACATCGCCGGCAGCCTGGGCCTGAGCCGGCCGCAGGGGCTCGTCGTCACTGACGTCTACGCCAACGGCCCGGCCGCGCGCGCCGGCGTGCGTCAGGGCGACGTCATCACCGCCGTCGATGGTCAGGAGATCAACGACCAGAACGGACTGAACTACCGCGTCGGTTCGCGCAATCCGAACGATCAAGTGCAGGTGTCCATCCTGCGCGACGGTCGGGCTCAGACCTTGACGGCGCGAGTGCAGACCCTGCCGGGCGACGCCGATCCGAAGCAGGGGGTGACGATCCAGTCCGGTCCCTTCGCCGGCGCCGAGGTCGTCGCGCTCAGCCCTGCTCTGGCGGACCGACTGGGCGGCGATCCGTTCGCGACGGGCGTCATCGTGACCGGCGTGTCCGGCCGTGGCTATGCGGCGCGCGCGGGCTTCCGCCAGAACGACCTGATCGTCAGCATCAACGGCCGCGCCATCGGCTCGGCCCGCGATGTCGAGGCCGCCAGTTCCGGTCGCGGCCCGTGGGAGGTCGTCGTCAACCGTGGCGGCCGTCAGATCCGTGGCGTGCTGAGATAGGTCTTCAGGTCTTCGTCGGCCCGCCGATCGACCAGGTGTGGCCGAAGGGGTCGCGCAGGACGCCGTAGCGGTCGCCCCAGAACTGATCGGCCATGTCCAGCACGGGTTCCGCGCCGCCGACGGTCATGGCGCGCGTCCACCAGGCGTCGGGATCGGAGACCTGAAGATGCAGGGTCACGCCGGCAGGGCGGACATCCTGCGAGCCGCCGTATTCCGGAAACTCGTCATTCAACATGACGCTGGCGCCGTTGATTCTCAGGTGGGCGTGCATCAGCCGCTCGCCGTCATCGGCCAGTCGACGGTCCAACACCTCGGCCCCGAAGGCGATAATGTAGAAATCGATCGCCGCAGAGGCCCCGCGCGACGGGATTGTCAGATGCGGCGTCACGCCAGAAGTCGGACCCTGGTTCGGATTGGCGTCGGTCATGGTGCGGTCTCTGTGGCGGTTCGCCATACTAACGCGTGAAAAGCCTTTGGCGAACGCCTACATAGGTCGCACCCATGAGCGACCTGTTCGAAGCCTCCGGCATTCTGCCCCCCGACGCCCCTCTGGCCGACCGTCTGCGTCCGCGCACGCTGGACGAGGTGGTGGGGCAGGATCATCTGCTGGGGCCAGGCGGGCCGATCCGGCGCATGATCGAGGCGGGGCGGTTGGGGTCGATGATCCTGTGGGGACCGCCGGGGACGGGCAAGACCACGATCGCGCGCCTGCTGGCCCAGGCCGCGGGCTATGAGTATCAGGCGATCAGCGCGGTGTTTTCGGGCGTCGCCGATCTGAAGAAGGCGTTCGAGGCGGCGCGGATGCGGCGTGCAGCGGGACAGAGCACGCTGCTGTTCGTCGATGAGATCCACCGCTTCAACCGCGCCCAGCAGGACGGCTTTTTGCCGTTCGTCGAGGCAGGCGTGGTGACCCTGGTCGGGGCCACGACGGAGAACCCCAGCTTCGAGTTGAACGGCGCCTTGCTGTCGCGCAGTCAGGTCTATGTGCTGAAGCGGCTGGACGACGCGGCATTGGATCAGCTGCTGAGCCGGGCCGAGGCGCACATGGACCGGACCCTGCCACTGACGCCGGAGGCCCGGCAGGCGATGCTGGCCCTGGCCGACGGCGACGGGCGGTATCTGCTGACCATGTCGGAGGTGCTGTTCGACCTGCCTGAAGGCGAAAAGCTGGACGTGCAGGGGCTGGCGGGCGTGCTGCAACGCCGAGCGCCGGCCTACGACAAGAGCCGAGAAGAACACTACAACCTCATATCGGCCCTGCATAAATCGGTTCGGGGATCCGACCCCGACGCAGCGCTCTATTGGCTGGCGCGCATGCTGAACGGGGGGGAGGATCCGCTGTATCTGGCGCGGCGGATCGTGCGGATGGCGGTCGAGGACATCGGCGAGGCCGATCCGCTGTCGATCCTGGTCGCCAACGCAGCTAAGGACACCTACGACTTCCTGGGCAGTCCCGAGGGCGAGTTGGCCTTGGCTCAGGCGGTGGTCCACTTGGCCACGGCGCCCAAGTCGGTTGGGGTCTATGAGGCGTTCAAAGCGGCCAAGAAGGCGGCCTATGAGACGGGTTCGTTGATGCCCCCCGCCCATATCCGCAACGCCCCGACCAAGCTGATGAAGTCGCTGGGCTACGGCAAGGGCTACCAGTACGACCCCGACACGCCCGAGGGCTTCTCCGGCGCGAACTTCTTCCCCGACGAGATGGACCGTCGCACCTTCTACAAGCCGAAGGGCGAGGGCCACGAAGAGAAGGTCAAGGCGCGTTTGGGGCGCTGGGCCGAAATGCGAGCACGGCTGGCGGCGGACGCGTCCGGCGACTGACTGAACGCCGTTCATTGTCGCCAGTCGACAACGCAGTTAGCGTTCCGGCCTGACATCCTTGGAGGGGACGATGATCGAGACGGTGAAAACGCCCTGGCATCTGTGGCTGGTGGGCGTGTTGTCGTTGTTGTGGAATGGATTCGGCGCGTTCGACTTCATCCAAACCACGACGCGGGGTGAGGCCTACATGCGGGTGGCTGGTTTCGACGATGCCATGGTCGCCTATTACGAGGCCATGCCCCGCTGGATGTATCTGCCGTGGACGCTGGGGGTCTGGGGTGCGGTGATCGGTTCGGTGATGCTGCTTTTGCGCCTGCGCTGGGGGGTTCCGGCCTTCGGCCTGTCGCTGCTGGGCGCGCTGGTCAGTCTGCTCTATGGCAAACTGATCGATCCCCCGCCGCCGGCGCCGACCGAACTGGCGGCCATGAGTTGGATGCCGATCGTCATCCTGCTGATTGCGGTTCTGCTGTTTGGCTATGCGTTCAATATGCGCAAACGCGGCGTGCTGCGCTGATGGGCTGACGCAGGGCGCGCCGTCGCGTATGGACGCGCCGTGACCCGTGTTCCTGTCGATCTTTCAGCCGATGATATCGCCGCCGTCCGGTCGTGGGTGATCCACGAGGATGCGCACGTCATTGCCTTTTCCAAGCCGCCGGGCCTGTCCAGTCAGGGCGGACGGATAAAGGCGCATACGCTGGACGACCTGCTGTGGGCGTTCGCGCGGTCAAACGGCAAGCGGCCGGAGCTGGTCCATCGGCTGGATCGCGACACCTCCGGCGTGATTCTGGCGGCCAAGACCAAGCCGGCGGCGAGTTTCCTGGGCAAGGCGTTGCAGATGCGCCGGTTCAGGAAACAGTATCTGGCCCTGCTGTCGGCCGCGCCCGAGCCCAAGGCGGCGACCATCGACGCGCCGTTGCGCCGCGAGGAGATCGGGCGTGAGAGCTATATGCGGGTCGTGGCCTTTGACGCGCCGGGCGCGCAAGGGTCGCAGAGCCGCTATCGGACCTTGGCCGCGGGACCGGAAGGGGCCGTTGTCGAGATGGAGCCGCTGACCGGGCGGATGCATCAGTTGAGGGTGCATATGGCCCATATCGGCCGGCCGTTGATCGGGGACGTGCGATACGGGGGCGCCTTGACCACACCGGTCGGGCCGGCGCCGCGTCTGATGCTGCATGCCGCCAAACTGACCTTTCCGCATCCCGAGGGTGGGACGACGACGGTCGAGGCGCCGCCGCCCGAGGATTTCGCGAAGCTGAGGACGGCGCTGGGTCTTTAGGGCGCGGGCGCCTCAGGGAACGACGTGCGCGTTTTGGCGCTATGTCGTTGAAAGGATACCTCTGATGAAGCGTCTCGCCCTCGCCTTGACCGGTCTTTCCGCCCTGGCCCTGACCGCCTGCGCCAGCTTGGCGCCCTATGGTGCCCAGATGGGTCCGAACGGGCAGGGGTATTCCGAGCAGCGGATCGAATCCAACCGCTATCGTGTCACCTACAACGGCGTCGGCGCCGCGGGCCGTGTCGCTGATTGGGCGTTGGTGCGAGCCGCCGACCTGACCACCGAACAAGGCTACGACTGGTTTGAGGTAACGCAGAGCTGGACCGATGGTCGGCCGGGTGGCGCGGGCGGGGTCAGCCCAAGCGTCTCCATCGGCGGCGGCAGCAGCCGGTATGGCGGCTATTCAGCCTCGGGCGTCGGCGTGGGCGTCGGTCTGAACTTCAGCGGACCGCAGCCGACCTCGACGACGCTGGAAGTCGTTTTGGGACGCGGCCAGAAGCCGGATCGTCCGAACGCCTATGACGCGCGCGCGGTCCAGAGCTCCATCCCGCGCTGACCATCGCTTTCGGCGCGGGCGGCGTATATATCGCCGCACGATGACACGTTTTCTTCTCGTTGCGGCAGGTGGCGCCATCGGCTCCATGGCGCGCTATGGCCTTGGCCTCGCTGCCGGGCGGCTCGCACCCAATGCCGGTTGGCCCGTGGGCACCTTCGCCGCCAATGTCGCCGGGGGTCTGCTGATGGGTTTGCTCGTCGGCTGGCTGGCGTTCCGGGGCGGGGCGCAGCAGGAGATGGTGCGCCTGTTCGCCGCCGTCGGCGTGTTGGGCGGGTTCACGACTTTTTCGTCCTATTCGCTTGAAGCGGTGCAGATGATCGAGCGCCGCCAGATCGGCCTGGCCGCGGCCTATGTGATTGGCTCGGTGGTTCTGGCGATCGCGGCCCTGTTCGTCGGCCTGATGGTCGCCCGCCGCGCCTTTGGAGTTCCCGCTTGACCGATCAGCCGCCCGCAGCAGATGCGCCCAAACGCGAAGTCCTGACGATCTATGTCGCCGAGGACGAGGACGGCATCCGGCTGGACCGCTGGTTCCGCCGGCGCTGGCCGCACCTGTCCAACATCCAGGTGCAAAAAATGGCCCGCAGCGGTCAGATCCGCGTGGACGGCGCCCGCATCAAGCCCGAAGGCCGACTGACCGCCGGCGCCGCCGTGCGCGTGCCGCCGATCCCCGATGACACCTCTCGCCAAGCGGGGGACGCCCACACCTTGTCCGAAAGGGACATCGCCTTCGCCAAGTCGCTGGTGCTGTACGAAGACGACATGGTCATCGCCTTGAACAAGCCGCATGGCCTGGCGGTGCAGGGCGGGACCAAGACGAGCCGTCACGTGGACCGTCTGCTGTCGGCCTGGGGCGAAGGGCTGGAGCGGCCGCGTCTGGTTCACCGGCTGGACCGCGACACCTCGGGCGTCCTGCTGCTGGGCAAGGGGCCGGAGGCGGCCAAGCGTCTGGCGGGCGCCTTTGCGCGTAGACAAGCCAAGAAGACCTATTGGGCCATCGTCATCGGCAATCCGAAACCCTATTCGGGCCAGATCGACATGCCGCTGAAGAAGACGGGCATCAACGACTTCGAGATGATGCGACCGGCCGAGCGCAAGGACCCACGCGCCGAACCGGCCGAAACGGCCTTCTCGACCATCAGCCGCGCCTCGCACCGGGCGTCATGGATGGCCCTGCGCCCCTTCACCGGACGGACGCACCAACTGCGCGCTCATATGGCGGGGATCGGCCATCCGATCCTGGGCGATCCGAAATACGGCGACGAGAAATCGCGTGAACTGTCGGGGCCGCTGAAGCTTCAGCTGCACGCTCGCAGCATCGAACTGGATCACCCGCGCGGCGGCGTTCTCAGGGTCACAGCCCCCTTGAGCCCCGAGATGAAAGCCGGCTTCGCCCACTTCGGCTTTTCGGAAGACGAGGCTGAGGACGACCCCTTCCTAGGCGTGAAGCGAATCCGGTGACTGCTGAGGTTCAGGCGAGGGTCGAAGGGGCCAAGGCTCTGGCCGCCGCCGGCCAGCTGAACGCGGCCTTGGAAATGCTGGCGCCGATGGCGCAGCAGGCCGATGCGCCGTGGCAGGCGCTGTCGGTCCAGGCCGATCTGATGAAGCGTGTGGGGCGTCTGGACGAGAGTGCTGAGCTGTCGCAGCGACTCGTCGAGGTTCGGCCGCACAGCATTCCGGCGTGGCATAATCTGGCGTCCACCCTCGGCGATCTCGGGCGGGCGGCCGAGGCGGAGGTCGCGTGTCGCGCCGCCATGTCCATCGGCGGCGATGCGCCGGAAACCTCGCTGGTGCTGGCGCGGGCTTTGCAGGCGCAGAGTCGGTTCGACGAGGCCGAGGACGCCTACCGTCAGGCGCTGCTGCGGCGGCCCGGCTACGGCGATGCGCTGCGTGATCTGAGCCAGTTGATCTGGATGCGAGATGCCGATCTGGAAACCGCCTGCGCGCCGCTGGATGCCGCCATAGCCGTATCGCCAGCGACGCCTTTGCTGCGCCAGATCAAAGCGAAGCTGCTGGAATATGCAGGGGAGGGCGAGTGGGCCTATCGCACCATGGTCGCCGGACCGCTGGATGGGCCCGGGGAACTGGCGGCGGCGCAGGCGTGTCTGACGTGGGATCCCCTCAGGGCGCTGGACCATGCGAACCGGGCGGCGGCGCTGGCAAGCGGCGAGGTTCCGGCGATCATGGTGACCCAAGCCGAATGTCTGCTGGCGCTGGGCGAGGCCGAGGCGGCGCTGGTCACGATCGAGACGTTGCGGGGCCGCGAGCCGCTGAACCAGCATGTGCTGGCCTTTCAGGCGACGGCCTGGCGGATGCTCGGCGATGTGCGGTACGGCCGGCTTTACGACTACGACGCCTTCGTGCGGCCGTATCGGCTGCAGGCGCCTGACGGGTGGGCGTCATTGGAGGCCTATCTGGTCGATCTGGCGAAGGCGCTGCACGATCTGCATACGCTAAAGACCCATCCGGTGGGTCAGTCGCTGCGCGGGGGATCGCAGACCAGCGCGTCCTTGGCTCAGAGCGAAGATCCGGCCATTCGCGCCTTCTTCCAGGCTATCGACAAGCCGATCCACGACTATGTGGCCGCGTTGGGCCAGGGCGACGATCCGCTGAGAGCGCGCAATACGGGCGACTATCGCATCCAGGGCAGTTGGTCGGTGCGGTTGAGGCCGAACGGATTTCACGCCGACCACATTCACTCGAACGGCTGGCTGTCCTCGGCCTGCCATATCGAACTGCCGCCGGCGGTGCAGGGGGAGGGCCGCGAGGGTTGGTTGCGGTTCGGCGCGCCGCCCGGCCTGCCGAGCTTGGCGGCCGAACACTATGTGCAGCCCCAACCCGGCACGTTGGTGCTGTTTCCTTCCTACATGTGGCATGGCACCCAGCCGTTCGGTGGCGAGGCGTCGCGTCTAACGCTGGCGTTTGACGTCGTGCCGGCCTGATTTCAACGGACCTTCTGATGACCGATCAACCCACCCCGCATCGCCCGCGTTTCGTTGAACAGTCGCCGGATCGCATCTCCCGCTTCTGGACTGATGCGGGCGTCGGGCCGCATGCGGACGGGGGCTGGGCCGTGCTGCTGGACGGACGCACGCCGAAGACGCCGGACAAGGCGGCGCTGGTCTTGCCGACGCAGGCTGCGGCGCAGTTGGTTGCTGACGAATGGGCGGCGCAGGGGCAGTTTCTGGATCCGTCGACCATGCCGGCGACGCGCTTGGCCTCGACCGCGATCGACCGGATCGGGCAGGCGCGCGAGCCTGTTGCGGACGAGATTGCCGCCTATGCCGGATCGGACGTGGTCTGCTATCTAGCTGATCATCCGACGTCGCTGGTCGAACGGCAGGCGCGGGAGTGGGGGCCTTGGCGCGATTGGGCCGCGCGCGAGATGGGTGTGGTGCTGGAGCCGGTTGAAGGCATCGTGCATCGGCCGCAGTCGCCTGACGCCATCGCGCGGGTCAAGGCGCACGCCCTGTCGCTGGACGACTTCCGCCTGACCGGACTGGCGACGGCCGTGCCTCTGCTGGGGTCGGCCGTGTTGGCCTTGGCGGTGGAGCAGGGGGTGTTGGATGGCGGGGCGGCGTTCGACCTGTCGCGGATCGATGAGCTGTTTCAGGAAGAGCAGTGGGGCGTGGACGCCGAGGCCGCCGAACGCACCGAGGCGCGCCGTGAGGAAGCCCAACTGCTGGATCGGTGGTTCAGGGCGCTCGATTAGAGCGCGGGCGGCGTCGTCGAGGCCGCGATCAGCATCGCGCGTTCCTGATCGGTCAGGTGACGCCAGCGACCCTCGGGCAGGTCGCCCAGTTCCAGCGGGCCGATGCGGATGCGATAAAGATCCACGACCTCCAGCCCGACCAGTTCGCACATGCGGCGGATCTGGCGATACTTGCCCTCGGTCAGGACGAAGCGAAGGCGTTGCGGTTCGATCTGGGTGACGCGGGCGGGCTTCAGGGGCTTGTCGTTCAGCGACAGGCCGTGGCGCAGCTTGCTGAGCTTGCCTTCGGTGATCTGGCCTTCGACAACGACCAGATATTCCTTGTCCAGCTCGGACGCCGGGCCGATCACCGCCTTGGCGACGACGCCGTCCGACGACAGCAGCAGCAGGCCGCGTGAATCCTCGTCCAGCCGACCGATGGGGGGCAGGGAGGCATCCCGCGCAGGCGTCTCGCCTTCGCCGATACGATTGGGCGTCTTCAGCAGTCGCACGGCCGGGATTTTGCCCGGATCAGGCTGGCCCGAGACGTAACCGACCGGCTTGTGCAGCACCAGCGTCATGCCCGTCGCCAAGGCCGCCTGGGCGGTGTCGTTCAGCGTCAGGGTCTCGCCCGGCTGAATCTTGCGGCCCGCATCGCTGATGGTCTCGCCGTCGATGGAGACCAGGCCGTTGGCGATCAGGGTGTCGGCCTCGCGCCGCGAACAGACGCCGGTCTGGCCCAGCCACTTGTTCACGCGAACGGGTTCGTCGCCGTCATAGGTGCGGGTGAAGGCCATGCGATTCTGTCGTCCAGTCGATGCGGCTGTCTAGAGCCGGGCGGGATTGCGAGCAAGCGGGTCGCCGTTTTCAGGATCAGCACGGCCAGTCTGTTCGAACTGGCAGGTTGATCCGGACGGGATCATCACTATATCTGACGGCATTCCACAAATGATCCAGAGTGCGGGACGACACGCGTCGGACCCGTCGATTGTCTTTTTTCTGGTCATCGGCGTGGGTGGTCCGACAGCGTCGCTTGTCGGATCTGGATCAGTATTGAAACATCTCAAGGAGACGTCTTGTTCGCTCAAAACAAATCTTCCGCAGGCCCCCGTCGCACCGGTTACAACCGTCCTGTTCCCACCCGCCTGCGCATGGGGCTGGTGATGCGGCGTGACATGGCGTTTGGCGAGTTGGGCGACGTGGAGGGCGCGTTGCGGGCCGAAGGCGTGGGTCTTGCGCCGATGTCGACGGGCGACGCCAGCCTGATCGCCGGCGGCGTGACCGTGCTGGCCACCGCTACAGCCAAGGACATCGTCGAAGGCCGCCTGAAGGGTTTGGTCGTTCCGGGCGGTTCGACGGATGAGGCGTCGTTGGCGGCCGTGCGGTCGCTGATCGAACTGGCGCGTGCCAACGGTCTGACGGTCATCGCCTTCGCGGACGGCGTTGCGCTGGCGGCCGACAGCTTTGGCTTATCGGCCCAGGCCGAGGGCGCGGTGTTCAAGGACGGGGGAGTGACCCTCCTGAACGAGCGGGCCGAACTGTCCAAGCTGGTCGGTGCGATCGTCTGATCAGACAGCGCGGAACAGCAGGATGAGGTTGTTCGCAGGCATCTGAACCCGCAGCGTGGCCGCAAGGCCATGCGAGCGGGCTAGGGTCTCAACCGCTTCGCGATCACGCAAACCCCATTGCACGTTTCGCGCCTTCAGACTGGCCTCGAAGACCGCGTTCGACTCTGCCAGCGGAACCTCGGCCTCGCGGTAGGGGCCATAAAGCGCCAGCAGGCCGCCGGGCCGTCGCAAAACCCGACCGGCCAGATCCATTAGCCCCTCGGTCGCCGACCAGGGGCTGATGTGTGTCATGTTCGCACAATACAGAGTGTCAAACGTGTCTGCTGGCCATGTCGTGGGGTCGCCGGCGTCGAGCGCCAACGGCGGTTTCAGGTTCGACAGATCGAGCTGGCGGCTCCAGGCGGCGATGCTTTCGCGGGCTTGATCGCTGGGGTCGCTGGGCGTCCAGTCCAGATCCGGCAGGGCGGCGGCGAAGGCGGCGGCGTGTTCGCCCGATCCGGACGCGATCTCGAGCACCGATCCACGCGCCGACAGATGGGCGCGGAGCACGCGAAGAATCGCATCGGCGTTTCGACGCGCGGCGGGCGAAGTGAGCGCGCCGTCAGGCAGGACAGTGAGCGGATCCAGTGTTTGCACAAAGCCCTTCTACCCGTCTGACGCCGCGATCGCACCCGCGATCTTTTGCCCGAGACACCGGTGGACATCGGCGCTTTCGTGCGCGGTTTGACGCGGCGGAACAGACGGCGCATTCCGCCTGTAACAGTGCGTGATCGTTTTGTTGTCGGGTCATGGCGGCGTCAGATCGCCGGGCTCTTTTTGCTCAGGAGACGTCCTTGTCCAATTCTTCGACGCCCGGCTTGCGCCCGGCGCCCACCGCCCATGCCGGGCTGATCGCCTGGGTCGAGCAGATCGCCGCCCTGACCAAACCCGCCAAGGTCCACTGGTGCGACGGCTCAGAGGCCGAGAAAGAGGTCATTACCGCCGACCTTCTGGCCAAGGGCACGCTGAGGGCGCTGGATCAGACCAAGCGGCCGGGCTGCTACTACGCCGCCTCCGATCCACGCGACGTCGCGCGCGTGGAGAGCCGCACCTTCATCTGCTCGGACGACGAGGCTGACGCCGGCCCGACCAACAACTGGGCCGATCCGATCGAGATGCGCGTACGTCTGGACGGTCTATTCGACGGCTGCATGGCCGGGCGGACGATGTACGTCGTCCCGTTCTGCATGGGCCCGCTGGGATCCAAGATCAGCGCCCTGGGCGTCGAGATCACCGACAGCGGCTATGTCGCCCTGTCGATGGGGGTGATGACCCGCATGGGCAAACCGGCGCTGGATCAGTTGGGCGACACGGGCGTCTTCGTACCGGCTGTCCATACGCTGGGCGCGCCGCTGGCCGATGGTCAGGCGGACGTGGCCTGGCCGTGCAATGACGACAAATGGATCGTTCATTTCCCCGAGACTCGGGAGATCTGGTCCTATGGCTCGGGCTATGGCGGCAACGCCCTGTTGGGCAAGAAATGCTACGCCCTGCGCATCGCCTCGATCATGGCTCGCGATGAGGGATGGCTGGCCGAGCACATGCTGATCCTGAAGCTGACGGATCCCAAGGGCCGGGCGAAATACGTCGCCGCCGCCTTCCCTAGCGCGTGCGGCAAGACCAACCTGGCCATGCTGCAGCCCAGCCTGCCGGGCTGGAAGGCCGAGACCATCGGCGACGACATCGCCTGGATGCGGTTCGGCGACGACGGGCGGCTCTATGCGGTCAATCCCGAGGCCGGCTTCTTCGGCGTCGCGCCGGGCACCAGCCGCAACACCAATCACAATGCGCTGGAGACCCTGGCCTCCAACACCATCTTCACCAACACCGCCCTGACCAACGATGGCGATGTCTGGTGGGAGGGTCTGACCAAGGAGACGCCCGAAGGTCTGACCGACTGGAAGGGCCGTCCGCACGATCTCACGTCCGGCGAACCCGCCGCGCACCCCAACGCCCGTTTCGCGGCGCCCGCCAGCCAATGCCCGGCCATCGCGCCGGAGTGGGAAGATCCCAGGGGCGTGCCGATCGACGCGATCCTGTTCGGCGGCCGCCGCGCCAGCGCCGTGCCGCTGGTGACCGAAGCCTTCGATTGGGAGCATGGCGTCTTCATGGGCTCGACCGTCGCGTCCGAAGGCACGGCGGCGGCCGAGAACAAGGTCGGCGAACTGCGCCGCGATCCCTTCGCCATGCTGCCGTTCTGCGGCTACAACATGGGCGACTATTTCGCCCACTGGCTGAAGATGGGCCAGGGGCGAGACGCGTCGAAACTGCCGCGCATCTTCTTCGTCAACTGGTTCAGAAAGGATCAAGACGGCCGCTTCGTCTGGCCCGGCTTCGGCGACAACGTTCGTGTTTTGAAATGGATCAGCGAACGGATCGACGGCGAGGCCGAGGCGGTCGATACGGCGGTTGGTCGCGTGCCGTCCGTCGCGGCTTTGGACCTGTCAGGCCTGGACCTGACGCCGACGCAACTGTCGACCCTGTTGGACGTCGATGCAGGCGTCTGGGCCGAAGAGGCGGCGCTGATCCCCGACTTCTATCGCCAGTTCGGCGATCGACTGCCGACCGCCCTGTGGGACCAGCACGCGGCCCTGGTCGCGCGTCTGGACGGCGCCGGCGCGGCCTCAATGGCCGCGGAATAGGCGAAAGCCATCTTGCAATAGGGGGGTCACGGGTCGATCAGACGGCCCGTGACGTCTTCCTCTTCCATTGTGATCGTCGGCGCCGGCGTACTGGGGCTTTGTACGGCGTATGAGCTGCATCGGGGCGGCCGGGCGGTGTTGGTGGTCGATCCCGGCGAGGTGAACGCCTCCCTGGTGGCTGCGGGGATGATCGCCCCGGCGATGGAATCAGCCATCGATGACGTGTCGCTGGATCGCGCCCAACTGTTTCGGGCGGGACGCGACCTGTGGTCCGAGTTCGCGAGCGCCGCCGGCATCGCTCTGGCACGTCGACCCGCCGAGTGGAGAGGCCGCGATGTGGGGGCGATGGAGGCGCGGTTGCGCGCACTGAACTTCGACGCGCGGCGCGATGGCGCCGGCGTCACGACAGATGACGATTATCAGGTCGAGCCAGCACAGGCTCTGGCAGCGCTAAAGCAGGCGCTGGGCGAGGATGTCGTGGCGGGGACGGTGACGACGATCGCCCGCACCGATGGCGGCTGGCGGCTCAAAGTCGGTGATCGATGGCTGGATGCGGAGGCGGTCGTGCTGGCCACCGGCGCCTGTGACGCCATTGCCGGTCTGCCCGATGTCGCGCGCCGATTGATCGAGGAGATCCAGCCGATCCGCGGACAGATCGGCGTCGCAGCCGAACATCTTGTCGATCATGTCGTGCGCGGACCAGGCGCCTATGTCGCGCCAATGGCGTCTGGCGCGGTCATCGGAGCGACGATGGAGCCGGGGCGGCGGGATACGGCGCCGGATGCCGAGGCGTCCGAGCGCCTGACGCAGGCGGCTTGGGCTGCGCTGGGTCGGTCGCCTGAGCCGCTGTCTATCGAATGGCGCGTCGGCATCCGGGGCGCGACGGCGGATGGTCTGCCGCTCGCGGGCGCGGCGCCCGGTGCAGAGGGTCTGTTCATGGCCTTGGCGCCGCGTCGAAACGGCTGGTTGCTGGGGCCCTTGGTCGGCGCCGTGGTCGCCGATGCGATCGAGGGGCGGACGGCGTCGCCGCACGCCCGCGCCCTCGACCCTGGTCGGTTCTAGCCCTCCATCGCGAACCGGACGGTGAAGTTGACGGTCGCGCCGTCGACAGGTCGGCCGTCCACAGTGCGCGGGTTCATGCGGAACGACCGCGTCAGGCTCTGCGCGGCGCGGCCGAAGCCCTGGCCGCTCGGCGTCTCTCCCACGACCCGGCAGCCGTTCAGGCCGCCGTCCGCATTGACCACACAACTGAGCGTCGCCGAACCCGGCGTGCCGTTCTCTGCGGCGCGGCTCGGATAAGCCCGCGCCATCTGCGCCGCCGAAGGCCGGCTGGCCCAAGATGGATTGTTGATCACCGACGGCGGGCGCGGCGGCGTCTCGACGGTTGCCGTGCCGCCCTCGACGCCGGTGGGGGCGACGCTGATGGTCGGCAGACCGGGTTGAGCGGTCACGACGCCGGGCTCGGGCGGCGTCAGCGGGATCGTCTGCACCGTCGAGGGCACGGGGATCGCCGACTTGTGAATGGGTGTTGGCGGCGCCGCCGTTTCGGGCGTGGGCAAGGGCTTGGGTTTGGGCGGCGCCATCATCACCGAGACCGGCGGGTCGAGGATGTCGTCGATGGGCGCCGCACTTAGCTCGAACCTTTGATTATAAAGCGCCACCCCCGCCGCAACGTGCAGGACGACCGAGACGCCGATGGCGCCCAGCATCCAGCGCGGGATGGGTTTCTTGCGTTCCCCGAAGTCGATCGGGCTGATCAAGCCGGGACCACCGGCAGCACGGATCATCATAACGTCACTCCCTCGTTCACCGCCCCCGCAGCGCCCGTAACTGGAAGTTGAGCGCGCAGGTTGTGGCGGCTTTACGGCGAAGTTTTCCCGTTCGACGAAGGTCGAGGCGTTAACGCGGCCGTTAAGAATTAAGAGTTGGTTAACTACGTTCGCCGACCCTTCGCACATGGGTATCGGAGCGATTCCATCGACAGGCGGAGTAGAGGCGGCCATCCGGCGCGCGTCGAACGCCGTTGGCGTGGACTATGACTTCCTGGTCAAGACCGCGCGGCGCGAGAGCGCGATGAACCCGTCGGCCAAGGCCCCGACCTCGTCGGCCGCCGGCCTGTTTCAATTCATCGAGCAGACTTGGCTGGGCACGGTCAAGCAGCATGGGGCCCAGCACGGCTACGGCCAGTACGCCGACCTGATCCATCGTGGATCGGACGGACGTTGGCGGGTCGAGGGTTCGGCGCGCAACGTGGTGCTGGACCTGCGGTTCGATCCCCATGCGGCCTCGACCATGGCGGCTGAGTTGACGGCGTCCAACGCCGCCTATCTGCGCGGACGCACGGGCAAGGAACCGGGCGCAGGCGATCTGTATGCGGCTCATTTCCTGGGGCCGGCTGGGGCCGCCGGTTTGATGGAGGCGATGGATCGTAATCCGGGCGGCAGCGCCGCAGCGCTGTTCCCCGACGCTGCGCGGGCCAACCGCAGCATCTTCTATCGCAATGGACGCGCCGCCACGGTCGCCGAGGTCCACGCCAATCTGCAGCGCACAGCCGGCGAGGGCGCACCCGCCGCTGGAGCCGGCGAGACGAAATACGCCTTGCCGAATCTGAGCGACAAGGACCAGATGCTGGCCGCGCGTCTGGATCGGTTGAAGCAGGATCAAGGTCTGCTGGCGCTGCTGCTCGGTCAGGACGGATCGTCCAGCAGCGGCTTCGGCGGCGCTTTCGCGCCAAATGGCAAAGAATCGACCTAGAGCCTGATCGGTAGAGGGGAAGTCGCTTCGCGACTTCGCTGATGCCGTGAATCAGGCTCCAGATTGAAGCAAGAGCCTGATTCACGCTTCAGCCGAACCGCGCAGCGGTTCGTCAAAAAAGCGATCAGGCTCTGAGTCGTTGCATTGCAACCGATGGTAAACCGCCCGTTAAGCATGGCAGTCTCATTCTGGGATCAACGTCCGATTCCCTCACGAGCCGTCCATGACCGCCTTCCGCGCCCGCCTGACAGAAGTGGACATTCGACGCCTGATCAAGGCGACGGACGACGACGAGCGGGCCGAGGCGGCGCACAAGCTGTGCCGCAACATGGAGCGCGCGGAACTGAATGAGGACGACCGGGCGGCGGCGCAGAAAATCCTGCGTCTGCTGGCCAATGACGCCGCCGAACTGGTGCGTCGCGCCATGGCCGTCACCCTGAAGGCGTCCGATCTGATTCCCAATGACGTGGCCCGCAAGCTGGCCGGCGATCTGGACAGCATCGCCCTGCCGATCATCGCTTCCTCGCCGGCGTTCAGCGACGAGGATCTGATCGAGATCGTGCGTGCCGGATCGGTCGTGCGTCAGGTCGCCGTGGCGGGACGGGCGCGGGTGTCGCGCGATGTCGCGACCGTGTTGGCGGCCGAAGGCTGCGAGCAGTCGGTTCGCACCTTGGCGGCGAATGACAACGCCGATCTGTCCGAAGGGGCGCTGGCGACCGTCGTCGGTCGTTTCGCCGAAGCGCCTGAAGTCCTGGCCGCCGTAGCCTATCGCCAGGTCCTGCCGCTGCATGTGACCGAACGGTTGATCCAACTGGCCAGCGAGGCGGTGCGCGAACATTTGATCAGCCATCACGCTGTGGCGCCGGAAACCGCGATCCGTCTGGCCCAATACTCTCGTGAGCGGATGACGGTCGATCTGGTCGATCAGGCCAGCGCCAGCGCCGATCTGGCAGCCTTCATGGCCCAGCTGAACGCCCGTCGCGTCCTGAATGCATCGCTGCTGCTGCGCGGACTGGCGCGGGGTCAGATGGCGATGTTCGAATATGGGCTGGCCGAGCTGGCCAACACGCCCCATCACCGCGCCTGGCTGATGGTGCATGACGCCGGCCCGTTGGGGCTGAAGGCCATCTATGATCGCGCGGGTTTGCCGCCGCGCCTGTTCCAGGCCTTCCGCGCGGGGGTCGACACCTGGCGTGCGCTGGCGGCGGAGGGGATCGATACGTCGAGCGCCTATTTCCGCGATCAGATGCTGGAGCGGTTCCTGACCCAGCGTCCGGCCGTACTGCGCGACGATCTGGCCTATCTGATGGAGCGGTTGGATCAGTCGCCGTCGCTTAGCCTGACCGCCGCCAACGCGGCCTGATCCTGAGAGCTTGATTCACGGCATCGACGAGATCGCGAAGCGATTTGTTTCGACCGATCAGGCTCAAAGAAAAAGGCCCGCCAGAGACGACGGGCCTTCGCAAACGGCTGGAGGGACTTCAGCCTGCGAGGTGATCTGCGACGCGCGCTTCCAGGGTCTCGGCCAAGGCGCGGCCGGTCGGATGTTCGTCAGTCTTGATCTGGTCGCGGACCACGGCGCGGATGGCGTCGATGTGGGCGTCCAGGATGGCGATCGGCGCAGTCATTCGGCGATCGGCTTCGTCCAGCATCTTGCACAACGAACCAGCGATGCGCGTCACCAGCGGATATTCATAGGTCGTGCCCAAGCCCTTCAGATCATGAGCGCGGAAATATAGAGCCTCTGCGGTGACGGGGGTGTAGCCCTGCTCACGGATGTCGGCCTGAGCCTTGTCCAGCTTGACGATCTCGTCGTTCAGCCACTGGCCGAACTGGGCCGACATGGCTTTCAGCGCCTCCTCTGCACGAGCGATGGCGTCGGCGTTGATGCCGAAGCCGCCGCCGACCTTGAGACGTAGCGAGTTGGTCGGAGGGGTGATCTGCGCCGGATTGCTCATGGCGGGCTCCATAGGACGTTCACGCCAAGATACGGTAGCGGGCTTAAGAAGCCGTGACCGATCAGTTCGCGAACTGTTCGGCCATCACCCGCTCATCGAACGACCGGCCCGCATCGAAGAGCATGGTCAGGGTGACGTCACGACGCTCGCGCACCTCTACGCGTGCGACACGGCGGACCTCGAAGTTGTCGGCGGTGGCCGAGACCGGGCGTTTGTCGGCCTCCAGGACCTCGAACCGCACCTTGGCGCCGTGCGACAACAGGGCGCCGCGCCAGCGACGGGGACGGAAGGCGCTGATCGGCGTCAGGGCCAGGATGCGGGCGTCCAGAGGAATGATCGGGCCGTGCGCCGACAGGTTATAGGCGGTCGATCCCGCAGGCGTCGCCACGAGGCAGCCATCGCAGGACAGTTCTTCCAGGCGCACGCGTTCATCGACAGTGATGCGCAGCTTGGCCGACTGGCGCGTCTGGCGCAGCAGCGACACCTCGTTGATGGCCAAGCCGGTGTGGACTTCGCCGCTTTCGGTCCAGGCGTCCATCTGCAGAGGGTGGATGACAGTCCTTTCGGCCGTCGCGATCCGCTCCAGCAGACCTTTGTCGTCGTAGTCGTTCATCAGAAAGCCGACGGACCCCCGGTTCATCCCGTACACGGGCGTGCGCTGGCGCAGGTTGCCGTGCAGGGTTTCCAGCATCTGCCCGTCGCCGCCCAATGCGACGATCACATCGGCCTCGTCTTCAGGCACGGCACCATAGTGGGCGATCAGGGCCTTGCGCGCCGCCTGGGCTTCGGGCCGGTCGCTGGCGACGAAGGCCAATCGGGGCGATGACGGCAGGGGGGAGGGGCTTGACTGAGTCACTTGGCGACGTGGCCCGAGCTTAGGGCGAGAGTCAAACGGTCGCGGGCTTCTGCATCATCTGATGGAAGGCGCGAGAGGCGGCGTGTGCGCTCATCGGCGTCGCCTTCCAGCCGCCGTCGGCAGGCATTCCGCCCGAAAGCTTGCGCACTTCCACCAAAAGAGAGGCGAAGACGGCCTTATCCACGCCCACGGCAATGCAGGCCAGGTAAAGCGGTTCGGCGGTCGGCGCGCGGATGGCGTGATGCACCTGGGCCTCGCTGAAGCCGCCCAGGACCGCCAGCGTCTGTTCGAACAGTTCGAAACGCTGTTCTCGCAGCGCGCGGACCAGCAGACCGGGGCGCAGCTGGCCGGCGGCTTGAAGTTTTTCCACCAGTCGTCGTTCCGCGTCGATGCGTACGCGATCCTCGGTCATCCGGGCGGACATGGCGCGCCATTCCGGGCTGCCGGCAGCCTTCGCCGCCGCGTCTTGAACCGCCGCATTCAACTGGGCGTCGTCGATGCGGAAGCGTTCGCCGATCGACTGACGCAGAGCCTGGCCGACCCATTGATAAAGCTGCTGAGCCAGTTGTTCGTTCAGCCTGGGGTGACGCGTCAACGGCGCCCGCAGGCCCGCGATGCGGCGCGAATGATCGACCAGCTTGCGCATGGCGTCTTCGCCAATGTCGGCCGTACGGTTGGACGCCAGCGCCGTCATGGTGACGGGTTCGGCGCGATCGACGATCGTGTCCACGACCGGCCGCGCCAGCTGCGGGCGCCGGGCGACGGCGATTTGATGCTCCAGCGTCGCCTCGATCAGCAGGCGTATCAGGTCGGCGTTTTGAAGAAGCGGGCTGGAGGTGATGACCGGGCGGGCGATCTCGATCTCATCCAGCGCCAGCATATTGACCAGCGCAGGCGGCGCCCAGTCGACGCCCGCGATCCGTTCGGACAGGGCCAGTCGAATATCCCGCTCGGCCTGGGCTGTCAGAGCGAGGAAAATGTCGCTGAGCAGCGGCGCGACCTTGGGCGGCGGCGGATTGGATTCACACAGCGAGGTGACCTTCAGCAGCAGGCGCTGACGGTCGTCGGCCGAACGGCTGCTGGCCAGCGCCAGAAGCTCAGACACAGTCCGGTCGTCCCAGGCGTCGCGGGGCGGCTCCAGTTGAACGACAGACAAGGCGGCTCCCCGAACCGGCGACGATGCTTAACCATATGCTTGCGTGATGAAGACCGGGTTAAGCAAGGCCGCTGCGGGGAGTGACGTCACGTCAACGGCGGCCTTGTCGGCTTGACGACGCGACCGCGCGGGGTGACGGTTTGTAAAAGCCCATCCAGAGGCAGGAGGAAATCATGGCGGACGGAACCAGTCCCTCGATCAAGTCGCGCGTGTCCCAAGCCGAATGGCAGGTCCGTGTCGAGCTGGCGGCTCTCTATCGGCTGGTCGCCTTGAACGGTTGGGACGACATGATCTTCACCCATATCTCGGCGCGCGTGCCCGGGCCGGAGCATCATTTCCTGATCAATCCGTACGGCTTCTACTTCGACGAGATTACGGCCTCGTCGCTGGTGAAGGTCGATCTGGAAGGGAACATCGTCCAGGACACGCCCTATTTCATCAATCCGGCGGGCTTCACGATCCACTCGGCCGTCCACGCCGCGCGCGAAGACGCCAAGTTCGTCATCCATCTGCATACAGTGAACGGCGTGGGCGTCGCCGCTCAGGCAGAGGGTTTGCTCCCCGTCAGTCAGAACGCGTGTTTACTGCAGCATCAGGTTGCGTATCATGGGTACGAAGGGTTGGCCCTGAACCATGACGAACGCGAACGTCTGGTCGCCGACCTGGGGGACAAACCGCTGATGCTGCTGCGAAACCACGGCACGCTGGCGGTCGGGGAAACGGCGGCTCAGGCATGGATCGGCATCTTCTTTCTGGAGAGGGCCTGCGCGCAGCAGGTTGCGGCGTTGTCTGGCGGGCGCGAGCACATCTTGCTGGCGCCGGACGAAGCGCAGGCCGAGACCAAGGAGCAGGGGCGCGGCATCGGCTTCATCTCTTCGCTAGCCTGGCCGGGCGCGCTGCGCCAACTCGACCGCAAGTCGCCGGGCTACGACGCCTAGGTCCCGTTGTCGCGGGGGCGCTGGTCCTCGCGGCGCTGACGCCGACCCAAGCTCTCGCCGGCGCCTGGACCCAGCCGAAGGGCAAGGGCCAGGCCATCGTCAAATACGAGCGGCTGAGCGCCGACACGGGCTTCGACGCTGCTGGCGATGAGCGTGATCTGCTGGGCCAGCGGCGTGACGCCACATTGGGGCTGTTCGCCGAATACGGCGTGTCGGATCGGCTGACGCTTCAGCTGAAGGCGGACTGGCAGGACGGCGAGGACGCCTTCGTCGATTACAGCGGGCGCGGCCCCATCGAGATCGGTGCGACCTGGCAGGTCTGGCGCGACGACCGCAACGCCGTCAGCCTTTACGGCGGCTATACCCAGGCCGGGGAGGGGCGCAATGCCGGCTATGCCGCGCCGGGCGTCGGCGATCACGATTGGGAAGCGCGAGTCTCGATTGGCCGGTCCCTCGGCCCTATGGGCGAGCGCTCGGGAATGGACGGCGCATTCGTCGAGCTTCAGGCCGCACGCCGTCTTCGCGACGGCCTGCCGGATGAAACCCGCATCGACGCCACGGCGGGTGCCCGGATCGGCGAAGATTGGATGGTGCTGGGTCAGGCGTTCGGCGGCGCGGCCGACGGCGGCGCGCGCTGGCTGTCCCTGGAAGTCTCGGTCGTGCGTGATTTCGGCGCATGGAGCATGCAGGCCGGATGGAGACAAACCGTCGCAGGCCAGGAGATCCCGATTACCCGTGGGCCCGTTATTGCGATCTGGCGAAGATTTTAGGGAAGATTTCTGCGACGGAAAATGTGATCCGGCACGTTACTGATACGTAACATTGCGCGCACTTCATTACCCGGTAATGCATGCGGCGTCCCCCTGACCGAGAGACCCCCGCGTGATCAAACGTCACTTCTTCCTCGTCGCCGCCGCTGTCCTGCTTGCCCTGATGGTAGTCGCCGCCATCGTCAAAGTCTCCGCGGGAGATGAAAAGAAGGCGGCAGGGCCGGGCGGCGGTCGCGGACGCGGAGCGCAGCAGGTGTCTGAGGCTGTCGTGGCGCAGCGACCCTTCTCGGACCAGGTTCGCGTCTTGGGCGTGGCGCGCGGCGAGCGCTCGGTGAACGTCACCTCTTCAACCACCGAACTGATCACCCGCGTCCTGTTCGCGGACGGCCAATATGTCTCGGCCGGTGCGCCTCTGGTCGAGCTTCAGGCGCGCGAGGAAGACGCGGCCATCATCGAGGCCCGCGCCAACGTCAATCAGGCCCAGCGTGAATATGATCGCTACAAGGCCCTGGCCGACCGAGGCGTCGCGCCCCAGGTCATGCTGGAACAGGCCGAGACCGCGCTCGAAACCGCCCAGGCGTCGTTGCAGGCGGCCCAGGCGCGTCGCGGCGACCGGGTGATCCGGGCGCCCTTCTCAGGTCGTGTCGGTCTGACCACGGTGACGCCCGGCACGCTGATCAACCCGGGCGCGGTGATCACGACGCTGGACGACACCTCAACGATCCGCGTCGATTTCCCCCTGCCTGAGCGCTATTTGAACCTGCTGCGTCCCGGCGCACAATTGACCGCGACGGCAGACGCCTATGGTGACGAGCCGTTCACGGGCCGGATCTCCCTGATCGACACGCGCGTCAACGAAACGACCCGCGCCGCAACCGCGCGCGCGGAGTTCCCCAACCCCGGCGGTCGCATCCGTCCCGGCATGTTGATGCGCGTGGCGGTCCAGCAGGGCCAGCGTCAGAGCGCCGCCGTGCCCGAGTCGGCCGTGCAATACGAAGGCGCCGGCGCCTTCGTCTATCGCATCGCGCCCGGCCAGAACGGCTCCACCGCTCAGCGGGTCGAGGTCGAGACCGGAGCCGTCGAGAACGGCTTTGTTGAAATCCTGTCCGGTATCGAGGCAGGCGACCGCATCGTCGGATCGGGCCTGAACCGTATTCAGCCGGGCGCACCGGTCAGCGTGGGCGGCCAAGGTCGCAAGTCGGGCGCCGCCAAATGATGCTGTCCGATGTTTCGGTGCGGCGGCCCGTCTTCGCGGCCGTCGCGGCCATCGTGCTGTGCGTCATCGGCGCGGCGGCCTTCTTCTTCCTGCCCGTGCGTGAACTGCCGGACGTCGATCCGCCCATCGTCTCGGTCAACACCAGCTATGCCGGCGCCTCGGCCGAGGTGATCGAGAGCCGGATCACCGAGCCGGTGGAGCAGCAGATCGCCGGCATCCAGGGCGTCGAGCGCATCAACTCGACCAGCCGCGACGGGCGCTCCAACGTGAACATCGAGTTCTCGCTGGACCGCAATATCGATGACGCCGCCAACGACGTGCGCGACCGCGTCAGCCGCGTGGTCGGCCGCCTGCCGGATCAGGCCGATCCGCCCGAGGTGGCCAAGGCCGATTCCGACAGCCAGCCGATCATCATCGTCTTCCTGCGCTCGACCAGCATGAACCGGCTTCAGCTGACCGATTACGCTGACCGCTATCTGATCGACCGGATGGCGACGGTGCCCGGCGTGGCCCAAGTCAACATCTATGGCGAGCAGCGCTATTCGATGCGGATCTGGCTGGATTCCGCCGCCATGGCGGCGCGGGGCCTGACGGTCAACGACGTCGAGACAGCCCTCACGAACCAGAACGTCGAACTGCCCGCCGGCTCGCTGGAATCGACGGACAAGGACTACACCGTCCGCGTGGCGCGCACCTACGCCCTACCGGAAGACTTCCGCCAACTGCCAATCGGCACGCGCGGCTCGGCCTCGACCTCGGCGACAGTCGCCACAGGGACGGGCAGCGGCTCGTCTGCCATAATCCAGGGGCAGCCGACCTATGTGACGCGCCTTGGTGACATCGCCCGCGTCGAGGAGGCGCCGGAAGAAGATCGTCGTCTGTTCCGCGGCAACGGGATGGATCAGATCGGCCTGGCCGTGACCCGGCAGGCGCAGTCGAACGACCTCGCCATCTCGGACGGCGTCCACAAGATGATCGAGGAAATCCGGCCGACCTTGCCGCCGGGCGTAACCATCGAGGTCGGATCCGACAACTCGGTCTTCACCTCGCACGCGATCGACGAGGTCTGGATCACCATCGGCATTTCCATGGCCCTGGTGGCCTTGGTCAACTTCATCTTCCTGGGCAGTCTGCGGGCCGCGCTGATCCCGTCCATCGTGGCGCCGATCTGTCTGCTGGCGACCTTCATCGTCCTGGCGCCGCTGGGCTTCTCGCTGAATCTGCTGACGCTGTTGGCCTTGGTTCTGGCCATCGGCCTCGTGGTCGATGACGCCATCGTGGTGGTCGAGAACATCCAGCGTCGTCTGGACCTGGGCGAGCCGCCTCTGGTTGCCGCCGAACGCGGCGCGCGCCAAGTCTTCTTTGCGGTCGTGGCCACCACCATCGTTCTCTTGTCAGTGTTTGCGCCGCTGCTGTTCCTGCCCGGCTATGTCGGACGTCTGTTCGTCGAACTGGCTGCGGCGATCGCGGCGGCCGTGGCCTTCTCCGCCTTCCTGGCGCTCAGCCTGTCGCCGATGCTGGCCTCCAAGATTCTGCGACCCGCCCATGGCGGCGGCTGGGTGGCGCGCAAGGTCGACTGGGGCATGGACCGGCTGAAGTCGTCCTATGGCCGGTCGCTGGACATGCTGTTGGGCCGTCGCATCGCCGTGATCGGCGTCGGCGCCTTGATCCTGCTAGTTGCTGCGGGCGCGGGCGGCATCTTCCTGACCCTGCCCAACGAACTGGTGCCGGACGAGGATCGCGGCCGGGTCACGGTGCGCGTCGCCGGGCCCGAAGGCGCGGGCTTTGATTACACCCGCAAGATCATGCTGGGGCTGGAGCCTCTGCTGGCCGAATACAAGACCAGCGGCGAGGCCGACAGCTATCTGGTGTCCGCGCCAGGCTTCGGCGGCGGCAGCTTCAACTCGGGAAACGCCGTTCTCACGCTCGCCGACTGGTCCAAGCGCGACCGCTCGGCGGCCGAGATCGCTCAGGAATTGAACGGCAAGCTGCGCGGCCAGACGGGCGCCCAGGTCAACGCTTCGACGCCCGGCGCCTTTCAGCGCGGCGGCGGCAACTCCAACTCCATCGAGCTGATCGCGACCGGCAGCGACTATCAGCAGATCTACGCCTGGCTGCAGCCGATGCTGGCCGCGGCCCAGGCCAATCCCGGCTTCTCGCGTCCACGCCTGAACTATGAGCCGAACTCACCGCGTCTGCTGGTCGATGTCGATCCGCAGAAAGCCGCCGCGCTGGGCGTTTCGTCCCAGTCGATCGGCCGCACGCTGGAGACCATGTTCGGCTCTCGCCGCGCCACGACCTACATCAAGGGCGGTCAGGAATACGATGTCATCCTGCAGACCGAGCGCGACAATCGTCGTGAGGTCGCCGACCTGGAAGCCCTGTATGTCGCGACCGGAGGCGGCCAACTGGTGCCGCTGTCGGCCGTGGTCACGACCAAGACCAGCGGCGACACGCCGGACCGTCGCCGCCTGGATCGTCAGCGCGCGATCTCCCTCCAGGCAGACCTCAATCCCGGCACCACGATCGACGACGCGATTCAGTTCCTGAACGCCGAGGCGGCGAAGCAGCCGCAAGGCGCCGTCGTCACCCAGTGGGGTGGGGCGGCGCGCGATCAGCAGGAAGCGGGCGGGGCGGTGTTCGCGGCGTTCGGTCTGGCGCTGTTGCTCGTCTTCCTGGTTCTGGCGGCCCAGTTCGAAAGCTGGATCACGCCTGCGGTCATCATGCTGACGGTGCCGCTGGCGGCGGCGGGCGGGCTTTTCGGCCTGCTGATGGCGGGCTCCAGCCTGAACATCTACAGCCAGATTGGTCTGATCATCCTGATCGGGGTGGCGGCCAAGAACGGCATTCTGATCGTCGAGTTCGCCAATCAGCTGCGCGACCAGGGACGGTCGATCCGGGAGGCGATCATCGAGTCGTCGTCCTTGCGTCTACGTCCGATCATCATGACCTCGATCGCCACCGCCTTCGGCGCCCTGCCGCTTGTGCTGTGGCAAGGGGCAGGCGCCGGCAGCCGTCAGACGATCGGCGTGGTGATCTTCACCGGCGCCATCTTCGCCACCGTCCTGACCCTGTTCGTCGTGCCGGTGATCTATGGCGTCCTGGCGCGCTTCACCAAGTCGCCGGAATGGACCGCCCGCAAGATCGAGGAGTGGGAGGCTCAGGAACTGCGCGAAGGCGGCCCCAGGGAATTGCCCGAGGCCTGACCGATCAGGCGGCGGGCGCAGGCTCCGGCTTGTAGCCCGTCTCCACCTTCAGGAAGGCGATGACGTCGCGGCGATCCGTGGCGTCGGGCAGACCGGGGAAGGTCATCTTGTTGCCGGGCAGGAAGGTGCGTGGGTTTTCCAGCCAGTGATCCAGCTTCTCGGCGTCCCAGGTGAAGTTCGCCGTACGCATGGCGTTGGAATAATTATAGCGCGGGCGATCGCCCGCCTTGCGGCCGAACACACCGTACAGGTTTGGCCCCGCCATGTCCGGGCCGCCTTCGCCGATAGTGTGGCAGGCGCGACAGCGCGCAAACGCCCGACGCCCGTTCTCGAGATCGCCCGCATTGTAGGGGGCGGGCAGGGAGGCCAGCAGGGTCGCCTTTTCCGCATCCGTTAGCACGTGGACCGGCGCGGCAGGCTTGGTTGCGGACGGCTCGCCCTGACCACAGGCGGCCAAGGTCAAAACCGGGGCCAGAAAAAGGGGGGCGACGAGGGCGTGGCGTGTCATGGAGGCTTCCTGTTTGCCTTGTGATACCGCAACGCACCGGCGCGGCAATTGGTCAAGCTGTCCTGCTGGACGTAGCCCCCTCGCACCTGATAATCAGTGTCAAAGAAACGCGGAGCCGTTGGGGAGCGGCCTCGCCCGTGCGAGCGTAGAATTGACCGACACCATCAAGTTGAGCCAGGCCCGACGCGGCGATCGCGGCGTCATCGTTCAGGTGGGCGCCCATTGTCACCATCAGGGCGAGGCGGTCGAGCTGGAACGCCGTCTGCTTGAACTGGGCTTTGTCGAAGGCGCGCAGATCGAACTGCTGCACGAAGGTCTGTTCGGACGCGACCCGATCGCCATGAAGGTGGACGACATGCGCGTGGCCCTGCGTCGCCACGAGGCGGAAAGCCTCTCGATCCGGCTGGGCGCCGCCTGATGGACATTGCGCTGAAGACTGCTCGCGTCGCACTGGTGGGAAACCCCAACAGCGGCAAGACGGCTCTGTTCAACGCCCTGACCGGCGCTCACCAGAAGGTCGCCAACTACGCCGGCGTGACGGTGGAGCGCAAGGAAGGCCTGATCCGCGCCGCCTCGGGCCGCACGATGTCGGTGCTGGACCTGCCCGGCACCTATTCCCTGCGCGCGCGCAGCCCGGACGAGGAGGTCACGCGCGACGCCGTCCTGGGGCGATTGGCCGGCGAGACGCCGCCCGACGTGGTGGTCTGCGTCGCCGACGCCACCAATCTGCGTCTGGTCCTGCGCCTGATTCTGGAGCTGAAGGCCGTCGGCCGGCCGATGGTTCTGGCGTTGAACATGTATGACATCGCCCAGCGCCAGGGCCTGCGCATTGATCTGGAGCGATTGCGCGCCGAACTGGGCGTGCCAATCATCACCACCGTGGCCACGCGCAGGCGCGGCATCGACGATCTGGTCGCCGCCATTGAGGACCACGCCGCCGTCGCCGCCGTGACCGAAAGCCAATGGCGCAGTCCGGACGCCGCCGAGTTACGAACCGCCGCCCGCGAAGCCGAGCGGATCATGAAGGCCTGCGTCCGCCCCCCCGAACGGCCTGACACACTCACCGGCAGGATCGATTCGGTGCTGCTGCATCCGGTCGGCGGGCTGCTGATCCTGTTCGCCCTGCTGTTCGTGATGTTCCAGGCCGTGTTCAGTTGGGCCGCGCCCGTGATGGACGGCATCGAGGCCGGTATCGCCTGGTTGGGCGGTCTGGTCGCCAATGTGCTGCCCGACGGTCTGCTGCAAAGCCTGATCGTGGACGGCATCATTTCCGGCGTCGGCAGCGTGCTAGTGTTCCTGCCGCAGATTCTGATCCTCTTCCTGTTCATCATCGCGTTGGAAGACTTCGGCTATATGGCCCGTGCGGCCTTCCTGATGGACAAGATCATGGGCGGCGCAGGGCTGCACGGCCGGGCCTTCATACCCCTGCTGTCCAGTTTCGCCTGCGCCATTCCCGGCGTCATGGCGGCGCGGGTGATCGATTCGCGACGCGATCGCCTGACCACCATCCTGGTCGCCCCGCTGATGACCTGCTCGGCGCGCATCCCGGTCTATACGCTGATCATCGCCGCCTTCATTCCCAATGAGACGGTCTGGGGCTTTGCGAACCTGCAAGGCCTTGTGATGTTTGGACTGTACGCTGCCGGGATCGTCAGCGCCCTGATCGTGTCCCTGCTGATCCGCAAGGTGTTCTGGCGCGGCGCGGTCGAGCCCTTCATGATGGAGCTTCCGGCCTACAAGACGCCGGACCTGCGCAGCGTGGGCTTCAATCTGTGGCTTCGGGCCAAGATCTTCCTGAACCGCGCGGGCCGCATCATCCTGCCGTTGGTGATCATTCTGTGGGTGCTCGCGACCTTCCCCTATCCGCCGGAGAATGCGACCCTGCCGGCCATCGACTATTCGTTCGCGGGCATGATCGGCCGGGCGCTCGAGCCCGTTTTCGCGCCCATCGGATTCAACTGGCAGATGGTGATCGCCCTGATCCCCGGCATGGCGGCGCGCGAGGTCGCGGTGGCGGCGCTGGGCACGACCTACGCCATCGCTGACGCCGAAAATGCGACGGGCCTTCTGGCGTCGACCCTGGCGTCGCACTGGTCGCTGGCGACGGCGTTGTCCTTCCTGGCCTGGTACATCTTTGCGCCCCAGTGCGTGGCGACCTTGGGCGTCGTGCGGCGCGAGACCAACTCGCTGAAATGGACCTGGATCATGATCGGCTACATGTTCGGTCTGGCCTATCTGGCGTCGCTGGTGACCTATCATGTGGCGGTGGCGCTAGGTGGCGGCTAAGCCAGAGGGGTTCGCCGCCTTCGGGACGCCCTGATGAATGCTGTACTCGCCGCCGCCATCATGGGCGGCTTGGGCCTGATCGTCGGCAGTTTCATCGCCGCCGTCAGCGTTCGCCTGCCGCGCGACGAGGACATCGTCGTCGCCCGCTCGCGGTGCCGGGGCTGCGATCAGACGTTACGCCCCTGGGAGCTTGTGCCGGTCTTCAGCTGGCTTGCCTTGCGCGGTCGGTGTGCGCGATGCCACACCCGAATTTCGCCGCGTTATCCCCTGATCGAACTGGCGTCGGCCGGCGTCGGCATTTGGGCCGGGGTGTGGGGTGCGACAGGCGCCACCTCAGCGTTCATGATCGCCGCCACGGCCGTTCTGGGTTGGCAGTTGTTGCTGATCGCCATCGTCGACGGCGAACACTTCTGGCTGCCGGATAGTCTGACGCTGCCCTTGATCTCGACAGGGGTTACGGTCGCCCTGATCCTGGATTGGGGCCTCGGTTTTTCCCATCTGATCGGTGCGGCTGTCGGGTTCTGTGGTCTGTGGCTGGTCGGTTGGCTCTACCAACTCGTCCGAAAGCGCCAGGGACTGGGGGGAGGCGACCCCTTCCTGTTCGCGGGGGCAGGGGCCTGGGTCGGCTGGATGGGCCTGCCCAGCGTGCTGCTGTGGGCCTGCGCGGTCGGGCTCAGTCTGGTCTTCGGCATTCTGGTGGTCCGGCGCAGCGTCAGCGGATCGGAGAAGCTGCCCTTCGGCGTCTTCCTGGCCGTCGGGATCTGGTTGACGTGGCTTTATGGACCGTTGGGCCTCTAACGTCCGGTCGTCAGCTTCACGATAATGATGGCCGCCGTGTCCAGAATGGCCTCTGGCGTATCGGCCCGCCGCAAGAGATCGAAACTGGCCGCCGTCGATTCCGCGATGGAGGCGATCTGATACGAGGCCAGACGCGGATTGTAGTCCTTGGGGTGCAGACCGCTGGCGTGGGCCTGGGCCACGCGGCGTTCGATGGACAGGTGAAGCCGGCGCAAACGGCGCACCCGGCTTTCGACGAAGGCCGCGTCGCCATTGTCCGCCAGCATATGTTCGACACGCAGCACCTGACCGTGGCTGCGCCAGATGGCCATCACATTCAGAATAAAGGCGCGCGCGATGACGAAGGCCTTGTCGCCCGGCCAGTCGGCCTGGAAATGCGCGGCCAATCCCTGGAAATCCGTCGCGGCGACCTCGCACAGCGCCAGAACAGGCTCTTCGACCGTCTTGAAATAGGTGTAGAAGTTGGACGGCGACACGCCGGCGGCCGAGGCCAGATCGGCGACGCGGATTTCCCCGTAATGCCGCTCGTTCAACAGGCGTTGGGTAGCGTCGAGGATCGCTTGGCGGGTTCTGCCGCCTCGCGCACCGATCTTGTGGCCCAGCTTGTTGGTTGTGTCGGCCATGTCCCCGATGGTCGAAAGGCGTGGTGCCGGCTGCAGGAATCGAACCCGCGACATCCAGTTTACAAAACTGGCGCTCTACCAACTGAGCTAAGCCGGCCCGCACGGGCGGTGAGCGGCCCTTATGTCCAGCCTCGCGCCCGGACGCAAGGCGCCAGCGCCGCCTTGCCTAAAATCCGACGTCCGACGCCGAAAACAAGCTGAGGTTCGATGATGGTAACCGGTGTCTTTTTGCGGTCCATGTTGTAGGCTTGTTGGATCAAGATCGAGAGGCGAACCAAGCCTCCGCCACGAGGCAATGAGAAACGCTATGGTTCATCCGCTCAAACTGAACCCCGATCGCCTGTTTCCGGCGGACGCCGACACCCGGGCGATCGCGCGTCGTCTGTATGGCGAGATCAAGGGGCTGCCGATCATCAGCCCGCATGGTCATACGGACCCGAGCTGGTTTGCGTTGAACGAACCCTTCGCCAATCCGGCCGAACTTCTGATCACACCCGACCACTACGTCTTCCGCATGCTGCACTCGCAGGGCATGGCGATGGAGGATCTGGGCGTGCCGCGCGCCGATGGCGGGCCGGTCGAGACCGATCCACGCGAGATCTGGCGGCGCTTCGCCGAGAACTATCACCTGTTCCGGGGGACGCCTTCACGGATGTGGCACGACTGGGTCTATGCCGAGGCCTTCGGCATCGACGTGCGCCTGTCGGCCGAGACGGCGGATCACTATTACGACGTAATCGATGCGGCCCTGAAGACCGACGGCTTCAGGCCGCGCGCCCTCTTCGATCGCTACAATATCGAAGTCCTGACCACGACCGAGAGCCCGCTGGACACGCTGGAGCATCACAAGACCATCGCAGCCTCGGGCTGGAAGGGAAGGGTGCTGACCGCTTATCGCCCGGATCCGGTTCTAGATCCGGACTATGAAGGGTTCCGCGACAATCTGAGGGTTCTGGCCGAGCAGACCGGCCGCGATACGCTGAGCTGGGACGGATACCTCCAGGCCCTGCGCGACCGGCGCGCCTTCTTCATTGAAATGGGCGCCACCTCGACCGATCACGGCCACCCGACCGCCTTCACTGCCGATCTGCCAAAGGCCGAAGCCGAGGCCCTGTTCCGGCGTGTCTCGACCGCCCCTGCCAGCGCTGTCGACGCCGAACTGTTCCGCGGCCAGATGCTGACCGAAATGGCCGCCATGTCGGTCGAGGATGGTCTGGTGATGCAGCTTCACCCCGGCAGCTTCCGTAACCACTCGGCCACCGTCTTCAACCGCTTCGGCCGTGACAAGGGCTGCGATATCCCGACCCAGACCGACTACGTGCGCGCGCTGAAGCCGCTGCTGGATCGGTTCGGCTCGGACAGCCGTCTGTCTCTGATCCTGTTCACCTTGGACGAAACCACTTACAGCCGCGAACTCGCGCCACTCGCCGGCCACTATCCGGCTCTGAAGCTGGGACCCAGTTGGTGGTTCCACGACAGTCCCGAAGGGATGCGTCGCTTCCGCGAGCAGGTCACCGAGACGGCTGGCTTCTACAATACCGTCGGCTTCAACGACGACACCCGCGCCTTCCTGTCCATTCCCGCCCGTCATGACGTGGCGCGGCGCATGGACTGCGGCTTCCTGGCTAAACTGGTCGTCGAGCATCGGATGGAGGAGGACGAGGCTCACGAACTGGCCCACGCTCTGACCTATGGCCTGGTCAAGGCGGCCTACAAGCTGTGAGTAGACTGAACCAAGCCGGCCTGACGGGGCTGCCCGCCGACATCGCCGTCCCCGGCTACGACCGCGCCCAGGTGAAGACGGGTGTCGTCCATCTGGGCATCGGCGCCTTCCACCGCGCCCACCAGGCGGTCGTGTTCGACGATGCGATCAGGTCGGGCGATCCGCGCTGGGGTGTGCTGGGCGCTTCGCTTCGGTCGCCCGGTGTACGCGATCAGCTGAATCCGCAGGACGGGCTGTACACCCTGGTCGTGCGTGACGGATCGGACGATCATCTGCGGGTGATCGGCGCCTGCGCAGGCGTGATGGTCGGGCCGGATGACCCCGCCGCCCTGGTCGCCGCCATGGCCGACGCCGATGTCCACATCATCACCCTGACCGTGACCGAGAAGGGCTATCGCCTCGATCCGGCGACCGGCGACCTGCTTTTGAGCGACGCTGATGTCGCGGCCGATCTGGTTGATATCGCCGCGCCCCGCACCGCGCCTGGATTCATCGTCGCGGCGTTGCAGGCGCGAAGGGCGGCGGGGCTGAAGCCCTTCACCGTCATCAGTTGCGACAACCTTCCCCACAACGGCAAGCGTATCCGTGCCGGGGTCATCGCCATGGCGCGCCGGATCGACCCGTCGCTGGCGGACTGGATCGAAGCCGAGGGCGCCTTCCCCCAGACGATGATCGATCGGATTGTCCCGGCGACCACCTCCGACGACATCGTCCGCCTGACCGCGCGTCTCGGAGTCGAGGACCGGGGCATGGTCAAGGCCGAACCCTTCACCCAGTGGGTGATCGAGGACTGGTTCGCCGGCGATCGGCCCGACTTCGCGTCTCTCGGCGTGCAACTGACCGACGCGGTCGAGCCTTGGGAGGACGCCAAGCTGCGCCTGCTGAATGGCGCCCACTCGGCGATCGCCTATCTGGGCGCTTTGTCGGGTTACGAGCATGTCCACGAGGCTGTCGCCGTCCCCGCGTTCCGCGCCTATGTCGAGGCCCTGTGGGACGAGGCCGAAACGACGCTGAACCCGCCGCCGGGCCTGGACATCCCCGCCTATCGCGAGGCGCTGATGGCCCGCTTCTCCAATGCGGCTCTGATGCACCGCACGCGCCAGATCGCCATGGACGGCTCGCAGAAACTGCCCCAGCGCCTGCTGGCCGGCGCCGCCGAACGTCTGGCGGCGGGGCAGGGGATCGAGGCCATGGCCCTGGGAATCGCCGCCTGGATGAGATGGCAGTCGGGCGTGACCGAGAGCGGCGAGGCCTTCGTCGTCGACGATCCGCTGGCGGCTAAGACCGCCGAACTTCTGGCCGGCGCCAACAATGATCTGGCGCGGGTCTCGACTCTGCTGAGCCTGTCCGCCGTCTTCCCGCCTGCGTTGGCCGCCGACGACCGGTTCGTCGCAGCGGTCACGGGTACCTATCTGTCGGTCAGCCAGAACGGCGCGGTCGAGGCCGCGCGTCTGGTCGCGGAGTAGTCCATGTCTCGCGTCCTGATCCTGAACTCCGCCGACGATGTCGCCATCGCCCTGGACGACATCGCCAGCGGCGATACGCCTGATGGCCTGACCGCGCCGGCGCGCGCCGACATCGCCACCGGCCACAAGATCGCCCGTCATGCGATGGAGGCGGGCGGTCTGGTCCGCCGCTACGGCCAGGTCATCGGGCGCGCCAAGACCGCTATCGCCGCCGGTGCTCACGTCCACGTCCACAACCTGGCCATGGCGGAGGACGGGCGTGAAGCCGAGGTCGGGGCCGACCTGCGTCCGCCTGCGGCGTTGTCGGGCGTGACGTTCAGCGGCATCGTTCGCCCAGGCGGCCGCGTCGGCACGCGCAACTATATCGGCGTCCTGACCAGCGTGAACTGTTCGGCCACAGTGGCGCGCCGCATCGCCGACGCCTTCCCGGATTCCATCCTGCCTGCGGGCGTCGATGGCGTGGTCGCTTTCACTCACCAAGGCGGTTGCGGCGGCTCATCGCTCAGCAGCGACGTCACCCTGCTGCAGCGGACCTTGGCCGGTTATGCCCGGCACCCGAACTTCCATTCCATCCTGATCGTAGGCCTGGGCTGCGAGGCCAATCAGATACCCGCCTGGCTCGCCAACGAAGGCCTTCAATCCGGCCCGCATCTGCACGCCCTGACGATCCAGGAGGCTGGCGGCACGGCCCGGGCGATCGAGGCCGGGATCGAGATCGTACGCGATCTGGTCGTGGACGCCGCCAAGGTCCAGCGCCAACCTGTCTCCGCGTCCTACCTGACCGTCGGCTTGCAATGCGGGGGTTCGGACGGCTGGTCCGGGGTCACCGCCAATCCGGCCTTGGGCGCCGCAGTCGATCTGCTGGTCGCGCACGGGGGCTCGGCCATGCTGTCGGAAACGCCCGAAATCTGGGGTGCGGAACATCTGCTGCTCCGGCGCGCGGCGTCGCAGAACGTTGCGGACAAGCTGAACGCGCGTCTGGCGTGGTGGCGTGACTATGCGGATCGCCATCAGATGGAGCTGAACAACAATCCGTCGCCCGGCAATCTGAAGGGCGGTTTGACCACCATCCTGGAAAAGTCGCTGGGTGCGGTGGCCAAGTCCGGTTCGACCCCGCTGAACGACGTGATCGGATACGCCGAACCGCTTCAGGCCAAGGGCCTCAGTTTCATGGACAGCCCCGGTTACGACCCGTGCTCGGCGACGGGCCAGATCGCCTCGGGCGCCAATCTGATCGTCTTCACCACGGGCCGGGGCTCGGTCTTCGGCGCCAAGCCCGCCCCGTCGATCAAGGTCGCCTCCAACGCCAGGCTGGCGAACTGGATGGACGAGGACATGGACATCGACGCCTCGCCCGTCCTGACGGGAACCAGCTTGGCCGAGGTCGGCGGGGTCATCTTCCGCAAAATGCTTGATGTCGCGTCAGGCGAGCCGTCCAAATCCGAGGCCCTCGGCATCGGCGACAACGAGTTCGTGCCCTGGCAGGTGGGGGCGTATTTGTAGAGGCGGCGAGGGATCCGAAAACCTCAATCGCCGCCTTTTTCCTGGGTAAAAAAGAAGGCCCGGAGCTGTCCGCTCCGGGCCTTTAGTTTGTCACGCTGGAGGCGTCAGGGAGGGAAGCTCAATACTTCCAGCGCAATCCCACGGCGATCTCTCGGCCGGTGTGACGGTAGTCGGACACGCGGTTGGTCACATCGACATAACGGTCGGTGTAGGCGTCCGTCAGATTGATGCCTTCAAGCGAGAAGGTCAGGTTCGGCGTGAACTCGTAGGACATCGAGGCATCGACATTGGTGGTGTCGTTGACGCCTTCTTCGGAGTTGCCGTTCGCGCCGGGGAAGGACAGCAGATACTGGCTGCGGTGTGCGACCGAGACGCGGGCCTGGAACGGCCCATCCTCATAATACAGGGTCGCGTTGGCGGTGTTCTTCGACTGGCCGGTCAGGCGGTTCTTGCCGGCCGTGCCGTAGCTGACTTCGGAATCAACCCAGGTGACGTTCCCGGTGAAGCCGAAGTTGGACCACAGACCGGGCAGGAAGGTGAAGGGCTGCTGATACTGGATTTCGATCCCTTTCAGCGCGCCGCCTTCGCCGTTCAGGCGGCGCGTGACCTGGAAGATGTCAGTCGGGCTGGCAGCGCCCTGAAGCAATTCGTTGGGCAGGCCCAGCTGGTTGTAGGGGATACCGACTGTTTCGGATGTGATGAAGCTGTCGATGTCTTTGTAGAAGACGGCGGCGGCCAAAAGGCCCTCATTCTGGAAATACCACTCGACCGAGAAATCGTAGTTGGTGGCGCGGAACGGGTCGAGAAGCGGATTTCCGTAGGAGACTGTGCGGGTGGTCGGTGAGACGCTGCCGCCCGGGGTCAGATCGCCGAGGGTTGGACGGGACATCACCTTGGCGGCGCCCAGGCGAATCACGACGTCGTCACGCGGCTCCAGCGCCAGGTTGAAGGACGGCAAGACGTCGTCATAGTCGTTGTCGGTTGTCACATAGTCATAAGTCGTGACCGGCGGCGTCCCCACTGCGATCGTTTGCCAGCCTTTGGCAGTGACCTCGGTCTGGGCGTAGCGGATGCCGGCATTGCCGCGCAGGACCATACCTCCGACAGTCGTATTGAAGTCGGCCTGGAGGAAGACGCCCTTATCCGTTTCGTCCACTTCACGCTCGCTGCGATTAGGGACCAAGGGATCGTCATAGAAGCTGAGGAAATCAGCAATCTTTGAAATGTCGGGAACGATGAAGCTGAGATCAGAGCCTGCGCCGGCGCTTACTCCATCCCCGATGCTGACGACGCGTCCGATGCTGTCGACCCCGGTCAGCCGATCGGCGCCGGTCGGAGACGTTTTGGTCCGCGTCAGGCCAAAGGTCTCGAACCCGTAGGTGCGATACTCGCCGCCGATCTTGAAGGTCAGGGAGTCGGACCAGTCATAGGCCAACGAGCCGGCGCCGACCTTATTGTCAAAGTTGCCGCCGGCGTTACTGCGCGTCGCATTGACCAGGGTGAAGCGTTGACCCGAAGTGACGTCAAAGCCGTAGTTTATGCGCGGCCGGCGATCATCCTCGCGGAAGTCGAAGGTATAGCCGTTTACGCCTGCGGCCTCGAAGGCATAGGCTACATTGAGCGGCGTGCGGGCTTCGGATCGGTTGGCGCCGACCTTCAGATTGCCATGCAGCCGGTCGCTGAAATCGTGGCGGACGTTCAGAGAGGCCTGGTAGAAGTTGCTTTCGTTGCGGGTGAAGCCGTTCTCGGCGCGCACCAGCATGTTGTCGAATACGCCGTAGGACAGGATGTTCTTGTCGGCGTCGATCGCATAATCGCGCACGACGACGCTGTTGACGTTGGCGCGACTGAACGACCAGGCTTCGATGTTCGGGCTTTCCAGTTCCGAATTAAACCGCGACCACAGGACGTCCAGCACCGCCTCGGTGCGGTCGCTCGGCCGCCATTGCAGCGCGCCCGTCATGCCCAGGCGGTCTTCCTGAGTATTGCCCAAGGTGTAGCGCGGGATGCGGGGATAGAAGGCGTTCAGGACGGCGTCACGTTGCGCCGTCGTGGTGCAGGGAATGCAGCCGCCGAAGTTCTGGCCGCGCCCATAGGGGTTGCCGGCGGCATTGACGTTTGACGGGTCGCCCTTTTGCCAACGCGTCGTGTTGAAGCTGCCCAGGATTGGCGACCGCTCGGAATAGGCGACTGACACCAGGGCGCCAAAGGTTCGGTCCTCGTTCGACCAGCTGAGCAGACCCGCGAGCCGCGGCACCGTCTTCTCAGACAGATCATTGTACGAGCCCTGCACAGACAGGGCGGAGTTCAGGCCGCTGCCGCTGAAGTCCAGGGGGCGACCCGTCTGCAGATCGACGGTGGCGCCCAGCGAGCCCTCTTCGATCTCGGCCGATTGCGTCTTGCGAACCTTGATGCTGTTGAACAGTTCGGACGCGAACATTGAGAAGTCGAAGCTGCGGTTGCGGTTGCCGCCAGACGCAGCCTGGGCTTCCAGGCCGTTGATGCGAGTGCGGGTGAAATCGGAACCCAAACCACGCACCGATATGGTGGTGCCTTGGCCGTTCACACGGTCGATGGTCACGCCGGGCAGGCGCTGGATCGCTTCGGCCAGGTTCTGATCGGGAAAGTCGGCCATGTCTTCAGCCAGGATGGCGTCCACCGCTCCGGCTTCGCGGCGCTTGATGTTCAGCGCCTGTTGCAGGCTGGACCGGAAGCCGGTGACGACGATTTCATCGACCACGGTTGCGTCCTGGGCGGCGTCTTGCGTGACGGGTTCTGAGGCAGGAACCGCCTGAGCCGCAGCCGCCGACGCACCCATCAGGGCCGCCAGGGATACGCCAACCACGCACAGAGTCCGGGTGTTGGTCCGTCGCATTCGTTCTCTCCCCATCCCGGCGTCCATCTGGCACCGGTGTCATTTTGTGGCATGCTGTCGCGTATATTCGGATTAGCGACGTGTCGCTTATTGCAACAGCTTCCCGCATTTTGCAACAAGGTGATATCAGGACCGAGAGATTCCGCCGAGAACGTCGATAAATCCTCGACATCTCAGGCGTTAGGGCTCGAGAAGCTGCCGATGGTTCTAAGCGCCACGATCGATTTCGACAGCATAGACGTGGTTGGCGCCGTGCATGTTCGACACGAAGACGATCCATTTTGCGTCCGGTGTGAAAGTCAGATTCGGCTCAAGCCTGTAGTCGTGGTTGGACAGATCCACGATCCGCTCGGAGCGCAGATATTCGACGAAGATCTGGTTGTCCTTGTCGCTTGACGGATCTTCATCAACGATCGGTTCCGGGCGCAGCAGGACGAGCCATTTACCGTCGGGCGCATGAGCGACCATGTCGCCGTCGCCGCCGTCGCCAGCGAATAGACTGCCGTCCGGCGAGACGTTGTAATGGACCGACCAGTCATTCTGCTCGACCCGACGATAGACCCGGCGGCCCGTCTCCAGATCGACCGAGGCAACCCAGAAGACCTGGCCGCGCGGGGTTTGCAGGTCATAGAGCACCTGTTTGCCGTCCGGGCTGAACCATTCGTGGCCGAAGATCTCGAAGTTCATCGTCCGCTGATGGGTCTTTCTCAGGCCCGTGCCATCTGCGCGGATAGCCCACATTCGATCCACGCGGTGCCAAGGCCCTTCATGGCAAAAAATGACCTGCTGGGGATCGGTGGGGGAGAACTGCGTGTGGCCGATCCATTCGTTGGTCTTGTGGATCACGCGTCGCTCGCCCGTGGTCAGGTCGATGACGAAGATTTCCATCGGATAGCGCGCGGCCCAGCGTTGAAGCATCCGCACGCCCTTGGCGCGGGCGAAGTTCAGCGGCTTTCCGTCCGGCCCATCAGCTTCGTACTCGGCCTGGTCGAAGCGGCGGTTGCGCGGGTCGGGCACGGTCGGCTGGAGCGGTTGGCTGTCATAGGCCACGAAGCCCAAGAGCAGCGTCTCATCGGCATTGACCGAATTGATCTGGCCGTTCGGAATGCGGCCGATCTCGCGACGCTGTTTGGTGTCAACGTCGATGACGAACAGGGTCTTGGCGCGGTCCATCAACTGAACTTCGCCAGGTGTGGTCACCGAATAATAGACGTTGCGCCCCTTGCGGCCCGTGAACATCAGGTCGGCGTCATGGTCGGGAACCAAGACTTTGACGGCCCAGGTCGCCAGATCGACGGTTGAGATGCCCTGAGGCGTCGAGATGACCATCAGGTCGGGCGCCCCGACCTTCTTGGGCAAGAACATGTTCTTGTAGAAATAAGGCTTTCCGCCCCCGCCATCGGGCGAGACGCGGCGGATGCGATGGCCGGTCTTCGGATCGACCCACTCGGTCGGCACCGGGCCGTCCCAGCGCGGCCGCTCGACCGGCGTCTCTTGAGTCGAGGGCGGGGCGGTGTTGGGCGCGGGCCAGACGGGGGTCTGTCCCGGCGCTTGCGGGACGGCCGGCGTGGTCCGCGCCTGAGCGGTCGTCGTGGTGAAGGCGCCGACGGCGGGGGCGCTGAGCAGAGCTTTCAGGGCGGTGCGTCTCGAGGTCGTCATTGGGGCGGTCCTCTCGGTTTTCTTGATTACGGCGCGGGGGTCAGGCCTTCGACACGGACGGTCCAGCCTTCCTTTGGGAAGCCGGGCGCGTGGCCGCTGGACCCGTCCCAACCCGCCGCCATCAGACCGACGGCCATAAGCAGGGATCCGTTGGACGGGAAATAAGTCTCGGCTGCGCGGCGATAGCCCGGACCATCCGGATTGACCGCCATCGTCACGCCGCCGGCACCGGCCGAGACGGGCACCAGTTCGTCGGCGTGTTCATCCAGGTGAACGCGAGGCGTCATGCCGGTGACGCCCCACTGATTATTCTTCATGTCGGCGAACAGCCAGTTCACCGCCTTCTCCGGTTCGCCAAGGCGAGCCGCCGTCATCGCCATCATCGGGAAGTCCCAGCCCCAGGTCTGGCGCACGTCCCAGTTCTGCTCCACAGCTTCAAACGTGCGGCGCATGGCGGCTGGATCGATCCGCGTGCCGGGAATGAAGCCATAGGCCATCAGGAAGGAGGGATGGTCGCGGTTCTTGCACTGAGCCGCCGCTGCGTGTCGGCGACAGGCGTCGGACATGGCCGTCTCCCAAAAGTCCGGCACGCTCTCGACAGGCAGATACAGGCCGTCCCTCATCGGCGGCGGCGCGATCTTGGCCAGGGCCTGATCCCAATCGGCGCGGCGGGCCTGACCCTTGCGTTCGCGCCACTTTTGGGCGGTTTCCAGCGCCCACCGGAAATACTCGACTTCGAAGGTCGGGTTCACCGTGGTCAAGGGATCGTAGTTCTCCTGGGCCGGGATCATCGGCGTGCCCAGGTTCAGCCGGCCGTCGTGTTCGATGGGCCAGGAGGCCAACAGGTCGGCGGTCGCCTCGACCACCTCGCCGTATCGGTCGAGCACGGCCGGATCCTTGTCGGCCCGCCAGACCAGTTCGGCCAAAAGGATCGGATGCGGCTGCTGCCACATGATGAAGGGCGAAACCAAGCTGGGGCTGTTGCGACCCTCTGGCCCCACCATCTTGGGCCACCAAGCGCCCTTGACCTGGTGACGGGCGGCCGCGGCGCGCGCGTTGTCCAGATTGCCGACGTACCAAGGCAGGCTGCGTTCAAGTATGTCGGGATGGCCCCACATGGCCTGCCAGCCAGCGTGCCAGGGATGCATTTCCAGGTGGAACTTACCGTACCAGCTGTTGGAGAACAGGCCTTCTTCTTGCGGCGGCAGTTCGCCGGCGCCGTTCACCGCCGACAGGTATTGCGACAGGACGACGCGACGTTCCAGTTCTGCCGCTCGCGGATCGGTAGAGCCCGTGAAATCAACGGCGCCGCCCTGGGTCCAGAAACTGTTCCAGTGTGCAGTCGTTGCCTGGACGCTGGCGGAGTAAGCAGGCGTCTTCTCAACGGGCTCTTGCTGATCGAAGCGGACCATGACGGTCAGCCGGTCGCGACCAGCAGCGGCCACGCGGAAGGCGTCGGGGCCGCTTTGTTCGATCTTACCGGATGCGGTGATGCCGGAATAATAAGTGGTGTCGTCCAGGGTGCGGCGAATATGGACGTCGCCTGTGTCGGAGGCGACGATGTTCAGGCTCTGGTCGCCATCGCGCTCGAACGTCGTCGGGTCGGGATTGATGGCGGGGTTCACGCCCGGATAGCGAACCTGAACGCCCAGGCCGTTGGCGGCCACCAGAGGCGAGGCGATTTCGACCATGACCATGTCCAGCGTCGGGTGGACGCGGGTCACCACCTCGACCGGTTGGCCGTCATAGGTGAAGCGGCTGGTCAGGGCACCGAACCACATATCCAACGTCTGACGTGTGTCGGCGACCTTGGCGAAGTCCAGCGGCTTGCCGTCGGCGAAGGTCAGGCCGATGCGGCTGAGTGAGAACCGATGCGGATTGGCCCGCAGCCAGGTGTAGGCGGGCTGGGTCTCGGCGACCGCCCACGACTTCATCCAGGCATAGGGCTGCTCGCCCCGACCCGGCACGGGTACGTCGATCAGGCCGTCCTGTTCGGTATAGCCGTTGGGATTGGGAAAGCTGTGCCAGGCCCACTGGGCCATGGTCAGCAGGGGCGACAGTTCCGAATACTGCTCCGGGAAGGTCTGGAGCCCGGTGATGTCGGCGGTGAAGCCCAGGTCGCCGTTACCCAGCATGATCGGGGCATGTCGGTCGATGGCGGTCAGGGTCACGTTGTGGCGCGTGACCAAGGCGTGGCGGTCGATGGGAGACGCCGGCACCAAGGCTGCGGTGGGCGCGACCGTTTGGGCGCAGGCGGTCGTGGAACCGGCCAACAGCGTGAAGGCGAGGAGGGCTGTGCGAAGAGGCATCACTTCGCCTCCGCCTTGAGCCCTAGCCCCGCACCTTTCCAGCCGTACCAGGCGACGACGGCGAAGCAGGTGGCGGGCAGGAGGAAGGCGACGTTGGCGCCGTAGAGGTCGGCGATCTTGCCCATGGGCCAGGGCAGCAGAACGCCGCCGCCAATGGCCATGACCATGAGGGACGAGGCCTTCTTGGTGCCGGCGCCTAGGCCGGCGGTGCCCAGGGCGAAGATGGTCGCGAACATGGTGGACATGAAGAAGAAGACGGCCAGCAGGGCGATGGGGGAGACCTTGTCGATACCGGCGGCGACAATCAGCGTCAGCACGACATTGATGACGCCGTAGGCCGTCAGAAGCACGCGTGGCTTGATCTTCAGCAGAAGCGCGGTGGCGAAGAAGCGCCCGACCAGATAGCCGATTGCCGCCAGCGACAGCATGAAGGCGCCCTGCTGCGAGGTCAGGCCCTGCCAGTTGTGCGTCACTAGGTTGATGAAATAGGCGCCGATGCCGACCTGGGCGCCGATGTAGAGGGCTTGAGTGATCACGCCGGCGACGAAGTGCGGCTGTTTGGACAGGGGCAGGGCAGGGGCGTCGCCTTGCGCCGCACCGCCGTGGTCGGACAGCCCGGTCTCCGGCAAACGGGCGCGCCAGACGGCAAAGGCGAACAGGACCACGCCGACGGCGATCAGCCCGTACACGATCTGGATCGAACGGGTCGCGCCGCCCAGGGCTTCGGTCGTCGTCGGGCTGAAAAAGACCGCGCCGCCGATCAGGGGGCCGAAGAAGACGCCTAGGGCGTTGAACGACTGGGCCAGGTTCAGCCGCTGTGAGGCCTTGGCCGGATCGCCCAGGACGTTGACGTAGGTGTCCGCGCTGGTCTCGAGGATGCACAGACCGGCGGCGAGAACGAACATCGAGCCGACGAAGGGCAGGAAGGCGCCCGCCCCCGCCGCCGGGATGAAGAGCAAGGCGCCGATGGCGGTGACCGCCAGGCCCGACACGATGCCGAACTTGTAGCCCCGCGCATGCAGCAGCATGCCTGCCGGAATCGACAGCAGCAGATAGGCTCCGAAATAGGCGATCTGCAGCCAGGCGCTGTCAGCTTGGCTGATGCTCAGCGTCTCCTGGAAATGCTTGTTCAGCACGTCCAGCAGACCATAGGCCAGGCCCCAGATCAGGAAGCAAGCGATGGCGAAGGCCAGCGGGCCCTTCAGGGAGGCGGCAGGCTTGGCGAGGCCTCCGGGCGTGTGGGCGGCGTCGGTCTCGATGACCATGGGATACTCTCCTGGTGTTCCTCGGGCCTCGCCGTCTTGATGCGGCTTTGGCGGATGGGTCAGATACGGTAGATCGCCTCGGCATTGGCGGCGAACAGGCGGTCGCGTTCGTCGGCCGAGAAGTCGGCCGTGATCGCGTCGAAGGCGGAATAGAAGGCGGCGAAGGTTCCGTGGACGCTTTCGACGGGGAAGTCCGAGGCGAACATGGCGCGCTCGGTGCCGAAGGCGTCGATGCATTCGAGGACGGTCGGGCGGATGCTGTCGGGCGTCCAGGCACGGTCGGTGATTCCCAGGCCTGAGATCTTGATCGAGACCTGAGGCTGGGCGGCCAGCAGGCGCAGACCTGTGCGCCAGCGCGCCATGCCCGCCGCATCGCGGTCGGTCGGCAGGCCGGCGTGGTTGATGATGATCGGGATGTCGGGATGGCGGGCGGCGATGATGGCGGCGGTGGCCATCTGGGATGGATAGAGCTGGAGGTCGAAGGACAGCCCATAGTGCGCCAGCTTGGCGAAGCCCTCGACCCATTTCGGATCACGCAACAGATCGCGGTCGGTGTAGGTCTTCAACGGATCTTCGTGCCAGCAGACGATCTGACGCACGCCGCGGACGTTCGGCCGGGCGGCGTGAGCTTCCAGCAGGGCGTCCAAATCAGGATCCAGCATGTCGGCGCCAGCGACGATGGCGTGCGGATAACCGGTGTCATCAGCGATCGACTGAAGCCAGTCGGTCTCGGCCAGCTGCTGGCCCATCGGCTGGCCCGCCTCGACGTGGACGATCTTGTCCACGCGCCAGCTGGCCGTATCGGCCAGATAGTCGTCCAGCAGATAGTTTGCGTTGGCGATGGGCGACATGTCACCCGCCGGATTGTTCGGCAGGGGATCGTCCTGAAGCCAGCCATAGCGCGCACGCGACAGGTCCCACAGGTGGACGTGGCCGTCGACGATGCGAAGGTTCGAAGCCACGCGTGCGTCCTAATAGGTCGTTCTGCCGCCGGACGTGTCGAACGTCGAGGCGGTGGTGAAGCTGCATTCTTCCGAGGCCATGAAACAGACCATGGCGGCGCTCTCGTCGACCTCGCCCAGGCGACCCATGGGGATCTTGGAGCGCATGTAGTCGACCTGGCTTTGCGGCATCTGGGCCAAGATCGGGCTTTCGAAGGTGGCCGGGGTCAGGCTGTTGGCGATGACGTCCTTGCCGGCTAGTTCCTTGCCCAGCGACTTGGTGAAGCCGATGACGCCGGCCTTGGACGCCGAATAGGCGCTGGCGTTGGGGTTGCCTTCCTTGCCCGCGACCGAGGCCACGTTGACGATGCGGCCATAGCCGTTGGTCAGCATGAAGGGCACGATGGCGCGGCAGCAGTAGAAGACGCCGTTCAGATTGATGTCGACGACGCGTTTCCAGCTGTCGATCGGGAACTCGTGCACCGGCACGGTGGCGCCGGTGATGCCGGCCGAGGCGATCAGGATGTCGATCTTGCCCAGCGCCTTGTTGGATTCCTCGGCCGCTGCAGCGACGGCGTCTGCGTCCGAGACGTCCAGGGCCACGACGTGGGTCGCGCCGACCTCTTCGGCCGCCGCCTTCAGCGCGTCGGCGTTCAGATCCCACAGTACGACTTTGCCACCCTCGGAGACGATCCGAGCGGCCGAGGCCTTGCCTAGGCCGGAGGCGCCGCCGGTGACGACGGCGGTGCGGCCCGCGAACCGATCCCGGTAGGCGCTCATCGGGTCCACTCCACGAAGGTCTGACCCTGTTCACCCAGCTTCTGGATGCCCAGACGGACCATGTCGCCAGCCTTGAGATAGAGCGGCGGCTTCTGGCCCAGGCCCACGCCAGGCGGGGTGCCGGTGGTGATCAGGTCGCCAGGCTCCAGCGTCATGAACTCTGACAGATAGGAGACGATCTCGGCGACGCCGAAAATCATCGTCCGGGTGTTGCCGGTCTGCATGCGCTTGCCGTTCAGGTCCAGCCACATGTCCAGGTCCTGAACGTCGCCGACCTCGTCGGTCGTCACCAGCCAGGGGCCGACGGGGCCGAAGGTGTCGCAACCCTTGCCCTTGTCCCAGGTGCCGCCGCGCTCGGTCTGATAGGCGCGCTCGGACACGTCGTTGATCAGGACATAGCCGGCGACATGATCCAGCGCCTCGGCCTGGATGACGTAGGAGGCGGGCTTGCCGATGACGATGCCCAGCTCGACCTCCCAATCGGTCTTTTCCGAACCGCGCGGGATGACCACGTCATCGTTCGGCCCGTTCAGACAGGTGATGGCCTTGGTGAACAGGACCGGCTCGGCCGGGATCGGCAGGTTCGATTCCTCCGCGTGATCTGCGAAGTTCAGGCCGATGGCCAGGAATTTGCGCACGCCATTGATCGGCACGCCATAGCGGGGCTGGCCCTCGACCAGGGGCAGGGTGGTCGGGTCGATGGCCTTCAGCGCCTCGAGCGCCGGGCCGTGCAGTTGGTCCGGTGTGACGTCGGCGATAACGCCCGACAGGTCGCGGATGCGCCCCTCGGCGTCCAGCGTGCCCGGCTTTTCCTGGCCCTTGGGCCCGTAACGCAGTAGTTTCATGGTGGAAGTAGGGCTTTCGTCTTAGCGCGCGTACGGGCGATGCAGGGCGATGTCGCGGTTCAGCTCGACGCCGAAGCCGGGGGTATCTGGAACCTTCAGGCGGCCGTTTACGGGGACGGGTTCGCCGATCAGTTGCGGGTGGAACATGGGCACGACCTCGTCGGCGCCGGGGGCCATCATCAGGAACTCGGCGAACGGGCTGTTATGGCGGGTCACCACGAAGTGGTAGGAATAGACCGATGAGCCGTGCGGGATCATCAGCACGCCCTTGGCGTCGGCCATGGCGGAGATCTTGATCAGTTCGGTGACGCCGCCGCACCAGCCCACGTCCGGCTGGATGATGTCGCAGCATTCCATCTCCAAGAGCATGCGGAAGCCCCAGCGGGTGGCCTCATGCTCGCCGGTCGTGACCAGCATCCCCTTGGGAGCGTTCTTCTTCAGCGCCTGATAGCCCCAGTAGTCGTCGGGGCTGAGCGCCTCCTCGATCCACTTCAGACCCAGCTTGTGCGCCGCGTGGGCCAGGCGGGTGGCGTAGTTCAGGTCTAGCGCCATCCAGCAGTCGAACATCAGCCAGAAGTCGTCGCCGCAGGCGTTCCGCATGGCTGCGAGTTCAGCGATGTTCTTGTGCAGGCCTTCCTCGCCCTCGGCCGGGCCGTGGTGCAGGGGCATCTTGCCGCCGATGAAGCCCAGTTCCTTGGCTTTGTCGGGCCGCGCACCGGTGGCGTAGAAGGTCAGTTGGTCGCGCACCGCCCCGCCCAGCATGGCGAAGACCGGCTCCTGACGCAGACGGCCCAGCAGGTCCCACAGCGCCAGATCGACGCCGGAGATGGCGTTCACCACCAGACCCTTGCGGCCATAATACTGCGTCGAGAAATACATCTGGTCCCAGATCTTTTCGACCTCGGACGGATCGCGGCCTTCCAGGAAGCGGGCGAGGTGTTTCTCGACGATATAGGCGGCGGGTTCGCCGCCGGTCGTGACCGCAAACCCGACCACGCCGTTCTCGGCCTCGATCTCGACGACCAGGGTGCCCAGCACATTGATGCCGAAGCTGCGGCGGCTCTGGCGGTACTCAGGGTATTTCGCCATGGGCGTGGCGATGTGGTCGTCGATCCAGTGGCCATCGCCCTGATCGTGGTAGTCGGCGCCGCCGCCCGTGCCGTCGTTCTTCACGACGAAGGCGCGAACGTGCTTGATGCGGGGGAGGCGGCTCATCGCCTCATCACCAGTGATTGGCGATTCGCTCCCATAATGCGGGATTTCACTGGCGTTCCTCCGTGCACAGCGTCAAAGTCAGGTCCGTGTAGTGGATAGACTTGCGCGTTTTGCTACATTCTGAGAATGAGGATTACGAAATGGGACGAACGCCGTCAATCAAGACCGCACAGGTCGATGGGGATGAAGAGGTCGGCGCTAAGGCGTCCGGTAGCCAGACCCTATTGCGGGGTCTGGACGTTATCGACGCCCTGATCGACGGCTCACTGCCGCTGGCCGAATTGTCCGAAAAGCTGGAGCTGACGCGCAGCACGACCCATCGTCTGGCCTCGGCCCTGGTCGAGCGGCGGTTGCTGTCCTTCCGCCCGCGCGAGGGCTATTCTCTCGGCCCCAAGCTGCTGGAGCTTGGCCATGCCGCCAGCCAGCAGATGCATTTGCCGCGCGTCGCACGGCCCTGGTTGGAACAGCTGTCGGCCCAGACCGACGATACGGTCCACCTGGGCGTGCTGGACGGCCGTCATGCGCTCTATCTGGACAAGGTGGCGGGGCGCAGGCGGATCAACATCGGCTCGCGCCTGGGCGAACGTCATCCGATCGCCTCGACCGGCCTGGGCAAGGCGCTGATCCTGGACAAGACCGAGGCGGATTGGATCGACTTCTACGCCGAGCCGGGCGCCACCTACGACTCGTCGGCCCGCGCCGTCTGGCTGGAGCGGATGCATGGCTATGCCCAGAAGGGCTATGCCTTCGACCTGGAAGAGAACGAAGACCAAATCCGTTGCGTCGCCGCGCCGATCCGTTCGGTGAACGGCCAGATCGTCGCCGCGCTCAGCGTGTCTTCCGCTGCCCAATATATGTCCGACGCTCGGATGACCGAACTGACCAAGACCGTGACCGAGGCCGCCGACGCGATCAGCGCAGACCTGGGCTGGTCGCCCAAATCCTGAAACCGAACCACCGCCGGAGCCCGCATGCTGCTTGAGAACAAGGTCGTCCTGATCACGGGCGCATCGCGGGGTATCGGACGGGCGACGGCGATCGAAGCTGCACGCCAGGGGGCGGATGTCGCCTTGAATACCTTCCGAGACGAGACGGCCGCCGCCGAGGTGGTCGCCGAGATCGAGGCGCTGGGCCGCCGGGCCATCGCCGTCGACGGCGATGTGGCCCAGCCCGAGAGCGCCGCAGCCTTCGTCGATGCCGCCGTTCAGGCGCTGGGCCGGGTGGACGTCTTCGTCTCCAACGCTGGCATCTGTCCGTTCCACGCCTTCCTCGACATGCCGGTCGAGACCCTGCGCCGGACGATGGAGGTCAATCTTCACGGCGCCTATTACATGGTGCAGGCGGCGGCCAATCAGATGGTCAAGCAGGGAGACGTCGGCGCTATTGTCGCCATCAGCTCGATCTCGGCGCTCGTCGGCGGTGAGATGCAGACCCATTACACGCCGACCAAGGCGGGGGTGCACAGCCTGATGCAGTCCTGCGCCGTCGCCCTGGGCCGTCACGGCATCCGCTGCAACTCCGTCCTGCCCGGCACCATCGCCACCGACATCAACAAGGACGACCTCGCCGACCCGCAGAAGCGCGAATATATGGAGGGCCGCATTCCGCTGGGCCGTCTGGGCCGGCCGGAGGACATCGCCTCGGTCGTCGCCTTCCTGGCCTCGGACATGGCGTCCTATATGTCCGGCGCGGCCCTGTTGGTCGACGGCGGCGCCTTCGCCAACTTCCAGTAGGATGAGCGCGTGATCATTTCGTCGCCGAGCGATTATCGGGAAGCCGCGCGGCGCAAGCTGCCGCCCTTCCTGTTCCACTACATCGACGGCGGCGCCTATGCCGAGCAGACCCTGCGTCGCAATGTCGAGGACTGGCAGTCCATCGCCCTTCGCCAGCGCGTGCTGCAGGACATGACCAGTCTCAGCCTTGAGACGAAGCTGTTCGACGAGACCCTGCGCCTGCCGATCATCCTGGGGCCCGTCGGCCTGACCGGCATGTATGCGCGCAGGGGCGAAGTGCAGGCGGCCAAGGCGGCGGCCTCGCGCGCCGTGCCCTTCACTCTGTCGACCGTCTCTGTCTGCCCGATCGAGGAGGTCGCGCCGGCCATCGACCGACCCATGTGGTTCCAGCTCTATGTGCTGCGTGATCGCGGCTTCATGAAGAATGCGCTGGAGCGCGCCAGGGCGGCGGGAGTGAAGACCCTGGTCTTCACCGTCGATATGCCGACGCCGGGCGCTCGCTATCGCGACGCCCATTCGGGCATGAGTGGGCCCAATGCCGAGATTCGCCGCATGGTCCAGGCGATGACCCATCCGGCCTGGACCTGGGACGTCGGGGTGCGCGGCACGCCGCACGATCTGGGCAATGTCTCGGCCTATCTGGGCAAGCCGACGGGGCTCGCTGACTACATCGGTTGGCTGGCCAACAACTTCGATCCCTCGATCTCGTGGAAAGACCTGCAATGGATCCGCGATTTCTGGGACGGGCCGATGATCATCAAGGGCATCCTGGATCCGCAGGACGCCCGCGACGCCGTCAGCTTCGGCGCAGACGGCATCGTGGTGTCGAACCACGGCGGGCGTCAGTTGGACGGGGTGCTGTCGTCTGCCTGCGCTCTGCCCGCCATCGCCAACGCGGTGCAGGGCGAGCTGAAGATTCTGGTGGATTCCGGCATCCGCAACGGTCTGGACGTGGTCCGCGCCATCGCCCTGGGCGCCGACGCTGTCCTGCTGGGCCGGGCCTTCATCTACGCCCTGGCGGCGAAGGGCCAGGCGGGGGTCGAAAACCTGCTGGATCTGTTCGAAAAGGAAATACGCGTCGCCATGACCCTGACCGGGGCCAAGTCAGTCTCGGGCATGACCCAAGAGATGCTGGCGATCTGACGCGGATCAGTGCGTCATCCCCGCCACGAAAGCGGGGATGATGCACATCTTCGCAAGTCCTAAGCCCCCAACGACTCGATCAGGTCGCCCATGTTGCGGATGAAGACCGAGGTGGAGACGCCCTCGACCGGGAAGTCGGTGTTGTAAGGCGAGGTGTCCCACAGGTCGCCGACGCGGGTCATCTGGTATTCGCCGCCGGTCACGGCGGTGGGCGAGGGGCCCTTGTACGGGTTTGACGTCGTGGTCAGCGGCGTAGGCCAATAGCCGCGCGCGTTCAGCCCGGCCATGACTTCGGCCGCGCGACCGGCGTGAGGCGCGGTCGGGCGACGAGCGTCGCTGGACATGTCCCACACGTCCACATCCTGAAGCGTGAAATACTTGGGCAGGTTCAGCGAGCCGGGGCGAGCCTTCAGCGGCGAACCGCGCGTGGCCTCATCGACCGGCATGGCCGACAGACGCGCGTATTCGGCGCGCAGGGCAGGGGTGTCCACATTGCGGAACGAACCGTAGTGGACGATCAGATTGGTGGGGTTGTCGTCGGCGTAGTACTGGCCGTTGGCGATGTTGGACCCGCGCCGGTGGATGTAGATCGGGGTGTTGGCGCCTTCCAGGATGAAGGTCGGGTGCGTGCGGCCCGGCGTGTTCAGCGGCGGCTTGGCCGCGACCTGATCCAGCCAGTCCATCGCCTCGGGCAGGCGGGCCAGATACTTGCGGTCGCCCGTGAGGCGATAGAAGCCCATCATCGACTTGATGTTGGTGCCGGTCGTGTGGGTGACGAAGGCTTGCGGCTCGATTGTCCGCGCGCCCGCCGGCTTCAGCGTGTCGGGGAAGTGTTGCAGACCCCAGGCCGGTTGCGGCTGCGGCTGCTGCGTCTTCACGAAGATGTCCATGCCGCGATTGATGGCGTCCAGGATCCTCGCGTCGCCCCGGCCGTTTCGCGCCAGGCCGTGATAGGCGTAGATCAGGAACTCTAGGTTCTCGCCGGCCACGTCGTCGTTGAAGGTGATGTAGGGCGTATAGTCGGCATGGCCGTGCAGGCCGCCGTTCTCGACGAAGGGATAGCGCTGGGGCCAGCCGCCGTTCTCGTACTGGCTTTCCAGCACGAAGCTGATCGCCTTGTTCAGCGGCGCCAGATATTTGCGATCCTTCTTTTCAAGGTAGGTCCGCAGCAACAGTTGCGACGCCTCGGCTGTGCCCGCGTCGTCGAAGGTGGCGTTGCCGTAGTAGTGATGGAATTCTTCCAGCCGCCATGCGTTGGCGGCGACCGTGCCGTACCACTGCTTCAGCGACTCCTCGCCGGCGGTATCGATCACATAGTTCCAGCCGCCCAGCGGGTGCTGGCCCTTGATCAGGGCGTCCGCAGCCTTCTTGGCCGCTTCATAATAAAACTCGTCGCCGGTGGCGTGATAGGCGTCCAGGAACAGATGGCCCACGGTCGCGGTGCCCGGCGGCTGGACCCAGATCATCGTCGGGTTGGCCTCAAGCTCGCCCCAACGGCGCGAGAAGTCGGGCAGATATTGCCAGACATAGCCGCCTTCGACGGCGGCCTCTTCGCTCATGAACCGAGCGGCGCGCTTCATGGTGTCCAGAATGGCGGCGCGCTCTGGCGACGCCTGGGCCAGGACGGGCCCTGAAGCGGCGACGAAGGTGGCGGCGGCGCCTGCGGCCAGCAAGGCGCGGCGGTTCATGGACGTGACGGACATGGAAACTCCTGGTGTGACCTCTCTCGCACGGTTTCTTCTGACCGTTTCGAAGCATCACTGAAGCATGATTGACACCGGTTTCCTAGCCCTATGGCGCCATTGAAAAAGGCCGCATGGACTTCCCCATGCGGCCTCCACACAATCTCAATGTTAGCAGCCTCAGCGGCGGATATCGAACCCGCCGTCGCCCATAGCGGCGCGCACATCGTCGGCTGAGAACAGGTTGAAGTCGCCGGGGATCGAATGTTTCAAGCCGGCGGCGGCGAGGCCGAAGTCGAGGGCCTCCTGATCCGACCAGCCGCTCCACAGGCCAAACAGCACACCGGAGGCGAAGGCGTCGCCGCCGCCGACCCGGTCCACGACGCCGGCCATGTGAATGGCCTCGGCTCTGGTTTCGATCACGTCGCCGCCATTGCGGGTCAGCATGACAGCCGACAAGGCCTGGTCGGCGACGCTATCCTGAACGCGCAGGGTGCAGGCGATGCGTTGCAGGCGAGGGAAGGCGGCGAAGGCGGCCTTGGCGGCTTCACGACGCCGCACAGCCGGATCGGGGCTGTCGAACGTCGTCTTCAGCACCAGGGCGAAGTCGCGGTCGTCGGCGAAGGCGACCGCGGCGCCTGCCAACATTCTGCCCAGCGTGGCTGGGGGATCGCCATCCCATTGTTCCCACAACTTGCCACGGAAGTTGCCGTCGTAGCTGACCTTGACGCCTTTGCGGACGGCGGCCTCGATGATGGCGACGGCAGCGGCCGAGCCGTTCGGGCCCGTCGCCGGCGTCACGCCCGAGGCGTGCAACCATTCGACGCCGTCCAGCATTTGGTCCCAGTCGAAGGCCGTATCGACATGTTCGACGAAGGCCGATCCGGCGCGGTCGTAGAGGACTTCCGACGGACGACGCACAGCGCCGGGCGTCAGGAAATACAGACCCATACGGCCGGGTTTGAAGACGACCTGAGAGGTGTCGACTCCGTGCTTGCGCACCTCGTCAAGCACGCCGCGACCCAGCGCATTGTCGGCCAGGACCGTCGCCATGCCGGTCGGCGCGCCGAAGCGGGCCAGCGACACGGCGACATTGGCCTCGGCGCCGGCGGGACGCACGGTCAGGGCAGGCGACTGCATCAGCAGTTCGTTGGCGTTGGGCGAAAACCGCAGCAGCATCTCGCCGAAGCAGAGGATGCGCCGGGAAGATGCAGCCTGGGTCATGATCGCAACGCTAACCCCGGATCAGCGCGCCTGCCAGCCGCCGTCGACCGGCAGGATGGCGCCCTGGACGTAGTCGGAGGCCCGGCTGGCCAGGAAGACGGCCGCGCCGCCCAGGTCCGACGGCTCGCCCCAGCGCCCGGCCGGGATGCGGCCCAAAATCTCGGCCGAACGAACCGGGTCCTCGCGCAGGGCCTGGGTGTTTGCCGTGGCGAAATAGCCGGGGGCGATGGCGTTGGCGGTGATGCGGTGCGGCGCCCATTCGTTGGCCATCAGCTTGGTCAGGCCGGCGACGCCCGATTTGGACGCCGTATAGGAAGGCACGCGGATCCCGCCCTGGAAGGACAGCATGGAGGCAATATTGATGATCTTGCCGCCGTCGCCCTGTTTGATGAACAGACGGGCGACCGCCTGGCTCATGAAGAAGACGGTCTTCAGGTTGATGTTCATCACTAGGTCCCAATCCGCCTCGGTGAAGTCGACGGCGTCGGCGCGGCGAATTAGACCGGCGTTGTTCACCAGGATGTCGATCCGCCCCATGGCGGCCAGAGTTTCCTGCACGACGCGCTCGACCGGCTCGATCGAGGTCAGGTCGGCGCTGATGGCGTGGGCACGACGGCCCATCGCCTGTACCTTGGCGACCGTGTCGTCGGAGTCCGACAGGGCGACCGAGACGATGTCTGCGCCCGCCTCAGCCAAAGCCAGGGCGATGCCTTGGCCCAGGCCCACATTGCCGCCGGTCACCAGCGCGACCTTGCCGGTCAGGTCGAATGGATTGCTCATGCTTTTCTTCCTCTTGTCCTGATTACTTCAGCTGGCAGATGTCGAGTTTGTACATGTCGGTGTAGTCGAGGTTCTCGCCGCCCATGCCCCAGATGAAGGTGTAGTTCGAAGTGCCTGCGCCAGTATGGATCGACCACGGCGGGCAGATCACCGCCTCGCCGTCGGCGATGACGATGTGGCGTGACTTGTCTGGTTCGCCCATGAAGTGGAAGACGCGGTCGTCTTCGCCCAGGCCGAAATAGAGGTAGGCTTCCGAACGGCGGTCGTGAATGTGCGGCGGCATGGTGTTCCACACCGAGCCCGACTTGAGCACCGTCACGCCCAACAGCAACTGGCAGGACCTCACCTTGGCGGGAACGATGTACTGATAGATGGTCCGTTCGTTGGAGGTCTCCAGCGACCCCATTTCCAGCGGCACAGCCTCCTCGATCGAAATCTTGGTCAAGTCGTAGCGGGCGTGGGCCGGCGTGGCGACCAGATAGAATTTCGCCGGCTCGGCGGGGTTATTCGAGGCGAAGCTGACGTCGCTCGATCCCATCGGCACGTACAGGCCGTCACGGAAGCCTAGTTCGATAGTCTCGCCATCCACCGTGATCGAACCGGTGCCGCCGATATTGACCACGCCCAGTTCACGGGCCTGCAGAAACGGCACGCCGGCCAAGGAGGGTGGCTCCGACTGGGTGGGCAGGCTCAGGGCGGTCTCGGCCGGTGTCGCGCCGCCGATGATCATGCGCTCGTGGTGGGAATAATTCAGGCTGATTCTGCCCGGAACGAACAGGTTCTCGATCAGATAGCGATCGCGCAGCTGTTGGTTTGAGGCGCCGTCCATCATGTCGGGATGAGTGGCCTGATAGACTTTGTCGTACATGGGGTCGTACATGCCGGTCTCCCTGGGAACTCGCAGCGCGAGCCATCGAGACGGATCTTGCGCCCGTCCTTCTGTGGACTAGGTAACCGGTGTCATATAATGATGCAATCGATTAGACCAACGCCGTCCACATATGTCGGCATCGCTTCGCCACCGTCTTGAGGATTCCCCACCATGAAGATCGCTCTCATCATCGAAAACAGCCAGGCCGCCAAAAGCGAGACGGTGCATGGCGCTCTGGCCGCCGTTGCCGAACCCCTGGGCCATGAAGTCTTCCACTATGGAATGTATGCGGCCGAGGACAAGGCCTCGCTGACCTACGTCATGAACGGCGTGCTGACCGGCATCCTGTTGAACTCCGGCGCGGCCGATTTCGTCGTCACCGGCTGCGGAACCGGCATGGGCTCCATGCTGGCGTGCAACAGCATGCCCGGCGTCTTCTGCGGTCTGGTGATCGACCCGACCGACGCCTTCCTGTTCGGCCAGATCAACGACGGCAACGCCATCTCGATGCCTTATGCGAAGGGCTTCGGCTGGGCGGCAGAACTGAATTTGCAGGACGTGTATCGCAAGCTGTTCGAAGGCGAGCGCGGCCTGGGCTACCCCAAGGAGCGCGCCGAAATCATGCGCAAGAATCGCGGCGTGCTCAGCGACCTGAAAGCCGTGACCTGCCACGACATGCTGACGGTTCTGAAGACGATGGATCAGGACCTGCTGAAGGCCGCCATCGCCGGCGAGAAGTTCCAGGACTACTTCTTCGCCAATGCCACCGACGAAGGCATTCGCGACTATCTGAAGGGCGTTCTCGCCGCCAAGCCTGCGCTCGAAACGGCCTGAGGCAAAGAGGTCGGCGCGATCACGCGCGCCGACCCAACTCAGACTGCCGGGATTGCCGACTTGCGCACCACCAGGGCCGGTCGAACTTCGGGCTGCTGCATCGTGGCCGGATCCACGCCCCGCATCGGCGCCAGCAGCTTTTCGGCCGCCATCCGTCCCATGTCTCGGATCGGCAGGCGCACCGAGGTCAGGTTGGGCCAAACCCGCGCCGCCATCGGCAAATCATCGAAACCGACGACGGACAGGTCGCGAGGCAGTTCCAGCCCGCGATCTCGCGCCGCCTGCATCACCCCGATGGCCATGTCGTCGTTGAGGGTAAAGATCGCGGTCGGCGGCGTTTCCAGCGCCAAGAGGGCGTGGCCCGCCTCCACACCTGATTCGAACGTATAGGCGCCTTTGAAATCGTAAGCCGGGTCCAGCGGGATTCCGCGCTCGGCCAGAGCGTCGAGGAACCCCTTGCCCCGCACGGCCGACGACCGGAACAGGTCCGGCCCGCGCACCAGACCGATCCGTCTGTGTCCCAGGTCGGCCAGATGCGCCGCCGCTTCGGCCGCGCCGATCCAGTCATTGGTGACCACCATCGCCTGAGGCTCGTCCAACGCCACCGAGGCGATGCGGACATAGGGGCAGTCGAGATCGCGCAGCAGGTCGATGACCTGTTCGTCCTCGGACACCGACGGCGGCATGATGACGCCATACAGACGTTGGCGCTCGACGAAGCCTCTGATGTCTTCCAGCAGGGTAGGGGAGTTACGATTGCAAGGATGAACGACCAGTTCCAGGCCGGACCCCTTTAGCGCATCCAGCACGCCTTGCTGCATGTTCACGACGTAGGTCGGGCTGGGGTTGTCGTAGATCAGACCGACCAGGAACGAGCGTCGAAAGGCCAGGCCGCGCGCCTGTGGATCAGGTGTGAACCCCAGAGCCTTGATGACGGCGTTGACCTTTTCGCGCGTGTCTTCCTTGACGAACGGCGACTGATTGATGACCCGCGAGACGGTCTTCTTGGAGACCTGCGCCTCACGGGCGACATCGTTGATGGTTGCCCGCTTGCCCGGCTTGCCGGATCGCGGATCGTCTTGAGCCAAGGTTCGGCTCCTTCCCTATGTGCAGCTTGAAGGCATAGCCGCGACTCGCGGCCGACGCCATGGGGCTCAGTTAAAGCGCATTGACACCGGTTTCCTTCGTCGCTCTTATCGCAGCCTATTCACGAGGCGACACCTTTGACTTCGACCCCCTCTCTTGCGAGCCAGGACGACGCGCTGTTGGCCGATCCGGCGGCGATCGCACAGCAGTTCGTCGCCGCGCGTCTGGCGGCGCGCAGCACGCCAGACTATCCGGGCGTGATTCCCCAGAGCATGGCCGAATCCTACGCCATCCAGGACGCCGCCATCGGTCTGTTTCCCGATGAGGTCGTGGGCTGGAAGGTGGGCGGTGTCCCGCCCGAGCAGCAGCCGAAGCTGGGGATCCATCGTCTGGCCGGCGCCATTTTCGCGCGCAATGTCTGGCCGGCGCCCGGCGACACGGTCGTGCCTTTGCCCGAAATCGAGGGCGGGTTTGCAGCGGTTGAAGCCGAGTTCATTGCTCGGATCGGCGTCGACGCGGATCCCGCCAAGACAGATTGGACTATCGAAGACGCCATGGGCGTCGTGGACAAGGTCTTCATCGGCGTCGAACTGGCCGGCAGCCCGCTTTCGACGATCAACGACCTGGGATCAGCCGTGGTCGCCTCCGATTTCGGCAACAATGGCGGACTGATGATCGGTCCCGAGGTCGAGAACTGGCGCGAGCGTCTGGACGGCATCACGGTCGAGACGGTGATAAATGGCGCCAGCGTCGGCACCGGAGGGTCGCAGTCCCTTGCGGGCGGCGCGATGGAATCCGTGCGGTTTTTGCTGGAACATTGCGCGCGCTGGGGCCGTCCGCTGAAGGCGGGCACGCTGGTTTCGACCGGCGCTGTCACTGGCGTCCACCGTGTTCGCGCGGGCGACGAGGCCGTGTGCATCTTCAAGGGTATCGCAGAACTTCACTGTTCGGTCGTCAGGGCCGAAGCCCAGTAACATCATCGGACGCCTACCCCGCCGCCGTTCAGGGACGGAAAAGAGCAGGGACGTGTCGAGGAATATTCAGGAACGGGTTTTCATAACCATGTCAGACGCCTCCGTCGCGCCACCGATCCAGATCAAGGCGCCATCCCCCGGCAAGTATCGCTGGATCATCATGTGGCTGCTGTTCGCGGCCATGGTCATCAACTACGTCGATCGTCAGATGATCGGCTTCCTCAAGCCGACGCTGTCAGCCGAGTTCGGCTGGTCCGAAACGGACTATGCCGACATCGTCTTCTGGTTCCAGGCGTCCTACGCCGTGGCCTACCTGTTGTGGGGCCGGATCATGGACCGAATCGGCGCGCGCTGGGGGCTGGGGATCGCCTTCGGCATTTGGCAGATCGGCCATATCATGCACGGTGCGGCGCGAGACCTGTCACACTTCATGATGGCGCGGATGGTCCTTGGCGTCGGTGAGGCCGGCGGTTTCCCTGGCGGGATCAAGGCGGTCGCAGAGTGGTTTCCCAAGAAGGAACGCGCCTTCGCGACGGGCCTGTTCAACGCCGGCACCAATATCGGCGCCATTGTCACCCCTCTGATCGTTCCGGGCCTCGTGCTGGCCTTCGGCTGGCAGATGGCCTTCGTTATCACCGGGGCCTTGGGCCTGATCTGGCTGCCGATCTGGCTCTTGGTCTATCGCAAGCCGCGCGAGCAGAAGAAGCTGTCCGCGGCTGAGCTGGCCTATATCGAGCAGGACCCGGCCGACGTTGTCGAAAAGGTCAAATGGACCAAACTGCTGACGGTCAAGGAAACCTGGGCCTATGCTCTGGGCAAGTTCCTGATCGATCCGATCTGGTGGATGTTCCTGTTCTGGCTGCCGGACTTCTTGGGCAAGACCTATGGGCTGGATCTGAAGACCTTCGGCCCGCCGCTGGTCGCCATCTATCTCCTGTCCGACATCGGCTCGGTTGGCGGGGGCTGGCTGTCGTCGCGCTTCATGCACAGGGGCATGAGCATCAACAAGGCCCGCAAGATCACCATGTTGATCTGCGCCCTGTGCGCCGTGCCGGTGGCCTTCGCGGCCGAAGCGTCAAACCTTTGGCTCGCGGTCGGCATCATCGGACTGGCGACGGCCGCGCACCAGGGCTTTTCGGCCAATCTCTATGCGCTGCCGGGCGATGTCTTCCCCCGCTCGGCGGTGGGGTCGGTCGTCGGCATCGGCGGCATGCTGGGCGCCATCGGCGGCATGGCGATGGCCAAATACGCCGGCTACGTCCTGGAGAAGATCGGCACCTATACGCCCATCTTCATCGTGGCGGCCTCGGCCTATTTGATCGCGCTTCTGGTCATTCACCTGATCACGCCGAAATACGAACTGGCCAAGGTCTGACGAACGACTGAGTGGCTCAGCGCCGCGAAGTCATCAAGGATTGCGGCCGGGCGAGCGATCGTCCGGCCGTCGTCTTTTCAGGAAGAGAGAACCGTGATGGATTTGGAACGCAGGACGCTTTTGGGTCTGGCGATGGGGGCCTTGGTTGGCGCATCCGGGGCGAGAGCGCAGACAGTGGCGGACGGCGGCCGCGCCGGTCCGGCCGACCCAACCGAGATCATCCGCCTATGGCCCGACGGCGCGCCGGGCGGGCAGGGTGTGACCGTCACGCCGGTTGTGCCTGAGCGCTCGACCGATCCCGCCTTTCACGACCGCTACGCCCAGTACACGACCGACCCCATCCTGACCGTCTTTCTTCCCGAGCGGCCGCACGGTTCGGCGATGCTTCTTATCCCCGGCGGCGGCTATCGCTGGGCTGTGCTGGACAAGGAGGGGTATGACGTTGCGCGCGTCTTCGCGGCCAGCGGCACGACCTGTTTCGTTCTGCGCTATCGCCTGCCGGCTGACGGCTGGGCGGCCGGAGCCGATGCGCCCCTTCAAGACGCCCAGCGTGCGATCCGGCTGATCCGCAGCCGCGCCGCTGACTATGGCATTGATCCACATAAGATCGCCGTGCTGGGTGCCTCGGCTGGCGGCCATCTGGCGGGGCTGGCCAGCGCCCGGACGGACGCGACCTACGAACCGATCGACGTGGCCGACACGGTTTCATTGCGACCCGATTTGACCGTTCTGATGTATCCGGTCGCGACCATGGCGGACCCATACGTCCACGCCGGATCGCGGACGCATCTGCTGGGCGAGACGCCGTCGGCCGAGCGGATCGCGGCCTATTCTCTGGAGCAGATGGAGTGGCGCAATGCAGCGCCCGTCTTCCTGCTGCACGCCATGGACGACGCGGCCGTGCCGGTCGAGAACAGCCTGCAACTGCTGACCGCGCTCAAATCCGCCGCCGTCCCGACCGAGGCGCATCTGTTCCAAGAAGGCGGCCACGGTTTCGGCGTCCGCCTGATCCAGGGCAAACCCGCCCAGGTCTGGCCCGATCTGGTGCGCGCCTGGGCCGCCCGGCTGGATTTTCCGCTCTAGGTTCCCGGTTGGATATAGGGAATGGCCGCGAAGAAGGCCCGCTCGTCGCCGCGCGGATCGTCCACCATGCGCGGCTGGATATCCATCAACATTGTCTGGCGGCGAGGCAGTTCATAGCGGTCCCAGCGCGGCAGTCCGGTATGGTTCGGATCGCCGTCGCGGGCCAGTGCGATGAAGGCGTCGCTCATCCGGTCCGACATGATTTGCGCATCCGGCCCACGCGTCCGTGAGCCCGTCGCCTCGACATTGTCGAACACCAACGGAATGTCGGCGGTATGGAAGGCGCCCTTGCGACCCGAGGCCAGTTCGCCAGGGAAGTCGAGTTGATAGACCCAGGCTGGCGCCCCGGCCTTGGCCCGCTCCTCGGCCTCGATCACCGCGCCTCGCCAGGACCGCCCAGCCGTCGTCGCGGCGATCAGCACCTGGTCGGGCGACCATTCAGGATGCATGGCGCGATAGCCGGCGATCACGGCTTCGGGCGTGATGTCGATGCGCATGACGCCGGGCGACAGCCGCGCCGCCAAGGTGTCCCACGTCAGGCCGACGTTTTTCGGATCGTTGCCCATAAATCCTAGCGTTTCTTCGCGCGTGTTGCCGATGATCATGGGGATCGATCGGCCCAGCGGCGCCGCATCGGGATAGAAGGGGTGGCGGGGCAGGGTGCGGAAATCCAGCACCGGCCCGAAATACAGGCCGCCAAAGCCCAGGATCGGATCCTCGGCGCTCTGCGCCTCGAGCAGCCGCTCGACCGGCATCGTCGCCGCCTCGGCCGCCCGATCCGGCGTCAGGCCCAAGGCTTTCAGCCAGGTCGTCGCCCGCGTCGTGGCGTTGATCGGCCCGGACGCCGTTACCTGCTGACCGCTCATGGTCGCGGCGCGGTGGAACAGACCTTGCGCCGCCGGCGTCGCCATAAGGGTGGCGATCTTGGCGCCCCCGCCGGACTGACCGAACAGCATCACCCTGGACGGATCGCCGCCGAACGCGGCAATATTGTCCCGTACCCATTGCAGCGCCAGAATCAGATCCAGCTGGCCGACGTTGCCCGAATCTTCGAACCCCGGGGCCAGCCGCGCCAGATAGGCATAGCCGAAAACATTCAGCCGGTGGTTCAGCGTCACCACCACGACATCGCCGCGCGTCGCCAGACGCGTGCCGTCATACAGCGGATCCGATCCTGATCCGCTCGAATAGGCGCCGCCGTGGATATAGACCATCACCGGTCGCCGACCCGCGTCGGTCCCCGGCGTCCAGACGTTCAAGAACAGGCAGTCTTCGCTTTGATTCGGCTCATCGCCGCGCTGCGGACTGGCCGCGGCATAACGTGTTGCACGAACCGGGTCGCGCCATGGCGTCGGCTTCTCCGGCGGCCGGAACCGTCGCGTCGGCGCCCCATATCGCACTCCTTTGAAGACGCTAATCCCGTCCTGCCGCAGACCGATGACCGGCCCGGCTGTGGTCATCACGTGATTCGGCGCCGTGGCCGCAAGCACGCTGGAGGATGCCGAAAGCAGACCTGCGGTCGCCATGCTGTTCAGCAGCGCCTTACGTCGCGTGATCATCGATCGCCGTCCATCTGATATCCGACGAGACTAATACTGACACCGGTATCATAATCATTCAATGCGCAATGCCTGCGAGGCCGAGTTGCAGGCGCAGACACCCGATGAGAAAGGCCGAAGCCTCATTTCGATAATGTTGGAACTAGGCCTAGGCCTTCGTCAGGCCGGTGGCGGAGAGGGTGTCCGCTCGCGGCTGAAAATAACGCCATGGAAACAATGCGTTGCGGAGCTCTACTTCTGCTACCCACGAATTCACCCCCGGCCGACCATGTGAGGGTGCGCACGGAAACCTTATTCTAAAGGCCGTCCGCCACCTCGTCTAAAATCGGATTAGTGCCTCTCAGCAAGGTGCAATGTATTTGACACTTATTCGGCTGAATGGTCCTCCACTGACTGCGGGTTGGTGGAAGGCTGCAGCTACGGGGATATGTCGCCTTGTGACCAGCTGTCGATCGCGCTCTCGTAGAAGGCAAACTGTGTGTGCCGCTGGTCGATCGAACCCCGCGAGCGACAGGCGGTAAAAAACTGAGTGCTCATCCCCCGAGTGATCGTCGAGCTGGCTCGAGGCTATCGGCGCAATGGTCTCCGGTCTGGCCGAGTCTGCTGGTGCCAAGAAAATATGAGGAGTCGCTTTCACGCATGAGTCATTGCGGCGTCGACGTGCCTACGGTCCATCATTTCTGGATTTAGGGTGGTGCAAACTTTGACCTTAAGCCTCTCAACAAACTGGTCGATCTTGCTTCAGCGGCAACAAGTTTGAAACCTCTGTTTGACGCGTGTTGTGTTATGGACTACAGCAATCCACATGGTCGATCAGTTCGACATCGCTGTTCCGGCCTTATGCGCGTCCCGCTCCGCTGAGAGCGCGCCAATAGCGGCTGCTTGCTCGGCTCACTCTCGCGATGCCGTCGCGATCAACCTAAGGGCTGCTTTAGAGATCAATGTGTCGGAGCGCATTAGGGAGGCGGGAGCGACTTTGGCTGCACGGAAGGCCGTGGTTGATTCAGACAGCTTCGATTGCGCGCTGTTTTGGACCGGCTTAAGCAGTTCGTTGGGCGAGGTTGCGGTTGCTGCGTCGGGCGACGGGGATGCCGCGCAAAGTATTGCCGCCGGATCCGACCACGAAGTGGTAAATTATTGGGAACAGATCAACCAGTGTCTGGCCGTGGGCTACGATCGGCGTTCGCTGTTCGACCTTGATACGCCCTTTGGGCGTTGTGGCCTTGATGGATCTCCCTACCTGCATCGCACGCAAGCGCTCTTTTGGCGCAACTGCATACGATCGGCCCAGCCGCCCGTGCGACGTCGGTCGACTGTTGCGATCTCCCGCACGTGGTCGAGGATCGTTGAGCCCAAGGAACTCTGCTATCTCAGCGTGGATCCCAAGCCCAGCAGTTGGGATCTCGACTGGTTGTGGCCGTCGTCGTACGCGATAAGTGCGGCCCAGACGCGCGAAACGGACGCGTGGTTGAACAAAGTCCAAGCGTGGTCGCTGCTGGATGAGTTGTCGACAGACAAATCCAGCTTCTGGAGCGCCGCGAGTCGAATTGGGTCGGTAGAACGATCTTCGCGCTTCATCGTCGATGGACAGCATCGTCTGTCCGCAGTCATGGGGCTACAGCTATCGGCCGCCGCCATCGACCGGATCGTCGAGCGCCTCCGTGACATGGTGGTTGACCGGGCGGATGTAACGGTCAGCCTTCTCAAGCGAGCCCTAGACGACCTCATCCTCGCCAATGTCTGCCGACAGCCGCTCACCCTTACCCGGCCGTCGCTCAGGGTCGCCAGTCTAGTCCACGACCAGATTCTCAGTCATCAGCTCAGCACCGGAGTTCCTCCGCCGATGAGGGGACAGCTTTCGCTCTCCCCTATTTGGAATTTAAAGGAACACGCGCGTGCGCATCTCCGATCCCCGCGTCCAAGATATCTTGGATACCAATGCCTGCGCGGCCTTGCCAAAGGCCGTCGTAGGACCCGCTTATCGCCTCATCCGCCTTCTGCTCAACTGTCGTTGCTGGGCCGATGTGGCAACCTTCACCGCTGTCGCCCCATGGGCCGACGGCCGCTACATTGCGCCTGTCTGCGGCAAGTGGGGCCTGTCCTTCGAGTGGACCGGTTCCAGCGCCTGGCGACTCGCTCTCGAAAGGGTCTGACCAATGCCTGACCGCCCCTCCACGTGGACCCCTGCGACACCCGCCGAACTGTTACGCGGCAAGCTCGAGGGGCGGGATAGCCTGACCCAGGACCAACTGGCTCAGGCTCTCGGCGTAACGCGCTACAGCGTCAATCAGATTCTTAACGACAAGCGCAACATCACTGCGGAGATGGCGCTCCGGCTGGAACGGGTCTTCGGCGAGACCGCCGAGTTTTGGATGGACGTGCAGCGGGACGTCGATCTACATCGCGCTCGTCACCGGCTGGGTAAGACGCTCGATGCATTGCCGGTTGTGAAGATCGACTCCGGACCGCCGATCGCATCGCTCGACAGCCTGTTCCCTAAGGACGATGCAGCCTGACCTGGGACCGGTGCCCGCAGCGCCGCAACCCAGGGGGCTGGAAAGTGCAGCGTAAAAGGCCGACCAGTTCGTCAACATCGATGTAAGTTCGTTCGGATCAAACCTATCGTGAAGACGCACTACGCTGGTCGTCGCCTTGTCCAATGTCGCTTTCGTTGTGGCGTAGACACTCGGCTGCCTTTGGGCGTGGGGGCGGCGTGGATGTCATCGATCCAGCCAGGTTTCAATGTTTGGTGATGGGGTCTTCGACATCACCAGACGAAGGAAGGAAAAGTTGGTCCCCATGCAACTGCGCAGTTGCGGGGCGACACTCTTTCTATGCCGGCGCCGATCGTATTAGCGAAGCGCAGTCGAAGCGTTCTGAATAAACCCGCATCAGCGTGCCCTCCGACGAAACTCGACCAAATACGCATTGGCGATCGCCGAGAACGGCGCTCGCGGATCTGCCATTGATGTCATCTCGGCAAGGACCTTGCCTTGCAGGTGGCGAAGCCCGGCGACGGCCTCTGTAACCTCGTGATGACTGCCGAGATGCGGCTTGTCCAAGCCAGCGGCGATGCGACCGAGATCGCGTAACAGGGCCTCCAGGAACTGAAGCCGGCGCACGATGCCGGCGCGCTCTTGAACAAGGCGAAGGCGATTCAAGCCATAAACTTGGATTGAAACGGCACCTCTAGTGCTCAGGCCCGCCCGTGCAGCTCGTTCGGCCACAACAACCTGACTCTCGCTCAAGGCAGGGAGGTGTGTCGGCTCCATCGCTCCAGAAGCGACCGGATAAACGATCCCCGCTCCCTGCCCATTACCGGTGTAGAAGGCGATATGCTCGCTAGGATCGTCCCGCGTAGGGTCCAGAAGCAATGGCAGTTCGCCCACGAGATCCGAGACGTCATCCCTCGCGCGGACGCCGTTGATCGGGAACGCGTCCTGCTTACCCGTCTTCATCGTCTGCGCGAGCACGCGAAGGTCCGAAACAACCGAAGGCGTCTGCTGACGTCTCCGTCGATTACAGTCGATGCAACTCGGTAGGAGGTTTTCCCAGTCCGCAGCAAGCCACCAATACCCGCTGTGTCCAGGGTCACCCTCTACACTGCCTTTTGGACGGTAGTGTTCGACATCGACCGGCGCCTGTGAGGCGTAATTGCTTTCGCAGTAAGCGCACTTCCCGTGAAACAAACTTTCCAAGCGAAGTTTGACGTCGTCTGCCTTGTATGCGGCGTATTTGAAGGCTGGCCGCGTACCGTTCGGTGGAAGCGGCTTGCTGCGATGGATCCGCACTCGATCAAGCTCGGTGTGACCGTCTTTGTTCCGTCTGCTCAACGATGCGGGAGGGGGCTTAGCGCCTCGAGAGACCTGCCTCATGGAAGGTACGAGCCCAAGGCGTCCGCTATAAGCCGCTTTGTTCCCTCTTCCAGCTCATCACTGTCAGCTGACTGGCGCCCCGATCTTTCGTCTAGGTAAATCGCGACTGCGTCCAAAATCATGCTTTGCACCTTGCTGGTCCCCAACGGTAACGCGGATAGGACCTCACGCTCAAGCGACTGCAAACGAGCTTTCTCGGCTGGCGTGAGCGGCCCTCCTGTCGCGCGTAGAGCCAAAAGGCTGCTCAACTCGGCAGTGCTGGTTTCCATCTGCACGGAGTCCGTAGAGAACATGTCGAATAGGTCGGAGGTCAGCAGCTGCTCGATCGTCAACGTGTCGATGTTTGGAAGGTCGGTTATACTTTCGATGAAGACCGGCAGATGGTCTCCCCGTTCGTCGTCGCCACTGACCGCCTGACGAAGGACGGCGACTTCGCCGTCGTGCATCCCTCTGAGACAGAGCGGATCGTGCGACGTGAAAATGAATGTCGCTGAGGGGAGGATCTGCCTAAGCGCAGTGATGATGCGCATCTTCCATCGAGGGTGAAGATGGGCCTCGATCTCGTCGATTAGGATGACGGGCTGCGCGTCGGAAAGAGGGACAAAGGCCTTTCCTTTGCCCATAATGCCTTCAAAAACGTCGCACAGCATTGCTAGGATTGACCGGAAACCTGAGGACGCGACGGTTAGAGGAGTTCGGGTCAGAACGGCGTCAGCGCCTTCGCCAACCTGTCGTCGGATGAGGCATCGACTGTTCGCAGCGTCGGCTTCTATGAATTCGAACTCTCCCTCCAGTTCGAACACTTTGCTCAGCGTCCGCGCGACAAGAGAAAACCGGACCTTGTCTAAGCTCAGAAGCCATTCTTCGGGATTGCGCAACACGAGATCGGACCTGAATAGCGTCCCAACGGTGCCGCCTCCATGGAAACGTTCGCCGCGATCGGAGTACTGCCGAAATGCGCCATATGCGAAAACGCTCGGAAGGTTTTCAGTGTCTCCTGAATCCTGAAATCCATCGCTCACTGTAAGCGTGGTGGCTCCGCCATCGGCATAAGACAGTCGTACGGTGGCTTGTCGATGCCGAGCCTGTCGCCGCCCCCCGAGCATAGAGGGATCAATAGTAAAGCTTCGCCACGGCCGATTAATCCCCGAGCGGCCATCTGCGCCAATTAGGGCCAGCGCCACACCTTCCAAAACCGAGCTTTTACCAGCTGCGTTTTCGCCAAGTAGTAGCAGGGCTGAAGCTTCGCCAAGGGGGCGGCCATTGTCTGGGTCGGGCGAGATTGGAGGCGCGATATCGACTGTCAGTGCCTCCAGCGATTTGAAGTTTACGAAACTGGCGCGAACTAGCTGCCGACCTTGCAAGTTAAGGGAGCGTCCTTGCGAGGGCGGCGCTTTCGCAACTTCCGGATTGCGCAAGTCTTCGACTGCTTCATCCAAGACTTCGTGCCCGACCGGCATCGACAGAATTCGTTCAAGCGAAGTGTGGATGCGCGTCCGCCCCGCATTGAGGTTCAAATTCAGTCTTTCGTTTAGATACTTCACTAGCCGACGAAGCAGGATGTACCATCCGCCCCCGAACGCCATTGAAGCGAAATCAAAGGCATCTCTTGGCAGGCCGTTCCCAGCGCTGGCTTTAATCATGCCGATATAGGCGGAAAAGGCAGCCGCGCGCTCTTCGACGAGTTCCGGTCGATCTAGGCCAAATACTGATATCGTCTCATGTCCTGCCGCCTCCAGAGCCGAGATCCCGCCAGCGAAGTCGAACGAGAGAAATCGCGGAAATGCGCGTGTCCGACAGGGGTCAAGGACGAGAGGGCGATCTCGATGCGGCCACCGCCAGACGCCAGAGTTTTCGCTGGCGAATAGTTCAAGCTCATCGAGAGGCGGTAGGGCACCGCGCCCCGAACCGCCAACGGGGAAGAGGTTTTTAGGGCGGCGATCACAAGCGGCACAAATGCTGTAGAGATTTCCCCAGTCCGTCCCGAGCCAGCAGTAATAAAGGTGAGCCTGCGAGACCTGCGCGAGCGGCAGTGCCTCCTGGAGTGGGCGGAACCGATGCGGAAATACGTAGGTCCGACGTTCGCAGAAAGCGCACTTTCCGTTGAAAAGCCGAATGAGCGCATCCTGCACCTCATCGTCCAACCGCAGTTCCTGTGACGGTGGGAACGACTGAGCGCGACGCGGCCTGGCTTGCTTCATGAACTCCATAAGTTCGCGGCGCATAACAGCAGCTTCGCCGCTTCGGAACGCCGAGGGAACCGGCAGGAGATTCCGCTCGAAATATTGCATTTATTGCCTCCCCACACCGCAACTCGGACGCTACCTCAGCGGGCCGAATCACGATCCATGATAGAAAAGAACTGGCAGATCGAGGGAGCGTGATGAAGCGCTACGATGGCGATGTGGATGCGGTGCCATCCAAGAGGCTCTTCCTCTCAATCATCGCTGACTATGACCTAAACCGTTCGATTTGCGAGCTGGTTGATAACGGTCTCGATGTTTGGACGCGCGGCGGGAAAGCGCGGGAGATCATGATTGACATTTGGCTCGATCAGGACGAGCGCACGATCGTCGTTGAAGACAATGCTGGAGGTCTTGCCCGCGGCGAGCTCAGCTACATCGTCGGGCCAGGTCAGTCTGGATCTGCGGCTCCGAATGCCGTGGCCATAGGACAGACTGCTTCAACAGATGAGACGATAGGAATTTTCGGGGTCGGAACGAAGCGGGCTGTTGTCGCCCTCTCCAAGGATATCGCCATCACGACCCGGCATGGCAGCGCCGGCGCGTTCCAGATCGCCTTTGATGAGTCTTGGCTGAACCGAGAGAGTTGGCTGCTGCAGGTCCACGAGGTCGATGGCCTCGCGCCTGGCGTTACGCGCGTCGAGCTTCAGAAGCTGAGGCTGGAGCTGACGGACGAGCTTGAGAGTAACCTGCGGCATCATCTTGGCGCTACGTACGGCCGCTTCCTTAACAAGCCGGGGGTAACGCTTCGGCTGAATGACGAAAAGATCGAACCCCGGTTCTTTGAGCAGTGGTCATATCCGCCTCAGCACGGGCCGAGACGCTTCTCAGGGCAACTCACTGCGCCGTCTGGCCGAGTGCTGACCATCGACATACTGGCTGGCCTGAGCAACGAGTCTAGCCCGGCAACAGGAGAGTACGGCGTCTATTTCTACTGCAATGATCGCCTTGTGGCCCCCGCCATGAAGAGCTTTGAAGTAGGCTTTACAAAAGGCCAAGCGGGCGTCCCGCACCCAAAGTTATCGCTGACAAAAATCATCGTCTCGATCTCCGGGCATGCCGACGAAATGCCTTGGAACAGCAGTAAGTCGGACATCAACTCAAAACACCACGTTTTTGTGGAAATTCGCGAGTGGCTCGTAGACGTTGTTAAACACTACGCCGCCTACTCGCGTGGTTACATGGGCGACTGGGTTGAAAAGGTTTTCCCGTACACAAAGGGCACCATCGAGACACACGAGGTCGGCGATTTTCTCAAAGCCAAGAAGGCGACTCTGCCGGCGGCACCGAAATCGCGCCCTCGCTATGCGGAGCGCGTGAACTCAGCCAACCATGCTGTGGCAAAGTCTAAGCCTCACGTCATCTCGCTTTTTGAAGGTGTGGTAGCCTCAAAAGCAGTTTCTGGGCAGACGCTTGTCTACAGAAACTGGTTTGCCCTATCTCTGCTTGAGACGACTATGATTGCGGCGTTCAAAGCGTACTTGGTCAATCATACCAGACACGATTTTTCAGATAAAGAGTTGCATGGTTTGCTTGTATGGAAACGTTCGGCACCTGCCACACTGCAGGCAACGATCAAACTGCCAAGCGATCTGTGGACCCGCTTGGGCAGCATCGCGCGACTGAAATACGATCTCATGTTCTCTAAAGCCGAACCTCGGGTCTCCGATAAAGAACTATCTGAGGCTGAAGCTGCGGTTGAGGAGTTGCTTAAGCGCCTGTTCAAGTTGGATCTCGACGCCTAGAAACTCAGATCCAGAGAAGAGTCTTAACTAATTGATAATCTTGCGCGCCCCAAAATGTGTGGATGAAAAAAGCCATCTAATGACCGCACATGGCGCTTCAAAGTATAACGCTCGACTATTATTGGCGAGATAATTCTGACTGGGAAATTTCCAGAATTGATAGAGTTGGTTATTTTAGATGTAAAATTGGTCTACGCCGTAACGGCTTCAAATAATGAATTCCGTATGTCGCGATGCCAATACCCGGGGTAAAATCAAACGTCGATCCATATACTCGCGAAAAACCAAAAAAATTTGACATTACTACGCTAGCGCTGGTCTAGGGCTGGGCATTTAGCAATATGTATACACTTTAGCATTGATTATGGGTGGCACCAAGAATGTCAGAAACTAGCGGTCCGAATGACGACATCAAAACGACAGTTTCTATCTTATCGCTGGAGGTGACGCCGGAGATGGCACAGCCAATCCAGGCGCAGATGGCAATTGCGACGGGAAGGCCCATGCAGCTGCTGAGTGTCATTGTGGTGAGCATAGTGACGGCCGTTTTCACCGTCGTCATTCTCGGGATCGTCGGTTTTCTGATCGTCGCAGGTATCCAATATGAGAACCCGATTTTGTTCGCCGGTGTGGGGCTGCTGCTACTTTTGGCGATCCCATACTTCGTGCTCTATCACCGGGTGATGCTCTTCAAAGCGACTAAACCTAGCCCCAAGCGAAGTTTCCGGCGGGCATAAATCGTTCGCCCGAGCAAACGATCGGCCGTCACTCGGTCTGTGGCGAACGCAACTGGTCCCTCGAGGACGGATTAATGGCCGATGAAAATCTCGCTTTAGGAGGTGGCAGTTCGGGCTAAGATTCTGGCGGCTGTTTCTGAAGCTTGAACTAGGTCACCGATCCGGGCGCCAGCAACATACAAATCTCGTTCGGCCGCGAAGGTGAGGTCGACAATGTCGCCGTTGTCGCACCGTTTGACCGCAAAGCCTCGGTTTCCCTCACGGTATGAGTGAAGCCACCCTTGGAATTCTCCCAAACTCGGTTCTTCGGGGGCATATATCTTTGTTTGAGCGTACGATCGGTCATCGTCCGGTCCTTGGAAAGCATGAGTATTTGCCTGAGCAAATGAGTTTGCAAGTTCGCTCAGCGTCCTAAAATAGGTGTTCAGCGCCTGGATACGTTGTTCATCAGTCAGCTCCAGGATGTCTAGAGCAGCTATCATCGCGTCGGCGTAGGGTGCGCGGGGCAAGCCCGCGATATCGTTGCTCAGATCCATCTGTTCGCGACGCCAGGCGCGAGAGGTCGGGTCAGATCCCGAAAAACTTGTCATCGTAGTCTCCGCAAAAGTCAGAATGAACCGGTGCAGCAAGTAACAAGGCCGGGCATTGATCTTGTAACGCCCGCCGCAAAACCGGCGTGGCGGTGATGTGGTAAATGCCGATCGAGATCGGCCTGCGATCACGGTCAGGTATACCTCAGAAGCCTACCCTGATCTGCATTGGCGTCTCAGATAGATCAATGTGCCGTCGCCATCCGCGTCGTCCTGCTACGTAGAGACTTCGGATGAATCATCCTCTTCGACTGAGGCAGCGCCACCAAGCGCCTCGTAGCGACGCTCAGCCAGCCACTGCAGCCGACGGGCTTGGGTCTTGAGCACTCTGCGCAAACCGCCTTGAACCTTACGCTCTGAAATCACCTGGGCGAGCCGAGAAATGACAAGCGCCCGCCGGGCGATGCGGAAGTCGGGGTGAGACCGAAGCTCGAAGACCCGGTCTGAGACGATCCTGCCCCTAAACGAGGCTGGTGCATGAACCGCCAGAACGCCCGGCGGCGGATCCTTCTCATTGAGGATGGCCTTGAAGGTCGAGCGTTGAACCGCCTGTTCTGTGATCAGACGCTCAAGCGCGTCCAGACGCCGACGCGCCTCCAAGTCCTTGCCGCTGATAGTCTGCAACTCTGGCAAAGGCCAAACCTCGATCTCATAGACCTCGAATGGATCCAAGACCGACATAGCGACCGCATCGGTGCGTTGATTGGTCAGGTGCCGACGGATGCGGGTGCGCAGCATCTCGTTAGTTTGGCCGACATAGATCGGTTCGCCGTCATAGTCGAAAAAGGCGTAAACGCCCCATTTGTAATTGCCGACCCTAACCGTCGTGCCCGAAGGATCAGCGAAGCCGGCGTCGAGGAAGGCTGCGAGATTGGCCCGCAGGTCTTCCGTCTCGAACGGGGGAAGGTGAGACCCGTCCTGAAGCTGAAGCGGACCGGCCACAGGCTAGGCGACTTGGCGCAGCGCGGGAGCCTTCAACAGAGGCTCCAGGATGTGCTGAGCCAGGTGGCGTACGACCGGGGCTGCGACCCCATCACCCGTCAAGTGATAGGCCTCATTGTAGCGGCTCGGGAGCACGTAGCTGTCATCCAGCCCCATCAATCGCGCCGTTTCGCGCGCTGAGATCAGCCGCGAGCGCACCCGGGGGCCATCCACCACCAGAATGATCTGACGGCTTGACCCGCCGGCAGGCGTCCTCAGACACCCTGCGACGTCGTCAAACCGTACTTCGGCGCGCTGGACCTTGGCGCCGTCGACATCGAAACGCGTCCGCCGATAGACGCCTCCAACCATGCGCCGTCCGGCGCGCTTTGCAGCCTCGACCTTGGCCAGGTTGACTGGAGACATCATGTCCAAAAGCTTCTTCGTCTCAGCCTGATTGTGCCAGGTCACGCTCGTGGGCGCCTCTTCGATCATGTCGGCGAAGGTGCTTTGACGCCGTTCCGGCGTCGGCACATTCCACCAGATCAGGTGTTCGCGAACCTCTGGCGGCAAGCCCGCCATAGCCCTTCCAAGTGCGCGGGTGTGAAAGGGCTCGATCGGCTCCGGCGACAGCAGCTCAGGCGGAATCACGACATCAGCGCGCACGCCGATGACGAACAGTCTCGGCCGAGACTGAGGCACGAACAGATCGGCGTTGATCACCAAAGCGCCGTAGCGATAGCCGGCGTCCGAGAAGGTTTGGCAGATAGCCCGGAAGTCTGCGCCGCCGTGCGAGGTGAGGGCGCCGCAAACGTTCTCAACCGCCACCAGCTCAGGGGCGCGGCCTTCGTCGGCCAGGCCGCGGATCAAATTCCAGAAAGGGTAGAAGGTCCCCGACCGCTCTCCGGCAAGGCCTGCGCCGACGCCCGCCAGGGAAAGATCCTGACACGGAAAGCTGCCCCAGACGAGATTGGGCGCGCCCGGCAGAGCTCCCGGCTTGAGCGCGCGGATGTCGCCAACCGTCAGCTCGCCCCCGGTGCCCCAGTTGGCCTGGTAGGCGAAGCCCTTCTTGGCGTCGAAATCGTTCGCGAACAGGCAGGACCAGTCATTGCCCAACCCTGCACGGGCCATGCCCCCGCCTGCAAAAAACTCGTAGAAAAATCTTTGCCCGTCGCGCGCAGCCATCGGCGTCTCCGTGCCGAGCTGAGTTCGAGATTCGGCAGTCCTACAAACTGCCGGCTCATCCCGCGGACGTCCAGTTCTTTGTTTGTTCGCGATCTTACGAGGCTGTGGGCTTCTCAAACGGGCGCGCAGCCGGCCGCCAGGAGGATCTGCGCCACCGCTTCAGCTTCGTGAGGCGGGCGAGTCGGGTCGTTCTGGTCCCCACGCGGCACATAGAGGATCGAACCGGCCCGCCCACGGGTTAGCAGGACCCGATAGCCGTTCAATCGGAAACGCTGTTTGTCCGCAGCGTGCACCATCTGCCAGCGCGGCGCGCGCATCATCCGCGGCGTCCACGCTGACCCGGACCAAATCAGATCGCCGCCCCAGCACAGCCCGACATAGTCCAACTCCAAACCCTGACACCCGAACTCGCTCATAGGCGTTTCGAGGGCACCAGAGCTGCGGAAGTCAGTCCAGGGCTTCAAGAACCAATGTCCGATCGGCCCCAGTTCGTTGGAGCGGGGGGCCGGCGGAACGCCATCGCCAATCAGACGCACAGCCCCGGAGCTTGTCAGGAGCCCCACGGAGCGACCACCCCGACGCCGTTGTCGAAGCCACTCTTTGGCGACGTCCAGATAACGCGTCAAATAGGCGGGGGGCTCAGGCATGGCGTCAGCCAGTGCGCGGGCCGCCGCGATGTCGCCGTTGAGCAGGGTCGCGACCCAACGCCCGTGCATGGGATTGCGATAGGCGCGGATCGCGTTGGCGAGGTGCAGGCGCGGTTCGCGCTGGACTAAATCGGGCTGGATCTTGTTGGCGGATAGAAGTCCTGGACCGGCGACATCCGGTCCGCCGTCAAGCGCTTGGGGCGCCGCCACGATCGTCCACGATCGTCCCGCCTGGGCCGCACGCGCAAGGGCTTCGCCCCAGAGCGGAAGTCCGCCTTCGCCCCGGTTGATCTCCTGACCCGGCCCCACCAGACACACCAGACATGCCCAGTCGAGCCGATCGAGGATGTTCAAGAAGAGTTCGGGCTCTGAGTTGGGTCGCCCCATCAGTTCCTGGCCGACGTCCTCGTCCCATGCTCTCTGCGCTTCATCGAACACGATCACATGCTCAGGGGGCGGCGCGCCGTCGGTATGCTCCTTGAGATAGGCCAGGAGGTTTTGGATGGCGGCGTCGGCCTCATAGCGGGCTTTGGCCTTGGCCTCGCCTGTCCGCTTCGCATGGTCGGCTGCGAGCGACTCGGTCAGAACATGAACCAGCGGGCGGTTTCCGGACAGCAGGGCGGCAGGCCTCGTGCCCGAGCGGCTGCGCAGCGCTAGGTCGAGCCCCAGCAGCGTCTTGCCGGCGCCAGGTGCTCCAGTGACAAAACAGATGACCTTGGCCCGCTTGGCTTCGGCGTCCGCCGCGATCTGCTGAAGACGGCTTCCGGCAGCTTGAAGCTCTGTGTCGGCGGCGTCGCCACGACCTATGTCCGCGATCTGATGCCCTGCGTAAAGGGCTTGCGCCGCCTCGACGATGGTCGGGGTCGGGCGATAGGGCGACAGGGCGAAAGCTGCGGCGTCGACGGAAACGGCGGCCGGGTCAGTCTGGGCGGCGGCCAGCCCCAGAGCCTCACCTAGCGTAGCCGCATTGGCGAGCATGAGGTCTGCGACGCCGTCGGTGAACGAAAGACGTACGGGCGCTTTGGGGGCGAGCTCAGCGCACAGGATCGGGACAATGAGGCGTGACTGGCTCACCTCGTGGAAATCGCGAAGCGACTGACCATAGCGCTCGGTTTGAAGCCGATCGGGCGCTGCGAAGGATCCGGCACCAGTCTTGAACTCAATAATGATGACCAGCCCGGGGCCGAGAAGAACCGCGTCCAGGCGCTTGGCCAGCCGCAGCAGCGGAACCTCCAGAAGGATTGACCACGCTCCGCTGGCGTAGGGCGCGAGCACATCCTTCAGGATCTCGATCTCGCGCTCCCAAGCGCGGATCTGCTCAGCCTCAGCCGAGGCATGGAAAGCGACGTGGCGGCTGGAGAGTTGGCCAACGATCGCGGTGGGATCAGCAATGAGGAAGTCGCCGACCGAGCTTGCAAAGAAGGCGCGGCTGGCAGGGCTGGAGCTCGGCGATAGGGCAGGCGAGGGGCTGGACAAAGCTTGAGCTCTTAGGAGGGATTTTTAGCGATCCTAATGAGCGTCGCAATCCTGGGCCAACCCCATCTTCGATCTGACCGCCGACGACATTTCCACCGTTTGAGACTGAAGTTCCTGGTGAAACAGTTTACAGTAAAACCCAAGAAAACAACTTTCACCGCTAACGTTCTAGCTTGCGGTCGCGCTTGGGTTCGGCATCGACACAGTCCGGAATTTCTCGGGCAATGTTACCAGCGGTTCGTCGAAGTGTGGCGAGGTTTGCCAAGCGTTTTGCGCCGGCCGCGAAGTCTTTCGTCGCAGCGACGAGCTTCATGGTCTCCGATTCTATAAAGGCGCGACCTCGCTCAATATAAATTGCTAGCGCACGTATTTCCTTAATCGTAGTGTTTAGCTGACCGCGTGCCGTCACTGGTTGAAGGGCTTGGTCTGGATGGCTGCTGCGCAGCGCGCGCCGTTCGACGGCGGTATTGACTGGCCCCATCTTCACGGTGGGCTCGGTTAGCGTGCCCTGACGTTCGAAGCTTCGATGGTCAACTTTGTCGGGAATCTGAGCCCTCTCCAAAGCTGAGTTAATCATCGCCGCCCATGAGGCGCGCAAATTTTCTACCTCGACTGATGCCGTGCTCGAAACGTCAAGCTGGCGAGTTTTGGAGCCGAGTCCGTCGGGCGTCATCGCTCTAGTCGTTGTCAACAAGTGAGCATGGTAATTGCGCTGGTCGCCGTCGACATCCGGTGGGTGGAGGGCGACGTCGACGGCGACGCCGTAGCGTTCGATCAGCAGTTCGGCAAAGTTGACCGTGAGTGATCGGCGCGCTGGAGCCTCTAGTTCGGCCGGGAGGGCAAGCTCGTATTCGCGCGCCACCTTGGCGTCCTTGCGTTTCTCAGTGGCCTCGACCCCGTTCCAGAGCTGGCTTCGATCTGCCGCCCAGGACGGTGCCGCGTCTGGAGTCATGATGAAGGCTTCGAGCACAGGCTTTGCAGTGTAGTCGTGAACGCGACCGTCCCTGGCATTGATAAGACGCTCACCCGCCCGGTAGGCCGCAGCGGCGACTGCGCTGCGGCCTGATGCACGCGAGACCGACCTTACGGTGAGGTGGAAGATCGACATGGCGCTAATCGATCGTAGTCGGCTTGGACGGCTCCCAGCCGTCGAAGGGGCGGCGATCGGCCTCGCGGCTGATCCGCTGCAATAAGGCATCGAGGATGCCTTTGTAGCGCGTGTCCTTGCTTGCCGCGTCGAGCAGAAGGCCCCCGAGGATGATCTTCCTTCTGGTGTCGGCCTTCCGCTCGTGGGCAGCGGCGCGGGCGCTCAAAGCTTCCAGCCTGGCCTGAGCTTGGGAGACCTTGAGCCGGGCCTTCTTGATACGTTCCTGAGCGTGGGAGGTCATGGCTGAAACTCCCTGATCCAGCACTTCCGATCCCTGACACCCGAAGCGCCGAAAGGAGCAAGGGCGCACTTTAGCATTGGTTCCCAATGCGCGCGGCAAGGGCGAAGCCCCTGCACCCAGCCACGTTGTGGCGATGGGGCCACGCGCCCCAAGCCTGCGATGGCACCGCGACGCAACGGAAACGAAGATGGCGCTAGCCCGCCGTGCTTGGCCATCCGGGTCATGGCAGATACCACCCGGTTTCAGTGAAGCAGGCGGCGCGGCCCTGGTGCTTCCTACGAGTGAAGCCCTCAGCGTCGCAGGTGCGCATCCTGTCGAGCACACCGTTCTTGTCCAACTCCAGGGCAAAGCGACCGGACGAGGTCATGGCCCAGGAGGCGGCGGCTTTTTCGTCGCGGGCGGCGGCATAGCCCTCCTTGGCCCCGCTGTCTGAGCCGATGAAGTAGCCGATCGTACCGGCAGCGAGGATTGCTACAGCGGCGGCGCAGGCTGCGTACATGGTGGCTTCAACCCAAATGCGACGTTCTGAACGTTCCTCCTTGGCGTTCTCGATCAGCCATCTCGCCACGGACTCGACCTGTTGTGCCGTGTCAGAGACCTTTTGAATGTCAGCGCCATGTTGCTGCTGAATGCCGGCTGCGGCTCCACTGTAGGCCGCATGGGCAATGTCCTCCGGGGCAACCACGATCTTGGACAATGCGGCGACATGCCGGCTGTCTTCACGCGCGCGTTCGGCCAACTGAACTTCGAAGCGGCGGAAACCGGCCAGCACCTGGTGATTGCCGCCTATGATTTGAGCCAAAGCAGCATCGAGTTGGGCGGCATTGGCGTCGGCTTCGGTCGAGGCGACATCGGCGTCGAAGTCGTATGAGGTGCCGGCGTCAAGGTCGCGCCGCTCGTCTCGGTCATCAGGAAGTCGGCTACGCATCGGCACCGCTCCGCGATGAGCGTCCGCTCAATTGTCTGGCCAGGGTCGACATTTCACGGCCTAGGCGCTGCCGTTCCGCTTCGTCGAGCACCTTCTTTAAAGGAGTCTCTAGGAGTCGTGCGAAGCTGGTTTCGTAGGTTTTGGAACTGGAGTTCGCCAGTCCGGAGCGATCCGGCGAACTGTCATTCGTCGGTCTAATAAGCGGCTGATAGCGGTTGGCTAGGCCGCGTTGCCGGCGCACTTTCAGATGACCGCCAGAAATCAGTTTTTGAAGGGCGTACTGTATTGCCCTGGGCGTGACGCCTGCAGCTTCAGCCAGGCGCGCCTGAGAGGGCCAGGCTTCACCTGTGGAGCGGTTGATATGGTCAATCAGAAGACCGGCGACACGGCAGGCCAGATGGCCGGTGGCGGGGTCGGTGAGGACCTGTCGCAGCCAAAGAAACTTGGACCGTGCGGCTTGTTTGGGGTCGTTTTTAACAGCGGTTAAGGCGCGCATCATCGCATCCTCGCCATTGTGAGCGAGAACTCCCTAAGTGAATGATGATAGAGGTTTGGGGGGAGGGGGGCGGCTGGCCGCCGATGTCGCTTAGCGGCTCAAGCGGCGCTCAAGCTGTTCAGCCAACGGTGGGCTTCTGTCGCGGCGATCAAGGTTCTTTTGCCGGCCTTGAGTGTCAGGATGCGGCCGGCTTTGACCTCTTGATAGAAGAGGCTGCGGCTGATCGAGCAAGTGTCGCAGAACTCGCTCACGGAGAGCGCCAGTCGAGCGGAAGGGGGCTTCGGATCCATTTCAACTCCTATGAATGGCTTGATGTCCAAGCGTATCCAGAAGTTGGATCGACGAAATAACGGTTTTCGCGCTAGCTCAGCGATTGGCGCGTTTTCGCCAGTTTGGGCCACTTTTTGCCAAACAGCGCCTTTCCTTCTCTGGAAACCAACTTGTTCATGGCGTCGTTGTTTTCGTGGGGCGCGAGCACGGGGTCCAAAGCTCTTATTGCATTTGACCATGGATCCAGCTTCCGGGCCTGGAATCCTTCAGACGTTAGTTTGTTCAACGCGGACCTGATGCCTTTAGCGCGTTCTTCGCTGGCCTTCTGTGATGCTTTGGTACCTTTTTGCCGACCGAGAAACGCTCTCAGCTCGTCGGATTTGAACTTGGTGACCATGGGGCTGATAAGTGCAGCCGTAGTTGCAGCCATGGCCGCATGGTAAGCGACGCGATAAATTGTGTCGGCTGAACCTTTACCCTTGTCAGTCTCGTCAGCCGCCCAACCTTTAACCAAGCGAATCGATACGTAGGCGTGCATCGCAATGATGCCGCGCTCCGAGTATTCTCGGAGGGCATCATCAGTGGACTGCATGGAAACACTACTAAGTGAAATATTCTCCGCCGCGAGGATGCGAACCGCAATCTCTTCTAGGTCGTTGAACAGCTCTTTGTAGTCTGCCTCGGCGGGTGACAGCTCCGCCATGATGCGATCCATCTGAACGAATGGTCCGGATCGTCTTTCCAGCATATGATCACCTCGGTGTTGCGGCCTGATCCCAGTCGCGCATCAAACCTTTCCGTTTCTCAAACAGGTCGCCACGCCGGTAGGCAGCTTCCACCTTATTAGCGACCACATGGGCCAGCGCCATCTCGACGACTTCGGACGGATAGTCCGTCGTCTCGGCCGCCCAATCTCTGAAGGTGCTGCGGAAGCCATGCGTCGTGAGATCTTTCCGGTTCATCCGTTTCAGTGTGGAGAGCATGGCCATGTTGCTAAGAGGCTTGTTGGGCAGGTTTCCGGGAAAGACGAAATCTGATCTCGCTGCGGCTTTCAGGGGGCGTAGGATCGCAAGCGCGCGGTCACCCAAGAACACCTTGTGCTCTCTTTTGGCTTTCATCCGCTCTTTGGGGACCGTCCAGGTGGCGGCATCGAGGTCCATCTCGTCCCAAGTGGCCGCGATCACCTCACCCGTGCGCCCGGCGGTCAGGATGGCGAATTCCAAAGCGAGAGCGCCAATACCAGGCTGGACGCGAAGGGACGACATGAAGGCCGGAAGGTCGCGATAGGGTAGGGCGGCATGGTGTTGGACGGCCTGCACCTTCGCGCGGGCGGGGAGCATCTTGTCGAGATGGCCGCGCCACCTCGCTGGGTTCTCTCCAGTGCGATATCCACGCGCCGTGGCCCAATCCAGCACGGACTCGATCCGCCCACGTAGCCGGCTGGCCGTCTCTGGCTTTTCGGACCAGATGGCCTCCAGCGCTTTCATAACCAGTGCCGTGTCGATAGCGGCAACGGGTAGGTCGCCGAAAATGGGGTCGGCATATGCGGTCAGCGTGGATTCCCACTGTGCGGCGTGCTTGGGGTTTTTCCAGGCCGCCCTGTTTGCCTTGATGTAGGCGATCGATGCTTGGTTGAAAGTGATCGCCCTGGCGTCTTCGAGCCTCTTAGCTTGACGCTGAGACTTCCGGGCATCAATCGGGTCGATTCCTGACAGCTTCATCCGGCGCGCTTCCGTCGCCATGACTCGGGCATCGGCCAGTGTGATCGTATGCTGGGGGCCGAGCCCCATTTCGCGTTCGCGGCCATTGAGCGAGTACCGGAAGATCCAGGATTTCGTGCCGGATCGACTGACCTGGAGATACAGGCCGCCCCCATCAGCATACATCCCTGGTTCCTTTACACGCCCGACGAAAAGGGCGCTCAATCTGGACATGCTCCGCACTCTACCCTCGTCGCTACCCACGTTTCAGGCCTGGATTGTGACGTGCAGTTGCGGACCTGTCCACACGGCGGTGGATCTAGGTGTAAGACTTCGTTTGATTATTTGGACGGCCCTGCACCTGGATGAACGTCCAGGAGCAGGCGATGGCGGAGAGGGTGGGATTCGAACCCACGGTACCCTTCCAGGCACGCCGCATTTCGAGTGCGGTACATTCGACCACTCTGCCACCTCTCCGCGGCGCCGATATCGCTTGGTCGAGCGAGGGGCTTCTCTAGTCGGAGCCGCAGCGCTTCGCAACCCGTCTGTGAAAGAAATCCGACGCTATCTTTGCGCGGGCAAGGACAGGCCCGGCGCGGCGCCGGTCTGAGCGTCCACGCCCTTGAATCGAAACAGTTCGGCGGGTCGGCCGCCCGTGGTGGAAGAGAGCTGTCCGGTGGGTTCGACCAGCCCTGTCCGCTCCACGCCGCGCCGGAAATTCTGCTTGTGCAGGCTGAGGCCCGAGACGGCCTCGGCGCCCGCCTGGAGTTCGGACAGGGTGAAGACGCCAGGGGTCAGATCGAACAGGACCGGACGATATTTCAGCTTGCTGCGCAGGCGGCCGAGCGCCGTCGCCAGGATGCGCCGGTGATCCGAGGACATGATGCGGCCCGGCATGGGCTGCGTGGGCGACAGGTCGGCGTCGCGCCACGCCTCGGCGACCAGACGTGCTTCGTAGAGCAGTTCATATCGCTCCAGCACCCGCTCCTCGTTCCAGCGGTGATCGGCCGTCAGGGCGAAAAGGGCGCGGGCCCGGGCCAGGCGGTGCTCGTCGCCATCGGCCCAGGCGTGCAGGCCTTCCGTGATCTGAGTGTCTTGGCCGCCGCGCCGATCTTCCCAGGGAAAGAACTCGAACACGGCGTCCCAGCGGGCGTCGTGGGTTTGGCCTTCCGCCGCGTCGGGCGTCAAGGCCAGATAGCCGACGGAGACCTCTCTGTAGCGGCCGGGGCCGGGCGTCGCGCGCGGCGAGGCGCGGCCCGCGTCGCCGAAGGTGTAGAGCTGTTCGACGAAGCCGAGCCGAAACCCGGTCTGGGCGGTCACGAAGTCCCGCAGGGCGCGTTCGAAGGTGCGGTCGCGCACGGGATCAAACGGCCCGAAGGGCAGGGCCCGCGAACCGTCCTCGGTCGGCGTGGTCAGGACGACGGCCTGTCGGTCTTTCAAGGTCATCACAACCGCCGACAGACCGATGCGAACGCCGTCCTCCGCCCCTTGGGTCATCGTGTTATTCTGTATGCCAGGCGTCGTCGGCGGGGATCAGGCCGACGGCGCCAGCCAGGACACGGTAGCGTTCCAGATAGCGGGCCTGGGCGACCGGCGCGGGTTGAGGTTCGATCGTCAGGCTGTAGCCCTCAGGCGGGCTGCCGAAGAAGCCCAGCGATTCCTTTTCGGTGAAACCCGCCAACTGAGTCGCCTCGAAGAAGGCGCAGGCCTTGTCGGCCTTCTTGATCAGGGTCTTGATTGTTTGTGGAGTTTTGGGCGGCAGGCCGTATCGCAGATGGATCGCGGCTTCCAGCTTGGCCTCGAAGTCCTTGTAACCGGCTCCGAGCGCCGCTTTGAACGGCGAGATCATGTCGCCGATGACGTACTCCGAGGCGTCGTGCAGCAGGGCGGCTAGACGCCATTTCGGATCCAGGCCGGGCTTGATGTGGGCGGCGATCTCTTCGACCACGCACGAGTGCTGGGCGACGGAGAAGGCGTGCTCGCCGATGGTCTGACCGTTCCAGCGGGCGACGCGCGCCAGGCCGTGAGCGATGTCCTCGATCTCGATGTCGAACGGCGACGGGTCCAGCAGATCCAGGCGACGACCGGACAGCATGCGCTGCCAGGCGCGGGGGGCGTTCTTCTTGGTGGGGCGCTCGGCCAAATCGCGTGTCCTGATCGCTTGTCGGCTGGTCAGGTGACGCAAAGATACGCCGGGATCAAGCGGGAGGGACCAGACGGCGCAGGAAATCGCCGCGTTAGCGTCCGACGTTCAGCGTGACCAGTTCCTTGGCGTCGTCGAAAATGCCGTCGTTGCGGCGATCCTTGGACCTGACCACGGCGATCACGATCGGGCCGCCGCTGGGCCCGCGCGCCTCGAAGCCCACCTGGCGCCAACCCGCATCGCCGGGCTGATCGTCAGCCAGGATATAGGTCATGCGCGTCGCCGCGCCCGGCGCACGGGTGCGCACGCGAGTGGAGTTGTCGTTGGCGTCCACGCTGACCGTCGAGGTTTCGGTGCGGACGTTTTGTCCGTCCTTGGACTGGATGTTGATGCCGCCGATACGGACGCTGGCGTTATCGCCCTGGGTCTCGATCTTCAGGCCGGGCAGGCGGACCGAGGCGTCCTCGCCGCGCGTCTTGATGTCGACCCCAGGCGCCTGGACGGAAGTCGTATCGCCTGCCTCGATCGATGGCGGAGGCGGCGGCGCATCTCCGGCCCCGGGAGCAAGGCGCGCGACCGTATGGGGCAGATCGGCGCTGGCGCGCGCTTCGAAGTCCCGCAGGACGTCATCGACGGAACGCCCGTCCAGCTTGACCAGATGCAGCACGACGTCGGCGCCCTTGGGGCCGCCATAGACGCAGTTCGCGCCGCCCGCCGCCGCCAAGCCCTTTCGTGTCAGGACGCCAAGATTGTCTGGGCATTGCAGGGCGTCGATCACCTTCAATACGCCCGCGCCCTGATCGTCGCTGGAGGAGGTGGTGGTGATGCGGACCGAGTTGTCGCCGTCGCAGGCGGCCAGGCTGGCGCTGAGGGCTAGATAAAGCAGGACATGACGCATGGTCGAACCTCTCTTGGCCCGCATTCTGCGCGCTGCGGCCGCGTGATCCAGTGAAATCGCGGTAATCACCGCGTCAGCCGCCGGGGCGCGAGCCTTCGCGGCGGTTCAGGAAGGCCAGGCGTTCGAACAGATGCACGTCCTGCTCGTTCTTGAGCAGCGCGCCATGCAGCGGCGGGATGAGCTTGTTCGGCGTCTTCTCACGCAGGGTCTCAGCATCGATATCCTCGACCAGCAGCAGCTTCAGCCAATCCAGAAGCTCCGAGGTTGACGGCTTCTTCTTCAGGCCCGGCGTGTCGCGGATTTCGTAGAAGGTCTTCAGCGCCTCGGACACCAGGCGCGGTTTGATGCCGGGGAAGTGCACATCGACGATGGCCGACAGAGTCTCGGCGTCGGGGAAGCGAATGAAGTGGAAGAAGCAGCGGCGCAGGAAGGCGTCGGGCAGCTCTTTTTCATTGTTGGAGGTGATAATCACGATGGGGCGCACTTCGGCGCGGATCGTCTCGTCCGTTTCCTGAACGTAGAACTCCATCCGGTCGAGTTCCTGCAGCAGGTCGTTGGGGAACTCGATGTCGGCCTTGTCGATCTCGTCGATCAGCAGGACGGGGCGGGCAGGGGCGGTGAAGGCTTCCCACAGCTTGCCTTTTTTCAGATAGTTGCGGACGTCGTGGACGCGCTCCTCGCCCAACTGGCTGTCGCGCAGTCGGCTGACCGCGTCATACTCATACAAGCCGTTGTGGGCCTTGGTCGTGGATTTGACGTGCCAAGTGATCAGCGGTGCGTCGAAGGCCTTGGCGATCTCATAGGCCAAGACCGTCTTGCCTGTGCCGGGCTCGCCCTTGATCAGCAGGGGACGCTCTAACGCGACCGCAGCGTTCACCGCGACCTTGAGGTCGCTCGTGGCGATATAACGGTCCGTGCCTTCGAAACGGCTCATAGAAAAACCCACTCCGTGTTTCCACGAAGTGGGTTAGCGGATCGCCTGCGTCGTGAACAGCGATCAGGTGATGCGCTTGGCCGAGACCGGATCACTGGCGGGGAAGGTTTCTTCCAGACCCTCATCCACGAGCGCCTCCTGGCGGCTTTCGGACTTTTCGATCTTGTCGAGCTGGTCCGGCACACCGTCCTGCGAGGTCGTGCGCTTGGCGTGCGGGGCGTCGGTGGACGCGTCGTGACGGGCTTTATCGTCGGTCATGTCATTGTCTCCTTATCGCGCCGGAGCGTCTTGATCACCGTCCGGGCCGTATCCCAGGTCCGTGATGTCGTCATCCGAGAGCCGTTTGGCTTCCCAGTGGGCGGCGCTGGCCTGTGCGCCGCGTTCGTTTTCCATCAGGCCCGAATAGACGAGCTCGACTTCATCTGGTGCTGACGCAGGCCCGCCTTCGGCGTCGATCTGATCGCGGTTTTCGCCATCGACGCCCAACAGGGCGTCGGCTTCGCGTTCGATGCCGTCGAGAGCTAGCTGGTCGTCGAGATCGACCTCGGCGTCCTCGTCGAACTCCTCTTCGTCGGCGTCGCCGTCAGCCTGGGTCACGTCCAGCACCTGGTCGGCTTCATCCAGCAGAAATTCGCCGTCGCCCTCGTCGTCCAGATGGGTTTCGTCGAACGTCTCAGACTGTTCCTGATCGTCCTGATAGTCGTTGTCCGGCATGGTCGTCTCCTCTTCGACAAGCCAACGCAACGGCGACGATACGCGTTCCAGCGGATCGATCTCACAAGGGATGGTTAACTGATGCCGGGGTAGAGTCTGATTCACTCGGAGCTGTCGTGCGCGACCGGCTCGATCACGACTGGAGTACGGTCCTCAATGGCCTTGAAGCTGTCGCTGAAACCCGGCGAGAAGTTCGTTCTGAATGGCGCCGTGGTCCAGAACGGCGATCGTCGCGGCGTGCTGATCCTCCAAAACCGCGCCAGCGTCCTGCGCGAGAAGGACATCATGCAGGCCGAGGACGTCACCACGCCCGCACGCCGCATCTATTTCCCGATCATGATGATGTATCTGGACGAGAGTTCGGCGTCGAAGTTCTTCGACGAACTCGCTCTGCGGATCACCGAATTCATGGGCGCGACGCAGAACCCGGACATCCTGGCCGAATGCGTCTCGGCCTCGCGTCATGTGCTGGCGCGCGAATACTATAAGGCCCTGATGTCGGCGCGTAAGATTGTCGAGTATGAAGAGAGAGTGCTGAATGTCGCTTCAGGCCTACACAGCGGCGACAGCGAGGGCTGAGAGCCCGCGCGACCTGGAGTACCGTCTGTTCGGTCAGGTCACGCGCGCTCTGGTTCACGCCTCGACCGTCGACGAGTCCGACATCGCCACACGTATCGACGCGCTGGACTGGAATCGGCGCCTCTGGTCGACGCTGGCCGGCGAGTGCAGCGATGCAGGCAACGCCCTGGGCGCTCCGATGCGCGCGCAGATCATTTCCCTGAGCCTGTTCATCAATCGCCATTCCTCGGCGATCATGCGGGGCGAAGAGAGCTTTCAGGATCTGATCGATATCAATCGCATGATCATGCAGGGCCTGTCCGGCGGGGCGTCGCCGACGCAGTAAATCGGCACGCGTTCACGAAAGCGCGAAGCCCATTGGCGCAAGGCGTTGATTCGTCTTATGTTTCACCTCCCTGTTCAACAGTCGAAAGGAGGTGATCCAGTGTCTCATTGTCATCAATCGCGAGCGGCGACCGCGACCCTGGCCCTCGGAGAGGGTCTGGTCTGAGCCTTTCAGACTGAGTTGCGGCCGGACCGTTCGCGGTCAGGCAATGAAGGGTCGTCGGGGAAACCCGGCGGCCCTTTTTGTCGCCGTCAGTGCAGCAGTTTGGCGAACCAGCCGGTCAAGTGCTGCGCCACCTCGACCACCGTCGCCCAGATCAAAAATAGATAGAGGGCGCTGGCGGCGGTCGCGACGACGCCGAGAAGTATGGCGACCCCGTCGCGCTGCATCATGCCCAGGGCGAACAGAACCAGAGCGATACCGGGCAGGGCGTCTCCAAACGGAATGGGCAAGGCCATGATCAGGGCCAGCACGACGCAGACTAGGCCGGTGAAAGTGTCGGCGACATCGCCGGTCAGCAGCGGCAGGCGTGGGCGGGTCAAGCGTTCGATGGCGCGGACCATCTTCAGGACACTCACGCCGTTCGGCCGTCTGCGAACGGCGCGCCTCACGCCGTCGGAAAAGATGTAGCGGCGCCCGGCGATCCGCACCCTTGCCGACAGGACCCAGCGGCGTAGCCAGGCCGGGGCTGCGAACGGCGTGGCGATCAAGGACGTGTAGGCGGCGCGGGACACCGAGGCCTTCAACATCCAGCGCGGCAGCCACACGCTCTGTCTCTGGAAGGCCAGTTCCAGGGACATCAGGATGATCGGCACGGCGAAGACCGCCTTGCCGCCGGGCGGCCAGGGCAGGAGCGCCAGTAGAGACAGGATCAGAATCATGGCCCCGAAGCCGCGCTCGCCGAACGACGCGACCAGTTCGGCCATGGTCAGCTTGGGTTCAGGGGCGTGGCCGAGGTCTTCAAGGACGTCGGAAAACCGCCGCAGGTCGTCATTCGGAGGCGGTTGGGCGGGCATCAGGCGGGGCGCTCGGCTGGAGATTGCGCCCATCTAGGCGGTCGGCGCGCGGATCGCCACTTACAGAACGGACAGGCGATCAGATAAATCGACTGTGTCTCAGTCCTGCACGTGTTCGGGTTTGCCCTTGCGCTTGGTTTCGGCAAGGTCTTCCAGCTGCTTTTCCGTCATGGACTCAACCATGGACTTGGACGCGCCCTTCAGCTTCGACTTCGGCGTGTCCCCGCGCTTGGCCGACAGGGCGGCGCCGGCGGCCTTTTGCTGAGCGGCGGATTTTGCGGGCATGGTCTGTCTCCCTTGTGCGGAGACAAGCCGTCAGCCGCCCAGCAGTTCCCGTCCGATCAGGAAGCGGCGAATCTCGTTGGTGCCGGCGCCGATGTCATAGAGTTTGGCGTCACGGACCAGTCGTTCAACCGGCCATTCCTTGGTGTAGCCGGCGCCGCCCAAGGCCTGAACGGCCTCCATCGTGACCTTCACCGCATTTTCGGACGCCAGTAGGATCGCACCCGCCGCGTCGTAGCGCGTTGTCAGGCCGGCGTCGCAGGCCCGGGCGACCGAATAGACATAGGCGCGGGCGCTGTTCAGGGCGACATACATGTCGGCGATCTTGCCCTGCATCAGTTGGAACGAGCCGATCGGCTTGCCGAACTGTTTGCGGTCGCGGACGTAGGGCAGGACCACGTCCAGCGCGGCCTGCATGATGCCGAGCGGGCCAGCGGCCAGAACGGCGCGCTCATAATCCAGGCCGCTCATCAGCACGCCGGCGCCGCTGCCCAGCGGACCCATGATGTTGTCTTCCGGCACTTCGCAATCTTCGAAAACCAGTTCGGCGGTGTCCGAGCCGCGCATGCCCATCTTGTCCAGCTTCTTGGAGACGCTGAAACCCTTCATGCCCTTTTCGATCAGGAAGGCGGTGCAACCCTTTGATCCCGCGTCCGGATCGGTCTTGGCATAGACGACGAGGGTGTCGGCGTGGGGCGCGTTGGTGATCCAGAACTTGGTGCCGTTCAGAACGTAGCGATCACCCTTCTTTTCGGCGCGGGTGCGCATCGACATGACGTCGGAGCCCGAGCCCGCTTCGGACATGGCCAGCGAGCCGACATGCTCGCCGCTGATCAGCTTGGGCAGATATTTCTGCTTCTGCTCGGGCGTGCCCCAGCGGCGAATCTGATTGACGCACAGGTTGGAGTGGGCGCCGTAGCTCAGGCCGATCGAGGCCGAGGCGCGCGACACTTCCTCCATCGCGACGACGTGTTCGAGATAGCCCAGGCCGAGGCCGCCGAACTCTTCCTCGACGGTGATTCCGTGCAGGCCCAGTTCGCCCATCTCGGGCCAGAGCTCGCGTTTGAACGCGTTCTTTTCGTCGATCTCGGCGGCCAGCGGCGCCAGGCGATCGGCGGCCCAGCGGGCGGTGGTGTCGCGGATGGCGTCGGCGTTATCGCCAAGGCCGAATTCCATGGATTGGGGCGCGAAGGGAATGCTCATGCGCTAGGGCGTAGCATCGCGCACGGCCTTTCGCCAAGCGCTGTCAGGCGCGGTCAGCCCGTCCCCAGCGCCGATAGCAGTTGTAGCCCGATACCCCCAGGCAGGCGGCGGCGACCAGGATCAGGACCCAGGCGACCGTGGCGGTGTCGCTGCTGTTCGATAGCGACGCGCGGCGAAAGGCGGCCATGGCGACGCCGAGGCACAGGGCGCCCAGGCCGCCCATGATGACGAAGGTCAGGGTTTCACCAAGGCCCGAGCGCCGCCTGGCCCGAGCGCGGGCCACGACCTCGCGCGTGCTCAGCACGTCTTCGCTGGATGCCGTGTCACCCTCGGTAGTTGGCGCGGCAGCGCTGTCGGCTGGCGTGGTTTCGGCCAGCCCCGGCGCGGTCAGCACCACGCTGGTCTTTTGTGCGTCGACGAAGCCCGACGGCGTCTCCGGCTGTTGGGTTTCAACCGGGGCGTGGATGTCGTTGGCGGCGATGATCGGCGCAGCGACGGAGACGGTCTCCGATTGCCCGGTCAACGGCACGACGTCCCCGACCGGACCGACAGCCGCCGCGGCATAGACGGCGTGGGGCTGGGGCGCGGTGGTTGCTTGAGCCAGCGCTGCGCCGTCTTGCGATGGGAAGGGAGCGACGGCTTCATCCAGGGCGCCGTCGACGGCGGGGAGGGTCGGTTCATCCGTCTCGAAAGGAGACGGCAGGGGCGCGGCCAGAAGGTCCGCCAATGTGACCGGCGCGCCGGGCGCGGCATTGAACAGCGCGTGTTCAGCCGAGCGCCGGCGGGTTGGCGTCTCTGCGGCGGCTTCATCGGCCCAGGCGCTCATGGAGGCGGACGCCTGACGCGCAGACCCCGCGTTCAGCTGTTCGACCACATCCGAGGCGGCGAACCTGTCTGCGCCGATGGAAAAGGCGAAACTGGCCAGGGCGTCGAACTGATGTTGGTTCAGCGGCGCGCGGACATGATCGATCACAGCCTTCACGACCGGGATCAGGTCGTATTGCATCAGCAGTTCGGCCTCGGCCTCGGACACTCTCGCGCCCTCGCGAGCCGACCGGGTGTGGCCATAGCCGATGACCCAGCGACCGTCGCTGCGTTGCATGGCCCGAGGCCGGAAGCCTTCGAAACTCTTGATCAGCAGGACGCCCTCTCGGGACACCTTGCTGGGTTTGGGGAGGACGTCAGACACAGTTGACCCAATTGGAAACAGGCGCGCGGCGCTCGCACCGCTCCCAGCAAGGGCCGCGCCGGATCGTCCGCGTGGTGTCTAGAGCAGCACCAGTGTGGCCAGACCAAGGAAGATCAGGAAGCCGAAGAAGTCCGTGGTCGCTGTGACGAACACGGCCGAGGACACGGCCGGGTCGAACTTGAGCTTGGAGAGGGTCAGGGGCGTCAGGACGCCGATCGACGCGGCGACCAGCAGGTTCAGGATCATGGCCGCGCCGATCACCAGGCCGATCTTCCAGTCTTCGTCCCGGAACCAGAAGCCGGCCGCGATGCCGATCAGGGGCGCCAGGATCAGGCCGTTGGCCAGGCCCACCACCATCTCGCGCCAGAAGGTGCGCGGAGCGTTCGAACTGTTCAACTCGCGTGTCGCCAGGGCGCGCACGGTCACGGTCAGGGCCTGGGTGCCCGCATTGCCGCCGATGGCCGAGACGATCGGCATCAGGACGGCGAGAGCGACGATCTGCTGGATGGTGGCCTCGAACAGGCCGATGACGCTGGCGCCCAACGCCGCCGTCGCCAGATTGATCGCCAGCCAGGGCACGCGACCGCGCACGATCTCGGGCACGGACGAACCGCGGTCCTCGTCGGCGACACCGGCCAGACGCAGGATGTCCTCGCGGTTCTCTTCCTGAATGATGTTGACGATGTCATCGACGGTGATCTGACCCACCAGGCGACCGGCCGCGTCCACGACGGGCGCCGAGATCAGGTGGTATTTTTCGAAGATGTAGGCGACTTCTTCCTGGTCCTGATCGACGGCGATCTCGTTGATCGGCTCCATCAGATCGGTCAGGGCGATGGTGCGGGCGGCGCGGAGAAGGCCGCTGATCGGCACGCCGCCGACCGGGCGGTTCAGCGGATCGACCACATAGATGTCGAAAAACAGCTCGGGCAGGTCGTCGCCCTGTTTGCGGATGTGGTCGATGGTGTCGCCCACGCTCCAGAACTGGGGCGCGGCCATCACCTCGCGCTGCATCAGGCGCCCGGCGGATTCTTCCGCATAGCCCAGGCTGCTTTCGATGGCGGCGCGATCGACCTCGGGCATGGCGGCCAGAACGCGTTCGCGCTGGTCGTCTTCCAGGTCTTCGACGACGGCGGCGGCGTCGTCGGAATCTAGTTCCTGTAGCGCCTCGGCCAGGGTGCCGTGCGGCACGCGCTCCAGCACCTCCTCGCGGATATTGTCGTCCAGCTCGGGCAGGGTTTCGGCCAGAAGCTCCGGCGGCAACCACAGCACGACGACGGCGCGGTGTTCCGCCGTCAGAAAGCCCATCAGGTCAGCGACGTCGGCCGGGTGCAGGTCTTCCAGCAGCGAGCGCAGCCGCATCCCGTCGCCGTCGTCGGCGGCGTCCACGACTTTCTCGACGAATTGCGGGGTGAGGACATAGTCCTCGTCCAGGGCGGCGTGGTCTTCGTTATCGAGCGTCTCGTCTGGAGCAAAGGCGGTGTCCGTGGTGCTCACGTGGTCGCCTCCCTTGGTAGATGTCCAGCCGTACTTAGCCGATGAATCGCCCTGTTTAGCCAGATGGTGCGGTCGAGAAGACTCGAACTTCCACGGGTTGCCCCACAGCGACCTCAACGCTGCGCGTCTACCAATTCCGCCACGACCGCTCGCATCGGAGCGGCGGCGAATAGACGAAGCCGTTGGAAAAGGAAAGGGCGAAATGAGCGACGCAAAGACGTCGCGGATCAAAGTCTCAGGCCGACCCGGCCATGAAGTCGTACACGTCCGCCTGGCGGGTGACGGTGATGGCGATACGGTCGTCTCGGATCTCGATTTCGCCGCGCGCGACCGGGTAGTTGTTGGCCAGGATCCAGACCTCGTCGCCCTCTGCGGCGTCCAGGGGAATCACCGCGCCGCGACCCATGCGCAGCAGTTGCGACATCGGCAGCACCGAGCGACCCAGAACCACGGAGATTTCGACATCGACGGCGTTAATCTGGGTCACGTAAAGCTCTCTTCACTAGAGGGCCGTCTCTTGCAGAAACGCCCTGGCGACCACATTGAAGCGTCATGCTTGCTGAGCCGTTAAGCCCATCCCTTCAGAAACTGCGTCTCGACGATGACCGACCGGTCGAATGGGCTGTGTCGAAAGGCTACGTCGACTATGCGGCCGCAGAGGTCTTCATGGAGGCGCGCGTCGCGGCCATTGCGGCGGGCGAGGCGAATGAGATGGTCTGGTTGCTGGAGCATCCGCCGCTCTACACCGCCGGCGTCTCGGCCAAGGACGACGACCTTCTGGATGCCGGACGGTTTCCGGTGCATCGCACAGGGCGGGGCGGGCAGTTCACCTATCACGGGCCGGGACAGCGCGTGGCCTATGTGATGCTGGACCTGAACCGGCGCGGCAAGGACGTCCGGTGTTTCGTGCGCGGGCTTGAGCTGTGGCTGATCGGCGCCCTGGAGACGTTCGGCGTAAAGGCCGACATCCGGCCGGGCCGCGTGGGCGTGTGGGTCGAGCGCAAGGGGGCGGGCTGGTCGCGTGAAGACAAGATCGCCGCCATCGGCGTCAAGGTCCGCAAATGGGTCAGCTTCCACGGCATCAGCCTGAACGTGGAGCCGGATCTGGATCATTTCGGCGGCATCGTCCCGTGCGGCATTCAGGAACACGGCGTCACCAGCCTGGTCGATCTCGGCGTTCTGGCGACGATGGACGAGGCGGACGAGGCCTTGAGGCGCAGCTTCGATCGGATCTTCGGCGCAGCGGTCGAGGCGCCGGCGCCGCTTTGATGCGCGCCGCATCGCCGCAGCCCATGTGACAATCGGGCGAAATCCCGCGCGGCGGGGTTGGCAAGCGCCGGACGCATGGGGTTTAACCTTTCCCACGAGCTTGAAATCAAAGGCCGCAGGAAACCCCATGAACCGAATGATCGCCGCCGCATCGGCCGCCGTTCTGTCGCTGACCGTCGCCGCCGGCGCCGCTGTCGCACAGGATTTTCGCGCCCTGGCGCAGCAAGACCTCCAAGCCGCGCATGACGCCCTGGCCGCCAACCACCCTGCCGCCGTGATTCCCGGCGCGCCCAGCGAAGCGTTTCGCAGCTGGATCAATGCCGGCCTGACCGATGCGCAAGGCAAGGTGGGACGCGTGAACAGCGGCGACAGCCACGCCTATCTGATGCGCTACTACGCCAACGGCTTCCGCGACTCGAACATCGCGATTCGCCCGACCTATGAAGGCCTTGGCCCCTTCTTCGCGACCAGCTGGCCGGGCGTGACCACGGCGTGGCGCAACGGCGAATATGTCGTCTCCTATGTGAAGCCCGGCGTTCGCAACGTGCCGCCGCTCGGCGCGACCCTGGTCAAGTGCGGCGACAAGACCGCCGCTCAGTTGGCCGAAGAGCGGCTGGACCGCTGGGAAGGCGACCTGACGACGGAAGCCGGACGTGTCCGCACCGCCCCCTATCTGCTGTGGAATCGCAATAACCCGTTCACCGGCGGCGTTCCGTCGCTGTGCACCTTCAAGGTCGGGCGTCGCGATCGTGACTTCCAGATGCAGCCCCAGCCGGCCGACGCCGCCAGCCTGGAAGCCGCCTATCGCGCCACCGTCTATACGCCGGGCGCCAATCCGTTGTCGGTCGAGACGGTCGACGGCCGTCCGTGGATCAACGTTCACACCCTGGCTGACGACGCCGGATGGGACGCCTTCTACGCCGCTGTCGAAGCCCAACTGCCCGCCATTCGCGGCACGCAGGGTCTGGTCATCGATCTGCGCGGCGCAAACGGCGCGTCGCTGAATGCGACGGGCAAGGGCTATGGCTTGGCCAACCGCATCTGGACGCCGGAGTTCACCGTCAGCCGTCAGCCTGAAGCCGGCTCGATCACCTACCGCGCCACGCCCGCCAACCGTCAGTGGTTCGCCGACACCTTGGCCCGCATGCAGGCCGACCCGCGCTTCGTCGCCGAATCCGGCCCGGTGATCGAACAGACCCAGGCCATCGTCGCCTCCTTCGATTCGGCCCTGGCCGCCAATCAGCCGACCTTCACCATGCCGGGCCGTCCTTCGGTGGCGGACACGGGCGCAGCAAACCCCGTGGCGGGCCCGGTCGTGGTCCTGGTCGACAGCGGCTGCACGAGTGGGTGCCTGGATACGCTGGACCTGCTGACACGCCTGCCGAACGTGCGCCTGGCCGGATCGGTCACCGCCGAGGACTCGATCTTCATCGAGCCGACCGTGCTTCGCCTGCCGTCGAACTATGCCGAGCTGACCTATGGTCATAAGGCCTGGACGACGCGTCAGCGCGGCAACGATGCGCCCTTCACCCCGGCGCAAGGCCTTGCCTACACTGGCTCGGCGACGGACGAAGCGGCCGTGCGCGCTTGGGTCGGGACGCTGTTCCAATAAGTAAGGACCGGTCGGTCGAATGAACGAGGGGCGGGCAGGGGTGGAACCCTTGGCCCGCCCTTCTTATTTGCAGTCCATGACCGATCTCGCCCAAACCTCCGAATCCCTCCGTTCGCCGTCGGGCTATGACCTGACCCCGCCGAACGCCGAAGAACGCGCCCGGCTTGAAGCCGATCTGAACCCAGAGGAAAAGCGCGTCCTGCTCTCCCATGGCACGGAGGCGCCCTTCTGCGGCACTCTGCTAGGCGAGAAGCGGGCCGGCGTCTTCTGCTGCCGCGAATGCGGCTTGCCGTTGTTCAAGAGTGGAACGAAGTTCGAAAGCGGCACCGGCTGGCCCAGCTTCACCCAGCCGGTCGATGAAGCGCACGTCCATGCAATCCGCGACACCAGCTACGGCATGATCCGGATCGAGACTCAATGCGCCCGGTGCGGCAGCCACCAGGGTCACGTCTTCCCCGACGGCCCGCCGCCCACCGGAAACCGCTATTGCATCAACTCGGTCGCGCTCAGTTTCGTAGCCGAGGGCGAGGCCTTGCCGGACCCCCTGAACCGCGGCGACGGCATCGCCTGACCTTGGCCTCAATAGCTGTGCTAGGATGATGTCGAACGGAGGTGGCCTATGCTGATCGCAAGTCTCTTGGCGGGTTTGGCGCTGGCGGCGTCGGACGGTGATCCGGATGGCGTGGTGACCACGGCGCCGACAAACGCGCCCACCCTGGCCCAGGCCTTGGCGGCGGTGCCTGAGGCGTCGTTGACCGCGCCGACAGCGCAGGACGCCGCCCCTCACGGCATGACCACCGAACAGCAGATCCAGAACTGGATCAGCGCGCGCACGCCTGGCGCAACCTTCGACGAAAGCGCAGAGCCGGGCGCGCCGGCCGAGCGCAAGATGCATGGCATGGTCGAGGCCGGGATCGGCACCGGGGGCTATCGCAGCTATGGCGCGGCCGTTTCCTTGCCCGTCGGCGAGAACGGCCGCCTGGACCTCGCCTACCGCGAAGGCCGCAACGAACCTTGGGGATACGGCTACGGCGGCTATGGTCTGCGCGGACCGGGCTTCTATTCGCCTTATGGCGGGGGCTGGCGCGGTCGAGGCTATGGGGCCGACACCACGACCAAGTCGATGTCGATGGGGTTCAGCTGGAGCAAGGACGGCGATGCGGATGATCGCGATCCCTATCGCCGCGGCCTCTACGGCTACGACTGAAGACTTTTCCGTCCGATCCGGAATTCAAAAAGGCCCGGCGAAAGCCGGGCCTTTTCAAGTCTCAGATGGTGCCGCCGGGGGGAATCGAACCCACGACCTCAGCCTTACCAAGGATGCGCTCTACCACTGAGCTACGGCGGCCCCGACTGAGGAAGCGGCCGTATAGCCAAACCCTTCCGGGGAGGGAAGCGGCTTTTTGACGATCTGAAAGAAAGTTTGGACATGGCCCGTGATCACGGCATCATCGCGCCATGACTCGCACGCCGCATGACGCCGATACGCCCTCCGCCGCCGCGCAGGCGACGCCGATCGTCGAATCGGGGCCCGGATTTGAAAAGGCCCAGTCCGAAAGGGAAAGGGCGAAGGCGGAAAAGGCCATGCGGCTGGCCTCCGCCCTTCGCGCCAACCTGCGACGCCGCAAGGTGCCCGCGCGGACGCCTGCTGCGCCGCGCGACAGCAACTGAAAGTCATCGGCTCGCGATCACGCAGCCCTTTGGCAAGCGCCCATCGGCTTGCTAGAGAACCTTCCCCCCGAGGCGTTGGCATCGGGCGCGCTTAAGGACGTCATGGACAGCATCGCCATTCAGGGCGGCGCCCAGCTTTTCGGGGACATTCCCGTCAGCGGCGCCAAGAACTCCGCCATCAAGCTGATGGCCGCCTCGATCCTGACGGATCAGCCCTTGCTGCTGACCAATATGCCGCGTCTGGCCGACACCCGGTTCCTGGGTCAGTTGCTGCGCCAGTTCGGCATCGAAGTGACCGAGCGTGACGGTGCGGACGGGCAGGAGAGTCTGTTCCACGCCAAGGATCTGACCTCGACCTTCGCCCCCTACGATCTGGTGCGGCAGATGCGGGCCTCGTTCAATGTGCTTGGGCCTTTGCTGGCGCGCACAGGCGAGGCCAAGGTCTCGCTGCCCGGCGGCTGCACCATCGGCGCGCGTCCGGTAGATCTGCACCTGCAGGCGCTGACGGCGCTGGGCGCCGAGATCGAGCTGGACGAAGGCTATGTCACCGCTCGCGCGCCGAAGGGCCTGAGGGGCGCTGAGATCGAGTTCCCCCTCGTCTCGGTCGGCGCCACCGAACATGCGCTTCTGGCCGCTGTGCTGGCTGAGGGCACGACCGTCCTCCGTCGTGCGGCGCGCGAACCCGAGATCGGCGATCTGGCCCACTGTCTGACGGCCATGGGCGCCAGGATCGAGGGAATCGACACCGATGTGCTGACCATCACCGGCGTCTCGTCGCTGAACGGAACGACCTGGTCTGTGATTCCCGACCGGATCGAGATGGGCTCCTACGCCGTCGCCGCCGCCATGGCGGGCGGCGAGGTGCGGCTGACCAAGGCGCGGGCTGAACTGATCGGTTCGCTGACCGACAAGATGGTCGAGGCGGGCGTCGAGGTGTCGCCGACCGCCGACGGCGTTCTGATCAAGCGCGACCCAAAGCAGCGCCTAAAGGCCGTGGATGTCGAGACGGCGATCTATCCGGGCTTCGCCACCGATCTCCAGGCCCAGTTCATGGCGCTGATGACGACGGCGGAAGGCGTCAGCACGGTTCGCGAGACGATCTTCGAAAACCGCTTTATGCATGTGCCGGAGTTGGCGCGACTTGGAGCCGACATTTCGGTTCACGCCGGAGAGGCGCACGTCAACGGCGTCGAAGTTCTGCACGGCGCACAGGTTATGGCCACGGATCTTCGGGCTTCGATGTGCCTGGTCATCGCGGGCCTCGTCGCCGAGGGCGAAACGACGGTCGGACGCGTCTATCATCTGGATCGCGGTTTCGAGCGTTTGGAAGAAAAGCTCGGCGCATGCGGAGCCGACATCCGCCGCATAAAGGGAACAGGTGATGAGCACTGAGATCGACGGCGTCATCCCCGAAGCCAAGGCGCCGGTCGAACCGCTGCGTCTGCTGGCCGAGGATGCCGACGATCTTCAGATCATCTCCGCCGCCCTTCAGGACGCGATTTTGCGGCCCGTCGACATCATCTGGGAAAAGGCGGCCCGGACCGTGACCATCCCCTTCAGCCGCTTCTGCTGGGAGTGCGGCGGGACGCGGGTGATGTGCGCGATGCAGTTCGGCGACGTTCTGGCGGTCAAGAGCCGCCGCCTGTCGCGCAGCCCCGACGCCTCGCTCGAACTGCTCGCGCTCGACTTCATTCCGACCGAGGATCTGAGCGGACGCGTCATCCTGATGTTCGCCGGCGGCGGTGATTTGCGAATCGACGTGGAATGTCTGGACGCCGTGGTCACAGATATTTCCGACCGCTGGCCTGCACGGATCGCGCCGACCCACCTGGACACGCCCGAACTCGACGAAGGGACTGCGGCATGAGCGCCGATCACAAGCTGGCCTCGGTCGAACTCGACGCCGCGACCCTGCCGGCGGCGACGGCCGAGATCGAGCACGAGCGTCGCGTCGCCATCTTTGATCTGGTCGAGAAGAACAGCTTCGAGCCCGTCGGCGCCGAGGGCGGGCCCTACAGGCTGAAGCTGTCGCTTCAGGAAAATCGTCTGGTGTTCGACATCGACGGCGAGAACTTCACGCGCACCTACGCCATCAGCCTGACGCCGCTGAAGGGCGTGATCAAAGACTATCTGATGATCTGCGACAGCTACTATGAGGCTCTGCGCGGATCCTCGGCCAGCCAGATCGAATCGGTCGATATGGGCCGGCGCGGCCTTCACAACGAGGGTGCCGAACAGCTGAAGACGCGGTTGGACGGCAAGATCGTGGTCGATCACGAGACGTCGCGGCGCCTGTTTACATTGCTCTGCGCCCTCTACCGTCGCGGCTGACCTCGACTATCTCTGTGTTTTCGGGCATTAGGCCCGTCCATTCCGCCCCTCGCGCCCGCCCGGCGTGGGGTCGAACGCATATTCAACGGGCGTGAGAGGCCGCATGGCTAAGGAAGAACTGCTCGAGTTTCCCGGCACCGTCAGCGAACTGCTGCCGAACGCCACCTTCCGCGTGACGCTCGAGAACGACCACGAGATCATCGCCCACACCGCCGGCAAGATGCGCAAGAACCGCATCCGCGTTCTGGCCGGCGACAAGGTGCTGGTCGAAATGACACCCTACGACCTGACCAAGGGTCGCATCACCTATCGCTTCAAGTAAGTGGCTGCGGGTCGCCCCGAACTGGTGCTGGCTTCGGCCAGCCCGCGCCGCATCGAATTGCTGGCGCAGGTCGGGATCACGGCCGACCATATCGATCCCGCCGATATCGACGAAACGCCTCTGAAGGGCGAGACTCCGCCGCGTCTGGCCGAACGGCTCGCCACCTCGAAAGCCCTGGTTGTCGCAGAACGCCGTCCCGACGCAGTCGTCATCGCCGCCGATACGGTTGTCGCTGTCGGGCGTCGCTTTCTGGAAAAGGCGGCGGACGAGGCCGAGGCGACGCGTTTTCTGAAACTGCTGTCCGGCCGCAATCACCGCGTCTTCACCGGCGTCGCCGTCTGGCGCGACGGAAAACTATCGTCGCGCGTCAACGAAACCCGCGTGACCTTCAAACCCTTGTCGGACCACGAGATCGCATCCTACGTCGCCACGGGCGACTGGCGCGGCAAGGCCGGGGGCTATGGCATCCAGGGCCCGGCGGCCGCCTTCATCCAGCGCATCGTCGGCAGCCATCCGTCCGTGATGGGCCTGCCCGTCTATGAGGCCGTCCAGCTTTTGCACGGCGTCGGCTGGCGTTCATGAGCGGCGCAGTCGAGGTCTTCCTCGACGAGACGCCTGGCGAGACGCGTGGCGCGATCATGCGCGACGGCCGCTACACTCATCTTCTGATCCACCGCGAGGATGATGCGGCGCAGACCCGGCTCGGCGCCCGCTCGGTGGGGCGTGTGATCGAGGTGAACCCTGGCTTACGCGGCGCCTTCGTCGATATTGCCGCACCGACCGCCGCCTTTCTGCCTTTCCCGAGAAATGACCGAATTACCCAAGGTCAGCGGCTGGAAGTCGTCGTCACCACCGAACCTCGTGCCGGGAAAGGGGCGGTGGTCCGTCGTCTGGGGCCGGGGGAGGGGACGCCTCGTCTGATTCAAGCCGCGCCCAGCATCGCCGAACAGTTGCGCGACCTCGCGCTGGGCGAGGAATCAGTCACCGGCATCGCCGCCATCGACGCCGTGGTCGAGGCGGAGGAGGAGGCTCTGGCTCAATCCATCGTTTTCGCCTCGCACGGAATCGATCTCGCCATAGAGCGCACCCGCGCCCTGGTGGCGGTGGACATCGACTTCGCCCCTACGCCCGGTCGTGATCCGAAACAGGCAAGGGCGGCTGCGAATCGCGAGGGGTTGAAACAGGCGGCGCGGCTGATCGGCCTGCGGAACTGGGGTGGTTTAGTCGTCATCGACATGGTCGGGGACGGTCAGGACGCCGAGGCGCAGGCCAAGGTTGCGCGGGCCGCGTTCGCCCACGACCCCCAGGCCGTCTTCGGACCCGTCAGTCGATTCGGCCTGTTGCAGATGTCGCTTCCCTGGCGTCGCACGCCGATCGCGGAGATTTTGTTCGATGACGGCGGACGCCTCTCGGTTCAGACGCGGGCCATATCTGTCGTACGCGCTTTGCGGCGGCAGCTTCTAGCCGATACCCTGTCGCCGCGCATCATCGCGCGTTGCGCGCCGGAAGAAGCCCTGATTGCTCATCCGTTGGCGGCTCGTCTGGGACCGCGAGCGGTGATCCAGGCCGATCTCGCGATCCCGGCTGGGCGCGGACGAATAGAAGAGGGTTGAGCCGTGGCTTCCTGTCCCATCTGCCGCAAGGCCGACGCCGATCCCAAGTACAAGCCCTTCTGCTCACGCCGCTGTTCCGACGTCGATCTGCAGCGCTGGTTCACTGGCGGCTACGCCATTCCGGTCGCCCTGGACGAGGGTGCGGAAGATGATGACGAAAAGGACGGATTGGGCGCTGGACAGGCGGAAAAGCCTCCCCTATAGACCCGCCTCTCGCGACGCCGCGTCGGCGCCTGGATAGCTCAGCTGGTAGAGCAGCGGATTGAAAATCCGCGTGTCGGTGGTTCGAACCCGCCTCCAGGCACCATCTTTTCCTGCCCCACAAAAATCGATTGCGCCGGCGCATTATATTGCGCTGCGGCCTTTGCGCCGTCCTTGGCTCTCAGGCGGGTTGCAGCGATCAGCCCTAGAATTTGCAGTATTGGGAAATGATCGCGCTCAGGACGGCCGTTTTGAACAAACTTGCTTCATCTGACGTCAGATCATCATCAAAATGTCGCGCGGCTGCACTCTAATGCGCCGGTTGGTGGAACTTTTCTCCATGTCTCTCGACGGGTTAAAAGCCCCTCTTGTCCCTTGACGCTCCGGTAAGGGTTCGTCAAAGGGTTGAGGCGCCTTCGCAAGAAGACGTTAATGCGGATCGCCGGAGACGTGTCTCCGAAGGTTCGACCAGCGGAGACGAGGCGGGCGACCGGTTCGATCTCCACCGAAGATTTCAGCGGGCTCTGATCCTCGAAAGGACGGGCGCGTTGAAGGAAACATTTCAGGTTGGGGGGCGGTCGCTGACTATGGCCGCACCTTTGGTTCCACGAGTCAGACCAAGCAGGAACTGGCGAATTATGCTGAACAGCAAAAAGACGAATATCCTTCTCGCCATGGCCGGCGCCGCCGCGCTGATGGCGAGCTCGCCGGTCCTGGCCCAGGCCCCGGCCGAGCCCACCCCGGCCGCCTCGACTGCGGCTCCCGCAGCCGCCGCTCCCGCTGCCGGCGAAGCTGATCCCGCAACGGTGAACGACGCCGTCGGCGGCGGTCACGGCGACATCACCCCGATCTCCATGTTCATGGAAGCCACGGTCGTCGTTAAGGTCGTGATGGCCGGCCTGCTGCTGGCCTCGATCCTGTCGTGGACCCTGCTGCTCATCAAGCTGTTCGAGTTCGGCGCTCTGAACCGTAAGACCGACAACTTCCTCGAGAACTTCCGCAGCGCCCGCACCATCGCTGACATGCGCGCTGTCTCGACTCAGGAAGAGTTCGACGGCAACCCGCTGGCCGACATGGCCGCCGCCGCCACCGAGGAAATCGAACTGTCGCGTCAATCGGGTCTGTCGGTCACCGGCGATCACCTCGACTCGGCCATGGCCCGCGCTCAGTCGGCTGTCGCCGCCGTGCAATCCGGTCTGGCCCTGCGCCTGTCGGGCGGCCAGCAGTTCCTGGCGTCGGTCGGCTCGATCGGTCCGTTCGTCGGTCTGTTCGGCACCGTTTACGGCATCATGAACTCCTTCATCGGTATCGCCCAGTCGAACACGACCAACCTGGCCGTCGTGGCTCCGGGTATCGCTGAGGCTCTGCTGGCCACCGGTATCGGTCTGTTCGCCGCTATCCCGGCCGTTGTGTTCTACAACTACTTCAACACCCGCATCGCTGCTTACGGCACGCGCGCCGACGGCTTCGCCGCTGAGCTGCTGAACGGCATCTCGCGTCAGCTCGACAAGGGGGCGTAAGACGGATGGCCGCCAAGATTAAATCGGGCGGCGCTGGCAACCTGCCTCAGGCCAACAGTGATATCAACGTTACGCCTTTCGTTGATATCATGCTGGTTCTGCTCATCATCTTCATGGTGGCGGCTCCGCTAGCCTCCGTGTCGGTGCCTGTTGAGTTGCCAATCGCCGTCGCCAAGGCGGCCCCGAACCCGCCCAAGCCGGTCTATATTTCGATCCAGAATGACGGCGACGTCTATGTGGGCGATTTCCGGACCGACGTCGGAGCCCTGGGTGAAGATCTGAAAAAACAGATCGGATCCCGGAACCCGGCCGATGAGCGGATCTTCATTCGGGGCGACCAGAACACCCGTTACGGCGACTTTATGCAGGTCATGAATGCGCTGCAGGATAACGGCTTCTATAGCGTTGCGCTGGTCGGCGAAGACCAGGCGACGAGTTAGGATGCGGAGATAGTATGACAGACGTCGAATATCATCGCAGTCGCTACGACGTACCCAAGAAGAAGGGCTTCATGGGGGTGTCCTACCCCGTGCTGATCGTCTGCCTGATGGTGGTCAGCATCTTGTTTGCGTTGCTGATCTTCTTTGTTCAGCAGTCCAAGTTCAAGCTGAAGGAGTTCAACTACGTCGACGAGTCCGTCGAGGTCGAGTTGGTCGAGCCGGTTCCGCCGCCTCCGCCGCCTCCGCCCCCGCCGCCTCCGCCGACGGATACGCCTCCGCCGCCGAAGCTTCAGGTGCGCGTGCCGGCTCCGGTCCCGAACATCGTTCCCCCTCCGCCGGTCAACATCACGCCGACGAAGAAGGAAGATCGGGTTGAATACACGGGTCCGCCCGTCAATATTCCTGGACCTCCGCCTCCGCCCGCACCCCCGGCTCCGCCGCGTCCGTCGACGATCACGAACGTTCAGTGGTCGCGCCAACCGCGCCCGACAGCTGATGACTTCCCGGCGCGTGCGCTGGAGCGTGAAATCAGCGGTTCGGCTACGGTCGAGTGCACGGCGCGCTCCAACGGATCTCCGGCGAACTGCCGCGTTGTGTCCGAAGAGCCTGCCGGAATGGGCTTCGGCCGCGCCGCCATTCGGGTGGTTCAGCGTGGACAACTGTCTCCGCGGACCGTCGATGGCGCCGCTCAAGACGCGACCTTCCGCGTCCGGGTGCCCTTCACCCTCGGGTGATCGTCACGGCAACAGACAAGACGCCTCGGAGACCAATCTCCGGGGCGTTTTTGTTTGGGCTGTCACCTGCGAAATCTCCTGACGAAATATGAGGAAGGCGCTTGATCGCCTGCCGCAGGCCCGGTAGAGAACGCGCCTCGCGATGAGCGGGCCGCCTTAGCTCAGTTGGTTAGAGCGCCGGTTTGTGGAACCGGAGGTCCTCAGTTCAAGCCTGAGAGGCGGTACCATCGCAAAGCACGGCCGGGCTTGTAGCCCGCCGTCGCCGCGACCATCTCCTGATCGTCGGCCATCCTATCTGTTTTTAGGCCGATCCCCACATCGACAGGAGAAGGCCCCCATGAAGACGCGCAAGCTGGGTGCGAACGGCCCCGAGGTTTCGGCCATTGGCCTAGGCTGCATGGGCATGAGCGCCTTCTACGGCGGCTCTGACGAGGCTCAGTCCATCTCCGTCATCCATCGCGCGCTCGACCTGGGCGTCACCCTGTTCGACACCGCCGAGATGTATGGTCCTCACAGCAACGAGGTGTTGGTCGGCAAGGCGTTGAAGGACCGGCGCGACCAGGCCTTCATCGCCACCAAATTCGGCATCAACTACAATGCCGACCGCACCAGGCTGATGACCGACGGCAGCCCGGCCAACGTTCGTCACGCCATCGAAGGCAGCCTGCGACGCCTCGGCGTCGATCACGTCGATCTCTACTATCTGCACCGCGTCGATCCGGACACGCCGATCGAGGACACGGTCGGGGCGATGGCGGAACTGGTCAAGGAGGGCAAGGTCCGCTTCTTGGGTCTGTCCGAGGCCGCGCCCGACACCCTGCGCAAGGCGCATGCGACCCATCCGATCACGGCGCTGCAGACGGAATACTCACTGTGGAGCCGCGAACCGGAGGACGAACTGTTCTCGGTCGTGCGCGAACTGGGCATCGGTTTCGTGCCCTACAGCCCGCTGGGCCGCGGCTTCCTGTCGGGCGACATCACCTCGATCGATGACCTGGACGCGGACGACTTCCGCCGCACCAATCCGCGTTTCATGGGCGAGAACTTCCAGAAGAACCTGGATCTGGTCGAGGCCGTGAAGGCCATTGCGTCGGACAAGGGCATAACCGCCGCTCAACTGGCGCTGGCCTGGGTGCTGGCGCAAGGCGAGGATCTGATCCCGATCCCCGGCACACGTCGGATCGCGACTCTTGAGCAGAATGCGGCGGCCGTGGACGTCGTTCTGACGCCTGAGGACCTCGACCGGATCGAGGACGTCTTCCCCAAGGGCGCAGCGACAGGGCATCGCTACGCCGAGGCGGCGCGGGCGGCGCTGAATCGCTGAGCTACAAGCCAAATTAAAAAGGCCCGGTCGGATCGCTCCGGCCGGGCCTTTGGCATGTGGGGCGTCCCTGATCCTACTGGATGCGGGTCCAGGTCTGGGTCTTGCAGAGCGGAGCCACGATGCAGCCGCGCAGACGCAGGCTGTTGTCGTTTGTCATGGTGATGGTGCCGCGATAGGTGCCGCCGTCGGCCGGGTTATAGACCGAGCCGTTGCGCCATTCCGTCGGACCGCCGGTGAAGCCCGTAAGCATGGGCAGATTGCGCAAGGTGCGGTTCCGCAGCGAGGCGTCGCGATTGTTGGCATCGCGCGCGTTCGCGTCCCGGCGAATGTGGTCCGAGGTCACCAGCGTGCCGCACAGCGCTTGGCCGCAGCGCGCGATCCGTACCTGACCACCATTCGTCGGCGTCTGCCACAGGCCGGTCGGGTCGCCCGCCAGGGCCGGAGAGGCGAGGGCGCCCGCCAGGGCCGCCGCGGCCAGCATGATCTTGATCTTCATAGTCGTTCCCTTTCGTCGGGTCGGTCGCGCCGCCCGTTGAAGCGGACGTTGATCGCGGTTTCGGTTGAAAACAAGGCCAAAACCCCAGCGATCACCAACGAAAACCGACCCTTAGGTCAACTTCAGCCGCCGATCAGGGCCAGCCATTCGTCCTCGGTCAGCACCTGGACGCCATGTTTTTCGGCGTCCTTGAGCTTGGAGCCGGCTCCAGGGCCGGCGACGAGATAGTCGGTCTTTTTCGACACCGAACCCGACACCTTGGCGCCCAGGCTTTCAGCGCGGGCCTTGGCCTCGTCGCGGGTGAAGCGCTCCAGGGCGCCGGTGAAGACGACGGTCTTGCCGGCGACCGCCGTGTCGGACTTGGGGCGTTCGGCGTCGAGGATCTGGGTCAGTTCGGCTTCCAAAGCCTCTACGACCCTTAGATTGTGCGGCTCGTGGAAGAAGTGGGCCAGGGCCTCCGCCGCGACGGGGCCGACCCCGGTGACGCCGGCGATCTGGTTCAGGATTTCGGACGGGCCGTCCTCGCGCGCGACTCGGGCCAGTTCGACCAGGCCGGACCAGTCGTGAACCATCGTCGCCAACGACCGGCGGGCGGGGGCGGCCATACCCGGAAAGGCCTGGCTGATCTTCATGTCCATCGTCGCCTCGGGCCAGGGATCGGCGGCGGGCGGCGTGGCCTCGGCTATCAGAGCCAAGACGCGGGGCGATATGGCGTGGGCGGCGGCCAGTTCGGTCCAGGCGTCGGACGGCACACCCGAAGCGGCCTGGAGGCAGGCGGCCTTCAGCGCGGGCCAGCTCTCGAAGGCGCGGGCCAGGACGATGGACGTCTGTTCGCCGATGTCGCGGATTCCCAGGCCGAACAGGAACCTGTCAAGCGAAATGACGCGGCGGGCGTCGATGCCGGCGACCAGGTTGCGGATGCTGGTCTCGCCATAACCGTCGTCGCGCTCCAACTCCTTCAGCCGCGCCTCGTCGCGCGCCAGTCTGAAGATGTCGGCCGGCTCCTTGATCCAGCCGCGCGCATGGAAGGCGACCAACTGCTTTTCGCCCAATCCCTCTATGTCGAAGGCGCGGCGGCCGACGAAATGCTTGAGTCGTTCGACGATCTGGGCGTCGCAGATCAGACCGCCGGTGCAGCGGCGCTTGACCTCGTCGCCCTCGCGCACGGCTTCCGAGCCGCAGACGGGGCAGTGTTCAGGGAAGGTATAGGGGACGGCGTCGGCCGGACGTAACTCCGGGACCACGCCCAGGATCTGGGGGATGACGTCGCCGGCGCGCTGCAGGCGGACGGTGTCGCCGATGCGGACATCCAGACGTTCGATCTCGTCTTCATTGTGCAGGGTGGCGTTGCGCACCACGACACCGCCGACGGTGACGGGATGCAGCCGGGCGACGGGGGTCAGGGAGCCCGTGCGGCCGACCTGGATATCGATGCCCTCCAGCACTGTGGTCGCCTGCTGGGCCGGGAATTTATGGGCGATAGCCCAGCGGGGGCTGCGGGCGACGAAGCCCAGCCGGCGTTGCCAGTCGATGCGATCCACCTTGTAGACCACGCCGTCGATGTCATAGCCCAGGGTGGCGCGGTCGCGTTCCAGGTCGCGATAGACGGCGATAAGCCCCTCGGCGCCCGCGACCCGGCGCGAGCGGGCATTGACGGGGAAGCCCCAGGCCCTGAGCTTTTGCAGGGCTTCCCACTGGGTCTCGGCGAAGTCGCTGGAGTGTTCGCCCCACGCATAGGCGAAGAAGTTCAGCGGACGTCTGGCGGTGATCCGGGCGTCCTTCTGGCGCAGGGAACCGGCTGCGAAGTTGCGGGGGTTGGCGTAGGTCCGGCGGCCTTCCGCCTCGGCGGCGGCGTTGAAGGCGGCAAAGGCGTCGTTTGGAGCATAGACCTCGCCCCGGATCTCGATCCGGTCGGGCCAGCCGTCGCCGGCCAGGGTCTGCTGCACATCGGCGATGGTGTTCAGATTGGCGGTGACGTCCTCGCCCGCGCGGCCGTCGCCGCGCGTGGCGCCGATCGTCAGCTTGCCGTCGACATAGAGAAGATTCGCGGACAGGCCGTCGATCTTGGGCTCGGCGACGAAGGCGATCGGTTCGTCGGCGGGCAGTTTCAGGAAGCGTGTGATCCGAGCCACGAAGTCGCGCACCTCGCCCTCGTCGAAGGCGTTGTCCAGCGACAGCATGGGCACGCCGTGGCGCACCTCGGCGAACTGGGTTGAGGCGGCGGCGCCGACCTTGTTCGACGGAGAGTCAGGCCGGATCAAATCGGGGAAGGCGGTTTCGATGGCCAGGTTGCGCGCGCGCAGGGCGTCGTATTCCGCGTCGGAAATCTCGGGCGTCGCCTCGTTGTAGAGCGCGTCGTGGCGGGCCATTTCGGCGGCCAGCCAGGCCAGGGCCTCGGCGGCCGTCTCGGCGGTGAGGTCTTCGACGGGGACTTCAAGAGGAATCGCAGTGGCCATGGCCGCCGTCATATCATCTGACGCGCCGCCCGTGCATCGCGCAAAGCCGATGATGACAGAACCGTAGGCTGACGCGCCGTCCGCGCTTCGCTAGGTTCGCGCGTCATTATCGGAGCCTGTATGACTCGTTCGACCCTCTGCCTTTTCGTCGCCGGCGCCGCCCTGATCGTCAGCGGTTGCGCCGCCGTTCCCGCGACAGCTCCGCGTGCGCCGAGCGCCGTCGCGACCGGTCCGAGCCAACTGCTGGAGGACGTTCGCATCCTGTCGGCCGACGACATGCAGGGCCGCGACACGGGCTCTGAAGGCGGCGAACGGGCGCGCGCCTACATCGTCTCGCGATTGGAGGCCATGGGCGTTCAGGCGCCGCCGTTCGGGCGTTTGCAGCGGTTTGAGACGCCGGGCCGCACGCGCGAGGGCGTGAAGACCTTCAGCGGCGTCAACATCGTCGGCCTGATCCCCGGTACCCGCGTCGCTGACCGCTATATTGTGGTGACGGCCCATTATGACCACGTCGGCGTCAATGACGGCCAGATCTTCCATGGGGCTGACGACAACGCCTCGGGCGTGGCGACGATGCTGGAGCTGGCGGCGCGACTGAAGGCCCAACCGCCGGAACACAGCGTGCTGATCGTTGCGCTGGATGGCGAGGAGCGGGGGCTGCTGGGCGCTCGCGAGTTCGTCAAGGCGCCGCCGGTGCCCCTGTCGTCACTCAGCTTGAACCTGAACTTCGACATGACGGCGCGGGCGGAAACGGATGGCCATCTGTGGGTCACCGGGACCTATCAGCACCCCAATCTGCGCCCCGTGCTGGAGGCTGTGACGTCGAACGGGGCCGTGTCCTTCGCCTTCGGCAAGGACACCCCGCAGGATACGGGTGAGAACAACTGGGTCGACGCTTCCGATCATGGCGCCTTCCACGAGGCGGGCGTCCCCTTCCTGTACATGGGCGTCGATTATCACCCCGACTATCATCGACCGAGCGACACCTTCGACCGGATCACGCCATCGGTCTTCATCAGCGCGACCGAAATCGCCATCGCCGGGTTCCGTGCGCTGGACCGGGCGCTTGATCGATGAGGTTCTCATGGGTGATCGTCGCGGTCGCGGGCTTGGTGAGCCTGGCCGCATGCGAGCGGCGCGACGCTGCGACACCGACGTCGACGCCGGAAGCGGCGTTCCGGCATCGTCTGAGCGGCGATATCTCGGGCGACTATCGCCGGACAGGTGCGGGATCCATTCAACCCGTGGCATCGCTGTTCATCGGACAGGATGAGGCCTTCGCCGCCTGGGAAGGCGGGGTCCGCGCTTCGCCGCCGCTGATCCTGTCGCTGACCGGGCCGCAAGGCGAGGTCAGGGTTCTGCCGGACGCCTATGTCGTCACCGACGATCAGATCCAAATGAGCGGGTCTGCGCCTGGCATGGGCCCGGTCGAGATGTCGGCGCGGATTGACCAGGGCGCTTTGGCGACGGCGCGGCGCAATCTCGGCGATCAGACGCCTGTCGTTACCGGGACGATTTCGGTGAGCGGGCGTCGCACGCCCTTCACGCTGAGTTGGTGGGGCGGAGACTGATCTAAGCAATCTGTGCAGGCGACGCGCCAAGATTGCCAACTACGCAATCCCAAGTCATGGTGACGCTTGGGGGCGCTGAATGTCGATATCGGAATTGGCCGGCTGCGATGTGACGTCGACACGCGGCGTCGGTGCGTCTCGGCGCCATATCCGTCTTGACCCGACCCGCGCCATGGATATCGCCTTTGCCCTGATAGGCTTGCTTCTGACCTGGCCGCTCTTCGTTTTTATCGCCCTGGGCGTAACGGCGCAGGACGGAGGGGCCGCGATCTTTCGCCAGCAACGGATCGGGCGCGAAGGCCGAATGTTCGACTGTCTCAAGTTTCGCTCGATGAGGGTGGGCGCGGAGCAAGCCTTGCCCTCAGCCTCTGATCCGGAATGGCAGGCGATGCGAAAGCTGACGCACGATCCGCGCGTCACGTCGCTGGGCCGGCTGTTGCGAAGGTCCAGCCTGGATGAACTGCCTCAGTTGATCAATGTGTTGAGGGGGGAGATGTCGCTGGTCGGCCCCCGACCGATCGTGATCGACGAGGCTGGGCGATATGGCCGGCGACTGGCCGACTACTGCGCGGTCCGGCCGGGCCTGACGGGGCTGTGGCAGGTCTCGGGGCGCAACGCCGTGCCCTATCCGCGCCGCGTGGCGATGGATGTCTGGTTCGTCAGAAACCGCACCGTCGGCATCTATCTGGCGATCCTGGCGCGCACGGTTCCGGCGGTGCTGAGCCGCCGGGGCGTGTCCTAGGGAAGGCACTCCTCAACGCCCTCGTCCGTGCCGATGATGGCCAGGTCGGCGAGATCCAGAAACAGCCCGTGCTCCACCACGCCGGTAATCAGCTTCAGATCGTCGGCCAGACGGACCGGATCGTGGATTGCCTTGCAGCCCGCGTCATAGATCAGATTGCCGCCGTCGGTGCGAACCAGGCCGCGATCCGCCTGACGCACGCGCGCCGGCTGGTTGATGTCGTGATCGATCAGGACATCAGCGATGCGGTTGGCCGTCGTCTTGTGGCCAAAGGCGACGACCTCGATCGGCAGGGGGAAGGTTCCCAGCACAGGCACCACCTTGGCCGCGTCGGCGATGACGATGCAGCGGGCCGAGGCCTCCCACACCAGTTTCTCGCGCAGCAGAGCCGCGCCGCCGCCCTTGATCAACGCCAGACCCGGCCCGATCTCGTCGGCGCCGTCGACGGTCAGGTCGATGCGGGGCGTGTCCTCCAGCGTCGACAACGTCAGCCCAAGTTCGCGCGCCAGGTCTGCGGTCTTCTCCGATGTCGGCACGCAACGCAGGCCGGACAGGTTGCGCGCCGCCAGCGCCTTGACGAACCAGGCTGCGGTGGACCCGGTGCCCAGGCCGACGATCATACCGGCCTCCACATGGGCGGCGGCGGCCTCGCCGGCGTTCTTCTTCTGGAGGTCGCTCATTTGGATTTCGCAGCCTTCTTGGCCTTGGCTTCGACACGGAACGCCGCGGCCGCTTCGGGTTTGACGGTCTGCCGGGCACGGCCGAAGGCCATGGCGTCGGCGGGCACGTCCTCGGTGATGACAGAGCCGGAGGCGATCAGGGCGCCGTCGCCGATGACCAACGGGGCCACCAGGCTGGAGTTCGATCCGACGAAAGCGCCGGCGCCGACCTGGGTCTGCGCCTTGTTGAAGCCGTCGTAGTTGCAGAAGATGGTCCCTGCGCCGACGTTGGCGCCCGCACCGACCGACCCGTCGCCTAGGTAGGCCAGGTGATTGGCCTTTGCGCCTTCGGCCATCCTGACGTTCTTGACCTCGACGAAATTGCCGACCTTGACCCCGGTGGCCAGGTCCGCGCCGGGACGCAGGCGCGCATAGGGACCGACTTCGGCGCCGGCCGCGACTCGCGCGCCCTCGATATGGCTGAAGCTGCGAATGCGCGCGCCACCCTCGATGGCTGCCCCGGGACCGAAGACGACGAACGGCTCGATTACGGTTCCGGCGCCGATCTGGGTGTCCCAGGCGAAATGAACGGTGTCGGGCGCCACCATTGTCACGCCGGACGCCAGGAAGGTGTCGCGTTGCACGGTCTGGAACAGGGCCTCGGCCTGAGCCAGTTCGGCCTGGGAGTTGACGCCCATCACCGCGTCCTCTGCGGCGAAGACGGCGCGGGTCGGGTGGCCGCCCTTCCGCGCCAGAGCGACGATATCCGTCAGATAGTATTCGCCCTTGGCGTTTTCGTTCTTCACCTCGGCCAGCAGCGAGAAGAGCAGGGCCGCGGGCGCGGCCATGACGCCGGAGTTGCAAACGGTGATGGCGAGAACGTCTGGCGACGCCTCCTTGGCCTCGGTGATGGCGGTCAGGGTGTCGCCTTCGACGATCAGACGGCCGTAGGCGCCCGGATCGCGAGCCTCGAACCCGATGACGGTGACGCCGTCGGCATTAAAGACGGGCTCGATGTCGGCGGCCTTTAGCAACGGCACGTCGCCGTAGGTGACGACCACCTCGCCGTCGAAGCCGGCCAGCGCCTGTTCGGCGGCGCGCACGGCGTGGCCAGTGCCGAGCGGCGGGTCCTGGACCGCAATGGCGGTCTCGCCCAGCCGTTTCACCACATGGGCCCGGACCTCCGGCGAGTGATTGCCGACCACGACGACGATGCGTTCGCACCCCAGGCCTTCCGCCGCATCGATGGCGTGGTCCAGCATGGCGCGGTGGGCGACCGGGTGCAGCACCTTGGGCAGCGGCGATTTCATCCGCGTGCCCTGGCCGGCGGCGAGAATGATGGCGGCGCGGGCGCGCGTCTGGCTGGTCATGAATCGTCTCGCAGTCTAGTCGTCCTGCGATCTAGCCCATCATGCGGGCCAGCGGGAGATGTGGATGAGCGATCGAGACCTGGAAGGCTGGACCATCGCCTTCGACCTTGACGGCACGCTGGTCGATTCCGCCCCGGACCTGATCGGCACGCTGAACCGGATGCTGGTCGAGGAGGGGCTGCCGCCCGTGCCGATGGAGTCCGCCTCGAGCCTGATCGGATCGGGCGCGCGGGCGCTGCTGGTGCACGGCTTCGAAGCCGCCGGCGCGCCGGTCGAGCGGGCCAAGTCCGACGAACTGTTCGAGCGGTTCCTGGTCGATTACGCCGCCCATATCGCCGACGGTTCGCAGCCTTTCGAGGGCGTGGTCGAGACGCTGGAGCGGCTCAGCGAGCGGGGCGCAATCCTGGTTGTGGCCACCAACAAGCGTTCGGACCTGTCGGAGCTGTTGTTGGGCAAGCTGGACCTGACCCGACATTTCGCCGCTATCGTCGGGCCGGATCGGGTCAGCGCGCGCAAGCCCTCGGGCGCCCATCTGAAGGAGGCCGTCGTGATCGCAGGCGGTGATCCCGAACGGGCCATCATGGTGGGAGACGCCGCGCCGGACGCGGACGCAGCCAAGGACGCCGGCATGCCCTGCATTCTGACGACCTTCGGCTTTACGCCGACGCCCGTTGAAGACCTGGGCGTGGACGTGCTGATCGACGCCTTCGAAGACGTCGAAGAGGCGATCGACGGCATCCTCTCCGACTTCTACGTGAGGCGGGCGCTAAAATTCTGATACCGGCCGAGAGGAAATCTGTCGGCTGAATGATCGCTGCTGCGGTTGCGGATCGGCATGGCGATGAACAGATTGGCGCACCCCTGTTGAAAGTGCCGTCATGCTCGCTCGCTTTTTCAAGATCCCGCTGTGGCAGCGGACCGCCGCCGGCTTCATCCTCGGCATCATCGCCGGGCTGATCCTGCGCGAGCGGGCGGAGACCTGGCTTCAGCCGATCGGCGACGTTTATCTTAACCTGATCCGCATGGTGGTGGCGCCGCTGGTGCTGTTCACCATCGCCAGTTCCATCGCCAAGCTGGGGGAAGGGGCGGGGGCCGTGCGGCTGGGGGTGCGAACCATCCTCTGGTTCGCCATCACGTCGCTGCTGGCGGTGCTGGTCGGTTTCGCCTTCGGTCACATCATCAATCCGGGCGTCGGCCTATCCAACTTGCCGCTGGGCGAGGTCAAGGAACGGGTGATCCCGACTCCGTTGGAAGTCTTGATCGGCGTCGTGCCGACCAATCCGTTCGCCGCCCTGGCCGAAGGCAAGGTGCTGCAGATCATCTTCTTCTCGGCCTTGGTCGGCATGGCGCTGGTGGCGCTGGGCGACCGGGCGCAGGGCGTTCGGCGTCTGGTGGATGAGGGCGCGGCCATCATCTTCCGCATCACGCGCTGGGTGATCCAGCTGACGCCCATCGGCGTGTTCGGCCTGATCGGATCGGTCGTCGGCGGCTACGGCTGGGAGGCGCTGCTGCCCTTGGTGAAGTTCATCCTGGCCATCTATGCCGCCTGCCTGTTCCACATCCTGATCGTCTATTCGGGCCTGCTGAAGGTTCACGGGCTGAAGGTGACCAGCTTTTTCCGCGGCGCCTTCGCGGCCCAGCAGACCGCATTTGCGACCTCATCCTCGCTGGGGACGTTGCCGATCACCCTTCGACAGACGGTGGAGCGTCTGGGCGTGCCCCAGGCCTATGCCGCCTTCGCCGTGCCGCTGGGCGCCAATGTGAAGATGGACGGGTGCGGGGCCATCTATCCGGCCATCGCCTCGATCTTCATCGCGCAGTATTTCAAGATTGATCTGACGCTGACCCAGTACGTCCTGATCGGCCTGACGGCGGTGCTTGGGTCGCTGGGAACGGCCGGCGTGCCGGGCACCAGCATCGTCATGCTGACCCTGACCCTGTCGACCGCCGGCCTGCCGCTGGAAGGGATTGGCTATATCGTCGCCATCGACCGGATCATCGACATGATGCGCACCGCGACCAATGTGACCGGCCAGATGCTGGTGCCGGTGCTGGTCGCCAAGGAAGAGGGCATCCTGAACCAGGACATCTACAACGGTCACGTCGCCTGGCTGCCGGGCGACCCGGAAGCCGATACGCCCGAAGGCGTCCGCGCTGCCGGAATCTGAAACAGGCGCTTGCGCGGGGCCGGCGACCGGGCTATGTCGCCGCCTCCGCAAGGCAAGGACGCGTAGCTCAGCGGGAGAGCACCTCGTTCACACCGAGGGGGTCACAGGTTCAATCCCTGTCGCGTCCACCATCTCCACTTCGATCTCATCCTGGCCTTTCGCGCCCCAGTCCTTGGGCCACGCGCCCGCGACGGAACGGTAGGCGAGGGCCAATGCGCCGATCAGGCCGGCGGACACGCCCGCAGTCGGTGCCGCGATGTAGGTCTTCGTATCCAGACCTTTCAGGCTGGCGTCATAGCCACCGAGCTGTCTCACCAGAGCCTGTCTGACCAGATCGTACATGTGCGGCTGCATCACGCCGCCGCCGATGATGATTCGCTCCGGCCGCAGCGTGTAGGTCAGGTTGGTGCACAGACCGGCGATATACTCCGCCGCCATCGGCCAGGCCGGATGATCGTGAGAAAACGTCTCGGCCGGCGCGCCCCAGCGCGCTTGCAGCGCCGGCCCGCTCGCCAGGCCTTCCAGGCAGTCGCCATGGAAGGGACAGACGCCCGAGAACGTCTCGTCGCCCTTGGCGCGGGGCAGCCGGATATGACCGGCTTCGGGATGGTTCGCTCCGCCATGCGGCGCCCCGTCGATCATCACCCCGACCCCCACGCCCGTGCCGACCGTGACGTAGCAGAAGCTCTCCAGTCCTTGCCCGCTGCCGAACAGGCGTTCGCCCACGGCCGCGCCGTTCACATCGGTGTCCAGCGTCATGGGAACATCGAGGAAACGGCCTAGACGGGCCAACAGGTTGACGCCGCTCCAGCCGCGCTTGGGCGTGCTGGTGATGGCGCCGAAATCCGGCGCTCCGGGCTTCAACGACAGAGGTCCGAAACTGACGATCGACAGAGCAGAAAGCTGGCCGTGCCTCGACTGAGTGTCGACGAAGAAGGCCGCGACCGCATCGAGCGTCTCGTCGGGCGACGTCGTCGGGATACGGATCTGGTCGATGATCACGCCGTCGGCGGCGGCGACGCCGCAGATGAACTTGGTGCCGCCGGCTTCGACACCGCCAAGGAGGATGGGTTGGGTCGACATGGGCGCCTGCCTTTCGGGTGCGGCGAAGGTTCGCGGGACTGAACATCGAATAGGGCCAAGCGTTCAGACCCTATGACCCTTCTAGCCCGCCTGTTCATCGCCTTCGACGCCGCCGCCAAGATTTTGACGCGCAAGGAGAGACTGTTGTGAGCCGCTTTTGCATGGTTGCGGGATTTGGCGATTGCGTCCGGCCCAATGCATCGCCACCTTCACCGCAAGATCAAGATATGAGACGAGGACGCCGATGGCTCGCAAACCCAACTACAGCTTTGAGCGTCAGGAACGCGAGCGCGCCGCAGCGCTGAAGGCGGCCGAGAAGGCGGCGGCGAAGGCTGAGCGCAAGGCTGAAGCTGCGGCGGAAAAGTCGCCTTCTTCGGAAGACTGACATTTCGCGGCAAAATCCTCCCGGCTTTTCGTTGTTTGAATAGGCGCGAAGCCCTATTCTTGCGCGATGACACGCTGGACCCCCGAAAGCTGGAGAACCAAGACCGCCCTGCACATGCCGGCGGACTATCCGGATCCCGTCGCCCTTGCGCGAGTGGAAGACGAGTTGCGCGCCTTGCCGCCGCTGGTCTTCGCCGGCGAAGCGCGGCGCCTGACGTCGAAGCTGGCGCAGGTTGAGCGGGGTGACGCCTTCCTGCTTCAGGGCGGCGACTGCGCTGAGAGCTTCAAGGAGTTCTCGACAGACAATATCCGCGACACCTTCCGCCTGATTCTGCAGATGGCGGTCGTCCTGACCTTCGCCGGACGCAAGCCGGTGGTGAAGGTGGGGCGGATCGCGGGCCAGTTCGCCAAGCCTCGCTCGTCGCCACTCGAAGAGATCGACGGCGTCGAACTGCCCAGCTATCGCGGCGACATCATCAACGGCATGGGCTTCACGCCAGAGGAGCGCGCGCCCGATCCGCAGCGTCTGATCCGCGCCTATAACCAGTCGGCCTCGACGCTGAACCTGCTGCGCGCCTTCGCCGGCGGCGGCTATGCCGACCTGTACAACATCCATCGCTGGACCCTGGGCTTCGCCGGAGACAACGCCGCCGGCGCCCAGTACCGCGAGCTGGCCGACAAGATCACCGAGGCCCTGGCCTTCATGGAGGCGGTCGGCGTTACGCCTGAGACTCATCCGGACCTCAGCCGGGTCGAGGTTTTCACCAGCCACGAGGCTCTGCTGCTGAACGTCGAAAGCGCCCTGACGCGTCTGGACGGCGGTTCGGGCGAATGGTTCGACACCTCGGCCCACATGCTGTGGATCGGCGAGCGCACGCGTCAGCTGGACGGCGCCCACGTCGAGTTCATGAAGGGGATTAAGAACCCCATCGGCGTGAAGTGCGGGCCGACCATGACCGCCGACGACCTGCTGCCGCTGATCGACGCCTTGAACCCGGACAATGTCTCGGGTCGTCTGACGCTGATCGGACGCTTCGGTCACGACAAGGTGGGCGAGCGCCTGCCCAAGCTGATGCGCGAAGTGAAGGCCTCGGGCCGCAAGGTCATCTGGTCCATCGACCCGATGCACGGCAACACGCTGAAGGCCGGCAACGGCTACAAGACCCGGCCGTTCGACCGCATCCTGGGCGAGGTGCGGACCTTCATCGATGTGGCCGAGGCGGAAGGCGTCCACCCCGGCGGCGTCCATCTGGAAATGACCGGCCAGAATGTCACCGAATGCATCGGCGGCGCCCAGGCGGTGACGGAGGACGATCTGTCCAACCGCTATCACACCCACTGCGACCCGCGCCTGAACGCCGATCAGGCGCTGGAGCTGGCCTTCTTGGTCGCGGAGCGGCTGAAGGCCGGGCGGGTGGCGCAGTCAGCGGCGGCCTAACCGTCGTCAGTGCCCCAAATGCGGGCCGATCCGGTCATGGCGACGCCACCGAGGCAGCGCCAGATCGATCCGAGACCGAGGGAGTGATCGATGCAAGTAGCGGCTCCAACTGAGGAGAAGCCTGGGCGGGTCGCCTATCAGGGCGCGCCCGGATCGTTCAGCCATGAGGCTTGTCTGGCCTTGCGTCCGTGGGACGAGGCTGTGGCGTTCGAAACTTTCGCCCAGGCCCTGGATGCGCTGCGCGCCGGCGACTGCGGTTGCGCCCTGATACCGGTCGAGAACTCGACCATCGGCGTGGTCGAACCGGCGGCGACGCTGGTCGGTGCGCTTGGCGTGGAGCCCGTCGCCCAGGTCTGGCGGCCGATCCGTCATGCGCTGATGGCGATCGACGGCGCGCGTCTGTCCGATATCCGCACGGTCGAAAGCCACCCCATCGCCCTGGCCCAGTGCAAGGACACGCTGGCCGGTTTGAATGTCGAGGTGGTCGAGCATTTCGATACCGCAGGCGCGGCGCGCGATGTCGCCGAAGCGGGTGATCCCACACGGGCGGCCATCGCCCCGGTCGGCGCAGCCGAGGTTTACGGTCTGTCGATTCTGCGCAACGACTTGCAGGATTCCGGCGATAATCAGACGCGTTTTGTCCTGTTGAGCTTCCCTGAGGGTTGACGGCGCACGGTCTTTGCGTCCTTAAGACACCCACGGGTCGCAACACGATCCGCATAAACCGGAACCGGACCATGTCCCGCCTGCGCGCTCTTTCTGTTTCTTTCGACCGTTCGCGCGCGGTTTCCGGCCTCTATTTCGGCTACGGCTTTTACGGCTTTCGATACGCCGGCTGAGGCGTCGGGCGCACTCCGTCCCTGACTGCTTCACCGGCGACCGCTCTGGATCAGAGCGGCTGTTCGCTCCTGCACATATCGAATCTCAGAATGCCGAAAGCCCTTTTCCATGCCCCATTCCAATCTTCAGCAAGTCTGGCCTGACATGGCCGACCTGACCCCCGAACAGCAGGCGCTGGCCGCCCTGCGCGCCGAGATCGACGGCATCGACGACCAGATCCTGGCGCTGTTCGAGCAACGCCTGGCCATCGCCGCCACCGTCGGCCGGGCCAAGGACGCGCCCACCGGCCCGCACACCAAGCTGCGTCCCGATCGCGAGCAGACCGTCCTCTCGCGCATGCTCAAGCAGGCCAAGCCCGAGAACGCCGAGGCGGTCGAACATCTGTGGCGCGAGATCGTCGGCTGGGGCCTGGCGCGCCAGGGCCGCCTTCAGGTGCAGGTCTGGGCCCCGATCGAACCGACCCGCGCCTATGACGGCGCGCGCCTGCGCTTCGGCGCCGCCGCCGACATCAAGATGGTGCGCGATCCGCAAAAGGCTCTGGCCTTCGCCGCCGAGGGCCACGGGATTGCCGTGCTGGCGATCAATACCGAGGACGCCTGGTGGATGGGCCTGCGGCGCGAGTGGTCGATGCTGAGCGTCTTCGACGGCTACGGCGGCGAGACCCCGACATCGCTGGCGGTCGGCAAGATCGATCCGCCGGCTCTGCCCAAGGGCCGACGCGTGGTGGTCACCGCGGGCGGCGATGCGGGCGACGGCGGCGGCGCGCGGCGCTGGGGCCTGAACACCCATCACGGCTGGACCATCGCCCTGACCGACGCCGACTTGGCGCCGGGCGACGCCGAGGGTTGTGTCGGCGCGATCGGATGATCTGACAGGGCCGCATCCGGCGAACGGATGCGGCCCTTTTCGTTTCAGACCGCCATATTGTCGATCAGTCGCGTCTTGCCCAGCCAGGCGGCGGCCAGGATGCGGGCGGGGGCGTCGACGATGTCGTTGCGGAACGGCGTCAGGTCCTCGGCGTGGCGAATGGCGACGTAATCGACCCGATCAAACCCGGCTTTCAAAAGGGCGGCATAGGCTTCACGCTCGACGCCGGGCAGGGGGCGGCCGCTCGAGGCATGGACGCCGGCCTCCGCCAGAATGCCGTTCAGCCGGCGGGCGGTCTCAAGCTCAGCCTCCGACAGATAGGCGTTGCGTGACGAAAGGGCCAGGCCCCAGCCGTCCCGCTCCGTCGGCGCCGCGACGATCTCGACCGGCAGGTCCAGATCGCGCACGAACCGACGTACGACCATCAGCTGTTGATAGTCCTTCTCGCCAAAGACCGCGACATCGGGCTGGACCTGGTTGAACAGCTTGGTGACGACCAGGGCGACCCCGCCGAACATCTGTGGCCGGAAATCGCCTTCCAGACCCAGCGCCGGGCCGGTGACGGCGACGGCTGTCGCAAAGCCTTCCGGATACATTTCATCGGCTGAGGGCGCGAACATCAGGTGGCAGCCGGCGCCGGACAGCAAGAGGGCGTCTTCCTCCTGCTGGCGGGGATATTTGCCCAGATCCTCATGCGCCGCGAATTGGGTCGGATTGACGAAGTTGGAGGCGACGACGCGGTCGGCGCGGCGTGCGGCCTCGCGCACCAGGGTCAGATGGCCTTCGTGCAGGGCGCCCATGGTCGGAACCATGCCGACGCTCAGGCCTTGACGTTTCCAGTCCCGGACGATCGCCCGCAGGTCGGCGACGGTGCGGACGACGGGGAGGAGGGCGGCGTCTATCATGATGAAGCGATTAACCTTTCCGCTTAAGCCTGTTGATGCACCAGACCGCAAATTCTGGGCTCTAGGGTCGTGCTTATGACGCCCGCAGAAGCGACCCGTCCAGTTCTGATCGCCCTGGCCTTCGCCAGCAGCCTCGCCGCCGCCGGCTGCGGCGCGGTGGACAGCGATCCCCATCGATTCAGCATGATGGCCGAGAACGTCGCGGCGATCGACATTCCGCTATCGGCCCGCGATCGCCAAACCCCGCATGCCGTGGCTGAAAAGGCCGGACTGCGGCCTGTGCGCTTCACGCCGGTCAAGGTGGCGGTCATGGATCCTCACGCCATGTGGGACGCCCGAGACGTCCAGGCAGGCCTTCGCCCCGTCGGTGAAGATGCAGGCCTGCGGAACGCGGTTGTCCGGGCTGCCTCGCCCGCCGTTGTCAAAGCCGTGGCGGATGAGGCGATCTCGCGGGTGCAGGCCCCCGTCTTGCGTCCCGCCAGTCTCACGGCGGCGCCGGAAACCGGGCGAACGATCCAACTGGGCGCCTATTCCAGTGCGGCCAGCGCGCGCCAGGCCTGGGATCGGATGAAGGCCACGTCAGACCTGTCGGGATTATCGCCGATCTACCAAGAGGTCGAGGTGGGCGGCCGTCGGCTGACGCGGCTGAAGGTCGGGCCGGTATCCACCGAAACCGCCGCTGCGGTCTGCCGCTCCGCCGCTGTCGGCGACGCCTGGTGCGCGCGTAACAGCTGACCGACCCCGGTTCGCCGTCCACAGGTCTGCGTTAAGGTTCCGTTGACGTTTGGCGCTTTGAGGCCGAGTCTCTGTGGACCTAGGACCGCGCAGTCTGAGTCGCGCGGTCGGCACAGAGGATTCCCTCGAATGACGCAGCCGCATGTGATCGTCCTCGGCAACGAAAAGGGCGGGGCGGGCAAGTCCACCCTGGCCATCCACATCGTGACCGGCCTGCTGCATGCCGGGCGCTCGGTGGCGATCATCGATCTGGACCTGCGCCAGCGTTCGATGCAGCGCTTCTTCCACAATCGTCTGGCCTGGCTGGCCGCGAACGGGCACGATCTGCCCCAGCCGTTCATTCCCGACATGGGCGACGGCAAGGGCCTGGCCAAGGCGGACGTCGCCGACCAGATCGCCACCTTCGAGCGCGCCTTCGACGAAGCGGCGGCGCGGGGCGTCGATTGCATCCTGATCGATACGCCCGGCGGCGACACGGCCGTTTCGAACGCCGCCCACGCCCGCGCCGATCAGATCGTGACGCCGATGAACGACAGCTTCGTCGATTTCGACCTGCTGGGCGACGTTGATCCGGTCACCCTGGAACTGCTGAAACCCTCGATCTATTCCGAGAGCGTCTGGGAGGCGCGCAAGCAGCGCGCCATCGCCCAGGGCCGTCACGCGACGATCGACTGGCTGGTGGTCACCAATCGTCTCGCCGTCGCGGAGGCCCGCAACCGCAAGCGTCTGGAAGAACGGATGACCAAGCTGGCCAAGCGCGTCGGCTTCCGCGTCGGTCCCGGCCTGCGTGACCGGGTCATCTATCGCGAACTGTTCCCGTTCGGCCTGACGGTGGCCGACCTGTCGAACGACATCCGGCCGGTCGCGGTGTCCCTGGCCCACGTCGCTGCGCGCCAAGAGATGCGCAATCTGATGATGGCCATGGGCCTGGAGCAGGTTCTCAGCCCTTTGGACGTGGCGGCCTGATCGCCTGATGGGTTTGATCTGGCTGGCCTTGGCGGCGATCGCCGTCTGGGCGCTGGTGCGGATGGGCCGGCAGACCGAGCGACGCGGACGCGCCCGCTGGCGCGTGACCGCGACCCTACTGGGCGCGGTGCTGCTGGCGGGCGGCGCGCTGGCGGCGTTTCGTGGATCGTGGCTGACGGCGGCGGCGCTGGCAGGGGCAGGACTCTATCTGGCCTGGTCCTCCCGCACGCGGCCGGTCATCCGATCCGAACCCATCAGCGAGGCTGACGCCCGCGCCGTGCTGGGCGTCGGGCCAGCCGCGACCGAGACGGAAATCCGCGCGGCCTGGAAACGCGCCATGGCCCGCGCACATCCCGATCAGGGCGGCACGGCGGGGCTGGCGATGCGCGTCAACGCCGCGCGTGATCGGCTGCTGGGAAAATCCGGGCGAAGCTAGGCGCGCTCTCGAAGCCACGTCCCTGCGGTCGTGGAAACTGTCGGACGCAAAAGCACGCATCGCCTCCGCTTGCCCTCGGGTAAGTCTGGGCTTACGGGTCCGCGCTCTTGATCAATGATTCAGGGAGCGGTCGATGACCCTCGCACTTCTGTTTCCGGGACAGGGCAGCCAGGCCGTCGGCATGGGCGCGCCGTTGGCGGACGCTTTCCAATCCGCTCGCGACGTCTTCGCCGAGGTGGACGAGGCGCTGGGCCAGAAGCTGTCGGTGCTGATGCGCGAAGGCCCCGAGGATCAACTGACCCTGACCGAGAACGCCCAGCCCGCCCTGATGGCGGTGTCCGTGGCGGCGATCCGGGCGTTGAAGGCCGAGTTCGGGTTTGACGTGGCGAGCGCGGCCTATGTGGCCGGTCACTCGCTGGGCGAATATTCGGCGCTGGCGGCGGCGGGTGCGATCTCGTTGTCGGATACGGCGCGGCTGCTGAAACTGCGCGGTCAGGCCATGCAGCGCGCGGTTCCGGTGGGGCAGGGTGCGATGGCCTCGCTGATCGGACCCAAGACGGATCTGGCGCTGGCGGAAGCAGCGGCGGCGGCCGGTTCGGAAATCGGCGTCTGCGTGGTCGCCAATGACAACAACAACGGCAATATCGTCATCTCGGGCGAGAAGGCCGCCGTGGATCGGGCCATCGAGAAGGCCAAGGAACTGGGCGCGCGAGCGATCCCGCTGAACGTCTCGGCACCGTTCCACTGCCCGCTGATGCAGCCGGCGGCGGACGAAATGGCTGCGGCCCTGGCCGAGGCGAAGATTGTCGCGCCGGTGATTCCGGTGGTCGCCAACGTCCTGGCGCGGCCCGAGAGCGATCCGGCAATCATTCGTCGGCTGCTGGTCGAACAGGTCACCGGCCGGGTGCGCTGGCGCGAGAGCATGGAATGGATGGCGACCGAAGGCGGCGTGACGCGCTTTGTCGAGATCGGCTCGGGCAAGGTGCTGACCGGCATGGCCAAGCGGATCGCGCCGGACGCCGAGGCCTTGCCGCTGAATACGCCCGAAGAGTTGGAAGCGTTCGCGAAATCGGTGTGAAGCCCTAGGTCGTCATCCTCGGGCTTGACCCGAGGATCGGACGGTCCGCACTTCGGCGTCTGAGCGCCATTATCGACATCGGCGCCGCACAGCGCCTGATCCTCGGGGCAAGCCCGAGGATGACGGAAAGAGTAGAGGGAACAGATGTTCAATCTTGCAGGCAAGACTGCGCTGGTGACCGGCGCGACGGGCGGGATCGGCGGGGCGGTGGCGCGGGCGTTGCATGCCCAGGGCGCGACCGTGGTGCTGTCGGGCACGCGCGAGGCGGTGCTGGCGGATCTGGCCAAGGAGCTGGGGGAGCGGGCGCATTTCGCCACGGCGAACCTGTCGGACCCGGAATCGGTCGACAATCTGGTCGCTGCGGCCGAAACGGCGGCGGGCTCAGCCCTGGACATCCTGGTGGCCAATGCGGGCATCACCAAGGACGGCCTGCTGATGCGGATGAAGGACGAGGATTTCCAGTCAGTTCTGACCGTCAACCTGGAAAGCTATTTCCGCCTGACCCGCGCGGCGGTGAAGGGGATGATGAAGCGCCGTTCGGGGCGAATCATCGGCGTCACCTCGGTCGTCGGCGTGACCGGCAATCCGGGCCAGACCAACTATTCGGCGTCCAAGGCCGGGATGATCGGCTTTTCCAAGTCGCTGGCGCAGGAGGTCGGCTCGCGCGGCATCACCGTCAACTGCATCGCGCCGGGCTTCATCGCCTCGCCAATGACCGACGTGCTGAACGACCAGCAGCGCGAAACCATTCTGAGCCGGATTCCGGCGGGCCGGCTGGGTTCGGGCGACGAGATCGCCGCCGCCGCCGTCTATCTGTCGTCCGACGAAGCCGCCTATGTGACGGGCCAGACCCTGCACGTGAACGGCGGAATGGCGATGATTTAAGGGCTGCGGCCCTTATCACGTCGCGCAACAGACTATTTCCAGCCCGAAAGCCTGTGCTAAAGGGTTGAATGCGTCGGCGGTTCGGGCTTTCGGGCTTGCGTCGCCTTCGCTGCCGTGAGACGGCGATTTCTGAGCTACCCCCGCCTCTACGGCGATTTCAAACAGGCAGAGAGACACTCATGTCCGACACCCTCGAGCGCGTTCGCAAGATCGTCATCGACCATCTGGACGCCGATCCGGACAAGGTCACCGAAAAGGCCAGCTTCATCGACGACTTGGGCGCCGACTCGCTCGACAACGTCGAGCTGGTGATGGCCTTCGAAGAAGAATTCGACATCGAGATCCCGGATGACGCCGCTGAGCACATCCAGACGGTCGGCGATGCGGTCAAGTTCATCGACGAAAAGTCGGCCGGCTGATCTCAGTCGCCGATATCGGCCGAACAGGCTGACGGTTCACAGGGCCGCCCGGCGCTCCTAGCGGAGACGCCCGGCGGCCTTTACTGTTTCTGACCCGCGCGAATCCGCAATGATTCCGAAGGGTCGGGCTGGAGATAAGGGAGCACGCACCATGCGCCGCGTCGTCGTTACGGGCATCGGTCTGCTGACCCCCCTGGGTTGGGGCGTCGAGAAGAGCTGGAAAGGCATCGTCGAGGGACGCTCGGGCATCGGCCCGATCACGTCGTTCGACACTACGGGCTATGGCTGCACCATCGCCGGCGAAGTGCCGAGCGTGGATGGACGCGGCGGCGGCGGCGAAGGCGACTTCGATCCCGAGAAGATCATGTCCGCCAAGGACAGGAAGCGCGTCGACGACTTTATCCTGTACGCCATCGCGGCGGCGGATGAGGCCCTGGCCGACGCCAACTGGAAGCCCGAAACAGACGAGGACAAGGAGCGCACCGGCGTGATGGTCGGCTCCGGCATCGGCGGCCTGGGCCCCATCGCCGATACGGCCATCGTGCTGAAGGAACAGGGCGTGCGTCGCGTCAGCCCCTTCTTCATTCCCAGCGCCCTGATCAACCTCGCCGGCGGCCAGATTTCGATCCGTCACGGTCTTAAGGGGCCGAACCATGCGGCGGTGACCGCCTGCGCTACGGGCGCCCACGCCATCGGCGATGCGGCGCGGATGATCGCGCTGGACGACGCGGACGTGATGGTGGCGGGCGGGGCCGAGAGCTCGGTCGTGCCGATCGGAATCGCGGGCTTCCTGGCGTGCAAGGCGCTGTGCACTGCGTACAACGACACGCCCGAGAAGGCGTCGCGTCCCTATGACCGTGGCCATGCGGGCTTCGTTATGGGCGAAGGCGCCGGCATTCTGGTGCTGGAAGAATACGACCACGCCAAGGCGCGCGGGGCCAAGATCTACGCCGAGGTCGTGGGCTATGGCATGAGCGGCGACGCCTATCACATCACCGCCCCGTCCGAGGACGGCGAAGGCGGGGTGCGGGCCATGAAGGCGGCGCTGAAACGGGCTGGTCTGCAGCCATCGGACCTAGACTACGTCAACGCCCACGGCACCTCAACCATGGCTGACTGGATCGAGCTGAAGGGGATAGAGGGGCTGGTCGGGGGTCATGCGCAGAACCTGACCGTCTCTTCGACCAAGTCGATGACCGGACACCTGCTGGGCGCGGCGGGCGCCATCGAGGCTGCCTTCTGCGTGCTGGCGATCCGCGATCAGATCGCGCCGCCGACGATCAATCTGGACGACCCCGAGATGGAAACGCCCATCGACCTGGTCCCCAACACCGCCAAGCCGATGAAGATCGATGTGGCCATGTCCAACAGCTTCGGCTTCGGGGGCACCAACGCCTCGGTGATCTTCAAGAAGGTCGACTGAGATGTTCGGGCGCGGGCGGGTCGAGAAATCCAGCGGGCGGTCGGGCTTTACGGTCTCGCTACTGACCGCGTCCGCGACCTTCGGCCTGTTCCTGCTGGTGGCGCTGATCGCCGTCTGGGCGGTCTATTATGCGCCGGGGCCGTCCGCGCGGCAGGGCCAGACGACGGTCGTCACCCTGCCCAGCGGATCGGGCGTCTCGGCCATCGCCGCGCGGATGAAGGCGGCGGGGGTGATCCGTTCGACGGACCTATTCCGTGCGGCCGCGACCCTGACGGGCGCGGATCGGCGGCTGAGAGCCGGCGAATACGAGGTGCCGTCCGGCACGTCGCTGGCCGGGGTGCTGAACCTGCTGGTCGAGGGGCGGGTGGTGCGCCATTTCGTGACCCTGCCAGAGGGCTGGTCGTCGTTGCAGGCGGTGGACATCCTGAACAAGGAGGCCGTTCTGACCGGGACGGTCACCGAAACGCCTGAGGAAGGCAGCCTGTGGCCTGATACCTATGAGGTTTCGCGCGGCGACACGCGCCAGTCGGTGATCGACCGGATGCAGCGCGCGGCGACCGAGAACCTGCGTCTGCTGTGGAGCCAGAGGTCGCCCGCGACCGTGGCGCGCACGCCGGAAGAGGCTGTGATTCTGGCCTCCATCGTGGAGAAGGAAACCGCGCTGGCGGCGGAACGACCGCGTGTCGCGGCGGTGTTCACGAACCGTCTGCGGGCGGGGATGCGGCTGGAGAGCGATCCGACCATCGTCTACGGCGTGACGAAGGGTCGGCCGCTGGGACGGGGCATCCGGCGCTCGGAGTTGCTGGCCCCGACGCCGTGGAACACTTACCAGATCAACGGGCTGCCGCCGACGCCGATCGCCAATCCGGGCAAGGAGGCGGTCAAGGCGGTGTTGAACCCGCCGGGAGACCCGGCCCTGTTCTTCGTGGCCGATGGGTCCGGCGGACACGCCTTCGCCCTGACTTATGACGAGCATCTGCAAAACGTCGCGCGGTGGCGTCAGATCGAGCGCCAGAAGGCGGGCTTGCCGCCGGAAGCGACGCCGCCCGCCACGCCGGGAACCAGTGCTGCGCCGATGACGAGCGAGCCGACCGCCACTTCGGTCGAGAACGGTCAGGCGACGATCACCCTTCCAGCCGGCGCGACGCAGGGGCTTCGATGAGCACGCTATCTGGCATGACCGGCTTTGGCCGTGCCGACGGGGCCGGCGAAGGCTGGACCTGGTCGGTCGAGGCGCGCTCGGTCAACGGACGCAATCTGGAGGTCCGCTTCCGGGGACCGAACGGTTTCGACGGGCTGGAGCGCGCAGCAAAGGCGGCCGGCCAGGCGCGGTTCGCGCGGGGCCAGGTCACCATCGGCGTTCAGGCCAAGCGAACCGAAGCGGGCGAGGCGGCGGTCACAATCAACGCCGCCGTGCTGGCGCGCTATTTGACGCTGGCGAACGAACTGGCTGAAGACGGCGCAACGCCGCCGTCGGCTGACGGCCTGCTGGCCCTGCGCGGTGTGATCGAGGCGCCCGAGGAGGCGGACGATCCCGAGGCGCGGGCGGCGGTCGAGGCGGCCATGACCCGCACGGTCGAAGAGGCGCTGGATGCGCTGAAGGCGTCACGCCAGAACGAGGGCGCGCAACTGACGCCGGTGCTGGACGAATTCATCGCTCGGATCGAGGGGCTGGTCGCCCAGGCGGAAGGCGAGGCGGCGGCGCAGGTCGAGGCTATCCGCGATCGCTTCACCCGTCGAATCTCCGAACTGGCGCCCGATGCGCCGGGGCTTGAGGACCGAATCTTCCTGGAAGCGGCCGCCCTTGCGACCAAGGCCGACGTGCGCGAGGAGCTGGATCGGCTGACCGCCCATGTCGCCTCGGCGCGTCAGCTTGTGGCCTCGGCGCCCGCCGGCAGGAAACTCGACTTCCTGATGCAAGAATTCATGCGTGAGGCCAACACGCTGTGCTCGAAATCCGCTACGACCGCGCTCACCGGAATCGGCCTGGAGCTCAAGGCCGTCATCGAACAGTTGCGTGAGCAGGTCCAGAATGTCGAATGAACGCAGCCCCCGCCGGGGCGTCCTCCTGATCGTCGCCAGTCCGTCGGGCGCCGGCAAGACCTCGCTGTGCCGCCGGTTGATGGCCGATCATGGCGGGCTGGAGCTGTCGGTCTCAATGACCACGCGCGGCATCCGGCCGGGCGAGGTGGATGGCCGCGACTACAACTTCGTCGGCCATGACGAGTTTCAGCGCCTGATCGACGAGGACGCCTTCCTGGAATGGGCGGACGTCCACGGCAATCGCTACGGCAGCCCGCGCGGGCCGGTGGACAAGGCGCTGGCCGAGGGGCGCGACGTGCTGTTCGACATCGACTGGCAGGGCGCGCGCGACGTGGCCGAGAAATGCCCCGAGGACGCCGTGCGCGTCTTCATCCTGCCGCCCAGCCTGGAAGAGCTGCGTCGCCGTCTCGTCACTCGCTCACAGGATGCCGACGATGTGATCGAGCGCCGCGTGGCCAACGCCAAGGGCGAGATCGAACACTGCGACGCCTTCGACTATGTGCTGGTGAACGAAGATTTCGACCGGTCCTACGCCGAACTGGCCCACATCTATCACGCCGAGCGTTCGCGTCGGTTCAGGAACCTGTGGGTCGGCGACTACAAGGCCGCCCTGCTGAACGAAGCCGTCTGAAAAAACAGCGCCACAGGCCGTGGGGACCTGCGGCGCTGTGGGGTACTCAACGCTACACTACTGACGCTGTTTTGCCGCCCAGAAGATTTCGGACGGTAAACGCGGTCATAGGGAATGTCCCTTAGCTGCCCAACGGCTCAGGTTTACGTCCTGTTCGCCCTCTTGACCTAACGTCAGGCGGTGAACGGGGGTATCATGGGCTTTCTTCATTCGATCGCGCCTCTTCTGGCCATCAGCGCCAAGGAGAGGGTCAGGCAGGTCCCGGTCAGGCTTTTGCTGGCCGCCTTGGTCGGTTGGGCCATGAACGAAGCTGGAATGCTGCGATGGGTCCCGCTGTGGCTGGCGGTCGCGGTTCTGGTTCAGGCGTTCGAACTGTGGGCCATGGCGCCGTTCAGACGCGCCGAAGCGTCGCAGAGCCCGCTGTCCGTGTTTGTCGCTCTGGCGTCCACCACCGTGATGGCGACGACCTATGCCGCGATGGCCCTGATGGTCTGGTCCACCAACCATCCAGCGCTGGTGACGCTCGCCGCCCTGACGATGGCGGGCGGGCTATTGACCAATGTCGCGTCCGGCATCGCCTCGCGTCGGATCTTCTTCATCGGCGGCAGCCCTTATCTGGCGGCGCTGGCCTTGATGCCGGCGATCAAGGTGATCCAGGGTGATACCCGCGGGGTCGTGGTCATGACCCTGTCCGCCATCCTGTTCGTCGGCATGGTGCTGAACATCTATTGGCGCGTGCACGGATCACGCGAAGCCGAGGTGAAATCCCGGGCGGAAGCGGAAACGCGGCTGGAGCAGGCGCAGGCGGCCATGGCCGATCGTGCGGCGATGGCGGCGATCGTCAGCCACGAACTGCGCACGCCCGTCAGCGCCATCCTGGCCGGCGCCCATGTCATTCGTGATGGCAAGTCGCCGGAGCACCGCCAGGAGACGGCCGACCTGATCATCGACGCCGGACGATTGATGACCGGCATGCTGAACGATCTGCTGGACCACTCCAAGATGGAGGCCGGGGCGATGGCGATGGAAAGCCGCGACTTCGAGCTCGGCGATTTGATGCGCGATACGGTGCGGTTCTGGGCGGCGCCGGCGGCGGACAAGGGACTGACGCTGGACATGTCGGGCGTGGACAGCGAGGCGGTGTGGCTGCGCGGAGACCCCTATCGCCTGCGCCAGATCATCAACAACCTTGTGTCCAACGCGATCAAGTTCACACCGTCGGGCGCGATCCGTCTTGAAGCGTCAGCGCCGCGTGGTGACGGGAAGCACTGTCTGACCCTGACCGTCATCGACCAGGGCGCCGGCATTGCGCCAGACGCGATGAACCGGCTGTTCACCCCCTTCGCACAGGGGTCGGCCGAGGTGGCGCGCACCTATGGCGGCACGGGCCTAGGCCTGACCGTCAGTCGGGAGCTGGCGCGGTTGATGGGCGGCGACCTGACGGTCGAGAGCAAGGCGGGGCAGGGGGCGGCCTTTACCCTATGTGTCGATCTGCCGGCGGGTCAGCCGACGCAGGCTTTGGACGGGCACGAGACGGCGGCGCCCGTTCTGGCCCGGCGGCTTCGCGTGCTGGCCGTGGACGATCACGAGATCAATCGCCGAACCATCGCGCTCGTGCTTCAGCCCTTGAACGTCGATCTGACCACGGCCTCGGACGGCCATCTGGCGCTGGCGCTGCTGTCCGAGAAGGCGTTCGATGTGGTGCTGATGGATGTGAATATGCCGGGCATCGACGGCAACGAGACGACACGGCGCTTGCGTGCGTCGGACGGGCCCAATGCGGACGCCCCTGTGATCGGGTTCAGCGCGGGCACGGAAGCCGAACAGGTGCAGGCCTGCTATGCGGCCGGTATGACGGACTGGTTGGCCAAGCCGCTGGAGCCGAAGAAGCTCTACGACGCCTTGCACCGGGCGACATCGACGGCGGCGCCGGCGAAGGCGGCTTAAGCCAGGGCCGCGAACCAGGGACGCAGGCGGCTCAAGGCGTCTTCGATCTCGGGGGTCGAGACGGCGAAGCTGAAACGGATGAAATGGTGGCCTTCGACAGGGTCGAAGTCGACGCCGGGCGCGGTGGCGACGCCGGTGTCGCGCAGCAATTGCTCGCAGAAGGCCACGCTGTCGTTCGTCAGATGGCCGATGTCAGCCCAGATGTAGAAGGCGCCGTCGGGGGGCGCGATCTTGCGCAGACCCAGCGCGGGCAGAGCGTCTAGCATCAGCTGGCGGTTGCGGGCGTAGGTCTGGATATGGCCTTCCAGCTCATCGATCGCGTCCATGGCGACCAGACCGGCATGCTGGCTGAGGCTGGGAGGCGTCAGGAACATGTTGCCGATATAGGCGCGGGCGGCGTCGATCCGCGTTTCCGGAACCAGCAGCCAGCCGAGGCGCCAGCCCGCCATGCTCCAATATTTGGAGAAGCTGTTGATGACCACGGCGTCAGGCGCAAACTGCAGCATCGAAGGCGTCGGGCCGACATAGCTGAGGCCGTGGTAGATCTCGTCCGAGATGATGGCGATGTTTCGCGCGCGGCAGACCTCGGCGATGGCGGCCAGCTCGGCGTCCGGGATGATGGTGCCGGTCGGATTGGCGGGGCTGGCGATGATGACGCCGGCAGGGGCGGGATCCAGCGCCTGAAGCTGGGCGGCGGTGAGCTGGAATCGGGTGTCGGGACCGCAGGCGATTTCGACCGGCTCAAGATGCAGGGCCCGCAGGGTGTTGCGATAGGCGACGTAACCGGGCCGGGCCAGGGCGATCCGATCGCCGGGCTTGAACAGGGTGCTGAGCGCCAGCACCAGGGCCGGGGAGGCGCCGCAGGTCAGCAGGATGCGGTTGGGATCGACGGCGACGCCGTACCGCTCGTCGTACAGGCGCGCGATGCGGGCGCGCAGATCGGGACTTTCCCAATAGCCCATCGCGTCGGCGTCCAGCACCTGATGCGCTTTCGCGATGGCGGCTGCGGGCGCGCCTGTGGAGGGCTGGCCGAACTCCATATGGATGATCGACCGGCCTTCGCTCTTGAGCTGGTGCGCCAGCCGGCTGACGGAGATGGCGCGGAAGGGTTCGACGGTCATTGAAGGGCGTCCGCCAGTCGCAGGAAGCCCGCGACGTCGATGGTTTCGGCGCGGGCGTCGGGCTCAATGCCAGCGGCCTCGCACAGGGCGGCGGCGCCCAGTTGTTTCAGGCTGGAGCGCAGCATCTTGCGGCGTTGGCCGAAGGCGGCGGCGGTGACGCATTCCAGCTTTTTCAGGCGTTCCGGCGACGGCCGCTCATCCAGCGGAACCAGATGGACGACGGCCGAAGCCACCTTGGGCGGAGGGGTAAAGGCGGCGGCGGGCAGATGCATGACGATGCGGGCGGTGCAGACGGCCTGGGCAATCACGGCCAGACGGCCGTAGGCGTCCTCGCCTGGCCCTGCGGCGACGCGTTCGGCGACTTCCTTCTGGAACATCAGGGTCAGGCTGTGGGGCAGCCACGGGCCGGTCAGCCATTTAATCAGCAGAGGAGTGCCGACATTGTAGGGCAGGTTGGACACCAGATGGGTCGGGCCTGAGACCAGATCGGCCTCCTTCACCTTCAGCGCATCGGCTTCGACGATGGTCAGACGGCCGGAGCCGTCGTCCAGTTCGGTCAGCAAGGGAATGAAGCGCGGATCCTTTTCCACCAAGATCACGGGGCCGGCGTCGGATTCCAGCAGGGCGCGGGTCAGGCCGCCGGGACCGGGGCCGACCTCGATCACGGCGCGGCCCTCGAACGGACCGGCCAGACGCACGATCTTGCGAGTGACGTTCAGGTCCAGCAGGAAATGCTGGCCGAAGCTCTTCTTGGCCGAAAGGCCGTGGGCGTCGAGGGTTTCGCGGAGGGAGGGAAGGTCGGTCACACGCCCTGTTAGCGCGCGGCGCGGGCCGCCGCCATCTCAGATGCCAGGCGAATGGCGGCGATCAGGCTGTCTGCACGCGCGACGCCCTTGCCGGCGATGTCGAAGCCGGTCCCGTGATCGGGCGAGGTGCGGATGATCGGCAGGCCGAGGGAGACATTGACCCCGCCCCAGAAGTCCAGCGTCTTGACCGGGATCAGGGCCTGGTCGTGGTACATGCAGATGGCCGCGTCATAGGTCGCGCGCGCCTCGTCATGGAACATCGTGTCGGCCGGTCTGGGGTCGGTGATGTCGATCCCCTCGGCGCGAAGCTGTTCGGCGACGGGGATCAGGATGTCGCGTTCCTGCAGGCCCAAGGCGCCGCCTTCGCCCGCGTGGGGATTCAGCGCCGCCATGGCCAGGCGCGGGTGGGCGATGGCGAAGTCGCGTTTCAGGCTTTCGTGGACAACGCGGGCGGTGCGGGCGACACGCTCAGCCGTGACTAGTTCCGGCACCTGATCCAGGGCGACGTGAATAGTGACGAGGCAGGCGCGCAGATTCTGGGCCGTCAGCATCATCACCGGGCCGCGCGTACCGGCGTATGGCGCATCGGCCGTCAGTTCGGCGATGAACTCGGTATGGCCGGGAAAGCGAAAGCCCGAGGCGTACATCGGCGCCTTGGCGATCGGGGCGGTGACGACGCCGGACGCCTCGCCGGACAAGGCGAAGCTGACCGCCTCCTCGATGCCGTCCGCGACGGCTGAGGCATTGGCCGGATCGGGCAACCCGACCAGGACCGGCGCGGGGAGGGGGCGATGGATGACGGGAAGGGCGGACCCAAACAGATCACGAGCATCGCCGGGAGCCCCGACTTCGGCCACAGCAACGCCTTGCAAGCGCAACAGCGCGGCGTCGCCGATGACGGCGAAGGCCGTCTGGTCGGCGCGCAACGCTTTCCAGGCGGCGGCCACGATCTCCGGCCCGACGCCGGCGGGTTCGCCCAGCGTCAGAACCAGAGGCGCGACCGCTGGGCTCATTTGAACTCGATCAGGGCGTCGCTGCGCAGGTCGCGCAGATAGCGGCGCTCCAGCACGGCTAGGTTCTGGGCGCGCAGACGGTTTTCGACCTGCTGACGGTTCGGCGCTTCCGGCCCGCCGACGCGACGACCGCAGACGGCGACCAGGTGCAGGCCCAGCGGGGTGCGGATCGGCGTCGAGACCGAGCCGATTTCGCCGGTGCGCGCGAACTGCTGGAACTGGGGCGCCAGGTTGGCGACATCGGATTCGCCGAGGTCAGCGCCAAGGACGCCCTGGGTCGCGCGGGCCTGGGAGATGATGTTGTCGCACGTCAGGCCGTTGCGCAGACCTTCCAGCTTGGCGGTCGCGGCCGCGACATCGGCCTCCGATGCGGTTTCAGGCAGTTCGACCATGACCTGTTTCAGCGAAACCAGGCTGGTCGAGGCGCCGTCACGCTTGTCGCGGAGGTAGAGGATGTAGACGCCGCCATCGACGACGATGGGGTTGGACAGCTGGCCCGGCTGGAGCTGTTCCAGCACTGACTGCACAGCCGGCTGGAGCGAGTCCTTTACGACCCAGCCCGCATCGCCTGGGACGCGGGCGCTGGCCGAGGGGGCGGCGGAGAATTGCTGAGCGACGGCCTGGAACGGCGCGCCCTGGATGATCTGCTGCACCAGCTGGCGGGCGCCGTTCAAGGCTGCCTGCGCGCCGCCGACGCGGGCGGCGTCGATGTAGATTTCCCCGAGCAGGAACTGGGGCTTGGAGGCCGCCTCGTTCAGCCGACGGACTTCCTGATCGACCTGAAGGGTGCTGGCGCGGGCGCGGCTGTTGAAGCGGCCCGGGATCAGCTGGCTCCAGCCGATCTGGGTGCGCAGATTGTCGCGGAAGGCGGCGGGCTGGATGCCGCCCTGTTGCAGGAACTGCAGATAGGCCTGCGGCGTCGTGCCTGCGGCGCGGGCCATTTCGGCGATCTCGCCGTCGACTTCCTCGTCCGTGACCTTCAGGCTCTCGAACTTGGCCATCTCCTGATCCTTGAGGCGATCCTCGATCAGGGCGTTCAGGGCGGCCTGCTGAATGGCGGGCAGGTTCTGCTCGGTCGGCTGGACCTGCGACGAGGCGATCAGCATCAGCATGCGCTGACGCAGGTCATAGCCGGTGATGATCTTGTCGTTGACCGTGGCGACGATGCCGTCGGCCATTTCGAACTGAGGCTCGGCGCGCGCCGTCGTCGGCGCCTCTTCAGCCGCAGGATTCGGCGCGCCGGCCGCGGGGCCCTGCGCGGGCGTGGGGGTCTGTGCCGGAGCGGGCGCCGTCTGGGCATAGGCCGAACCGGCGAGGAGGACTGCCGCGAGCGCAGCCCCCGTCGAATAACGCATCAAACCCATTGGTCGTCCTGATTCCTCACAGCGGTCCGCCAGCCAGGCCGGCAGGCGGTCGCGCCCCGTAAAGCGTCATGCTCAACGCATATCGCCCTGTCCATAACCTGAACCTCCGAAAGTGGCGAGGTTTAGGCGCACATAGATGCCTTCCGACGGGCCGCCGGGCCGGGCGCGGGTGTTGTCGCGCCGATAACCCAGTTCGAACCGCAGGCAGTCGTCGTCGAACAGCACGCCGACTTCGGATCGCGTGATCTCGTTCTGGTCCAGATCGGCGATGCCGGCGACGGTGAAGCCCCAGTTCTGGAAGACGAACTGCTGGCCGGCCAACTGGACGAACTCGTAGTTGCGGTTCAGCGGCCCGTCGACGGGGTTCGACTGATCCAGAATGTAGCTGACGGTCGCCAGGTTGCGGCGGCCCCAACGACCGTCCAGCGCCGCCTCGGCGCGGCGCACCTCACCCGAACCGTCGACCGTGGCGTGGAACCAGCTGCGGATGCGATCCGACGGCGAGAAGTCGCCCTGGACCACCCAATCCGAGGTCTCGGAGGCCAGACCTGTCGGGTCATAGAGACGCGCGGGATCGTCGGGAATCGACGTACGGAAGTCGTCTTGCTGGTCGAAACGATAGCTGCGTCCCACGAACAGGCTGGCCTTACGACCTTCGGCCCAGCGGATAGTGGCGCGACCGCCCGCCGTCACGCGCGCGCCGCCTTCCAGCAGATCGTAGCCGGAGAAGCGATCCATGCGGAACAAGGACGACTCGTCCAGTTCCAGGACCTGGGAGTCCTCGATCGGAATACGGCGGTCCAAGCTGACCTTGTTGGAGACCGAGAACTGACCCACCGGCTCCAGGATGATGTCGGCGTCGGCGATGCGTTTGATCAGGGGATAGGTGACGTCCAAGCCCGCGCTGAACCGGGACCGGCTGACCGTCTCGTCGCTGTCAACGCCCATCATCGGCGGCAGATCGGACATGGAATAGAGATCGACGCGCGTATCGACGAACGGCTCCACCCGTATGCCGACAGGAAGGATGATCGCCCGTCGCCATTCCACCTGGCCTGTGATGCGGCGGCTGTCCACGCCGGCCAGACCTGTCGTGACGGGCGGGACGATCTCCGGGTTCAGGATCGGCGCGCCGACGAAAGCGTCGCGGTAGAGAGAAACGGCCGAACCCTTCAAGCGCAGCCGGCCGCCGAAGACCAGTTCGCGCGGCTCCCAGCGGGCATCGATCAGCGGAGCGACGAAGGGCAGGGTGTCGTCGTCCTCGAACACCTTGAAGCCGTTGGCGTCGCGGAAGTCCGTCGCGGCGAAGGCCGGGTTCAGGCGCAGGCTCTGGATCGAGAAGGCCGCGACCGAAACATAGGACCGATCGGTCTGATGTTCCGCGTAGATCTGGCTGATCAGACGACGGCGGTCGCCGTAATACAGGCCGTTGTCCTGATACGGAGAGCGCACGTCATAGCGGTCGAACAGCGTCTTGTCCGAGGTGCGCTCGGCCGTGAAGCCGAACCGCCACGGGCCGTCGGGATCAAACTCGCCGTGCGACAGCAGATAGCTGCGATGCTCGCGGTCGCCGAACTTGACGTTGCTTTCGAAATCGCCGTCGCCGTCCCGATCGAAGTCGCCGAACTCGCGCTCGTAGGTATAGCCACCTCGCGCCACGATCATTCCGTTGGCGAACCGTCGCCGCCATTGCAGGTTCAGCAGCGGCGCGACCCTGGTGTTGATCTGCGGGCTGATCAGCCAGTCCTCGGACGGCGACACGACATGCAGATAGGGAAACTCGACGGAGACGCCGCGACCCTCGTCATAGTTGACGATGGGCACCAGGAAGCCCGAGGCCCGTTCCACCGAGGGATCGGGGTGGGCGAAGAAGGGCGTGTAGAAGACGGGCACCGGGCCGATATAGAAGACGGCGTTACGATAAAGGATCGCGCGAAGTTGCTCGTCCTGCGTCACCTTCTCCGCCTGGATCGAGATGGTCGGCGTCTTGGGACCGCCATCGTCGCAGATCGGGCAGGGGGTGAAGCGGGCGTAGTTCAGCTCGCTGACGTTCTCGCTGCGACGCACAGCCGTTGCGGCCATCAGACTGGCGCCGTTGGCCAGACGCGTGGCGAAATCCACGGCGACGCCGGTCTCCAGGTTTTCATCCAGCTCGAGACGGCTGGCATAGACCACGGTGCCATCGGGCGCGATGGCCTCGACGCGGCCTTCGGCCGTCGCCGAGCCGGCGTTCAGATCATAGGACAGGTTCTCGCCGCGCAGCACATGACCGCGCGTGCGGACATAGGCGCGGTTCTCGGGCGTGCCGCTGACGATGATGTTGTCGCCTTCGCGACGCGCATTGTCGGCATCGACATAGACCGCTTCGGGCGGCAGGCCGTCGGAAGGCGCGGCTGCGGCTGGCGGGGTCGTTTGCGCCCATGCGGGCGTCGCCAAGGGCGCGCAGGCGACCAGGGCCGCACCGGCGAGAAGCCTTGCTTTGAAAGCGTCGAAGCGCCGGTCACCCTGCATAGGCCATCCGTAGTCTGAGAAGCGAGCGCCCGATTAGCCGTCTTCGGTATAGAACAGCAAGGTCAAGGCTGCGAGCGCCGTAAGAACAGGCGGCAGCCAGGCGGCGACGAAGGGCGCCACGACCTCGGCCGATCCCATCGCCGACGAAAACTGGTTCAGGAAGAAGAAGGCGAAGCCCAGCACTACGGCCGCCACGCTCATGCGCGCCAGGTCGCCCAATCGCATCAGCCGCAGCGAAAAGGCGGCGGCCAGGATGGACATGGCTGCGAATACCAAGGGCGTGGCCAGAAGCTGCTGGAAGCGCAGGCGATAGGCGGTGGATGTGAAGCCCGCGTTCTCGATTCGGCTGATCTGGTTCGGCAGCGACCAGAAGGGCGTGGCCTGCGGTCGGGCGAAACGATCGAAGGCCTCGTCGTCCGCCAGGCTGGAGACAAGGGTCAGGCTGGAATAGGTGACGGCGCGCTGGCCGATCTGGGCGCCGACAGCGTCGGTCAGGCGCCAGCTGCCGGCGTTCAGCGAGGCCGACTTGGCGTCGATCCGTTCGGAGAATGTGCGGCCGCCGCCGGGCGCGGTCGTATAGATGAAGAAGCTAACGTTTAGCAGGCGAGCATTGGCGCGGTCCTGCTGGCCGGCGCGGATGATCATCTGACGCTGATCGTCGCCCTCGCGCAGCCAGATCGCCTCCTTGGGATCGCCGCCGGGCGCGGTGCCGGAAATCCGTGCGCGCTCGCGTTGCCACAGACCGTCGCCGGCAGAGGCCATCGGACCCAAGACCGTGACGGTCAGAACGCCCAGCACGAAGGCCATGCCGGCCGCCGGCAGGACGAAACGCCAGGCGGAGACGCCCGCCGCACGCATGGCGATCAGTTCGCTGCGGCGGTTCAGGCTGATGAAGGCCGACAGGGTGCCGAACAGGAAGACGAACGGCATCAACTGCACGATCACCGATGGCGACTTCAACAGCACCAGACCGAAAATGCGCACGGCCGACAGATCCTGGGCCGAGCCGACGCCGCGCGAGACCTCGACGAAGTCGATCAGCATGACCAAGGCCGAGATCACGGCCAGGGCCACGCCCAGCGACTTCAGCTGCTGGACCAGCACATAGCGTTCGATGCCGCCGAGGCGGGGGATGTGCGGCGAGCGACGGGCGGAGGCGGCGACGGCGGTCATGCGAACTTGGCCTTCAGATCGCGCAGCGCAGCGGTTGTTCGGCTGCGACGCGGCTTCAGCGCGCGGAACAGAACCCGCAGGGCGACGACGATGGCCACGATCGGCACGACGTACTGGAGCACGTTCATCCAGCTGTTCCATGCGCTGGCGGCGACAAGGCCGTAGCCGATGACGCGCAGGACCAGGAACAGGCCCGCCGCCTTGGCGATGCGCAAGGTATAGCCGGTGCGGCTGAAGGCGCCGCCCAGGATGGCGGAAAGCGCCAGGGCCATGGCGACCATGGCGTAGAGCGGCGAGGCCAGCCGCGAATGCGCCTCCGCCAGCAGTTCGCCGCGCGAGCCGGCGACCTCAAGCACCTTCGCCGTCGGGTTCAGCAGCTGGCGCAGATAGAGGTCGGTCGGCTTGTAGCGAATGGTGTCGGTCACCCCGACGAAGGGCGCGAGCGAGAAATCGTATCGCCCGAACGACAGCGTCTCCAGCACGCCGCCCGACGAGTAACGCTGGGCCGATCCGTCGATCATGGTCAGGATCGGAATGCCGCCGGCGTCGCGGCTGAAACGCGCCTCCGACGCGTTCCACGTCGTGACCTTGTCCTTGTCGTCCAGATAGACGAACAGGTTCTTCAGCAGTCCGTTCTGCTCGATCTGCTGCACATAGACGGTCAGGCCGTCAGGCCCCTGAACGAACTGGCCTTCTTCGACCAGAAGCGCGGCGAGGTCGGTGCGGATGTCGAACGCCTGGCGCCGCGCCTCCTGCTGCGCCCAGGGCAGAATGAAGACGTTGACCAGCAGCGTGACCAGGGCGACCAGCAGGGCGATACGGGCGGCCGGCGATATGACCTGCCACCGGGTCATGCCGCCCGCGAAGGCCGCCGTCAGCTCCTGCTCGCGTTGCAGACGGGTCAGGGCGATCAGGGCGCCGACGAAAAGGCCGATGGGCAGAATCACCGACAGCAGTTGCGGCAGGGCGAGCAGGGTCAGCTTGACCATGATCCACACGCTCTGACCCCGCTCCACAATGACCTGGAGTTGGTCGAGGCTCTGGCTCAGAATCCCGATTCCCGCCAGCGCTGCGCACGCGGCGATCACAGGAAACAGGATCTGGCGAAAAAGGTATCTTTGAATCAGGGTCATGGGCGGATGGACTTCGCCCGGTTGCAGGCGGCGACATTGAGGCGCATCTAGTAGCACATCAGGGCGCGTCCGCGACAAGCAGACGCGCCGTTGTCATTTTGCTGTTTGCAGACGCCGGGTGGGGCCTGGCTGGAGTTGATTGAATGAAGATCGAATTCGTCGCCGCCGTGGACGCCGCCGAAATCCTGGCCGTTCCGGTTTTTGAAGATCGCACCTTCACCGCCGCCGGGACCGCGCTGGACGGCAAGGCCAACGGCGCCCTGACCAAGGCGGCGGGCAAGGGGCGTTTCACGGGCAAGGCCGGCCAGAGCCTGAGCATCGCCGCGCCGTCGGGCATCGAGGCGGACGTCGTGCTGCTGGTGGGCGCGGGCGCAAAGGACAAGCTGGACGATCTGGCGGTCGAGGCCTTCGGCGGCAACGCCTATGCGGCGGTCAAGCTGTCGGGCGCCGAGGTGCTGACGATCGACGCATCGGACCTGTCGCCAGAGCAGGCCGCCCGCGTCGGGTTCGCCGCGCGTTTGGCCGCCTATCGCTTCGACAAATATCGCACGACGCAAAAGGCCGACAAGATTCCGTCGATCACCGCCATCCGCGTGGTCACGAGCGACCTGCGGGGCGCCGAAGCCGCGCTGGAGCCGCTCTCGGCGGTGGCCGACGGCGTGATCTTCGCGCGCGACTTGGTGTCCGAGCCCGCCAACGTCCTGTATCCGGCCGAGTTCGCCAAGCGGGTGAAGGCCTTGGAGAGCCTGGGCCTTGAAGTCGAAATCCTCGGCGAGGCCGAGATGGAGAAGCTGGGCATGCGCACCCTGTTGGGCGTGGGCCAGGGCAGCCGTCGCGAAAGCCAGCTGGCGATCATGAAGTGGAACGGCGGCGAAGCCGGCGCTCAGCCCCTGGCCTTCGTCGGCAAGGGCGTCTGCTTCGACACCGGCGGCATCTCGATCAAGCCGGCCGAAGGCATGGAAGACATGAAGTGGGACATGGGCGGCGCCGCCGCCGTGACCGGAACCATGATCGCCCTGGCCAGCCGCAAGGCCAAGGCCAACGTCATCGGCGTTCTGGGCCTGGTCGAGAACATGCCGGACGGCAACGCCCAGCGTCCGGGCGATGTGGTCGTGTCCATGTCGGGTCAGACGGTGGAGGTCATCAACACCGACGCCGAAGGTCGCCTCGTTCTGGCCGACGCCCTCTGGTACACCCAGGAGCGTTTCAAGCCGAAGTTCATGATCGACCTGGCCACCCTGACTGGCGCCATGATCGTGGCCTTGGGCCTGGATTACGCCGGCGTCTTCTCGAACTCCGACGATGTCGCCGATCCGATCCTGGCGGCGGCCAAGAAGGTCGGCGAGAACTTCTGGCGAATGCCGATCCCGGCCATCTACGAGCAGCACATCGATTCCAAGATCGCCGATGTGAAGAACACCGGCAACGGCCGCGCCGGCGGCTCGATCACCGCCGCCCTGTTCCTGCAACGCTTTACCAACGGCGTGCCGTGGGCGCACCTGGACATCGCGCCGACGGCCTGGGCCAACAAGAGCCCCAGCCCCACTGTGCCGGAAGGCGGCGTCGGCTTCGCCGTGCGCACGCTGGACCGGATGGTCGCGGATTCCTACGAAGGCTGATCGGTCGGGAGGTAGAGCCGGGTGAGCGAAAAGCCCGAAATCTGGTTCTATCACCTGGAGCGTTCATCGCTGGATCAGGTGCTGCCAACCCTGCTCGAAAAGACGATCGAGCGGGGCTGGCGGGCCATGATCAAATCGTCGCATTCGCATCGGCTGGACGAGGTCGACGAGACGTTGTGGACGTTTCGCGATGACAGCTTCCTGCCGCACGGCCGGGCCGACCAGCCCCACGCCGAGCGCCAGCCTGTGCTGTTGAGCGAGACGGGCGAGAACCTGAACGGCGCTCAGGCGCTGTTCATAGTCGACGACGCAGAACTGGGCGGCACGGAAGGGTTCGAACGATGCTTCATTATTTTCGACGGTCGCGACGAGCCGGCTTTGCAACATGCGCGGGGACGCTGGAAGGCGCTGAAGGGCCAGGGCGCGAACCTGGCCTATTGGCGTCAAACGGACGAAGGGCGCTGGGAAAAGGCGGCCTGATCGGACTGGTTCTGCTGGCCGGCTGTTCGACGCCGGTCTCCGAGGCGCCTGCGCCGCGCGCGGTCGAGCAGGCCCAGTTGAACCCGCCCGTCGGCAGCCGGATGCCGACCGCACAGACTGAGGACGTCTGCAAGGCCGGCGAGATGCAGTATCTGGTCGGCAAGTCCCGGACCGAAATCCCGGTGCCGGTGGATGTCGTCAATCGGCGCGTGACCTGCACCACCTGTCCGGTGACGCAGGACTTCTCCGCCTATCGGCTGAACATCTTCTATAACGAACAGACCGGCATCATCGAACAGGTCCGCTGCGGCTGAGCCCGACGCAAGGAGACGACCATGAAGATCATCGTGAGCACCCTGATGGCCGCCGGCGCCTTGGCCGTGTCGGCCTGTGCGCCGGTCCAGACCGCCGAGCCTGCGCCCGGATCGGACGCCGCCTTCAAGGCGTGCAAGGTTTCGGATTATCAGAGCTATGTCGGCCGCAACCGTTCGGCCATCCCGACCGCGCCGGCCGGCCAGACGTTCCGTGTGCTCTGCACCACCTGCGCCGCGACCATGGACTATCGCGAGAACCGGGTGAACTTCGTCTATGACGAGGCGACCGACATCGTGCGCGAAGTGAAGTGCGGCTGAAGGTTAGCGCCCCACCGTATCGCCCGGCCACAGCGGTCCGCTGAATTTCGCCGCCAGATAGTCCATGAAAGTCGTGACCCTGGCCGGACGCGGTCCGCCGCTGGGCGCCACCAGATGCAGGGCGATGGGCGGCAGCCGCCAGTCGGTCATCACCGTCTCGAGATGGCCATCGGCGACGTCCTTCCAGTAGATGAAGTCCGGCTGGGGAAAGAGCCCCAGCCCCGCACACAAGGACGCCGTCAGGGCGTCGGAGTTGTTGGCGCGCAACGGCCCGCGCGGATGCACCACCACTTCTTCACCCGCCTCATTGCTGAACCGCCAGGTGTCGGGACTGGGCATGTAGGCGTAGCCGAGGCAGGCGTGACGGGCCAGATCGTCGGGATGGGTCGGGCGACCGCGCTGCTCCAGATAGGATGGCGAGGCCACCAGGGCGCGGGCCACAGGCCGCAGCTTGCGCGCCGTCAGCGATGAGTCCGCCAAGGCCGCGATCCTAAGCGCGCAGTCGAAGCCGCCGCCGACCAGATCGATGACCTCGTCCGACAGATGCAGGTCGACCGATACGTCGGGGTGGGTGGCGAGGAACTCGGGCAGGGCCGGGGCCACATAGGCCATGCCGAACGACATGGGCGCCGCCAGTCGCACGAGGCCACGCGGCGTGATGGACATGTCCAGCGCCTCTGACACCGCGCCCTCGGCCTCGGCCAACATGTGGGCGGCGCGGGCGGCCAGGGTCCGGCCTGCATCGGTCAGGGCGAAGCGCCGCGAGGTGCGGTGGAGCAGGGTGGTCTTCAGCTGCTGCTCCAGCCGCGTCACAGCCTTGGACACGGTCGCCTTGGATAAGCCCAGCGCCTCGGCTGCGCTGGAAAAGGATTGGCTGTCGGCGACCTTGGCGAAGATGGCCAGGGCTTCCAGATCGGGCAGGCGGGACATGGGCGGCCTCGCGTCCTGAAACGATGAGTTTCGGTTGTTTCTATTTCTGATCGGTCGCCGATCCCTATCTTGGCGTCAAGCAAAGGCGTCGGACGGTTCCGACGCGAAAGGACGAGTGCGATGATCGAGCGCAGACCATTTGAATCCCTCGGCGGCGCCAACCACGGCTGGCTGAACGCGAAACACCATTTCTCCTTCGCCAACTACTATGATCCCAAGCGGATGAGCTGGGGCAATCTTCGGGTCTGGAACGACGACGAGATCGCCGCCGGAACGGGTTTTCCGCCGCATCCGCACGCCGACATGGAGATCATCACCTACGTCCGCGATGGGGCCATCACCCATGAGGACAGTCTGGGCAACAAGGGCCGCACCATTGCGGGCGATGTGCAGGTGATGAGCGCCGGAACCGGCATCCGGCACGCCGAATACAACGCCGAGCCGGACCTGACGCGGATCTTCCAGATCTGGATCGAGCCGACCCGTCGCGGCGACGCGCCGAGTTGGGGCACCAAGCCCTTCCCCAAGGGCGAGCGGTCAGGCCAGTTCGTGGTCCTGGCCTCGGGCTTCGAGGGCGACAAGGACGCCCTGCCGATCCGCACCGATGCGCGGATCGTGGCGGCGACGCTGAAGGCGGGCGACAGCGCCGACTATCCGCTGGGCGGCGCGCGGCGGGCCTATCTGGTCCCGGCAAAGGGCGAGGTCGAGGTCAATGGCGTCCGGCTGAACGCCCGCGACGGCGCGGCCATCGCTCAGGAGGATGTCGTGACGGTCAAGGCGCTGTCCGACGCCGAGATTGTGCTGGTGGACGCCGCCTGATTTTCGGATCAAGCTTCACGGTCGGACCCGATCCGACCGTGAACAACCGCATCAAAAAGGCGAGGAAAGAGAATGTTCAATCAAGTGAATGGCTGGTCTTCCCGCGCCCTGGCGGCGCTCAGGATCGTCGCCGGTCTGTTGTTCCTGGCGCATGGCGTCATCAAGGTCTTCGGCTTCCCAGCCGGGGCCGAACCCGGTCAGCAGGAGCTGCTGTCGTTGTTCGGCATCGGCGGGGTGATCGAGCTGATCACGGGCCTGTTGCTGATCCTGGGCCTGTTCACGCGTCCGGCCGCCTTCATCGCCTCGGGCCAGATGGCCGTGGCCTACTGGATGTTCCACTTCCCCAGCAGCCCCTATCCGGCGGTGAACGGCGGCGACGCGGCCATCCTGTACTGCTTCATTTTCCTGTACATCTTCACCGCCGGTCCTGGCGCGTGGAGCATCGACAATCGAACCGCAAAGCGGTTCTGATTTCTGCAGAATGGGAAAGGCCGCCGCGCTGTCCTGCGCGGCGGTTTTTTCATGCCTGAAGGCTTGCAGCCCAGTCGGCGGCGCGCACCAGGCTGTCGACGATCCCGGGTTCCGACGAGGCGTGGCCGGCGTCGCCGACGATGTCCAGATGCGCCTCGGGCCAGGCGCGATGCAGCGCCCAGGCGCCTGAAATCGGCGTCACCACGTCGAACCGGCCCTGCGCGATCCAACAGGGAATATGCCGCATCCGGTCCACATTCTTCAGCAGCCAGCCGTCCTCCTCGAAGAAGCCGGCGTTGGTGAAGAACCAGTTCTCGATCCGGGCGAAGGCGACGGCGAAGTCGGGCTCGGCGAACTTGTCAGGCCGGGCGTTGGGCCCCTCGACGCTGACGGTCTCGCCTTCCCAGCTGGACCAGGCGACGGCGCAGCGTTCGCGCTCGGCGACGTCGTCGCCGATCAGCCGCTTGTAATAGGCGGCCATCAGGTCGCCGCGCTCGGCCTCGGGGATGGGGGCGATGAAGCGCTCCCAGGCGTCGGGGAAGATCATCGAGGCGCCGTCCTGATAGAACCAGTGCAACTCCTTCTTCGTCAGCAGGAAGATGCCGCGTAGCAAGAGCGCGATGACCCGCTCAGGATGGGTGATGGCGTAGGCCATCGACAGGGTCGAACCCCAAGACCCGCCGAACACCACCCATTTGTCGACGCCGCACAGGGCGCGCAGGCGCTCGATGTCGTCGATCAAGGTCCAGGTCGTGTTGTCTTCCAGCGAGGCGTGGGGCCGCGACTGACCACAGCCGCGCTGGTCGAACATGATGATGCGATAGACGGCGGGATCGAAGAAGCGGCGCATGCCCGGATTGACCGCACCGCCTGGTCCGCCGTGAAGGACCAGAACCGGCAGGCCGTGCGGATTGCCGGACTCCTCGTAATAGATTTCATGCACGCCTTCGGTCGGCATCCAACCCGAGGCATAGGCCTCGATCTCAAGGTGGAGCACACGACGCGGCTCGGCGGGCGTGGGGAAGGCCATGGATGCTTGGTCTTTCTACGAGGAAATCAGGGGCGAGAACGCAAGGCCGCAAGGGCCAGGCAGAGCCAACCGGCGATCATCAGAAGGCCGCCGATCGGGGCCACGGCGCCGAACGCCGGCACGCCGAGAAAGGCGATCGCCGCCAGGGCGAGGCAGAAGATGAGGCCGCCGATCGATCCGAGCCAGCCCGCTAGCCGCGCCAGCCCGCCGCCCCCTGTCCATTGGGCGCAGGCGAAGGCGAAGACGGCGTGGACGATCTGATACTGGGCGCCGGTGGTCAGCAGGGTCTTGATCTGCGGCCCGGCGCCATGCGCGGCGAAGGCGCCGAGCGCCACGGCCAGGGCGCCGTTCAGGGCGGCGAAGACGATCAGGTTGCGACTCACTGTCATTTCGAAACCCTAGACCGCCAGTTCGTCGATGTCTGCGACCCAGGAGGGTTAACCGACGCGCGGCAGCGGCGTCAGGTGGCTGGCCATGGCCGAGGCGGCGGCCTTGACGCCCTTGCGCACCGCCGCTTCGTTGGCGGGGGCGGGAGCGCGCAACAGACCGATCGACGGCGTCAGCGGACCATCCGGCAGGTCCGAGAGCACGCGGTAGAGCAGGTAGGAGCCGGCGTCCTCTTCGATGTCGGACGAGGCGTCGGCCTGCAGCCCGGCGGCGGTCAGGGCGCGAACCATGTCGGCGACGGGCGCCGTGGTGCGGGCCACGCCCGGCCCGGTGCTGGACAGGCGATGCTTGTAGTCGAGGGTGCGGTTTTCAGCGCGCATCTGGACCCGGAAGCCTGCGCCCTTTTGCGTGCGTCCGACGAGGAGGACGGCCCGGCATTCCCCGCTGCCGAGACGGGCGGCCAGGGTCGAGGCGAGCTCGTCGGGATCGGCGGCGGCGATGGGCACAGCGCGGGCCCCGCTGGGGCTCCAGATTTCGCCCGACAGATCCTCGACCAGATCCCAACCGTCATCGTCGCCGTCATATGCGCAGATGATGATGCCAGGGCGGCGATCACCACTGGCACGACTGTCGATTTGGTTCATCGTGCCAGCCATAGCCCCATCCATGACAGTTCGGTGACGTGCAAGAGGCTGTAACTTCCCGACGCCGTCAAGTCCGCAAGAGTCTCAGCCCAGGTCGCCGACCGCCGCATCCAGCAACATGAAGGCGCGACCGCTGTCCGACGCCAGGCTGGACTGAACCGCTGCGCTGTCTCCAGCGCGGGCGGAAGCGTTCAGCATGACTGCGAAGTTGCGGACATAGCGTTCGGCGTCGGCGCGCAGTTCGGCGTCGCTGAGGACACGGCGAGACACGCTGCGGACAGCGGCCGGCGCGACGCGACGCACGATCTGACGCGCGGCGTCGGGGTCGCCATTGCTGAAGGCGCGGGCGGCCTCTTCGACGCGCGAGCGGGGCAGAAGGGCGTTGGGATCGACCCCCATGCGCCGAATGGCGGCGGCGACCCGGTCGGACAGGGCTTCGGCCTCGGCAGGCGAAGGGGAGGGCGTGTCCAACTCCAGCGGCGCCTCGTTGTCGTCGTCGCCGTCGATCAGATCGCTCCAATCCAGGCCCTTGTCCGTCGCCGGCGGGGGCGTCTCTGCGGGCTCGAGCCGCAGGCGACTGCGCAGACCAAACCGGCGCTCCTCGGCGGGCGGCGAGGCGGGAGGCGTTGGGCGATCGGTCCGGCGCTCGGGACGAGGTTCGGGCCGGGCTTCGATCTCTGCGGCCGGCTCGCGACGACGCGCCGGCGTCGTATCGCCCGACACCACGCCCATCAGACGCACGGCCTCGGTCAGCATGTCGTAGTTTCGGCGCACGCGATCCTGGAAGCCGACATCCAGCGCCTCCGTGTCCTCGGCCGCCCTGCGCGAGGCGGCGGAAAGGGAGGCCAGGCCTTCCTCGACAGTGGCGCGCACGGCGTCGGCGCGGGCGCGAGCTTCCTGAGGCAGGCGCGCGGCGCGCTCGTCGATGTCGGCGACGGCGGTGTCGATTTCTGACAAGGCGCTGTTGAGACGTGCCACCAGGGTTTCCAGGCGGCTGACCATCCGCTCGCCGGTCTCTTCGACCAGGCCGGACGTTTCGGTGACGATGCGGCGGGCGTCGGCGATACGGGCGTCGGCGGCGGTGTCGGCCTTCTGGGCCGCGTCGAACAAGGACTCGCCCAGGCGGTCGGTGCGCAGACGCGCCTGTTCGGCGGCGTCGGCGGCGGCGGCGCGAGAATCTTCGGCCGTGGCGCGCATCTGCTCCAGGGCGCGGCGCGTCTCTTCCATCAGGGCGTCGCGCGCCTCGGCCGCCAAGGCTTCGAAACGATCCAGGGCGAGCTTGGTGGCGGAATCGAAGCCGTCGGCCTCGCGTTGCGACATGTCGACGAGAGCGCGGAACTGGTCGGTGGCCGCCTCGACCAGATCGCGCATGGACTCGACCGACGTCTGGGTGGTGCGATCCAGATCGCCCGCGGCGCTGCGCGTGGCGGAGAGATGCTCGATCAGTTGAGCGCGCTGGCTTTCGACCTGGGCCGAAAAATCCTCCTGATCGGTGCGCAGGGCGTAGGCGGCGGTGACCAGGGCGGCGCGCTGCTGGCTGAGGCCTTCCTCGACGGACTGGATCTGCTCGGCGACGCCCGAACCGGCGTTCTCAAGTCGGATGGTCTGGCGCGCCAGATCGTCGGACGCCACGCGGGCGGCGTCCTGGGCTTCGCCTGCGGCGGCGGCGAGGTCGGCGGCGCGGGCGGCGAGGGCGGCCTCGGCTTCGCGAAGTTGCGCCTGAGCCAAATCAGAGGCGTCGGCGACCATGCGCGACTGCCGCTCGACCGCGTCGATGACGCCCGACGCCTGCGTATCCAGATGGATGCCCAGGGTCTGCATCTGGTCGCGCTCGCGGCCTAGGTTTTCCGTGAGACGACGCGCAGTGCGGCCGGCGTTCTCGGCCGCCTCGTTCAGCCGCGTTGTCTCTTGGGCCAGCGCCTCTCGGAGCAGAGCCATATCGTTGCGGGCACGTTCCGCCGCCAGGGTGGCGTGATCGATGTCGGAACGTAGCGACTGAAGCACCTCGCCGGTCTGCTGGGCAGCCAGGGCGGTCGGGGCCACCAGGGCCTCGGCCAGTTGCCGGGCGCGACGGGTCTCTGCGGCCAGACCGGCGCCCTGTCGGAGGGCGTGGGCCAGCATGATGGCCAGGCCCGCAGGGGCAAGGGCGATCAGGGCGTAGATGGCGATCCGCAGCGGATCCAGTTCCGCCCCGCCGGCGCCGAACTCGTAAGCGGTCCAGGATGCGACGCCGCCGATCCACAGAGCCGAGGCGACGCCCGCAATCACATAGGCGTGGCGTCCTGACGGCTCGGCCTGGGCCTTGGCTTGAACGGTTTTTACAGCTCGCGGTTTGGACAGTTCGAACGGCGCGGGCGGCTGACCGACGGCGACGGCCATATCGACAGGAGTCTCTGGCGTCGGCTTCGCATTGACGGGGGCGGCGCCCCGTTCGGCGGCAAGGGCGCGTTCCTCGGCCTGCCGCTGCTCTTCCAGCAGGCGACGGCGGCGGCGCTCGGACATTGGCGGCTCGAACGTCGGCTGCACGATTTCGAAATCAGGCTCGGGGATCGGGTCGAGCGACGGTGTCGCCTCATCGACCGGCATTTCGTCTGAGGTCGAAAGCTCGACCGGCGCGACGGCCTCGTCGTCGGTCAGCTTCAGCGGCGGCCGTTTGGGAGACTTCATAAGCTCAAAAACTCGATCTCTACGCGGGCGTCCGACAGCGCCGAGGAAACCCTAGAGCATGATCGATGCGGACGAAACCGACTCAAGCCCGCAACCTGTCGATGAACCGCGTCATGCAGCGCGCAAAGCGCCGCAGCGTTCAGCAGTCGCGCTTGGATTCGGAAAGCAGCGTGGCGTTGGAGCCGGTGTCCCGACACTCCACCACACGACGCACTTCGCGGTCGCCGTGGTTGGGGTTGTGGGTGTCGACGCCGAACTGCGTCAGGACGGCGGCGGCCAGCAGGGCGATGAAGCCAGCGATCAGTTCGACAAGCGCCTGCATTCTACCCTCCCTCGTAGCCTGTATGGCTACGCTCCTTATGCGCCAAATCGGCGAACGTCACAATCCCGCCCTGAAAGATTGACCGAAGGACACGCGCGTGGAACGGAGAATGCAGGCGCTTCGACACCATGTCACGCGAATCAGACAGATAGGTCGCATGACTTTAGCCGGCGACAGTTACGAAGGCAGTCTGCTGGAGCCGGGGCCCGCCCTGTGGACGTCCGCCGTCGCGCACCGCTTTTCTGTGCTGATGGAAAACGAGGCCTATTTCGACGCCCTATCGTCTGCGATTCACAAGGCGCAACGATCCATCGTGCTGCTGGGATGGCAGTTCGATCCACGCACTCATCTGGATCCGGAGACGCGGCCCGGCGACAAATCGGCGGAAATCGGTCGCCAGCTGCGGATGCTGGTCAAGAAGAAGCCGGACCTGGATGTGCGACTGCTCATCTGGAAATCGCCGCTACTGATCGCCGCGTCGCAAGGATTTTATCCGCACAAGGCGCAGCGCTGGTTCCGTAAGCGCATGGTTGAGTTCCGGCTCGATTCCCCCGGCCCTATCGGCGCCTGTCATCACCAGAAGGTGGTGGTCATCGACGACAAGGTGGCCTTCTGCGGCGGCGGCGACATCTCGACCGATCGCTGGGATTCCGACGAACATCTGGACGGCGACCCGCGCCGCGCCCTGCCTAGCGGCCTGATCTGCAAGGCGCGCCACGAGGTGATGAGCGTGATGGACGGCCCTGCGGCGCGTGCGCTGGGCGATCTGGCGCGCGAACGCTGGTTCAAGGCGACCTGGGAGCGCACCATCCCGGACGAGGTCGAGGACGATCCCTGGCCTGACGGCGTGCCGGTGCAGATGACCGACGTGCCCGTCGGCATCGCCCGCACAGAGCCGAAATGGTCGGGGCGGCAGGAGGTGCGCGAGAGCGAAGCCTTGCACCTGGAATCAATCCGGCGCGCCGAGCGGCTAATCTATATCGAGAACCAGTATTTCACCTCGCCGGTCATCGCCGCCGCACTGGCCGAGCGGCTGGCCGAGGTGGAGGGGCCACAGGTCATCGTCATCTCGACCGCCAAGAGTCCGAGCTGGTTCGACAGCATGACGATGGACACGGCCCGGGCCGAGGTGCTGCACCGGCTGGAGCAGGCGGACAAATACAACCGCTTTTTCGCCTTCGCCCCGCTGACCGCCGACGGCGACCGGATCATCGTCCACGCCAAGGTGACCATCATCGATGACCGGCTTCTGCGGATTGGGTCCACCAATCTGAACAACCGGTCGATGGGCCTGGATACAGAATGCGACATCGCCGCCGAGCCTGTCGATGCGGCCGGTCGGGCCTTCATCACGGCGCACCGTCACCGGACGATCGCCCATTGGCTAGGCGTCGCAACGGAGGACTATGCGGCGGTCGAGGGCGTCTTCGGCTCGGTGGGGCAGGCGATCTGCAACTTCGAAACCGATCGGCTGAAGCCGCTGGGCTCGGAGCCGCCGACGCGAATTCAACGGATGTTCGCTGAATGGCAGCTGGGCGACCCGACGTCGTCCAGCGACGCCTGGCGGCCTTGGAAGCGTCTGAACCGTTCGCAACGCACGCGACCAGCGTCCGAGGGCGGTCACGCGCCGGGTTGAACGACCTCGAAATCGACGATCAGCGGCAGGTGGTCCGAGGCGACGCGGGCCAGGGGCGAGAAGGCGGATCGCACCGCGCGGATGCGGATATGCGGGCTGACGAAACAGTGGTCGATGCGGATGGCAGGGAAGGCCGACGGGAAGGTCTTCACGCTGGGTTTCTGGCCCAACTGACGCTGGCAGTCCTGCAGGCTGCGGCACAGGGTCTGATAGGGGCGGGTGATCGAAGTGGCGTTGAAATCTCCGGCCAGCAGGATCGGTCCCTCGCATCCTCCAACCCAGCCGGATCCGGCCAAGGCTGCGGCCTGAAGACGCTGCTCGCGTGGCACAAGGCCCAGGTGGGTGTTCATGACGTTGACGGCCGTGCCGTCGATCTCGATTTCCGACCAGATCGCGCCGCGTGGTTCCAGCCCTGGAATGCCGCTCACCGTCGGCAAGGCGCCGGCGCGGATCAGCCGTTCGGGATGCGGGGTCAGGATGGCGTCGCCGTACTGTTCCGCCTCGACCCGCATCGCTGGATGGAAACGCGAGGTCATGGCCAGACCGTCGGCGATCGCCTCGGCCTGATCGACCCCGCCCGTGCGCGCGCGGCCCACGTCCAGTTCCTGCATGCAGACGATGTCCGGCTCGAACTCGGCGATGACGGCGACGATCCGGCCGACATCCAGACGGCGATCCGTGCCGACGCAGCGGTGAACATTGTAGGTAAGAAGGCGAGGCATGAGCTGGCGGCTGTTTGAACTTTGACCGTGGGCTAGGCCTTCTGGCGCGCGAATGCGACCCCGATGCGACGATCAGAGCAGAATCAGATGATCGGGCAACTCGTTGCGATTGTCGGCGCGTGGCGGAAAATGGCGGGCGAGAACCTCTCCGCACAGACCGACGGCGGCGGCAAAGCCATCGACGGGTCGGTCGGCGCGCAGTTCGCGGGTCAGGACCGCGACGGCCTGAGCCCAGGCGTCCTCATCCACCTTGGCGTAGATGCCTTCATCGGCGATCAGTTCGACCTGATGTTCGTCCATGGCCGCGAAGATCAGAACGCCCGTGCGCTCCTGCGTGACATGGACGCCCTGGGCCAGGAACTGCTGCAAGGCCGCCTCCCTGACGCGGCCGCGCCTGACGCCGGCGGGCGTCACGAGACGGCGCACGGCTGGTATACGGGTCAGCAGAAAGACGCCGACGAAGACGACGGCCTGCGACAGGGCGTAGAGGCCCAGGGCCTGCGCCGTCGTGACGTCCTGCGCGGCCTGGTGGGCCGCCTCCCAGCCATCGCTGGGCCAGCGAAGATCCAGCACGAACGGAACGAAGACGATCGGGGCCAAAAGCGCCATCGCCGCCGCCCAGGCCAGGCTGACGTCCAGATAGGTCGAGACACGACGTGCGACGACGCAGAAGATTTCACCCGACGTCTGACGCTCGGCCGCCGCTATGGCTTCGGCGATGCGGGTGCGGTCGTTGTGCGTGATCTGCATCACCATCCCCCCGAGGCCCCGCCGCCGCCGAAACTGCCGCCACCGCCGCCGAACCCGCCACCGCCGAAGCCGCCGCCACCGCCCCAACCGCCGCCGCCTCTGCCGGAGTTCCGCAGCGCCTCGGACGCCGCCCACAGCAGGACCGAGCTGACATTGCTGCGTCGTCCGCGCCCGGACCGCACGGAGATCAAGAAGATGAACAGGAAAAGCCCGGCGATGATGACCAGCGGAATGATGGATTCGCCTTTGGTGTCGGCTTGCTCGGCTGCGGCGGCCTGGGCGCGCGCCTGCGCCTCCGCCGGGTCGAGCGACAACTGAGCGATAAGGGCGTCCACGCCCTTGATCACGCCCGCCTGATAATCGCCGTCGCGGAAGGACGGCAGGATGTCGTTGCGAATGACCTGGGACGAGAAGGCGTCGGTCAGAATGGGCTCCAGCCCATAGCCGACCTCGACGCGGACCTTGCGTTCATTCGGCGCGACGATCAGCAGGGCGCCGTTGTCGTTTTCCTTCTGACCGATGCCCCAGGCGCGACCCAGCTGATAGCCGTAGTCCTCGATCTCCTGATCCTGCAGGCTGTTGACCGTCACGACGACCAGCTGGTCGGTGGAACTGGCTTCCAGCGCCGCGAGCTTTTCAGTCAGGGCCTGTTCCGTCGCCGGATCGAGCAGATTGGCCTGATCGACCACGCGGCCGGTCAGAGGCGGGAAGTCGATCTTGCTCTGCGCCGCCGCCGGCAGGACCAGCAGCAGGGCGATGACAAGGCTGAAAAGGAAGGCGGCGACGCCCGGCGAACGCCGCGCCGCCGCTTGGATGGTCGTCACTGGGCGGGCGGGGTCGCGCCCGGCGCCACGGCCGGTGCGCCGCCGCCGGGCGCCGAGGCGTTGGCGGGCGGGGCGTTAAGGTTGAAGTTGACTTGCGGCGCCGACTGGGCGGCGGCGGTGGCGGTGAACAGCTGCATCGGCTGCGAACCGCCGTGCAGGGTCTTGGCCCAGATCACCTGCGGGAACGTGCGCAGGGTGGTGTTGTAGTCGCGAACGGCCTCGTTGTAGTCGCGGCGCGCGATCTGAATGCGATTCTCGGTGCCTTCCAGCTGGGACTGCAGGGTCAGGAAGTTCTGGTTGGCCTGAAGTTGCGGATAGGCTTCAACCGTCACTAGCAGGCGCGACAGGGCGCCGGAAAGCTGGCCCTGGGCTTCCTGATACTGCTGGAAGGCCTGCGGATTATCGAGGTCGTCGGCCGAGACGTTGACCGAGGTGGCGCGAGCGCGGGCGTTGATGACGTCCGTCAGGGTGGTGCGTTCCTGGATCGCGGCGCCTTGAACGGTCGCGACCAGGTTTGGAATCAGGTCGGCGCGGCGCTGATACTGGCTCTGCACATCGGCCCAGGCCGCCTCCGCGCGTTCCTGCTTGGTCGGAATGGTGTTGTAGCCGCAGCCCGCCACGGCGGGGACGATCATCAGAGCGCCGGTCAGAGCGACGGCGCGAGCGTTGAAGCGGACCATGACATCTCCCGTTCGGCGATAGCGCCGTTGAGCGGGACTATTCACCGGCCCAATGAATGCATCAAGCGTCCAATGGCTCCGGTTGGATATTGTTGAGGCGGCAGGCGGCCGAATAGGTGTTGGCCAACAAACAGGCGATGGTCATGGGGCCGACGCCGCCCGGCACCGGGGTGATGCGACCTGCGACCTCGACCGCCTCCTTGAAAGCGACATCGCCGACGACGCGGGTCTTGCCCTCGGCGGCCTTCACGGGATCAGCCGAGGGGACGCGGTTGATGCCCACGTCGATGACGGTCGCGCCCGGTTTGATCCAGTCACCCTTGATCATCTCGGGCCGACCGACGGCGGCGACCAGAATGTCGGCGCGACGGCAGACCTCGGGCAGGTCGCGCGTGCGCGAGTGGGCGATGGCGACCGTGCAGCTTTCGGCCAGCAGCAGTTGCGCCATCGGCTTGCCGACGATGTTGGAACGGCCGACGATGACGGCGTTCAGGCCCGACAGATCGCCGAGTTGATCCTTCAGCAGCATCAGACAGCCCAGAGGTGTGCAGGGGACCAGACCCGGCAGACCGACGGCCAGACGACCCGCATTGACAACGTGAAAGCCGTCCACATCCTTGTCCGGCGAAATGGCGTCCAGAACCACCGTCGCGTCGATGTGGGCGGGCAGGGGCAGTTGGACCAGGATGCCGTGGATGCCCTCATCCGCATTCAGCTGAGCGATCAGGGCCAGCAGTTCATCTTGGCGGGTCGATTCGGCCAGGCGGTGGGTGTCGGAGCGCATGCCGGCGCGCAGCGTCGTCTCACCCTTGTTGCGGACGTAGATCTGGCTGGCCGGATCCTCGCCGACGATGACGACGGCCAAGCCGGGTTTGACGCCATGCGCGGCCTCCAGCCGGGCGACGGCCGCGCCGACGCGTTCCACCAGGGCGGCCGAGAAGGCCTTGCCGTCGATCAGGGTCGCAGGCGTGGATTGGGCCGACATGGCAGCTCCGTCTGGTGGGAAATCAGGATGGCGCGATTTACAGCCGTCACGGTTCGGCGTCTATGATCCGCAGCCTATGCTGGAGGAATTCATGAACCGTCCGTCGCTCGCCGCCGCTGTCAGCACCCTGGCCCTGTTGTGGGCGGTCGCGCCGGCCGTGGCCCAGGACGCGCAGTCTCTGCGCATCGGCGCCAATGTGACCGGCGCCTTGACGGACGGCGACGCCAAGGCTTCGGCGGACGAATATCGCTATGACGACTATAGGTTTGAGGCGCGGGCGGGACAGCGGCTGGAAGCCACGCTGAGATCGGACGCTTTCGACGCCTATCTGGAAGTCTACGCCGACGGCGCAGCGGGCGAGCCGTTGGCGTCAGACGACGACGGACTGGGTGACGGCACCAATGCGCGGCTGCGGTTCACGCCTGAACAGGCGGGGACCTATATTCTGAGGGCCCGGACGCTGAGCGGACTGGACGGCGGCGACTATCGTGTGTCGTTGCAGGAACGCCCGGCGCCGCCGCGTGCGCCGCGACCCGGCGGCATTCGTGTGGGGGCGACCCAGAACGGCGAACTGACGGCTCGCGATCCTGAGCAGGAAGACGGCGGCCGCTATGACGCCTACGCCTTCCGCGCCAACGCCGGCGATCGGTTTGTCGTGACGCTGAACTCCGAGGCCTTCGATCCCCTGGTTCGGGTGGGGCGAATGAACGGTCCCGATTTCGTCGAGATCAGTTCCAACGACGATGCACCTGGCGGCGGGCTGAATTCGCGGCTGACCTTCACGGCGCCGACGGCCGGCGAATATGTGATCCGCGCCACGTCGCTGGAAGACGGGCTGGGTCGCTATGAACTGGGCCTGGCCGAGGCGCCGCCCGCGCCGCCGTCAAAGCCCATCGCGATCGGTGACGAGATCAAGGGTGAGCTGGGCTCGGACAGCGCCACGAACGACGGCGGCCAGCGCGCGGAGACTTATCGCTTCACCGGGACGAACGGCCAGCGCGTCGCCATCGAGATGAAGTCGAGCGACTTCGACGCCTATCTGACGCTTCGCCGTGCTTCGGACGATACTGTCCTTGCGGAGGACGATGATGGCGCTGGCTCGGGCACCGACGCCCGCATCGCGCGCACCTTGGACGCCGACGGCGACTACATCATCGAGGCGCGGGGATTCAGCGACGAGGCCGAGGGCGACTACACGTTGAAGCTGACCGAAACCGCGCCGCCGCCGCCGCCGACCACGGCGACTTTGGGTCAAACCGTGGAGGGCGAGATCACCGACGAGGACCCCCAGGGCGACGATGGCAAACGCTATGACGCCTATGTCTTTGCCGGAACGGAAGGACAGCGCGTCCAGGCGATCCTGCGGTCCGGCGACTTCGACGCCTATCTGGAGATCGGCAAGGCCGACGGTGAGTTCGAGGCCCTGGCCAGCGATGACGACGGCCTGGCCGAGGGCACCGATTCTAGGCTGAACTTCACCCTGCCGTCGGACGGGAACTATGTGGTCCGCGCCATGCCGCTGGATGCGGAAAGCAAGGGCCTCTATTCGCTGGAACTGCTGGATCGCGGGCCAGAGCCCAAGCCCGGCAGCCTGCTGATCGGGTCGACCGTGCGCGGAACCCTGTCGAACAGCGCTGCGCTCAGCGACGAAGGCGCCTTTTTCGACGCCTATCGCTTCCAGGCCAAGAAGGACGAGAAGCTGCGTCTGACGATGGTGTCGAACGCCTTCGACTCCTTCATCGACCTGGGCAAGGAAGACGAGGACGGCGATTTCACCAGCCTGGCCACCGATGACGACAGCCTGTCCGACGCGCACGCCAAGCTGGATTGGACCGCGCCGGACGACGGCTGGTACGTCGTGCGCGCTCGCGCCTATGGGCCCAATCAAATGGGCGCCTATGCCCTGACGGTCGAGCGCCAACCGTCCGGCGCATCGACCTCGGCCCGCGATGATGCGCCCGCCGCAATGGCGCCCAAGTCGGGCACGTGATCGACCTGTGAGGTTGCCAAGCGCAGGAAGCGGCGTGTAGAGAGCCGCCTCCTGTTGGGGAGTAGCTTCCGGCGTTCGTCGTCGGGATCGCGTCAACATACTCGCGCTTCGGCGCGTGGCGCGATCAGCGGAACCACCGCCTAGCGAGACCAGCGTGTCCTGACGCCGCGACCGGCCGGTGCAGGACCGCTGTCACGCGTCCGGTCGAGTGCTGTTTCATGACCCCAGGCGCCATCGCCATTCTCTCGCTCAGCATGTCCACGGACGCCTTTGCAGCCGCCGTCGGACGCGGGGCGTCGCATCGACCCGCCGTCAAGGACGCCGTCAAGGCCGGCCTGGTCTTCGGCGTGATCGAGGCGATCACCCCCCTGATCGGCTGGGGACTTGGCATCATCGCCGCCGGCCTGGTCGAGAAGGTGGATCACTGGATCGCCTTCACCCTGCTGCTGATCGTCGGCGGCAAGATGATCTGGGAAGGCGTTCAACCGCGGGGCCCGGACGAGGATGAGGCGCCGCGCCGGTCCGGCCCCTGGGCGCTTGTGGCGACGGCGGTCGGCACCAGCATCGACGCCGCGGCCGTGGGCGTGGGTCTGGCCTTCATCGGGGCCAATATCTGGGTGATCGCCGCCTCGATCGGCTTCACCACCTTCGTGTTGACGACCATCGGCATGCTAATCGGCAAGGCCGTGGGCACGCGCTTCGGCAAGACGGCCGAGATCATCGGCGGCGTGGCCCTGATCGGTCTGGGCACGGCCATCCTGCTGGAACACTTGGGCGTTCTCGGCGGCTGAGCCCGATCAGGCCGAAGGCAGCAGGTCCTCCGCAAAGGTCCGGTAACGACCGGCGCGCACGGCGTCGGTCGCTCGGGCGATGTCCGGAGCGAAATAGTGGTCGCTGGCGTAGGGGGCGGCGGCTTCGCGGACGATGGCGAACACCTGTTCCAGCGCCGGCGAGCTGGTGAGCGGCCGATGGAACTCCAGTCCCTGCGCCGCCGCCAGGAGCTCGATGCCGACCACCGTCGCCGTGTTCTCGGCCATGTCCAGCAGGCGGCGGGCGCCGTGGGTGGCCATGCTGACATGGTCTTCCTGATTGGCGCTGGTCGGCACGGTGTCGACGCTGCACGGATGAGCGACCATGCGGTTCTCGGCGATCAGTGCCGCGGCTGTCACCTGGGCGATCATGAAGCCGGAGTTCAGCCCGCTTTCCTTGACCAGGAAGGCCGGCAGTTCGCTCATCTTGGGATCGACCAGGATTGATGTGCGGCGTTCGGAGATATTGCCGATCTCGCACAGAGCCATGGCGATCTGATCGGCAGCGAAAGCAACGGGTTCGGCGTGGAAGTTGCCGCCCGAAATGACGTCGCCATCCTCGATGAAGACCAGCGGATTGTCGGTCACGGCGTTCGCCTCGCGCGCAAGCGTGGCGGCGGCGCTGGTCAACACATCAAGGACCGCGCCCATGACCTGGGGCTGGCAGCGCAAGGAGTAGGGGTCCTGAACCTTGGAGCAGTCGTCGCGGTGACTGTCGCGGATGGCGGAGCCCGCCATCAGCTCGCGCAGGCGGGCGGCGACGGCGATCTGGCCTGGTTGGCCGCGCAGGGCGTGGATGCGATGATCGAAGGGGGCGTCGGACCCTTTCAGCGCATCGACCGACAAGGCCCCGGCGGCGATCCCGGCGGCGAACGCCGCCTCGGCCGCGAACAGACCGGCAAGGGCCAGCGCCGTCGAACACTGGGTGCCGTTCAGCAGGGCCAGGCCTTCCTTAGGGCCGAGCGTGAGCGGCGTCAGACCGACCTTGGCTAGAGCCGCTTCGGCCTCCAAGGTCTCGCCGTTCAGCCGCGCCTCGCCCACGCCGATCAGGACGCAAGACATATGGGCCAGCGGCGCCAGGTCGCCCGAGGCGCCGACCGATCCCTTAGACGGAATGCAGGGCAGGATGTCCGCGTTGACCAGAGCAATTAGGGCCTCCAGCGTCTCACGCCGAACGCCGGAGGCGCCACGCGACAGGCTGGCGATCTTCAGCACCATCAAAAGACGCGTCACCGAATCCGGCAGCAGCGGCCCGACCCCGCAGGCGTGGCTGAGAACCAGATTGCGCTGCAGCGTCTCCAGATCTTCCGGCGCGATGGAGGTGTTGGCCAGCAGGCCGAAGCCGGTGTTGACGCCATAGACGGTGCGTCCCTCGGCCACGATGGCGGCGATGGTCGCTGCGCTCTTGTCAACATCAGTCCAGGCGGCAGGTGTGACGGAGACGGTCACAGGGCCATCCAGCACGGCGCGCAGTTGGGAGAGGGTGAGGAGCGATTGGCCGATAGTCAGGGTCGTCATGGCTCAGGCCTTCAGGCCCGGCAGGTTCAGTTCGTGCTCACGAGCCGCCGCGCGGGCGATCTCGTAGCCGGCGTCTGCGTGACGCATGACGCCGGTGGCGGGGTCGTTCCACAGCACCCGTCCAAGCCGTTTGGCGGCCTCCGGCGTGCCGTCGGCGACGATGACGACGCCGGAATGCTGGGAATAGCCCATGCCGACGCCGCCGCCGTGGTGCAGCGACACCCAACTGGCGCCAGAGGCCGTGTTCAGCAGGGCGTTCAGCAGAGGCCAGTCGGAGACGGCGTCCGATCCGTCCACCATGGCCTCGGTCTCGCGGTTCGGGCTGGCGACCGAGCCGCTGTCCAGATGATCGCGGCCGATGACGATCGGCCCCGATAGTTCGCCCGACGCCACCATGTCGTTGAACATCAGGCCGGCGCGGTGGCGATCACCCAATCCGATCCAGCAGATGCGGGCAGGAAGTCCCTGAAAAGCAATGCGCTCGCCGGCCATGTCGAGCCAGCGACGCAGGCCCGCATTGTCGGGGAACAGTCGCTTCATCGCCGCGTCTGTCTTTCTGATATCTTCCGGATCGCCGGTCAGGGCCGCCCAGCGGAACGGACCGATCCCCCGGCAGAACAGCGGGCGGATGTAGGCGGGCACGAAGCCGGGGAACTCGAAGGCGTTCGTGACGCCCGCGTCGAAGGCGACCTGACGGATGTTGTTGCCATAGTCGGTGGTCGGCACGCCCATCGCCTGGAAGTCCAGCATGGCCTGCACGTGACCGACGATGGAGGCGCGCGCAGCGGCGGCGACGCTGTTTGGATCGCTGACGCGCTTGTCTTCCCACTCCGCGATGGTCCAGCCCGAGGGGAGATAGCCGTTGATCAGATCGTGCGCGCTGGTCTGGTCGGTGACCAAATCGGGCCGGATGCCGCGTCGGACCATTTCAGGCACTAGATCGGCTGCATTGCCCAACAGGCCGATCGACAAGGGTTTTTTGTCCCGGAACGATTGCTCCAGCAGCGCCAAGGCCTCGTCCAGGGTTTCGGCCATGACGTCGACGTAGCGCGTCCGCATACGGAACTCGATCCGGCTGCGTTGGCATTCGATCGTGATGCACGAAGCCCCCGCCATGGTCGCGGCCAGGGGCTGGGCCCCGCCCATGCCGCCCAGGCCTGCGGTCAGGATCCACTTGCCCGACCAGTCGCCGCCGTAGTGCTGGCGGCCGGCCTCCATGAACGTCTCGTAGGTGCCTTGGACGATGCCTTGCGTGCCGATGTAGATCCACGACCCGGCGGTCATCTGGCCATACATGGCCAGACCCTTGCGATCGAGTTCGTTGAAATGCTCCCAGGTCGCCCATTTGGGCACCAGGTTGGAGTTGGCGATCAGCACGCGCGGGGCGTCGGCATGCGTGCGGAAGACGCCGACCGGCTTGCCCGATTGCACCAGCAGGGTCTCGTCGGCTTCGAGCGTCTTCAGCGTCTCCACGATCCTGTCGAACGCCGCCCAATCCCGCGCCGCCTTGCCGATGCCGCCATAGACGACGAGGTCCTGCGGCCGCTCGGCCACCTCGGGATCGAGGTTGTTCATCAGCATGCGCATGGCCGCCTCGGCGTCCCAGGTCTTGGCGGTCTTTTCCGGGCCGCGCGGGCTGCGGACGATCCGGGCGTTGGGCGTGTTCATCGTTGGCTCTCGGCGAAGGCGATGCAGGCGGTCAGGACGCGGCGCAGATGGTCGCGCATCGGCTGGGCGCGGTCCGGCGCATAGGGGCTGGGCCAGTTTTCGGGCGACACCGGGCCGGCGGGATCGAGGATGTAGCCCCGGTCCGCCAGTTCCATCTGGATGGCGTGAACGCCTGCGTCGGGTTGGCCGTAATGACGCGTGGTCCAACCACCCTTGAAGCGGCCATTGACGACGACACTGTCGCCGCTGAACGCACAGGCTTTCTCGACAGCGTGCGTCAGCTCACCGGCGCAGGTGGCGCCGTCGTTGTCGCCGATGTTGAACTGCGGCAGTTCGCCCTCGAACAGGCGCGGCACGACAGATCGGATCGAATGGGCGTCGTAGAGGACGACCGGACCGGACCTGCGTAGTCGCTCCAACTGGTCTAGCAGCGCGGTGTGATAGGGATCGAACCAGATCGCGCGGCGCTCCTCAGTTTCGGCCGCGTCGGGCTGCTGGCCTGGGCGATATAGCGGCTCCCCGTCGAAGGTTTCGGTGGGACACAGGCCGGTCGTGGTCATGCCGGGGTAGAGCGAGACGCCCGACGGATCGCGATTCACATCGATGACGCTGCGAGACACGCCCGTTCGCACTAGGGTCGCGCCCATGTCGATCGCGAAGTCGTACAGCCGGTCCACCCACCAGTCCGCGTCCTTGCGGGCCAGCCAAGGCGAGGTCATGCGCGCCTCGATGGCGGTCGGAATGTCGATGCCCGTGTGCGGCAGGCCGATCACCAGCGGCGCCGAACCTTCGTGGATGGTCAGCCAGTCCTGCATCCGTTCGGCCTCCCTCGCCAAATCGATCCACCGTGGTATGTCTAGACATATTGATCGTAACGACAGGGACCTGTCCAGTGACCCTTCAGCCGCAGCCTGTGGATCGCACCCTCTGGTTCGAGGCGGCCCTGCTGCCGGACGGATGGACGCGCGATGTCCGCATCGGCATCGCGGGCGGGCGGATCGCCAGTCTGGCAACAGGCGTCGCGCGCAGCCCAACGGACGAAGGGGGCGGTGTCGCCCTGACGGGCGTCGCCAATGTCCACAGCCACGCCTTTCAGCGCGCCATGGCGGGCCTGACCGAGGCGAGGGGGCCTTCGGACGACGACTTCTGGACGTGGCGCGAGCTGATGTACCGTTTCCTGGATCGGGGCGGTCCGGAAGAGATCGAGGCCATCACCGCTCTGGCCTTCATGGAAATGCTGGAGGGCGGCTTCACCCGCGTCGCCGAGTTCCACTATCTGCACAATGACCCGTCGGGCGCGGCCTATTCGGACCGGGTCGAGATCGCTGCGAGGATCATAGCGGCGGCGCAGGCGACGGGGATCGCCCTGACCCTGCTGCCGGTCTTCTACGCCCATGCCGGGTTCGGCGGACAGCCGCCGGCGCATGGACAGCGGCGCTTCATCAACAATCTGGCCGGGTTTGCCGATCTGGTCGCGCGATGCCGGGCCCTGACCGCCGATCTGCCCGACGCCGTGGTTGGGGTCGCGCCGCACAGCCTGCGCGCGGTCAGTCCGGATGAACTGACGGCCATGCCTTCGCTGGCGGGCGATGGGCCGATCCACATCCATGTGGCGGAACAGACCAAGGAGGTCACGGACTGCCTGGCTTGGTCGGGCGCGCGGCCGGTCGAATGGCTGGTGACCAATGCGCCGGTCGATCCGCGTTGGTGCCTGATCCATTCGACCCATGTGACCGAGACCGAATGGCGCGGCGTGTTCGAGCGCGGCGCCGTCGTCGGCCTGTGCCCGATCACCGAGGCCAATCTGGGCGACGGCGTCTTTCCGGCGGCCGAGTTCACCCGCGCAGGGGGACGGTTCGGCGTGGGCACGGATTCCAATGTCCAGATCGGCGTAGCCGAAGAATTGCGCATGCTGGAATACAGCCAGCGGCTGGCGCTGCGCGGACGAGCGGTCATGGCGGACCCTCAACGCTCGACGGGCCGCGCCCTTTTCGACCGTGCGCTGTCCGGCGGCGCCCAGGCGACGGGCGCGGCGTCGGGTCTGAGCGTCGGAGTGTCGGCGGATATCGTCTCGCTGGATACCAGCGGCGTCGCCTTCGCCGGACGGTCGGGCGATGCGCTGCTCGACAGTTGGATCTTCGGTGCGCCGACGGGCTCTATTGCGTCGGTTTGGCGGGCGGGGCAGGAGGTCGTGAAGCACGGCCGCCACGTCGCGCGGGACAGCATCGAGGCGCGCTATCGCAAGGCGCTGGCCACGGTGTTGGGGTGAGCCTTCATCGCCGCATCTACGCCGATCTGGAGGGGCTTATTCTGTCCGGCGAGCTATCGCCCGGCGATCGCATTCCGTTCGAGCATGAGCTGACCGATCGCTACGGTTGTTCGCGCATGACGGTGTCCAAGGCCATTTCGGAACTGGCGGGGCGGGGGCTGGTGATGCGTCGGCGTCGCGCCGGCACCTTCGTCGCCCAGCCCAAGGCCCACGCCGCCGTCCTGGCTATTCCCGACCTGCGGGCAGAGGTGATCGAGCGCGGTCAGGCTTACGGCTATGTCCTCCTTGAGCGGATCGAACGCGAGCCAGATGGTGAGGACGAAATCGAACTGGCTTCGGGTGGTCGTCTGCTGGATCTGACGTGTCTGCACAGCGCCGACGGTGCGCCGCTGGCCTTGGAACATCGGCTGATCGCGGTCGGCGCGGCGCCTCAAGCCATAGACGTGGATTTTCATACAGTTCCGCCAGGAAGCTGGCTGCTGGACTCGGCGCCCTGGACTGAGGCTGAGAACCGCATTTCAGCGATCGCGGCCGACGCCCGCGCGGCCCGCCTGCTGGAACTCAAGCCCGGCGCCGCCTGTCTATGCGTCGAGCGGCGGACATGGCGGGACGGGCAGGGGGTGACGCGGGTGTGGCAGACCTTCCCCGGCGACCGCTACGATCTGGTGGCGCGCTTCTCGTCAGCCCATTCACCCGTTCTGGCCAAGGAGCCTCGCCGATGAAGGCCGACCGTCTGCTGATCGATTGCCATGTCGCCACCATGGTCGAGGGACCGGTCCCTTATGGCGCCATCCAGGACGCCGCCGTGGTCGTCGCCGATGGCCGCATCGCCTGGGTGGGACCGCGCGCTGACCTGCCGGCCGTAGAGGCGGCTGAAACCCAGCGTCTGGACGGGCGATGGATCACGCCTGGCCTGATCGACTGCCACACCCACCTGGTGTTCGGCGGGGACCGTTCGGCAGAGTTCGAACAGCGGCTGGGCGGCGCGACCTATGAGGAGATCGCGCGGGCCGGCGGCGGCATCGTCTCGTCCGTGAAGGCCACGCGCGCCGCGTCAGAGGATGACCTGTTCGCCTCCGCCATGACACGTCTGGCGGGTTTGAAGGCCACAGGGGTCACCACCGTTGAGATCAAATCCGGCTATGGTCTAGACCTCGAGACGGAGCTGAAGATGCTGCGTGTTGCGCGTCGGATCGGGCGCGAGGGCGGGGTGCGTGTCCGCACCAGCTATCTGGGCCTGCATGCCGTGCCGCCTGAATATCGCGACGACCGGGCCGCCTATGTCGATCTGGCCATCAACGAGATCCTGCCCGCCGCCTATGCCGAAGGCCTGGTCGATGCGGTCGACGCCTATTGCGAGCCCATCGCCTTCTCCACTGCAGAAGTGTCGCGTCTCTTCGACAGGGCGCGCGCCCTCGGCCTTCCGGTCAAGCTGCACGCCGACCAGTTGTCGAACGGCGGCGGTGCGGCCCTGGCGGCACGCTATCAGGCTCTGTCCGCCGATCACATCGAACATGCGAACGAGGAAGGCGTCGCCGCCATGGCCGCCGCAGGCGTGGTCGCCGTCCTGCTGCCCGGCGCCTATTTGATGCTGCGCGAGACCCAGGCGCCGCCGGTCGATCTGCTGCGCCGCCACGGCGTGCGGATGGCCGTCGCCACCGACTGCAACCCCGGCACCTCGCCAGTCGCTTCCATGACCGCCGCGCTGAACCTCGCCTGCGTTCAGTTCCGTCTGACGCCGGAACAGGCCCTGGCCGGCGCGACCCGAGAGGCTGCGCGGGCGCTGGGTATGTCGGGTGAGATCGGCACCATCGAAAATGGCAAAGCCGCTGATTTGGAGATTTGGGACATCTCGCGGCCTGCCGAGCTTTGCTATTGGGTCGGCAAACCTTTACTTTATAACCGTACTGAAGCAGGTCTCTAAACTTCGGCGACGCCCATGGCCTTCATCAGGGCGTCGCGGATGGCGGCTTCTGTGAAGGGTTTCTGGATCGTGGGCTGGCCGCGCCATTCGTCGGGCAGTCCGCCTTCGCCGTAGCCGGTCGAAAAGACGAACGGCACGCCGCGTTCCTTCAACGCCTCGGCGACGGGAAAGACCTGACGACCGGCGACGTTCACGTCCAGCAAGGCGGCGTCGAGATTTTCCGTGTCCCGGGCCAGTCTTTGACCGTCGTCCACATTGGAGGCGGGGCCGATCGGCACACATTCCATGTCTTCCAGAATGGTTTCCAGAAGCATGGCGACGAGCGACTCGTCCTCGACTACGAGGACACGGCGACCGGTCAGAGGTTGAGTCATTGTGCGGCCGTCCTGTCCAGTGGAACCGTCAGTTCCGCGATCAATCCATCGGGGGCGTAGACCAGATCGATCTCGCCCGCCAGATCATGTCGAATGTTTCGTTCTATCAAACGGCTACCGAAGCCTCTTCTGTCCGGAACCGTAACTTTGGGGCCGCCGATTTCGCGCCAGCTCAGCTTCAGTTTGCGGTCGCGCTGATCCGCCAGACCCCAGTCGATGAGGATGCGACCGTCCGGCGTGTGCAGCGCTCCGTATTTGGCGGCATTCGTCGCAAGCTCATGGAAGATCATGCCCAGAGACAGGACGACGGCGGGCTCCAGCGACACCGGCGGGCCATTCAGGCTTATGCGGGTCGGCCCGTAAGCTTCAGTCTCATGCTCCAGGATGGCGCGCAGGTCGGCGCCCTCCCAATGGCTTTGCGTCAGCAGATTGTGGGTGTGTGACAGCGCCATGATCCGGGACTGGAAGGTCTCGGCGAAGCTGGCCGGATCGGTGTTGGAACGGGCCGTCTGGATCGCGATGGATTGCACCGTGGCCAAGGTGTTCTTCACGCGGTGATTCAGTTCGTCGATCATCAACTTCTGGCGCTGGGCGGCCAGGACGTTCTCGGTGATGTCGTGGCCCTGCACGAAGATGCCCACCACCACGCCCGCGTCGTCGCGGATCGGTTGATAGATGAAGTTGAGATAGACGGTTTCGAGCAGCCCGTCGGGCTTGCGCTGCAGCTGCGCTGCGCTCTCGCGGCCTTCATAGGGTTCGCCTGTGGCGAAGACGCTGTCGAGAAACTCGTAGAAGCCTTGGCCTTCCAGTTCCGGCAGGGCCTGCCTGACGGGCTTGCCGGCAATATCCCTGTGACCAATGAGTTGGCTGTAGGCGTCATTATGCATTTGGAACCGGTGATCTGGCCCGGACAGGATGGCGACGAAGCCGGGCGCCTGCATGAACATTTCGACAAGCCGATTGCGCTCGGTTTCCAGGCGACGATTGTCCTCTTGCACCGACTGGGCGCGACGCAGAACGGAGCCGCCTACGATGGCGTCCAGCGCGGTGGTCGGCTCATCCGGGCGGATGACGGGCGCCAGATCCGTCACATCCGTGGTGTGCTGAAGCAGCATGACCACTTCGCCGTCGGCGTTCAGGATGGGCGTATGGGTGGCGCTCCAAAGGCGCTCTTCGAAAATCTCGCTGCCGTCCGGCTGGGCTCGGGGCATTGAAAAGCGCACGACCGCCAGGTGATCGCGTTGTCGGGTGTCGCGCGCCTTTTCCAGTGAGGCACGGACTTGGCGGACGTTCTCTGGGGCGTCCGAGCCAGGGCCCGAGTCAAAGGCGGCAAAAAGAGGTTGGCCCAACACTTCGCTGCGCTTGGCGCCCGTCACATCCATATAGGCCTGGTTGACCTCGGCGATGCGTAGGTCAGGCGTGATCAGCACGTAAGGATTGGGCGATGCCTCGAAGGCCGCGCCCAGATCGACGGTCAGGTCGCTTGATTTCACTGTTTCGTTCAACGCCTACCCCGCACAGCTTGGCGATAACGCGCCACATCGAAATCGGTTCTCTGGTCGCGTGTCGTGAACTGTGATCGCAAGTTTATTGGCGAGACGCCGGAATTTGCTAATCAGCGCGCATGACAATCGCCGGCGTTTTCGCCACCCTCTCGCTCATGATGGCGCCCGCAGCCGACCAGCCCACCGTCCGCATTTCGCAGGGCGTCCTGAACGGACGCGCGGATGCCGATGTGGCGGCGTTCAAGAACATTCCCTATGCCGCGCCGCCGACGGCCGAGCGGCGTTGGCGACCGCCCGGTCCCGCGCCGACCTGGCAGGGCCAGCGCGACGCCTCGACATATGGTCCGCTGTGCATCCAGGCGCCCCCGAACGGCGACCCCGGCGTCGGTCCCTTGCCGATGAGCGAGGATTGCCTGAACCTGAACGTCTGGCGGCCCATCAGTGCGGCTCAGCCCGCCCCGGTCATGGTCTGGATTCATGGGGGCGGCCTGGTGAACGGGTCGGGAACCGCGCCGCTGTATGATGGAACCAACCTGGCCAAGCGCGGCATGGTCGTGGTGACGCTGAACTATCGGCTGGGGCGGCTGGGCTTCTTCGATCATCCGGCGCTGGCGGCCGAGCGGCCGGCGGGCGAGGCGGCTGGCAACTACGGTCTGATGGACGTGACGGCGGCGCTGAAATGGGTGCGCGCTAATATCGCGGCCTTTGGCGGCGACCCCAAGAACGTGACCATCTTCGGCGAATCGGCGGGCGGGGCGATCGTCACGCGGCTGATGATTTCTCCGCCGGCGCGCGGTCTGTTCGATCGGGCGATCGTTCAGTCCGGCCTGGGGCGGGAGTTGCAGACGCCGCTGGACCGCAAGGGCGCCTATGGCGCGCCTTCAGCGCGGGAGCGCGGCGAAGTCTGGGCCTACGGCGCGGGACTGCGAACGGCGGCGGATTTGCGCGCGGCGCCGGCCGATCTGTTCCTGACGCCGCCTCCGGTCTTCGCCAACGGCGACCTGACGCTGATCGACGGGCGAGTCGTGCTGTCCACCGTCGAGGCGGCGTTCAAGGCGGGGCGGCAGGCCCCGGTGCCCTTCATCATCGGCAGCAACAGCGCCGAGTTCTGGTGGATGCGGCCCACGGATCGCAACGGCTATGGTCAGATCGATGACGACATGACCTGGCTCGAGCGCGCCGACGCCGTTCAGGCCTATGGCGGGCTGGAGGCGTTCGACAAGCTGGCGATCACGGATCTAGTGTTCTCCGAGCCGGCCCGGATGCTGGCGCGGCTGCATGCCAAGGCAGGCCATCCGGCCTGGCTCTATCGGTTCGATATCTCGTCGCCGCAGAACCCGGAGCCACATGGCGGCGCGACCCATGCGATCGAGCGGCCGTATGTGTTCGGCACATTGAACACCCTGCCGTATCCGGTCGAGGATCGGGACCGGAAGGCGTCGGAGGCCATGATGGGCTATTGGACCGCATTCGCGCGCTCGGGCGATCCGAACGGCGTCGGGCGGCCACGCTGGCCCACGGCGACGCTGAGAGACACCCGGCTGATGAACTTCGTGAATCCGGGACCGACCGTGACGCCCGTGCCGTTCAGCGCCCGGCTGGACCTGCTGGAACGGTTCCGCGAGCGGCCCAGGCCCTGAGGGCAAGCGTCAGCCGGCGGAGGTCGCGCCCGACTGCTTCTCCTTCAGCGTGACCAGCTCTTCGGCCATGGTGGGGTGGACGGCGCAAGTGGCGTCCCACTGCGCCTTGGTCAAGCCGGCCTTCACGGCGATCGCGGCCAGCTGGATCATCTCGGGGCTGTCGGGGCCGACGATATGGACGCCGACCACGCGCTGGCTGTCGGCATCGACCACCAGCTTCATCAGCACCCGCTCATCTGAGCCGGTGAAGGCGTATTTCATGGGCCGGAACCGAGTGACATAGACATCGACGCCGTTCGAGCAGGAGCGGCGGGCCTCCGCCTCGCTGAGGCCCACGACCCCGACCGGCGGCTGGCTGAAGACGGCGGTGGCCACGGCCTCGTAGTCGAAGTGCTGGGGATTGTCGCGATAGACGGTCTGGTGGAAGGCGACGGCCTCGCGGATGGCGACGGGCGTCAGGTTCATCCGGTCGGTGACGTCGCCAATGGCCCAGATGTTGTCCGCCGTCGTCCTGGAATAGGGATCGACCTTGATGGCGCCCGCTTCATTCAGCTCCACGCCTGCGCTCTCCAGGCCCAAATCCTTGACGTAGGGGATACGGCCGGTGGCGAACATGACGACGTCCGTCTCCAGCTTCATCCCGTTTTCGAGGTGGTTGACCAGGCCGGTATCGGTCTTCTCGATCTTCTCGTGCTGGCAGCCCAGAATGACCTTGATGCCGCGCTTTTCGATCTCTCCGGCCAGGTGCGCGCGCACATCGTCGTCGAAGCCGCGTAGGATGTTCGGGCCGCGATAGATCAGGGTCGTTTCCACGCCCAGGCCCGCGAAGATGCCGGCGAACTCCACCGCGATATAGCCGCCGCCTGCGATCAGGATGCGCTTGGGCAGTTCCGGGAGGTGGAAGGCTTCTTCGGACGTGATGGCGTGCTCGATCCCCGGTAGTTCGTCCGGCTTCCACGGGCGGCCGCCCGTGGCGATCAGGATCTTTTCGGCGTTGATGGTGCGATCCTTGCCGACGATCTCGACCGTGTGGGCGTCTTTCAGAACCGCGCGCCCGTGGACCAGTTCGACCCCGGCCTTGCCCAGGTTGGCGGCGTAGATGCCGGACAGGCGCGCGATCTCGACGTCCTTGGCTTCAAGGAAGGTGGGCCAGTCGAATTTCGCATTGTCGAACGACCAGCCGTAGCCCTCGGCGATCTCGAGCGCGTGGCTGATCTCGGACGCCATGACCATGAACTTCTTGGGCACACAGCCGCGGATCACGCAGGTGCCGCCGACCCGATATTCCTCGGCGACCGCGACCTTCTTGCCGTCCAGCGCCGTTAGCCGCGCCGCCCGCACCCCGCCCGAACCGGCGCCGATGACGAAGAGGTCGTAGTCGTAGTCGGCCATAGGTCGGATTCCGTTCAGCGGCAGGCATCGGCATTTAAGCCACGCTGCGCGAAATCCAAGAGGCTGTTGGGAAGCTAGGGAAAGACGATGGTGGGTGATGTAGGGTTCGAACCTACGACCCGCTGATTAAGAGTCAGCTGCTCTACCAACTGAGCTAATCACCCGACCGATCGTCTGCGTCTTCGGGGACCAGAGGGCTTGCCGAAGGGCGCTCCTACTACCCAGAGGTTCGGGGGTTGGCAAGCGCTTTCGCAAACTTTCTGCGACGGAGTATGGTCCCCGTGGAATCAGCCGCGGCAAGCGGCGGGGGAGCGAACAGCATGGCCTTCTGGAACCGTCGTCGATCGATCGACACCATGATGGCACCGCACGACGGACCACGGCTGAAGCCGACGTTGAGCTGGCCGCACTTGCTGGCCCTGGGCGTGGGGGCCATCGTCGGCACCGGCATCCTGACGCTGATCGGGGTGGGGGCGGGCCTGGCGGGCCCGGCCGTGTTGATCAGCTTCGGCCTTGCGGGACTGGTCTGCGCCTGCGCGGCCCTGGCCTATGCCGAGCTGTCGACCATGATGCCGACGGCGGGTAGCGCCTACACCTATTCTTATGCCGTGCTGGGTGAGTTGATCGCCTGGATCGTGGGTTGGAGCCTGATCCTGGAATATTCGCTGGTCGTCAGCGCCGTTGCGGTGGGCTGGTCCGGCTATGCGGTTGGTTTTTTGAGCGGGCTGGGGATCGATCTGCCGACGGCGCTGGTCGCCGGGCCGCATGCGGGGGGCATCATCAACCTGCCGGCCGTGGCCATCATCGGGGTGGTGACGGGCCTGCTTCTGCTGGGCACCAAGGAAAGCGCGACACTGAACGCGGTGCTGGTCCTGATCAAGATCGCGGCGCTGGTGGTGTTCGTGGCCATCGCCCTGCCGGCCTTCAAGCCCGAGCATTTCACGCCCTTCATGCCCAATGGGTTCGGCGCGCCATTCGTCCAGACGGGGGTGATGGCGGCGGCGGCGATCATCTTCTTCGCCTTCTATGGTTTCGACGCCATTTCGACGGCGGCGGAAGAGACCAAGAAGCCCGAGCGTGACCTGGCCATCGGCATTGTCGGCTCCATGCTCATCTGCACGGCGCTGTATCTGGTCGTCGCGGCCGCGGCCATCGGTGCGCGGCCGGTGGCAACCTTCGCCAGCAGTCCCGAGCCGCTGGCCCTGATCCTGCGCCAGATGGGACAGGGGACAGCGGCCCAGTGGATTGCGGCGGCGGCGGTGATCGCGCTTCCGACCGTGCTGCTGGCCTTCCTGTTCGGCCAGAGCCGCATCTTCCTGGGCATGGCGCGCGATGGCCTGTTGCCGCGCCGCCTGGCCAAGGTGTCGAGCCGGGGCGTGCCGGCGGTGGTGACGGTGTTCACCGCCATCGTCGTGGCGATCCTGGCGGGGCTGTTGCCGCTGGACGAACTGGCGTCGCTGGCCAATGCGGGGACGCTGGCGGCCTTCTGCTCGGTCGGGGTTTGCCTGATCGTGCTTCGCATCCGCGAGCCCGGTCGCAAGCGGGTGTTCAAGGCGCCGCTGTGGCCGGTGGTTGGGGCGATCAGCGTGATCGGATGTATCGTCTTCTTCCTGAGCCTGAAGCCGGTGACGCAGATCGGCTTCGTGGTCTGGAACGTGGTCGGCGTGGCGATCTATTTGCTCTGGTCCTCGCGGAACTCGCGCCTCGCCAAGGGCGAGGAAACGGCGGCCTGATGGCGTTGCGCGATCTGACGGGCGCCGTCGATTTCGCCGTGCTGAACGGCATGACGGGCGGGGACGACGCCATCAACGAGGAAGTTTTGGGCCTGTTCGTCAATCAGGCCGACCTTTGGTCCGTGATGCTTGATCCCAAGGTCGAGGGCTGGCGCGACGGGGTTCATACGATCAGAGGCGCGGCGGCGGGCATCGGCGCGCGAGACCTGGCGGCGATCTGCGCCGAGGCGGAATCGGTGGACCAGAAGCTGGCCGCGCCGGCGGTGGAACGGGTGCGCGACGCGCTGGAGGCCGCCCTGGCTGATGTTGCAGCCTATCGCCACGAACTGATGCTGCGCGGCCTTAAGGGCTGAGGCGAAGCGGATAGAATTGCACTGCACTCCGAAAACGCGTGCAAAATACAAGAAAGTGCAATTTCGGCGAGCGAGGCGCGTCGCGATGTCAAAGACCGGACGCCCATTATACGGCGCCCTGAAAGAACGGCAGAGTGATTGACGCTGCTGCGACCTAATCGGTTGAAACTAGGTCGAACTTTTCGCTCGGTTAGGATGGCTGGTGTGTGCCGTCCTAGCTGCGAGTCCGGTCATAGGTGGCGAACTCGTGGGCGATGCAGCGGTCGATCAGCAGGCGCCAGACGGGTTCGGCGATATCGGGTGACAGATCGTGGGCTTCGGCCGAGACCAGAACCTTGGCGACCACGTCGTCGATGCGGGCCTGGTCGAAGACGGCGTCGCGGTCGGGCTTGATGCGGGCGGCGGCGTCCATGTAGCGCTGGCGCTCGGCCAGCAGGGCGACCAGGGCGCGGTCCAGGGCGTCGACGCCCTGGCGGACCTCGGCCATCGACTGGCATTCGGCGGGATCGACGCGCGCATCGACGGCGACAAGAGCAGGCTTTGACATGGGCGTGGGGTTAGCGGGTCAGGCCGCGCAAGCCAAGCCGTCAGACTGTCTCAACCGACGAAGGCGCGTTCCAGAACATAGTCGGCCGGTTCGGCGTTGGAGCCTTCCTTCAGGCCATAGGTCTCCAGCAGTTCGCCGGCTTCCTTGATCATGGCCATGGAGCCGCACAGCATGGCGCGGTCGCGGGCGGGGTCGAACCCCTCGGGCAGGCCCAGGTCGCGGAAGAAGTCGCCGGACTTGATGCGGTCAGTAATCCGGCCCGGCGTCTCGAACGCTTCGCGGGTGACCGTCGGATAGTAGGTCAGCTGGGCCTTGGCCTCGTCGCCGATCAGAGGATCGTCGTGGATTTCGCGGGTGAAGAAGTCGCGGTAGGCCAGGTCGGCGACGCTGCGGACCGTGTGGATCACATAGACATGGCCGAAGCGGGAATAGGTCTCTGGATCGCGCGCGACGCTGAGCCAAGGCGCCAGCCCCGTGCCGGTGCCGATCAGAAACAGGCGTTCGCCGCCAGTCAGGGCGTCCAGAACCAGGGTGCCGGTCGGCTTCTTGCCCATCAGGACGGTGTCGCCGGGTTGGATCTTCTGCAGGCGCGAGGTCAGGGGGCCGTCAGCGACCTTGATCGAGAAGAATTCCAGTTCCTCGGCCCAGCAAGGGCTGGCGATGGAATAGGCGCGCAGGACAGGCTTTCCGCCGTCTTCGCCGGGCAGGCCGATCATCACGAACTCGCCCGAGCGGAAGCGGAAATCCTCGGGCCGCTTGACGCCGAAGCTGAACAGGCTGTCGGTCCAGTGGCGCACCCACAGAACCTCAAGCTCGTTAAACGGACTGGCTTTCACGGGGGCGGGGGAGAGGGCGGCGTCTGTCATCGTGCGTCTCTCTAATCTGAGAGTGCCTCGCAGGGAAGGACAAGCCTTTCACCCGGCGACGACATTTCCTCGTGACGGCTTGCAGAAGCGCGGCTAGCGTCCCGACCCATGCGCACCCTTCTTCTCGCCTCGACCATCCTCCTGTCCGCCAGTTCGGCGCTTGCGCAGGAGACGCCCTCCAACATCCTGACGCCCGAGCGGGTGTTTTCCAGCCCCAGCCTGAACGGGCCGGTGGCCAAGGGGGTCAGCCTGTCGCCTGACGGCCAGTTGGTCGCCTTCCTGCGCTCGCGCGAGGACAATGTGGATGTGCAGGACCTGTGGGCCGCGCCGACGGGTGAGGGTGAACCCTACAAGCTGATCGATGCACGGGCGCTGGTTCCCGACGCCGGCGAACTGTCGGAGGCCGAGAAAGCTCGGCGCGAGCGGATGCGGATCAGCGCGCGCGGCGTGGTCGAATATTCGTGGGACCAGCAGGGCCGCTACATCCTGGCGCCGCTGGAAGGCGACATCTTTCTGGCGAACCGGGCGGACGGCAAGGTGCGCCGCCTGACCGAGACGCCCGCCGACGAGATCGACGCCAAGGTGTCGCCGAAGGGCAGCTACGTCTCCTATGTCCGCGATCAGAATCTGGTCGTCTATGATCTGGCGAGCGGCAAGGAGACGCCGATCACCGACGACGGCGCGGGTCTGATCACCTGGGCCACGGCCGAGTTCATCGCCCAGGAGGAGATGGATCGCGACACCGGATACTGGTGGAGCCCCGACGAGCGCTACATCGCCATGACGCGGGTGGACGAGAGCCCGGTCGATATCGTGCCGCGCTTCGAGATCACCGGCGGCGGCGCGACGATGGTCGAGCAGCGCTATCCTCGCGCGGGGCGACCCAATGCGGTGGTCGAACTGTATGTGCGCGACCTGCAGGGCGGCGGACGGGTCAAGGTGGACCTGGGATCTAACACCGACATCTATCTGGCGCGGGTGAACTGGTCGGGCGACGGCAAGACCCTGTATGTCCAACGCCAGTCGCGCGACCAGAAGACACTGGACCTGCTGAGCGTCGATCCGACGACCGGCGCATCACGCGTGATCCTGAGCCAGAAGGCGCAGGCCTGGGTCGATCTGAACGACGACTTCCGCGTCCTGTCTGACGGCCGGTTCATCTGGTCCAATGAGGATTCGGGCTGGCGGCACCTGTATCTGTACGACCGCAACGGGCGACGCCTGCGGGCCATCACGCGCGGCGACTATCCGGTCAAACATCTGGACGGCGTCAACGAGCAGACCGGAGATGTCTATTTCACCGCCTCGATGCGGGACGGCAAGGAACTGCCGATCGAGCAGCAGATGTTCCGCGCCAATCTGAACCGCACGGTCGATCCGGTCGCGGTGACGCCGGGCGGCGGCTGGTGGACGGTGTCGGTGAACGGGCCGGCGACGGCCTATGTCGGCAACTATTCGGACCCGGCGACGCCGACGCAGTCGGCGCTGTACCGCATCGACGGCACGCGCGTGCGCTGGATCGAAGAGAACAAGCTCGACGCCAGCCATCCGTTCGCCCCTTACGTCTCGCGCCTGCGCACGCCCGAGTTCGGCACGATGCAGAGCCACGGCCAGACCCTGGTGTGGCGCATGACCACGCCGCCCGACTTCGATCCGTCCAAGAAGTATCCGGTGGTGATGCAGGTCTACGGCGGCCCCGGCACCGGGGCAGGCGTGCAGAAGAGCTGGCAGCCGCTGACCAACCAACTGCTGACCGAGGCGGGCTACATCGTCTTCCGCGTCGACAATCGCGGCGAGGGTGACCGGTCGCAGGCGTTCGAGACCAGCATCTATCGCCGTCTGGGCATTCCGGCGGTCGAGGATCAGGCCCAGGCCGCGCAATGGCTGAAGACCCTGCCTTACGTCGATGCCGACCATATCGCGGTGATGGGCTGGAGCTTCGGCGGCTTCCTCAGCCTGCTGACACTGACGGACAAGGACGCCGGCCTGGCCTCGGCTCTGGCGGGCGCGGCGCCGACGGAATGGAGCCTGTACGACACCCACTATACCGAACGGTATATGTCCACGCCCCAAGCCAATCCGGAGGGCTATGCCGCCACCGACGTCCTGCCGCGGCTGGACGACATGACGGGGCGGCTGCTGCTGCTGCACGGCATGGCTGACGACAACGTCATCTTCGGCAATGCGACGCGCGTCATCGACGCCTTGCAGGCCAAGAGCGTGCCGTTCGAGATGATGCTCTATCCCGGCCAGCGGCACGGCGTCCGCGGCGATCCGAGGCAACTGCAACAATGGCGCACCTATCTCGACTTCCTGGACCGCACGATCGGCAAGCGGGCCGAACCCAAGGCCGACTGATTCTGGCGGCTGCGGTCGCGCTGGCCCTTGCGGGCTGCGCGACCGGGCAGGGCGCCTATCCAACTGCATCCGCCGTGGTCGCGGCGGGGCGGGCGAACGACAGCGCCCATTCGGTGCTGGTCTGGACCGCAAGATCGCCCCGTCAGGGCGTGTCGGCGATTTCCGGCATGCCGATCCTGCTGAAAGACAATATCGAGACGGCCGACATGCCGACCACCGCCGGGTCATTGGCGCTGGCGAACAATGCACCGGGACGGGACGCGCCGCTGGTCGGGCGACTGCGCGCCGCCGGGGCCGTAATCGTCGGCAAGACCAACCTGTCGGAGTGGGCCAATATCCGCTCATCGGACTCGATCAGCGGCTGGAGCGCTGTCGGCGGCCAGACGCTGAATCCCTATGATCCCGCGCGCACGCCTTGTGGATCGTCGTCCGGCAGCGGGGCGGCGGTGGCGCTGGGGCTGACGCCTGTCGCCATCGGAACGGAGACGGACGGGTCGATCACCTGCCCGGCGTCGGTCAACGGCGTGGTCGGGTTCAAGCCGACCGTTGGCCTGGTCTCGCGAACCCACATCGTGCCGATCAGTCATTCGCAGGACACGGCCGGGCCGATGGCGACCACTGTCAGGGATGCGGCCAGGGTGTTGACGGTCATCGCCGGGTCCGATCCGGCCGATCCGGCGACGGTCGAGGCCGATGCGCACAAGGTCGACTACGCCGCCGAGCTGGACGCCAACGCGCTGCGCGGTGCGCGGATCGGGGTGATGCGGTTCTTGAAAGGCTACTCGCCCGAAACGCAGGCGGTGTTCGAGCAGAACCTGAAGGCCTTGCGCGACGCCGGCGCCGTGCTGGTCGATCTGCCCGAGGGACCGGACGGCCGGGTCATAGGCGCGGCCGAGTTCAAGGTGCTGCTCTATGAGCTGAAGCACGATCTGAACGCCTATCTGGCCTCGACGGACCCGGAGCAGGTCCGCACCCGCACCCTGGCCGACGTCATCGCCTTCAACGCCGCCGAACCGCGCGAGACGGTGCTGTTCGGTCAGGACATCTTCGAGCGCGCCCAGGCGATCGGCGATTTGACGGACGCTGACTATCTGGAGGCGCGCGCAACCTCGCTCAGACTGGCGGGGCCGGAGGGCATCGATCGACTGATGAGGGAGAATGGCGTGATCGCCCTGATCGCGCCCACCACGTCGCGCGCCTGGACCAACGATCCCAAGGACGACGACGATATGCAGGGATCGGCCAGCCGACTGGCCGCCGTCGCCGGCTATCCGCACCTGACCGTGCCGATGGGCTTTGATCGGGGAATGCCCGTGGGAATCAGCTTCCTTGGCGGGAAGTGGGACGATGCGCGCATCCTTTCGCTGGGTTACGCCTTCGAACAGATGACCCAGGCCAGACGGCCGCCGCCTGGCGTTTGACGCTGACATCCTTTGGGGCGGCCGCTGAGAGTGCGGCATGTGCAAATTTAGCCTCAACGTCATATCGACGATCGCAGCATGAGCGATCTGATCGCCAATATCGTCGGCTCGGCGGCTGCGATCTGCTCGATCACCAGCTTCGCGCCTCAGGCGGTCAAGATTTGGAAGGAGCGCGACGCGTCATCGGTCAGCTTGAAGACCTATTCCCTGACCGTGACCTGTTTCGTGCTTTGGGTCGTCTATGGGATCATGACGAAGGCCTGGCCTGTCACGGTCGCCAACGCATGCGCCCTGGTGATGGCGTCCGGCGTGCTGGTGATGAAGTGGCGATTCCGCGACGGCGATCCCGACAAATAAGGGTTTGATCCTGATCAAGGCGCGCTGGCGCGATAGGGCTCAGAAGGGCGGCAGAGGAGATTTCCAGTGCCGCAATCCGCTGTTCCCTTCGTCGCCGCTATCGTGACGGCGTTCGTCTTCTTCATGGTCGCGCTAGGCGCAGCCAGCCTGTATTCCAGCTCCGCTGACGAGAAGTGACCGAGCTTTCCCCGACGTGATCTTGGCGCCCCCGCCGATGCGGGCTAACCCATAGTTCACAACGTCCAACAGGGAGACGCCCCCAATGCCCGATCTCGCACAAGTCACCGAACACATCCGCGGCGCCGTCGGCGACAACTCCGGCCTCGGCAAGACCGTCAAGCTCGACCTCGGCGACGAGGGCAAGATCTACATCGATGGCGCCTCCACGCCCAATACGGTCACCAACGAAGACAAGCCCGCCGACGCCACCGTCTCGATGAAGTGGGATGACTTCATGGCCCTGTCGGAAGGCAAGCTGGACCCGATGATGGCCTTCATGCAGGGCAAGCTGAAGATCGCCGGCGACATGATGATCGCCCAGAAACTGGCTCCGCTGCTGAAACGCTGATGCCGGTCTGAACGACCAGTTATGGCGGCGCGGCTCCCGACCAGGGGCCGCGCCGTTTTCGTATCGAGCGTCCGGCAGAGGCGCGAACGGGAAAGAGGAAACGACATGGACTTCAAACACTCCGACCGCGCCCTGGATTGGCACGCCCGCGTCCGTCGCTTCCTGGACGAGCAGGTCATCCCGCGCGAAGCCGAATATTTCGCCCAGGTGCGCGAGGATTCGAACCGTCAGCCGCCGGTCATGGAGACGATGAAGGCGGCCGCGAAGGAAGCCGGACTTTGGAACATGTTCCTGCCCGGCGAACACGGGGCGGGTCTGACCAACCTGGAATACGCGCCGCTGGCCGAGATGATGGGGCGGCATCTGTGGTCGGCCGAGGTGTTCAACTGCAACGCCCCCGACACCGGCAATATGGAGGTGCTCCATATGTACGGAAACGCCGAGCAGCAGGCGCGCTGGCTGAAGCCCCTGATGGCGGGCGAAATCCGTTCGGCCTTCCTGATGACCGAGCCTGAAGTCGCCTCATCCGACGCCACCAACATCCAGACCCGGATCGAGCGGGACGGCGACCACTATGTCATCAACGGCCGCAAGTGGTGGTCGACCAATATGGGCCATCCGAATCTGGCCGTGACCATCGTCATGGGCAAGACGGATCCGGACGCCGCATCCCACGCCCAGCAGTCGCAGATCATCGTGCCGGCCGACACGCCTGGCTTCCGCGTCGAGCGGATGCTGTCGGTGTTCGGCTATGACGAAAAGCCGATCGGCCACGCCGAGGTCGTGCTGGAAAATGTCCGCGTGCCGGTCGAGAACTTGATCGCCGGCGAGGGCAGGGGCTTCGAGATAGCTCAGGGGCGGCTTGGCCCAGGCCGTATTCACCACTGCATGCGCACGATAGGCGCAGCCGAGCGGGCGCTGGAACTGATGGTGACGCGGCTGCTGAGCCGGACGGCGTTCAAGAAGCAGTTGGCGGAACACTCGGTCTGGGAACAGCGCGTCGCGGAGGCGCGCACCAACATCGAGATGTGCCGCCTGCTGGTGCTGAAGGCCGCCTGGATGATGGATCAGGCGGGAGCAAAGAACGCCCGCTCCGAAATCGCGCAGATTAAGGTCGCCGCGCCGAAGATGGCTTTGCAGATCATCGACGACGCCATTCAGGCGTTCGGCGGCGCCGGTGTTTCGGGCGACACGCCCCTGGCTGAGCTTTACGCGGGTGTCCGCACCTTGCGCATCGCCGACGGCCCGGACGAGGTCCATAATCGCACCATCGCGCGGTTGGAATACGCCAAACATGGCGGCCGCCCGATGCGCTGATGTGTGATCCCGAAAGCCAAGTGCTTGGGAACCTTGGCCTTGTTGGTGCGTTTGTTCGGCACTGACAAGGCGCTGGGGCTGGTGTCGGACGGGACAGCTGACATGAATGCGCGCTCCGAGCCCGACCCGCGGGTTGCGTCAGACGTGGCGCAGTTCAAGGCCGTTCGCGCGCGCATGATCGCTCTGGCTGAAGGTTTGTCTGCCGAGGATCTGTCAGCTCAGTCGATGGCGGATTGCAGCCCAGGGAAATGGCATCTGGCGCACACCAGCTGGTTTTTCGAGGCGATGATCCTGTCGTCCGATCCCGGATACGAGCCCGTCGATCCGCGTTTTCAGCAGCTGTTCAACTCCTACTATGAGGCTTTGGGTGAGCGGGTCAGGCGGGACCAGCGCGGGCTGATGACTCGCCCCTCCGTCGATGAGGTCCTGGCCTATCGCCGAGAGATCGACCGCCGCATGGTCGCCTGGCTGGCGCAGGGCGAGACCAGCGGCCATCAACGCTATCTGTTCGAGCTGGGTCTGCACCACGACCAGCAGCATCAGGAGCTTTTCCTGATGGATGTGCTGAACCTGATGTCGCGCTCTCCGCTCGACCCCGCCGCCTATAAGATTGAGCCCAGAACCGAGCCGCTTCAGATCAGGCGCGGCGGAACGGTAGCATTTGACGGCGGTCTGGTGACGATCGGCCACGACCAATCGGACTTCGCCTTCGACAATGAGGGGCCTGCGCACCGCGTCTGGCTGGAGCCGTTCGCTCTGGCCGCGGATCTGGTGACGAACGGCGACTGGATCGCCTTTATCCAGGATGGCGGCTATTCGCGTTCCGACCTGTGGCTGTCGGACGGCTGGGCAACGGTCAAGTCTGAGGGCTGGACCGCGCCGCTGTATTGGCGTCGCGAGGATGGCGATTGGACCGTGCTGGGTTTGACGGGGCGTACACCTGTCGATCTTGCCGCGCCGGTTCGCCACATCAGCTTTTATGAGGCTGACGCCTACGCCCGCTGGGCCGGCAAGCGACTGCCGTCCGAGGCGGAATGGGAACATGCCGCCGCCTCTTCGCCTGATGCGTTCTCGAACCTGGCTGGCGAAGTGTGGCAGTGGACGTCCAGCGCCTATGCGCCCTATCCCGGCTTCCAGCCAACGCCGGGCACCGCCGCCGAATACAACGGCAAGTTCATGGCCAACCAGATGGTGCTGCGAGGCGGATCTTTCGCCACGCCGCCGGGCCATGACCGCATCACCTATCGCAACTTCTTCTATCCCCAACAGAGGTGGGCCTTCATGGGTTTGAGACTGGCTGAAGATCGGACCGTGGCGCGAGGCGCCGCAGCGGACGACGCCCAAACCGCCGCCTTTCGAAAGGATATGATCGAAGGGCTGTCGCGTGCGCAAAAGGCCGTGCCGCCGAAGTGGTTCTATGACGCGGACGGGTCGCGCCTGTTCGAAGACATCACCGTGCTGCCCGAATACTATCCGACCCGGCAGGAAATGGCGCTGTTGCGCGATCGCGCAGCAGAGTTGACGGCCGACTTTGGCCCCGACGCGGTGCTGGTCGAATTCGGATCCGGCGCCAGCGAGAAGACGCGGATTTTGTTGGACGCCGCCACCGACCTCGGCGCCTACGTTCCGCTCGACATCAGCGAGAGTGCTCTGATGGACGCCGCCATTCGCGTCCGCGATGACTATCCGACGCTGCGCGTGCAGCCGGTTTTGGGGGACTTCGAGCATTTGGCGCCGCTGCCCGAAGACCTGCCGTCGGGACGGCGAATCGGCTTCTTCCCCGGCTCGACCATCGGTAATCTGCAACCGGACGAGGCCGAGCAGTTCCTGGCGGCGGCGCGTCGGATACTGGGCGAGGGGGCGTTGTTCATTCTGGGCGTCGATCTGGTCAAAGACCCTGCGATCCTGGTCGCCGCCTATGACGACAGCCAAGGCGTCACGGCGGCCTTCAATCGCAATGTTCTGATCCGCGCCAATCACGAGTTGGATGCTGATTTCGATGTGGACGCCTTTGTTCACCGCGCCGTGTGGAACCCGGACGCCTCGCGCATGGAAATGCATCTGCAAGCGATCGCGCCGACGACCGCGCGCATCGGAGATCGGACATTCCGCTTCGTGACCGGCGAGACGATCCACACCGAAAGCTCGCGCAAGTTCACGCCTGGATCGATCCAAGCCATGGCGGCCGCCTCCGGCTGGACGGTTGTCCGCATTGATACCTCTCCGGCGCCGAGCGTCGCCTTGGCAGTCCTGCGCGCCTGAGCCGAATGCGCGGCTGATCGCGGGCAAGAAAAAGGGCGGCGCATCGATTGATGGGCCGCCCTTGTTTGTATCGAGTTCCGCCGACTATTGCCCGTCGGCGGCGTCCGCGTCTTTCTTGGTTCCGTGCGACGCTTCTCCACCCTTGCGGCCCGCCTGTGCGGCGAGGCTGCGGTCTTGGGAGAAGCTGCGTTTTTCGCTGGGGACGCTTGCGCCCCCTTTGCGCGCGATTTCGCGCTGACGTTCGGGATCCATGGAGGCGAAACCTCGCTTGGAAACGCCGGAGGGGCGTGTGGGTTGGCTGTCCATCGTGTTCCTTTCAGTGCTGCCGTTGCGCTTGCTGAAGTGAACCCAGTGACTCGGTGACGGTTCCGTCGGGAACTCCGTTTTACTGTCACGATCCTCAAGGGCTCGTGAGTTTGACTTTACCCAGCACCGTAAGGTCGCGAATCACCTTCGCCGCCAACATCCGGTTCCATCGGCGGAACTTCATCGGGCGTGTCTGAAGGCTGTATTTCCGGCTGCTGCGCCGGCTCAGGCCGGATCTCGGGTTGCGGCGTGGTCGGAGTGGGTTCGATATAGGTCATGAGCGGCTCCTTGTGCGATCAACCAACGCACCCTGATCGCCCGCGTTCAAAAAGGAACCATGAGTCGCAACACCGGTTTGTTCAGCGAACCACGGAGATCGAGATGACCAACACCCCGATAGGCGCGACATCACCCGACGACATCGTCCTGGAGGACGATGATCTGACCCAACGTCTAGACCGACAGGCCGACGCAATTCTCGCCCAAGGCGAGGGCCGCAGCTTTGGCAAGACCACTTCAGTCCGTCAGGCCGTCAGAGAAGATGCGGGCCTGGTGCGTGAGAAGATTTCCGGACGCGTTCATCGCGTGCAGGAAGACATTCAGGACAATCCGATGAAGGCGACGCTCTATGCACTGGGCATCGGCGTCATCATCGGCATGATCCTGCGCCGATAAACCACGCGATCAGCAGGCTCAGGCAGGCCCCGACGGCTCACGCTGGATCGGGGCCTGTCGCATTGCGGCGTCAGACACGAACGGATTGGTCCGTCGCTCTTCACCAAAGGTGGAGATCGGCCCGTGGCCCGGCACAAAGGTGACGTCGTCGCCCAGCGGCCAAAGCTTTTCGATCACGGAGCGGATCAGTGCGGGCGGATCGCTCATCGGGAAGTCGGTGCGACCGACCGAACCCTTGAACAGAACGTCGCCGACCTGAGCGAATCGCGCCGCGCGATTGAAGAAGATGACGTGCCCGGGCGTATGGCCGGGGCAGTGACGCACCTCCCAGATCGTTTCCCCCAACGATACCGTGTCGCCATCCTCCAGCCAGCGGTCGGGCGTGAAGGGGCGGGCGTCGGGCAGGCCGTACATCCGGCCGCTCTCCACGATTCGGTCGATCCAGAACTGGTCGGCCTTCTGAGGGCCGGTGATCTGGGCGCCGGTCTTTTCCTGCATTTCTGCTGCGCCGCCCGCGTGATCCAGATGGCCGTGGGTGATCCAGATTTGATCCAGCGTCAGGCCGCGCCGCGTGACCTCGCCCAGGACTGCATCGACCGAACCGCCAGGATCGATCACGGCGGCCTTATTGGTGGCGGTGCACCAGACGGTCGTGCAGTTCTGTTGAAGCGGGGTGACGGGCGTGACGAAGACGCCGATGGGGGAGGCGGGTTGGCTCATTTGGTCAACATAGCCACGCAAAGGCCGCGAAACCACCGGCTCTGACTACGCCCGCGTTGACCTTTCGGGCCCTTCTCGACATAAGGGCGGGCTTCGAGGCGCCGCTCCACACGGGGCGGCCTTCTTGCTTTATCCATTCCGCGCCGGCCGTCTCGATGGCTCATGCGCCCCAGAGCGTCAGAATCCCGACCATGCAAGTCGTCGAAAAGTCGAACGAAGGCCTCAGCCGCGTGATCGCGGTCACCATTCCCGTCGCGGAGCTGAATGAAAAGCTCGAAGCCCGCGTCAAGGAAGTCGCCCCGCAGGTGAAGCTGAAGGGCTTCCGTCCGGGCAAGGTGCCGGTCGCCCACGTCAAGAAGACCTTCGGCCGTGAGTTCATGGGCGAGATCATCAACGCCGAGCTGAACGAAACCAGCCAGAAGGCGCTCGACGAGGCCAAGATCCGTCCCGCCGCGCCGGCCGAGATGAAGCTGACCTCGGACATGGACAAGGTCATCGCTGGTCAGGAAGACCTGGCCTATGAAATGTCGCTGGAAATCATGCCGGACTTCGAGCCGGTCGATCCCAAGACCCTGAAGCTGGAGCGCCCGACCTACGAAGCGTCGGACGCCGATCTGGACGAGGCCCTGACGGAACTGGCCGGTCAGGCCAAGACCTACGAAGACAAGAAGGGCAAGACCGTCAAGGCCGCCGAGGGCGACCAACTGACGATCGACTTCCTGGGCAAGCTGGACGGCGAGCCCTTCGAAGGCGGCGCCGCCGAGGACGCGGACCTGGTGATCGGCTCGGGCCGCTTCATCCCCGGTTTCGAAGAGCAACTGACGGGCGCCAAGGTCGGCGACGAGAAGACCATCGAGGTCACCTTCCCCGAGAACTATCAAGCCGCCCATCTGGCCGGCAAAAATGCCACCTTCGACATCAAGGTGAAGGCCATCAAGGCGGAAGCCGAATCCAAGATCGACGACGAGTTCGCTACCCGCATTGGTCTGGAGTCGCTGGACAAGCTGAAGGAACTGCTGAAGTCCAACCTAGACCAGCAATACGCCGGCGCCGCCCGTTTCAAGCTGAAGCGCGCCCTGCTGGACCAACTGGATGAGGCCCACGACTTCCCGCTGCCGCCGAAGATGGTGGACGCCGAGTTCGACGGCATCTGGCAGCAGGTCGAGGCTGACAAGACCGCTGGTCGTCTGCCGGAAGAAGACGCCGCCAAGTCGGACGAAGATCTGAAGGCTGAATACCGCAAGATCGCCGAACGCCGCGTTCGTCTGGGCCTGGTGCTGGCCGAAATCGGTCGCGCCAACAACGTCCAGGTCACCGACCAGGAACTGAACGCCGCCATCCTGCAGGAAGCGCGCAACTACCCCGGTCAGGAACAGGCCGTCCTGAACTTCTACCGCCAGAACCCCAACGCCGCCGCCCAGATGCGCGCGCCCATCTACGAAGAGAAGGTCGTCGACCTGATCGTGGGTGTTGCCGACGTGACCGACAAGCCGATCACGAAGGAAGAGCTGCTGAAGGAAGACGAGGACGAGGGCTGATTTTCGGCTCGATTACACGACCGTAACTGGCGGTTGTGGTGTCTGGATTGTAAGTCGAATGGGTCCGCAGTGCGGGCCCATTTTGCTTTTCAGGTATGTCTTCAATGTCTTTTTCCGCTGTCGCTCTGGCCGCCCTCGTCACCGCTAGCGCGCAGGCGCAGGATCCGGGACAGCCGCCCCCGACAGATCTGGAGGAGATCACCGTCGAGGGGCAGTCGCCGCGGCAGGCTGCGCGCCAGTTTGTTCAGCGCGTCGCGACAGCGCCCGCCGGTGCGCGGCTTGGACGATGGAATACGCCGCTGTGCGTCAGCGTCGCCGGATTGAAGGCGCCCTACGGTCAGATGCTTGCCGATCGCATCGGCCAAATCGCGCATGACCTTGAAGTTCGGGTGGGCGAGCCTGGCTGCTCGGCCAATGTGCTGATAATCGCCACAGAGGATGGTCCAAGTGTCGCATCGGCGCTGGTGGAAGGTTGGCGTCGTCGCTTCCGTCCGCCGATCGACAACACCAACATGGGTTTGGCGGCGCTGGAACGGTTCAAAACCAGTAATGCGCCAGTGCGATGGTGGCACATTTCCCTGCCAGTCTCAGCAGACACGGGCCGATTGGCGGCCCGTGTCGCCGGTGATGAGCCGCCTTCGATTGGATCGCGCAACATCAGCCGCATGAGGTCGCCGCTGCGGTATGACCTGAGCTCTGCGACCGTCGTCATTGATATGACAAAGGCCGATGGCGTGCTTTTGCCGGCTTTGATGGACTACGCCGCGATGGTCGTCTTGGCCCAGGTCGATCCTCGCGCCGACTACTCCGATCAGCCCACGGTGCTGAATCTATTTGGTGATCCTCAGAACGTAACCGGCCTCACGGACTGGGACCGCGCCTATCTGCAAGCCTTGTATGAGGCGGAGCCCGATCGCGCATCCGCCGCTGCGCAGGAGGCGGCGGTCGCGGAACGGCTGCAGAAAGGCCGTCGTGCAGCGGCGAACCAGCAAGACGCGCAGTTCGAATGAGCCGAGCGTCTTGCGAAGGGTGTCATCGAACGCGATATGCAGCATAACCGGCTGACGACGCTGAATCGTCGCCACTGCATCCGAGAAGGCTAAATGCGCGATCCGATCGAACTGATGAACATGAACCTGGTGCCGATGGTGGTGGAGCAATCCAGCCGCGGCGAGCGCTCCTTCGACATCTTCTCGCGTCTGCTGCGCGAGCGGATCATCTTCCTGACGGGACCGTTCGAGGACGGTATGGCGTCGCTGATCTGCGCCCAACTGCTGTTCCTTGAATCGGAGAACCCGAAGAAGGAAATCAGCATGTATATCAACAGCCCCGGCGGTCAGGTGACCTCCGCGCTCGCGATCTACGACACCATGCAATACATCAAGAGCCCGGTTTCGACCGTGGTGATGGGCATGGCGGCCTCGGCCGGTTCGCTGATCCTGACGGCCGGTGAGGCAGGCCAGCGCATCGCCCTGCCGAATGCGCGGGTCATGGTGCACCAGCCGTCGGGTGGTTTCCGCGGCCAGGCGTCGGACATCGAGCTGCACGCCGCCGACATCCGCTACACCAAGCGTCGTCTGAACGAGATCTACGTCCACCACACCGGCCGCACGTATGAGGAGGTCGAAAAGACGCTGGACCGCGACCACTTCATGTCGGCCGAGGAAGCCAAGGCCTGGGGCATCGTGGATCACGTCTATGATCGCCGCGAACAGGCCGACGCCGACGGCGTGAAGACGCCCGGCAACTAAGACGGCTGTCGAAAGACGTGAGGGCGCGCCCACTGCGGCGCGCCCTTTTCATTTTGTGCTATCGGAGCCGTCATGCAGTTCACACGAGATCAAAGCGGCACGGTCGATGTCGATGGCGAAAGCTACGTCTGGGAGCTTCGTCGCCAACCTCAGCCTAAAGGCGGCAACGTCTGGGAGGGCATGGCCGTTTCCCTTCGCCACGCGGACTTCAAGCGCGAAGCCATCGTCCAGTTTCCGCCGCCGCTTCGGCCCAACGGCCGGCCGGACGTGGAAAAGCAGCGCGTCAATGTCGACGCTGTCCGCACCGCCGTCGCCTCGGCGATCGAGGCGGGTTGGGACCCCACGTCACGCGGCAAGGCGATGGTGTTCGACGTGGACGCCGACGGGAACTGAACGTCAGGGCTTCTGGCGGAAGACCCGAAAACCCGGCTGCTGGGCCATCGCCAGCATTTCGGTATCGCCCGAGGTGTCGCCATAGCCGGCCGTCAGGGTCATGTCTTCGCCATAGGCCGCCTTCAGCCGCCGCGCCTTTTCCTGACCCCGACAATTCGGACCGGCGAAGTCGCCGGTTATCCGGTCATCGGCGTCGAAGACGAACTCGGTGCCCAGCAGGGCCTCGGCCCCCAGCTTTCGGGCGAATGGCGCGACGGTCGTCGTCGGCGACGCGGTCACGATGACGCGATGCGCGCCGCGTCGGCCCCAGTCGTTCCACACCTCAAGCGCATCGGGGCGCATGAAGCGGGGCCAGATCTCTTCGGCGAAGGCTGCGGCTTCCGCTTCCAGCGTCTGGCGGCTCACGCCAAGCAAAAACTCCTTTACGGAGGCCGCCTTAATCCGGCCCCGGTCGCGATCCTTGGCATAGGCGGCCAGCGCCGGAGCCAGCTTGACCAGTCCCAGCGCCCAGGCGCCCGGACCAGCGCGCCAGCGCAGGAACTCGGTAAAGCTGTCGCGAATCGTCAGCGTGCCGTCGAAATCGAAAGCGACGATGACACGTCCATTTGCCGTGGACTGGCGTAAATCGTGCACAATACCCATGTCAGACATTCGCCTTGATCCCCGTCGACACTGATCCATCCACGCACTGCAACAATCCCCTGCCGCCTTCGGGGTTGTTCCGGAACGTGTGATGGGTGATTGTCATTTTTTGAAGACCTTCGCATCCAGAGTGCTGGAATCAATGTGAGGGAAGCGCGTTTCGGGCCATTTCGGTCCGCCCCGCGGGAGTGAGATAAGGGTCTATGACCAAAGCAGCCGGCACCGACGCCAAAAGCACCCTCTACTGCTCGTTCTGCGGAAAGAGCCAGCACGAGGTCCGCAAGCTCATCGCGGGCCCGACCGTCTTCATCTGCGATGAATGCGTCGAACTGTGCATGGACATCATCCGCGAAGAGCACAAGATCGGCTTCAAGAAGACGACCGACGGCGTGCCCACGCCCAAGGAAATCCGCGACGTGCTGGACGACTATGTCATCGGCCAGGCGCACGCCAAGAAGGTGCTCTCGGTCGCCGTCCACAATCACTACAAGCGCCTGAATCACGCGACGAAGAACAACGATGTCGAACTGGCCAAGTCGAACATCATGCTGATCGGGCCGACCGGCTCGGGCAAGACGCTGCTGGCCCAGACGCTGGCGCGCATCATCGACGTGCCCTTCACCATGGCCGACGCCACGACCCTGACCGAGGCCGGTTATGTGGGCGAGGATGTCGAGAACATCATCCTGAAACTGCTCCAGGCGTCGGACTACAACGTCGAGCGGGCCCAGCGCGGCATCGTCTACATCGACGAGATCGACAAGATTTCGCGCAAGTCGGACAACCCGTCGATCACCCGCGACGTGTCGGGCGAAGGCGTCCAGCAGGCCCTGCTTAAGATCATGGAAGGCACCGTCGCCTCCGTGCCGCCGCAGGGCGGCCGCAAGCACCCGCAGCAGGAGTTCCTGCAGGTGGATACCGCCAACATCCTGTTCATCGTCGGCGGCGCCTTCGCCGGCCTGGAAAAGGTGATTTCGGCGCGTGGATCCGGTGCGTCGATCGGCTTCGGCGCCAAGGTCAAGGAGATCGACGAACGTCGCACGGGCGACATCCTGAAGGGTGTCGAGCCTGACGACCTGATGCGGTTCGGTCTGATCCCCGAGTTCATCGGCCGTCTGCCGGTGCTGGCGACGCTGGAAGACCTGGACGAGACGGCGCTGGTCACCATTCTGACCGAGCCGAAGAACGCCCTGGTCAAACAGTACAAGCGCCTGTTCGAGATGGAGAATGTCGAACTGACCTTCACCGACGACGCCCTGATCGCCGTCGCCAAGAAGGCCATCACCCGCAAGACCGGGGCGCGCGGTCTGCGCTCGATCCTGGAAGGCATCCTGCTGGAGACCATGTTTGAACTGCCGACCTTCGAAGGCGTCGAAGAGGTGGTGGTCAACGCCGAGGTCATCGACGGCAAGGCCCAGCCTCTGCTGATCTACTCGGAAGCCTCCAAGAAGAAGGCCGACGGCGCCGCCTGAACCGGCGAAGAGTCCTGAAATGACGAAGGCCGGAGCGATCTCGCTCCGGCCTTTTTCTTGACCTGGGGCGATCAGGCGGGTTCAGCCAGCATCAGGACATGGCCCGGATGGGCCTCGGCCTCCGCTCTGGCGCATCGGACGGCGCTTTTGGCGTCGGTGAAGACGCCTTCGAACAGGCCGTCGCTTGAGGTGATGCGCCAGCGATCGCCGACAGGCTGGATCGTCAGGATTTCGACGGCGGGTGGTGAGGCAAGGGGCGTTATCATTGTGTGAGGCGATGTTGGTCGCGGTTCAGGCGGTCGGCCTCGGCCTGAAGTCGGGCGGCGAGACGTTCGGCCGAGATGCGATCGGGCAGGGGGCGGGTGCAGGCGTTGTTGACCGCCACGGCCCAACCGCTGGCGCGAGGCACGACCCTGTATCGTCGGGGAGGGGCGGCGCGTGTCACGCCGCCCTCGACATGGCCCTGCATCATCGCGCGCGGCCCTTGCGGATCGGGGCGCCGAACAGGGCGCCGATGAAGGTCAGCGCCATTTGAAGGGTTGTCGGCGCTGGGGCGGGACGTTTCAGGGTCTCGGCCAGCAGGTGGGAACGGCTCATGGTCATCTCCTTGGAGCGGCAGAAGACGCCCGATCCCCGTAAAGCGGCCATGTCGAAAGCGCCGCCGGGCGTAATGCGGACCTAAAGCGACGTGATCGGAAGGGCTTGTGGCCACGCAGATGTGGGCCGTTCCGCGGTCACGCTTGAACCGCGGGTCTTTCAAACCACATACTCATCCGAACGCCGTCGGAATCGACGGGCCGTCATGCGCCGGTCGGGCCTCTTGCCCGGCGGACCCTGACGGCGGGCCGGAGATGATCAATGGCCCAGGAGTACGCATCATGACTGAACCAAAAATCCTGCCCGTCCTGCCGCTGAGAGACATCGTCGTCTTCCCGCACATGGTCGTGCCGCTCTTCGTCGGACGCGAGAAGTCGGTGAAGGCGCTGGACGAGATCATGAAGGGCGAAAAGCAGATCCTGCTGGCGACCCAGAAGAACAGCGTCGACGACGATCCGTCGCCGGACGCCATCTATCCCATCGGCGTGCTGGCCTCGGTGCTGCAACTGCTGAAACTGCCCGACGGCACGGTGAAGGTGCTGGTCGAGGGCAAGGGCCGCGCGCGCCTGACCCGCTTCACCGACCGTGAGGAGTATTTCGAGGCCGAGGCCGTCGAGATCGAAGACGAAGCCGGCGACGCCTCGCAGGCGGAAGCCATGCTGCGCGCCGTGGTCGAGCAGTTCGAAAACTATGTGAAGCTGAACAAGAAGGTTCCGCCCGAGGCCCTCAGCTCCATCCCCCAGATCACCGACGCCTCCAAGCTGGCCGACTCGGTCGCCGCACACCTGTCGGTCAAGATCGCCGACAAGCAGGGCCTGCTGGAAACCTTCGACGTGCCCAAGCGGCTGGAGAAGGTCTATGGGCTGATGGAGGGCGAGATCTCGGTCCTTCAGGTTGAGAAGAAGATCCGCTCGCGCGTGAAGCGCCAGATGGAGAAGACCCAGCGCGAATATTATCTGAACGAGCAGATGAAGGCGATCCAGCGCGAGCTGGGCGAGACCGACGACGCGCGCGACGAGATCATGGATCTGGAGAAGCGTATCCGCAAGACGCGCCTGTCCAAGGAGGCGCGCACCAAGGTCGAGGCCGAGGTCAAGAAGCTGCGCAACATGAGCCCGATGTCGGCGGAGTCGACCGTCGTGCGCAACTATCTCGACTGGCTGCTGTCCGTGCCGTGGGGCAAGGCCAAGCAGAAGCCGATCGACCTGGCCAAGGCCGAGGACATCCTGGAAGAGGATCACTTCGGCCTGGAGAAGGTCAAGGAACGGATCATCGAGTATCTGGCGGTTCAGGCCCGCACCGGCAGCCTGAAGGGTCCGATCCTGTGCCTGGTCGGCCCTCCCGGCGTCGGCAAGACCTCGCTGGCCAAGTCCATCGCCAAGGCGACAGGGCGTGAATACGTTCGCATGTCGCTGGGCGGCGTGCGCGACGAGAGCGAGATCCGCGGCCACCGGCGGACCTATATCGGCTCCATGCCCGGCAAGATCATCCAGTCGATGAAGAAGGCCAAGACCACCAACGCCTTCGTCCTGCTGGACGAGATCGACAAGCTGGGATCGGACTGGCGCGGCGATCCGTCGTCGGCCCTGCTGGAGGTGTTGGACCCGGCCCAGAACTCGACCTTCGGCGACCACTATTTGGAGGTGGACTACGACCTGTCCCAGGTGATGTTCGTGACGACCGCGAACAGCCTGAACATGCCGCAGCCGCTGATGGACCGGATGGAGATCATTCGGGTGTCGGGCTACACTGAAGACGAGAAGGTCGAGATCGCCAAGCGCCACGTCCTGCCCAAGCAGTTGGCGGACCACGGTCTGAAGGATGGCGAACTGATCGTGCCGGAAGACACGATCCGCGACCTGATCCGCTATTACACCCGCGAGGCCGGCGTGCGGTCGCTGGAACGCGCTTTGGGCGGTCTGGCGCGCAAGGCCGTTCGCGAGATGGCCAAGACGGGCGCCAAGTCGATCACGGTCGATGAGGCCAAGCTGGCCGAATATGCGGGCGTGAAGAAGTTCCGCTACGGCGAGACGGACGAGGAGGATCAGGTCGGCATCGTTACGGGTCTGGCCTGGACCGAGTTCGGCGGCGACATCTTGACCATCGAGGCGATCAAGATGCCGGGCCGCGGGCGCATGACCGTGACCGGCAATCTGAAGGACGTGATGAAGGAGTCGATCTCGGCGGCGGCGTCCTACGTCCGCTCGCGGGCCCTGGCCTTCGGGGTCAAGCCGCCGATGTTCGAGAAGACCGACATCCACGTCCACGTGCCGGACGGCGCTACGCCCAAGGACGGCCCGTCCGCCGGCGTGGCCATGACGGTGGCGATGGTCTCGGTTCTGACCGGCATCCCGATCCGTAAGGATATCGCCATGACCGGCGAGATCACTTTGCGCGGCCGGGTCACCGCCATCGGCGGTCTGAAGGAGAAGCTGCTCGCGGCCCTGCGCTCCGGCGTCAAGACGGTGCTGATCCCGCAGGAAAATGAGAAGGATCTCGCCGACGTGCCGGACAATGTGAAGTCGGCGCTGGAGATCGTGCCGATCTCGACGGCGGACGAGGCGCTGAATTGGGCCTTGGTCGGCACCTTGACGCCGGTGGAGTGGGATGAGGCGGCCGACCCCCTGCCGGCCCCCATCGCGGCTCCGGAAGGACCGGCTGCAGCCGTCAGCCACTAACGCCGAGTTGAGCGGCGAGCGCCGCCGGTGACCCCACCGGCGGCGTTTTCGTTTTTGACGCAATCGCCGATCTGTCCTTTAGTGATTCGTTCTGGAGGGGGGACGGATGACCAAAGCGGAACTGATAGGCCGGATGGCCAGCGCGGCGAACATCAGCCGCGACCAGGCCAAGACGGCGCTGGAAGCGTTTACCGACGGCGTGACCGAGTCGCTGACGCGGGGCGCGGATGTGAAGCTGATCGGTTTCGGCAGTTTCGTCGCCGTGGACCGCAAGGCCGGCGTCGCGCGCAATCCGCAGACCGGCGCGGCCGTCGCTCGCCCGGCGTCGCGCACCGCGCGCTTTCGCCCGGGCGAAGGTTTGAAAAGCGCCTTGAACGGTTGAGGCGCGACGGGCATAAGCCCGTCTCTGCCCGTTGGGGGCGGCTAGCTCAGCTGGTCAGAGCATCTCGTTTACACCGAGAGGGTCGGCGGTTCGAACCCGTCGCCGCCTACCAAACAAAAAGGCCGCCGGATCGCTCCGGCGGCCTTTCGTTTGTCTGGATCGGGCTGCGATCAGAAGCGGAAGCTGGCCCGCAGTAGCAGCGAGTAGCGGACGTAGTCTTCCAGCAGCTCGGCGTCGCCGGTCAGCGACAGCATGCCCAGTTCGTTGCCGAAGTTCAGGCGGAAGCCCAGGATCGGCCCGCCGCCTTCGATGGCGTCCGGCGACAGGATGAAGTCCGGGCCGCCGCTGGCGAAGCGCGCGATGGTTTCGCCGGCGTCGACCGAGATGTTCTGACGATAGCCGACGCGCAGTTCCGGACGGATCCAGCCGTTGCGGCCGAAGCCATAGCCGACGTTCATCGCCGCCACGGCCGAGAAGATGTGGCTGTCGCGCGAATCGATGTCGAGATCGAAGCCGTCGCCGCCGCCCTTCTCGCTGCGCGAGCCTTCCGACAGGCTGAAATATTCACCGTAGATTTCGGGGCGGATGTTCAGGCGGCCGAAGTTGCGCTCATACGAGGCGCCGCCGGCGACCGCCGCCGTCCAGCCATGCCAGTCGGACTTGTTGTTCAGATAGACGCCCGTGGCGACCAGCGAGCGATCGGCGCTGAAGGAGGCGTAGCCCCCCGCCGCACGGGCCCAGGTCGTCCAGTATTGACCCTGAGCGCGCCAGTAGAGGCCCAACTCCAGCAGATTGGCGGACAGGACCTCTTCGGCTTCGGCCTCGGGGTCCTTGATGTCGGACGAAGTGAAGGCGGCCGAGATCCCGATGGCGCCCAGGCTGGTGCCCTTTTCGACGCCGCCGGCGACGCCGAAGCCTTCGGACCGGAAACCGTAGGAGTCGGTCTTGTCCTTGTCGGCGTAGAAGTTGATCTCCTGGACCCAGGCGCTGGTTTCACCCGGCGCAGCGGCGGCGTTGCGGCCGGTCAGCGCGCGGGTGACCGCATCGACGCCGGCCGACAGCGACATCAGCGGTCCGCCGGAGTGGTCGGGCAGCATCTGCTCGTAGGCGTCAATGAAGCCGTCGCGCGACGTCTGCGACAGGAACAGGTTGCGCAGGGCCTCATTGGACCCCAGCGCGCCATAGACGGCGTCGTAGGCGGACGCCTCGACCGGGATCAACCCGGCCTCGGAGGCCGTACGGCGACGCGCATCGACATAGACGGTGTTGCCGGCCACGCCGCCCTGCACGACGTAAAGATAGGGCGAGTTGTCCGACAGCAGGGTCTGGTTGATCTGACCCACATTCAGCGTGCCTGCCGTGATGACGTTGAACCGCTCAGGCTGATCGATCAGCGACGAGAAGCGGACGCCCAGAGTGGAGCCTGTCGCCAGGGTCGCATTGCCGCTGACATTGAAGCCGCCGGCGCGGTCGTTGGCGGGGTCAAGATTGACCAGCAATGTCCCTTCGGCGCCGATGTTCAGGTTGGAGATCGCCGTGGCGCCCGTCTGGGTGGCGGCCAGGGTGCCCTTCGACACGTTGATGTCCAGCAGGCCGTCGCTGTTGGCGATGGCGCCGGTCACAACCGCGCCGCCGCTGATGTTCAGCCGGTCGGCGCCGGCGCCGAAATCGATGTCGCCGTTGACGACGCCGTTCTCGATATTGAGGGTGTCGGCGCCCGATCCCAGCTTGATCGCGCCGACAATGGCCGGTTCGTTCGCGTCCGGCACGCCGTCCTTGTCCGTATCCGTCGCCGTGCTGCCGGCAGCGGCGGGAATGCCGTACTGCCGCAGGGTGACGCCGGTCGTGTTGGCCGAGACGTCGATGGCGGTCACCTTGCCGGTGACAGGATTTGTATCGTCGGTGTTAGGGGTGAGCGAGCCGATGATCGAACCGGCGTTGTTCAGCTGGGTCAGGCTGCCGGACTGGTCACGAATAACGGTGGCCGAACCCTGATTGCCGCCGAAAGAGGCTACCAGATTGCCTGTGTTGGTCAGGGAGGCGACGTTGGCGCCTGCACCAATCAGAATGCCGGTCGCGCTCTGGGTCTGCTTGCCCGAGGCGACGGCCTGAATGGCGCCCGAGTTGTTGATTGTGGGAGCGGTCACGCCCGAGCCGATCCAGAGACCCGTGGCGTTGGCATCAACGGCCGTGGACGAGATGCCGCCCTCGTTGCGGACGCCGCCAGTAACATTCACGGCCTGGCCGCCGGTCACGCCGAGTTGCACGGCGCGCGACTCCACGCCGGAGTAAAGGCCGGATCCGATGATCGTACCGCGGTTGATCAGGCCATAGGCCGCATCGCCTGTACCGACGGCGCCGAGGGTCACCGCCTGTGTCGTCGAACCGATCAGCAGAGCAGGCGCGCCGCCCAGCGATGTGATGGAGGCGGCTGTCTCGCTGGCGTCCGGGATGCCGTCGCCGTCACGGTCCGGATCGTCGCGGTTCTTGATGCCGTCGCCGTCATCGTCCTCGTCGCCGTTCTTGACGCCGTCCTTGTCGTCATCGCCCTCGATGCCGGCCTCGGAATAGGCGAGCGCCTTGTCCAGCAGCACGCCGCCGGCGACATTGGCGCCGACGCGAACGGCCGGTCCACCTTGCAGCAGATCGTCTGCGTCGAGTTCGTCGAGGAACAGGGTCGTGGCGTTGTCGAAGGTGCCGGTTGTCGGGCGCGCGGGCGGCGGGGTGGTGTAGCGATACCCCGTGGTCACCACGGAAGAGTGAATCTTGAGTGCGCCGCCGACGTTACCTTCGATGGAAACGCCCGTCGCATTGGCGCCGAGCGCTGAGATCGAACCGGCAAGATCGACATTGCCGGAAATCGGCCCCGTGGTGCGGATGGCGGCGCTGTCGTTGCCGGTCACACGGACCGTTCCCAGGCTCTGAAGCTTGCCGTTCAGGGCGGATTCGACGGACAGACCGTAGGAATTGTTGCCCTCCACAGCGATCGCGCCCGTGCCCTCGACCAGGATGTTGCCGGTGAAGGGCGAGGCGCCGGTGACCCGCACGCCGTAGCGGCCGGTTCCGGTGGCGAACGGGCCGTCCAGGTCGCCGTCGCCGTCGGTGTCCTTGATGTCCGCTGTTTCAAGCGTGTCATTGACGGTGATGGAGCCGCCGACGATCACCGAGCCGGTGTTGCCGCCGTTGACCAACAGGCCGGTCGAGCCGTCGGCCGACTTGTCCATCGTGATGGAACCGCCGCTGTCCAGATCGACCGTGTTGTTGCTGTTCAGCGTGACCGCCGCGCCGGAGGCGACGGCGACGCTGCCGCCGCTGGCGATGCGGATGTTATCGGCGGCTGTGCCCGTCGCATTGGACGTCTGGATCGGTGTTGTCCGGGCGTTCGAGATGACGATCTCGGCCTGGGATCCTGTGGCGACCATCAAGGGGGCGATCGCCACGGCGGTCGCGAGCAAAATACGCATTCGGTAGAAACCCCTGGTGGTCACGCGTCACGTTACGGGAGACCCCTTAGCAGGGTCCGCGCCAGCGTTCCAAGTTTATCGAATTTGAGGCGAATGCAAGGCCGTGATGGTCTTGAAGCCATCCTGTAATGCGACCCGCGTTCGTTCGTCGATGCCCCATAGGCCGAATGCGGAGGAAATCGCAACACCGCGCACTTGAGCTTTGCCGCGCCCGGGTTTACGGGCGTCGAACGGTCTTAGAGGCTGCGTCCCGTGGGCGCATCCATCGAACTCCTCCGGCGTTCGACAGCCCAGACCAGGCGAGAACACTCCATGAGCATGACAGACCTCGACGTCCAGGAAAGCGAACTCCGACTGATTCCGGGGTTGGACGTGGAAGTCGCCGATACGCTGCGGGCCCTGAAGGCGGCGGCGATGGACGAGCGGCCCCGGTTGGTGGACACCACAATGCTCTATGCGCCACGCTCAGGCGGGGTGAAGCGCTATATCCTGTCCAAGAAGGCATGGATCGAGGCCAATCGGCCGGGGGTCAGCCACTCACTGATCGTGCCGGGTGCGCGGCACAAGGCGCGAGCCGACGGCATCGTGCAACTACGGGCGACCAAGCTGCCGTTCGGGGACGGCTATCGCTGGCCCAGTTCGGTGAAGCGCTGGAGCGCCTGGGTGGCGGCGATGAAGCCGTCCATCATCGAGGCCGGGGACCCTTACACGCCGGGGCAGGGGGCTTTGGAGGCCGGTCAGCGGGTCGGATGCCCGGTCGTCGGCTTCTGCCATTCCGATCCGGCTGGGCTGGCGGCGCTGCACTTCGGCGAATGGGCCAAGAAGCCGGTGGAGAAGCGCTGGGCGAAGCTGTTTTCACAGTTCGATCGGGTCGTGTCGCCCAGCCGCTTTATCGCGCGGCGCCTGGAAGAGGCCGGTGTGAACAACATCGTCATTCGGCCTCTGGGCGTGGAGATCGACACCTTCCGTCCGGAACGTCGTGACCGGCAGTGGCTGCTGAAACAGCTGGGTTTGGGCGAAGACGCGCGCCTGCTGTGCTTCGCGGGTCGTCCGGCCAAGGAAAAGAATGTCGATGTGCTGATCGAGGCGGTCCAGAAGCTGGGCGCCCCCTATCACCTGGTGCTGGTCGGCGCAGGCGCGGGAATGCCGGAAGAGGACCGCGTCATCTCCATGCCCTATGAAAGCGATCCCAAGGCGGTCGCCAAGATCATCGCCAGCTGCGATGCGTTCGTTCACGCCAATGACAAGGAGCCGTTCGGGCTGATCGTACTGGAGGCGATGGCCTGTGGCCGCCCCGTCGTTGGGGTCAATGCGGGCGGTGTCGCCGAGACGGTCGACGAGAGCGTGGGGCAACTGGCCGCCAGCGCGGATGCCGACGATTACGCCCAGGCGGTCGAGGCCCTGTTCGCTCGCGACATCGAAGCGATCGGCCGGGCGGCTCGCGAAAAGGCGGTCAGCCAGTTCGCCTGGAATCGAGTCTTCGAGGACCTCTGCATGGTCTATGGCGAGCTGACGGGCGAAACGGCGTTCCTGAACCCGGATAGTGCACTGCCGCTGCACTGAGCGGCCAAGGCCACGACGCGTTCGAATGGCGCGTTTCCGAAAACGGGAGCGCGCCACTTCTTTTATATCAATGTCTTGAAAAGAAGTGGCGCGAGTGACGGGGCTCGAACCCGCGACCTCCGGCGTGACAGGCCGGCACTCTAACCAACTGAGCTACACCCGCGTATCAGGTCGAAACTTTTGAGCTGTTTCGAAAGCTTTTTGGGAAGGCGGTGCGCGCCACTCTTCTATTTCTAGAAAGAGTGGCGCGAGTGACGGGGCTCGAACCCGCGACCTCCGGCGTGACAGGCCGGCACTCTAACCAACTGAGCTACACCCGCGTTTCCCGGCCGAAGCGGCTGTGCGCCCCGGCGAGGGGCGTCGTTTAGGCGGGCTGACACATCGCGTCAAGCGACGTTTTCGGAGAAACGCGCCCCTCAACGCGACGGGGCTGTGGACGGTGTGACCATCGCTGCCTGGGGCGGGCTGTGCGGCCCCGCTACGCCGCCGTCGGCAGGCTCATGGGCCGCCACAGCGGGAGGCGGCGGCTCGTAGTGGACGCCGACGCCCGGTCCCAGCGGCAGGTCGAAGGCGACCCAGGCCGCCACCATGGCCAGACCGGCGACCAGGAAGGCTCCGGCATACGGCAGCATGGTCGCCATCAGCGATCCCAAACCGAATCGTGGATCCCAGCGCTGTGCGAAGGTCAGGATCAGCGGGAAGTAGCTCATCAGCGGCGTGGCGATGTTGGTGACGGAATCGCCCATGCGATAAGCGGCGGTCGTCATCTCCGGCGAAATGCCCAGCAGCATGAACATCGGCACCACAATGGGCGCCAGGGCCGACCATTTGGCCGAGGCCGAGCCGATGAACAGGTCGAAGAAGCACGAGACGAAGACGACGCAGATCAGCAGCAGAGGGGCGGGCAGGGCCAGGGTCTTCAGGCCCGCCGCCGCATTGACCGCCAGGATCGGCCCCAGGCCCGACCAGTTGAACATGGCCACGAAGTGGGCGGCGAAGAAGGCCAGCACGATGTAGGGCGCCAACTGGGCGATGCCGTCGCGCATCATCGTGACCATGTCGCGGTGCGACTGGATCGTGCCGGCTCCTGCGCCATAGGCGCCGCCGGTGACGAAGAAGGTGATGGCGAAGAAGGCGACCAGGGACTTGTAGAGCGGATTGAACTTCTGCTCCGGATCCACGTCGGGATCGACGAACGGCGAGCCCGGTATGAAGGTCAGCAGGGCCCAGAGCGCGATCATGCCCAGAAGCGCCAGGCCGGCGAACTTCAGGCCTCGCTTTTCGGCGGCGGTCAGGGGCTGTTTTTCCGAAGCGTTCAGTGCGGCGACACCCTCTGACTGCTTCCAGACGCCGAGGCGCGGCTCGATCACCCGGTCGGTCAGGATCCAGACGATGGGGGTGAAGACGAAGACGACGCCGACAATGAAGAACCAGTTGCCGGCGATGTTGACCGAATAGGATGGGTCGATCAGACGGGCGGCCGGCTCAGTGATGCCCAGGATCAAGGCGTCGCTGGCGCCAGGGAACAGGTTGCCGGCGTATCCGCCCGACACGGCGGCGAAGCCTGCGGCCAGACCCGCCAGCGGATGGCGGCCCGCAGCGGCGAAGATGACGGCCGCCAGCGGGATGACCACGACATAGGAGGCGTCCGACGCGTGATGGGACACCATGCCGGTGATCACGACGACAGGCGTCAGTATGGAGCGCGGGGCGTTCAGCAGGGCGCCGCGAATGGCGGTCGCGAACATCCCGGTGCGTTCGGCGACCGAAGCGCCATAGATGATGGTTATGACGATGCCGAGGGGCGGGAAGTCCGCCAGCGTGCGCGGCATGCCGATGATCAACTGTTCCAGGTTCTCTCCGGACAGCAGGCTCTTGGCGACCAGTTGATCGCCGGTGACCGGATTGACGGCCGACCAGCCCAGGCCGGCGCCGACCATGCTGAGGACGATCAGACCGCCGATCAGCCACAGGAACAGGAAGACGGGATCGGGAAGTCGATTACCGATCCGCTCGACAGTGTTCAGGGCGCGGCTGGCTAGGCTCATTCGGATGACTTTCGGTTACGCGATCGGCTCGCCAATAGGCCTTTGCAGCCCGGCGACGCGCAAGCGTCGGCCCTGCGACATATGGCGCGCAAAGTTGCGAGCCGTTCTCAATGAAAATCCAATGGTCGCAGGGGTTTGAACGGCGGCGGTCTTGGGTCTAAGAAGCGCCGAATCCCGCCTCTCCCCGGCGGACGAGGTTCTTCGAATGAACGCATTCCTTCTCGAATATCTTCCGGTCCTGGTCTTCGCCGGCGTAGCCGCCTTCATCGGCATTCTTTTCATCGTGCTGCCGCTGCTGCTGGCGCCGAAAAGCCCCGATAGCGAGAAGCTGTCGGCCTATGAGTGCGGCTTCAACGCCTTCGACGATGCCCGGATGAAGTTCGACATCCGCTTCTATCTGGTGTCGATCCTGTTCATCATCTTCGACCTGGAAGTCGCCTTCCTGTTCCCATGGGCGGTGTCGATGTTCGATCTGTCGCACGCCGGCATGGTGTTCGCCTTCTGGTCGATGATGGTCTTCCTGGGCGTATTGACCATCGGCTTCATCTACGAATGGAAGAAGGGAGCCCTGGAATGGGAGTAGTCGCCGCTTCCAAGCCCGCAGGCCTGGTGTCCGCATCGGGCGCGCCGTTGGTTCCGGCCGGCGCCGGCGCGCGTTCGACCGTCGAGGGTTATGACCCCAAGGTCCACGACAAGTTCTTCGAGGCCGTGAACATGGAGCTCGGCGAGCGCGGCTATCTGGTCGCCGCCGCCGACGACGTCATCAACTGGGCCCGCACGGGCTCGCTGATGTGGATGACGTTCGGCCTCGCCTGCTGCGCCGTCGAGATGATCCAGATGTCGATGCCGCGCTTCGACGTCGAACGCTTCGGCATGGCGCCGCGCGCCAGCCCGCGTCAGTCGGACCTGATGATCGTCGCCGGCACCCTGACCAACAAGATGGCCCCGGCCATCCGCAAGGTCTACGATCAGATGCCCGATCCGCGCTATGTCGTGTCGATGGGCAGCTGCGCCAATGGTGGCGGCTACTACCACTATAGTTACAGCGTCGTGCGCGGTTGCGACCGCGTTGTGCCGGTCGACGTCTATGTGCCCGGCTGTCCGCCGACGGCCGAGGCGCTGCTTTACGGCCTGCTGCAACTGCAGAAGAAGATCCGTCGCACGGGGACCATCGACCGATGACCTCTCTGGCTGTTCAAGCGCAACACGAAGCCGCCCTGACGCCGCTGGGCGCCGAGATGGTCGGGGCCCTTGCCGGTGATGGGTGGAGCGTCGAGGCCCAGGTAGCGTTCGGCGAGCTGACGCTGGTCGCGCCGCGCGAGCGGATCGTCGACGTGCTGACGACGCTGCGCGATCAGTTCGGCTTCCAACAACTGCTCGACCTGTGCGGCGTGGACTATCCGGACCGCAAGGAGCGGTTCGAGGTGGTCTACCACCTGCTGTCGATGACGCGGAACGCGCGCCTGCGGGTCAAGGTCTCGACCGATGAGACCCAGCCGGTGCCGTCGGTCATCTCGGCCTATCCGGCCGCCAACTGGTTCGAGCGTGAAGCCTACGACATGTACGGCATGCTGTTCTCGGGTCACCCGGACATGCGTCGCCTGCTGACGGACTATGGCTTCGAAGGCCATCCGCTGCGCAAGGACTTCCCGATGACGGGCTATGTCGAGGTCCGCTACGACGAGGAACAGCGCCGCGTGGTCTATGAGCCGGTCAAGCTGACCCAAGAATTCCGCACCTTCGATTTCCTGTCGCCCTGGGAGGGCGCCGAATACCCCGCGCCGGTCCTGCCCGGCGACGAGAAGGCGGGAGGCCAGGCGTAATGGCTGACGGAAACCCCACCCTGCCGCCGCTAGGCGTCGATGTGTTCGAGGACGACCTCGACACCCGCACCGCCCACGCGCGCGAGATGGAAGACCGCAAGTTCACCATCAACTTCGGTCCGCAACACCCGGCCGCGCACGGCGTGCTGCGCCTGGTGCTGGAGCTGGACGGCGAGATCGTCGAGCGCGTCGATCCGCACATCGGCCTGCTGCACCGCGGCACCGAAAAGCTGATGGAGGCCCGCACATACCTTCAGAACGTGCCGTATCTGGACCGGTTGGACTACGTCTCGCCGATGAACCAGGAGCACGCCTTCTGCCTGGCGATCGAGAAGCTGCTGGGCATCGAGGTTCCGTACCGGGCGCAGCTGATCCGCGTCCTGTATTCGGAAATCGGCCGCATCCTGTCGCACATGCTGAACGTGACGACCCAGGCCATGGACGTCGGCGCCCTGACGCCGCCGCTCTGGGGCTTTGAGGAACGCGAAAAGCTGATGGTGTTCTACGAGCGCGCCTGCGGCGCCCGTCTGCACGCCAACTACTTCCGTCCCGGCGGCGTCCATCAGGACCTGCCGATGGACCTGATCGACGACATCGGCCGCTGGTGCCACGAGTTCCCGCCGGCGCTGAAGGACATCGAAAGCCTGGTCACCGAAAACCGCATCTTCAAACAGCGCAACGTCGACATCGGCGTGGTGTCCAAGCAGCAGGCCCTGGAATGGGGCTTCACCGGCGTGATGCTGCGCGGCTCGAACATCGCCTGGGACCTGCGCAAGTCGCAGCCCTATGAGTGCTATGCCGAGCTCGACTTCGATGTGGTCGTCGGCAAGAACGGCGACTGCTGGGATCGCTATCTGGTGCGCATCGAGGAGATGAAGCAGTCGGTGCGGATCATGGAGCAGTGCATCCACAAGCTGCGCAACTGCCCCGGCGAGCCGGTGATGGTCGAGGACAACAAGATCGTCCCGCCGCGCCGTGGCGAGATGAAGCGCTCGATGGAATCGCTGATCCACCACTTCAAGCTCTACACCGAAGGCTTCAAGACGCCTGAGGGCGAGGTCTATGCTTCGGTCGAGGCGCCCAAGGGCGAGTTCGGCATCTATCTGGTTTCGGACGGCACCAACAAACCCTATCGCGTGAAGATCTCGGCGCCGGGCTTCCGCTCGCTGCAGGCGATGGACTGGATGAACCGTGGCCACCAACTGGCCGACGTGTCCGCCATCCTGGGCTCGCTCGACATCGTTTTCGGAGAAGTGGACCGATGAGCGTTCGTCGTCTCGCTAAGGAACAGCCCGCCTCCTTCGCCTTCTCGGCCGATACGACCGCCAAGGCCGAATGGTGGATCAAGAAATATCCGGAAGGGCGTCGTCAATCGGCGGTGATCCCGATCCTGTGGCTGGTGCAAAAGCAGGAAGGCTGGGTGTCCGAACCCGCCATCCGCGCCATCGCCGAGCTGCTGGACATGGCCTACATCCGGGTGCTGGAGGTCGCGACCTTCTACACCATGTTCATGCTGGAGCCGGTCGGCAAGACGGCGCTGATCCAGGTGTGCGGCACCACGCCGTGCATGCTGCGCGGCGCCAATGAGCTGATGCGCGTCTGCAAGGAGAAGATCGGTCCCAAGGATCATCTGTCCGCCGACGGCCGCTTCACATGGCAGGAAGTCGAGTGCCTGGGCGCCTGCTCCAACGCGCCGATGGCCCAGATCAACGACTACTATTTTGAGGATCTGACGCCCGAGACGATCGGCCGGATCATCGACGACTTCGCCGCCGGCAAGACGCCCGAGCCGGGCTCCTACATCGGTCGCACCAATGCGGCGCCGCAAGGCGGGGCCAAGACCCTGCTCGATGCGACGCTGTATGACGGCTCGGCCGCCAAGCCGATCAAGAAGCTGCCGAACAGCGACCCGGCGCCGGTCGAGAAGGCGCCGGCCTGATGTCGCCGCCGGATCTGAACACCGAGGAGGGCCGCGCCGCCTACCGCAAGGAACTGCGAAACGTCGGGCGTCCGCTGCGCGCGGGTGGCCTTGCCATGGTCGTCGGCGCGGCCGTTTTGATCCTGATCTCGCGTCAGGGCGCAGTCGGGCCGTGGGCGGTCAATCTCTCCTACTTCATGCTGGCGGCGGGCTGGGTGATGGTCATCGCGGCCATCTGGATGCGCACGCGCCACCACAAGCGCCGTCTGGCGGAAGGACTCTGAGGGCCATGGTCGGCATTCTCGAAGACAAGGATCGCATCTTCACCAACCTGTACGGCTTCCACGACTGGACGCTGGACGGGGCGAAGAACCGCGGCGCCTGGAACGCCACCAAGGACATGCTGGACCTTGGCCGCGACTGGATCATCAACAACGTCAAGGCCTCGGGTCTGCGCGGCCGTGGCGGCGCGGGCTTCTCGACCGGCCTGAAGTGGTCGTTCATGCCCAAGGAAGTGAAGGATCGTCCTCACTACCTGGTCATCAACGCCGATGAATCCGAGCCCGCGACCTGCAAGGACCGCGAGATCATGCGCCATGATCCGCACCTGCTGATCGAAGGCGCGCTGATCGCCAGCTTCGCGATGCAGGCCCACGCCTGCTACATCTATCTTCGTGGCGAATACGTGCTGGAACGCGAGCGGATGGAAGCCGCCGTCAAGCAGGCCTATGACGCCAAGCTGATCGGCGACGGCAACGTCCACGGTTGGGACTTCCACGTCTATATCCACCACGGCGCGGGCGCCTATATCTGCGGCGAAGAGACGGCTCTGCTGGAATCGCTGGAAGGCAAGAAGGGGCAACCGCGTCTGAAGCCGCCGTTCCCGGCCGGTGCGGGCCTCTATGGCTGCCCGACCACGGTGAACAACGTCGAGTCGATCGCCGTCGTCGGTACGATCCTGCGTCGCGGCGCCGATTGGTTCGCCAGCTTCGGCCGTCCGAACAACACCGGCACCAAGCTGATGTCCCTCTCGGGTCACGTGAACACGCCCTGCGTGGTCGAAGAGGCCATGTCGATCCCGCTGCGTCAGTTGATCGAGGATCACGGCGGCGGCGTGCGTGGCGGCTGGAGCAATCTGAAGGCCATCATCCCCGGCGGCGCGTCCTGCCCGGTCATTACGCGCGAACAGGCCGAGACGGTCCTGATGGACTTCGATTCCATGCGCGAGGTTCGCTCGTCGCTGGGCACCGCCGGCGTGACGGTGATGGACGAATCCACCGACATCGTGAAGGCGATCGCTCGCATCAGCTACTTCTTCAAGCACGAGAGCTGCGGCCAGTGCACGCCATGCCGCGAAGGCACCGGCTGGATGTGGCGCGTGCTGGAGCGGATGGCCGTGGGCGAGGCCGATCCGTCGGAAATCGACCTGCTGCTGGACGTCGCCGGCCAGGTCGAGGGACACACCATCTGCGCCCTGGGCGACGCCGCCGCCTGGCCGGTTCAGGGCCTGATCCGTCACTTCCGTCACGAGATCGAAGAGCGGATCGCCAACTATCGCAGCCGCCGCGCGAATTTCGCCGGCCACGCGATCGCGGCGGAGTAGAGATGCGCCTCGCCGTCGCCCTGTTGCTGACGCTTCCGATCCTCGCCGCTTGCGGCGAGCGGGAAAAGGCTGCGCCTGAAGCGTCGACCGCGCCCGCGACGGCGGCTCTCGCTGTGGTGGCTCCCGCCGCGACGGCGGCGGCTCCGGCGAACCTCGAAGCGGCCTGCCGCGACGTGGTGAACCGCATGTATGGCCAGGAAGGCGACGCCGTCGTCTTCACCGCCACCGGCGAACGCACGGCCCAGGTGTCGTGGCGCGCGCCGGTCGATGGCGGCCGGCTGGAATTCGAATGCCGGGCCGAAGCCGACGGTGCGGGCCTGTTCCGCGACGGTCAGCCGATGTCCGTGGATGTACAAATGGCGGCTCCCGCCGCCAAGCAAGAGGCCCGCTGATGCCTATCGCCAAGGTCAACGGCGTCGAAACCGAGTTCGAGCCCGGAATGACTGTGCTCCAGGTCGCCGAACGCGCCGGACAAGAGATTCCGCGCTTCTGCTATCACGAGCGCCTGTCCATCGCCGGCAACTGCCGCATGTGCCTGGTCGAGGTGAAGCCTGGACCGCCCAAGCCGCAGGCCTCGTGCGCGCTTCCGGCCGCCGACGGCCAGGAAATCTTCACCGACACGCCGATGGTCAAGAAGGCCCGCGAAGGGGTGATGGAGTTCCTGCTCATCAACCACCCGCTGGATTGCCCGATCTGCGACCAGGGCGGCGAGTGCGACCTGCAGGACCAGTCGGTCGGCTACGGCCGCGACGGCTCGCGCTATTCGGAGAACAAGCGCGCGGTCGAAGAAAAGGCGATGGGTCCAACCATCAAGACCTTCATGACGCGCTGCATTCAGTGCACGCGCTGCGTCCGCTTCATCACCGAAGTCGCGGGCGTGCCGGATATCGGCATGATCTCGCGCGGCGAGGACGCCGAGATCACGACCTATCTGGAAAAGTCGGTCGCCTCGGAACTGTCGGGCAACGTCAACGACCTGTGCCCGGTCGGCGCCCTGACGCACCGTCCGTGGCAGTACCACTATCGTCCGTGGGAACTGAAGAAGACCGAGACCATCGACGTCATGGACGCCCTGGGCTCGAACATCCGCGCCGACTATCGCGGGTCCGAGGTCATGCGCGTGCTGCCGCGCGTCAATGAGGGCATCAACGAGGAGTGGCTGTCGGACAAGAGCCGCTACGTCGTCGACGGTCTGACCGCGCGTCGTCTGGACCGTCCGTGGATCCGTGAGAATGGCAAGCTGCGCGCCGCCTCGTGGAACGAGGCGCTGGACGCCGTCGCCGCCAAGCTGAAGGCCGCACCGGCCGACCGCATCGGCGTGATCGCCGGCGATCTGCAGGACGCCGAGTCGATGAAGGCGACGCTGGACCTGTTCCGTGCGCTCGGCTCCAACAACACCGATTGCCGCCAGGACGGGGCCGCCGTGGGTTACGGCCCGCGCGAGGGATGGCTGTTCAACTCCGGACTGGAAGGCATTGAAAAGGCTGACGCCGTTCTGATCGTCGGCGCCAATCCGCGCACCGAGGCGCCGCTGCTGAACGCCCGCCTGCGCAAGGCCTGGCTGAAGGGCGACGTGGAGATCGGTCTGATCGGCGAACAGGCTGACCTGACGTTCGACTACGCCTATCTGGGTGCAGGCACGCAGACCTTGGCCAAGCTGCCGAAGTCTGCGCTGGACTTCCTGACCAAGGCCGAGCGTCCGGCGATCATCGTCGGCTCAGGCGCGCTGGGCGGGGAGGGCGGTCCGGCCGTTCTGAACGCACTCGGCGCCCTGGCCAAGAAGGTCGGCGTGGTCGCCGACGGCTGGAACGGCTTCAACGTCCTGCACCACGCCGCGTCGCGCGTCGCCGGTCTGGACATGGGCTTCGTGCCGGCTGAGGGCGGCCTGACCGTCGCCGAAATGCTGAAGCCGGATGCGCTGGACGTGTTGTTCCTGCTGGGCGCCGACGAGGTCGATCCGACCGGTTCGAACGCCTTCCGCGTCTATCTGGGCAGCCACGGCGACCGCGGCGCGCACGGCGCCGACGTGATCCTGCCGGGCGCGGCCTACACCGAGAAGGCCGGCCTGTACGTCAACACCGAGGGCCGGGTGCAGATGGCCGAACGCGTCGTCTTCCCCAAGGGCGAGGCCAAGGAAGACTGGGCCATCATCCGCGCCCTGTCGGCGCGCGTCGATCAGACCCTGCCTTACGACACGCTGGAGCAACTGCGCGCCAGGCTGATGGGCGATCATCCGACCTTCGGCCGGATCGATTATCTGCCCGCGCCGGCGGCGTTCGACGTGGCGGCCCTGGGCGCCAAGGGCGATCTGGGCGACCGCGCCTTCGTCTCGGTCGTGACCGACCCGTATCTTTCCAATCCGATAGCGCGCGCCAGCGCGACGATGGCCGAGCTGTCCGCCCTGCGGACCCAGCCGGTCGCAATGGCGGCGGAGTAAGCCATGGACCCCGTTTCCTTCTGGGCCACGCCTTTGGGCTGGACGCTGATCACGGTCGGCCAGGTCCTGCTGATCACGGTCGGCGTGCTGATCGCCGTCGCCTTCCTGCTGCTGGCCGACCGCAAGGTCTGGGCCGGCGTGCAGATGCGCAAGGGTCCGAACGTCGTCGGTCCCTTCGGCCTGCTTCAATCCTTCGCCGACATGATCAAGTTCGTGCTGAAGGAAGTCGTGATCCCGGCTGGTGCCGACAAGGCGGTCTTCATCATCGCGCCGATCATCACCGTCATTCTGGCCTTCATGGCCTGGGCGGTCATTCCGTTCGCGCCCGGATGGGTGGTGTCGGACCTGAACGTCGGCATCCTGTACATCTTCGCGGTGTCGTCGCTGGGCGTTTACGGCATCATCATGGGCGGCTGGGCTTCGAACTCGAAGTATCCGTTCCTGGGCTCGCTGCGTTCGGCGGCGCAGATGGTGTCCTATGAAGTCTCGCTGGGCCTCATCATCATCAATGTGATCCTGCTGGCCGGCACCATGAACCTGTCGGCCATCGTCGACAGCCAGAAGGGCATGTTCTGGAACTGGTACGGCTTCGGCGGCGGCGCCGACACCTGGCCGCTGGTGGTGATCCTGTTCCCGATGTCGATCATCTTCTTCATCTCGGCCCTGGCCGAAACTAATCGCCCTCCGTTCGACCTGCCCGAGGCCGAGTCCGAACTGGTCGCCGGTTACCAGGTCGAATACAGCTCGACGCCGTATCTGCTGTTCATGATGGGCGAGTACGTCAACATCGTCTTCATGTCGGCGATGATCAGCCTGCTGTTCTTCGGCGGCTGGAACCCCGGTGTGCCGCAGGCGTGGATGGATGGGCTGCCGGCCTGGATCGCCTACACGATCTATCTGCTGACCTTCATGGCCAAGACGGTCTTCTGGTTCATCATGATCTCGATGGTGAAGGCCTTCGTGCCGCGCTATCGCTATGACCAACTGATGCGTCTGGGCTGGAAGATCTTCCTGCCGACGTCGCTGGTCGCGGTCGTGATCGTTTCCGCTTGGCGCGTCTTCGTGGTGGGGTCGTGATGCGCGGACCTATCATCGGCCTCGGCCTCGGTCTTCTGACGATGACCGCCGCCTGCGCGCCCGACCCGTCGCGCATGCCCGAGTCGAGCTATCAATGGCAGCAACGCCAGGACCGCATCGAACAGGACTGGCGCGCCAGCCAGACCGCACCCCAGACGACGCCCGCCCCCAAGGATAAGCCCTGATGTTCACCCGTATCGTCCAGGCGACCAAGGGCGCGATGATGCTGGACGTCATCGGCGCCATCGGTCTGTCGCTGAAATATATGGCCCGTCCCAAGATGACGGTGAACTATCCGTTCGAGCGCAATCCGCAGTCGCCGCGCTTCCGTGGCGAGCACGCGCTGCGTCGCTATGCGAACGGCGAGGAACGCTGCATCGCCTGCAAGCTGTGCGAGGCCATCTGCCCCGCCCAGGCCATCACCATCGAGGCCGAGCCACGCGCCGACGGCAGCCGTCGCACGACCCGCTACGACATCGACATGGTCAAATGCATCTACTGCGGCCTGTGCCAGGAGGCCTGCCCGGTGGACGCCATCGTGGAAGGGCCGAACTCGGAGTTCGCCGTCGAGACGCGCGAAGAGCTGCTCTACGACAAGCAACGCCTGCTTGATAACGGCGACCGCTGGGAACGGCAGATCGCCAAGAATCTGGAACTCGACGCGCCTTACCGCTAAGGCGCATCTCGCTAAACGGGTCGGCGATTCCTGAAACAGGGTCGCGGCCGATACGAAAGGGGCTTCGTCCCGACATGCTGCAAGGCATAGCCTTCTATCTGCTGGCGGCGGTCGCCACGGTTTCCGGCCTTCTGGTCGTGACCGCGCGCAACCCGGTGCACAGCGTGCTGTGGTTGATCCTGGCTTTCTTCTCGTCGGCGGGTCTGTTCGTCCTGCTGGGCGCCGAGTTCCTGGCGATGCTGCTGGTCGTCGTCTATGTGGGCGCGGTCGCGGTGCTGTTCCTGTTCGTCGTCATGATGCTGGACGTGGACTTCCTGAAGCTGCGCGAAGGCTACGCGCGCTATCTGCCGCTGGGCGCCATCATCGCCGCCGTGCTGCTGGTCGAGATGATCATCGTCTCGGTCGCCGTGGTTCAGGGCGGGGCCGCTGCGGGCCTGCCGGCGCCGGGCGCGCCGGACGCCAGCGTGACGAACGTCGAGGCGATCGGCCGCGTGCTCTACACGGACTATGTCTACTTCTTCCAGGCGGCAGGGATCGTGCTGCTGATCGCGATGATCGGCGCCATCACCCTGACCCTGCGCCACAAGCCGCACATCAAACGCCAGAACCCCGGCGACCAGGTGAACCGCGACCGTCGCAAGTCGGTCGAGATCAAGTCCGCCGCCACGGGCGAAGGCGTCAGCGCCGAGGAGCTTCTCTGATGATCGGTCTGACCCACTATCTGACGGTCGCTGCGATCCTGTTCACCATCGGGGTGTTCGGCATCTTCGTGAACCGCAAGAACGTCATCATCATCCTGATGTCGATCGAGCTGATCCTGTTGGCGGTGAACATCAACTTCGTCGCCTTCTCGGCCTATCTGAACGAGATCAGCGGGCAGATCATGGCGATGTTCGTCCTGACCGTTGCCGCAGCCGAGGCCGCCGTCGGCCTGGCGATCCTGGTGACCTTCTTCCGTAACCGCGGCGACATCGCCGTGGACGACGCCTCCGTGATGAAGGGCTGAGCGTGACCTTCCATACCCTCGTCATTCTCGGGATCTTCGCCCCGCTGCTGGGCGCGGCCATCGCCGGCTTCTTCGGACGCCGGATCGGCAATATCCCGTCGCAGGCCGTCACGACCGGCCTGTTGTTCTTCTCGTGCGCCGTAGCCTGGACAGTGTTCGGCCAATGGACCTGGGGGCATATGGAGCCCTTCACCATTCGCCTGGCGCCCTTCATCAATGTGGGCGACTTCCAGTCGGCCTGGTCGATCCGCATCGACGCCCTGTCGGCGACCATGCTGATCGTGGTCACCAGCGTGTCGTCGCTGGTTCACCTGTATTCCTGGGGCTACATGGCCGAGGACGACAGCCGGCCGCGCTTCTTCGCCTATCTGTCGCTATTCACCTTCATGATGCTGGCGCTGGTGACGGCGGCCGACTTCATGCAGATCTTCTTCGGCTGGGAAGGCGTGGGCCTGGCGTCCTATCTGCTGATCGGCTTCTGGTTCAAGAAGCCGACGGCCAGCGCCGCCGCCATCAAGGCCTTCGTCGTCAACCGCGTCGGCGACTTCGGTTTCGTGCTGGGGATCATGACGATCTTCTGGATGTACGGCACCATCAACTTCGCAGAGCTGTTCCCGCTGATCGCCACAAAGGCCGGCACGACGTGGGAGTTCCTGGGCGTCCAGTGGTCCGCGCTGGATCTGGCCGGCTTCCTGCTGTTCATCGGCGCCATGGGTAAGTCGGCCCAGTTCTTCCTGCACACCTGGTTGCCGGACGCGATGGAAGGCCCGACCCCGGTGTCGGCGCTGATCCACGCCGCGACCATGGTCACCGCCGGCGTCTATATGGTCTGCCTGCTGAGCCCGATCTATGAGTATGCGCCGGGCGCGTCGCAGATCATCGCCATCATCGGCGCGATCACGGCCCTGTTCGCCGCCACGGTCGGCCTGACCCAGAACGACATCAAGCGGGTCATCGCCTATTCGACCTGTTCGCAGCTGGGCTATATGTTCTTCGCGGCGGGCGTCGGCGCCTATCAGGCGGCCATGTTCCACCTGTTCACGCACGCCTTCTTCAAGGCCCTGCTGTTCCTAGGCGCCGGCTCGGTGATCCACGGCATGCACCACGAGCAGGACATGCGGAAGATGGGCGGCCTGTGGAAGCTGCTGCCGGTCACCTATGCGGTGATGACCATCGGCACCATCGCCATCACCGGCCTGGGGATCCCCGGCGTCGGCGGCTTCGCCGGCTTCTACTCCAAGGATTCGATCATCGAGAGCGCCTATGCCTCGGCGGCCTCGGATCACTCGGCCATCGGTCTGTTCGCCTTCTTCGTCGGCATCATCGCCGCCGGTCTGACGGCCTACTATTCGTGGCGCCTGGTCTTCATGACCTTCCACAACAAGCCGGTATGGAAGGATGAGGGCGACGCCCATCATGCTGACGACCACGCTTCCCACGCCCAGCTAGAAACCCATTCCGAGCCGGTCGGCGATCATCACGACGATCATGCGCATGACGACCATGGTCATCACGGCCCGCTGAAGCCGCATGAGAGCCCGCTGGTCATGCTGATCCCGCTGATCCTGCTGTCGGTCGGCGCCGTTGCGGCCGGCTTCGTCTTCGCGCCGCACTTCATCGGCCACCACGAGGGCGAGTTCTGGCGCGGCGCGATCTTCACCGGCGCGAACAACCACGTCCTGCACGAAAGCCACGACGTTCCGACCTGGGTGAAATGGTCGCCGCTGATCCTGACGCTGATCGGCACCGCCTTCGCCTATTGGATCTACGTCGCTCGCGAGGGCATGGGCCGTCGCATGGCCGAGCGGAACGGCGTCATCTACCGCTTCCTCTATAACAAGTGGTATTTCGACGAGCTGTACGACTTCGTCTTCGTGCGCGGCTTCCGCGCCATCGGGAACTTCTTCTGGAAGATCTGCGACGTGAAGATCATCGACGGTCTGGGCCCGAACGGCGCCGCCTGGGTGTCGCTGAAATCCGCCGCTCGACTGGGCAAGATCCAGTCCGGCTATGTCTATCACTACGCCTTCGTGATGCTGCTCGGGGTGGCTGGTCTGCTCACCTTCGCCATCCTCGCGTGGGGAGCCTGATCTCGTGCCCTACATCCTGAGCCTCGTTACATTCCTGCCCCTGGTCGGGGCCCTGGCGATCTTCGCCGCCCGGCTGACGTCAAAGTCGGCCGATGCGACCGCGCCGGCCGCGCGCTGGATCGCCTTGATCACCACCCTGGTGACCCTGGCGGTGTCGGTCGTGCTGGTCGCCGGCTTCGATCCGGCTGACACCGGCTATCAGTTCGTGGAGATGGTCCCGTGGTTCGCGGGCGCCAGCTATCATCTGGGTGTCGACGGGATCTCGATCCTGTTCGTGCTGCTGACGGCCTTCCTGATGCCGATCTGCATCCTGGCCAGCTGGAAGTCGGTCGAGACGCGCGTCGTCGAATATATGATCGCCTTCCTGGTGCTGGAGACGCTGGTCATCGGGGTGTTCACCTCACTGGACCTGTTCCTCTTCTACATCTTCTTCGAAGGCACCCTGGTCCCGATGTTCCTGATCATCGGCATCTGGGGCGGTCAGAACCGCATCTATGCGGCCTACAAGTTCTTCCTCTACACCCTGCTGGGGTCCGTCCTGATGCTGCTGGCCATGTTGTGGATGGCGCATGAGGCGGGCACCACCAGCATTCCCGAGCTGAAGCGTTTCGCCTTCGATCCGGCCGTCCAGCCGATCCTGTGGCTGGCCTTCTTCGCCTCGTTCGCGGTCAAGATGCCGATGTGGCCGGTCCACACCTGGCTGCCCGACGCCCACGTTCAGGCGCCGACGGCCGGTTCGGTTATCCTGGCGGGCATTCTGCTGAAGCTGGGCGGCTACGGCTTCATCCTGTTCAACGTGCCGATGTTCCCGATGGCGTCGGAAATGTTCCGGCCGCTGGTCTTCACCCTGTCGGTGATCGCCATCGTCTACACGTCGCTGGTCGCCTGGCGTCAGACGGACATCAAGAAGCTGATCGCCTATTCGTCGGTGGCGCACATGGGCTTTGTGACCCTGGGCATCTTCGCCGGCAACGACATCGGCATGCAGGGCGCCATCTTCCAGATGATCAGCCACGGCCTGATCTCGGGCGCCTTGTTCCTGTGCGTCGGCGTCGTATACGACCGGATGCACACCCGCGAGATCGCCTTCTACGGCGGCCTGACGTCGAAGATGCCTTGGTTCGCCGCCATCTTCCTGATGTTCACCATGGCCAACGTCGGCCTGCCTGGCACCTCGGGCTTCATCGGCGAAGTGCTGACAATGACCGGCGCCTACAACGCCTCGACCTGGGCGGCGCTGGTCGCGGCCTCGGGCGTCATCTTCTCGGCGGTCTATGCCTTGACCCTGTACCGCGCGGTCATGTTCGGCGAGATCACCAATCCGAAGCTTGAGACCATCACCGACATCGACAAGCGCGAACTGCTGCTGTTCGTGCCTCTGATCGTCGGCACCATCTGGCTGGGGGTCCATCCGGCCTCTGTCCTCGATTACACCGGGCCTGCCGTCGAGGCCCTGACCAGCGCGTATCGCGCCGCGATCGGCGGGTGAGACTTACAGATGCCTGATCTATCCTCCGCCCTGCATCTCGCCGCCTCGGAAGTCACCCTCGCGGTCGGCGCCCTGGTCCTGCTGATGGTCGGCGCCTTCATGGGCGACAAGAGCGCCCGTCTGGTCTCGATCCTTTCGGTCCTGCTGCTGATCTCTGCGTCGGTCATTTCGATCGTCGGACCGTGGGGCGTCGCCTTCAACGGCGCCTATGTCGCCGATCCTCTGGCCATCTACGCCAAGAGCCTGATCTATCTGTCGGCCGCCGTGGCGGTCGTGCTGGGCGACGGCTGGATGAAGCGCACGCGCATCGCCAAGTTCGAATATCCGGTCCTGATCGTGCTGGCCTCGGCCGGCATGGGGATGATGGCGTCCTCGGGTGACCTGATCTCCATGTACGTCGGGATCGAGCTGCACTCGCTGGCGCTATATGTGCTGGCGGCCTTCCACCGCAACGACGTCAAGGCGTCGGAAGCGGGTCTGAAGTATTTCGTCCTGGGCGCCCTGTCGTCGGGTCTGCTCCTGTATGGCGCAAGCCTGATCTACGGCTTCGCCGGTTCGATGCGGTTCGAGGACATCGCCGCCGTCGCCGCGGACAACCCCGGCCCGGGTCTGGTGTTCGGCCTGGTCTTCCTGATCTGCGGCCTGGCGTTCAAGGTATCGGCCGCGCCGTTCCACATGTGGACGCCTGACGTCTATGAGGGCGCGCCGACGCCTGTCGTGGCCCTGTTCGCCACGGCGCCCAAGGTTGCGGCCATGGTGCTGATCGCCCGCGCGTTGGAAAACGGTTTCGGCGACGCCCACGCTCAATGGTCGCAGGTCCTGATCGCCATCTCGCTGATCAGCTTCGTCGTCGGCGCTTTCGGCGGTCTGGCGCAAAAGGACATCCAGCGCCTGCTGGCCTATTCCTCGATCGCCAACATCGGTTACGCGCTGCTGGGCATTGCGGCGGGCACGGCCGAGGGCCTGCAGGCCATGCTGATGTTCATGACGCTGTATGTCATCGACCAGCTGGGCTTCTTCGCCATCCTGCTCAGCCTGTCCAAGTCGGGCCGTCCGATCCGCCGCATCGCCGATCTGGCCGGCCTGAAGAAGGATCGTCCGCTGACGGCCGTGGCCCTGACCATCCTGTCGCTGTCGGTCCTGGGCATGCCGCCGTTCTCGGGTTTCTGGGGCAAATACTATGTGTTCGGCGCCGCTGCCGATGCAGGACTGTGGCCCGTCGCGGCCGCCGGTCTGGTCGCCTCGGTCGTCGCCGCCTTCTACTATCTGCGCATCCTCAAGCTGATGTGGTTTGATGCGCCGGTGGATGACATCGCCACAGACGCCGCCCCGGTCGAGGCGAAGTGGATCGGCTGGGCCTGCGCCGCCTTCGCCTTCCCGTTGGTCATCGTCGGTCTGACGTGGCTGGAGCCGCTGACCAAGGCTGCGAGCGCCGGCTTCGGGAACGGGTAGGGCGTTGGCGCCCGTCCCACTGGTCATCCTCGACGAGATCGACTCGACCAACGCCGAGGCGCGCCGCCTCGCCGAGGCCGGAGAGGCGGGCCCGCGCTGGATCGTGGCGCGCCGCCAGACCGCCGGTCGCGGTCGGCGGGGTCGCAAGTGGGACACCGATCAGGGCAATCTGGCCGCCACCCTTCTGATCACCACGCCCAAGTCGGCGGCGGAGGCGGCCCAGGCCACCTTCATCGCGGCTCTGGCCGTCGCAGACCTGCTGGACGTCTTCGTCTCGCCCGCGCTCGTTTCGATCAAATGGCCCAACGACGTCCTGCTGGACGGGGTCAAGGTTTCGGGCATCCTGGTCGAATCCGGCCGGCATGCGAACGGCGACCTCTGGCTGGCGGTCGGCATCGGCGTGAACCTTGCCCATGCGCCCAAGGGCACCGAACGGGGGGCGACGTCGGTTGCCGAACGTCTGCGCGCCGACCTGGCCTATGTCCCGCCGATCGAGGCCGCCGCCGAAATCCTGGCCGAGACTTTCGCCGTCTGGTGGGGGCGCTGGCAGACGATGGGCTTCGAGCCCGTGCTCGACGCCTGGACCAGCCACCTGACGGGCCTCAACGGACCGTGCGTCGCGCGACTAGATAACGAGACGATCGAGGGACAGGCCGAGGGCGTGGAGCCGGATGGCGCCCTGCGCCTGCGTCTGGCCGACGGTTCGGTACGTTTGATTTCCGCGGGCGATGTCTTCTTCGGGAAAGCCGCCTGATGCTTCTCGCCATCGAGCAGGGCAACACCAATACGCTGTTCGCGGTCCACGACGGCACGGATTGGATCGCCCAGTGGCGCGCCGCGACCGAGGCCAGCCGGACAGCCGACGAGTACGCCGTCTGGCTGAATCAGTTGATGGTGATGAAGGGGCTGAAGTTCGACGCGCTCGGCGGCTGCATCATCTCCAGCGTCGTGCCGCAATCGATCTTCAATCTGCGCAACCTGGCGCGGCGCTATCTGAACATCGAACCCCTGGTCATCGGCGAGAACGCCGAGCTGGGCATCGAGGTGCGGATCGCCAAGCCCAGCGAGGCGGGCGCCGATCGTCTGGTGAATGCGGTGGGCGCCTCGCTGACGTATCCCGGCGACCTTCTGCTGATCGACAGCGGCACGGCGACGACCTTCGACATCGTTTCGGGCGACGGCGCATTCGAGGGCGGTCTGATCGCGCCCGGCATCAATCTGTCGCTTCAGGCCCTGCATGAAGCTGCCGCCAAACTGCCGCGCATCGCCATTCAAAAACCCGAACACGTCATCGGCAAGGGCACGGTCGAGGCCATGCAGTCCGGCGTTTTCTGGGGCTATATCTCGTTGATCGAAGGCCTGGTCGGGCGCATCAAGGCGGAGTGGGGCAAGCCCATGACGGTCGTCGGCACCGGCGGGGTCGCCAGCCTGTTCGAAGGCGCGACCGACAGCATCGATCACTTCGATCCCGACCTGACTATTCGCGGCCTCCTCGAAATCTGGCGTCGTAACGCCCATTTGACTGATTGAATGAAAAAGCAAACCCAAGACGAACTCGTTTTCCTGCCGCTCGGCGGCTCGGACGAGGTCGGTATGAACCTGAACGCCTATGGCTTCGGCCCAGAGGCGAACCGTGAATGGCTGATCGTCGATGTCGGCGTCACCTTCGGCGACCTGTCCACACCCGGCGTGGATGTGATCGTGCCGGATCCCACCTTCCTTGAGGGTGAGAACATCAAGGGCATCGTGCTGACCCACGCGCACGAAGATCACATCGGCGCCCTGGGCTGGCTGTGGCCGCGCATCAAGGCGCCGATCTACGCCACGCCCTTCACCGCCTATCTGATCCGCGACAAGCTGCGCGAGCGCGGCATTCTGGACGAGGTCGAACTGATCGAAGTGCCGCTGGGCGGGACCGTGGACATCGGCACGTTCGGCGTGACCTTCGTCAACATGACCCACTCGATCGCCGAGCCCAGCGGCCTGGCCATCGATACGCCGCTGGGAATGGTGTTCCACACCGGCGACTGGAAGATCGACGACCAGCCGGTGATCGGAACCAAGACCGACGCCCCCGTCATCCGCGCCCTGGGCGACGAAGGCGTGCTGGCCATGGTCTGCGATTCGACCAATGTCTTCGTGCCGGGCGTCGCCGGGTCCGAGGGCGATGTCGCCGTCGCCATCTCCAAACTGATCGCCAGCCTGAAGGGGCGTGTTGCGGTCGGCTGTTTCGCCTCCAACGTCGCTCGTATGGACAGCGTGATCCGTGCGGCCGAGGCCTGCGGGCGTCGCGTGGCCCTGGCCGGCCGGTCGATGCACCGGATCACGGCGGCGGCCAAGCACGTCGGCATGCTGAAGGACGTGAAGCCCTTCCTGTCGGACGAGGAGGCCCGCGTCTGGCCGGCCGATCAGATCCTGTATCTGTGCACCGGCAGCCAGGGTGAGGCGAGGGCGGCGCTGTCGCGCGTCGCTGACGGCACCCACCCGGTCGTGAAACTGGGTCTGGGCGACCACTGCATCTTCTCGTCGCGCCAGATTCCGGGCAACGAGCTGGCGATCGGCAATCTGCAGGACCGGCTCGCGGACCGCGGCGTGCGTCTCTATACCGAGAAGGATCACCCGGGCATCCACGTCTCGGGCCACCCCTGCCGTGACGAGCTGAAGCAGATGTACGAATGGGCCCGGCCGCAGATCGCGGTGCCGACCCACGGCGTGCGTCGCTTCCTCTTGGAACACGCCAATCTGGCCAAGGACATGGGCGTTCCCGAAACGGTGACGCCGCGCAACGGCGACATGGTCCGCCTGGCCCCTGGCCCAGCCAAGATCATCGACGAGGTGCCGAACGGCCGCCTCTATGTCGACGGCGGCATGCTGGTGACCGAGCAAGGCGAGGCCCTGAAGGAGCGTCGTCACGCCTCGGCAAACGGCGTGCTGATCGTCAGCTTTGCCCTGGACAAGCGCGGTCGCATCGCCAGCGACATCGACATCCGCAGTGTCGGCCTGCCCGGCGATACGGCCACGCCGCTCGGCGATGCGCTGGACAAGCTGGCCGAGCGTGTCGAACAGGTGGTCAAGGGCCTGAAGGGCGATGCGCTGGACGATGAAATGGTCATCGAACAGGCTGTCGCTCGCGTGCTGAAAAAGGCCAGCCAGCAAATCTGGGATCGTCGTCCCATCGTCGAGACGGTCGTCCTGCGCGTCTGATGCAACCTTGACCGTTTGGGCGCATTGGTCGTGCGCCTGAACGGTCGGGGAAACGCATGTCGAAAAAGCCTGCCCGTGCGCGCCGCCTGCTGGAGCGGATTCGGCACGCCCGTCATCCGCTGCGCGGTTGGCGGCGGTGGGCGGTGATTGCGGGGCAGGGGCTGGTCGGCTTCGTCGCCCTGTTCGCCGTCGTCAATCTGGTGCTCAGCCTGTCGACGTTCCGGGGCGAAGATCCCCTGGCGCGGACGGTTCACGAGCTGCGCGTGCTGTGGTTCAGCCCGCCCGACGGCCAGCCGATGTCGCCGACTGCCTTTCCGACCGTCTATGGCCGCGATCTGGGACCAGCGCCCGACACCGCCGCCATCCATGCCTATCTGGAGCGCGAGGCGGAGGACGGCGTCTTTCTGCTCGACCACGTCATGGTCGATCGCATCCTGAAGCTGAACGGCCGGATCGATGCGCGCAGCGTGCCGTCGGGCGTCTATGTCGGCGCCCATGCCCTGGGACCGGACGGTATACCTATGGTGCCGGTGACCAAGTTCATGGCGCAATATCTGTTGTTTCCGCGCCATGCCTACATTCTGGTCGTGCCTGAGAGCGGGCCGGCCATCGCCTTCTCCGCCAGTCAGAACGCCGAGTTCGGCATCGACATTCATCCCGAACGCCTGTCGGCCGAGATCGCGCCGTTCGATCCGAACGCCTATGACTTCCCGAGTTCGGGCGAGGCGCTGCACGAGATGACGCGCATCACCAACGACCCGGCGCGCGTCGCGACGGCCGTCGAAACGTTGAAGGGCGCCCAGGCTCGCCTGGCGCAGGAGGGTCTGACCTACGGCCTTCTGGCGCCCAACTCAAACACCGCTGTCGGCTGCGTGCTGCAAGGCGCCGGGGCGATCACGCAGCAGGCGCGCTCTTCGATCCTTCTGGCGTTACGGGCGCCGGGGTTTGGCGCATCGTGCGAATAGCGGTCGCGCCGACGGCCTCAACTCGGATATATCCACGCCGATGACCGAGCGACTCTTCCTGCTGAACCCTGACTGGCACGACGACCAGGGCGGTCCGTGGTTCTGCCCGCCCGGCGCCTATATCGAGGGTGTCCTGGCCTTCTATCCTCAGCTTCGCGACGCGCTGGACGTCGTCTATCTGGACCATACGCGCCCGCGCCAGCCGGTCATCGACCAAGTCGGCGAGGCGCATCAAAGCTGCCCCATCCTGATCCTGGACGGCGAGCTGGATTGGCCCGAGGCCGAGGTCAGCGAAACGACCGGCCGGCGCTTCCTTCAGGATCACGCCATCGCTCCCTATCTGGCGGCCCGCTACGGCGTCGGCCGGCCCCATCCCTAGAGGTCCGTCATGCCTATCGGCGTCTTCACCATGGTCGGCATCTACATCATCGCCTGGTGGACGGTGCTGTTCGCCGTTCTGCCGCTGGGCACGGCTAGCGAGACGCACGAGCCGCCGACCGACGGCTCACAATGGGGCGCGCCCAAGACGCCCAATCTGAAGAAGAAGTTCCTGACGACCACCTGGGTCTCGGCCCTGGTCTGGATATTCGTCATGGTCCTGATCTTCACGGGCTGGCTGCCCCTGCCGAACTTCGCCAGCGGCCCGGCTGTCTAAACGACGCATCGGCCTAGCTTTCGCCCCGTCCGAGCGGCTAAAGCCTTGTTCCGTCTCTACGCCTAGGATTCCCGACCATGCGCCTGTCGCGCTTTTTCCTGCCCACGCTGAAGGAAGCTCCTTCGGACGCCCAGATCGTCTCGCACCAGCTGATGCTGCGCGCCGGCATGATCAAGCAGGAGGCCGCCGGCATCTACGCCTGGCTGCCGCTGGGTCTGAAGGTGCTGCGCAAGATCGAGCAGATCGTGCGCGAGGAACAGATGCGGGCAGGGGCCGTCGAACTGCTGATGCCGACCCTGCAATTGGCTGATCTGTGGCGCGAGAGCGGCCGCTATGACGCCTACGGCCCCGAGATGCTGCGGATCACCGACCGGCATGAGCGCGAACTGCTGTACGGACCGACCAACGAGGAGATGATCACCGACATCTTCCGGGCCTATGTGAAGTCCTACAAGTCGCTGCCGCTGAACCTGTTTCACATCCAGTGGAAGTTCCGCGACGAGCGCCGTCCGCGCTTTGGCGTGATGCGGGGGCGCGAGTTCCTGATGAAGGACGCCTATTCCTTCGACGTGGACGAGGCCGCGGCCCGCGTCGCCTACAACCGCATGTTCGTCGCCTATCTGAACACCTTCGCCCGCATGGGCCTGAAGGCCGTGCCGATGCGTGCCGACACCGGCCCCATCGGCGGCGATCTGAGCCACGAGTTCATCGTCCTGGCCGAAACTGGCGAGAGCGAGGTCTTCTGCGACCGCAAGCTGGTCGAGATGCCCGCGCCCGGCGACGACTTCAGCCCGGAGGCCGTCCAGGCCGTCTTCGACGAACGCACCGCCCTCTACGCCGCCACCGAAGAGATGCACAATCCGGCGCAGTTCGAGGCGAAGACCGCCGAGGGCGACCGCCTGTCGGCGCGCGGCATCGAGGTCGGCCACATCTTCTACTTCGGCACGAAATACTCCGCCCCGATGAAGGCCAAGGTCGCCGGTCCGGACGGTCAGGACGCCGAGGTCCACATGGGCAGCTATGGCGTCGGCGTGTCGCGTCTGCTGGGCGCCATCATCGAGGCCAGCCACGACGCCGACGGCATCATCTGGCCCGACGCGGTCGCGCCTTTCGACGTGGTCGTGATCAATCTGCGCGCCAATGACGAGGCCGTCTCGGCCGCCTGCGAAGACGCGGTGGCCCAGCTTGAAAAGCTCGGCAAGGACGTCCTCTACGACGACACCGACGAACGTCCCGGCGGCAAGTTCGCCACCGCTGACCTGATCGGCGTGCCGTGGCAGCTGACCATCGGTCCCAAGGGGCTGGCGGACGGCGTGGTCGAACTGAAACGTCGCGCTACTGGCGAGAAGGTCTCCGTGCCGCTCGCCGAAGCTATCGAAAGGCTGACCGCTTGAGCCTGCCGTCTCGTCCGTCCGGCGCCTTCTCCTCGTGGGAGATCGGCCTGGCCCTGCGCTACCTGCGCGCCAAGCGCAAGGAAGGCGGCGTCGCCACCATCGCTGTAATCAGCTTCATCGGCATCATGCTGGCCGTCGCCGTGCTGATCAGCGTGATGAGCATCATGTCCGGCTTCCGCAGCGAACTGCTGGGCCGCATGCTGGCGTTCAACGGCCATATGTATGTGCAGGGGCAGGTCCTGACCTCGCCGGATCGCGAAGCCGCCCTTAAGCGCATCCAGGCCGTGCCGGGCGTGGCCAGCGCCAGTCCGCTGAACGAGGCCCAAAGCCTGATCCGCGTCGGCAGCTATACGACCGGCGCCATCGCCAAGGGCATCCGCCCTGAGGATCTGGCCAAGACCCAGTATGTCTTCGACAGCTTAAGCCCGCAGGAGCGCGCCAGCTTCGGCAAGGGGCCCTATGGCGGCGACCGCATTCTGGTCGGCGCGGCCTTGGCCAACTCCATGGGCCTGCGCGTCGGCGATCCTGTGACCCTGTATTCGCCGACCGGGGCCGACAGCGCCTTCGGCAACCTCGGCGGGCTCGAAAAGACCTATTTCGTCGGCGGCCTGTTCCGCTCGGGCGCCGCCGATTACGACCGGGCCTTCATCTTCATGCCGCTGGAGCAGCAGCAGCTCTTCTTCGGCAAGGAAGGGGTCTGGGACGCAATCGAGATCAAGGTCGATGATCCCGATCAGGTCGGCGCCCTGACCGCCGCCATCCGCGACGCCGCCGGTCCCGGCTCGGTCGTCAGCGACTGGCGCGAGCGCCTCGCCGCCTTCTACGGCGCGCTGAAGGTCGAACGGGTGGCCATGAGCATCATCCTGGGCCTCGTCGTCGCCATCGCCGCCATGAACATCATCTCCGGCATCGTCATGCTGGTGAAGAACAAGGGGCGCGACATCGCCATCCTACGCACCATCGGCGCCAGCCCCTCGGCGATCCTGCGCGTCTTCTTCATGGCCGGCGCCATGATCGGGGTCGCGGGCACCATCGCGGGCCTGGTCCTGGGTCTGCTGTTCTGCTGGAACATTGGTTCGATCCAGCATTTCCTAGAGTTCGTGCTGCAGACCAAGCTGTTCGATTCCGACGTCTATATGCTGGACGCCATCCCGGCCCTGGTCGATCCGGTGGACGTGACCTGGGTGGCCTTCTGGTCCCTGTTGATGAGCTGTATCGCCAGCCTGCCGCCGTCCTGGAACGCGTCTCGCATCGACCCCGTGGAGGCGCTCCGCTATGAGTAACGCTCCCATCCTTTCGGCGTGCGGCCTGACCCGCACCTACGACACCGCCCAAGGCGGTCTGACCGTGCTGAAGGGCGTGGATCTAGACGTCTATCCCGGCGAACTGGTCGGACTGATCGGACCGTCGGGCTCGGGCAAGTCGTCGCTGCTGCACGCCGCCGGCCTGTTGGAGAAACCCACCAGCGGCACGGTCGCCATCGACGGCGAACAGGTCGGCGATCTGGACGAGCGCGCCCGCACGCGTTTGCGCCTGGGCCGGATCGGCTTCGTCTATCAGTTCCACCACCTGCTGCCCGAGTTCGACGCGCGCGACAATGTCGCCCTGCCGATGCGGATCGCCGGCGTGTCCCAGGACGAGGCGCGCAAACGCGCCGAGGTCACGCTGACGGCTCTGGGGCTAGGCGAACGCCTGACGCACCAGCCGGCCCAGCTGTCCGGCGGTGAACAGCAGCGCGTCGCGATCGCACGGGCCCTCGCCAACGGCCCACGCCTGCTGCTGGCCGACGAGCCGACCGGCAATCTGGATCCGACCACCAGCCAGTCGGTGTTCGAATCCCTGCGCAACCTAGCAAAGACCACGGGCGTCGCCGCCCTGATCGCCACCCACAATATGGAGCTGGCTGGCCATATGGACCGCGTCTTTGCGCTGAAGGACGGCCATCTGGAACAGCGCGAGGCCCAGAGCCACGCCTACTGAGCCAATGCCGATCGATCAGCTGACGGCGGCGTCGCCCCAGATCGCTCTCAGGCGTTCGGGGCGTCGGCATCCGATCCGGTAGGCCTGATAGCTGGCGGCGTGGCGCTTGGCGTAGTTCTGGTGCTCCTCGCCCGCCGGCCAGAACCGCTGGGCGCCGACGACCGGCGTAGTGAAGCTTTTCCTCAACACACGCATCGCCGCATCGCGCGAGGCGACGGCGTCCGCGCGCTGGGCTGCTGTCGCAAAGACGGCGGATCGATAGGACGGCCCCTGGTCGCAGAACTGACCGTTCGGATCGGTCGGGTCGATGGTGCGCCAATAGCGGTCGACCAGGGTGCGATAGCTGACCACGCGCGGATCGAAGGTCACCTGCACCGCCTCCATATGGCCGGTGCCGCCGCGCACCACCTGTTCATAGGTCGGGTTGGCGGTATGGCCGCCTACGAAGCCCGATACGGCCGAGCGCACCCCCGGCACGTCATCGAATGCTTTTTCTTCCGACCAGAAGCAGCCGCCGGCGAAGATCGCGGTCTGAAACGCCGTCTGCGCTTCGGCCTGACGGGCCAAGGGCGTGCCGATCGCCAGCGCAGCGACGGTCAAGGATGCAACGGCGGCGAGGGCGGTCGAGCGAAGGGACATGGTCTCATCTCCTGTTGCAATGACTACGATGGCGACCCGCAATCGGTTTCACTAAGAACGACTTGACCGGAACAAAACGCCAACATAGAACATTAGCAGAACATATCGGATGTCTCGGAGCCAAGGTCATGCCGCGTTTGATGAGGGATATGCTGTCGCTGGCGTCGTGCGGCGGTTTTGTTTGGATGGTCTGGACCGTGGCGATCAGCGTCACCGCCTGAGATCAGACGAATTAGACACTTTAGACGGTCTTTTTTCGAGGACCGTCCGAAGCCAGCGATCCACAGCCGATCCATGGGGCGACCGGTTTGCGATGGCCGCGCGCCGCCCGATATGAGACTCAGGGTAGAGTAGGGCTCTTCAGCGGGCCAGGGTCGAAGAAGGCGTGAACGAGCCGGTGAACAGTCAGGGTTTTGTCCATCTGCGGGTCCGCTCGGCCTATTCGCTGCTGGAAGGCGCGATCAAGGCGGCCAAGGTCGGCAAGCTGGCGGCCGACGCCGGAATGCCGGCGGTCGGGGTGGCGGACAGGGCCAATCTGTTCGGCGCGCTGGAGTTCAGCCAGACGGCGAAGGATGCGGGCGTTCAACCGATCGTGGCCTGCGCCCTGCCGGTCTTCGGGATCGGCGGCCAGATCAACGCCCGCTGGGCCAAGGTTCCGACCGTGGTTCTGCTGGCCCAGGATACGGCCGGGTGGCTGAACCTGTGCGCCCTGTCGTCATCCGCGTATCTGGACGCCGGAGAAATGGCCGAGCCGGGCGTGGCCTGGGAGCAGGTGGTCGCCCGCTGCGAAGGCCTGATCCTGCTGTCCGGAGGCCCGGACGGCCCGGTCGATCCGCTGTTCGCCCAAGGCAAGAAGGCCGAAGGCGCCGCTGCTCTGGCGGCGATGAAGGCGGCGTTCGGCGACCGCTTCTACGTCGAGCTGCAACGCCACGGGCTTGAGGACGAAAAGCGCGCCGAGCCGGGGCTGGTCGAATGGGCCTACGCCAACGACGTGCCGCTGGTCGCCACCAACGACGTCTATTACGCCAAGGCGGCGCAGGCCAAATCGCACGACGCCCTGCTGTGCATCGCCGACGGCGCCTTCACCGGACAGGAGGATCGCCGTCGCATCACCGGAGAACACTGGTTCAAGCCCGCCGCCGTCATGCGCGAGCTGTTCGCCGACCTGCCCGAGGCGTGCGACAACACCATCGACATCGCGCGGCGCTGCGCCTTCCTGGTCAATACGCACGCGCCCATCCTGCCGCGGTTCGATACCGGGGCCGGGCGCTCCGAGGCCGATGAACTGGCCCACCAGGCGCGCGAGGGGCTGAAGGTCCGCCTGGCTGAGGTCACGCCGGCCGTGCCCGAAGAGGAGTACTGGACCCGCCTGGAATGGGAGGTCGGGATCATCCAGCAGATGGGGTTCCCCGGCTATTTCCTCATCGTGTCGGACTTCATCAAATGGGCCAAGACCCACGGCATTCCCGTGGGGCCGGGGCGCGGCTCCGGGGCCGGCTCGCTGGTCGCCTGGTCCCTGACCATCACCGATCTAGACCCGTTGCGGTTCGGCCTGCTGTTCGAGCGGTTCCTGAACCCCGAACGCGTCTCCATGCCCGACTTCGACATCGACTTCTGCCAGGAGCGGCGCGAAGAGGTGATCGACTATGTTCAGGACCGCTACGGCAAGGACCGGGTGGCCCAGATCATCACCTTCGGCACCTTGCAGGCGCGGGCCGTGCTTCGCGACGTGGGCCGGGTGCTGCAGATGCCGCTGGGTCAGGTCGACCGGCTCTGCAAGATGGTGCCGAACAACCCGGCTGCGCCCGTCACCCTGGCCCAGGCCATCGACATCGAGCCACGCCTGAAGGAGGCGAGGGACGCGGAGCCGGCGGTGAAGACCCTGCTGGAGACCGCACTGGAGCTGGAGGGGCTATACCGCAACGCCTCGACCCACGCCGCCGGCATCGTCATCGGCGACCGGCCTCTGACGGAACTGGTGCCGCTGTATCAGGATCCGCGCTCCACCATTCCGGCGTCCCAGTTCAACATGAAATGGGTCGAGCCGGCGGGCCTGGTGAAGTTCGACTTCCTGGGCCTGAAGACGCTGACGGTGCTGGATCGGGCGCGTGGCTATCTGGAACGGCGCGGCGCAGCCAGGGACTGGAACAGCTTGCCGCTTGATGACGCGCGCACCTATGAGCTGATGGCCTCTGGCCAGACGGTCGGGGTGTTCCAGCTGGAATCCCAAGGCATGCGCGACACCCTGCGCAAGATGCGCTGCGGCTCCATCGAAGAGATCACTGCCCTGATCTCGCTTTATCGGCCGGGGCCGATGGAGATGATCGACACCTATATCGACCGCAAGTTCGGACGCGCCGAGGTCGATTACCTGCACCCCAGCCTGAAGGAGGTGCTGACCGAAACCTACGGCGTCATCATCTACCAGGAGCAGGTGATGAAGATCGCCCAGATCCTGGCGGGCTACAGCCTGGGCGAGGCCGACCTGCTGCGCCGGGCCATGGGCAAGAAGAAGAAGGAGGAGATGGATTTCCAGCGCCTCCGCTTCGTCAAGGGCGCCGCCGAGAAGGCTGTGCCGGAGGCGCAGTCCGGCTCCATCTTCGATCTGGTCGCCAAATTCGCCGGATACGGCTTCAACAAGTCTCACGCCGCCGCCTACGCCCTGATCTCGTTCCAGACGGGGTGGCTGAAGGCCAATCAGCCGGTCGAGTTCTTCGCGGCGTCCATGAGCCTGGACTTGTCGAACACCGACAAGCTGGCGGTCTTCTATCAGGACGCCAAACGGTTCGACGTGCCGGTCCTGGCGCCGGACATCAATCGCTCGTCGGCCGACTTCGACGTGGCCTGGGACGACGACAAGGGGGCGGTGCTCTACGCCCTGGGCGCGATCCGAAACGTGGGTCTCGAGGCGATGAAACACGTCATCGAGGTACGCGAGACGGGCGGGCGGTTCGCCGACATCTTCGACTTCCTTGAGCGCGTCGATCCGCGCAGCGTGAACAAGCGCGCGCTGGAAGGTCTGGCCAAGGCCGGCGCCTTCGACAGCATCCACCCCAACCGGCGTCAGTTGCTGGAACAGGCCGACGTTCTGATGGCCTATTGCCAGAGCGTGGCGGCCGAACGCGCCTCGTCGCAGGTGTCATTGTTCGGCGGCGACCAAGCCCATGCCGCGCGCCCGCGCCTGAAGAGCGTCGAGCCCTGGGTGGGGCCAGAGCGGCTGGATCACGAACTGTCGGCGGTCGGCTTCTATCTGTCGGGCCACCCGCTGGACGAGATGACCTCAGCCCTGAAGCGCAAGCGCGTCACCTTCGTCGCCGAAGCGATCCCGCTGGCTGAGTCCGGCCATGAAGCCTTCCAGATGGCCGGCGTCGTGCGTCGCAAGCAGGAGCGGGCCAGCGCGCGGACCGGCGAGAAGTTCGCCTTTGTCACCTTCTCGGATCCGACCGGCGAGTTCGAATGCCTGTTCCCGCCCGAACAACTGCGCAAATGCCGCGAGGTGCTGGAGCCCGGCGCCTCGGTCATGGTGCGGGTGCGCGCCAAGTCGTCGGAGGGGGAGGTGCGCTTCTTCGGCGACGACGCCTCGCAAATGGACAATCTGCTGGACGACGCCAACATCGGCCTTCGCATCCATGTCTCGGCCCGCAGCGCGGACGCCGAGGCTCTGAAGGCGCGGCTGGAACGGGCGCGATCAGGCGCGATCGGCAAGGGCGGGGAGGTGTCGCTGATGATCGCGGGCCTCGATCAAGGACGCGAGGTCGAGGTCAAAATTCCGGGCCGTTATCGCCTGGACGGCGCCTTGCGCGGCGCGCTGAAGTCAGCGCCGGGCGTCGTCATGCTGGAGGACGCCTGAGCCCTGTTGGATATGGCCAAGTTTCTGATTTTTCGGAACCTCACGGACGCGTGATGGGTTTGGTCAGTCCATAGGGAGACTGTTCCAATGAAATATCTCGCCATCGCCAGCGTCGCCTCGCTGGCCCTTCTCGCCGCCTGCAACCAGGGTGGCGACAGCGCCGCCCAGAACACCGGCGAAGCGGTCAACGCCACCCAGGACGCCACGTCCGGCGTCGTGGGCCAGACGTCGGCCATGACCATGGGCGCCAACACCGTCGACGGTTTCGTCACCGGCCTAGGCACCGGCAACATGTATGAGCTGGAAGCTGCTAAGATCGCTGCCGCCAAGTCCAAGAACGCCGACGTGAAGGCCTTGGCCGCCATGATCACCAAGGATCACACCGCCGCCGGCGAGAAGCTGGCCGCCGCCCAAGCGACCGCCGCGCCGAACGTCGCCATCCCCACGACGCTGGACGAACGCCGCAAGGGTCTGATCGACAATCTGAACGCCGCGACGCCGGACGACTTCGACAAGGTCTATCTGGACCAGCAGGTCGCCGCCCACAACGAGACGCTGACGCTGCTGAACGGCTTTGCCGACAACACCGAAGCGCCCGCCCTGGCCAGCCTGGCGCGCGAGCTGGTGACGCCCGTCACCGCACACCGCGACCGCGCCCGGACCCTTCTGGACGCGATGAAGTAAAAGCAGCCGTCGCATTGCTGACCAAAGGCGGTTCCGAAAGGGGCCGCCTTTTCCGCATTTGCAGGGCTGCGCTTGCTATTGCGGCCCATCCGGCCTACATGGCCCCCGCATTTCGCAACGCGGGTGAGGCGCGCTTGGGGGAGACATCCCGATCCGCACCATTCCGAGGGTCTTTAGACCTTTAATCCCCCGCGCCACGTTTGATCGGAAAAAGGACTGAACGATCATGGCTCTGCCTGAATTCTCGATGCGCACCCTGCTTGAAGCCGGCGCTCACTTCGGCCACCAGACGCACCGCTGGAACCCGAAGATGGACCGCTACATCTTCGGCTCGCGCTCGAACATCCACATCATCGACCTGTCGCAGACGATGCCGCTGTTCCACCAGGCTCTGGTGGCCGTGCGTGAAGTCGCCGCCAAGGGCGGTCGCGTTCTGTTCGTCGGCACCAAGCGCCAGGCCGCAGAGCCGGTCGCGGAAGCCGCCAAGCGCTGCGCCCAGTACTACATGAACAACCGTTGGCTCGGCGGCACGCTGACCAACTGGCGCACCGTTTCGGGCTCGATCGCTCGCCTGCGTGAGCTGGAAGGCATTCTGGAAAACGGCGGCGAAGGCCGCGTCAAGAAAGAGCTGCTGAACCTGCAGCGCGAGAAGGACAAGCTGGAACTGTCGCTGGGCGGCATCAAGGACATGGGTTCGATCCCGGACATCATGTTCGTGATCGACACCAACAAGGAAGCGATCGCGATCCAGGAAGCCCGCAAGCTGAACATCCCGATCATCGCCATCCTGGACACCAACTCGGACCCGGACGGCATCACCTATCCGGTCCCCGGCAACGACGACGCCGCCCGCGCCATCCAGACCTACTGCGACCTGATCGCCGACGCGGTCCTGGACGGTCTGGCCGCCGGCGCTTCGGCGTCGGGCATCGACCTGGGCGCTTCGGAAGCTCCGGTCGAGCCGATGCTGCGTGAAGCCTCGGCCCCCAAGGCTGAAGCCGAAGCCGCGCCGGCCGGCACGGAAGGCGCCGCCGCCGAACTGGAAGCCGCTGCTGAGCCGGCTGCCGAAACCGAGAAGGCCGAGGGCTGATCGCCCGCCGGGCGGCGTTCGCGCTCTTGAGCGCCGCCTGACGAACTGACACACGGCCGGGCTAAATCAGTCCGGCCGTTCCCACATACGAAATCCCCCAAGGAGAAGAACATGGCCGAGATCACTGCCGCCCTCGTGAAGGAGCTTCGCGAGCGTTCGGGCGTCGGCATGATGGACTGCAAGAAGGCGCTGGTCGAAAACGACGGCAACATCGAAGCAGCAATCGACTGGCTGCGCGCCAAGGGCCTGTCCAAGGCCGCCAAGAAGGCCGACCGCGTCGCCGCTGAGGGTCTGGTCGCCGTCGCGTCGAAGGAAGACGGCAAGGGCGAAGTCGCCGCCGCCATCGAGTTCAACGCCGAAACCGACTTCGTGGCTCGTAACGAGCTGTTCCAGAACGCCGCCAAGTCGTTCGCCCAACTGGGTCTGGAGCACCACTCGGTCGAGGCCCTGCACGGCGCCGAACTGGAAACCGGCAAGACGGTCCAGGACGAAGTGACCAACATGATCGCCACCATCGGCGAGAACATGCAACTGCGCCGCGCCGCCCGCCTGTCGGTGTCGGAAGGCGTCGTCTCGACCTACGTCCACAACGCGGTTTCGCCGGGCGTCGGCCGCATCGGCGTGCTGGTGGCCCTGGAAGGCGAGGGCGACAAGACCGCGCTTCGCGAACTGGGCCGCAAGATCGCCATGCACGTCGCCGCCACCGCGCCGCTGTCGCTGAACACCGACGACCTGGACCCCGCCGCCATCGAGAAGGAACGCGCCGTTCTGATCGAAAAGGCCAAGGAAGAAGGCCGCCCGGAAGCCATGATCGAAAAGATCGTGGAAGGTCAGATCAACAAGTTCCAGAAGGACGTGGTGCTGTCCAAGCAGCCGTTCGTCATGGATCCGGACGTAACCATCGAACAACTGGTCGCCAATTCGGCCAAGGAACTGGGCTCCTCCAACCTGCACCTGGCCGGCTTCGTCCGCCTGGCGCTGGGTGAAGGCGTCGAGAAGGTCGAAGGCCCCGACTTCGCGTCGGAAGTCGCCTCCATGATGGGCGGCAACTAAAAAAACATTCCCCTCATTCGTGAGGGTTTTGTATCAGAAGGGCGCGTTCGGCTTTGATGGCCGGCGCGCCTTTCGTCTATAAGAAGCCGCCTGATTCAATGGCGCCGCAGTCAAACGGACCTTCCCGCATGCCCGACGCCCCCTCGACCTTCCGCTACAAGCGCGTCCTGCTGAAGGTTTCGGGCGAGGTGCTGATGGGCGACCAGTCGTTCGGCGTCGATATGAAAACGGTCGATGCGGTGGCCAAGGCCGTCGCGGATGTCGCGGCCGAGGGCGTGGAAATCTGCCTGGTCATCGGCGGCGGCAACATCTTCCGCGGTCTGTCCAAGGCGGCGGCCGGCATGGAGCGCGCCCAGGCCGACTATATGGGCATGCTGGCGACCATCATGAACGCCCTGGCCATGCAGTCGGCGCTGGAGAAGATCGGCGTCTCGACCCGCGTGCAGAGCGCCATTCCGATGGCGGCCATCGCCGAACCCTACATCCGCCGGCGCGCCCTGCGGCACCTTGAAAAGGGGCGGGTCGTGATCTTCGCCGCCGGCGTGGGCGCACCGTTCTTCACCACGGACTCGGGCGCGGCGCTGCGTGCGGCGGAAATGGGCTGCGACGCCCTGCTGAAGGGCACCAGCGTGGACGGGGTCTACACCGCCGACCCGAAGAAGGATCCCGACGCGACGCGTTACGAGACCCTGTCCTATCAGGACGTGCTGGCCAAGGATCTGCGGGTCATGGACGCCTCGGCCATCGCCATGATGCGCGACACGGGCATCCCGATCGTGGTCTTCTCCATTCGGGAAGACAATTCGCTGCGCCGGACCCTGACCGGCGAAGGCACGTTCACGGTCATTCAGGACGTCGTCTGACGTTCGCCTGACCAGGAAAGACAAGAGAGACCAAGACCATGGCAAAGCCTGACCTCAAGACCTATCGCGACCGCATGGATCGCTCCGTCGCCGCCCTGAAGGAAGAGTTCAGCGGTCTGCGCACCGGCCGCGCCAACGCCGGCCTGCTGGAGCCCGTGCGGGTCGAAGCCTACGGCTCGGCCTCGCCCCTGACCGCGGTCGCCGCGATCAGCGTGCCCGAGCCGCGCATGATCAGTGTCAACGTCTGGGACAAGGGCATGGTGGTCGCCGTCGAAAAGGCGATCCGCAACGCCAATCTGGGCCTGAACCCGATCGTGGACGGCCAGACCCTGCGCATTCCGGTGCCGCCCCTGACCGAGGAACGCCGCAAGGATCTGGTCAAGTTGGCCGGCAAATACGCCGAGCAGCAGAAGATCTCGGTTCGCAACGTCCGCCGCGACGCCAACGACGACCTGAAGAAGGCCGAGAAGGCCGGCGAGATCAGCCAGGACGAGCAGAAGAAGATGGAGACCGAGGTCCAGAAGGACACCGACGCGGCCATCAAGCGCATCGACGAGACCTTGAAGACCAAGGAACAAGAGATCATGCAGGTCTGAGGCGAAACGGCTGGGTCCGGAAGGGATCGCACGACAGATGACGGCAGACCGCGCCGCGCCTTCAGGCCAAAGCCCAGACAAGCAGGGTCACGACGGCCCGCGCCACGTCGCCATCATCATGGACGGCAATGGACGCTGGGCGAAGGCGCGCGGTCTGCCGCGCGCTCTTGGTCACCGCGAAGGCGTCCAGGCGCTGAAGCGCACGATCCAGGCGGCGCCGGATCTGGGCATCGATTGCCTGACGGTGTTTGGCTTCTCGACCGAGAACTGGAGCCGTCCCGAGGACGAGGTGTCGGACCTGATGGGGCTGGTGCGGTCCTACGTCGCCAGCGATCTGGCCCGGCTGACCAAGGCCGGCGTCCGGCTGAAGATTCTGGGGCGACGCCAGGGACTGCCGGCCGATATCGCCGCCATCATCGAACGGGCCGAGGCCCAGACCGCTCATAACGATCGATTCCTGTTGCAGGTCGCCTTCAACTACGGCGGTCGCGCGGATCTGGTGGACGCGGCGCGTCGCCATATGGAGCGGGTGCTGGCGGGCGACACGGTCGAGCCTTTCAACGAGGCGATCCTGACGGCCGGGCTGGCCACGGCGGGGTCGCCGCCGCTTGATCTGATCGTCCGCACGTCGGGCGAGCAGCGGCTGTCGAACTTTCTGTTGTGGGAGGCGGCCTACGCCGAGCTCGTGTTCCAGGACATTCTGTGGCCCGACTATGGCCCCAAGGCCTTGGCTGAGGCGATCTCGGCCTTTGGTCAGCGCGACCGCCGTTTCGGCGGACGCGTGGTCGCGCCTGAGCGCGCGACGGCCTGATGGCGGTCAAGGGTAGGGATATCGCCCTCAGGGCTGCGTCCGCCGTCGTGCTGGCGCCCGCCGCGGTCGCTGCGACGTGGGGCGGCGGCGTGTGGTTCCTGGCCCTGATGATTGTGGCCAGCGTCGTCCTGGCGTTCGAATGGGCGGCGATGAGTGCGCCGCATGCGCGCCGCGTCATGGGCGGCGCGGTCAGCTTCGGCGTCGTGGCGGCGGTGATCAGCGCCCATTTCGGGGCCATGTCCGTCGCCTTCATCATGTTGGTGTTCGGCGCGGTCGCGGCCGGGGTCTATGCCCGTAGTCGAGGGCAGGAGGCGCTGGATGCCGCCTACGGCGTACTCTATCTCGGCTGGCCTTCGGTCCTGCTGATCTGGCTGCGCGACGTCGACAGCTTGATCGGGCTGCACTGGACCGTGCTGGTCTTCGCCGTCGCCTGGTCGGCCGACATCGTGGCCTATCTGGCGGGATCCACCTTCGGCGGACCCAAGCTGTGGCCGCGCTTCTCGCCGAACAAGACCTGGTCCGGGTTCATCGGCGGCGTTGCGGCCGGCGCGGTTGCGGGCGCCGTCATGACGGCCTGGGTCAATATGGGGGCCTTGAGCGTCGTCTGGGGGGCAGTGCTGGGCTTTGCCGCGGCCTTGGCGACCATGGCGGGCGACCTGTGGGAATCGGCGCTGAAGCGACGGTTCGGGGTCAAGGATGCGGGGAACACCATTCCGGGCCACGGCGGCCTGCTGGACCGCGTCGATGGTTTGATGTTCGCGGTCGTCGTCGTCGCGGCGGGCCGACTGATCGTCCTGATGCTGGAGCGTGGGGCGTGATCCGGCGTCGCATCACCGTGCTTGGCGCGACCGGATCGGTCGGCGCTTCCACGCTGGACCTGATGGCTCAAGCCGAGGCGACGGGCACAGGCGCGTTCGAGGTTGAGGCCCTGACGGGCGGCGCCAATATCGCCAAACTGGCAGAGCAGGCCAAACGTTGGCGGCCCAAGCTGGCCGTGACGGCGGATCCGGCGCGATTGGACGAACTGCGCGACGCCTTGTCCGGCACGGACGTCGCTGCCGCCGCCGGCGACGCCGCCGTCGTTGAGGCGGCGACGCGACCTGCCGACTGGATCATGGCGTCCATCGTCGGAGCGGCGGGTTTGAAGTCCGCCTGGGCGGCGGCGGGAACGGGCGCGACCCTGGCGCTGGCCAACAAGGAAAGCCTGGTCTGCTGCGGCCCCGCCCTGATCGAGCGGGTTAAGCGGGCAGGGGGGCGCTTGATCCCCGTCGATTCCGAGCACTCCGCCATCTTCCAGGTGTTTCCGGCCGAAGCGCCTGAGCGGGTGGCCAAGCTGATCCTCACCGCATCGGGCGGGCCTTTTCGCAATACGCCGCGCGAGCAGATGGTCGCCATCACGCCGGAACAGGCCGTCGCCCACCCCAACTGGAGCATGGGCGCCAAGATTTCAGTCGATAGCGCCACCATGGCCAACAAGGGCCTGGAGATGATCGAGGCGGCTTATCTGTTCGATATGCCGCAGGATCGGATCGACGTCGTGGTGCACCCCGAATCGATCATCCACAGCCTTGTGGAATATGTGGATGGTTCGACGCTGGCTCAGATGGGGCCGCCGGATATGCGCACGCCGATCGCCTGCGCCCTGGCCTGGCCGGATCGGATCGCGTGGCCGGCGCCCAAGTTGGATCTGGCTGCGCTGGGTCGGCTGACGTTCGAAGCGCCCGATCTGACGCGCTTTCCCGCCCTCGATCTGGCGCGTCAGGCCCTGAAGGCGGGCGGCGCGACGCCGGCCGTGTTCAATGCCGCCAACGAGGTCGCCGCCTTCGCCTTCCTTGACCGCAAGCTGGCGTTTCTCAATATTGCCGCAGTCGTCGCCGAAACCCTTGAGCGTGCGACGAAAGCGGGGATGGCTTTCGGTTCTGGAGACGCCTGCGGCGCGGCCCTCTCGGTCGATGCAGAGACGCGTCGAATGGCCGAGAGCGTCATCGCTGGCCTTGCGAATGCGGCCTGACAGCAGGCCAGGGGAGACGATTTTCGAATGCTGGGCGTCCTGGGTCAGGTCCTGATCTCCATCGCCTCGTTCCTGCTGGTGCTGACCTTCATCGTCACCATCCACGAACTGGGTCACTTCCTCGTCGCGCGCGCCTTTGGCGTGAAGGTGGACCGGTTCGCGGTCGGCTTCGGCAAGGCCGTGGCCAGCCGCACCGATCGTCACGGCATCGAATGGCGTCTCGGCTGGCTGCCGCTGGGCGGCTATGTGAAGTTTTCGGGCGATCTGGATGCGTCCAGCGTGCCTGATCGGGCCGGATTGGACGAACTGCGCCGCCGCGTGGTTGCCGAGCGCGGGCCCGGCGCCGAGCGTGATTATTTCCACTTCAAGCCGGTGTGGCAGCGCGCCCTGATCGTCGCGGCCGGGCCCATCGCGAACTTCATCCTGGCCATCACCATCTTCGCCGTCGTCTTCATGGCCGTCGGCGTGTCTCTGCGCCCCGCGCGTGTTGCTCAGGTCCAGGCGGGATCGCCAGCCGCCGCCGCCGGTTTCCAGGTCGGCGACCTGATCACCGAGGTGAACGGCAAGGCCATCAAGGACGGAAGCGCTGTCACCCGCACCGTCATGCTATCGACCGGCGATCCCGTACGTTTCACGGTCGAGCGCGCCGGGCGTCCCGTCGAACTGGTCGCGACGCCGGAACGTCGCGAGGAAAACGACCCCATCGCCGGACGCGTCAAGGTCGGCCGCATCGGCCTGGGGCTGGGCTCGTCGGCCGGCGATGTCCGCCACGTGCGCTATGGCCCTGTCGAGGCTGTCGCCGAGGGAGCGCGCCAGACGGGCGACGTCATCGGCTCGACCCTGACCTACCTCGGACGCCTGGCGACGGGCCGCGAGTCGGGCGATCAGTTCAGCGGTCCGCTGGGCATGGCCAAGGCGACGGGCTCTCTGACCACGGCCGCGGTCGAGGCCAATCCAGCGCCTGGCGCCATGGCGATCAATCTGATCCTGACGCTGACAACCTTGGCCGCCATACTTTCGATCGGAATCGGCTTTCTAAATCTGCTTCCCATTCCGGTCCTCGACGGCGGGCATCTGCTTTTCTACGGCTATGAGGCTGTGGCGAAACAGCCTGTGTCGGCGCGGTTCCAGGAGATGGGCTATCGTGCAGGCCTTGCGCTTTTGGCGGGATTTATGTTGTTCGCAACGTGGAACGACCTACAGAAGCTCAATATCTTCCAATTCCTCGGCGGGCTCGTCTCGTGAGCCGACGCCAGCCCCCGACGGTTTCCCGAATGAATGACATGACCTCTCGCGCCGCCGTTCGACTGAGCGCCCGCTCCAGCCTGCTGGCTCTGGCGGTCGCCGCCGGGCTGGGCGCACCCGCGCTGGCCCAGACCGCGCCGGTGCCGACGCCTGCTGCGCCGGCTCAAACGCCCGCCCAAACCCCCGCGCCGACGGCCGCGCCTCAGGCGGCGGCGAGCGCCGCCGAACCGCGTGTCGAGATCGCTGCGCCGCAGACGATCACGATCAACCGCATCATCGTCCAGGGCGCGCAGCGGATCGACCAGACGACGGTCCTTTCCTATCTGCCGATCCGTCCTGGTGACGCGGTAGATGCCTCGGTGCTGGACGTCGCGGTGCGCACCCTGTCGCGGACGGGCCTGTTCGCCGATGTGCAACTGGGCATCCAGAACGGCGATCTGATCGTCCAGATCGTCGAGAACCCGATCATCAACCAGGTCGTGTTCGAGGGGAACAAGGCGCTGTCGAAGGACAAGCTGACCAAGGAAGTGACCCTGGCGCCGCGCGGCATCTATACCCGCGCCAAGGTTCAGGAAGACGTCGGCGCCATCGTCGAACTGTATCGCCTGCAAGGCCGCATCTCTGCGACTGTGACGCCGAAGCTGGTCCAGCTGGAACAGAACCGCGTCGATGTGATCTTCGAGATCAACGAAGGACCACAGACCGGCATCAGCGCCATCAACGTGCTGGGCAACGAGGCGTTTTCGGATCGCGACGTGCGCGGCGTGATGGTCACCGAGAAGTCGACCTGGTGGAAGTTCTTCTCCAATAACGACAACTACGACCCCAACCGCCTGGAATATGATCAGGAGCAGTTGCGGAAGTTTTACACCAACCGCGGCTATTACGACTTCCGCGTGGTGTCCTCGGTCGCCGAGCTACAGCCGGACGATCAGGCGTTCCAACTGACCCTGACGCTGAACGAAGGCGACAAGTACAACTTCGGTGAGATCAAGGTCGTCACCCAGAACGACCGGCTGAACGCCGACTTCCTCAAGGCCCTGGTGCCGATCCGGGAAGGCCAGCTGTACGAGAGCGACAAGATCGAGCAAGCGGTCGACGCCCTGACGTTCGCGGCAGGTTCGGCCGGCTATGCCTTCGTCGAGATCAATCCGACCTACAAGGCCAATCCCGAGACGGACACGGTCGATGTGACCTTCAATGTGTCCGAGGGTCAGCGGGTCTACATTGATCGCATCAATGTGGTCGGCAACACCCGCACGATCGACCCGGTAATCCGCCGCGAACTGCTGCTGACCGAGGGCGACGCCTTCAACCGCGCCCTGATGGAGCGCTCGCGCAACAACCTGCGCGCCTTAGGTTTCTTTAAGGACGTGACGGTCGAGGAGACGCGCGGTAGCGCGCCGGACCGTTCGGTCATCAACGTCAACGTTCAGGAACAGCCCACCGGAGAGCTGTCCGTCGGCGCGGGCTTTAGCTCCGTCGACTCCTTCACCGTCAATCTGGGCATCTCGGAGCGGAACTTCCGTGGGCGCGGCCAGAACGTGGTCGCCCGTCTGGAGTGGGGCTCGCTGCGCCAGCAGGTCGACTTCCGCTTCACCGAGCCGAAGTTCCTCGGCCGTGACCTGCGCGCCGGCTTCGACCTGTTCCACTCGCGCTATGACCTGAGCCAGTACTCGTCATACGACTATCGCTCGACCGGCGCGGGCCTGCGTCTGTCCTATCCGCTGAACGGAAATATGCTGCTGAGCACGCGCTATTTCCTGAAGTCCGACGAGATCATCGTGCCAACGGGCTTCTGCTCGGGCGTGGGGCAGGGATCTTCGGCGCTGTGTGACCAGATCGGCAGCTTCATCAACTCGTCGGCGGGCTACACGCTTCAGGTCAACTACACCAACGATCCGATCCGTCCGACACGCGGCTGGGCCGGTTCGCTGCGTCAGGACCTCGCGGGTTTGGGCGGCGACGTGAACTATGTGAAGACCGAGGCTGATGCGAGCTGGTACTATGGCATCACGCCAGCCTGGGTCGTCAGCGTTCAGGGTTCGACCGGCTACGTCAGCGGCTGGAACGGTGACCCGATCCGCATCAACGACCGCTTCTTCAAGGGCGGCAACAGCTTCCGCGGCTTCGAGACAGCCGGTATGGGGCCGCGCGATCTGAATACGACCGATGCCCTGGGCGGCAACTTCTACGCCATCGGCACGGTCGAGCTCACCGTGCCGAACTATCTGCCCGAGCAATACGGCATCAAGACCTCGCTGTTCGCCGATGTCGGTACGCTGGGGGTGCTGGATGACCGCTACAAGCTGACGTCCACCGGAACGGTGAACACCAATATTGCCGATGAGCTGTCGCTGCGCGCATCGGCTGGCGTCAGCATCCACTGGAAGTCGCCAATGGGTCCGATCCGCTTCGACATCTCCAAGGTCCTTTCCAAGGAAGATTACGACAAGACGGAATCCTTCCGCTTCTCGACCTCCACTCAGTTCTAATCGCGGCTTTTTCGACCGCACGAGGAAACACCATGAAAGCTCTGATCATCGCGGCGACCGCCGCTGCTTCGCTCATCGCCACCGCCGCTTCGGCGCAACAGGCCGGCGCGCCGGCCAACCCCGGCCCGGTGATCCCCGGCGTCTGCGTCTATTACAACGCGCGTCTGCTGGCCCAGTCGTCGGCCGGTCAGGCCGTCGAAGCCCGCATGCAACAGTTGGCTCAGGAAGTTCAGGGCGAATTGCAGCCTTACGCCACTTCCATCCAGTCGGACGCTCAGCAACTGCAAGCCTCGGGCTCGAGCCTGCCGGCCGACCAACTGCAACAGCGCCGTCAGGCCCTGCAGCAGCGCGCGCAAGAGGCCCAACAGCTGGAAGCCACGCGTGAAAACGAGCTGCGCTACACCCTGGGTATGCAACGCCAGGCCATCACCGAGGCCGTCTCGCCGATCCTGACCGCCCTGTATCAGGAGAAGGGCTGCGGCCTGCTGCTGGACCGCGAGAGCGTCTTCATGATGAACCCGGCCATGGATGTCACTGACCTGGCGATCCAGCGCCTGAACACGGCCCTGCCGACCCTGAGCTTTAACCGTATGGCCGTGCCGGCTCAGACGCAGGCTCAACCGGCCGCCGCCAACTAAGTCGTCGATGCCCGATCCCCGCTTTTTCGAAACCCTGTCGCCCCTCAGCGTCGCCGATTTGGCGGCGCAGATCGGGGGCGAGGTCGAGCGGGGCGGGGATCGCATGATCGCCTACGTCGCGCCCTTGTCCTCTGCGGACGGGGGCGCGATCGCGTTCTTGGGCGACCGCAAGTTCGCCGCCGCGCTGGCGACGACACAGGCCGGCTGCGTCATCGTGCCGGCTGAGGCCAAGGACGCCGCGCCGTCGTCCGCCGCTGTCATCATCTCGCGCACGCCTCAAGCCGCCTGGGCCAAGGCGTCGTTGGCGCTGCATCGGCCCATACTTCTGGACAAAGCGATAACCCGCGACGAGGCGGGCGAGGACGACAGCGTCGTGGTCGAACCGGGCGCGATCCTGGGGCAGGGCGTCCGCATCGGTCGAGGGTCCCGCATTGGCGCCAACAGCGTCATCGCGCCCGGCGTGCAAATCGGCCGTGATTGCGTGATCGGCGCCAACGTCAGCGTGGCCTTCGCGCTGATCGGCGACCGGGTGAAGCTGTATGCCGGCGCCCGGATCGGCGAAGCGGGCTTCGGCGCCACGGGGACGGCGGCGGGGGTCATGGATATTCCCCAACTCGGTCGCGTCATTCTTCAGGACGGCGTGACGGTGGGCGCCAACTCCTGCATCGACCGCGGCGCCTATGACGACACCGTCATCGGCGAAAACACCAAAATCGATAATCTGGTCATGGTCGGCCACAACTGCGTCATCGGCCGCAACTGTTTGCTGGTCGCCAATACCGGCATCTCGGGCTCGGTGACCGTGGGCGACAACGTCATCTTCGGCGGCAAGGCGGGTATCGGCGACCACATCACGATCGGCGAGGGCGCGCGCGTCGCGGCCGGGGCCGGTGTGCTGGCCGATGTTCCCGCCGGCGAGACCTGGTCGGGTTATCCGGCGCGTCCGATCCGACAGTTCTTGCGCGAGACGGTCTGGCTCGCCAAACAGGCCTCATCGAAGAAGGCTCCGAAGGAATCATAGGGATGAGCGACACGACTGCCGTCGAAGGCAAGATCGATTACGCCGAGGTGATGCGGCGGCTGCCGCACCGTTATCCCTTCCTGCTGGTGGACAAGGCCGAAGACTTTGTGCCCGCGACGTCGATCGTCGGCATCAAGAACGTCAGTCACAACGAGCCCTTCTTCCCGGGGCACTTCCCGATCGATCCGGTCATGCCCGGCGTGCTGATCGTCGAGGCCATGGCCCAGACCGGCGCCCTGCTGATGTCCAAGACGCTGGATGTCGCCGTGGCCGACAAGGTCATCATGTTCATGTCGATCGACGGGGTTCGTTTTAGAAAGCCGGCGCGGCCCGGCGACCAACTGCGCATGGAGGTCAAGGTGATCCGCGCGCGGGGCGACGCCTACAAGTTCCGGGGCGAGACCTTCATCGACGGAAAGCTGGCGGCCGAAGCCGAGTTCATGGCGATGGTCGTGACTGTGCCTGCCCCAGCGCCTGGGCCGGCGGCCTGATGACCGTTCATCCCACGGCTCTGATCGACGCGACGGCGACCCTGGGCGAGGGGGTCGAGGTCGGCCCCTGGTGCACGGTCGGGCCGAATGTGGTGCTGGGCGACAATGTGCGTCTGGTCAGTCATGTCGTGGTCCAGCAGGACACGACGGTCGGGGCCGGAACGATCATCCATCCCTTCGCCGTCATTGGCGGCGACCCGCAGCACAATGGCTACAAGGGCGAGACGGTACGGCTGGAGATCGGCGAGAACAACCTGATCCGCGAGCACTGCACCTTCAATCGAGGCACGCCGCAGGGGACGGGCGTGACGGTCGTGGGGTCGAACAACCTGTTCATGACCGGCGCCCATGTCGGTCACGACTGCGTCGTCGGCGACAATGTGGTTATGGCCAACAACGCGACCTTGGGCGGTCATGCTCAGGTCGGGGACAAGGTGTTTCTGGGCGGACTGTGCGCGGTGCACCAGAACGGCCGCGTCGGGCAGGGCGCGATCATCGGCGGCCTAGCGGCGGTGACGCGCGACGTCATCCCCTATGGCTCGGCCTGGGGCAATCATGCGCGGCTGCGTGGGCTGAATCTGATCGGCCTTAAGCGCAAGGGCTACGGCAAGGATCAGGTGCGGCGTCTGCTGGCAGCCTATCGCGATCTGTTCGAGGGCGACGGCGAGTTCGCCGGTCGGATCGATGGCGTAGCGGAACGCTATGCCGACCTGCCCGAGATCATGGAGATCATCGCCTTCATCCGCGACGGCGGGCGGCGTCCGCTGTGCCTGCCCAACGCGGAATGAGCGCGGCTGGAAAGCTGGGTCTGATCGCGGGCGGCGGCGATCTGCCGGCGGCTGTCGCGGCGCGTTGCGATGCGCTCGGGCGACCGGTTTTCTTGATCCGTCTGGCGGGGTTCGCGGATGAGCATCTGGCGCGCTGGCCCGGCGCCGAGTTCGGCATGGCGCAGATCGGCGCGATCTTGAAGGCGTTGAAGGCCGAGGGCTGCACCACCGTGTGTCTGGCGGGCATCGTCAATCGGCCGGATTTCAAGACGCTAAAGCCTGACTTCAAAGGGGCGACCCTGTTGCCGGGCATCGTCGCCGCGGCCTCCAAAGGGGATGACGCTCTGCTGCGTAAAATCCTGTCAGTGTTCGAGGCCGAAGGCTTCGCTGTCGAGGGCGCCGACGACATTCTGGGCGGCGACACGCTTGGCGCTGGCGCGCTGGGCGCCATCTCGCCGACCGCGGAGCAGCTAGCCGATCTGAAGAAGGCGCTGCATGTCGCCGAAAAATCAGGTGAACTGGATATCGGGCAAGGCGCCGTGGTCTGTGACGGCCTGGTCCTCGCGGTCGAGGCGCAAGAAGGCACGGACGCGATGCTGACCCGCGTCGCTGGCCTGCCCGGCGACTTGCGTGGAGCGGTTGATAGTCCCAAGGGCGCGCTCGGCAAGGCGCCCAAGCCCATTCAGGATCTGCGCGTCGATATGCCCGTGATCGGACCGCGCACCGTCGAAATGGCGGCGGCGGCGGGTCTGGCGGGCATCGGCGGCGTGGCGGGACGTTTGATCCTGATTGATCGCCCGGCCATCGTCGAGACGGCGAACCGTCTGGGCCTGTTCGTCTGGGGCGAGGATCGGTGAGCCGTCCGCTGAAGATCATGTTGGTGGCGGCTGAGGCTTCGGGCGATGCGCTGGGCGCGGGTCTAGCCAAGGCGTTGAAGGTGCGGCTGGGGGACGATGTAGCCTTTGTCGGCGTCGGCGGGCCCAAGATGGCGGCCGAGGGCGTCGCCAGCCCCTTCGACATCGCCGAACTATCGATTCTGGGCTGGATCGAGGGCTTGCGCGCCTATGGCAAGGTCAAGCGGCGCGTCGAGCAGACGGCGGCGCTGGCCGAGCGGGAAAAGCCTGACGCCGTCGTGCTGATCGACAGTTGGGGCTTCACCATCCGTGTCGCCAAGGCGATCCGGGCCGAGCGACCGGACCTGCCGCTGATCAAATATGTCGGGCCTCAGGTCTGGGCGTCGCGTCCGGGCCGGGCCAAGACCTTGGCAGGCGCTGTCGACCATCTTCTGGCCCTCTACGGCTTTGATGCGCCCTGGTTCGAGCGCGAGGGCTTGCCGACCACTGTGGTCGGTTCGTCGGCGCTTCATGTGAATGTGGATGCTGCGGACGGTGCGGCATTTCGCGCGCGTCGTGGGATCGCCGCCGACGCGCAGCTTCTCTTGGTTTTGCCCGGCAGCCGGCCCAGCGAGATCACGCGGATGGCCCCCGTTTATGAGGCGACTGTCAGAAAGCTGAAGACCGCGAATCCCGGCCTGGAAGTCGCCGTGGTCGCCGCAGGGACGGTGTCTCACGATGTTGCGGGCCGCGTCGCCGCCTGGCCCTTCCGCGTTCACCTGGTCGATGAAGCCGAAAAATATGACGCCATGCGCGCCGCGACCGTCGCCTTGGCCACCAGCGGCACCGTGTCGACCGAGCTCGCGCTTGCGGGCGCGCCGATGGTCATCGCCTACAAGATCGACGGGCTCAGCTACCAGTTGATGAAGCGGTTCGTGACCGCCAAACATATCACCCTGTTCAATGTCGCGGCCGACGACCGGATCGCACCCGAGTTCATTCAGCACGAGGCGACCCCGGCCATCCTGACGGCGGCGGTCGGGCGGCTGCTGGCCGACCCGGCCCTGGCGGCCGAACAGGCGCGTCGTCAGACGGCGGCCTTGGATCTGATGGGGCGCGGAGGTCCGGACCCGTCCGAACTGGCTGCCGACGCCGTGCTCAGGGTCATCGCCGCCAAGTCGGGGAACTGACGATGGCGCGGGCGCTCAGTCCGCGACGTGCGGCCGAGGTCCGCGCCGCGCTTCAGATGGCGGTGGGCGCGATGGCCGCGCTCTATCTGGCGACCTGGCTGAACCTGCCGCACCCATATTGGAGCGTGATTTCCGCCATCGTCGTCATCCAGGCGAGCGTCGGCGGCGGCGTCCTGACCGTGGCGAGCGACCGAGCCATCGGCACGGCGACCGGGGCGCTGGCGGGGGCGGTGTTCGCCTTCCTTCGCCCGCCGGGCCTGGAAAGCATGGCCCTGAGCATCGCCGTCTCCGCCGGGCTGCTGGCCTTCTTGGCAGCCGGGCGGCCTTGGCTGAAGGTCGCACCCGTAACGGCGACCATCGTCATCGCCGGTGGCACTGGCGCGGAAGGACCGGCGTCCCTCGCGCTGGATCGGGTGATGGAAATCCTGGTCGGCAGCGGCGTCGGTGTGCTGGCGATCCTGGCCCTTTTCCCGCGCCATGCCAGGCAATCCTTCAAGCTTCAGGCGCGCGAGGCGGCTGTGCTTTTGGCCTTGGTCTCAAAGGCCGTCCCGGAGGATGCCTCCGAGATTTCGCGCCGTCATGCTGATCTGAAGCGACGACTGGATGCGCTGGGTCAGGCCGCCAAAAATGTCATCGATCTGCCCGGTCCGCAACGTGAGACCGCCGACCGGGCTGCGCTCGTGCGCGCCTTCTGGCGCGTGCGCAGCGACATCGTCATCCTGGGGCGCGGTTTCCAGGCCGAGGGCGCGGGCGCCCGGCTGGATCCCTGGTCGCAGGATGCGGAGCGGGCGGTGGAGCAACTTACGGCGCTGTCTCAAGGCAGGGCGGCGCAGCCCATGGGCGCGATCGACCAAAGCCTGGCCCTGTCCATGGCCGTCGAGGGTGATGATGTGGCTCTGGGCGCTGCTGCAATCGGCGTGGCCCATATGCACCGCGATCTCGACGACCTGGCCGCACGGTTCGCGGATCTGAAGCTGGTCTGACGACAAAGAAAAACGCCGGGGATGTCTCCCCGGCGTTCTGCATTCTAGCCTTCGTCTCAGCCGCGCTGTTCGATCGGCACGTAATCGCGCTGGGTCGGGCCCGTGTAGAGCTGACGCGGGCGACCGATCTTCTGCGACGGATCGGCCATCATTTCCTGCCACTGCGAGATCCAGCCCACGGTACGGGCCAGGGCGAACAGGACGGTGAACATGGTGGTCGGGAAGCCCATCGCCGACAGGGTGATGCCCGAATAGAAGTCGACGTTCGGGAACAGCTTGCGCGAGGTGAAGTATTCGTCCGACAGGGCGACCTTCTCCAGTTCCTTGGCGACCAGGAACAGCGGGTCGTTTTCGCGGCCCGTGGCGGCGAGCACTTCATAGGCCGACTGTTGCATGACCTTGGCGCGCGGGTCGTAGTTCTTGTACACGCGATGGCCGAAGCCCATCAGCTTGTACTTGCGGTCCTTCACACCCTGAATGAACTCCGGGATCTTGTCCGGGGTGCCGATTTCCTTGAGCATCGTCAGCGCCTCTTCGTTGGCGCCGCCGTGCGACGGGCCCCACAGGCATGCGATGCCGGCGGCGATACAGGCGAACGGATTGGCGCCCGACGAACCGGCCAGACGCACGGTCGAGGTCGAGGCGTTCTGTTCGTGGTCGGCGTGCAGGGTGAAGATGCGGTCCATGGCGCGAACCAGGGCCGGATCGACGTGATAGTCCTCCGCCGGCACGGCGAAGCACATGCGCAGGAAGTTCTCGGCGTAGGACAGGTCGTTGCGCGGCGAAACGAACGGCTGGCCGATATGGTATTTGTAGGCGCGGGCCGCGATCGTGGGCATCTTGGCGATCAGACGAATGGCCGAGATGTCACGCTGGATCGGATCGTGGATGTCCAGGCTGTCGTGATAGAAGGCCGACAGGGCGCCGACGGTGCCGACCATAATCGCCATCGGGTGGGCGTCGCGGCGGAAGCCTTCGAAGAATCGATCGAACTGGCTATGCAGCATCGTGTGGGTGGTGATGCTGTTTTCGAACTTCTCGAACTGAGCGGCGGTCGGCAGTTCGCCGTGCAGCAGCAGGTGGCAGACCTCCACGAAGTTCGACTTCGACGCCAGCTGGTCGATCGGATAGCCGCGGTGCAGCAGCACGCCGGCGTCGCCGTCGATATAGGTCAGAGCCGATTCACAGGCCGCCGTCGAGGTGAAGCCGGGATCGAAGGTGAAGGCGCCCGTTCCCGCATAGAGTTTGCGGATGTCGATGACGTCCGGGCCGGTAGAGCCCGAAAGGACCGGCAACTCGATCGTCTTGTCCTCGAAGGACAGGGTCGCCGAGCCGGCGGGTTTGGCTTGTTCAGTCATGAATGCCCCTTTGCATCACACGTCCAGGCGCGGGGAGGCGTCGGCCGCTTTTTGGTTTGTGGGTGATCACTTAGTCTGTTGCAGCGCATCATCCAAGCGCCCGAGACTTTCGTCGCGCCCAAGAGCCGACAAAGTTCGTGCAATATCAGGTGATGTTGACCCTGCGGTAAGCGCTGCGCGCATCGGCGGGCCGATTTTTCCGAACCCGACGCCCTCGGATTCCGCAAAGGCCTTGAGCTCGGCTTCCAGCGCGAAGACATCCCAGGATTGGAACAGGGACAGCCGCTCGCGCAGACGGGCGAGGCGATCCAGCGTCTCACCGGACAGCAGCGCCTTTGCCTTGTCGTCCAGGGTCAGCGGGCGCGATTTCAGGACGAAGGCGGTTTGGTCGGCCAGATCGAGGACCGTCTTGGCGCGTTCCTTGACGAAAGGCATGGCGCGCTGAAGCCGGGCTTCGTCCGCCTCCGCCAGGGCGTGGCCCTTCTGCAGATGCGCATCCAGCGTCAGCTTGGCGAGCCGCTCGTCGTCGGCGAGACGCAGCCAGTGCGAATTGACGTGGGCCAGTTTGTCGAAGTCCAGACGGGCGGGCGCCTTGCCGATGCCGGCGAGATCGAACCATTCGATGGCCTGGGCGTCGCTGAACAATTCGTCGTCGCCGTGCGCCCACCCCAGGCGTGCCAGATAGTTGCGCATGGCCTCGGGCAAGTAGCCCATCTCGGCGTATTCATGCACCGCCTGTGCGCCGTGACGCTTGGACAGTTTGGCGCCGTCCGGTCCGTGGATCAGGGGTATGTGGGCGAAGGTCGGCCGCGTCCAGCCCAGCGCATCGTAGATCAGGCTCTGGCGCGCGGCGTTGTTCAGATGGTCGTCGCCGCGAATGACATGGGTCACCCCCATGTCGTGGTCGTCAACGACGACGGCGAGATTATAGGTTGGCGCGCCGTCCGAACGCAGCAGCACCAGATCGTCCAGGTCCTCGGTCGACCAGCTCACGTCGCCCTGGACCTCATCGGCCACCGTGACCGTCGTCGCCTTTGGCCGGCGGAAGCGCACGACGTGCGGCAGGGCCAGGTCGTCCACGGTCGGCTCGCGGTCGCGCCAGGGCGATTCGAAAGTGCGCTTCTCCGCCTTGGCCTCATCGCGCAGACGACCGGTTTCCTCGGCCGAGGTGAAGTCGCGGTAGGCGTGGCCGGTTTCGAGCAGTTGATCGACCACCTCGCGGTGGCGGTCGGCCCGGCTGAATTGAAACACCGGCTCGTCGTCGGCGAACAGCTCCAGCCAGCTCAGGCCGTCAAAAATGGCCTTCACCGCCTCATCCGTCGAGCGTTCGCGGTCGGTATCCTCAACGCGGATCAGGAAACGCCCAGCGTGTCTCTTGGCGTACAGCCAGTTGAACAAAGCGGTTCTCGCCCCGCCGATATGCAGATAGCCTGTCGGCGAGGGGGCGAAGCGGGTGACGACAGTCGAGGAAGGTGAGGTCATGGGGGAGGCGTCCGTAAGCGACGCCCTTATACGCCCCGATGCGGCAAAACCCACCCCTGCTGCGCGATTGCGCGCCTGGCTGCACGCCGAGGTCGCCGCCCAGACCCTGAGATGGCGGCTATGGGCGCCGGTCGCATTCGGCGCGGGTGGGGGGGGCTATTTTGCCCTGCGAGCCGAGCCGGTCTTGTGGCCCTTGGTGCTGGGGGCCGCCTTGACCTTTGGGCTGTGGGTCGTGGCGCGTAGGCGCGGCTGGTCGCGGCGTCTGACTTGGCTGCTGTTGATGGTGGCCTGCGTTTCAGGTGGGCTGGCGGCGGCCAAGGTGCGCACCGAAGCCGTCGCCGCGCCGATCGCGCCCGTGCTCAGCGAACCGACCGTGATCGAAGCCTGGGTCGTCGATGTCGACAGCCCGGGGCAGCGAGGCGCGCGGGTCGTGATCGCGCCGGTCTGGATCCGGGGACTGACGCCCGAACAGACGCCGGTGCGCTTGCGAGCGACGGTGCGGGGCCACCCTCCACGGCCCGGCGAAGCGATCCGCCTGTTCGCCATTCTGAATCCGCCGCCTGCGCCGGCCAGCCCCGGCGCCTACGACTTCGGCCGGAACGCCTTCTTCCAAGGCATGGGAGGCGTGGCGTTTGCCTTGGGCGAAACGCGTGGGGCTGAGCTAGCCCTTCCGCCGTGGCGACTTCGACTTGAAATGGCGGTCAACGGCGCACGCTTCGCACTGGCCGAGAGGATCGTCGCGCGGCTCGGCGAACGGACCGGCGGGATCGCCGCCGCCATGACGACCAGTCACGAAACCTGGATCAGTCAGGAGGACATGGATGTGATGCGCGATTCCGGCCTGGCGCACATCCTGTCGGTGTCAGGGCTGCACATGGCCATCGTCGGCGGGTTCGTCTTCTTCGCTGTACGTCTGGGCGTGGCGGCCTTGCCGTGGCTGGCGCTGCGGATTCCGGGCAAGAAGGTCGCGGCGGTGGCCGGGCTGACGGCGGTCGGCGTCTATCTGATCGTGTCTGGCGCGCCGCCGCCGGCCGAGCGGGCGGCGATCACCGCCTCCATCGCCTTTCTCGCCATCCTGCTGGATCGACAGGCGGTGACGATGCATGGCCTGGCTGTGGCGGCCTTCATCGTTCTGGCGATCCAGCCTGAAGCCATCGTCACGCCGGGCTTCCAGATGTCGTTCGCGGCGACGGCGGCCTTGGTCGCCTTGGTCGAGGCTTGGCCGAAGCGCCCGCGCGAAATATCCGCGCCCTTGCCGATCCTGGCAGTCCAACGGCTGGGCGGGTGGCTGACGGCGGCTGTGGCGGCCAGCGTCGTCGCAGGATTGGCGACGGGACCTTTCGCCATGCAGCATTTCAACCGCACCGCCATGTACGGACTGCTGGCCAATCTCGGCACGTCGCCCGTGGCGGACTTCATCCTGATGCCCGCGCTGGCTTTGGGCGCAGCGCTTGAGCCTCTGGGGCTGGGGGGACCGTTCCTGGCGGTCGCGGGATGGGGCGTGGATCTGATGCTGGCGATCGGCGCCTGGACGGCGGGATTGCCCGGCGCGGTCAGAACGGTCGCCAGCGCGCCAAATTATGTCCTGCCCATCGCCTTTCTGGGCGTGCTGTTCGTCTGTCTGTGGCAGGGCCGCCTGCGCTGGTTGGGACTGCCCTTTGCAGCCGCCGTCCTGATCTGGCCGCGTGAACCGACGCCGGACCTCTGGATTGGCGACGGCGGGACAAACGCCGCCTTTCAGCGTGATCAGGCGGCCGTCGTGGTCCGGCCTGGCGTGCGCGAGTTTGCGGTGGATCTCTGGTCGCGGCGACGAGGGCTGACCATGACGGATCGCTCGGAGACGGGCTGGGTCTGCGACCGCTTCTCCTGTCGACCGGACACCAATGAGGCGGGTCCCGTGGCGATCTGGTGGGGGCGGAAGTCGCCGAGCTCAGATCAGATGGAGACGTTATGCCGCGCAGCGCCCGTCGTCAGCGTCCGCGCTGTCGTCACCTCAATTCCAAGCGCCTGTCAGGATCGCCTTGTCCTGGACGGCGTGGACTTTGCGCAAGGCGGGGCGGTCGAGTTGTGGCGCGTCAGTTCGGGTGGGCCGAACCGGTGGCGCGCGGTGTGGACGGCCGACGTGCGCGGCGACCGTCCCTGGACGCGTCAGTCCGACCCGAAGGTCAGTGATACCGGCGCATGAGGCCGACCAGCTTGCCCTGAACGGCGACTTGATCGGAGCCGTAGATCTTGGTTTCGTAGTTGCGGTTCGCGGGTTCCAGCGCGATCGACGCCCCCTTCTTGCGAAGGCGCTTCAGCGTCGCCTGCTCCCCCTCCACCAGAGCCACCACGATCTCGCCGGAGGCGGCGTTGTCGGTCGATTTGATCACCACCATGTCGCCATTCAGGATACCGGCTTCGATCATGGAGTCGCCTTCGATCTCCAGCAGGTAGTGCTCGCCAGAACCCAACATCGATTCCGGAACCGGATAGCGGGCGGTTTCATGCTCGATCGCGTCGATCGGCGTGCCGGCGGCGATCTTGCCCATCAGCGGCAACTCGCGGGTGTCGTTGGCCGCCATCGGGGCCGCAGGTCTGACACCGCCGCCGCCCTCGATGACGTCGGGCTTGAACCCGGCGCGACCGCGCGGCGCGCCGGCGGTCGCCTGTTCGGGCAGTTTCGTGACTTCCAACGCGCGGGCGCGGTGAGCGAGGCGGCGGATGAAGCCGCGTTCCTCCAGCGCCGTGATCAGCCGGTGAATGCCGGACTTGGAGGCCAGATCGAGCGCCTCCTTCATCTCGTCGAACGAAGGGGAGACGCCGGTCTCCTGAATGCGTTCGTGGATGAACATCAGCAGTTCGTGCTGTTTGCGCGTGAGCATCGCCAAGCCCTTATGCGCCCGCCGACGAATCGGAACGGGCCGTGAACATCTGTCGATGTTCTGTAAGTGTTCCTTGCTAATGTCAACTTAACGGCGGGGCTTGCCGCCGCGTGTCGATCAGGCGGCCAGCAACTGACGGGTCGCCGCCTCGACATCGGCCTGCCGCATCAGGCTCTCGCCAACCAGGATCGCCTGGGCATGCGCGGCCGAAACGCGCGCCACGTCGTCGGGCGTGAAGATGCCGCTTTCGGCGACCAGCAGAGCCCGAACGGGGCTGAGCATCGACAGCCGCTCCGTGGTTTCCAGATCGACCTCGAACGTGCGCAGCGAGCGATTGTTGACCCCAACCAGATCGCCGCCGAGCGCACAAGCGCGCGCCATTTCCTCCTCGTCGTGGGTCTCTATCAGCGCATCCATGCCGAACCGTTCGGCTTCCGACAGCAGCTCGGCGGCCAACCGGTCATCGACCATGGCCAAGATGATCAGGATGCAGTCGGCGCCCAGGGCGCGGCTTTCGGCGACCTGCCAGGGATCGACCAAGAAATCCTTGCGCAGGCAGGGCAGGGCGACGGCCTCGCGGGCCTGGCCCAGATAGGCGTCGTCGCCCTGGAAGCTGGGGCCATCGGTCAGGACCGACAGACAGGCCGCACCGCCGGCCTCATAGGCGCGGGCCAGGGCCGGCGGATCGAAATCGGGCCGGATCAGGCCCTTGGACGGGCTGGCCTTCTTGATCTCGGCGATCAGGGCGGGACGACCGGTTTCCTCGCCTATACGTTCCAAGGCGGCGCGAAAGCCGCGCGGAGCCGATGCGGCGCGGGCCAGGGCTTCGATCGCGTCCTGCGGAGTCGCTGCCTTGCGGGCGGCGACGTCCTCGCGCTTGTAGGTGGCGATACGATCCAGAACGTCGGTCATGCGGGCTCTTCGCTTTCCAGCGGCGTGGAGGTGATGCGGGCCAGGCGATCCAGCGCCTCGGCGGCTCGACCGTCGTCGATGGCGGCAGCGGCGAGCGCGGCGCCGTCGGCCAGATCGACCGCGCGATCGGACACGACGAGGGCGGCGGCGGCGTTCAGCAGCACGATGTCGCGGTAGGGTCCGGCCGCGCCGGCCAGAAGCGCGCGCAGGGCGACGGCGTTCTCTTCGGCGTCGCCGCCACGGATGTCTGCGATAGAGGCGCGCGACAGGCCGGCGTCCTCAGGCGTGACCTGGAAGCGACGAACCGCGCCGTCCTTCCATTCGGCGACGTCCGTGGCGCCGGAAGTCGCCAGTTCGTCCAGGCCTTGGCCGTGAACGGTCCAGGCCCGGGTGGCGCCAAGCCGGCCCAGCACCTCGGCCAGCGGCTCCAGCAGGCGCGGATCATAGACGCCCATGACCTGTCGCCTTGCAGACGCCGGGTTTGAAAGCGGGCCCAACAGGTTGAAGACAGTGCGAAAACCAATCTCGGCTCGCACCGGCCCGACATGACGCATCGCCCCGTGATAGGCCGGCGCGAACAGGAAGCAGATACCGGCCTCGTCCAGCGCCTTCTTCTGCTGCGCCTGCGACGCCATCAGGTTCACGCCCAGGATCGACAGTACGTCGGAAGAGCCTGATTTCGAAGACATCGCCCGATTGCCGTGCTTGGCGACCTTAAGACCGGCTCCGGCCAGAACCAGGGCTGCGGCGGTCGAGATATTGTAGGTGTGCTGACCGTCGCCCCCGGTGCCGCAGGTGTCGATCACCTCATAGGGATGATCCAGCGTCAGGGCGGCTTCACGCATGGCGCTCGCGAAGGCGGCGATCTCGTCCACGGTCTCGCCGCGCATCCGCATGGCGGTGACGGCGGCGGCGACTTGCGACGGGGTCGGCTCGCCGCGCAGGCAGGCGGCGAAGAAGTCGTGCGCCTGCTGGGACGTCAGGGAATGGCCCTCGACCAGTCGGGCGAGGATCGGCTTGAACCCGTCGCCCATGGTCAGGCGGCCGCGAGGCGCTTTACGCCGGCGATATCAAGGAAGTTGGCCAGCATGTCGTGACCGTGCTCGGTGGCGATGGATTCCGGGTGGAACTGAACGCCGTGGATCGGGCGCGTACGGTGCTGCAGACCCATGATCTCCCCGTCGGCGGTCCAGGCGGTGACCTCCAGGTCGTCGGGCAGGGTTTCGCGCTTGACCGCCAGCGAGTGATAGCGTGTGGCGATGAAGGGCGAGGGCAGGTCGGCGAAAACGCTCTGGCCCTCATGCAGGATCGGCGAGGTCTTGCCGTGCATCAGGGTCTTGGCGCGGATGACGTCGCCGCCGAAGGCCTGGCCGATGGCCTGATGACCCAGGCACACGCCCAGGATCGGCATCGACGCTGGCGCGGTCGTGATCAACGGCAGGCAGATGCCCGCCTGATCGGGCGCGCACGGGCCGGGCGACAGCAGAACGGCGGCGGGGTTCAGCGCCCACGCCTCGTCCACCGTAAGGTCGTCGTTGCGCACCACATGCGTCGGCGCGCCCAACTCCGCGAGGTAGTGGACGAGATTGTAGGTGAAGCTGTCGTAGTTATCGACGACGAGGATCATGGCTTGGCTTCTAGGCGTGACGCGCGTCCGCGCCAAGCGGGCGCGGCCTTAAAGCGCATTTTAACTCGACGGGACTAGGACTGAGCGGGTGAAACTCGCCGCTGAAAAAGACATCGCCGCCAAGATCGCCGCCGCCAAGGCGAAGCTGGTCGTGGTCGAAACCAGGCCCAACCCCGTCGCCGCGCTTGGCGCAGCCGCGCTCGCAGCGACTGCGGCGGTTTTGATGGCGGGCGTCGTCATCATCGGGCCGGGCGTGCAGTTCAACGACCCGGCGATGACGATTTCGCGCTAGCGATTGCCGGTGCGAAAGCGCCAGGCGTCTTCCGCCGCCCGCATCGGCGCCCGCGCCTTGTGCTGGGTCTCGGCATATTCGGCCGCAGGATCGCTGTCGGCGACGACGCCGGCCCCGGCCTGAACGAAGATCCGATCGTCGGCGAAAAGGGCGGTGCGCAGGGTGATGCAGATGTCCGCCTCGCCGCCAGCCGAAATATAGCCGACGCCGCCGCCGTAACCGACGCCGCGCTTTTCGCTTTCGAGTTCGTCGATGATCTCCATCGCGCGCACCTTGGGCGCGCCCGACAGGGTGCCGGCGGGCAGGGCGGCCAGCAGCGTGTCCACCGCATCCAGCCTGGGATCAGCCTTACCGCGCACGTTTGAGACGATGTGCATGACCTGGCTGTAGCGTTCGACGACGAAGCTCTCGGTGACCTCGACCGTGCCGGGCGCCGCGACGCGGCCCACATCGTTGCGGCCGAGGTCCAGCAGCATCAGATGCTCGGCCAGCTCCTTGGGATCAGCCAGCAGTTCGACTTCCAGCGCCTTGTCCGCCTCTGGCGTCGCGCCGCGCATGCGGGTGCCGGCCAGCGGCCGGATCGTGACCTCGCCGTCCTTCAGCCGAACCAGGATCTCGGGGCTGGAGCCGGCGAGCTGGAAGCCTTCGAAGTTCAGATAGAACAGATAGGGCGAGGGGTTCTGGCGACGCAGCGAGCGATAGAAGGCGAAGGGATCGTCCGTCCACGGAGCTGAGAACCGATGGCTGAGCACGACCTGGAAGATGTCGCCGGCGCCGATGTAGTCCTTGGCCCTGGCGACCATCTCGCCGAAGGCCGGCTGGTCCACCGGCGAGGTGAAGACGGGAGGCGGCGTTTGCTGCGGAGCGGCGCGAACGGGCAGGGGTTCGCGCAAGGCCGTCTCGAACGCATCCAGCCGCGCCGTCGCGGTGTCGAACGCCTCTTGCGGGGAGATGCCGGCGTCGGGATAGGCGGCCGACACCAGAACGATCTCGTGGCGGACTGAATCGAAGATGGCCACCAGCGACGGCCGCGTCAGCACGGCGTCGGGCAGATCGAGCGGATCAGGATTCGGCGCGCCCAGCGGTTCCAGCAGGCGCACCATGTCGTAGCCGAAGACGCCGAACAGGCCGGCGGCCATCGGCGGCAATCCCTCCGGCAGATCGAACTTCGACGCCGCGATCAGCGCGCGCAGGGATTGCAGCGCTGGCAGGGGTTCGGCTGTGAACCGACCTTCGCCTATGGCTGAGCCGCGCGACACTTCCGCCGCGTTGGATCGACAACGCCAGACCACATCGGGATCCAGCGTCAGGATGGAGTAGCGTCCCTTGACCGCGCCGCCCTCGACCGACTCCAGCAGACAGGCGTACGGCCGATCGCGCCCCAGCTTCAGATAGGCCGAGACCGGGGTTTCCAGGTCGTCGATGACCCTCCGAACCAGGACCTGCGGCCGACCGGCCGAAAGGCCGGCGGCGAAGGCGTCGAACGTGATGTCGCGCGAAGCGTCGTCGGTCATTGCGCCGGTGTGGCGGGCGTTGCGCCAGCCGACAGACCCAGGGCCGACAGCGCCTGGACCGGGTCGTTCTTGGCCTTGGAGCGCTGAGCGCCCGCCGAGACCGACGCTTCGACGATGGCCTGCACCAACTCCTGGGTCAGGCGCGGACGGACCTGCTCGGCCAGCGGTCCGGCCACGGCCGGATTGGCGGCGCGAACGTTGTCGACGCGGCCGACCACATAGGCGGTCTGCGACGCGGGCTGAGAGAAGGCCTGGCCCTTGGATTGGCCGAACAGGCCCTGGAGCACGCCCTGACCCAGGGCCTCCTGGGTTTGCTGATTGCGGATGACGCCGGTGCGCACGGTCAGCGGTGCATTGACCGAACGGGCGACCGCGGCGATGTCCTCGCCATTGCGCACGCGGGTCGTCAGTTCTTCAGCCTTGGCTGACAGGCGACGCATGGTCTCCCGCTGGATCCATTGGGCGGCCAGGGGCTCGCGAACCTCGGCCAGGGTCGGCAGGGCCGACGGGCGGATGTCGTTGACGCGCACGGCGAAATACTGGCCCTGACCGGCGTCGATGACGTCGCTTTCGCCGCCCTTGGTCAGGCTCCAGGCCGTCTCGAAGATTTGCGGCGGGGCGTTCAGCGCCTGACCGTTCGGCAGCTTGCCGTCCTTGGTGAAGGGCGGCAGATCGACGACGCGACCGCCGGCCTCACGCGCCGCGTCAGCCAGGTTCTTACCGGCCGTGCGGGCGGCTTCGTACTTCTCGACCTTGGCGTAGGTCTGGGTCTTCACGTCCTCGGCGCGCAGTTCCTGGATCAGCTCCTCGCGAGCGCTGTCCAGCGTCGCGGGCGCGGCGGGTTGGACGGCCGTGACCTTGGCGACGGCGAAGCCGACACCGGCCTGGACCGGGTTGGACACCTGATTGGCTTGCAGGCCGAAGACGGCGGCTGCGGTTGCGGCGTCGCCGATGGCCGAGCGGGGGGTTTCGTTGAAGGCGGCCGGCGTGATGTTGTTGGCGCGGCCGACGTCGGCGGGCGATTGGCCCGCGCGCAGGGCGGCGGCGATCTTCTGGGCCGTCTCGCGGTTTGGCGCGGTCAGGGTGACGAACGAGCGCGTCTCAGGCTTGCTCAGCGTGTCCTTCTTGAACTCGAAACGCGCGCGGATGCGGTCTTCCGAGATCGGCGCGTTGGCCGAAGCCTCAGGCGTGAACAGAACGACCGACACCATGCGGAACTCGGGCGCGCGCAGGCGGTCGGCGTTCTCCTGGATGAAGGCGTTCAACTGGGCGTCAGTCGGGGCGGGGATCTGACCGGCCATCGCGGGGGTAACCTCGAACCAACGACCGTCGCGGCTTTCGAAGGCGGAACCGGCCAGCAGCGCGCCATAGATGCGCGGCACGCGGGCGCCGGCGAAGACGGCGGCGCCGAAATGCTCCGTGGCGTACTGGTCGCGCAGGTCCTGCTCCAGCATGGCGGGGGTCAGGTTTTGCTGCGCCAGAGCCGCCTCATAAGCCTGCTGGTCGAACTGTCCGGTGACCGAGTTGAAGAAGGCCGGGATCTGGCGGATTTGCTTGACGATCAGTTCCTTGCCCGGGCGAATGCCCGCCTTGTAGGCCCAGTTCAGGAAGCCCAGCTGCTGCGTCTGCTCGGTCAGGAAGCGGACGTGAATGTTTTCCGCAATCAGCTCCTGGTTCGTCAGGGGACGGCCGACCTGCTGCTGCAGCCGTTCGCGCACCTGATCGAAGGCGGTGCGGAACTCGACTTCGTTCATTGAACGATCGCCCGCATCGATGACGTGTTTCGGTCCCAGGTTGGAGAAGACATCCATCCGCGCGCCGACGATCACGAAGCTGATCGCGATCAGGACAAGCAGGGCGGCCGCCCATTTGGATCGAGAGAAGGCGCGGAAGGCGGTGAGCATTCGAAAACCCGGGACTGGCCGATGTTGGCGTCAATCGTCGCGTATAGTCGGGCCGGGGCCGCCGCTGCAAGGATGGCTTCGTGTCCGGATTGCGGCGCCGCCTCTTGGCTTGGCGGTTTTCGCCTTCTAGACAGGCGCCCATGAAACAATCCGTGAAGATGATCGTCGGCAATTGGAAGATGAACGGCGTCTCGGCCGCCCTGGCGCAGGCTGAGGCGATCAGGGACGCCGTCGGAACGACGGTGCAAGGATGCCGTGTGGTGCTGTGCCCGCCGGCGACGCTGATCGAGCGTATGCAGTCCGCGCTGGCAGGCAGCGGCGTGGCTGTGGGCGGTCAGGACTGTCATGAGAAGCCCGCAGGCGCCTTTACCGGCTCTGTCTCGGCCGAAATGCTGGTCGACGCCGGCGCGACTGTTGTGATCCTGGGGCATTCCGAACGCCGCGCGGCTTTCGGCGAGACCGATGCGGACGTCGCCGCCAAGGTCGAGGCCGCCATCGCCGCTGGGCTGGAGCCCATCGTGTGCGTCGGTGAAACCTTGCAGCAGCGGGAAGCAGGCGACGCCATCGCCGTGGTGTCGGGCCATGTCGCGGGCTCGCTGCCGTCCAGCTTGGCCGAGCGCGACTTCGCGGTGGCTTATGAACCCGTCTGGGCCATCGGGACGGGCCTGACCCCGACGCTGGATCAGATCGCCGAGGTCCATGCCGCCGTGCGCGCCGCCATCGTTGCAAAGCTGGGAGAAGGCGCTCGCACCGCGCCCATTCTGTATGGCGGTTCGGTCAAACCAGAGAATGCGCGCGACATTCTGGCTACGCCGGAAGTCGGCGGCGCCCTGGTCGGCGGCGCGTCCTTGAAGGCCGAGGATTTCATACCGATCGTCAACGCCGCCGCGTGACGTTTGCCCCTGGCGCGCTTCGATGATAGAGGCCGCCGCTTGATCGGCGCAGATCCGCGCCCACATGAATGACGCCATGCTCCAGACCATCCTGCTCGTCGCCATCATCATCGTCGCCATCGCGCTGACGGGCATCGTCCTGCTTCAGAAGTCCGAGGGCGGCGCCCTGGGCATGGGCGGCGGTCCGTCGGGCTTCATGACCGCACGCGGGGCAGGCAATCTTCTGACCGTCACCACCTGGTGGCTTGCGGCCGCGCTGTTCGCCCTGACGATCATTCTGACCGTCGTCGGCAATATGGATCGCGCCTCGGTGTCCGGCATCGACGCCGACGCTGTGGGTTCGTTGGCCACGACGCCGCAGACCCAGACGCAACAGCCCCCCCAGCAACAGCCCGCTGCGCCGGCCAAACCGGCGACGCCGTCGCTGGATGATCTGGAAGCCAGCCTGCCGTCGGCCTCCACCGCTCCGGCGCCGGCTCAACAGCCCGCCCAATAGGGCTCCGACAGAGACCCGAGTTTCCGAAAGCGCGCCGCAGGGCGCGCTTTCTTCTTTTGATCAACAGTTCGATTCGACGGCGGCATGACCGAGCCGCGAATCATGGAGTAAGGTGTCCCCCCATGGCTCGCTATGTGTTCATCACCGGCGGCGTGGTTTCCTCGCTAGGAAAAGGCCTCGCCTCCGCCGCTCTCGGCGCTCTTTTGCAGGCTCGCGGCTACAAGGTCCGCCTGCGCAAGCTCGACCCCTATCTGAACGTCGATCCGGGCACGATGAGCCCGTATCAGCACGGCGAGGTCTTCGTGACCGACGACGGCGCCGAGACCGACCTGGACCTGGGCCACTACGAGCGGTTCACCGGCGTATCGGCGGCCAAGTCCGACAACATCACGACCGGCCGCATCTATTCGACAATTCTGGAAAAGGAGCGTCGCGGCGACTATCTGGGCGCCACCGTCCAGGTCATTCCGCACGTGACCGACCAGATCAAATCCTTCTGCCTGACGCCCGCCCTGACCGACGCGGGCGAAGACGTCGACTTCGTTCTGGTCGAGATTGGTGGCACGGTCGGCGACATTGAGGGCCTGCCCTTTTTTGAGGCGATCCGCCAGCTTGGCCAGGACCTGCCGCGCGGCCAAAGCTGCTTCGTCCATCTGACGCTGCTGCCGTTCATCAAGACGGCCGGCGAGATGAAGACCAAGCCGACCCAGCACTCGGTCAAGGAACTGCGCTCCATCGGCATCCAGCCGGACATCCTGCTGTGCCGCTGCGAGCAGCCGATCCCGGCCGAAGAGAAGCGCAAGATCGGCCAGTTCTGCAACGTGCGCGAAAGCGGCGTCATTCAAGCAATGGACTCCGCCGACATCTATGCCGTGCCGCTGGACTATCACCGCGAGGGTCTGGACCGCGAAGTGCTGGCGCACTTCGGCATAAACGACGCGCCCGAGCCGGATCTGACCGGCTGGCAAGAGATCGCGCGTCGCCGCCTGCAGCCCGACGGCGAGGTCACCATCGCCGTGGTCGGCAAATACACCGTCCTCAAGGACGCCTATAAGTCCCTGATCGAGGCCCTGCATCACGGCGGCGTAGCCAACAACGTCAAGGTCAACATCGACTGGGTCGAGGCCGACACCTTCGAAGGCGATCCCGAGGCCTGCGAGGAGCGGCTGCAAGGCGCGCACGCTGTCCTGGTGCCCGGCGGCTTCGGCGAGCGCGGTTCGGAAGGCAAGATCGAGGCAGCCCGCTTCGCCCGTGAGCGCAACATCCCCTATTTCGGCATCTGCTTCGGCATGCAGATGGCGGTGATCGAGGCGGCGCGGAACCTGGCCGGCTATCCCAAGGCCTCGTCCACCGAATTCGGCCCGACCGCCGAGCCGGTCGTCGGCCTGATGACGGAATGGACCCAAGGCAACCAACGCGTCCTGCGTCAGCAGGGCGGCGACCTGGGCGGCACCATGCGGCTGGGCGCCTATGATTCGACTCTGACAGCCGGGTCCAAGATCGCTGAGATCTACGGCTCGACCGCGATCAGCGAGCGTCACCGCCACCGCTACGAGGTCAACATCAACTATCGCGAGGCGATCGAGCAGAAGGGCGGGCTGGTCTTCGCCGGTCTCTCGCCTGACGGCGTTCTGCCTGAGACGGTTGAACGCCCGGACCACCCCTGGTTCATCGGCGTTCAGTATCACCCCGAGTTGAAGAGCCGTCCGTTCGCGCCGCACCCCCTGTTCGCCAGCTTCATCGGCGCGGCGGTGGTGCAAAGCCGCCTGGTCTGACGGAACGCGGTTCTCATAGACTCCATCGGGTCCGCGTTTTGCAGTAAACTGGTCGGAACGGATCGAATTGGCACGATCCGAATGCGGCGGGACCGTCGATGATCGGCGAGTTGCTTTATCACCTGCACCGGCACGTGCGCCTGGTGCTGATCGCCGGAGCGCTGATGCTCGTGCTCGGCGTGGTCCTGGTCGGCTATGAAGCGCTGCGGCTTCTGGACCAGCCGCCGGCCCGCCCGGCCGAAGCCGGACAGGCCTTGAGCTAGATCAGTCGATCTTCAGCCGCACGAAGAGCATCGCCCCGTCGGGATCGCCGCCGTACAGCGGCTCCAACGCCGTCGGCACGCGATTCATGGCATAGAGACCGCCGAGGCCGAGCCGGACGTGTTCGGCGATCCGCCAGTCGCGGACCACGCCGACCGATGCCTTACCCACCGTATTGAGCGGACCATGGCCGCCGCCGACGCCGGTAACCAGTTCATCCGTCTCGATCCGCTCGGCGCGGGCGAAGATCGTCCAGCGGTCGTTGGGATTAACCGCCGATTCCAGCAGCCAAGCGTCTTTCGATTCGCCGTGGTCATTGGTCTTGCGACCCCAGGCCAGAGTCGAGGACCACCAGCCGTCATCGCCCAGACGGCGGGTGTGGGTGGCGCTAGCCGACCATTTCGTCTCGTCCTCGTCGGGCTCCAGCTGTTCCGGCGCGGAGACATCGGCGTAGGATGCCTGCAGCGACCAGTCTTCGGTCGGGTTCCAAGCAGCCCGCACCGACCAACTGTCCAGCCGTGGCGAATCGATGCCCCAACGCTCCTCATCCGGCTCGCGTCCCTTGAAAGCCGAGGTCTCGATCTTGAAGCGGTCGTGCGCCCAGCCCAGGGTCGTCACGCCGAAGACGATGTGGGTCGAGTCGAGCCAGTGGTGGGTAATCGGCGCCTCGGGACTGTCCATCGCGCTCATGCGGTGCATGAAGGCGGGCGGGCCGAAGGCAGGTTCGCCGGGCAGGCCAATGTAGCCATAGACGCTGTCCTTGTCGGACAGGCGTTTCGAATAGCTGGCCGACAGCTCCATGAAGAGATCGTGCGGATGCTGTCGATCGACCAGAGGATTGACCCCGTCCGCCGTCTCGCCCGCCGCCAGCAGCAGCGGATAGCCGGACTTGCCCATCAGCGGGTCAGGGCTGAGCATAGCGCGCAGGTTCAGTTTCGAACCGTCGTCGAAGTCGCGCCGCGCCGAGGTCATCAGCATGCCGGCGACGAAGGTCTTGTCGCCGCCGCGTGGCCCAGACTGGGTGTCATAGACCAGGTTCAGCATGGCGTGGGTCATCACCATCCAGTCGCCACGGACGGTGTGAATGCCGCCGTGCTCGCCCGCATCGGGTTGCCAACCGGTGCCTGAGGCGTCGCGGTTGATGGGCCAAGGGCCATACGGGCTGGTCATCGTGTGACCCATGCTGGCGTGATCGGTCATCGGTTCGGCGGATGACGTGGGCATGTCGTGACCCGCGTGCGGATCGGCAGGGGGCTTGCTCGACGCATGGTGAGAGTGATCCTGCGCCGCCGCGGCCTGAGCCAGGGCGAGCAGGAAAGCGCCGGCGCAGGCGCCGACGAGAGTACGGATAGCCATTCAAGGCCTCCTCTGATGATCGTGACGGAGTGCGCCCTGCGACAGGCGCGAGGTGTGTCAGACGATCAGGAGGCGGGGTGGTCCGGGCTCGGGCGATAGCCGTTGCCCGACTGGCAAGGCGGCCGGAACCGCGGCGATGCGCGACGGGGAAACGGTCGGGCCAGACATGGGAGCAGAATCCAGCGTCGGCGTCGCAACGCAGGCGACGCAGCAGATCATCGCCTTCATGGCCTTGGGCGCATGGTTCGGGGTCTGGTCGGGCGAGGACTGGCCTGTCTCATGGCCCGTCTCATGGCAAGGCGCGGCGGTCGCCGGCGACGCCGAGGCGCCGACCGCGCCGAGCGCCAGCACCGACAGGGCGCCGATCAGCAGCAACAGGGATTGGACAATCTTCACGGCGTCAGGATAGGCGTCGGGTCACGGTGCCGCAATGCGTCAGCGCAGCGGCCTCTTGTCGACAAGCGGCAGACCCGGCGCGTCGGGCGCTTTGGCGCCGCCGTCACCCAGCGCCCGCTGCATGAACACCACGTCGCGCCAGTCGTCGTGCTTCCAGCCGGCCGCCTTGAACACGCCAGCGTCGGTGAAGCCCCGCGTGCGGTGCAGCGCGATTGAGCCGACGTTCTCCGCATCACCGATGACCGCGACCATCTGACGAAGACCCATCACTTCGCAGCGGACGATCAGCGCATCGAGCAGGGCGCCCGCGACGCCGCGCCCCCTGGCCCAGGGCGCGACGTAGATCGAGTCCTCGACCATGTAGCGATAGGCCTGACGCGTACGAAACGGCCCGGCATAGGCGTATCCGGCGACCGCGCCGTCGATGTCGAGCACAAGGCGCGGCAGGCCGAGCGCTTCCACGACGGCGAGCCTTGCGGCCATTTCGGTCTCGTCCGGCGCCTCCAGCTCGAAAGTGCCGCGCCCGTTGGCGACGCTCTCGGCATAGATGGCCGTGATCGAGGCGATGTCGTCAGGACGGGCGTCGCGAACCGTCAGTTCGCTCACGTTTGCTCCCAGCCCTTGTCGATAGCCCAGACGGCGAAGGCGTAGTCGTGGGCGACCTCCTTCAGATAGTCGAACCGCCCGGCCGCGCCCCCGTGACCGGCCTCCATATTGATCTTCAGCAGCACAGGCTTGCCCGAGGTGGTGGCGGGTCGCAGCTTGGCCACCCACTTCTCCGGCTCCCAGTAGGTGACGCGCGGATCGGACAGACCCCCCGTCGCCAGCACCGCCGGATAGGCTTTCGGCTCGACCTGATCGTAGGGGCTGTAGCTCATCATGTAATCGTAGGCGGCCGGGTCCTCGATCGGGTTACCCCACTCGGGCCATTCCGGCGGCGTCAGCGGCAGGGAGGTGTCGCTCATGGTGTTGATCACGTCCACGAACGGCACCTGACCGATGATCCCGGCCCACAGGTCGGGCCGCATGTTGTTGACCGCACCCATCAAGAGCCCACCGGCAGATCCGCCCTGAGCGACAATGTTTCCGGCCGTGGCGTACTTCTTGTCGATCAGGTGTTCGGCGGAAGCGATGAAGTCGGTGAAGGTGTTCTTCTTCGTCATCTTCCGGGCGTCGAGGAACCAGCCCCAGCCCTTGTCGGACCCGCCACGAATATGGGCGATGGCGTAGATCCAGCCGCGGTCCACCAGCGACAGTCGGTTGGTCGAGAAACTGGCCGGCATGGGGATGCCGTAGGAGCCGTATCCGTAGAGCAGCAGGGGCGCCGAACCGTCGACGGGCGTCGATTTGCGACGCAGCACCGTCACCGGCACCAGCTGACCATCGGCTGCCGGGGCGTTCAGCCGTTCGACCACATAATCTTCGATATTGTGACCGGACGGAATCTGCTGCGTCTTGCGCAGGGTCCGCTCGCGCGACGCCATGTCGTAATCGAACGTTTGCGTCGGCGTGGACGGCGAGTTGTAGGTGTAGCGGGTGGTCGTCGTATCGTATTCGGAGGCGCCGGCCAGCGACAGGGCGAAGGCCGGTTCGTCCACCGCGATCTCATGCTCGGCGCCGGCCCGGTCGCGGATGATGATGCGCGTATTGGCGTCTGCACGTTCCTGACGCGCCAGATGGGCGTTGGTCAGGTCCAGACCTTCGATGAAGCGGCCTGGCGTGTGCGGCACCAGATCGGTCCAGTTCGCCTTAGCCGGCGTCGCGGTCGGGGCCTGGACAATCTTGAAATCGATGGCGTCGTCGGCATTGGTGCGGATCACCCAGCGGTCGCCCCAGTGATCGACGTCATAGCGGGTCGCCACCACGCGCGGCTCCAGCACAATGGGTTCGGCCGTCGGAGTCGCGGCGGGAATGTAGCGCGCCTCCGACGTTTCCTGATTCTGGATGCCGATAACGATGAACTGGTCGTCGGCGGTGCGACCGACGCCGATGAACATGCCGTCGTCGTCTTCCTCATAGACCAGGGTGGTCTCGCCGCCGCGCGCCGGGCGACGGAAGATCTTGTCCGGACGGCCGTTATCGTCGCGGTTGGTCCAGAAGATCCACTGGCTGTCCGGCGAGAAGACAAAGTCGCCGGTGGCGCTGTCGATCACCTCGGGCAGCACCTCGCCGGTCGCCAGATCCTTGACGTAGATCTTGTGAACCTCGGAACCCTGGGCGTCCTCGGCATAGGCGAACAGCGTGTGATCCGGGCTGTGGCTTGCGGCCGACACTTCCGAATAGGCCTTGCCCTTGGCCAGTTCGTTGGCGTCCAGCAGCAGTTGAGGCGTAGGCGCCATGACAAAGTTTTTCGTCACCGGCTGACCATCCACCATCCAGGCGCCCTGACGCTCGACACGCATGTAGCGGGGGTGCTGATCGCCGGTCTCATATTCGACGTAGTAGTTCCAGCCGCCGTCCGGCGCCGGAACCGAGCTGTCGTCTTCCTTGATGCGGCCGCGCATCTCCGCAAACATCGTCTCCTGCAAGGGCAGGGTGGAGGCCATCATGGCCTCGCGATAGGCGTTCTCGGCGGTCAGGTGTTCCTTGACCTCGGCCTTGATCAGGGTCGGATCGCGCAGGACCGCCTGCCAATTGTCGTCCTTCATCCACTGATAGTCGTCGGTCCGGGTGCGGCCCAGTTGTTCGATGACGACAGGGATTTTCTTGGCGACGGGCGGCTGAGGCATGGGGGATCCGGTGGACTGACGGGCGAGCGCGGGGGAGGCCGAGACGGCGAGGGCGGTCGCCGCCGTGGACATGATCAGTTGCCGACGATTCATCGGACGCTCCCTGCTTGTTTGAAGGGCGGACCTTGAAGGTCCGGCCCCATCTACGTCAAACGAAGAAACGCTTTGCCGATCACCCCGCCAGCGCGTCCACCGTCATGCGCCGCAGCAGGTCGCCGCCCTGACCCACGGCCGCCAGGCGGCTGGAGACGTGGCCCAGCACATTGGCGGCATAGACTTCGTAGAGGTCCAGCTTGCCCTGCAGCCACACCGGATCGCCCTCGTTGGCGTCCAGCTTCGCCTTGGCGGCAAGCGCGCCCTTCGCCAGCATCCAGCCGCCGGCCACATCGCCCAGCAGTTTCAGATAGGCGTCGGCCGCGGCCAGCACATCGGCCGCCGCATTCGGATCGGCCTTCTGATCCAGCAGCCACAGGGTCGCGTCCTCGACAGCCTCGATGGCGGTGGCGAACCGTTCGACCGGCTTGCCGCTGTAGAGCTTGCCGAGATCGACCAGCGTCGCCTTCATGTCCGCGATCAGCGCCTTGGCTGCATCGCCGCCGTCCATCGACAGTTTGCGACCCACCAGATCCATAGCCTGAATGCCATTGGTGCCTTCGTAGATCGGGGCGATGCGGGCGTCGCGATAGTATTGCGCCGCGCCGGTCTCCTCGATGAAGCCCATGCCGCCGTGGATCTGGACGCCCATCGAGGCGACCTCGCAGCCGATATCGGTGGACCAGGCCTTGGCGATCGGCGTGAACAGGTCTTCGCGTCCCTTCCAATGGCGGCGTTCCTCCTCCGTCGCGGCGTGCCGGGCCAGATCGGCGGCGACGCCGGTCGACAGGCACACGGCGCGCGCCGCCGAAATCTTGGCCTTCATGACGCTGAGCATGCGGCGCACGTCGGGGTGGTCAAAGATCGGAGCGTTGGCCTCGCCGGTCCAGACCGAGCGCCCCTGACGACGGTCCAAGGCGTAGGCGAGAGCGTGCTGATAGGCGCGTTCGGCGATGCCGACGCCCTCGACGCCGACCGCCAGGCGCGCCGCGTTCATCATCACGAACATATGGGCCAAGCCCTGGTTCGGCTGACCGACCAGTTCGGCGGTCGCCCCCTCATAGCTCATGACGCAGGTCGGCGAGGCGTGGATGCCCAGCTTGTGCTCCACGCCGACCGGGCGGAAGGCGTTGCGGTCGCCCAGCGTGCCGTCTTCCTTCACCGCATACTTCGACGCCAGGAACAGGCTGATGCCCTTGGGCCCCTTGGGCGCGTCCGGCAGGCGGGCCAGCACCAGGTGCACGATATTGTCGGTCGCGTCGTGGTCGCCCCAGGTGATGTAGATCTTCTGCCCGTTCAGCGCATAGGTCCCGTCGCCGTTCGGCGTCGCCGTGGTGATCAGCGAACCCAGGTCCGATCCGGCGCCCGGCTCGGTCAGCACCATGGCGCCGGTCCATTCGCCGCTGACCAACTTGGTCAGATATTTGGCCTTCTGCTCTTCCGTCCCGACCTGCTCCAGCGCCTCGATCGAGGCCAGCGACAGCATGGGGCACAGGCCGAACGCCATGTTGGCGGCATGCACGGTCTCATAGGCCGCCAGTTCCAGCGCCTTGGGCAGGGCCTGTCCGCCCGCTTCGGTCGACGCCGACAGCCCGGTCCAGCCGCCGGCCGCGAACTGGCGATAGGCGTCGGCGAATCCGGGCGCGGCGGTGACGGCGCCGTTGGCGTAGGTCGAGCCCTTCTGATCCCCAATCCTGTTCAGCGGCGCCAGCACCTCTTCGGAGAATTGTCCCGCCGCCTCGAGAACGGCGCCGGCGACGTCGGCGTCATAGTCGGGAAAGGCGCCGGTTGCGGCCACGTCGGCCATGCCGGCGACGGATTCCAGAGTGAAGGCCAGGTCTCGAACGGGCGCGCGATAGGTCATGGGTTTCCTCAATCGTCTTTGCGGCCTAAGTGCCGCGTCGGGGCCTGTCGCTGCAAGCGTCTTGGCGACGCGCCCCGTCTCAGTGCAAAGTGACGGAATGCATGGTGACGCCGTGCCGTCGCGGAAGGGAAGACATGGGCGAGCCCCGCAATCGATATTCGGTCGTTTCCCTGCTGATGCATTGGGGCATCGCCGCCGCCGTTCTGGCTCAGGTGCTGCTGATCACGGCGCATGAGAATACGGAAGGGCCGATTTCGGGCCAGTTCGTCATGCTGCACAAGTCGCTGGGTCTGACGATCCTGGTGCTGACCCTCGCACGGATCGGATGGCGTCTGGCGCATCCGGCGATTCCTCTGCCGTCGGCTTTGCCGCGCTGGCAGAAGGTGGCGGCGCGCGCGACGCACGTCCTTTTCTACCTGGCCCTGATCGTCATTCCGATGACCGGTTGGCTCGCATCATCGGCGGGCGGGCGCGCGATCGAGTGGTTCGGCCTCTTCTCCTGGCCCCTCTTGCCCGTCAGCGGCGGGCGTGAAGCGGCGCGCAGCCTGATGGGGCTGCACGAACTGGCGGTGAAGGGGCTCTATGTCTTGATCGCCCTGCATGTGATCGCGGCGCTGAAGCATCAGTTCATTGATCGGGACAATGTGCTGCACCGGATGATCCCGATCATCCCGCGCCGACCGTGAGCCAAACGCCGCTGCAAGCCGCTCAGGCGCTGGCGAACGGCGATCTGATCCTGCTGCCGACCGAGACCGTTTACGGACTGGGCGCCGACGCGAGCAATGCTGAGGCGGTCGCCGCCATCTTCGCCGCGAAAGGGCGGCCGAAGTTCAATCCGCTGATATCCCATGTCGTCGATGCCGATGCGGCGGCCAAGATTGGCGAGCTCGGCCCGCTCGGACTTGCCTTGGCGGACGCCTTCTGGCCCGGACCCTTCACCCTGATCACGCCAATCCTGGACACGCGCAGCGTCTGCGACTTGGCGCGCGCCGGACTGGACAGCGTCGCGATCCGTGTTCCGGCGCATCCGGTGGCGAGGGAAGTGTTGGCGGCGTTCGGCGGCCCAGTCGTGGCCCCCTCTGCCAATCGTTCCGGCCGACCGAGCCCGACGACCTTCACAGATGCTGTCGAGGAGACGGGCTTTGCAGTCTCAGCGGCTGTCGATGGCGGGCCTTGTCAGGTCGGTCTGGAAAGCACGGTCGTGTCGGTGCTGGTGGGACGGGTCGCCCTGCTGCGTCCAGGCGCCATAACCCGATCCGAGATCGAGGCGGTCGTCGGTCCCATTGAAGAGGGCGTAGAGGGGCATCGTTCGCCCGGGCGACTGACCCTGCACTATGCACCGGATGCGCCGGTTCGGATCGAGGCCGGCGCTGCGCGTGACGGCGAGATCCTGCTCGGCTTTGGCCCTGACGCCGGTGAGCCGCGCTGGAGTCTGAGCCCGTCGGGCGACCTGCGCGAAGCCGCCGCCAACCTGTTCCGACTGCTGCGCGAGGCCGATCGCACACGGCCGACAGGTATCGCCGTGTCGCCGATCCCAACGACCGGACTGGGTGAAGCCATCAACGACCGTCTGCGCCGCGCCGCAGGCTTCGTCGGCTAGCCGAAGCGTGCCTGAAGATCGACGCTGGACTGGCGTCCGACGCTGCTCACGCACGCGTTCAACCAATCGTCAGCGGCCGCACGTCCCCGCGCCTTCATGTCGTTGAGGAAACCCCATTCGGTGTTGAACTTGGATCGCAGCGACAGGTCCGAGAGCCAGCCGTCCGCCTCAATGGCGTGCAGTCGGACGTGCCGATAGGGTCCGGCGCCGCCGCCCTTCAACTGCCCATGTTCGATCAGTTCACCTGCCAGGGCGATGGCGCGCAGTTCGGCGACCAGCGGCGCGTTGAAGACGATCTCGTTCAGCCGATCGACGATGTCGCCTGCGCTTTTAGGCGTCTCGTCGCGCACCATCGGATTGAGTGTGATCAACAGCACGTCGTCCGGCGTGTCATCTCCGGTCAACGGCCACAGCGGCGGATTGGTCAGATAGCCGCCGTCCCAATAGGGCTCCCCGTCGATCTCCACGGCTTGAAACAGATGGGGCAGGCAGGCCGACGCCATCAGGACATCGGCGTTGATCTCATTCGTCTGGAAGATGCGCGCTTTCGCCTGGCGCACAGCGGTGGCGGCGACGAAAAGCCGGATGTCCGAGGCCTGGACGGCGCCGAAGTCGACCGAGGCCTGCAAAACCCGTTTCAGAGGGTTATGGTTCAGCGGATTGAATTCATACGGACTCATCGACATCGCCAGCGTCTCGCCCGCGCGCCAGAATGGGTTGTCCTTGATCCAGTCGGGCGTCCGCGCCGCATTCCAGATCGCGCTGTCTCCAAAGACGTTGCGACCGCCGGACTGGTTCACCTCTCGCCAGAGCTTGTCCAACGCGGCGCGGCCATCGCCTGATGCGAGGCCCGACACCAAGGCCGTGCCGTTCATCGCTCCCGCTGAGACGCCGGACACCGCGCGAATATCAAGCCGATCGTCTTCCAACAGACGATCCAGAACGCCCCATTGGAAGGCGCCGTGTGCGCCGCCGCCCTGAAGTGCAAGGCAGATGGGCCGTCTGGCGGGAGCGGCGGGAACGGAGCCTGCCGCCTCGGCGGTCTTGCGCTTGAAAATCGCCATGACCGCCGCCTTCCTTAGCTACTGCGCGGTCCAGCCGCCGTCGATGGAGAAGCTGGCCCCGTTGGCTGAGGCGCCGAGGTCGCTGACCAGATAGAGGAAGATGCCGGTCAGTTCCTCCGTTGTGACGAACCGCTTTGTCGGCTGAGCCGCCAGGATCACGTCCGTCAGCACCTGCTCCTCGGTCATGTTTCTCGTGCGCGCCTGATCCGCGATCTGTTTGGTCACGATCGGCGTCTCGACGAAGCCGGGGCAGATGGCGTTGCAGGTGATGTTGTCCCGCGCCAGTTCCAGCGCTGCGGTCTTGGTGAAGCCTATGACGCCGTGCTTTGCCGCGACATAGGCGGACTTGAACGGACTGGCCACCAGACCGTGCGCAGAGGCCATGTTGATGATCCGGCCGCGCCCCTGAGCCTTCATGATCGGGATCGCCGCGCGCGTGGCGTAGAAAGCCGAGGACAGGTTGATGGCGATGATCTTTTCCCACTGATCGGCAGGGAAGTTCTCAACGGACTCGACGTGCTGGATGCCGGCGTTGTTGACCAGAATGTCCAGGCGTCCCAGTTCGCGTTCAGCGAAGGCGATCATGTCGGCGATTTCGTCACCGCGCGTCATGTCCGCCGGATGATAGAGGACGCGAACGCCGGATGAGGCCTCCAGATCGGCGCGAGTGCGCTCGATCTCCGCTGGGTCGCCCAGGCCGTTCAAAACGACTTCACCGCCGCCTGCCGCCACGGCGCGCGCGAGAGCCAGCCCGATGCCAGAGGTCGAGCCCGTGATGACCGCGACCTGCCCTTTCAGATCGCCGATACCGCGTGCCGTCCGACTGTCGGCGCCCGTGGAGTCCTTAGGCTCTTGCGACATGAATCCGCCCCTTCGTTTGTTTTGGCGAGATTAGCGGGAGGTCGATGTCGGGATCAAGAATTTCCCGATCTGATGAATATCCACTCGGCGTCGGTCGAGGCGGCCTTGTCGAACGCATAACCGTCCCGGTCGAAAGCCTTCAGGTCCGCGACCCGTTCCACGCGCTCGTCGATCGCGAACCGCGCCATGGCCCCGCGCGCCTTCTTGGCGAAGAAGGAGATGATGCGGCTCTCGCCGTTCTTCTTTTCCCGGAACTGGGGCGTGACGACAGGCAGTTTCAGAGCCTTTGCATCGACGGCCCCGAAATATTCCTGGCTGGCCAGATTCACCAGCGTCGGATCCGGCTGGCCTTCGGCGTCTTCGTTCAGTTGTTTGGAAATCCGGTCGCCCCAGAAGTCGTACAGGCTGGCCCCACGACGCGTCTTCAGCCGCGTACCCATCTCCAGCCGATAGGGCTGGATCCGGTCCAATGGACGCAGCAGGCCATAAAAGCCGGACAGGATGCGCAAATGGTTCTGGGCGAAAGCCAAGGCGTCGGCGTCCAGTTCGCGCGCTCGCAGGCCCTCATACACATCGCCGGCAAAGGCGAAGGCCGCCTGAACGCCCTCGGTCGATTCAGGATCGAAAGCCTTGAAGCGCGCGGCGTTCAGGGTCGCCAGATCGTCGGAAATCCCCATCAGCCGACGCAGGTCCGCCTTGGTCTGACGCTTGGCGGTCTTGGACAGGCTGGCTGTATCTTCGACGAACCGGCGGTCACTGCCGGGAATGGCCGCATCGGCTTCGGTGAAATCGAGGCGCTTGGCCGGGGAAAGAACAATCAGCAAGACGCGGCTCCGTAATGTCGCCGCCCACATAGGATGCTTCGATGACGATTTGAACCGGCTACGGCGAAGGGCGCCTCAGGCGTCGCGGCGTGACCAGCCGAGCTTGCCGAGGGTTTCCATCGGACGGAAGTCGGCCTTGTAATCCATCTTGGCCGAGCCTTGGACCCAATAGCCAAGATAGACGAACGGCAGGCCGACGATGGCGGCCTGGCGCACATGATCCAGGATGGCGAACCGGCCCAGGCTGCGCCGCTCCATCGTCGGATCATAGAAGCTGTAGACCATCGACAGCCCGTCCTTCAGCAGGTCCGTCAGGGTTACGGCGACCAGATCGCCCGGCCCGCCGTCGGTGGAGGGCAGACGGTATTCGATCAGATGGGTGCGCACGGCCGTGTCCTCGACCATGGCGACGTAATCCAGCCAGCCCATGTCGCTCATGCCGCCGGTCGGATGGCGCGTGGTCAGGTAGCGGCGCAGAAGCTGAAACTGTTCGGTCGTCGCCTCCGCTTCGACCAGGTCGCGCGACAGGTCGGCGTTGCGGGCCAGCACCTTGCGCTGCGAACGGGTGAAGGCGAACTCCGGCACTGGCAGCCGCGCCGAAACACAGGCGTCACACGCTTCGCAGGCCGGGCGATAGGCGATGTTTTGGCTGCGGCGGAAGCCGGCCAGCGTCAACTCGTCATTGACGTGCGCGCCGTCCGAGAAGGGCAGATTGGCGAAGACCTTACGCTCCGTCTTGCCCGGCAGATAGGGGCAGGGCGCGACCGAGGTCATGAAGAAGCGAAGCTGTCGGGTCGGTACGTGCTGGGTCACGGCCTCAGGTCCGCATCCGATCTTGCCAATATTGCGACGACACAACGCTCATCGCGCGATTTGGCGTCATCCGTGTTCCGGCTGCAAGCCTGTTCGCGTCGCAGCCGAGCCGGGTCACAGCGAGGTGTCCGACGGCAGGACCGGCGCCTCGCGCAACAGGACGATGGCGATGCGGCGGTTACCGGCCAGGGTCGGATCGTCCGGGTAGAGCGGGTCGGACCCCGCCTTGCCCGCCACCGAATAGACCCGGTCGGGATCGACGCCCGAACCTTGCAGCACCAGACGCGAGCCGTTGGCGCGCTCGGACGACAGGGTCCAGTCCGCAGGGGCGCTGGCGCGGCTGGAGCCGGGCGCCGCGCTGGTGTGTCCGGTGATGGAGATGCGGTTCGGCAACTGGTTGATCACCTTGGCCACGGCGCGCAGCAGCACCTGGGCGCGGGCATTCGGGCGCGCAGAATTGTTGTCGAACATCGACCGGCCTTCCTGATCGACCAGCTGAATGCGCAGCCCCTCGGGGGTCTGGTCCACGATCAGCTGTTTCGACAGTTCGGCCAGTTCCGGCAGCGACTGCATGGCTTGGCGCAGTGATTCGGCGGCGCTGGCGAACTCGGCGGCCTCGCGCTTCTGGATCTCGGCCTGGAGAGCCGAGTCGCTGGCGGACGACAGGCTGGAGCCCGTCTGATCGGTCGCGGGCGCCTCGGGCGCCAGTTCTTCCAGCACCGACTGCGAGCCGGCGCTCTTGACGCCATCGTCGCCCAGCGATGTGCCACCCAGAATGCCGCCGGAACCCGACGTCGTCTCGGACACGCTGGCGGGCGCGAAATACTCGGCAATGCCGCGCTTCTGCTCCGGGTCGGTCGTGTTGATCAGCCACATCAGCAGGAAGAAGGCCATCATGGCGGTCACGAAGTCCGCATAGGCTACCTTCCACGCACCGCCGTGGTGGCCTCCGCCGGAGACCTTCTTGACCTTCTTGATGAGGATCGGACGATCGCTCACGGACATGGACGCGCACCCCGACGAATGGTGTCCCATTGTGGGCTGGCCAAGGTTAACCGGGCGTTGACCTTGAACCCCGTCGCGGCGCGGCCTAGTCCGACGGCAGGATCAAGGAGCCTGTCATGAAGATCGCATTCGCCGGCCTGGGCGTCATGGGCGCCCCGATGGCCCGTCATCTGGTCGAGGCGGGCCACGACGTGACCGGCTTCAATCGTACTGTGGCAAAGGCCGAGGCCTGGGCGGCGGCGACGGGCGGCAGGGCGGCGGCGACGGTGGCTGAGGCGGCGCAGGGCGTCGACCTGTTCATCCTGTGCGTCGGCAATGACGACGACGTACGCGCCGTCGTGACCGAGGCCTTGCCGCATCTGTCGGAGGCCGCCGTGATCGTCGATCACACCACGACCTCGGCCAAGGTGGCGCGCGAAATGGCCGAACTGGCGAACGGGCAGGGCAAGTCGTTCATCGACGCACCGGTGTCGGGCGGCCAGGCGGGCGCCGAGAACGGACAACTCAGTGTCATGGCCGGCGGGGAAGCCGCCGCCCTGGCGAAGGTCGAGCCCGTGTTGAAGGCCTATTCCAAGGCGATCAAACATATGGGACCGGCCGGCACGGGCCAGCTGACCAAGATGGTCAACCAGATCGCCATCGCCGGCGTCGTCCAGGGCCTGGCCGAGGCGGTCCATTTCGCCCAGGTCGCGGGACTGGACGCCGACGCCGCCTATGAGGCCGTGTCCAAGGGCGCCGCGCAAAGTTGGCAGATGGACAACCGCTGGAAGACGGCGGCCAAGGGCGAGTTCGACTTCGGCTTCGCCGTGGACTGGATGCGCAAGGACCTGGGTCTGGTGCTGGACGAGGCGCGCGCAAACGGCGCGCGCCTGTCTCTGACGGCGCTTGTCGATCAGTTCTACGCCGAGGTTCAGGCCATGGGCGGAAACCGCTGGGACACGTCCAGCCTGGCGGCGCGACTGCAACCCCGCGACTGACGCCTAAAGCCGGCGGTGCATGATGTGCAGGCCGACCGGGCCGTGCGTCGGGTGATCGAAGGCCTCGGGGACCGTGCCCACGATCTCAAAGCCCAGCTTCTTCCAAAGGGCGACGGCCACGGTATTGGTCTCGACCACGGCGTTGAACTGCATGGACCGGAAGCCCGCATCCCGCGCAAAAGCCAGCGCGGCTTTGCCCAAACCGCGGGCCACGCCGCGCCCGCGCGCTTCGGGCGCCACCATGAAGCTGCCGTTGGCGACGTGGGCGCCGTTTCCCTGCTGGTTCGGAATGATCTTGGCGGCGCCCAGCACCTGGCCATTCTCAACCGCAACCAAGGTTCCGCCGGGCGGCGGCGGGGTCCACATGGCGCGCGCCTGCGCCTCCGTCATGTCCAGCGGATAGGTATAGGTCTCGCCCGCGCGGGTGACGGTTTCGATGATCGGCCACAGGCCCGGCCAGTCGGCCTCCGTGATCGGCCGGATCTCCACGCCCATCAGCCCAGCAGCCGTGCGGCCTGCGGTGCGAAATAGGTCAGCACGCCCGCGCAACCCGCGCGCTTGAACCCGTGCAGGGTTTCAAGGATCGCACGGTCCCGGTCCAGCCAGCCATTGGCGATGGACGCCTGCATCATCGAATATTCGCCCGACACCTGATAGGCGAAGGTGGGTACGCGGAAGGTCTCGGACACGCGCCGGACGATATCCAGATACGGCATGCCCGGCTTGACCATCACCGCATCGGCGCCTTCCGACAGGTCCATCGCCACCTCCTTCAGCGCCTCGTCGGAGTTGGCGTAATCCATCTGATAGGTCTTCTTGTCGCCCTTCAGCATCGCCGAAGAGCCCACGGCGTCGCGATAGGGGCCGTAGAAGGCCGAGGCGAACTTGGCGGCGTAGGACAGGATCAGCGTGTCCTGAAACCCGTTCGCCTCCAGCGCCTCGCGCACCGCCTGGATGCGGCCATCCATCATGTCCGACGGGGCCACGACATCGGCGCCGGCATGGGCGTGGATGAAGGCCTGTTCGGCCAGACGGTCCAGCGAGGCGTCGTTGGCGATCCGGTCGCCCTCCATTACCCCGTCGTGGCCATGGTCGGTGTAGCAGTCCAGGGCGACGTCGGTCATGATGCCGATCTCGGGCGCGGCGTCCTTGATGGCCTTGATGCAGTCGGGAATCAGGCCGTCGGGGTCGGTTGCGCCGGTGCCGACCGCATCCTTGATCGCGCCGTCGACATTGGGAAACAGGGCCACCATCGGAATGCCGAGGTCGCGCGCCTCGACCACCGCCGCAGCAGCCGCCTTGGGTGAAAGCCGAAACACGCCGGGCATGGAGGCGACGGGGACGCGATCCTCGGGACCGTCATGGACGATCAACGGCCAGATCAGATCGGCCGGCGTCAGGGTCGTTTCCGCCACCAGCCGCCGCACCCACGGGCTGGACCGCAGGCGGCGCGGACGGGCAAGCGGGAAGGGGGCGGGCTGATAGGGAAGCATGGCGAGACCTTGGAAACTCCAGCGTCGGACTAGCGCCGCAACGACCGGTGCGCAAATCGCGTGATGCGTCGGATCGTTTCGTGCGTGATGACGTCTTGCGCGGATCGGCGAAATGCGAGCCTATCGCGACAAATCGATGGAGACGATGATGATCGGGAAATTGGCGGCGGGTGCAACGGCCCTGGTTCTGGCGGCAGGTCTGTCCGGCTGCATCATCATCGACTCGGACGGTGGAGAGCGGACCGTCGTCGCCCCGGCGGCCGACGCGCAGCCGGCGGGCTATTCCAGTCTCTATGCCGATGCGGTCGCCGATCCCAAGCGTCCGGCCGAAGAGGTCGCGCGGGATCCGCTGCGTCACCCGGCCGAAATTCTCGCCTTCGCTCAACTTGAGCCGGGCGACAAGGTCGCCGACATTCGCCCCGGCGCCGGCTATTTCACGCGCTTGTTTTCCGACGTGGTCGGCCCGACCGGCCGGGTCTACGCCTTCGTACCTGAGCGGACGATGGCGCGCGAGAACGCCGGGGCCGATGCGCTTGTCGCGGCCTATTCGAACGTGACGCGGGTCAACGGCCTGCTGGACTCCATGACCTTCGCCGAGCCGCTGGACATGATCTTCATGAGCCAGGAATACCACGACTTCCACATCCCCGGCTTCAACACCGACGTAGCCAAGATGAACGCGGCGGTGTTCGCGGCGCTGAAGCCCGGCGGCCGCTACATCTTGATCGACCATGAAGCCGCGCCTGGCACAGGCATCTCGGCGGTTCAGACCCTGCACCGCATCGAAGGCGACTATTTGAAGCGCGAGGTCGAGGCGGCCGGCTTCGTCTTCGAGGGCGAGAGCCAGGCCGTCGCCAATCCCGCAGACGACCACAGCCTGAACGTCTTCGACGAGAAGATCCGCGGCAAGACGGACCAGTTCGTCTATCGCTTCCGCAAGCCGGGCTGATCGATCTCGCTACTGAGAACCGTTATCAATTAAGGGTTTGGGGCGTTTTGTCCATGCCGCGGACATGGACAAGCCCGCTTCGGGAGAGCAAACAACGCAAAGACATCGCCATAAGCGAAAGAACGCGTAGTTTGTTCGACTATAAGGCCGCCTTTAATAGCTCGGTGGAGCAGGTTCGCAGCGAAGGACGCTATCGCGTCTTCGCCGATCTGAAGCGCATGCGCGGTCAGTTTCCGCAGGCCGTGCGTCGCCGTGAGGATGGTTCCGAACAGGACGTCGTCATCTGGTGCTCCAACGACTATCTCGGCATGGGCCAGCACCCGGTCGTGCTGGACGCCATGCACAACGAGATCGATGCGGTAGGCGCCGGCGCCGGCGGCACGCGCAACATCTCGGGCACCACGCGTTCGGCGGTCGATCTCGAAGCTGAGCTGGCCCACTGGCACCAGAAGGAAGCGGCGCTGCTGTTCACCTCCGGCTATGTCGGCAACGAGGCGACGCTGTCGACCCTGCAGAAAATCCTGCCGGGCCTGATCACCTTTTCCGATTCGCTGAATCACGCCTCGATGATCGCCGGCATCCGCCACGGCGGCGGCGAGCGCCACGTCTTCATGCACAACGATCTGGCGCATCTGGAGGCCCTGCTGGCCGCCGCGCCGGCCGATGCGCCCAAGCTGATCGCATTCGAGAGCGTCTATTCGATGGACGGCGACATCGCCGATCTGGCCGGCACTATTGCGCTCGCCAAGAAATACGGCGCCCTGACCTATCTGGACGAGGTCCATGCGGTTGGCCTGTATGGCGAAACCGGCGCGGGCGTCGCCGAGCGCGACGCCGTGCTGGACCAGATCGACATCATCGAATGCACCCTGGGCAAGGCGATCGGCGTGATGGGCGGCTATATCGCCGCCGACGCCATGATCATCGATGCGGTGCGCAGCTGGGCCTCGGGCTTCATCTTCACCACCTCGCTGCCGCCGGCCCTGACCGCCGGCGCCCTGGCCTCCGTGCGCCACCTGAAGGCGCACCCCGAACTGCGCGTCCAGCATCAGGAACGCGCCGCGACGCTCAAGGCCCGCTTCGCCGCCGCCGGCATCCCGGTGATGGAAAGCGAGAGCCACATCGTGCCGGTGCACGTCGGCGATCCGGTCCACTGCAAGATGATCTCGGACATGCTGCTGGACGAGTACGGCGTCTATGTCCAGCCGATCAACTATCCGACCGTGCCCAAGGGGACCGAGCGCCTGCGCTTCACGCCGTCACCGAACCACACCGACGCCATGATGGATCATCTGGTCCAGGCGATGGACAAGCTGTTCGCCCACTGCAACGTGGCGCGCCGACCCGTCGCCGCATGACGACGGGCGACGACCTCGGAGAGGTCATCGTCGAGTTCACCCGAAACGGCCCCTACCTCAAATGCTCGGCCGTCCATGTCGCGACGGGCCGGGAGGTCAGCGCCATGGGGCCGGTCAATGAACCCAAGTCCGTCGAACGGGTCGCGATCGCCAAGCTGAGGCGGGCACTGGGTAAAGGCTGACCACAAGATGTTGTGGTCGCGCGCGGCTGGGGATAGATAGGCCAGCTTCTGATTTCCGGGGATTCCAGCGTGACGGCCTTCACCCACGACGCCTATTTCACCAAGACGCTCGCTGACGCCGACCCGGATGTCTTCAAAGGCATTCAGGGCGAACTGGGCCGTCAGCGCGAACAGATCGAGCTGATCGCTTCCGAGAATATCGTCTCCCAGGCGGTGCTGGACGCGCAGGGTTCTGTCCTGACCAACAAATACGCGGAAGGCTATCCCGGTCGTCGCTACTATGGCGGCTGCGAGTTCGTGGACGTCACCGAGGATCTGGCGCGCGAGCGGGCCAAGCAACTGTTCGGCGCCGCCTTCGCCAACGTCCAGCCCCACTCGGGCGCCCAGGCGAACCAGGCGGTCTTCTTCACCCTGCTGCAGCCCGGCGACACCTTTCTGGGCATGGATCTGGCCTGCGGCGGACACCTGACGCACGGTTCGCCGGCGAACCAGTCGGGCAAGTGGTTCCGCCCCGTGACCTACAAGGTGCGCGAAGACACCCATCTGATCGACTACGACCACGTCGCCGAAATGGCCGAGCGTGAGAAGCCCAAGCTGATCCTCGCCGGCGCCTCGGCCTACAGCCGCCACATCGACTTCAAGCGCTTCCGCGAGATCGCCGACAGCGTCGGCGCCTATCTGATGGTGGACATGGCGCACTACGCCGGCCTGATCGCCGGCGGCGCCTATCCGGACCCGGTCCCGCACGCCCACGTCGTCACCACGACGACGCACAAGACCCTGCGCGGTCCGCGCGGCGGCATGATCCTGTCCAACGACGTTGATCTGGGCAAGAAGATCAACTCCGCCGTCTTCCCCGGCTTGCAAGGCGGCCCGCTGGAACACGTCATCGCGGCCAAGGCCGTGGCCTTCGGCGAGGCGCTGAAGCCCGAGTTCAAGGGCTATGCCCAACAGGTGGTCAAGAACGCCCAGGCCCTGTCCGGCGTCCTGATCGAGCGCGGCCTGGCCATCGTCTCGGGCGGCACCGACAGCCACCTGGCGCTGGTCGACCTGCGGCCCAAGGGCGTGACCGGCAAGGCGACCGAGCATGAGCTCGAAAAGGCGCTGATGACCTGCAACAAGAACGGCGTGCCGTTCGACACCGCCCCCTTCACCGTCACCTCTGGCGTGCGCCTGGGCACGCCGGCTGGCACCACGCGCGGCTTCGGCGAGGAAGAGTTCAAGCAGATCGGTCACTGGATCGCCGACGTCGTCTCGTCGATGAATGGCGGCGACGAAGCCGATCCGGCCGTGGTTGCGGGCGTCGCGGCCCAGGTGCGAGAGTTGACGCACCGCTTCCCGATCTACGGATAACCGCCTGATGAAGTGCCCTTTTTGCGGTCATCAGGACACCCAGGTGAAGGACAGCCGCCCGTCGGACGACGGCTCGGCCATTCGACGCCGCCGGTCCTGCCCGAACTGCAACGGGCGCTTTACGACGTTCGAGCGCGTGCAGCTGCGCGAACTGGTCATCCTGAAACGCAATGGACGGCGCACGCCCTTCGATCGCGACAAGCTGGAACGCTCGCTGGGGGTGGCGCTGCGCAAACGCCCGGTCCAGGCCGATCAGGTCGAGCAGATGGTCAACCGGATCGTCCGCCAACTGGAAAGCCTGGGCGAGACCGAAATCCCGTCTAGCACTGTCGGCGACTTCATCATGAAGGCGCTGAAGGGCGTCGATGAGGTGGCCTATGTCCGCTACGCCTCGGTTTACAAGGATTTCCGCCACACCGGCGACTTCGCCAAGTTCTTGGGCGACGAAGGGTTCGACGAACCGTCCGGCAAGGCCTGATGCGGGTCACGCTGAAACTGGCGACCTCCTTGGACGCGCGGATCGCCACGGCCTCGGGCGAGAGCCAGTGGATCACCGGCGAAGCGGCGCGGCTTGAGGGTCACCGTTTGCGCGCCGCCCACGACGCGATCCTGGTCGGCGTCGAGACGGTTCTGAACGACGATCCTGAACTGACCGCCCGCCTGCCGGGACGCAGCGTGGATCAGCCCTTGCGCGTCGTGCTGGACAGCCGGCTGCGCACGCCGCAGGCGGCGAAGGTCGCCGGCGAAAACACCCTGATCCTGACCGCCGCAGAACCGCGCACGATCGGCGCCGCCAAGGTGGTGCAGGTCGCCGCCGAGGACGGTCGTCCGACCATCCCAGCCGTGCTGAAAGCCTTGGAAGCCGCCGGCGCAACCTCGCTTCTGATCGAAGGCGGCGGCCAGGTCGCGGCGTCTTTCCTGCGCGCCGATGCCGTCGATGTGCTGGAATGGTTCCGCGCCCCAGTCCTGCTGGGCGGTGAGGGGCGGCCCTGCGTCGCCGCCTTGGCTCTTGCAAAGCTGGCCGACGCCCCCAAGTTCCGTCGCCTGGGCGTCGAGCCCGTCGGGGACGATCTGTGGGAACGCTACGCCCGTCTCTGACGCCGTCCAATTTAGACGATTAGACGAATTAGACGGTATTTTTCTCCCAAGGGGTCCAGAGTCCAAATGTTCACCGGCATCGTCACCGACATCGGCCGCGTCCGCGAGGTCCGCGAGACCGATCGCGACCGCCGTTACGAGATCGAGACCGCCTGGAACATCGACGGCATCGACCTGGGCGCTTCCATCAGCCACGCGGGCTGCTGCTTGACGGTGACCGAAAAGGGCCACGATGCACGGGGGGGCTGGTTCGCCGTCGAGGTATCGAACGAGACCCTGTCCAAGACCACCCTGGGCGGCTGGAAGACCGGGGACGGCGTCAATCTGGAGCGGGCCGCCAAGCTGGGCGACGAGATGGGCGGCCATGTCGTGTCCGGCCACGTCGATGGTCTTGGGCGGGTGGTTTCGATCACGCCCGAAGGCGGATCGCACCGGATCGAGGTCGAGGCCCCCACGCCTCTGCATCGCTATATCGCCGCCAAGGGGTCGATCACCGTGGACGGCGTGTCTTTGACCGTAAACGCCGTCGAGGGTCAGGTCTTCTCGCTGAACATCATCCCGCACACCTGGGACGTGACGACCCTGGGCCGCTTGAAAGTGGGCGATCCCGTCAATCTGGAGATCGACATGCTGGCGCGATACCTTGCGCGGTGGCAGGAGACCGCGTGATGCAAGCCCAGGCCGCAAACATGAACGACAGCCCCATCAGTCCCATCGAGGACATTCTGGAAGACGCCCGCAACGGCCGTCCCTACATCCTGGTGGACGCCGAGGATCGCGAGAACGAAGGGGACATCGTCATCCCCGCCCAGTTCGCGACGCCGGACCAGATCAACTTCATGATCCGCCAGGCGCGAGGCCTGGTGTGCCTGGCCCTGACTGCCGAGCGCGCTCAGCAACTGCGTTTGCCGCCGATGGCCGCAGACAACCGCGAGAGCATGAAGACCGCCTTCACCGTCTCGATCGAGGCCAAGGACGGCGTCACGACCGGCATCTCCGCTGCCGACCGCTCGCGCACCATTCATGTGGCGACCGACGCGTCCAAGGGCATGGACGACATCGTCTCGCCGGGACACATCTTCCCGCTGGTCGCGCGCGACGGCGGCGTTCTGGTCCGCGCTGGCCACACCGAGGCGGCCGTGGACATCAGCCGCATGGCCGGCCTGACCCCCGCCGGGGTGATCTGCGAGATCATCAAGGACGACGGCGAGATGGCGCGGATGCCCGATCTGGTCGCCTTCGCCCAGCTGCATGGGCTGAAGATCGGCACCATCGCCGACCTGATCGCCTATCGTCGCCGCACTGAACGCTTCGTCGAGCGGATCATGGATACGCCGTTCGAAAGCGTTCACGGCGGCCCGTTCCGCCTGATGCTGTACAAGAACACCATCGAGGGCGCCGAGCATGTCGCGCTGGTCAAGGGGCGCATCGATCCGGCCAAACCGACCCTGGTGCGGATGCACCAGGTGGACTTCGCCTGCGACCTGCTGGGCCACGTCGAGGCGCGCCAGGACTATGTGCCCAGCGCCCTGAAACAGATCACCGACCATGATGGCCCCGGCGTCGTCGTCTTCCTGCGCGATCCGTCGCTGACCTCGCTGGCCGAACGGCTGGCGGGCGCGGACAAGCCGGCGGCGATGGATCGATCGCTGCGCGCCTATGGCGTGGGGGCCCAGATCCTGCTGGACCTGGGCGTCAGGGACATGATCGTGATGAGTTCGACGCGACCCGAGCCGACCGCGCTGGAAGGCTACGGCCTGCGCATCGTCGGCTGGCGCGACATGGATGGAGAAATAAAGGCGTGACCGAAGCCCCCCGTATTCTGATCGTTGAGGCGCGCTTCTACGACGACCTGGCCGACGCCCTGCTGGAAGGGGCCAAGGAGACGCTGAAGGCGCGCGGCGCCGACTTCGACGTCATCACCGTGCCTGGCGCGCTGGAGGTGCCACCGGCCATCGCCCTGGCCGAGGAGGCCGGCCGTTTCCCGACCGCGCCCCGCTATGACGGCTACGTCGCCCTGGGCACGGTGATCCGTGGCGAAACCTATCATTTCGAGATCGTCTCCGATCAGTCGGCGGCCGGCATCATGGCGCTGGGTGTCAAGGGCGTCATCATCGGCAACGGCATCCTGACGACCGAGGACGAAGATCAGGCCTGGTATCGGGCCCGTCTTTCGGAAGGGGATAAGGGCGGCGGCGCGGCGAAGGCGTGCTTGGACCTCATTGCATTGAAGAAGCGGTTGCGTCATGGCGTCGGCGCATGACTGAACCGAACAGCGTCAAAGCCGTCCTCGAACAACTCGCCGAAGCCGAAAAGCAGCGCGCCGAGCCCAATCTGAGCTCCAAACAGCGTCGCGCCCGCACCGTGTCGCGTCTCGCCGCCGTCCAGGCCATGTATCAGATGGAACTGGCGGGCGAGGGCGTGGAGACGGTGATCACCGAATTCTCCAACTTCCGCTTCGACGCCGACATTGAGGGCGAAGCCTTGGCTGAGGCCGACGAGGCCTATTTCGCCGACATCGTGCGCGGCGTGATCGAAAGCCAGCGCGACATCGACACGGCCATCAAGGCCCGCCTGGCCTCCAACTGGAAGCTGGAGCGGATTGACGCCACCCTGCGCGCCCTGCTGCGGTCAGGCGCCTGGGAGCTGATCAAGCATCCCGAGACCCCGCGCGAGGTCGTGATCGACGAATATGTCGAACTGGCCAAGGCCTTCTTCGACGACGCCGAGGCGCGCTTCGTCAACGCGGCGCTGGACGGCGTGGCCAAAGACACCCGCAAATAATGCCGGCGCTCGACGTCGCGGGCGAGTTCGAGACGATCGAGCGGCTGTTCAAGCCCCTGGCCCATCCTGAGTGGGGCAGGGGGCTGGCCGACGATGTGGCGGCGCTGCCGTCACGCCCCGGCTATGACCTCGTCCTGACCAAGGACGCCATCGTCGAGGGCGTGCATTTCCTGCCTGACGATCCGCTGGACACGGTCGCCAGGAAGCTGCTGCGGGTGAACCTGTCGGACCTTGCCGCCAAGGGCGCTGAGCCGTTCGGCTATCTGCTGGCCTGCTTCTGGTCGGAACGCTGCGGCTGGCCCGAGCGCGAGGCCTTTGCTTCCGGGCTGGCCGAGGATCAGGCTCGGTTCGGCGTTCATCTGCTCGGCGGCGACACGATCAAGACGCCCGGCCCGCTGTCCTTCTCGCTGACGGCCCTGGGGTGGGCGCCGACGGGCAAGACCGTTTCTCGCGCAGGCGCGCAGATCGGCGACTTCGTCTTCGTCACCGGCGTGATCGGGGACGGGCTATTGGGGCTCAAGGCGGCGCAAGGGCAGCTGGGTCTGGCGCCTGAGCGGATGGAGGCTTTGGTCAGCCACTACCGGATGCCGACGCCACGGACCGACTTCGCCGACATCGTGCGCGAGTTCGCCACCGCATCCGTCGACGTGTCGGACGGCCTGGCCTCCGACCTAGCCCATATCGCGCAGGCCAGCAGGGTCGGTGTGGCGCTTAACCTGAACGTCCTGCCCCTGTCCGCGGCGGCCCAGGCCTGGTTCGACGACCGGGTCGATCCGCAGCTGTCTTTGGAAGATCTCGCCAGTGGCGGCGACGACTACGAGATCGCCTTCACCGCCCATCCGCGCCACGAAGACGCCCTGCGTCGCGAGGCCGAGCGCCGGCTGATTCGCCTGACCCGCGTCGGCGAAGTCACCGCAGGTCAGGGCCTGACGGTCCTTTACGACGGTCAGCCCGTGCCGATGGCCAGGAACGGCTGGACTCACGGCTGACGCGGCAAGGGAATCCTAACGCCCGTCCGGCAGGATGTCGCTATGGACCGTAGAACCCTGATCGCCGCCGGAACCGCTGCTCTGACCGGCGCCGCCGCCAGTCGCGCCGCCGCCTCTGGCAGCGAAACGGAGTCGGCGGCTGCGGCCCTGAGCATCGCGGGCCTCGGCCTGCCCGTCATCGAGGGCGGGCGTTTGCGGAACTACGTGTTCGTCGCCCTCAGGCTCGAACTCGGCGCCGGCAAGACCGTCGAGCAGATGAAGCCCAAGGAGGCCTTCTTCCGCGACGCCGTCGTCCGCGCGGCGCACAAGACGCCCTTCACCGTGCCCGGCGACTGGACACGGCTGGATGAACGGGCCCTGTCCGCGTCGCTGGTGGCGGCGTCTGCGGCGATCTCAGGTCGCGGCTCCGTGCGACGCGTCGAGGTCGTCAGCCAGTCGCCGCGTCGCCGAACGGGCATGCAGACCGCCCGCTGAACGGGCTGACCGACCGCTGTTGCGTCACTCCGCCTGCCATGACAGGCTCCCTTGGCAAATCCCAAAGAACGCACTGACGCGTTCGCCGCGTGCGGGGGGACCGGAAGGCGGACAGAGGCGATAACGCCCGACCGCGCCAAGGCCTGCGCGCCTGTTTGCAAGGGCATGGAAACGCCAATGACGAACTCACTTACGCTGGTCTTCGCGGCCGGTGTGCTGGCGGTGCTGTATGGCGCTGCTCAGACCGCCGGGCTGATGAAGGCGAGCACCGGCAACGACAAGATGCGAGAGATCGCCGCCGCGATTCAGGAAGGCGCCTCGGCCTATTTGAAGCGGCAATATCTGACCATCGGCATCGTCGGCATCGTGATCCTGATCGCCGCCTACTTCCTGATCGGAATCTATGCCGCCATCGGCTTCCTGATCGGCGCCGTCCTGTCTGGCGCGGCCGGTTATGCCGGGATGCTGATCTCGGTGCGGGCCAATGTGCGCACGGCGCAGGCGGCGTCAGAAAGCTTGGCCAAGGGATTGAACCTGGCGTTCCGCTCGGGCGCCATCACCGGCATGTTCGTAGCGGGCGGCGCTCTGATCGGGGTGTCGGGCTACTACATCGTGCTGACCCAGCACCTGGGCTTGGCCTCGACGGGCCGCGAGGTGATCGACGGGCTAGTGGCGCTAGGCTTCGGGGCCTCGCTAATCTCGATCTTCGCGCGCCTGGGAGGCGGCATCTTCACCAAGGGCGCCGACGTCGGCGGCGACATGGTGGGCAAGGTTGAAGCGGGTATTCCCGAGGACGATCCTCGCAACGCCGCGACCATCGCCGACAATGTGGGCGATAACGTCGGCGACTGCGCCGGCATGGCTGCCGACCTGTTCGAGACCTATGCGGTGACGACCGTCGCGACGATGGTGCTGGCTGCGATCTTCTTCAGGGGCCAGCCCTATGTGGATCTTATGATGGTGCTGCCGCTGGCGATCTGCGCGGTGTGCATCGTCACCTCAATCATCGGCAGCTTCTTCGTGCGGTTAGGCAAGTCGAACAACATCATGGGCGCCCTCTATCAAGGGCTTATCGTCACCGGCGTCCTGTCCATCGGTGCGGTCTGGTGGGTGATCGACCAGATGGTGACGGGGCCGATCGTGACGGCCAGCGGTCTCGAAATCCAGCCGATGGCGCTGTTCTGGTCCGGCATGGTCGGCTTGGCCGTGACGGCGGCGATCGTGGTCGTGACCGAATACTATACCGGATCGGGCTTCCGTCCGGTGCGATCGGTCGCCAACGCGTCGGTGTCCGGGCACGGCACCAATGTCATTCAAGGCCTGGCCGTCTCGCTGGAGGCGACGGCGCTGCCGGCGCTGACGATCATCGTCGGCATCGTGGCCAGCTTCCAACTGGCCGGCCTGTTCGGCATCGCCATCGCCACCACGACCATGCTGGGTGTGGCGGGAATGATCGTGGCGCTGGACGCCTTTGGACCCGTGACCGACAACGCCGGCGGCATCGCCGAGATGGCCGGTCTGCCCAGCGATGTGCGGCATTCGACCGATGCTCTGGACGCCGTGGGCAACACGACCAAGGCCGTAACCAAGGGCTATGCGATCGGTTCGGCGGGCCTCGGCGCGCTGGTGCTGTTCGCCGCCTATACGTCGGATCTGCAGTATTTCTCAGCCAACCCGGCGGACTACCCCTTCTTTGTGGGTATGGGAGAGATCGCCTTTGATCTGACCAATCCCTACGTCGTCGTCGGGCTGCTGTTCGGGGGACTGCTGCCGTTCCTGTTCGGCGGCATGTCGATGATGGCGGTGGGACGGGCGGCCGAATCGGTCGTCGCGGAGGTCCGACGCCAGTTCCGCGAGAACCCCGGCATCATGACCTATGAGGTGAAGCCGGAATACGGCCGGGCGGTCGATATCCTGACCAAGGCGGCGATCCGCGAGATGATCGTGCCGTCGCTGTTGCCGGTGCTGTCGCCGATCGTCCTGTTCGTCGCGGTGCTGGGCATTTCGGACAAGGCGAACGCCTTTGCCGCTCTCGGCGCCATGCTGATGGGTGTGATCGTCACCGGCCTGTTCGTCGCCATTTCCATGACCTCGGGCGGCGGCGCCTGGGACAACGCCAAGAAGGTGATCGAGGAAGGCTTCACCGACAAGAACGGCGTCGTCCACGGCAAGGGTTCTGAAGCCCACAAGGCGGCCGTGACCGGCGATACGGTCGGCGATCCTTATAAGGACACGTCCGGTCCGGCGGTGAACCCAATGATCAAGATCACCAACATCGTCGCCCTGCTGCTGCTGGCGGTGCTGGCGAGCGGCACCATAGGCTAGGCTGAAACATACAGCCCTTACGAAAACGCCCCGGAGAGCGATCTCCGGGGCGTCTTTGCTTTGGGGGATGAGCCGCCCTAGTCGGGGCGGCGTTGGCCGGGCGTGTCGTCTTCAGTGCGGGGCAGTTGGCCACGGCCGACGTTGCCCAGCAGTTGTTCCAGAACCGTCAGCTCACGACCGCGCGTCGGCGTCTCGTTGCGGTTCATGGCGATCTGCTCGCCGTCCGTCAGACCGAGAGTCCGCACCGACGCCACCTGATCGCCCTGCGGGACGAAGGTGATCTCTGTCACGGTGCGCGTCGAAACCTTGGGCAGGTTGTAGGTGTACTTCTCGGTCGTCTGGCTGATGTAGTACCAGACCTGATCCGGCTCGAACGTCGAGGTGGTCGAAGGCGAACCCAGCTTGGCGAGGACGGTCTCCTTGGTGTCCGTGCCGGCGACCACGTCCTGCGGCTTGGCGTCGATGGCCTGGAAGCCGTTGGAGCCGATGATCGGGGCGCAGGCGGCGGACAGGCCAGCCAGCGAAACAGCGACGAAAAGCGGGACGAAACGGGACATGGTCGGGCGCCTGCGAGAGAACAAGGTCTTTGACCTAGACGGACCTGCGTCCTAGTTCAACGGCGCGGCGGAAAAGGGGCCGTTGGAACCCATGCTGAAAAACCTGTTCAAACCCCAATCCGGCGTCCGTCTCGGCGACGATCTCTACGCCAAGGCCGTCAGTCAGGCCCGTAATCCGGCCTTCTACACGCGCCTAGCGGTCGACGACCGCATCGACGCGCGATTCGAGCTCTATACGCTGCATGTGTTGTTGCTGGTGCTGCGGCTGCGCGATGAGAACACGGCTCAAGGCCAGGATGCGGCTCAGGCGGTGTTCGACGTCTATGTCTCGGCGTTAGATCACGTCTTGCGAGAGGAAGGCGTAGGTGACGTCGCCGTCGGCAAGAAGATGCGTAAGTTGGGCGAGGCTCTCTACGGCCGGATGAACGCCTACGAGCAGCCGCTGCGCGCCGGCGCTGCGGCAGCTCTGGCCGAGGCGATGGCGAAGAATGTCTATGCGAACCCGCAAGCGCCCCATGCGAACACATTGGCGCGCTATGCGCTGACGACACGCGCAGCCCTGGCGGCGCAGGATTTCAACAAGGTGCTGGCGACGCCGGCCTGGGCGGAAGTTTGAAAGAGATGAGCGCGACGCTTCCCTACAGCGAACCGGTGCGGGTCAATCAGATCGGCGCAGGCCTGAGCCGCCGGCTGGAACCGGATGCGGAGACCTGCAAGCGAATCGCGCGCAGCCTGGATCTTCAGGGGCTGGACGATTTCACCGTCGATCTGGAGATCAAGCCGACGCCTTCAACCAGCGAATGGACGATGAAGGGCAGGGTGACGGCACATGCGGTGCAGACCTGCGGCCTGACGCTGGAGCCCTTGCCAGTCGATGTGGATCGGCGTTTTTCCATTCAGCTTGTCGAAGCCAAGCCCGAGGAAACCGACGAGATCGAGGTCACGCTGGATGAAGAAGACGCCGACGTGATCGAGGACGGCAAGATCGACCTGGGCCAGTACGCGGTTGAGCAGTTGGTGCTCTCGCTTGATCCGTTCCCACGCAAGCCGGGCGCGGAGTTCGTGCAACCTGAGGAGCCGACGGAGATTTCACCGTTCGCCGCCCTGAAGGCGCTTAAGTCCAAAGACGACCAAGGCTGAGGTTGACGTAGGGGCCGGGTGGTTGCATCCCCCGGCGTCGGCGTTATCGTCCAGCGCATCCTGCCAAGCGTCGCGCGACAAGACGACGCGGCCACAAGAGGTCCATTTGTCAGCCCCAGTTACGATCTCGCTTGACGCCATGGGCGGCGATCACGGGCCCTCCGTCGTCGTTCCCGGCATCCGCAGCTATATCCGGACCCATGACGGGGAGGGGGTTCGCTTCCTGCTGCATGGCGATGAGGCCAAGATCGCGCCGGAGTTGGCGCGTTGCGGCCTGGCGGCGGACGTCTGCGAAATCCGCCACACCGACAAGGTCGTGGCCATGGACGAAAAGCCGGCCCAGGCCATGCGCCGCGGCAAGGGCTCCAGCCTGTGGAACGCCATCGAGGCGGTGAAGACTGGTCAGGCCGGCGGCGTCGTCTCGGCCGGCAACACCGGCGCCCTGATGGCGATCTCGAAACTGATCCTGCGCATGTCTGCGCCCGGGCTGGAGCGTCCGGCCATCGTCGCCAGCTGGCCCACCTTCAAGGGCCACACGGCGGTTCTGGACGTCGGCGCCAACATCGGCAGCGATGCGGAGCAGCTGATCGAGTTCGCCATCATGGGCGAAGCTTTCCAGTCGGCCGTGCGCGGCATCGCCCGCCCGACCATCGGCCTGTTGAACGTCGGTTCGGAAGACATGAAGGGCAACGAACAGGTCAAGGAGGCGCACGCCATCCTGCGCGACGGGCCGTTCGACCTGAACTATCACGGCTTCGTCGAGGGCGACGATATCGCCAAGGGCACGGTGGACGTGGTCGTCACCGATGGTTTCACTGGGAACATCGCGCTGAAAACCGCCGAAGGTACGGCGCGCTACATTTCCGCCCTGCTGAAAGAGGCCCTGACCTCGAACCTGCAATCCAAGCTGGGCGCCGTCATCGCCATGCCCGCGCTGAAGAAGATGCGCCAGAAGATCGACCCCAGCGCCATCAACGGGGGGCCCCTGTTGGGCCTGAACGGGATTGTGGTGAAGAGCCATGGCGGCGCCGACGCCAAGGGATTCGGCAATGCGATCCGCATCGCTGTCGATCTGGCCCGCAGCGACTATATGAGCAAGGTGGGGGACAACTTGGGCAAACTGGACGCGGTGTTCGACCATGCCGCCAAGCCCGCCGCAGCCGTGGGAGAACCCCTCCAGTGACCGTCACCCGCAGCGCCGTGACCGGCGTCGGCTCTTACCTGCCGGATGAGATCGTCACCAATGCCGACCTGGCCAAGTTCGTCGACACATCCGACGAATGGATTCAGGAGCGCACCGGGATCAAGCAGCGTCACAAGGCGCGTGATGACCAGCCGACCAGCGATCTGGCGGTCGAGGCCGCCAGGAAGGCGCTCGCCGACGCGGGCAAGGCGGCGTCCGATGTCGACCTTATTATCGTGGCCACCACCACGCCCGACATGACCTTCCCGGCGGTCGCGTCGATCGTCCAGGCCAAGCTGGGCGCGGGCGTCGGCATTGCTTTCGATGTTCAAGCTGTCTGCTCCGGTTTCGTCTATGCGCTCAGCGTCGCTGACGGCTTCGTGGCGCGCGGTCTGTCGAAATGCGCTCTGGTGATTGGGGCCGAGGAGATGACGCGGCTGATGGACTGGACCGACCGGACCACCTGCGTCCTGTTCGGCGACGGGGCCGGTGCCGTGGTGCTGGAACCGCGCGAAGGGCAGGGCACATCGGACGACCAGGGCATGCTGGGCTTCGCCTTGCGCGCTGACGGATCCAAGACCGATCTGCTCTACGTCGATGGCGGCCCGGCGACGACGGGGACCGTTGGCCATCTGCGCATGGCCGGAAACCAGGTCTTCCGTCATGCCGTCGTGAACATCGCAGAAGGCATCACCGCCGCCTGCGCCGCCGCCAACATCGAGATCGCGGATGTCGACTGGTTCGTGCCGCACCAGGCTAACCAGCGAATCATCAAGGGCGTCGGCGACCGGCTGGGTCTGGATGAGAACAAGGTGATCTCCACCGTCGCCACCCACGCCAACACCTCGGCCGCCTCGATCCCGCTGGCGCTGGATGCTGCGATCCAGGATGGGCGGATCAAGAAGGGCGATATGGTGCTGCTTGAAGCCATGGGCGGCGGCCTCACCTGGGGCGCCTGCGCGCTTCGACTCTAATCGACATCGAGGCATTGATTTTTCGGGGGCTTTGCGCCCCTATGGATGCGAGCGGATCGCATGACAGCGGGGATACGATGGCAGGCCAACAGACCGTGACGCGCGCCGACTTGTGCGAAGCCGTGCATGAAGAGGTCGGCCTGTCGCGTCAGGAATGCTCCAGCCTGGTCGAGCGCACCCTGGAACTGATCGTCGAATCGCTGGAACGCGGCGAGACGGTGAAACTGTCCGGCTTTGGCGTCTTCCAAGTGCGTGAGAAGCGCGCGCGGATGGGCCGCAATCCCAAGACGGGCGAACCGGCGGCGATCAATCCGCGCCGGGTCATCAGCTTCCGCGCCTCGCAAATCATGAAAAGCCGGGTTCACGACGCCGTCGTCGAGGCCTGATCGCGGTGGCCAAGAGCGCCGACGCCTTCCGAACCATTTCCGAAGCGGCCGAAGAGGTCGGCGCGCCGCAGCATGTCCTGCGGTTCTGGGAAACGAAGTTCGATTTCGTCACGCCTGTGAAGCGGGCCGGCGGTCGGCGCTTCTATCGGCCTCAGGACATCGCGGTGCTGAAGGCGGTCAAACGCCTGCTGCACGATGACGGGCTGACGATTCGCGGCGTCCAGCGTCTGCACAAGGAGCAGGGGCTGAAAAAGCTAATCGGGGCGGAGGCCGCCGCACTGATCGACGACGGCGATGTCACGATCTCTGCGGCGACTTCCGATGTCGCGCGGGCCGAAACCTCGAAATTGCGTCGGGTTCTGGCCGATCTCGAGCAGGCCAAAGCGCGTCTGGACGCCGTTCTTTCACGGTAGGTGGAAAAGTCGTTTTAGCGTTTGCGGACAGCGGTCCCCCCGTCTATAGGGAGCGCCTTCGGAGCGTGGCGCAGCCTGGTAGCGCACTTGACTGGGGGTCAAGGGGTCGCAGGTTCGAATCCTGTCGCTCCGACCATTCTTGAAAAAGAATGATGATGGTGGGGTCGTCCTTGCGGGCGGCCCCATCGCCGTATCTGGGGGCAGGTTCTGCGCTCAGCCGCGCTCGGCCCATCGCAGCAACGGGATGAGAGGCAGGCCCCAGGCGGTCCCGCCGATGCCGAAGAACAGGAAGTCGATCCACTGCGACGGCGGCAGCATTCCGCGCAGGGCGATCAGGCCCCAGACCCAGAAAACGAGAAAGAGCAGCACGCCGATCGCGGCGACGAAGCGACGCAGACGGGGCGGCATCAGCGCTTGTTCCGGAACAGGAAGAAGGCGACCAGACAGATGCCCGATCCAACGAGCGCCCACGGCACCCAGACCCAGCTGTCCATCGTGCTGACCGCGAAGACTCGGACCGCCAGGAACCATCCACAGGCCAGGCCGATCCCGGACACCAGGCTTGTGCCGCCGAAGCCGCGCCGGCCTGTCAGAAGGTCCGCGATCCAGGCCAGCAGCAGGCCGCCTGCAACGGCGGCGGCGATATCGGCGTATTGCAACCCTGATCTCCTGCGGCGACAGCGCCGTTAACTCAATCCGACTCGATCTTGTCGCTTGGGGCGGGCATACCGCACCGGTCGCGTCTGGTCTTTGTTCGACGCGACACCATATCCGGGTCAGTGTCAGGCGTCGAATGAACCGTTTCGGAAATCCAGATCGTAACCGCGCCGTCGCCGTGTGGCTGTTCGCCACGGCCGCCGTCGTCTTCCTGATGGTGGTGATCGGCGGCATCACGCGGCTGACGGGCTCGGGCCTGTCGATCACGGAGTGGAAGCCCATCATGGGCGCCATTCCGCCTCTGAACGACGCGCAGTGGGCTGAGGCTTTCGAGAAGTACAAGCAGATCCCGCAGTACGCGCAGGTCAACGCCGGCATGAGCCTGGGCGAGTTTCAGGGCATCTTCTGGTGGGAATGGCTGCACCGGCTGATCGGGCGTCTGGTGGGTATGGTGTTCGCCCTGCCGCTGATCGTCTTCCTGCTGTGCCGTCTGGCGCCGGCTCGGTCGGTATTCCACCAGTGGGCCATGCCCAACCGTCTGATCTGGCGCTGTGTTCTGCTTCTGGCGCTGGGCGGCCTTCAGGGCCTGATCGGATGGTGGATGGTGTCCAGTGGCCTGTCCGAGCGTGTCAGCGTGGCGCCGGAGCGTCTGGCGACGCACCTTGGTCTGGCGTTCGTCCTGTTCGCCGCCCTGATCTGGACGGGGCTAGAGGCCTGGAACGGTGAGGATCACGGCCGGCCGCCGTCTGGTTGGGCGAGGGGCGCCGGTCTGCTACTGGGCGCGGTCTTTCTGCAATGTCTGCTGGGCGCCCTCGTGGCCGGCGGTCATGCGGGGCTTGTCTATACCGACTGGCCGCTGATGAACGGCGCCGTTTTGCCGCCGGCCGACTGGAGCCTGGGCGCGGCCGCCTTCCTGCATGATCAGGCGCTCACGCAGTTCAATCACCGACTGGTCGCCTATGGTCTGCTGATCGCCGTCAGCATCTATGCTTTCCAGGCCTGGCGCTGGCGCGTAGCGGAGGGAATGGGGCTCGGCGCCTTCACGCTTGCGGGTGTGATCTGGTTCCAGGCTCTGCTGGGGATCGTAACCCTGGTGCACGCGGTTCCGGTGTGGCTGGGCGTGCTGCACCAAGCAGGCGCCGCGATCGTGCTGGCGACGGCCACCGTGAACCTCTGGCTGGTGCTGCGGGCTCAGCCGCGCATCTTCATGTCCGGACCGAGGACCATGGGCCTCTAATCGCCAGGGTCATGCCGGGGTACATGACGTTGACGAACAGCACTTCGCCATCCGGCGAGAAGCAGGCGCCGGCAAACTCCGAGTTGCCCGTGAAGACGTTGCGGGCGATCGTATAGACCTTTCCCTCTGGCGTGACGCCTTTCAGGTGATTGCGCACCTCGGAGGAATAGTTGTCCTCGCACAGGATCAGGTGTCCCCAAGGCGCGATGGTGATGTTGTCGGCCATGTTCATCGTCTTTGGATCAGTGCTCTCGACGAACAGCTGAAGACGATCGGCGGCGCCGTCGAAGCCGGGAACAAGGCGCAGCACCTGACCGCGGCGGATCGGCCCGCCCGAGGTTGCGGTGAAATACAGCTCGTCATCGCCCCACCAAACGCCTTCCCCTCTGGCGACCCAGGCCGCGCCGGCTGCATGACCGCGCTTGGCCAGGTCGCCATTGGGGGATTCGACGTCGTTCAGATCGATCCATTCGATCTCCCTCCAGTCGCCGACAGCCCAGGCGCGACCGTCCTGATTGCGGGTGTCGGCCGAGAGCGCGCCTTTCCAGGCCATCGCCTGAAGCTGGCCCCCCTCGATCAGCTTGCCGGGCGCATTGGGAATGAAGCGATAGAAGAGGCCGGCGTTGTCGTCTTCGGTCAGATAGACGACGCCGCTGCGGGGATCGACGCAGACGGCCTCGTGATCGAACCGGCCCATCGCCTTGAGAGGCACGGGATCAACCAGGCCGGTCGCGGTCGCCGGCACTTCGAAGACCCACCCGTGGTTCTTGGTCACATCGGCGTCGGCCGGCGTCTCCAGCGTCTCCTCGCAGGTCAGCCAGCTGCCCCACGGCGTCGGGCCGCCGCAGCAGTTGGTGGAAGTGCCGGCCAGCGTCAGATGCCGGCTGACCATCTGGCGGGTCGCCAGATCATAGATGATGGTGGAACAGCCGCCGGGCAGGGGGCGCCCATTCTTGTAGGTGTCGTAGGTCCGGCTGGCGTCCAGCAGGGCAAGCCGTTCCTCACGAAGGCCGCCGGGGCCGAGGTTGCGATGCAGGGTGCTGGAGCCCTTCAGCTCGTGATTGACGATCAGGGCCACGCGAGATCCTCCCAGCGGGAAACAGGCCATGCCGTCGGGCTGTCCGGGAGCGAACAGGCCGTCGTCCATCGTGTCGCCGCTCTGGGCCACGACCTGATAGGAAAAGCCTTCGGGCAGATCGAGCAGGCGATTGGGATCGCGCAGCAGCGGGCCGTAGCCATGGACATCGTTGACGTAGGTCTCTTCACCCGCCGTCTGAGCGGCGGCGTGACGCGCCAGTCCCGAGAAGGCGGCGGCGGCGCCCGTGGCGATCAGGCCGCGACGATGAAAGATCATGAAGGGGCTCCAGGGCTGTCGCCGTTGCGATGCCCGCCTATAATCATGGTTTGATGACGTTTTATGTTACGCCGTAACGCTTCTCACACCAGTTGCGCTGGGTATTTTAATACCGTATTAGAAAAACTGTGTTTGAACAATACGTTGTGGCAAATGCGGCATTGTCGTGCGCGTTGACGCGACCAATCGTCTCCTGTATCAGCGCGCCTTCATTCGGTTCCCTCGGGGGCCGGACCCGATTTTCGTCTCCAGGAACCCCCTCATGCTGAAGAGCACTACGGCTTCGTTGAAGCCGGCCGAGGTCGAGAAGAAGTGGATCCACATCGACGCCGAAGGCGTCGTGGTGGGCCGCCTTGCGACCTTCATCGCCAACCGTCTGCGCGGCAAGCACCGCGGCGACTACACCCCGCACGTCGATTGCGGCGACTATGTCGTCGTCACCAACGTCGACAAGGTGGTGTTCACCGGCAAGAAGAACACCGACAAGATCTACTATCGCCACACCGGTCACCCGGGCGGCGTCAAGTCGACCACGCCTGAGAAGGTTCTGGGCGGCCGCTTCCCCGAGCGCGTGCTTGAAAAGGCCGTCGAGCGCATGCTGCCCAAGGAAAGCCCCTTGGCCCGCAAGCAGATGACGCACCTGCGCCTGTTCGCCGGCGCCGCGCACGACCACGAAGCCCAGCAACCGGAAACGATCGACTTCAAGTCGGCGTCGCCCAAGAACACCCGGAGCGTCTGAGCATGACCGACGTGACCAACACCGAAACCGCCACCGGCTTCGACGCCCTGAAGGGCCTGAGCTCTTCGGTCGAGAACGACGCCCCCGTCTATGTCCAGAAGCTGGACGCCCAGGGCCGCGCTTATTCGACCGGCAAGCGGAAGAACGCCATCGCTCGCGTCTGGGTGAAGCCCGGCACGGGCAAGATCACCATCAACGGCAAGGACCAGGAGCAGTATTTCGCTCGTCCCGTGCTGCGCATGATGATCGCCCAGCCGCTGACCGTCTCGGACCGCGCCACGCAGTATGACGTGATCTGCACCGTCGAAGGTTCGGGTCTGTCGGGCCAGGCTGGCGCCATCCGCCACGGCCTGTCGCACGCTCTGACGCACTTCGAACCGGAACTGCGCAAGGTCCTGAAGCCGCACGGCTTCCTGACTCGCGACAGCCGCGTCGTCGAGCGCAAGAAGTACGGCCGCGCCAAGGCTCGCCGCAGCTTCCAGTTCTCGAAGCGCTAATCGCGTTTACGCGGTTTGGATTTGGGGCGCTTCGGGGAGACCCGGAGCGCCCTTTTTCTTGCGCCTTTGCTCCTTAAGCGGAGAAGGGACGGGAGAGACAGATGACCCATACTATCTTCATCGACGGCGAAGCCGGCACCACGGGGCTGGAAATCCGCGAGCGGCTGGAGGCGCGCCCGGATCTGAACCTACTGTTGCTGGGCGACAGACGTCGGGATGCGGATGCACGGCGCGAGGCTCTGAACGGCGCCGATGCGGTTATCCTGTGTCTGCCTGACGATGCCGCGCGGGAAGCCGTGTCCATGATCGAGAACCCATCGGTCAAGGTGATCGACGCCTCGACCGCCTACCGGGTCGCGCCAGGCTGGGCCTATGGCTTTCCTGAGATGGATGCCGGGCAGCGTGCGCTGATCGCGCGCGCTCAATTCGTGTCGAACCCCGGCTGCTATCCCACGGGCTTCATCGGTCTGATGCGGCCGCTGGTGAAGGCGGGTTTGGTTCCCGCCAACTATCCGGTCACGGTCAATGCGGTCTCGGGCTATTCCGGGGGCGGCAAGGCCATGATCGCCGAATTCGAGGCGGCCCCAAAAGACAGCGGGGGCGCCGCGACCGCCTATCGCGCCTATGGTCTGACGCTGAGGCACAAGCATGTGCCCGAAATGACCAAACACACTGGTCTGAGCCGAGACGTGCTGTTTACGCCGGCGGTCGGCAACTACCGCCAGGGCATGCTGGTGGAGGTTCCGCTACATCTGGGGGCCCTGCCGGAAACCCCTTCTGTCGAACGGCTGCACGGCGCTCTGGTCGAGGCCTATGACGGCCAGCGTTTCGTCGAGGTCGCCGATCTGGAAGAGACCGAGGCCATGACCGGCATCGAGCCCGAAGGCCTGAACGGCACCAACCGCCTGCGCTTGCATGTCTTCGGCGATCGCAATGGCGAGCAGGCGCGGCTGGTCGCTTTGCTCGACAACCTGGGCAAGGGCGCGTCGGGCGCGGCGGTGCAGAACCTGAACATCATGCTGGGCCTGGATGAGGCGACCGGTCTGATCTGAGGTCTGAAACCATTCCGCGACCTTCGTCGTATCAGGGACATGACCCAGTCCCTGATCCTGCATCGCCGGGGCCTTCTGATGGGCGCCGGCGCGCTCGCCCTGTCCGCCTGTTCGCCTGAAACGTCCGAAGCCGGGGAGGGGCAGTACGCAGCCTCGCCCTATCGTCGTGTGTCCGATGCGGATTGGCGACGACGCTTGGGCGACGCCTCTTGGCGCGTGATGCGGCACGAGGGGACGGAGCGTCCCTATTCCAGCCCGCTCAACGATCAGCACGCACGCGGGACCTTCGTCTGCAAGGGCTGCGATCTGCCGCTGTTCCGATCGCAGTGGAAATTCGATTCCCACACCGGCTGGCCCAGCTTCTATGACGTCATCGCCGCCAATATCGGCAAGAAGCGTGACTTGGCCATCGGCATTCCACGCACCGAATACCATTGCGCCCGCTGTCTGGGACACCAGGGGCATGTGTTCGACGACGGTCCGCGTCCGACGGGCCTGCGCTACTGCAACAACGGCGTGGCGCTGAAGTTCGTCTCGGCCTAGGCCCGGTGTGCGCGGACGGCTGAATCGACCGTCAGGCCGAAGATGACCGAGGCGATGATCACCAGCAGCCCATAGTCGTGACCGGCGAAGAATACGGGCACGCAGGCCATGGCGATGACGATCAATGGAAACAGTCCGGCCCAGACCGCCGTGCCCGGCGCGCTGACGTGGATCAGCGGCTGAGCGACCGGTCGTTTCATCGCGCGCGCCATCCGTTCGTTGAGCAGGACGAAAGCGGCCGCGCAGATGACGGCCGATATCACATATTTGATCGTGTTGCCCGGTTCTCCGAACAGGCTGGCCGTCATGATCAGCAGGATCAAGGCGACGCCTGTGCTGACGGCGAGCAGGGCGTTGGGTTCGAGACGGTTCAAGACTTCACTTTCACATAGCTGCCCGGCGCTGGCTCGATGGGCCTGAGCGGACCCTTGGCGGGGTCACGAGCGGGGATTTGAGCGCCGGAACGCGCGCCGAGCCAGGCCGACCAATGCTCCCACCAGCTGCCGGGATGTTCGACGGCGTCAGCCTGCCATTCGGCCAAGGTCGCGGGCAGGGCAGGGTTGGTCCAGTGCTGATACTTCTTTGCGGCGGGGGCGTTGATGACGCCGGCGATATGACCTGACCCGGCCAGGGTGAAGGTCACATCCTTGCCGCCAAACAGCTTGGCGGACCGATAGACGGAGTTCATCGGCGCGATGTGATCCTCTCGGCTGGCCTGAAAATAGAGCGGGATCTCGACCTTCGACAGGTCCGCCGTCAGGCCGCCGATCTCGAACTGCCCCTTGGCCAAGGCGTTTGCCCCATACATCTGACGCAGATAGTCGAGATGCAGGGTCTTCGGCATGCGGGTCTGATCGGCGTTCCAGAACAGCAGGTCGAAGGCGGGCGGATCCTTGCCCAGCAGATAGTTGCTGATGAAGAAAGACCAGATCAGATCGTTAGACCGCAGGGCGTTGAATGTTTCCGCCATGGCTGCGCCCGGCAGGACGCCGCCCGCCGCATCCATCTGACGCTCGATCTCGGCGATCCAGTGTTCGTCGGTAAACAGCAGCAGGTCGCCGGCCTCGGCGAAGTCATGCTGAGCGGCGAAGAAGGTAGCGGCGGCGATGCGCTTGTCGTCCTTGGCCGCCATATGGGCCAAGCCAGCGCCCAACAGGGTGCCGCCGATGCAATAGCCCACGGCGTTCAGTTGCTTGGTTCCCGCCTGCTCCAGCGTTTTCTCGACCGCGCGATAGATGCCCTTTTCCAGATAGTCGTCGAAGCCGAAGCCAGCCTTGTCCCTGTCCGGATTGACCCAGGAACAGACGAAGACCGTAAAGCCCTGCGCCGACAGCCAGCGGATCAGCGAGTTCGCCGGCTGCAGGTCCATGATGTAGAATTTGTTGATCCAGGGCGGGAAGATCAGCAGCGGGATTTCGTGCTGGCTCTCAGTTGAGGGTGCGTACTGGATCAGTTCGAACAACTCGTCGCGCCAGACGACCTGGCCCGGCGCGGTGGCGACGTTCTCGCCGACGACGAACTTGCCATAGTCGGCCTGACTGATGCGCAGCGATCCCCCGCCACGTTCCAGATCGGCGGCGAAGTTCTGCATGCCCTTCACCAGTGATTCGCCGCTGGTCTCCGCCAAGGCTTTCAGCGCAACGGGGTTAGAGGCCAGGAAGTTGGACGGCGAGAAGGCGTCGGTCAGCAGGCGGGTGAAGAATTGGGCGCGACGTTTCAGCGTGGGATCGACGTCCTCGACCCCGGCGATCAGGCCATTCATCCAGTCCGACGTCAGCAGATAGGATCGCCGCATCATGTCGAACATGGGATTTTCGGACCAGGCCGGGTCCTTAAACCGCTTGTCCACCGGAGCGGGATCGGGCGCCTCGCCGGCTGCCTGACGCGCCGTCGATGACCAGAGCTGCATATAGCGGCCAAACAGGTCGGCCTGGGCCTGAATCATCTTGTCTGGCTGGGCGGCCAAGCTGGTCATGACTGACGTCATGGCTGGCGCGACGTTGAAGGGATCGGCGGAAAGGGCGGCCGGCCGATCGGCCTGGGTCAGCGCCGCCTCGGCGATCGCGCTCTGAGCCATCATGGCCGCCTTGGCCAGATTCATCGACAGGGTTTCAATCAACTCGGCCTGGTTGGACGCTGGTGCGGTCGGTTCAGGCGTCGGCTCCGCATGGGTTTCAGAGGCGGCCTCCCGCGTTTCGGCAGGTTTCGACCTGGGCTGGCGAGGCGGGCGGGGCTTGGCGGACGTCGGACGTCCGGCCTTGCGTGCGGGGCGGTCGGGGGCGTCTGTCGGCGTTCTGGGAGTCTTGGCCATGATCGTCCTTCGCGCGTCCTGCGCCAGAGGGTGGTTCATCCACCCTTCCGCGCACCGCGATGATGGCATAAGACCATCAAGGAAATGAACGCGTCGCACTCGAAAAAGATGATCCTGATCGCCGCAGCCGCGATCGCGACGCCGTTGAGCGGCTGTATTGGAGCATCCGCGTCCAAGACTGAGGCCGTGTCGCCGCTGGCGCCGCGTATCCAGGAACTGGTCGACGCCAATCGGCGCTATCCGCGCTGGGAGGACTTTCCGGCAGCGCCGACCGACCTGCCGCCGGTCACTCAGGTCGCGTCGAATGTGCAGCGTCTCCAAGGCGACAGCGCGACGCTGACTAGCGAGATCGCACGCATCGACTGGACGCTCGGCGACGCCGAGGCGCTCGCCGCCGAAACACGCGCGGCCGTGAATGCCGTTCCGGTGTCGCCCGATGCCGTCCGGACCCAGGCGGATATCGAGGCCTTCGCCCAAAGTCTGCGTGACAGGGCCAAAGCTCCGCCGCCGCTCGACCGTCGCCCGGCGCGATGAGCGGTCGCGCGGGAGGCAGAATCCCGCGATAATACCCTGATGGCAGACGACGGCGGCGCAAAGACACTGAACGCATTCCTCGGCGTGTCTCGGTCCCTGTCCGGGCGCGCCTGGCGTCAACGTCCGGCCGACGCCGCAACGACGCGCGCGCACATGCAGACCCTGAACCTCGAAGAACCGTTGGCCCGGGCCTTGGCCTCGCGGGGCGTTCGCGCAGACCAGGGCCAAGATTTCCTCACCCCGACCCTGCGCGCCCTGTTTCCCGACCCGTCCAGCTTTATGGATATGGACGCAGCGGCCGATGCGATCCTGAACGCGCTTCAGGCCAAGGCGAATATTCATGTGTTCGCCGACTACGACGTGGACGGCGCCTCAAGCGCGGCGCTGCTGGTGCGTTGGTTCCGGACGATGGGGCATACGCTTTCGATCTATGTTCCAGACCGGATGACCGAAGGTTACGGCCCCAGCGCCAAAGCCTTCGATACGCTGAAGGCGTCGGGTGCGGACCTGGTTATCACGGTGGATTGCGGAGCGGCGGCGAACGAAGCCCTGGCCCATGCGGCGGCCATCGCCCTGAACGTCGTCGTTATCGATCACCACCTGATGCGCAGCGAGCCGCCGACGGCGTTGGCGGTCGTCAACCCAAACCGGCCGGGCTGCAACTCGGGTCAGGGCAATTTGGCGGCGGCGGGGGTCGTGTTCGTACTTCTGGCGGCGCTGAACCGGGAGGGGCGGCGTCGGGGCATGTTCGCCGAGAGGATCGAGCCGGACATTCGTCAGTGGCTGGATCTGGCGGCCCTGGGCGCCATCTGCGACGTGACCGGGCTAACCGGCTTCAATCGTGCGCTGACCGGCCTTGGTCTGAAGGTCATGAGCGACTGGCGCAATCCGGGTCTGCGCGCGCTGTTGTCGGCGGCCGGCGCCGAACCGGGACCGGCCAAGAGCAATCATGCCGGTTTCATCCTGGGACCGCGCATCAATGCGGGAGGACGCATCGGTCGCTCCGACCTCGGCGCGCGGTTGTTGTCGACGGATGATCCGGCCGAGGCCGAGGCCCTGGCGATCGAGCTCGATGCCCTGAACGTGTCACGGCGCGATGTCGAGCGGGCCGTCATCGACGCCGCCGTTCGCCGCGTCGAAGCGACCGGCGCCCATGCCGACGAAAGCGCCGTTGTCGTGGTCGCGGGCGAGGACTGGCACCCCGGCGTCGTCGGGATCGTCGCCGGCCGTTTGCGCGAGCGCTGGCGCAAGCCGGTGATCGTCATCGGCGTCGATCCCGTAACCGGTCTCGGGAAGGGCTCAGGCCGGTCACAGCCAGGCATGAACCTGGGACGCGCGATCCAGGCGGCCTGGGAGAGCGGGATCCTGCTCGCTGGCGGCGGTCATGCCATGGCGGCAGGCCTGACGATGGACGGTGCGCGCGTGCCCGAGCTGACCGCCTTCCTGAACGAGAGCCTCGCTACCGAAAGGGTCGAAGCTGTCGCACAGGACGTGCTGGAGATCGACGCCCTGATCGAGCCCGCGGCGGCGACGCGCGATCTGTTCGAATCGTTCGAACGTCTGGCCCCATTCGGCCCTGCCAACCCGGAACCCAGCTTCGCCCTAAGCGGGGTTCAAGCCCGCGAACCCGTCGCCATGAATGGCGGTCATGTGCGGTGCCGGCTGGTCGGTCCAGATGGCGCGTCGGTCAAGGCCATCGCCTGGCGCTGCGCCGATCTGCCGACGGGCCAAGCCTTGCTGTCGGGGCAGGGCGGGCTGAGCATCGTGGGCCGGCTGAAGGCTGACGACTGGAATGGGCGCAAGGGCGTGCAGTTCGAGATCGAGGATGTCGCCGATCCTCGAATGATCTGACGGCGGCTCCAAAAAACTGAAAATCCACGCTTGCACCGCTCCGAGGGCGCGGCTATATCGCCGGCTCTCCCGCGCAGCGGTCCCTTCGTCTATCGGTTAGGACGTCAGGTTTTCAACCTGAAAAGAGGGGTTCGACTCCCCTAGGGACTGCCACGCGGGCAGTATTATGGTTGAGCCTTTGAGGCTCCCGGCAAGCAGCCTAGCGCAGATAGCACGAGAGACTGGCGGTCATTCGCCAGCGCCTGCGATGCGCGTCTGCACTCTCCCAAACGCAAGCTTCTGCATAGACGCGCATTTTCCGCTTTTCAAAATTTCGCGGAACGGTGTTAAATATAAAACGAGTCCGCTGGAGGCGCGGGCGGGGGTTTTTAAGTGTCTGACTTTAGAGAGACGGAAACGGCGCAGACCGTTCGCGTCACTGGGCGCGTGAAGTGGTTCGACGCCGTCAAGGGCTACGGTTTCATCGTCCCTGACGATCCGACCCTGACCGAAACGAGAGATGTCCTGCTGCATATCAGCAGCCTGCGGGATCTCGGCCGTGATGCTGCCGACGAAGGTGCGACCATCACCTGCGACTGCGTCAAACGCGCCAAGGGTTGGCAGACGATCGAGATCCATGATCTGGGCGAAGGCGAAGCGACGCCGGCCGTGCGTCGACCTGTGACTTCGCCGCCGCCGCGGCCGGTCGCCGAAAGTGATGAACAACTGGAGACCGCCCTGGTCAAGTGGTTCAATCGGACCAAGGGCTACGGATTCGTCGTGCGTGATCGTGAGCCGGGCGATATCTTCGTCCACATCGAAACCCTGCGTCGCTGCGGCCTGGATGATCTGATTCCTGGCGATGCGGTGCGGGTGCGATTCGCCAACGGACCCAAGGGTCTGGTGGTGGCAGACATCAGAACGGGCGACTGATCGGGCGCCCAGGAGAGGCGTATGATCAAGGCGACAAGACGTTTTGCAATGGCGGGGCTTATTATGCTCGCGCTCGCTGGATGCGCAGCCAAGGCGCCGGTCGGCCCCAATGGCGAACCGCTGCAGAAGCTGGCCGTCGTGACCACGTCGGGCGAGCATCAGTTCTGGGTCGAAATCGCCGACGAAGAGCCCGAACGTCAACGCGGACTGATGTTCCGTCCGCCGCTCGAAGCCGACCGTGGGATGCTGTTCCAATGGCCGGGAGAAGCGCCGCGCGAGCAAAGCTTCTGGATGCGCAACACGCCCAGTTCGCTGGACATCCTTTATATCGATCCGCAGGGCCGGATCGTCTCCATTGCCTCGCACGCCACGCCGTTCTCCGAGGCGCCGATCCCTTCCAATGGCGCCGCCAACGGCGTCTTGGAACTGCGGGCAGGGCGGGCGGCCGAAATCAACGCCAAGCCCGGCGACAAAGTTTTACATCCTTATTTCAAGCCTTGATTGCGGATCGCGTCACGAAGTGCCAATAGAGCGCTCCGTTCGGTCCGGGGTGTAGCGCAGCCTGGTAGCGCATCTGGTTTGGGACCAGAGGGTCGGAGGTTCGAATCCTCTCGCCCCGACCAACGGAAGGCCGCTGGATCATATGTCCAGCGCGCGTTATGGCAGGGTCACAGACCCCGCCGTCACTGAGGATTTCGCCATGTTGGCTCGCATCTACCGCCCGGCCAAAACTGCGATGCAGTCGGGCAAGGCCAAGAGCCGCGACTGGCGGCTGGAATTCGAACCCGCTTCGGCGCGCACCATCGATCCGCTGATGGGCTGGACCAGCTCCACCGACATGAACGGTCAGGTCCGTCTGAGTTTCGAATCGAAGGAAGAGGCGATCGAATATGCCGAGCGTCACGGCATCGCCTTCCGTCTGCACGAGCCGAACGATCCGCCGGTGATCATCAAGGCCTATGCCGACAACTTCGCCACCAACCGCAAGCAGTCCTGGACGCACTGACGCCTGACGTCTTGCCAGAGCGCCCATAGCTCAACCGGATAGAGCACCCGCCTTCTAAGCGGGATGTTGCAGGTTCGAGTCCTGCTGGGCGCGCCACCTCCGGCGCCTTCGAGGGGCTGATCCATGACCGACCATCTTACCTCGTCCGATCAAGCCGTCCGTGTGGCCGCACTCTACCGGTTCGCGCGGGTGGCCGACCCCGAAGCCGTACGCAAGACGCTGCAAACGGTCTGCAACGCTGGTCAGGTGAGGGGAACACTGCTCGTCGCGCCGGAGGGTCTGAACGGCACCATCGCAGGATCGGAGGCGGCCATCGCAGCGGTGCTGTCCACGATCCACGCCATGCCAGGATTCGAAACGCTCGAACTCAAATACGCCTGGACAGACGCCCTGCCGTTCCACCGGATGAAGGTGCGCGTCAAACGCGAGATCGTCACCATGGGACAGCCGGATCTGGACCCTCCCAATCAGGCGGGCGTTTACGTCACGCCCACGGACTGGAACGCGCTGATCGCCGATCCCGAGACCTTGGTGATCGATACGCGCAACGACTATGAGGGCGAGATCGGCGCGTTCGAACGGGCCGTCCAACCCAATACCCGCAGCTTTCGCGATTTTCCCGACTGGTTCCGGGGCGAAGGTCGCGCCCTGATTGAGCAGACCGGCGCCAAGCGCGTGGCCATGTATTGCACCGGCGGCATTCGTTGCGAGAAATCGACGGCCTTCCTGAAGGCTGAGGGTGTGGAGAACGTCCACCATCTGGAAGGCGGCATCCTTCGCTATCTTGAGACAGTGGATGAGAATCAGAGCCTATGGCATGGAGTGTGCTTCGTTTTCGACGAACGCGTCTCGGTCGGTCACCGCCTAAGCCAAGGTCCCCACACCTTGTGCCGGGGATGTCGTCTGCCTGTGGATGAGGCCGGTCGTGCTTCGCCGCACTATGTCGAAGGCGTAAGCTGCGAGCGCTGTCACAACGACCGCGACGAGGTCCAGCGGCAGCGATATGCCGAGCGTCACAGGCAGATGGAGATGGCCCGAGAACGCGGAGACACGCATCTGGGGAAAGCCCAGAGGGACTGAGATCAATTCAACGACGGGGCGGGCGAGGGAAGAAGGCGCTGGTGCGGGCGGCGTATGCCTCGAACGCCTTGGGTCGCGACTGTCGCATATGCTCTTCCAGCAAGGGCACGCCGGAGACCTGGGTCAGAAGCCAGTACATATAGGCTGGTCCGGTCAGCGCCAGCCAACCCCAGGGCCATGCACCGCTCAGATCGATGGCGAACACAGGCCAAGCGCACCAACTCACCCATTCGAAGAAATAGTTCGGGTGGCGTGACCAGGCCCACAGACCGACATCGCAGATTCCCCCCTTGTTGGCCGGGTTGCGTTTGAAGACCGCCAGCTGGCGATCGGAAACGGCTTCTCCAACTAGGGCTCCGACAAAGACCATTGTCGCGACAGCATCTTGGAGCGTCAGGCCCGGCGCCGGGTTGCGTGCCGCCGCCATCACACTGAGCGCCAAGAAGGCGGCGGCTCCGGCTTGCAACATAAGGAAGCCGAACATCTTGACCTGAAAACCGGCGCCCCAGTCCTCTCGCAGACGCGCGTAGCGAGCGTCTTCGCGTTCTTCATGGGCGGCGCGAGCAGCGATGTGGGACCCCAGCCGCAACCCCCAGAGGCCGATCAGAAGCGCTGCAAGATACTGGCGCAACGACGGAGCGGCGCCGTCGATCGGGAAGAGTGCGACGCCGACGCCAGCCGCTCCCAGTCCAAGCGACCAGAATGCGTCCGCCCAACCGCCTTGGCCCGTTCGTTTCTGAACCAGCCAGGCCGTAGACATAACGATAACGAGAAATAGGGCGGCGACACCCCAAATGGTCGCGAGAGCGGTCACAGGCGAACGAAGGGCTGGATCAGTTTGCCGACCCATCCATCCAGTTGGATCTGACCGTCAAGCGCGACGACGCACAGGCACGGCTCGTCCGACACTACACGAGGTTGGTGCAGCACCTCCGGATCCGCCTCTTCGAAATCCCCCACATCGAACCGCTCGGTTTCGGTCGCATAGGCGCCGGAGATGACGCAGGTCAGCTCGACGCCGCCATGCGTGTGTTTTGGCGTCTCACGACCCGATTCGATCTTCAGAAGAATGACACGGCAATCCCCATCCCGCGGCGCATGGACGTCGCGCACACGCATGCCAGGCCCGACCCAGCGCCATGGACCCAACGCATAGCGTCGCAGCGGCTCGGGCAGCTCGGGCATGTCGTTCAACGGCGGGCTGTGTCTGGCCTTGCCGGCATCCGTCTCGATCCGCGCCATCGCCAAGGCGAGCGCATCATTCGACAAGGGGGAGGGGAGCGTCTCGTTCAAGAACTCGCCGCCGACGGATTGCAGGTCGCGCACCCAGGCGTCATTGGCCGGCCGCATCGCCAGATGCGCCGCCATCACCACAGCCTCGGGCGGGCTGAGCGTGCCGGCCGCATAGGCCAGCAAACGTTCCTCGGACGGATTGCGCTGAGGTTTCATCGCGCGGCCTCTTCAGACGGCGCGAGGATCAAACGAAGCTTGGTCATTGCGTTACGAATACGGGATTTGACGGTGCCGAGCGGCAGGCCGAGATGTTTGGCGATCTCGGAATGAGAGTTGTCCATGAAGAAGGCCAGACGCAGAACCTCGACATGGTCAGCGCTGAGCCGCGCCAGAGCGTCACGCACGCGGTCCGCGTCTTGCGACATCGACAGCAGTTCATCGGGCCGGCGGACGTCGTCCCCCGCCAGCTCGATTTCGGGCGTCGGCAGGGGACGCGCGTCACGGCGCAGCATGTCAAGCCGACGGTTGCGAGCGATGGTGAAAATCCACGTGGCGGCGCGCGCCTTGGACGAATCAAACAGATCGGCCTTGCGCCACACGGTCAGCATGGCGTCCTGAGCAAAGTCCTCGGCCGCGCCGGGCGTCGCGCCCGACTTGATCAGCCAGGCCTTTAGCCGCGGTGCGAAATAGGCGAAGAGCGCAGCGAAGGCGTCACGATCGCGCCTCAGGGCGATCTGTTCGATCAGCCGATCGTGCAGCAGCGGATCAGGCAAGCTGTCGAGCGCCTTCACGCGGTTGGACCGACATGGCGTTGATGCGAAGGATAACGGCTCGGCATGCATGAACACTAATACGCTCAGCGGAAATGTCTGGATCAATCGCGATCCGAACATGACGGCGACCCGTAATCCGTTCATGCCCTAGCGATTGCGCTGCGGCGTATCTTTCGGAGTTTTCATGCCTCTGTCGTCCGCGACGCCCTCTGTCGAACGTCAAAAGATCGCTGTGGTCGGATCTGGCGTCGCCGCGCTGTCTTCGGCTTGGCTTCTGTCGAAACGCCATGACGTGACGCTTTACGAAAAGGGCGACCGCCTGGGCGGGCATTCGAATACGGTGATGGCCAGCGTGCCTTCCGGCGACATTGCGGTCGACACTGGCTTCATCTGCTTCAATGACGCGACCTATCCCAATCTGATCGCCCTGTTCGAGCATTTGGGGATCGCGACACGCGCGACGGACATGTCGTTCGCTGTCTCACTGGATGACGGACAGTTCGAATATGCCGCGCCAGGCTTGTTTGCTCAGCGTCGCAATGCCTTGCGTCCTCGCTTCTGGTCGATGCTGAGCGAAATCCTGCGCTTTTATCGCGACGCGCCAAAGGATTTGGCGGCGATGTCCGATTCTTCGCTGACGCTCGGCGACTATCTAAAGCGCGAAGGGTTCAGCGAGGCGTTCCGCGACGACCATCTGCTGCCAATGGCCGCCGCGATCTGGTCATCGCCGGCGCACACGCTGATGGATTATCCGGCCGAGTCGTTCATCCGTTTCTGCGGCAATCACGGCCTGCTGAAATTGGTGGGGCGGCCGCTGTGGCGCACCGTCGAGGGTGGCAGCCGCGTCTATGTCGAACATCTCGCCCGCACGATCCAAGACATTCGTTTGGATCACGGCGTTACAGCCGTGCGGCGTAGCGATCAGGGCGTCTTCGTTCACGACAGCCGAGGCGGCGTCGAGCGCTACGACCAGGTCGTGATTGGATCCCATGCCGATCAGGCTCTGGCTATGCTGGCCGAACCTACGGCGCGCGAGAAGGCGCTGCTCGGCGCCTTCCGATACAGTCGAAATCTGACCGTCCTGCATACCGACGCCGGCCTGATGCCGCATCGCCGTCGCGCCTGGGCCAGCTGGAATTATATCGGCGCGGATGACGGCCTCTGCGTCACCTATTGGATGAACCGACTGCAAGGCTTGCCGGGCGACGACCTGTTCGTGACGCTCAATCCGCCGCGTCCGCCGCGCGCCGACACGATTTTACGCAGCGAACTGTACGAGCACCCCATCTTTGATCCCGCGGCCATACAGGCACAAAAGCAGTTGTGGAGCCTGCAAGGGCAGGGGGGTGTCTGGTTCTGCGGGGCCCACTTCGGCGCGGGCTTCCATGAGGATGGTTTGCAATCCGGCCTTGCCGTGGCCGAACAACTTGGCGGCGTGCGTCGCCCTTGGTCCGTGGCCAACGAAAGCGGTCGCATACATCTGACGACGCCGATGAGCGCGCAACTGGAACGCGCCGCGTGACACTCGGCTCGGCCCTTTATCGCGGCCGGGTCATGCACCGACGCCTTCGACCCAAGATCCATAAGCTTAACTATCGCGTCTTCTGGCTCCTGCTTGACCTGTCGGAAATCGATGATGTGGACGCGCGCCTGCGCCTGTTTTCGCGCAATCGGTTCAATCTCTTGTCCTTCCACGACAAGGATTACGGAGACGGTTCTGGCGCGCTGCGTCCTCAGGTGGATGCGTGGATGGCTCAAGCCGGCATCGATCTCGCAGGTGGACCTGTCCGCCTGTTAACCATGCCGCGCGTCCTCGGATACGTCTTCAACCCGATCAGCATCTACTATTGCCATTGGCCGGACGGACGGTTAGCCGCCATGGTGTACGAGGTGACCAGCACCTTCGGCATCCGCCACGCCTATGTCATTCCGATCCCAATCGAAGATCAGGCCGCAGGCGTCATTCGTCAGGGCGCGGCCAAGACGCTCTATGTGTCGCCATTCATGGGCATGGAGATGGACTACCAGTTCCGTGGCCATACGCCGGGCGATCGCCTGGACATGACCATCGATGGGCTAGATGCCGAAGGCGTGCTGATCACGGCCGCTATGGCGGCCAAGCGGGAACAGTTGGATGATCGCAACATCGCCGCTGCGACAGCAGCAATCCCGCTGATGACGTTCAAGGTGGTCGCGGCGATCCATTGGGAGGCGCTGAAGCTATGGCTCAAGGGCGTCGGTCTGACACTGCAGCCCGAACCGGCAGAAAAGCCAGTGACCATTCAACGCCAAGCTCAAGAGAGCCGTTTGAGGCCTTGAGCAGCCTACACAGTTTCTCGCCTAAGATATATTATCGGCAATTTTAGCCGTCAGTTTATGGTTGGATCGATCAGGAATTTCTCTCCCGTCGCCTTCCGCTCGTAAGCCAGCAGAGTTTCTGGGTCGAGCGCTTCAGCAAGTCCTATTGTGCGTGTGTAGCGCGTCGCGAATGTGGTGGTCAGGTCGTCAAAGACGCGTTTGCGCATTCTCGACACGGTATCTGAACCAACCTTCTGCATGAACGGCGTCAACAGCCAACCGGACACTCTCCACTGGAAACCAAAGGCAAGACGATCCAGAACCATCGGCGAAGTATCGAGCGCGCCGTAAACGTAGAGTTGCTTGAACGTCGACGATCCATATCGGCTGTATTCGGTCATACGGTTGACCGCGCCACGTTCCATCGCCCGCATGATGTCGCCGCCCAGCGATCCGCCGCCGATGGCGTCGAACGCGACCGTGGCCCCGGTTTCAGTGACGGCGTCAACGAGTTGGGTTCGAAAGTGCTCATCGCGGCTGTTCAGGACATGGGTCGCCCCCGCGTCCTTTAACAATCGCACCTGATCGTCAGAACGCACAATATTGACGAGCGGAACGCCATCCTGCGCGCAGATCCGCTGAAGCATCTGACCCAGGCTGGATGCGGCCGCAGTATGGACGATCGCGGAATGTCCTTCGGCCCGAGCAGTTTCGACGAATCCGAGCGCCGTCATCGGATTGACCGTCAGCGCCGCGCCTTGAGCGGCCGTCACCCCCTGCGGAAGCGGCAGGGCGTCGCGTGTTTTGATCTTTCTCAGATCGGCGTACATGCCGCCCCCGATCATGCCGACCCGACGCCCGATCCAGTCCTTCGCTTGATCACCGGCGGCGATGACGGTCCCTGCCCCTTCGTTGCCGACCGGAAGCGACTGGTTGATCCGGCCGGCCATGCCGCCCATCCGCTCTGGTGGAATATCGAGGCTAAGCTGCGGGACGCCGTCCGACACACCCTTGCGGACCGAAGCTGCATTGGCCGAACCAAGCAGCAAACCGAGATCGCTGGGATTGATGGGCGCCGCCTCGATACGGACAATGATTTCGTCGGACGCCGGATCATTCAGCACAATCTCGGCAAGTGACAGCGTTAGAACCCCGTCCTTGTTCACTGTTGATCGTAATTCACGCGTTTTTTGGGCCATGAAGATGGATCCTTATCGAGGCATCGGGTGCTGAACGGATGCACGACGTTTTGTGTCCCGCGATCGGTTCAGATTTGGTCTGGTGCGCGTGTCATGCTCGATCTGGCCGCCAAATAACGTCTTGACAGAGGCTCTCTGGACAATGCAAAAAAGAACAAATGAAGAACATGTGCAGGGATGAACGTATATCTCTTGTCCGGCAGCGACTCAGGGCCTTGGACCAAGGCTGTCCAGAAGTTTGTCATCCAAAACAGATACCTGGACTACTTTCTGGTGTTTTTAAGCAGGAAGCGATTCACGAACTCTATGCTGCCGATGCCGCAGACGCAGTTGCGGTAAATGCCTTTGCTTTGGCGGTAGGGATGCTTTCCGCAAATGGACAGCATGTTGTCTGGGCATTGGATGAAATGATGGCTTCAGAACATGGGGATCCCTATGGTGTCGGCATTGAAGAAATGGGAATTGATTCATCTAAAGTTTTAATTGTAAAATCCTCAAATATAAAAAATCTCCTCATTACTGGTGAGGAATCGCTAAAATCGCCTTCTGTCGGATCTGTTATTATTAGCGCCTGGGGCAAGTCTGAAACCTTCTCATTGAACTCGAGTCGACGCCTTGCTTTGGCGGCCAAGTTGGGAGGCGCAACGCTTTTCTGTGTGCGTGCTGGAGCCGAGCCATCACCCAGTGCGGCAGAGACAAGATGGTCTGTGAAGGCAACAGCCTCCACCTCTCTGGCCGGAGCCGCGCCTGGTCATCCGTCTTTCTCCCTTACCCTGCTGCGTCGGCGTGGCGGCGGCGAGCTGAAAAATTGGATCTTGGAGTGGGATCGTGACGCCCGATCGTTCCGCGAACCTGCGCCGCTATCTGGCGCTGTGGTTCCCGTGGCTGCCCAGCGACCGGCTGAGGCGTGGAGCCAGCGCGGGCGACGGGTCGCCTAAGATTGGACCTGATCCCGCGCCGGTCGTCCTGGTCGAGAAGGTCGGCGGCGCCCTGCGTCTGGCGGCCGTAGATCCGGCGGCGGCAAGGGCGGGGCTGACGCCCGGACTGACTCTGGCCGACGCGAGGGCGCGAACGCCGTCCCTGTGCACCATCATCCATAGGCCCAAGGCGGATTCTGCCTTGCTGCTGCGGGTGTTGGAAGACTTCGGCCGCTTCACTCCGATGATCGCCGAAGATGCGCCGCACGGTCTGTTGCTGGACGTCACCGGCTGCGCCCATCTGTTTGGCGGAGAGGCTGGCTTGGTGCGCGCCGCGCATCAGCGTGCGGGTCGCATCGGCCTGGAGATGCGCAGCGCTTTGGCGTCCACACCCCAGGCGGCGCGCGCCTTGGCGCGTTTCGGGCGGGGTGGTCTGTTCACGTCGGGCGAGGAGGGACAGGAGGTGCGCCAGCTGCCGATCACGGCGCTAGAGTTGCCGGAGCGTGACGCCCAGGCGCTGCAGCGCGCCGGCCTGAAGCGGATCGCCGATCTGGACGACCGGCCGCGCGCGCCTCTTGCGGCCCGCTTTGGGACGGACTTCCCTTCACGTCTGGCTCGTTTGCTTGGCGACGAGGATGTCCGCATCACCCCGCACCGACCGCCGCCCCCCATCGTCGTGGATCGAGTCTTTTTCGAACCCATTCTCACCGACGCGGACGTGGATCGCGTCCTGTCGGACCTGCTGATCGACATCGCCGATCGCCTGGACCAGGCGGGCCAGGGCGGGCGGGCGTTCGAGGCCGGCTTCTTTCGCGTTGATGGCCAAGTTCGCCGCATCGTCGCGAGGACAGGCCGTCCGACACGCGATGTGGACACGGTGCTGCGTCTGTTTCGCGAACGGTTGGCGGCCTTGGCAAGCCCGCTGGATCCCGGCTTCGGTTTCGATCAGATGCGGCTATCGGTTCTGGAAACCCAGACGTTGAAACCGGTTCAGCGCGGCCTCGACGGCGACAGCCCCGACGGCGAGGATTTCAGTCGTCTGATCGACCGATTGACGGCGCGGCTGGGACCCGAGGCGGTGTTGAGTTTCGAACCTCTAGGGTCGCACATCCCCGAGCGCGCCGGACGGATGGTCCCGGCGACGATGAAGGCGCTGCGAACGGCTCATGACTGGCCGGATTTCGATCCCGACGATCCGCCCTTGCGGCCGTTGCAGATGTTCGACCCGCCCCAGCCGGTGGAAACCCTGGCGGAGGTGCCGGACGGTTCGCCCCTGCGGTTCCGCTGGCGCCGGGTGCTACATGAGGTGGCCTTGGCCGAGGGGCCAGAGCGGATCGGCGGCGAATGGTGGCGCGCGCCGGATCAGAAGACCCGCGACTATTACCGCGTCGAAGACCGTGAGGGTCGCCGTTTCTGGCTGTTCCGTCAGGGCCTGTATGGCGAGACCGACGAGCCGCGGTGGTTCGTCCACGGCCTGTTCGCTTGACCGCGCCCGCCTATGCCGAGCTGGCGGCGACCAGCAACTTTTCCTTCCTGCGCGGGGCGTCGCATCCGAAAGATCTCGTGCTGACCGCGATCCTGAGAGGGCACACGGGGCTGGGTCTGGCCGATCGCAACACGGTCTCCGGCGTGGTGCGGGCCTGGAGCGCGTTGCGGATCATTCGCGAGGACGGCCTGTCGCCGCCCGATGTCGTGCGCGACGGCGGCGGGCCGGGCGAAGTGACCTATGTCGAGGATCCGCTGAACGATCCAGCCCTGTCACAGATGGTCAAGGATCGGGCCGCGACGTTCAAACTGGTGACCGGCGCGCGTCTGGTCTTCAACGACGGGACGCCCGAAATCCTCGCCTATCCCGAGACGCGCGCCGGTTGGGGACGACTGACGCGGCTGCTGACCCTGGGCAATCGACGGGCGGTGAAGGGTCAGTGCGAGATAGCACTGCGCGATCTGCTGGCCTCGCCCGAGGATCTGCTGCTGATCCTCATGCCGGGCGCACGGTTGGAAGGCGTCGATCAAGTCTTGTCGCAGTTGACCGATGCGTCGCCCGGTGCGGTCTGGCTGGGCGCCGTCATGGGGCGGAACGGCGACGACCGTCGAAGACTTGCGCGGTTGAAAACGCTGTCGGAGCAGAGCGGGGCGCCGCTTCTGGCCGTCAACGACGTGCTCTATCACGACCCGATTCAACGCGATCTGCAGGACGTGCTGACCTGTATCCGCGAAGGCGTGACGATCGAGGACGCAGGCCGACGCCTGAACGCCAATGCCGAACGCTGGCTGAAGCCGCCCGCCGAAATGGCCCGCCTGTTCCGCGATGCGCCCGAGGCGCTGGTCGAGACACAGCACGTCATGTCTCGCATCGGCTTCGATCTGGGCGACATCAGTTACCAGTATCCGGAAGAGACGACCCCGCCTGATGAGACGCCGCAGGGATGGCTGGAACACCTGACCTGGCGACACGCCGAGATGCGTTATCCCGACGGCTTGCCCGACAAGGTCAAGGCGCTGCTGGATAAAGAGCTGACCTTCATCGCAGCAGCCGATTACGCCCCCTATTTCTTGACCATCTATGACATCGTGCGGGTCGCGAACGACAAGCGGATTCTGTGCCAGGGTCGAGGTTCGGCGGCCAACTCGGCTGTCTGTTACGTACTTGGCATCACGGCGGTGGACCCGGCGGAATCCGATCTGCTGTTCGAACGCTTCCTTTCCACCGACCGTGGCGAGCCGCCCGACATCGACGTCGACTTTGAGCACGAGCGGCGCGAGGAGATCATCCAGCACATCTACAAACGCTATGGCCGTGAGCGCGCCGGTATCGCCGCCACCGTGATCCGCTATCGTCCCAAGAGCGCCATCCGTGACGTCGGCAAGGCGCTTGGTCTGACCGAGGACGTGACCGCACGTCTGGCCTCCAGCCAATGGGGCAGTTGGGGCAGTGAAATCGGCGAACGCCATGTTGAACAGGCCGGTCTGGACCCCGCCAATCCCATGATCCAGCGTGCGGTGAAGATGGCCATGCGGCTATTGAACTTTCCCCGCCACCTGTCCCAGCACGTCGGCGGATTCGTCCTGACCCAGGACCGGCTGGACGAACTTGTTCCCATCGGCAATGCCCCCATGCCGGATCGCACCTTCATCGAATGGGACAAGGACGACATCGATGCACTCCGCCTGATGAAGGTCGATGTGCTGGCGCTCGGCATGCTGACTTGCATCCGCAAGGCGTTCGACCTGATCCGCGCTCACCACGGGGACGATTGGGCGCTGCATACGATCCCGCGCGACGATCCCGCCGTTTACGACATGCTGTGCAAGGGCGACTCCATCGGCGTGTTTCAGGTCGAGAGCCGCGCCCAGATCAACATGTTGCCCCGGCTAAAGCCGCGCCGCCTTTATGATCTGGTGATCCAGGTCGCCATCGTTCGGCCTGGTCCGATCCAGGGCGACATGGTCCACCCCTATCTGCGCCGCCGCAATGGGCTTGAGGAGCCGGACTACTCCAGGCCTGGACCGCAGTATCCTCAAGACGAGCTAAAACAGGTTTTGGAAAAGACCCTGGGCGTGCCCCTGTTTCAGGAACAGGCGATGAAGGTCGCCATGGTCGCGGCCGAGTTCAACGAGAAGGAAGCGAATGGACTGCGCAAGGCCATGGGCACCTTCCGAGGCGACGGCACCCTGCACACCTACGAAAACCGAATGGTGGGCAAGATGATCGAACGCGGCTACGATCCGACCTTCGCCCAGCGCTGCTTCGATCAGATCAAGGGTTTCGGCTCCTACGGGTTTCCGGAGAGCCACGCCGCCTCCTTCGCCCAGTTGGTCTATGTGTCGTCGTGGATCAAACGCCACTATCCGGCGGCCTTCGCCTGCGCCCTGCTGAACAGCCAGCCGATGGGCTTTTACGCCCCGGCCCAGATCGTGCGCGACGCCCGCGAACACGGCGTCGAGGTGCGGCCGGTCGATGTCTCTTACAGTGGTTGGGACAACAGCCTGGAAGGTTCGGACAGGACGCCGGCGCTGCGGATCGGCCTGCGCCAGATCGACGGCTTCCGCGAAGACTGGGCAGAGGCGCTCGCCGCCGCCCGCGCCTTCTCTCTGTCCAACATCGAAACTCTGGCCCGCCGCGCCGCCTTGCCGTCTGCCGCCATGCGCAAGCTGGCCGACGCAGACGCTTTCCGATCGTTGGGGCTGGACCGGCGTGAAGCCCTTTGGGACGTGCGACGCCTGCCCGACGACACGCCGCTGCCGTTGTTCGCCGCCGCCGATGCGCGCGAGCTGGGCGCCGAACCCGACGTCCGCCTGCCGACTATGGCATTGGGCGAGCACGTCGCCGCCGATTACCAGACATTGCGCCTGTCGTTGAAGGCGCATCCCATGGCCATCCTGCGGCCGATCTTCCACGCCGAAGGCCTGTTGACCTGCGCCCGGACCGAGGCGAAACGCGGCGGCGCCCTGGTGCAGGTCGCCGGCGTGGTTCTGGTGCGTCAACGTCCCGGCAAGGGCAACGCCATCTTCGTCACCTTGGAAGACGAGACCGGCATCGTCAACGTCGTCCTGTGGGCGCGGATGTTCGAACAGTTCCGCCGCGAGGTCATGGCCGCCCGGCTGATGGCGGTCGAGGGCGTGGTTGAGAAAAGCCCCGAAGGCGTCGTCCACCTGGTCGCCCGCCGCGTCATCGATCGCTCTACTGAGCTCTCACGCCTATCCCAGGATCACGACACCGCCGTCCAACTGGCCCGCGCCGACGTCGTCGCCCATCCGCAAACACCCCGCCATCCACCGCATCGCCATCCCCGTGATGTGCGTATCCTGCCCGTATCTAGAGATTTTCATTGATCCAGAATTGCGAACCGAAATTCAAAAGGTCATTTTTGATTCCCGATACTCCACTGCTCAAACAACGCCTTCGGCAAAACATCGTAGAGGTCGTCTGAAGTCAGTCCCGGACCAAAGCGTTTCGCAGCGTCCGAGTGAAGCCAGACTGCGGCGCAAGCGGCATCGAAGCTGTCCATGCGCTGGGCGGCCAATCCGCCGATCATGCCCGCCAGGACATCACCGGTTCCAGCGGTCGCCAGCCACGGCGAGCCGTTTTCGTTTCGGCGGATGCGGCCGTCAGATGATGCGATCAGGGTCTGAGCGCCCTTCAAGACGATCGTCGCCTGCGCTTCTCGCGCCGCGTCTTGAACGGCCGTTTCACGACCTTGGGCGAGCAGGCCAGGGAAAAGTCGTTCAAACTCGCCTTCATGCGGCGTCAGGATGTCGTCACGATCCAACACGGCGAATAGTTCAGCAGTCCGACCTTTGAAGACTGACAGACCATCGGCGTCGATCACCAGAACGGCGCCGGTCGAGCCCAGCGCCTGAATGTTTGCGATCGTCGCATCGTCCAGCCCTGCGGCCGGCCCGATCACGACCGCGTCGCTGCCAGCGGCTTCGCGACCTAAGTTTTCGGGTGAAGAAAAAGGCGTCAACATCACCGCCTGCACAGCCGGCGCGATCACCGACGCTGCATCTGGCGGACAAAGGATTCGCACCACCCCGGCGCCCATCCTGAGACCCGCGTGTGCGGCAAGCCGCGCCGCGCCGGTGTGATGCGCCTTTCCCGAAACCACCGCCAAACGTCCACGCGCATGCTTGTGCGTTTCCGCGCCCGGCCAAGGCAGAAAATTGCGCCAGATTGCCGGGTCGTTGGTTTCTATCATCCGCGTTCCGATTATCCTTCGCCAGCCTGCGAAAATCGCTTGCTTTGAGCAGCCCTGCTGTGTCCCATTCGCGCCCGAGCGCCGCTGCATTCCGTGCGCCGCTCCGGGGTCGCCATGAAGAAAATCGAAGCCATCATCAAGCCCTTCAAGCTGGATGACGTCAAAGAGGCGCTCCAAGACGTGGGCGTGCAAGGCATGACTGTGCTGGAGGCCAAGGGATATGGCCGCCAGAAGGGTCATTCCGAACTATATCGCGGCGCGGAATACGTCATCGACTTCCTACCCAAGATCAAGATCGAGGTGGTCGTCGCCGACGACCTCGCGCCCTCGGTTGTCGAGGCCATTCAGACCTCGGCCCGCACAGGTAAGATCGGCGACGGCAAGATCTTCGTGTCCGACGTCGCCGAGGTGATCCGCATCCGCACCGGCGAAACCGGAGCCCAAGCCGTCTGACCTGACCACCCTCCCCGGCCCTCGGCCCTCGGGTCGCTGTCCGGTCTCCTCCCCAAACGACAAGAACAGGACTTTTCGAGAATGAGCGCCAGCAAGATCCTCAAAGAGATCAAGGATGAGGAGGTCCAATATGTGGACGTCCGCTTCACCGACACGCGCGGCCGTCTGCAGCACGTCACCTTTGACGTCGATCTGGTTGACGAGGACTTCCTGAACGAAGGCACGATGTTCGACGGCTCGTCGATCGCCGGCTGGAAGGCCATCAACGAGTCCGACATGCTGCTGAAGCCGGACCTGACCACGGCCTACATCGATCCCTTCTACCAGCAGAAGACGATGTTCCTGTTTTGCGACGTGCTGAACCCGGACACCGGCGAGCCCTACAACCGCGACAGCCGCTCGATGGCTAAGAAGGCGTTGTCCTACGTCCAGTCGTCGGGCGTGGGCGACCAGGTCTTCTTCGGACCGGAAGCCGAGTTCTTCATCTTCGACGACGTGCGTTGGTCCACCCAGCCGCACGACACCGGCTACAGCTACGATTCGACCGAGCTGCCCGCCAACACCGGCGCCGAGTATTCCGAAGGCAATATGGGTCATCGCCCTGGGCCCAAGGGCGGCTACTTCCCCGTCAATCCGGTCGATTCCGGCCAGGACCTGCGCGGCGAAATGCTGGGCGTCATGCGCGATCTGGGCCTTCAGCCCGAGAAGCATCACCACGAGGTGGCTCCGGCTCAGCACGAACTGGGCCTGAAGTTCTCGGACCTGCTGACCATGGCCGACCGCCTGCAGCTCTATAAGTACGTGATCCATAATGTGGCCCACGCCTACGGCAAGTCGGCGACCTTCATGGCCAAGCCGATGTTTGCGGACAACGGTTCGGGCATGCACGTTCACATGTCGATCTGGAAGGACGGCAAGCCCCAGTTCGCCGGCGACCAGTACGCTGGTCTGTCGCAGGAATGTCTGTGGTACATCGGCGGCATCATCAAACACGCCAAGGCCATCAACGCCTTCGCCAACTCGACCACCAACAGCTACAAGCGTCTGGTCCCCGGCTATGAAGCCCCGGTGAAGCTGGCCTATTCGGCCCGCAACCGTTCGGCCTCGATCCGCATCCCGCACGTCTCCTCGCCCAAGGCCAAGCGTCTGGAAGCGCGCTTCCCCGATCCGATGGGCAACCCCTATCTGACCTTCGTCGCCCTGCTGATGGCCGGTCTGGACGGGATCGAGAACCGTATCGATCCGGGCGCGCCCGCCGACAAGAACCTCTACGACCTGCCGCCGGAAGAGCGCGGCTCGATCCCCGAGGTCTGCGGCTCGCTGCGTGAAGCGCTGGAGAACCTGGACAAGGACCGCGCCTTCCTCAAGAAGGGCGGCGTCATGGATGACGACTTCATCGACAGCTACATCGAACTGAAGATGGAAGAGGTGATGCGTCTGCAACTGCACCCGCATCCGGTCGAGTTCGACATGTACTACAGCTGCTGATCACCTGATCGCAGCCAAGATAAAGGGCCGGGGATCACTCCCCGGCCTTTTTTGCATGGCCTGGCTGTTTCTAGCAGCGATCGACACGCCGCCGTGGCGCTAAGCGATCTCGGCTTCCAGATCGTCCGCCTGCTTGCGGCGCAGCTCGATCAGTCGCACGCACCAGATTGAAATCTCGTAGAGAATGACCAGCGGCACGGCCAGCATCAGTTGGCTGATCGGATCGGGCGGCGTGACGACCGCTGCGACCACGACCACGGCGACGATGGCGTAGCGCCGACCGGCCGCCATGACCTTGGAACTGATCAGACCGGCGAGGCCGAGAAGAGTCGTCACCACAGGAAGCTGGAAGCAAAGACCGAAGGCGAGCAGCAGGGAGGTGACCAAGCTAAGGTAGTCGGAAATCTTAGTGGTTTGCGCCACGGATATGCCGTCGGTCGCCACCTGCTGGCTCAGCGAAAACAGCATCACGAACGGCAGCATGACGTAATAGACCAGCGCCCCGCCCAAGCAGAACATCACAGGCGCGGCGATCAGGAACGGCAGAAACGCCCCGCGCTCGTTGCGATAGAGACCCGGCGCCACGAACCGGTACATCTGCCACGCCATGACAGGGAAGGTCAGGACCGCCGCGCCAAAGGCCGCGATCTTCATCTTGGTGAAGAGCTGTTCCAGCGGAGCCGTGGCGATCAGCTGGACAACGGCGGCGCTGCCTGGCGGATAAGGTTTGATCCCCGTCATCACCGCGATCAGTTCGATGGGATTGGCGTGACCGCCGGTCGCCAAAGCTGCGGCATGGATCGCCACGGCGGCCTGATACGGCTTGATCAGCGCAATCTGAATCTGATTGGCGAAGGCGAAGCAAAGGATGAAGGCCAGGAAGAAAGCCACCACACAGATGAGCAGCCGCCCGCGCAGCTCGATCAGGTGATCCATCAGGGGCGCACGCGACGCCTCGATCTCGGCCTCGTCACGATCTGAAGGCGTCACAGGTCAGCGGCTTTCTTGCGCGAGGTCTTGGGCTTGGCCATTAAAGACTTGGTCTTGCCCGCAGGCGCAGCGGTCTTCGCTTTGGCGGCTGAGCGAGGTTTGGCCGTCGCCGATCCGGCGACAGCCGCCCCCGTCTTTGCCTTGGGGGCCGCTCGCTTGGATTTCGTCGTCGTAACGGGCTCAACGGGCGCGGGCGTATCCGGCCATTCATCGGCCGCAGGCGTCATGATCGGCGCCTCCGTCTCGGGCGCAGGCAGGGCAGCCGCCGCAGTCGGTCCGGTCAATCCGGCGTTGATGTCCTTGAAGGCGGCGTCCGCCTCGGCGCCCAGGGGATACATCGCCCCCTGCCCCGTCCGCAGCGCCTCGACCTCCTTGCGCAGATCGTCCAGTTCGGACTGACGCGCCATCTCGTCGAAACTGGATCGGAACTCGTTGGCCATGGCGCGCGCCTTGGCCACCATCTGACCGACGCGACGCATCAGAACAGGCAGGTCCTTTGGTCCCACCACAAGCAGGGCCACCAGACCGATCACCACTAATTCGAAACCCCCGATACCGGGGCCGAGCCCGCCCATGCGTCAGCCCTTACAGACGACGACTAGCGCTTCAGCTCTTCCTTTTCCGCCTCGGTGCGCGGCAGCGAACTGACGCCCTCGTGCGGGCCGTCCTTCTTGTCTTCGTCCTTCAGGCCGTCCTTGAAGGCGCGGATGCCCTTGGCGGCGTCGCCCATGATGCCCGACAGCTTGCCCCGGCCGCCGAACAGCAGCGCGATGACGACGATGACGATGGCCCAGTGCCAGATGCTCATGGAGCCCATGGCTAATCTCCTCGTGGGGATCGGTCATCCGATCCCATCCACTCTTATTCGACCCGCATATAGGCGCAGTGATGGCCCCGCGCCAAGGGACGCTGTAGGTCTGCGCGACCATGAGTCCCTCCGATCACGTCATCATCCACACCGACGGCGCCTGCAAGGGCAATCCGGGCCCCGGAGGCTGGGGCGCAGTGCTTCAGGCCGGCGGCGGTCACGAAAAGGAATTGTGGGGCGGCGAGCCCAACACGACCAACAACCGCATGGAGCTGATGGCCGCGATCATGGCGCTGGAAGCCCTGAAACGGCCATGCAAGGTCGAACTGCATACCGACAGCAAGTACGTCATGCAGGGAATCACCGAATGGATGCGTGGTTGGAAGGCGCGTGGTTGGCTGACCGCCGACAAGAAGCCGGTGAAGAACGCCGATCTATGGCAGCGGCTGGATGCCGCGCGTCTGCGGCACGACGTGAAATGGCGATGGGTGAAGGGTCATGCCGGCCATGAACTGAACGAACGAGCCGACCAACTGGCGAATCGCGGTGTCGCGGAACTGCCCCGGCGCTAGACCGCCTCCACCTCCTTGTCCGGCTCGGCCGGACGTCGGCGGACCCGCGATCCGCTCATCACCGCGCCAAACAGGGCTGTGACGGCCGCGATCTGAAACCCATGACCGACGCCGTTGATCGGCGCGGCCGACAGCAGGAAAGCCACCACCACGGCGCCCAGGGATTGCCCGACGACCCGCGCCATGCCCAGGGTGCCGCCCGCTGCGCCGGCGCGATCTTTCGGGGCCTCCGACAACATGGCGCGATTGTTGGGCGACTGGAAAAATCCGAAGCCCGCGCCGCAAAGCGCCATGCGCCAGATGATGTCGAAGTGGCTCGAATCGGCATTGAGGAAACTCAGCGCCATCAGGCCGCATGCGAACAGGCTAAGCCCGATCGCGCCCAGCACGCCCGCCGAATGGCGATCGGAAAGATAGCCAGCCAACGGCGCAGCAATCATGGTCGCCAGTGGCCAAGGCGTCATCAGCAGGCCGGTCTGGACCGCAGTAAGACCCAACGCTCCCTGGAGAAAGAAGGGCAACGCCACGAACGCCATCATCTGAGCGGTGAAGGATATGACCGATGTTGCGACCGACAGGCTGAACATCGGTCGCGCCAGCAGGTCGAGGGGGATCAGCGGCGACGTGCGTGAGCGCTCGTGGCGAATCAGCAAGATCCCGGCTGCGAGCCCTGCCCCTGTCAGACCGAAACCCAAAACGGCTGCCTCGCCATGCGCCAGCGATTGAAGGCCGGTGATCAGCAGGCCGAACGCGGCGGCGTTCAGCGCAGCCCCGACCCAATTCAGCTTTCGCGGCTGAAGTCGGCTGTACGGCAGGGTGAAACCCGCCAGCGACACCGCTAACAGGCCTATCGGCACATTCAGCGCAAACAGCCAGCGCCAGTGTCCGACAGCCAAGATAGCGCTGGCGATGGTCGGCCCCGCCGCCGCCGCCAGCGAAACGATCACCGCGTTGATTCCGACCGCGCGACCCAGCAGTCGCTGCGGATAGGTGTAACGGACCAAGGCTCCGTTGACGCTCATGATGCCCGCTGCACCGAACCCCTGAACAACGCGGGCGAGGCTGAGCGTCTCGATGGAGTTGGCGAACACACACGCGATGGAGGCCAGGGTGAACACGGCCAGCCCCGCCTGTGACACACGCCGATAGCCAACGATCTCGCCCAACGACGCCAGTGGCAAAAGGGCGACCACGATGGCGATCTGATAAGCGTTGACGATCCAGATCGAGGCGGCCGATGACGCCTGTAAATCCTGCGCGATCGACGGCAGGGCGACATTGGCGATCGCGCCATCCAGAACGGCAAGCGTGATGCCCAAGCCGATGGACACAATGGCCCAATAGCGCCTGGGTGTCGGCAAGCCGTCAGTGACGGCGTTCTGGGGTTCTGTCATGCCTGACGAACGCCGATGCCACCGTTGCGTTCAGACGGGTGATTGCACCGTCAGCAAAGAGCCGTTCACGCGCATCACGACCACATCCTGTCCTTCGACCGGCACCTCGCCCACGATCTCGGCCGGCCATTCGGCGCCGGAGATAAAGACGCGACCGCGGCCCGAAACGAACGTTTCGACTACCCGAGCCCGCTGGCCGACCAGACGGCTGTCGCGGTCGTTGATGTCGGGACCGTCGGGATTGGCTTTGGAGATCAGACGGCGGGACAGCAGGGTGGCGATGACGGTCAGAACCGCGAAGACGGCCACCTCGCCCGGCAGCCCCAACCGCAAGCCTGCCGCCGTCATGACCGCGACAACGCCGGCCGAAACAGCGGGCCAAAGCAGCCATTCGGTCGAGAACATCGCCTCGACCGCCAGCAGCAGAACCCCGATCGCCAACCAAATCCAGAACGGCTGGGCGACATAGAGATCAGCAAGCGACATCATCGGTCAGCCTCCTTGGATCAGGCCGAGGGTGGAACGGAGCCCCCGGCGGGGCGGCGGGGCGGCGCGGGCCGCACGGGCGGCGTTGCAGCCGAGTTCTGATCCTTAGCTAGGCTGACCATCTCGCCGATGCCGGCGATCGTGCCGACCAGGGCGCCCATTTCGGCGGGCACGATGACGGTGCGTTGCTGCGGGCTGCGGGCCAGTTCCGCGAAGGCCTCGACGTACTTCTGAGCCACGAAATAGTTGATGGCGTTGACGTCCCCGCGGGCGATGGCTTCCGACACCATGGCCGTGGCGCGGGCCTCGGCTTCGGCCTCGCGCTCGCGCGCCTCGGCGTCGCGGAAGGCGGCTTCCTTACGACCCTCGGCCTGAAGGATGGCGGCCTGTTTGGCGCCCTCGGCGCGAGCGATGGCGGCGGATTTCTCGCCGTCGGCCTCGGTGATGACGGCGCGACGTTCACGCTCGGCCTTCATCTGGCGAGCCATGGCATTGGTGATGTCGGTCGGCGGGGTCAGGTCCTTGATCTCGATCCGATTGACCTTGACGCCCCACGGTTCGGTGGCCGCGTCGATGACATGCAGCAGGCGCGTGTTGATGCTGTCGCGCTGGCTCAGCACCTCATCGAGTTCCATCGAACCGACCACGGTCCGCAGATTGGTCATGCACAGCTGCGAAATCGCATAGGGCAAATCGTCGACGCGATAGGCGGCGCGGGCGGAATCCATCACCTGGATGAAGACGATGCCGTCGACCTTCACCATGGCGTTGTCCTTGGTGATGACCTCCTGGGTCGGCACGTCCAGCACCTGTTCCATCATGTTCATGCGGCGGCCGACGCGTTCCACGAATGGCGTCAAAAAGCCGATGCCCGGGCTCAGTGTCTTCGTGTATTTGCCGAAGCGTTCGACCGTAAATTCACGGCCTTGCGGCACGATCTTGATCACGCTGATCAATAGCACAATGGCCAGCAGCAGCACGACGCCGGCGAAGATGGTGGTCACGTCCATTCAGATCCCTCCCTGACGCGGCAAGCCTACCCGCTGCGCGCGAGCGGCGCCAGACAAACCGAGAGGAGGGCCGCTTTAAAGGCCGTGCTTGGCCCGCCAGGCCGCGAGACGGACACTGACGTCACGCTCGATGTCGCCGTAGAAAAGATTGTAGGGGACGATCTTGCGCCGATCCGCCCAACTGCCGCCAGCCGTCAAGAAATCGGCGTCCGGCGCGCTATGCCACAACAGACCGCCACGGCATTCGGTCGAGATCAGCCGGCCAGTCAGGGCCGGTCGGGCGCCCCATTCCAAGCCGGTCGCGTTGGTCGCGCCGCTGTGCTGACGCGCAGGGGCTCGCGGCTGGCTTGCAGCACCTGTGACCGGATTCACGCAGATGGGGTCAGTGGACAGGTTCACCAGATTACCGCGGTCATCCCATTCCAGAGCGCGTCTCAGCTTGCGCCGCGCGCTCGCTTCGTCGCCGTCCTGTACCGACGCCCACGCCACGATACACCCCGTTTGATCGGCGACGTCGCAGGGCGAGATCGCCTGCCGGAACATCTCGCGTCCGACCAGGGTCTCGATCAGATAGGCGGCGACAAGCCTGTCCTTCAGGGCCGGATTGGCGCGAAGTTGGTCGCGAACCAAACGGGCCGTCAACTCACCGCCCTGTTCGACGCCGGCGATAACGATGGGGCCGGCGGGATGCTGTTGCAGCCACAGTTCGAAGGCGGCCTTCACGTCCTCATAGGCGAAGGCGCGCGCCTCGCGCGCGTCATCACGCAAGGTCAGCCGGGTATAAAGGCTGGCCTGGCGATAGAGCGGCGCGCTGACCCGGCCTTCTCGGGCGAAGGGCGACGCATAATTCGGCAGCACGACGCGCCGCATATAGGCGTTGGCCCGCGCATCGTCGATCGGCCCATTCCACTCGGCCCCGCCGTCAAAGGTGGTCGGCATGACGAAGAAGACCGCCGCCTGGTTGAGTGTGCCCTGGTCAACCAGCGCCCAGGCGGATGTCTTTCGATAGTCGGGGGCGGGCGGCGGCTTGTAGGTCTGGAAGGGCACCTGCGGGTCCAACCCTGCCCTCAGAATGTCGCCGCTCCACACCGCAACGGCGGCCGTCAGCACGAAGACGGCGGCGAAGCCTGCATATCCGACCCATTGCCTGAAGGTCAGCCGACGCATCAGCGGTACGGATCAGCCGTGGCGAGGAAGTCCTGTACATAGCGCCGCACGCCCTCTTCCAGCGGCGTGGATTGACCCTCGAAGCCTGCGGCGCGGATACGATCCATGCGGGCTTCAGTGAAATACTGGTAGCGGTCGCGGATCGACAGGGGCGTATCGACATAGTCGATGGACGGCGTCTTGCCGGCGGCGTCGAAGGTGGCGCGCGCAAGATCGGCGAACGACCGTGCCTGACCCGAGCCGGCGTTGAAGATGCCAGAAACCTGCGGCGACTGGAGCAAAAACTCGATGATATCGACCACATCATCTACATAGACGAAGTCGCGCATCTGGCCGCCGTCCGCATAGTTCGGATTGTGCGACCGGAACAGGGTCACGGTCTCGCCAGCCTCGACCTTGGGCCAGATTTGAGCCACGACCGACTTCATCCCGCCTTTGTGACCCTCGTTCGGGCCATAGACGTTGAAGAACTTCAGCCCGGCCCACTGACGCGGCGCCTGACCCCGATCCGCCTGCCGGACTGCATACTGATCAAACAGCATTTTCGAATAGCCGTAGGCGTTTAGCGGACGAAGCTGAGACAATAAAACTGCATCGTCATCGTCGTTGAAGCCCGTTTCGCCGTCGCCATAGGTGGCAGCGGAAGACGCGTAGATCATCCGCGAGCCTCGGATTGCGCACCAGTCCCATAGGTCGCGAGACAGGGTGAAGTTGGTCCGCAGGATCAGGTCAGCGTCCGGCTCGGTCGTCGAAGAAATCGCGCCCATATGAACCACGGCCTCAATCCGCTCGGCATGGCGCTCCAGTTGTTCAAACAATTCTTCGGGCGACCAGAAGTCAGCGATCGCGTGTTTGGCCAGGTTCTTCCACTTGGCCAGGTCGGCCGTCTCCAACCGATCGCAGACGACCACATCATAGGCGGTCTCGGCTGTCAGCCGCGCAACTATGTTTGAACCGATGAAACCGGCACCTCCGGTCACGACGATCATTCTCGGCGTCACAGCGTGCTCCCTGTCATCTTCTCGATCGTTCGCGTGGTCGAATAGCCATCCTTGAAATCCGCCAGCTTGACCTCGCCGCCCCAGCTTTCGACCAGATCGCCGCCCACGACGCCCTCTCGCGTATAGTCCGAGCCCTTGATCAGAACATCAGGACGCAGCCGTTCGATCAGGGCGATCGGCGTCGGGTCATCGAAACTGGTGACGCGATCGACGCTGGCCAGCCCGCCGATGACGACGGCGCGACTGTCCAGATCATTCACAGGACGCCCCTCGCCCTTCAGTCGTTTGACCGAGGCATCGGTGTTCAGCGCCACGACCAGACGATCGCACCAGCTGCGCGCCTGCGCCAGATAGGCCACATGGCCGCGGTGCAGGATGTCGAAACAGCCGTTGGTGAAACCGACCTTCAGGCCCTGACGCCGCCAGCCCTCGACCTCGACCGCCAGCTCGTCGATCGGCGTCACCTTGGATACCGCAGCGGTGGCGTGCTGGCTCAGCTCGGCTTCGACAAGCTCGGCGGGTGTGACGACAGCCGTCCCGGCCTTCCCGACAACCACGCCAGAGGCCAGGATGGCGAACTCGACCGCCATCTCCAGCGACGCGCCGGCGCCCAGCGCCAACCCGATCGCGGCCAGGCCTGTATCGCCTGCGCCAGACACGTCGAAGACCTCGCGCGCCCGGCCAGGGAAGTGCTTTACCGGTTCGCCGCGCCGCGCCAGGCTCATGCCCTTGCCCGCACGGGTGACGATGATCGCCTTGGCGGTCGTGGCGGCCAGCAAGGCGGCCAGCGCCGTCTCGACCTCGGCGTCCGTACCGACCGGCAGGCCGGTGGCGCCGGCCAATTCCGAAGCATTGGGCTTGATGACATCGACCGCGCCGTAGCGGGCGAAATCCCTTCCCTTTGGATCGACGACGACCGGCGCACCGGATGTTTTCGCCGCGTTCAGCGCCGAAGTCAGGAGCGCATCGCTGACGACGCCCTTAGCGTAATCCGACAGCAAATAGACCGAAGCATCTGCAAACGCGTCCGAATCTTGGATCGCGGTCGGCGTAGCCTCGTCATCTAACCGAAGAAGCTGCTGCCCTCCCGAAACGAAGCGCGTCTTCACGATGGTGGACGCGCCTGCCGGCCTCGCCACGACGTCCTCGATGTGCGGTTCGGCGGCGATCAGAGCGGTCAATTCCGCGCCAGCCACGTCGTCGCCGATCACGGCGCCCAGCCGCGCCACCCCACCCAGGGCGGCGATATTGCGCGCGACGTTGCCGACGCCGCCCGGCATGGCGACGGTGCGGCTAGCGCGGAGCACAGGGATCGGCGCCTCGGGCGAGATGCGGCTGACCTCGCCATAGACGTAGCGGTCCAGCATCAGGTCGCCGACGCAGGCGATCTTCAGGCCGCGCACGCGCTCCAACAGGCTTTGCAGGGCGCCCAGGTCCAAGGTGTCAGACATGGGTCCGACCTAGAGGATTCAGGCGGCCTGCGCCACCGGCGCCTTGGCCCCGATCTTGATGGCCAGGTCGTCGAAGGCGATCAGTTCGGCGGCCAGGGCCTCGAACTGGCTCAGCGGCACCATGTTGGGGCCGTCAGACGGCGCATTGTCAGGATCCTGGTGCGTCTCCATGAAGACCGCATCGACGCCGACGGCCACTGCAGCGCGCCCCAGCACCGGCACGAACTCGCGCTGACCGCCCGACGACGCGCCCTGCCCGCCCGGCTGCTGAACGCTGTGGGTCGCATCGAAGACGACGGGGCAGCCGATCTCTCGCAGCACCGGAAGGGCTCGCATATCGCTGACCAGAGTGTTGTAGCCGAAGCTGGCGCCGCGTTCACAGGCCATGACGTTGGGATTGCCGGCGCCAACCACCTTGGCGATGACGTTCTTCATGTCCCATGGCGCCAGGAACTGACCCTTCTTGATATTGATCGCCTTGCCGGTGGCGGCGGCGGCCAGCAGAAGGTCGGTCTGGCGGCAGAGGAAGGCCGGGATTTGCAGTACATCGACGACCTCGCCGACGGGACGGCACTGAACCTCGGAGTGGACATCGGTCAGGGTCGGAAGGCCTGTGACCTCGCGAATCTCGGCGAAGATCGGCATGGCGTCTTTCAGACCGATACCGCGCGCAGCGCTGGCGCTGGTCCGGTTCGCCTTGTCGAAACTGGTCTTGTAGATGATGCCGACGTTCAGCCGATCGCCGATTTCCCTCAGGGCATGGGCCGTCTCCAGCGCGTGCTGGCGGCTCTCCATCTGGCAAGGACCGGCGATGAAAGCGATTCTTGCGCCGCCGCCGATGACGACAGGCGTCCGAAGACCTTCGGACAACGTAATGACAGCGTTGGGTCGGCTCACGAGGCGGCTCTTTCGACGTTCGGTGTTGTGGAGGCGGCTTTTGCCGCAGCTATTGGGCCATCAGGTGGCGCTCTGAAGGGATGAGCGCAAGTTATCACGGAGTTCGCCCGCGTGGCCACCAAACCTGTCATCCTGTGGTTTCGCCGCGATCTGCGACTGCATGACAATCCTGCCCTGAACCACGCGGCGGAGACGGGGCGACCAATCCTGCCCGTCTATATTCTGGACGAGCATTTCGAACGGCCGATGGGCGCCGCGTCGCGCTGGTGGCTCGACAAGTCGTTAAGGGCGCTGGATGCGGCGCTTGAAGATCGCGGTTCGCGCCTGATTCTGCGCAAGGGCAATGCGCTGAACCAGCTTCAGGCGCTAGTCGGCGAAACCGATGCCGACACCGTCTTCATCAACCGCCTGTTCGAACCCGAGGCGTTTGAGCATGACGCCGAAATTGCCCACGCGCTCAAGGCGGACGGTATCGAATGCCTCGGCTTCAACGGCGCCCTGCTCTGCCGCCCCGGCGCTGTGCTGAATGGTTCAGGCCAGCCGTACAAGGTTTTCACCCCGTTCTTGAGAGCCCTCTTGGCCACGGCCGAGGCGCCGGTTCACACAACCGGACCGCGCCAAATACAGACGCCCGACACTGTTCAATCCGACGACCTCGACGGCTGGAAGCTGCACCCCCATCGTCCGGACTGGTCCAAAGGATTCGACTGGACGCCAGGGGAAGACGGGGCCTCGCAGGCCTTGTCCAGATTTATATCTTCCGGCCTAAGGACCTATGCGAAGGATCGCGACTTTGCCGACCGGCAGGGCGCCAACAGCCGCCTGTCGCCGCATCTGCACTGGGGCGAGATCAGCCCTTGGCGGGCGATTGACCGCGCCCGACAGGCGGCCAAAGACGGCAAGGTGGCAGAGTCGGAGGCCGACAAATTCATTGCTGAGATCGGCTGGCGCGAGTTCTCGGCGCACCTGCTGTACCATTTCCCTTACATCACCGAGCGCGCGTTCCGTCCCGAGTATGACGCCATGCCTTGGCATAAAGACGACGCGAGCCTCAAGGCATGGCGACAGGGGCGGACCGGATACCCGTTGGTGGATGCCGGTATGCGCCAACTCTGGGCGACAGGGTGGATGCACAATCGGGTGCGAATGGTCGTCGCCTCCTTCCTGATCAAACATCTGCTGATCGACTGGCACGAAGGCGAAGCCTGGTTCTGGGACACGCTGGTGGATGCCGACCGGGCCAGCAATGCGCAGAACTGGCAGTGGGTCGCAGGCTCTGGCGCAGACGCTTCCCCCTTCTTCCGCATCTTCAATCCCATCACGCAGGGTGAAAAGTTCGATCCCGACGGCGGCTATGTCCGTCGGTGGGTGCCTGAACTTCGCCGCCTGCCGGACCGCTGGCTACAGTCACCCTGGAGCGCACCCGCTGAAGTGCTGCGTGACGCCGGAATCGTTCTAGGGCGCGATTACCCCAAACCGATCGTCGAACACGAGAAGGGCCGCGCCCGGGCGCTCGCTGCCCTGAAAACCGTCTCTGGTCGCGGCGACGACCACAGCGACCGTGATTGACCCCCTTTGTATTCCGCGTTGAAAGTCAAAAGATGAGCGTCGCACACGCCGATATCGAAGCCGTCGCCAGCCGAACACCGCGCGTGTTCGCCATGCTGCTGCGGCTTCTGGCCGCCAACTGGACCTTCGGCCGCTTGACCGTGCAACTGCCCAATGGCGAGACCCATGTGCTTCAAGGCAAGCGGCCGGGTCCCAGCGGCATGATGACCGTGCGCGACTATCGGTTTGCACGCCGCGTCCTGGCGGCCGGCGATATCGGCTTCGCCGAAGGCTATATCGCGGGCGAGTGGGACAGTCCGCACCTGGCCGGTCTGCTCGAAACCTTGGTGGACAACTACGATCACATCCGGCGCCTGTTCGACGGCAACCTGATCATGTGGGTGGTCAACTGGCTGAGCCACCGCACCAATCGTAACAGCAAGACCGGATCGAAGAAAAACATCCACGCCCACTACGATCTGGGCAACGCCTTCTATTCCCAGTGGCTGGACGGCACGATGACATATTCATCGGCCCGCTTCAGCCGCGATGGTGAGGCGTTGGAGGTGGCGCAGCGTGAGAAATACGCCGCCCTGGCCCGAATGATGGATCTTCGGCCAAGCATGTCAGTGCTGGAAATCGGCTGCGGCTGGGGCGGCTTCGCCGAGTTCGCGGCGCGCGAGATCGGCGCCAAGGTCACCGGGATCACGATTTCCAAAGAGCAGCACGATTTCGCTCGCCAGCGCATGTTCAACGCGGGTTTGAGCGACCGCGCCGATATTCAGCTGATCGACTACCGCGATGTGCAGGGTCGATTTGATCGGGTGGCGTCCATCGAGATGTTCGAGGCTGTGGGCATGGAGTACTGGCCCGCTTACTTCGGCAAGGTCCACGACGTTCTTCGACCTGGCGGTAAGGCCGGACTGCAGATCATCACGATCCAGGACGACCTGTTCGACGAGTACAATGCCCGGACGGATTTTATCCAGAAGTACGTCTTCCCCGGCGGCATGCTGCCCTCCGAAGACCGGCTGGCGCCGGTCGTCGCGAAAGCCGGTCTGTCCTGGCAATCGGTGGAACGGTTCGGCTTCGACTACGCTGCCACGCTCAAGCTTTGGGATGAACGTTTCCAGGCATCCTGGGGCGAGATCAGAAAGCTTTCCGGCTTTGACGAACGATTCCGTCGGCTCTGGCACTTCTATCTGGCCTATTGCGAGGCCGGTTTCCGCTCTAGCCGCACCGACGTCATCCAACTGAGCCTGTCTCGCTCATGAGTCCGCTGATTTCCACGACGGACCTCGCCGCGCGATTGGGCGCGCCGGATTTACGGATCGTCGATGGCAGCTGGCATCTGGATGGGCGAGATGCGCGCGTCGACTTCGAACAGACCCATATCCCTGGCGCCGTCTTCTTCGATCTGGACGCCATATCGGATCGCGACAGCGCTTTGCCCCACATGATGCCGACGCCAGAGGCCTTTGGGGCGGCGGTCGGGACGCTGGGCCTCTCCGTCGACGAGCAGATCGTCGTCTATGATACGACCGGACTGTTCTCGGCGGCGCGCGTCTGGTGGATGCTGAAGACGATGGGCGCGACGAGGGTTCAGGTGCTCGACGGCGGCCTGCCGCGCTGGCGTGACGACGGCCTGCCAACCGTCTCCGGGCCTTCAGTCGCAGATGCAAAAGACTTTTACGCCAACATGGCGCCCAATGCTGTCGCCTCGTTGGATGACGTGCGCGCGGCCTTGGCCCAAGATGCCCAGGTCGTAGATGCGCGCGGCGCACCACGATTCAAAGGCGCGGCGCCCGAACCTCGCGCCGGTGTTCGGAGCGGCCACATGCCCGGCGCGCGCAACCTCCCCTACGACCGATTGCTAAACGACGACGGCACGATGAAGCGTGGCTCAGCTTTGGTGCAGGCCTTTGCGGACGCCGGTGTGGATATCAGCCGCCCCGTCATCACGACCTGCGGATCCGGAGTGACCGCCGCATTACTGACGCTGGGCCTGACAGAACTCGGTCGTCCGTCGCAGCTTTATGACGGCTCTTGGGCGGAATGGGGCGCCCGAACGGACACCCCCGTCGAGACCCGCTGAGATCAGGCCGGCGGCGCCACGGGGACGACATCGTCGGCGTCGATCTGTTCGTCTTCCTCACCGCGCGAAACGACAGTCGCCAGAACCAAGTCGCCCGTGACGTTGAGCGTCGTGCGGCACATGTCCAGGAAGCGGTCGACGCCCAGGATCAGTCCGATGCCTTCAGGCGGCACCTTCACCATCACCAGAATCATCGCCACGACCGGCAGCGAACCGGCCGGCACGCCCGCCGTGCCGATACCGCCAAGGATGCAGACCAGCATGACGATGATCTGCTGCGTGATCGTCAGGTCGATGCCGAAGAACTGGGCCAGAAACAGCACCGTCACGCCCTCAAACAAAGCCGTGCCGTTCTGATTGGCGGTGGCGCCGACCGTCAGGACGAAGCGGGCGATCTTGCGCGGCAGCTTCAGCTCCTGCTCGGCCGCCTTAAGCGACACCGGCAGAGACGCGTTGGATGAAGCCGTCGAGAAGGCCACCACCATCGGCTCGCGCACGCCCTTGAAGAACGCGATCGGCGACCGTCCGCCAAGGATCCAGATCACCAGCGGGTAGACGACGAACATGTGGATCGCCATCGCGCCCACCGCGACGCCGACATAGGCCGCCAGCCGCACCAGCAGGTCCCAGCCGAACAGGGCCGCCAGGTTGAACATCAAGCAGGCGATGGCGATGGGGGCCAGTTTGATGAAGAGGTTGATCAGCTTCATCGTGACTTCGAACATGCCCTCGATGACCTGCTGCAAGCGGTCGGTCGCAGGCGACTTGGCCATCACCAGGCCGATGCCGAAAAACAGAGCGAACACCATCACCGGCAGGATCTGGTTCTCGGAGGCCGCGGTGAAGACGTTCGACGGAATCAGATCCAGGAAGAAATCACCCAACTGGATGGTTTCGGGCGCGCCGCTGACGATGCCGGCCGCGCCGTCACGTCCCTGGTCCAGCAGTTGCTGCGCGAGGACCGGGTCCACGCCCCTTCCGGGCTGGAACACATTGACCATCACCAGGCCGATAACCACGGCGATGCTGGACACCAGAATGGTCAACAACAGGGTCTTGATTCCCGCCCGTCCAAGCGAGCTCAGATCGCCCATCTCGGCCACGCCGACCACTAGGGCCGAGAACAGCAGCGGAATGACCATCATGAACAGCAGACGCAGGAAGATCTGGCCTAGCGGTCCGGTGACGTTGTCCGTCAGCCAGACCACCCAGGCCGTATCCGCTCCCAGCGTCAGATTGACCAGCAATCCCCCGATCAGACCGACCGCGAAACCGATCAACATCAGCCAGTGCAGCGCAAGGCCGCCGCGTTTCGTCTCGGTCATCTGTCCCCCAGGAAGCGATGCAAGCGTCGGCGCTTATCGGATCGGCAGGCCATAGATCAAGCCGGCCGGGCGCGCGTTCCATTGTGCGTTCAAACCGCGCGCCAGGTCGAGCGCCGATTGCGATCCCAGATTTCGTTCGAATATCTCGCCATAATTCCCGACGGCTTCGACCGCGTCCTTCGCCCAATCGTCGGATAGACCCAGCATGGGGCCGAACTCGCCCTCGGCGCCCAAAAGACGCCGCACGCGCGGGTCCGTCGTCGTCTTGAACTGATCTTCGGCATTGGCCTTGGTGACCCCGAGTTCTTCGGCCAGCATCAGGGCGTTCAGGGTCCAGCGGACGGTAGAGGCCCAGCGTTGGTCGCCCGCCTTTACCACCGGCCCCAGCGGCTCCTTGGACGCCACGTCGGACAGGATCACATGTTCGTTGGGATTGGTCAGCACAGTCCGCGCGGCGGCTAGCGCAGAGATGTCGGCGCTGAACGCGTCGCAATCTTCACGGCCATAGGCGTCGCGCGCCGCTTCCTCCGTCTCGAACACGACGGGCCGATATTCGATGCCGCGAGACCGGAAATAGTCGGCGGCGTTGGCCTGGGACGTCGAACCCGACTGAACGCACACCCGCGCGCCCGTCAGTTCTGTCGCACTGTTCAGGTTCAGCGAACGCCGGACCAGAAAGCCCTGGCCGTCGTAATAGTTGATACCGGCGAACACTAACCCCTCGCCCGCGTCGCGGCTCATCGTCCAGGACGAGTTGCGCCAAAGCACATCGATGCGGCCGTCGTTCAGCGCCGTGAAACGATCCGACGCCGACAGAGGCACGAACCGCACCGCATCGGCATCGCCCAGCACCGCCGCCGCCGTCGCGCGACAGAAGTCCACGTCGAAGCCGCGCCACTGGCCGCGATTGTCGGTGTAGGCAAAGCCGACCAATCCCTGATGCACGCCGCAGTTCAGGCGACCACGGCGTTTGATGGCGGCCAGCGTCAGGCTTTTTGCGACCGCAGTCGAGGACGCTTGCGCGGGCGTGGCGGGGCTGGTTTCCGGCGCAGGGCTGGCGTCCTTGCGCCCGCAAGACGTCGTCATCAGCACAACGGCCATCGCTCCGATCGTCCAGCACCGCATCGCGTTCCTATCCCTCGCCGCTTGCGCCCCGCTGGCTTTAGAGGCCTTTAGGGACCGATCCGCAACCCATCGGAGGGGCCATGTCGCCGCTTTCGGACCGTACCCGCCTGATCGCCGCCGCCACGCGACGCGGCCAGGGCCGCCGCGGCGTCAATCCGCCGATCGAACGCGCCTCGACGATGTTGAGCGATAGCGCGGCCGTCATGCGCGACGAGACCGACGGGCCGACCTATGGCCTTAGCGGAACCAGCGCCGCCCGCGATCTTCGCCGCGCCCTGGCCGACCTGGAGGGGGCGAAGGAGGCCTTTCTGGTTCCGTCGGGTCTTGCGGCCGTCACGGTTCCGCTACTGGCGCTTTTAAGACCGGGCGACGAGGTGATCACAACTGACGCCGTCTATGGTCCGACGCGCCGGTTCCTGAGTCGGTATCAATCGGCCCGCGGCGTCACGACCCGCTTTTTGTCCGCAGACGCAGACGCGCAGACTGTTCTGGCCGCCATCGGCGAACGCACCCGTTTGGTGCTGATGGAGTCGCCAGCCTCCCTCACATTCGAGATGGTCGATGTCGCCGCCGTGGCCCAGGCCTGCCGCGCGCGAGGTGTGTTGACGGTGGTCGATAATACCTGGGCCGCTGGCATGGCCTATCGCCCGCTGGCCCATGGCGTGGATGTCAGCGTTCAGGCCGTCACCAAATATGTCGGCGGTCATTCGGACGTGCTGATGGGCAGTATCGCTTCGAGCAATCCCGCCTGCCTGCGCGCGATCGGCGACACCATCGAGGATCTCGGCTGGCATGTGTCGCCCGATGATGCCTGGCTTGCGCTGCGCGGCCTGCGGACCCTGCCGCTGCGCTATGCCGAACAGGCGCGGTCGGCTTTGATCATCGCGGAGTGGCTGCACGCTCGACCCGAGGTGTCCCGCGTCCTTTATCCACCCCTGCCCGGCTCGATCGGCCATGACGTGTGGCGGCGAGATTTCACCGGCGCGGCGTCCCTGATGGGCGTGGTTATGAAGGGCGGCGACAAGGCGGCGGGCGAGGCGTGCCTGAACGCCCTGACCCTGTTCGGCCTCGGTTATTCCTGGGGCGGGTTCGAAAGCCTGATCACCCACGAGACCCATCAGATGGCCTACCGCCACCATCCACTTGTGCTAGAGGGCGAACTGATCCGACTGCATGTCGGTTTGGAAGACCCCTCCGAACTGATCGCCGATTTGGAACGAGGTCTCGCCGCCTTCACCGCCGCGCTCACGGTTCCTTAAGCGCCGCAAAGGACTGTGCGCCCGTGCGCGAACCGCCCGTTCAGACCCCGGATGATTCGCCGCCGCTGTGGGAACAGTGGGCGGCCGGCTTCGTCATCTTCATGCTGACCGGCGCCTTGATCGCGCCCGTGATCGCGCCGACCCAGGTCGAAACGCCGATCCTGCGGTTCATCTGGTTGCCGGTCTATGCCGTCATCGCCGGCCTGATCGTCTTTCGCTTCGACAAGGTCATACGCGCCTGGCCCGCTTGGCTGATGATGTTCGCTCTGGTCGCCCTGTGTTTCGTCTCGAAATACTGGTCCATCGACCCCGAGGTCACTGAGCGCCGCGTCATCGCCATGGCGATTAACAGCGCTTTCGCCGTCTATCTGGGCGCCCGGTTCCGTGACGACGCCCTGCCGCGCGTCCTGATGTACACCTGTTTGGTGATGGCAATCGGCAGCCTGATCATGGTGTTCGGCTATCCGAAGGTCGGGGTGCACCAGTTCGACAACGCCGGCCTGTGGCGCGGCCTCTGGTACGAGAAGAACCAGATGGGGCTGGTCATGGTGGTGGGCGCCGTCTCCGCCGCAGCGACCCTGGCCGCCGATCATATCTCCGGACGCAGCAACCGTTTCTGGGTGTGCCTCCTGACGCTCGGTCTGACCACGCTCCTGGTGCTCGCAACCCAATCCAAGACCTCGCTTCTGTGCTGGGGGCTGGGCCTGGGCATGATCGGTGGGTGGTGGGCGTTGAAACAGGGCGGCGCCGTCATCACCGTCATCGGCATCTGGCTTGCCGTCATCATTGCGGCGGGCGCGACCTGGCTGTGGAACTCCGACTCCGCCGCAATCCTGGAAGCGCTGGGCAAGGACCCGTCGCTGACAGGCCGCACACTGATCTGGGAAGCCCTTATGCGAAAGGTCGCCGAGCGCCCCTGGACCGGATATGGCTTCAGCGCCTTCTGGGGCGTGGACTCGATCCCCGCGCGCGAAATCCGCATCGAGACCCAATGGCCCGTCCCCTCCGCCCACAACGGCTGGATCGATCTGCTCGTGCAACTGGGCTGGCCCGGTGCGGTGGCGGTAGGGGCCATCATGGCGCTCTCTGCGATCTTCGTCATGGCGCGCACGAACGGGCTCGGTGCGCGCGAAGGCTATTGGAGCATCGCCTATCTATCCGCCTTCACCGCTTTGAGCCTGTCAGAGAGCGTCCTGCTGACCCACGCTAACCTGCCGTGGATACTGATGTTGGCGATTATGGCCCGCGCCGTGACCTTCGATCCGGCCCCGGTTCGTGCGCCGCTTGCTCGACCGGCCTCACGGGCCTACCAGACCCGGTCCCGAATCGCCTCAGACTATGTGAATGGCCGCCGACCTCTTCGCTTTTGACGACGAACCCGAAGCTCGCAAACCCGAGCCGCCCAAGCCTGTTGCGGTGACCCCGCCTGCGGCTGCGCCCATTATCGCCCCAACCCCCGCGCCGCCACCTGTTCAGGCCACAGCGACGACGGCGGCCGCCACCGGCTATTCCGCCTCATCCATCGAGGTGCTGGAAGGGCTTGAACCCGTTCGCAAACGCCCCGGCATGTATATCGGCGGCACCGACGAGCGCGCCCTGCACCACCTGTTCGCCGAAGTCCTGGATAACGCCATGGACGAGGCGGTGGCCAAACACGCCAAGCTGATCACCGTCGATCTGGACGCCGACGGCTATCTGTCGGTGCGCGATGATGGCCGCGGCATCCCGGTCGATCCGCATCCGAAACATCCCGGCAAGTCGGCGCTGGAAGTCGTCATGACCGTCCTCCACTCTGGCGGCAAGTTTTCCGGTAAAGCCTATGAAACCTCTGGCGGTTTGCACGGCGTTGGCGTCTCGGTTGTCAACGCCCTGAGCGAGAGCGTCGAGGTCACGGTCTGGCGCGACGGTTTCGAATGGAAACAAGCCTTCAGTCGCGGCCACGTCCTGGCCCCGATCCAGCAGATCGGCCCGTCCAAGAAGCGCGGCACCCTGATCCGCTTCAAGCCCGACGACGAAATCTTCGGCATGGGTGCGGCCTTCAAGCCCGCTCGTCTATTCCGCATGGCGCGGTCAAAGGCCTATCTGTTCCGCGGCGTTGAGATTCGCTGGACCTGCGCGCCAGAGCGGATCACCGACGCCACACCGGCGCAGGCCAGTCTGCACTTCCCCGGCGGCCTGGCCGACGCCCTAGCCGACCGCATCGGTCAACTTGAAACCGTCACACCCACCTTCTCTGGCCGCGCCGAGCGTCAAGGCGAAGCGGGCGCCTTCGAATGGGCCGTCACCTGGTCGCCGATCGGCTTTGGTGAATCGGACGGCTTCATCCAGTCCTACTGCAACACCGTCTCAACCCCCGACGGAGGCACCCACGAAGCTGGCTTCCGCGCCGCGTTGGTCAAGGGTCTGAAATCCTACGGCGAACTGACCAATGAGAAACGCGCCGCGATCATCACGGCCGAGGACGTCATCGCCAATGCCGGCGCCCTGATCAGCGTCTTCATCCGCAATCCCGAGTTCCAAGGCCAGACCAAGGACCGTCTGTCCTCGCCCGAGGGTGCGCGCATCGTGGAGCAACTTCTCCGCGACCCGCTGGACCACTGGCTGACCGAGAGCCCCAAACAGGCCAACGCCCTGCTGGGCTTCGTCGTCGATCGCGCAGAGGACCGGCTGCGACGCCGTAAGGATAAAGAGGTCCAGCGCGCCGCCGCCACCCGCAAGCTGCGTTTGCCCGGCAAGCTTTCGGACTGCAGCCGCCAGTCGGCCCAAGGCACCGAACTCTTCATCGTCGAAGGCGATTCGGCCGGCGGCTCGGCCAAACAGGCGCGCGATCGCACGACCCAGGCTATTTTGCCCCTGCGCGGTAAGATCCTGAACGTCGCGTCCGCCACCGCCGACAAGCTGCGCGCCAATGTCGAACTGTCCGACTTGGCCCTGGCCTTGGGTGTGCAGCCCGGCAACCGGTTCAACATCGACGACCTGCGCTACGAGCGGATCGTCATCATGACCGACGCCGACGTGGACGGCGCCCACATTGCGGCCCTGCTGATCACCTTCTTCTATCGCGTCATGCCGGAGACGATCCGTCAGGGCCGGGTCTTCATGGCCCTTCCGCCGCTCTACCGCATCAGCGCCGGTCCCTTGAGCGAATACGCCCGCGACGACGGCCACCGCGACGAGCTGCTGGCGACCGTGTTCAAGGGCAAGAAAACCGAGATCGGCCGGTTCAAGGGGCTGGGCGAAATGATGGCCTCCCAGCTGAAGGAAACCACCATGGATCCAAAGAAGCGCACCCTCGCACGGATCACGGTGCCCGACGCCGAGGCCAGCATCGAAGACCTGGTCGAACGCCTGATGGGTAAGCGCGCCGACGCGCGCTTCCAGTTCATTCAGGAAAACGCCCAGTTCGTGAAAGAAGAACTCGACGTCTAACGGCCTCGCGGCCCTTCCAACGCACGGCGACGCCTGACAAAAGGGGGCATGCAGACGCCCGTTCCCTCCACCGCCGTGCTTGACGAATTGAAGGCCGCGCTCGGTCCGGGCGGCTGGACCCAGGACCCGGATGTCATCGCGCCGCATCTGACCGAATGGCGCAATCGCTGGACGGGCGACACGCCGATCCTGCTGACCCCACGCTCGACGGAAGAGGTCGCGCGCGCCGTGACGATCTGCGCGCGCGAAGGCGTCGCGATTACGCCCCAAGGCGGCGGCACGGGACTGGTCGGCGGCCAGGTGCCCTTTGGCGAAGCCCTGCTGTCGCTGAAGAAGATGCGGGCCGTTCGCGACGTCACTGCCTTGGACGACGCCATGACGGTCGAGGCGGGCCTGACCTTGCTCGAGGCGCAACAGACGGCGACGGCGGCCGGCCGCTATTTCCCGCTCAGTCTCGCGGCCGAGGGCTCGGCCACCGTTGGCGGCGTCATCTCCACCAACGCCGGCGGCACCCAGGTCCTGCGCTACGGCATGATGCGCGATCTGGTGCTGGGCCTTGAGGCGGTCATGCCCAACGGCGAGATTTTCAACGGCCTCAAGCGGCTGCGTAAGGACAACACCGGCTACGACCTGAAACAGCTGCTGATCGGCGCCGAGGGCACGCTGGGCGTCGTGACCGCCGCCACCCTGAAGCTGTTCCCCATCATGCGTTCGCGCGCCGTCGCCGTCGTTGGGCTGGAAACCGCCGCCGCCTCGGTCGAACTGCTCGCACGCGCCAAGGCCGAGACCGGTGGCGGGGTCGAGGCGTTCGAGCTGATGAAGCGCCTAGGCATGGAACTGGTGCTGAAGAACATCCCAGACACCCGCGAGCCGCTGGACACGACGCCAAACTGGTACGTCCTGATCGAGATTGCGTCCGGCACGCCCGGCGGCGCCGAGGCCCAGATGGAGGCCCTGCTGGAGGTCGCCTTCGAGCAAAGCCTGATCACTGACGCCGCCATCGCCCAGAACGACGCTCAGCGCGCCGCCTTCTGGCGTCTGCGCGAAGAACATTCGGCGGCTCTGAAGCCCGAGGGCGGCGGCTGGAAACACGATGTCTCCGTCCCCATCAGCCGCATCGCCGAATTCATCGACGAAGCCTCGGCCGCCGTCGAACGCTTCCATCCCGGCGCCCGTATCTCGGTCTTCGGCCACGTCGGCGACGGCAATCTGCATTACGACATCCTGCCTGGTGTCGGTCAGGACATTCCCGCCTTCATCGGCCGCTGGAAGGAAGGCTCGCAAGTGGTTCATGATGTTGTCGGAACCTACGAAGGCTCGATTTCGGCAGAACACGGTCTGGGCCGGTTGAAGACCGAAGAGGTCAAACGCTACAAGTCCCCGCTCGAGATCGAAACCATGGCCGCCATCCGCCGCGCCATCGATCCCAAGCGGATCATGAACCCGTCGGTCCTGTTCTAGAACCGACGGCGGGCCGCCTATCTGAACTTCCGCAGGCCTCTTGGCCCCTGACGACCGGCGCCGGCGCGTTTGCCCAGCCAGTCTTTCCAGTCGGGCCAGTTGCGACGACGTCCGCCGCCGTCGGCCCATTCCGGTCCCGTCTCGGCGTTGAAGACGGTGATGTCGGCGAGGCCGCCCTGTTTGAAGCTTTGCAGCTTTACACCCTTGCCACGTCCCATTTCGGGCAATTCAGCGAGAGGGAAGATCAGCGTCTTGATGTTCTCGCCGATGGTCGCAACGTGATCTCCGGTCACCCGCAGCACCGCCAGCATTTCGCCGTTCAGCACCTGCTTGCCGCCGCGCTTCTGCGCCAGCGTGTCGTCTTCCGGCGCAATGAAGCCGTATCCGGCCTTTGATGCGATCAGCAGCTTGCCGCCCGGCTGATGCGCCAGCACGTTGATGATCTCGGCCTTTTCGTCCAGATCGATCATCAGGCGCAGCGGCTCGCCATGGCCGCGTCCGGACGCCAGCTTGTCCGCGCCTATGGTGAAGATGCGCCCGTCCGACGCCGCCACCAGCAGCTTGTCGGTCGTATAGGCCGGGACGAGGTAGGCGAGTTGGTCGCCTTCCTTGAACTTCAGCTCCGACGGATCCTCGACCTTGCCCTTGGCGGCGCGGATCCAGCCACGTTCCGACAGGATGACGGTGATCGCCTCGCGCGGAATAAAGGCCTCGGGCGCGACGAAGGCGGACGTATCTACCGCCTCGGCGATCGTGGTGCGGCGCGGCGAGATCAGCGCCTTGCGCACGGCCTCCAGTTCCTTGGAGATCGCCTTCCACTGCTTGCCTTCTGACGACGTCAGCGCCTTCAGGTTGGCAAGTTCCTCCGACAGCGCATTGAATTCCTTTTCAATCGTCATCTCTTCCAGACGCGCCAACTGACGCAGCCGGGTGTCGAGGATGAAGTCGGCCTGAACCTCCGTAAGGCCGAACCGTGCGATCAGGACGGCCTTGGGCTGCTCCTCCTCGCGCACGATACGGATCACCTCATCGAGGTTGAGGAAGACGATGCGCAGGCCTTCCAGCAGGTGCAGACGTTTCTCGACCCGCTCGATCCGCCATTGCGAACGACGGTTCAGCACCTCGCGCCGGTGATCCAGGAAGGCGCGCAGGCAGTCTTTCAAGCCCATGACGCGCGGCGTGCCGCTGGCGTCCAGCACGTTCATGTTTATCGGGAAGCGGACCTCCAGATCTGACAGCTTGAACAGACTTTCCATCAGCATTTCAGGCTCGATGGTGCGGTTCTTGGGCTCCAGGATCAGGCGGATGTCTTCGGCCGATTCGTCGCGCACATCGCCCAGCAGAGGCGCCTTCTTGTGCTCGATCAGGTCCGCCAGCGCCTCAATCAGTCGCGACTTCTGCACCTGATAGGGCATTTCGGTGACGATGATCCGCCAAACGCCGCGCCCCAGATCCTCGGTCTCCCAGCGCGCGCGCAGGCGCACCCCGCCCCGACCCGTCTCATAGGCGTCTAGGATCGACGCATGACCTTCAACCGCAACGCCCCCGGTCGGGAAGTCGGGACCCGGCACATGCTGGACCAAGTCCTCGGTCGTCGCGTCCGGTCGCTCCAGCAGCAGTTGGCAAGCGTCGATCAGTTCGCCGACATTGTGCGGCGGGATTGAGGTGGCCATGCCGACCGCGATGCCCGACGAGCCATTGGCCAGCAGATTCGGGAAGCCGGCCGGCAGGACGATCGGCTCTTCGTCCTGATCATCGTAGGTGGGCCGGAAATCAACGGCGTCCTGATCAATACCATCCAACAGCAGGACGGCGGCGGGCGTCAGCTTGCACTCGGTGTAGCGCATAGCCGCGGCGCTATCGCCGTCGATATTGCCGAAGTTCCCCTGACCATCGACCAACGGATAACGCTGGGCGAAATCTTGGGCCAGGCGCACCAGGGCCTCATAGATCGAGGCGTCGCCGTGGGGGTGGTATCCGCCCATCACCTCGCCGACGACCTTGGCGCATTTGCGCGCCGCCGCCTGCGGGTTCAGCCGCATCTGATGCATGGCGTAGAGGATGCGTCGGTGCACGGGTTTGAAACCGTCACGCACGTCCGGCAGCGCGCGATTGGTGATGGTCGACAGGGCGTAGGCCAGATAGCGGCGGCTGAGCGCCGTCTCCATCGGCTCGTCGATGATGCGGCCGCCTTCCGGCGGCGGGGCGTGGATCGTCATGGCTCTGCGAATCGGGGATCGGAAGCGGGAAGTCTAGCCCGTAAGACGCCAGATTGGGGGATAAGCGCGCTGGGGAGTCACCAAACCGCTCCGCCGTGCGTATGTGAGAGACACACCCTCGTCAGGCCGCGCCATGATCCTGTTCCTGCTGTCCTATCTCGCCGGCGTTCTGACCATCGTCAGTCCCTGCATCCTGCCAGTTCTGCCCTTCGTTTTCGCACGGGCGGATCGGCCTTTCATCCGCAACGGTTTGCCGTTGTTGGTCGGGATGGCCGTGACCTTTGCGGGCGTGGCGACGCTGGCGGCGCTGGGAGGCGGCTGGGCGGTTCGGGCCAATGAGGTCGGGCGCTGGATCGCCTTGGCCGTCATGGCGGTGCTGGGCGTCAGCCTGTTGTTTCCGGCCGTGGGCGATCGCCTGATGCGGCCGTTCGTGGCGGCGGGGGCCTGGCTGACCGATCGCGCCGAGCGCCAGGGCGGCGATCAGGGCGACGTGCGCTCGTCCCTGCTGCTCGGCGTCGCAACAGGGCTGCTCTGGGCGCCGTGCGCCGGACCCATTCTGGGCGTGATACTGACGGGCGCAGCCCTGCAAGGCGCCGGCGTCGGAACGACGGTTCTGCTGCTGGCCTATGCAGCAGGCGCGGCGACATCGCTGGGTCTGGCCCTGCTGGTGGGCGGTCGCGTGTTCAAGGCCATGAAGGGCGCGTTGGGCGTCGGCGAATGGGTGCGGCGCGGCCTGGGCGTTTTGGTGCTGATCGGCGTGGTCGTGATTGGCTTGGGTGCGGACACGGGACTGTTGACCCGGATCTCGGCCGCCAGCACGGGCCGGATCGAACAGGCGCTGCTGGGCGGGATCGGGCGCGGCATGCCGACGAATCAGGCCCCGGCCGATCTGGCCAATCTGCCGGTCGAAGGGATGATGCCGCCGCTGACCGGGGCGACGACCTGGATCAACACCCCGCCGCTCACGACCGAGCAGCTGAAGGGCAAGGTGGTGGTGGTCGATTTCTGGACCTACTCCTGCATCAACTGCATCCGCTCCATCCCCTACGTCCGCGCCTGGGCCGAGAAGTACAAGGACCAGGGTCTGGTGGTGATCGGCGTGCACACGCCCGAGTTCGCCTTTGAGAAATCCGAGGCCAACGTCCGCCAGAACGTCCAGCGCCTTGGAATCAACTATCCGGTCGCCATGGACAACGAGTTCGCCATCTGGCGGGCGTTCAAGAACCAGTACTGGCCCGCCCACTACTTCATCGACGCCAAAGGGCAGATCCGTCATCACCACTTCGGCGAAGGCGACTATGCGGGCTCCGAACGCGTGATCCAGCAGCTTCTGAAGGAAGCGGGCGCAGCGAACGTCGCCAGCAACGTCGTCTCAGTTGAGGCTGAGGGCGCAGAGGCCGCCGCCGACATGGCCCAGGTCGAATCGCCGGAGACGTACGTCGGCTATGGCCGCGCCGAGAACTTCCGCTCTCCCGGCGGCCTGGCCAACGACGTAATCAAGGACTATGTCGCCGCGCCGCTGAAACTGAACGATTGGAGCCTGTCGGGCCGCTGGCGCGTGACGCGTGAGCATGCCGACCTGCAGACCGCTGGCGGCCGTATCGCCTTCCGCTTCAAGGCGCGCGATCTCCATCTGGTCGTGGGGCCCAGCAAGCCGGGCGCACCCGTCCGCTTCCGTGTCCGGATCGATGGCGCGGCGCCGGGCGCGAACGCCGGCAGCGACATCGACGCCCAAGGCCTCGGCCGGATCGACGGCGAGCGACTGTACCAACTGGTGCGGCAGACGGGCGCGGTGCGCGAACGGACGTTCCAGATCGAGTTCCTGGAACCCGGCGTTCAGGTCTTCGCCTTTACCTTCGGCTAGAGGCGACCGGCGTCGCCCAGCTTGTCCAGCATCCACACGCGCGCAGGCGGCAGGGGCTTGTTCTGCGGGTGGAAGACGAACTGCTCCAGGAAATGCCCCGTCAGGTCGAACCCGGCCCGCACGTCGCCCTCGATCAGACCGGATTGGGCGCCCAGCATGAAGGGCGGCAGGGTCAGCATCTTGTCGGCATAGGGGGCGCCGGCGTCGCGACTGACGGCCCGGCCCGTGCGGGGACTGACGTAGATCAAGTCGTCGGCCGTGCCGGTCGCGGCGCATTTCGACAGGTCCAGGCCGAAGCCCAGGTTTTCCAAGAGGCCCGCCTCGAACCGCACGAAGATTGCAGGCCAGACCGCAGGCATTTGGAACGCCGCCATCAGCGCCTCGAATGCCAGAAAGACGCCGGGATGAGGCTCACGCTCCGGCAACGCGCCTTGGGTCACGCCCGCCGCCGCCGCCAGTCCAGTCAGGGCCAGGGCGTCGTCGAACAGGGCGCTAGGCCCCTCGCCTACCGGCTCCAGCCGCACGGCGCCCAGGTGATCCGAGGTGCGGGCGCGGTAATCGGCTATGACCCGCGCGCCCGCCTGCAGGAACGGCTTGATCTTGCGTGACGCGCCGCCGGCTACATAGGCCGAACGCCGGCCGTGGTTCTCGGTCAGCAGATCGACCACGGCGCCCGTATCGCCGTGGCTGCGCGCCGACAGGACGAACGCCTCTTCGTTGAAGTCCATCAGTCCGCCGGATCCTGAGCGATCAGCCCGACCACGCTCTTGGCCTTGTCGTTCGGCACGGTGAAACTGAGCACATATTGCTCGATCTTCCAGCCGTAGTGGGTCAGGCGCAGCACGCCTGAGCCTCGCGTCAGGCCGTAGGCGTCGTTGTCCAGCAACTCATCGAACCAGACGATGCAGCGGCAATCGCCCGGCGCCAGGGTCGCCACCCGGTCATGCGGGCGATAGGTCCAGCCTTTCCCTTGCGAGAAATAGGGCGTGGCGTAGGCGCGAAACTCAGCCAGAGACCAGCGCTCGCTCGCATCCGTGCCGATGAACCGGGCGTCGGGCGTGAATAGATCGAAATAGGCGTCGCCGTCCGCTCGCGACGCCGCCGCGTGCATTCGGTCGAGAACGGCGCCGGCCTCGACGACGGGATCGCCCGCAGCCTGCGTCGATGAAGCGAAAAGGACGAGAGCGGCAAGAAGAGCGATCATGGTCCCGTTCTACTCCTGTTCTCCTCGCCAGGAAACAGTCGGACGTCTCAGCGCGCCAGTGTCGTCGGAAACTCGTGACCCAAGGCCTCGGCCATCGCCTGCTGACTGATCAAGAAGACCTGGTCACGCAGGTGATAGTTGTTGGACAGGACAATCACCGTCACGTCGGCGTCCGGCTGATAGAGCATCAGGTTGCGGAATCCGCCCCAGCTGCCGGTGTGGTAGATCTGGCGGTCCTGGAAGCTGGGCCGCACTTGATCGCCAAGACGGTTGGCGAAGATGCCGAAACCCCAATCCCGACGCGGATGGCTGCGTTCGTTCGGCTTCGTGTCGGCCGGCGCGTGGTCAGCCAGCATCTGCTGATAGCTAGCGGGGGTCAGCAGGCCGCCGCGGTGCAGCGCCCTTTGCCAGACCAGCAGATCGTCCAGCGTCGAATAGACCGCGCCGGCGCCCGCCACGATAGAGGTGTTGGCGTTCGGCTGGGCCGCCAGACCGCCGGGGAAGTTGGCGTAGCCCATGATGACGCGGTGATCGCCGCCATCGAGATCAAGCCCGCTATCCTTCATGCCGAGAGGCTTGAAGAAGGTCTCGCGCATATAGGTCTGGAAGGGCTTGCCGCTGGCCTTTTCGACGATGGCGGCGGCCAGATTGAAACCGGCGTTGTCGTACTGAACCTTGGCTCCCGGCTCAAACTGAAGACCGAACCGTTTCGAATCCTCGGTCAGGTCGTCCAGCGTCGCCGGCGTCGTGCGGCGCATGCCCCAACCGGGCCGCGCCATCAGGTCGGGAATGCCCGAAGTATGCGACAGAAGATGGCTGATGCGGATCGGCGCCCAAGCCTGCGGACAGGGCTGGATCCATTTGCAGACCGGATCGGAGACGTTCAGCTTGCCCTCGTCCTGAAGCTTCAGGATCGCCGTCGCCGTGAACTGTTTGGAAATCGAGGCCAGGCGGAAGCGCGAGCCCAGCGCCAGCGGCTGATTCTGCTCATAGTTCGCCTTGCCATAGACCTGGCGGAACAACACCCGGTCGCCCTTGGCCACCAGAACCGCGCCCATGAAGCGTCCTGAAGCAGCTTCGCGATCCAGGCGCGCCGCGAGCTGCGGTAAGTCCTGAACTACGACCACGGGTGGTCGCGGCGGCGCATCGGCGCGCTCGGTCGCCAGTTCCACATCGGTCTTGGGCGCCACGGCCGTGGCGATGCCGCCCCAGACCGCGCCGCCAAGGATCAGCGCCCCGAGGACGCCCAGAACGAGCCGGGGATGCCCCCCGGCGGTACGCGGCACATCAAACACAGGAACTCAGACGTCGAAATCCAGACCGAACTGGGCATAGAGGGCGCGGCTGTCCTGCCATTTCGGATCGACCTTGACGGTCAGGAACAGGTGCACCTGACGGCCGAGGATTTCGTTCAGCTCCTCGCGCGCCTTCTGGCCGATCCATTTCAGGGTCTGGCCGCCCTTCCCGAGAACGATGGGCCGCTGGCTCTCGCGCTCGACATAGATGGTCTGTTCGATCCGGGCCGAGCCGTCGGCGCGATCCTCAAAACTGGTCGTCTCCACCGCTGCCGAATAGGGCAGCTCCTCATGGACGCGCAGATAGACCTTCTCGCGCGTGATCTCCGCCGCAAGAACCCGCACCGGCACGTCGGCGGCCTGATCCTCGGGATACAGCCACGGCCCCTTGGGCATGGACAGGGCCAGACGCTGCTTCAGGTCCTCGACGCCGTCGCCGTTGGCCGCCGAGATCATATAGACCTCGGAATAGACACCGCTTTCGAACAGCTTCTGCGACAGCGCCAGCAGAGTGTCGCGGCGCATGCCGTCGATCTTGTTCAGGGCCAGAACAACCTTGGTTCCGGTGGACTGAAGGTTGGCGATGATGGTCTCGGTGTCCTCGGCCGAGCGACGATCGGCCGCCGTGCCCTCGCGGCCTTCGGCGTTGATGTGGGACTGGGCGTCGATCAGGTGAACGACGATGTCCGCATCTTCCGCGCCGCCCCAGGCTGAGGCGACCATGGCCCGGTCCAGGCGACGACGTGGTGTGAAGATGCCGGGCGTGTCCACCAGCACGATCTGGGCGTCACCTTCCATGGCGATGCCGCGCACTGGAAAGCGCGTCGTCTGCACCTTTTGCGTAACGATCGACACCTTGGACCCGGTCAGCCGGTTCACCAGCGTGGACTTGCCGGCGTTGGGTGCGCCGATGATGGCGGCAAAGCCTGCGCGCTGGTTTTCGATATCGGTCAAATGACGCCTTCACGTTTGAGGAGAGCCGTTGCGGCCGCCTTTTCCGCCTCCTGACGCGAACGCCCTTGCGCGGTCAAGGGCTGCACGTCCTGCACGGACACTTCGACGGTGAATGTGGGCGCATGATCCGAACCCGTCCGATCGGCGACGCGATAGGTCGGCAGCGGCCTGCCCAACCCTTGCGCCCATTCCTGAAGCGCCGATTTCGGATTGGTCACGGTGCGGGATGGCGGCGCCGACAGTTCGTCGGACCAGGCCCGTTCGAACACGGCCTTGGCGGCATCCAGCCCGCCGTCCAGATAGACCGCCGCCAATATGGCCTCGACCGCATCGGCGATTACGCCGGCCTTGCGGCGCCCACCGGTCTTGGTCTCGCCGGGCGATAGCCGCAGCGCGGGCCCAACGCCCAGGGCTTCGCCCACGCGGGCGCAGGCGCCCTTGTCGACCAAGGCGTGCAAGCTGGACGAGAGTTGGCCTTCATCCGCCGTCGGAAACTGAGCCGACAGGCGCTCGGCGACCAGCAGACCCAGCACCCTGTCGCCCAGAAACTCCAGCCGCTCGTTGTCGCGTGGACCGTGGATGCCGACCGGCGCTCCCTCACCCACGCTGGCATGGGTCAGGGCGCGCTCCAGCAGGGCCTTGTCCTTGAACCTGTGTCCCAGGCGCATTTCCAGCGCCGCGACCGCTTCGGCTCTCAGATTGGCCATCAGTGAAGGACGTTGAAGAACCGGTCGAGCCGCACGTTGAACCAGCTGACCGGGTTCCACAGCGACGAACCGGGCTTCCACGAGAACAGGATGATCTGCGCCTTGCCGACCAGATTCTCGGCCGGGACCATGCCCACGCCGCTGGACTGTTCGACACGGCTGTCGATCGAGTTGTCGCGGTTGTCGCCCATCATGAAGTAGTGTCCGGCCGGGACCTCATAGACGGGGGTGTCGTCCAAGTCGTTTCCGGGACCGAAGTCCTGGGTCATGAAGCTCTTGCCTTCCGGCAGGGTCTCGCGGACCTCGGTCACAGGACGCGGCCCGAAGATGTCGTTGATCTCCTGCTCGCTGACCACGACGTCCTGCACCGGTTTGTCGTTGATATAGAGCTTGTTGGCGATCATCTGGATGCGGTCGCCCGGCAGGCCGATCACGCGCTTTATGAAGTCGGTCTTGTTATCGCGCGGCAGTTTGAACACAACGATGTCGCCACGCTTGGGCGCCGAACCCATGATCCGTCCATCGAACAGCGGCGGGCTGAACGGGATCGAGTGCTTGGAGAAGCCATACGACCACTTGGAGACGACGATATAGTCGCCTTCGTAGAGGTTCGGCTCCATCGAGGCCGACGGGATGGTGAAGGGCTGGAACAGGAAGATGCGCAGCACCATCGCGATCAGCAGGGCGAAGACGATGGTCTTGAAGATTTCGCCGGTTTCGCTGGCCGCCGAGGTCGCCTTGTCACCGCCCTTGGGCGTCTTGGCATAGACCTTCTGGGTCGCCGTCGTCGGCTCCTGCACCGACTTGACCGGAGCGTCCGCCTCCGAGGCCGCAAATCGTTCTTCGGGGGTGGCGTCGCGATTGGCGTCGTCGGGCTTTTGGTCTTCGCTCATGCGATCAGGCATCCTCGCCGCGTCCGCGCGGTCATCGCGCACGCCTATAACCTGATTACGACTGCGGCAAGGCTTCGATCACCACGAAGGCGAGCGCATAGGGATGTTCGTCGCTCAGCGTCAGGTGAATTCTCGCCTCGTGTCCGGCTGGAGTCAGACGCGCCAGATGCTCGGCCGCATGGCCGGTTAGCGCCATCGTCGGCTGACCCGATCGCAGGTTCACCACCCCCATGTCGCGCCAATAGACATCTGCGCGCATGCCGGTGCCGAGGGCCTTGGCGCAGGCCTCCTTGGCGGCGAACCGTTTGGCGTAGCTCCAGGCCGGGTCCGGCTTCCGATCCGAGCGGGTGCGTTCCAACTCGGTGAAGCAGCGGGCCTTGAAGCGATCCCCAAACCGATCAAGAGACGCCTGGATACGACGGATGTCCGACAGATCCGCGCCGACGCCAATGATCATTTGGCCGCATCCATCGCGGCCCGCATCCGGCGGATCGCCCCGTCCAGGCCTATGAAGATCGAGTCGCCGATCAGGAAATGGCCGATATTCAGCTCGCGGATTTCCGGAATCGCCAGCATGCGCGGGGCCGTGTCGTAATCCAGCCCGTGGCCTGCATGGACCTCCAGCCCCAGGATGTCGGCCTGGGCAGCGGCGGCGGCGAGACGTTCGAACTCAACCTCCCGTTCTGCCGGATCGGTCAAGTAGCAGTAGCGGCCGGTGTGGAACTCGACCACCTGGGCGCCGACGGCGGCGGCGGCCTCGACCTGCGCTTCCGACGGTTCGATGAATAGCGAGACCCGGATGCCGGCGTCTGCCAGCGCCTTGACCACAGGCGCGATCCGTCCTTCGTGACCGGCGACCGCCAGACCGCCTTCGGTCGTGACCTCTTCGCGCCGCTCCGGCACAAGACAGGCGGCGTGCGGCCGGTGGCGCAGAGCGATGGCCAGCATCTCGTCCGTCACCGCCATTTCCAGGTTCAGCGGCTTGCCGGCGCGGGCGCACAGGGCGCTGAGCACGTCGATATCGGCGTCGGTAATGTGGCGGCGGTCTTCGCGCAGGTGAGCGGTGATTCCGTCGGCCCCGGCCGCCAGCGCCGCCTCGGCCGCCCGCGCAGGATCGGGGTGTGTGCCGCCGCGTGCGTTTCGCACCGTGGCGACGTGGTCGATGTTGACGCCCAGCCTGACCCGTTCTCGCATGGCTCTACTTCAACAATCTGCGGCTGCCGGGATCTTCCACCGGAAGCGTGGCCAGTTCAGGCGGAAGAGCGTCGGCTGGGTAGGCAGGCACGTCCAGCGACGCCAGGGCGATCAGCGGTACTCCCACATCCGCCTTGCCGCCCGAGCGATCGACGATACAGGCGGCGGCGATCACCTCGCCCCCGGCGGCTTGGATGGCGGCGATGCATTCGCGCGACGACAGCCCGGTCGTGACGATGTCCTCAACCATGACCACCTTTTCACCCGGCTCGACCGAGAAGCCGCGACGCAGTTTGAACGCCCCGCCTTCGCGCTCGACATACATCGAACGGACCTTCAGGTGTTTGGCCGTCTCGTACCCGGGGATGATGCCGCCTACGGCCGGTGAAATGGCGACATCGACCGGGCCGACCGTGGCCGTGATCTTGTCCGCCAGCGCCTTGCACAGCCGCTCGCATCGCGCGCCATCCATGAAGACCAAGTTCTTCTGCAGGAAGACCGGGCTGTGCAGACCCGACGACAGGACGAAATGGCCTTCGCGCAGGGCGCCGGCGTCGCGAAACTCGTTGAGGACGTCTTCAGTGTTCATGACAGGGTTCTAGACCCGGATCGCGCGCGGATGAACCCTGCGGCGACGCTTCATTCGATGTTTTCGTTCGGCCGCAGCCCGCGCGCGAGCAGTTCAGCCCAGACGCCCTCCGCGTCCTCGCCGAAACCGATCAGGTCCAGGTCGGACGCGGCTATCATTCCATGCTCGACCAAGGCGTCGAAACCGATGACCGAGGTCCAGTAGGCCTTGTCCACCAGAACGACCGGAACCGGCGGCGCCTTCTTCGTCTGGCGCAACGTCAACATCTCGAACATCTCGTCGAAGGTGCCGAAGCCGCCGGGAAACACCACCAGCGCATTGGCGCGCATCGCCAGATGCATCTTGCGCATCGCGAAATAGTGGAAGCGGAACGTCAGCTCCGGCGTCGAATAGGCGTTCGGCTCCTGCTCATGCGGCAGGGTGATGTTGAAACCGATGGACGGCGCGCCCGCGTCCATGGCCCCGCGGTTGGCCGCTTCCATGATGCCGGGGCCGCCGCCGGTGGCGATGACATTGTCGCGGGGTTCGCCGACGCGACCTCGCAAGGCTCCGCCCCGCTCGGACGCCAGTCGACCAAAGGCGCGCGCCTCGTCATACCAACGGTGCCCTTCACGGACGCGCGCGCTGCCGAAGACGACGAGGGTCGAGCGCACGCCCCAGGCCCTCAACGCCTCCTCAGGCTTGGCGTATTCCATCAGGAACCGCACGCCGCGCATCGAATCGCCCAGCAGGAAGTCCTGATCCATCGCCGCTATGCGATAGGACGGCGAGGCCATCTGCGCCGCGTTCGGTTTTATCGGGTCGCTCATTCGCCCCGCGCGCGCTCGACGGAGTCGACCGACGGATTGGCCCTCAGCGCCGCCATGATCATTGTCGCATGCTTGGCGTCTTCGACCTCGACATCTACGTCCACGTCGAAGAAGTCCTGCTGACGGTGCGCCATCGACAGGTTGATGATGTTGCCGCCGGCCTCGCCGATCAGGGTTGTGACCTGCCCCAGCACGCCCGGCGCATTTCGGATCGTCGCGCGAATCCGGGCGGCGGCGACCGCGTCCGTTTCGGCCTGAGGCGTCCATTGCAGGTCATGCCAGACCGAATCGTCATCGGCGAAGGCGGCCAGGGTCTGGCAATCGATGGTGTGGACGGTCAGGCCGGATTCCGGCTCCAGAATGCCGACGATCCGGTCGCCCGGCACGGGCGTGCAGCATTGGCCGAAATGAACCGAGACGCCAGGCGTCAGCCCCCCGCCGCGCACGAACAGCCGCGCCTTCTCGCCCTCAATGCGCTGCTTCTCGGGCCCGGCCTTCAGCCGTCCCTTCAGCGCGGGGAACAGGATTTCGGCCGCCGTCGTCGGCGACAACCGCCCGCGTCCCAGGCCTTCGAACAGATCGTCGTCGCTCGCGACCGCCAGCAGTTCCAGAACCGGCTTCAGCGACACGTCGGTCAGGGTCTTGTCGACGCGGCCCAGGGTCTGATCCAGCGCGACGCGGCCCAGCTTGATGAACTCTTCGCGCTCGGAGGTGCGGATATGGCGGCGAATGGCCGAGCGGGCGCGGCCCGTGACCGTTAGACTGCGCCAGTCGGCAGGCACTTCGCGCTTGGAGCCGCGAATGATCTCGACCACGTCGCCGTTCTGGAGCGGCGTGCGCATGGGCTTCAACTCGCCATTGACCTTGACCCCGACGGCGGTGTCGCCGACCTCGGTGTGGACGGCATAGGCGAAGTCCAGAGGCATTCCTCCACGTGGCAGGGTCACCAGTTGCCCCTTCGGCGTGAAGACGAAGACCTGGTCCAGATACATTTCCAGCTTGGCGTGCTCGACCCAGTCCTCGCCGCCCTCGCCGTGCTCGATCACCTGAACCAGGTGACGCAGGTTCTGAAGTGGGTCACGCCCACCGCCCTGTTCCATCGCCTCGCGGTCGAAGCCGTAGGAATGGTTCTTGTAACGCCAGTGGGCGGCGACACCGTCCTCGGCGATCCGGTCCATGTCCTCGGTGCGGATTTGCATCTCGATCCGCAGGCCTCGGGGCCCGACGACGGTCGTGTGCAGCGAGCGATAGTTGTTCGACTTGGGCGTCGAGATGAAGTCCTTGAACCGCTCGGGCACCATCGGCCATTCACGGTGGATCACGCCCAAGGCGCGGTAGCAGTCGTCCTCCGCCTCGACGATCACGCGGAAGCCGTAGATGTCGGACAGGGACGAAAAGCCGACCGACTTGCGCTGAAGCTTGCGCCAGATCGAATAGGGCGTCTTCTGTCGGCCATAGACATTGGCCTTCAGGCCCGCCTCGGACAGAACGCGCTCGACCTCGCTCGCCACGCCGTCGATGGCGCGACCATGCTCCAGCTTCAACGCCTCCAGCCGCCGCTCGATAGCCGTCTTGGCCGTTGGGTTCAGATGGGTGAAGGCTAGCTCTTCCAGCTCGGACGCGATCGAGTGGATGCCGATCGACCGGCCCAGGGGCGCATACACTTCCAACGTTTCGCGGCTGATCCGCTCGCGCTTCTCCGGCTTCACGAACTGGAGCGTGCGCATATTGTGCAGACGGTCGGCCAGCTTGACGAGCAGCACCCGCACGTCACGACTGATGGCCAGGATGAACTTGCGCAGGTTCTCGGCCTGGCGCGTGTGTTCCGCCTGAAGCTCCAGCCGCGACAGCTTGGTCACGCCCTCGACCAAGACAGCGACCTCTTCGCCGAACATGCCGGCAATGTCGTCGCGCGTCGCCGATGTGTCCTCGACCACGTCATGCAACAGGGCGGTGACGATGGTGGCGGTGTCGAGCTTATAGTCGGTAAGGATCCCCGCGACTTGGATCGGGTGGGCGAAATAGGGATCGCCTGAGGCTCGCAACTGCGAGCCGTGCATTTTCATCGCATAGACGTAGGCGCGGTTCAGAAGCGCTTCGTCGGCGGTCGGGTCATAGGCCTTTACGGCGTCGATAAGCTCAAACTGACGCAGGATCGGCGCGCGCTTGGGCTGCGGCGCCGGATCGACGAGCGCCGTCTGAGGGTCGTTTTTGTTTGCAGCTTGGGGCGCCGGCGGAACCGTCTCGGTCCGCGCCGGCAGGATAGTGACGCCAGGGGCTCCCTCGGGCGTCAGTACCGCTCCTCCTGACCGCCGTCGCGGTCGCTTTGGAGGGCGCGGATCAGCTCCGCCTCGGCCATGTTCATGTGCTGCGGCGAGGCCAGCAGGGCGACCGTTTCCGCCTCGTCCTCGGCTTCCGTGCGCTCATCGACGCGTTGCAGCGTGGTGATGATGGTCTCGCGCAGTTCGTCCGGCACGACAGTGTCGTCGGCGATCTCGCGCAGGGCGACGACAGGGTTCTTGTCGTTGTCGCGGTCGATCGTCAGGGCGGCGCCGTTGGCGATGCTGCGGGCGCGGTGGCCAGCCATCAGTACCAGACCAAAGCGGTTCGGAACCTTCTCGATGCAGTCTTCGACGGTGACGCGGGCCATGAAATTCCTCGAACGCGGGGGAGAACCGCGTCAAATACAGATGAGGACGGCTTTTTGCAACGCCACAGGGGCGGAAGTTGGGCGTCAGTCGGTCCGACGCGCCAACGGGTAGGCGATGATCAGCACCAGATCGTCCTCGCCCATCTGCTGAATGCCTACATTGCCGCCATCGTAAAGATAGGCTGTGTCGCCGGCCTTCATCCGGGTCGTCACGCCGTCCGTGGTGACATCTCCTTCCCCGCTGACGACATGATAGACCTCGTCGTGCGCGATGACGTGCAGCCCGATAGACGATCCTGGATGCATGATGCGCTTTCTGAACTCCATCGATCGGTTCGGTGCCATGCCCGAAATTCGATAGGCCGTGCTCATCCCCGTGCCGTTGTGCGGTGGCGGCTGGCGCACCATCGTGTCCGCCTCATGAATCACCAGACCCACGCCCATCGGCGGTGAAGCTGGTGCAGGATGCAATTCCTGAACTGACGTTGACAAAAGCACGGCGGCGAAGGCGAGGCTGAACATGACATGTCTCCCGGTGTCAGCCGGATCAGCTCACAAACAGTTGCCTACTTCAATGGGTGCGCATCGCGACCGACCGACGCGGCTTGGCCTAGATTTTCGGCGCTCGCGCGCTTGGTAGGGTGCACCCAGCTCGGCGCGATCTCGGCGATAGGGCCCATGACGAACCGGCGCTCGGCCGCGCGGGGATGGGGCAGGATCAACCCCTGCAGGTCACCGCTCAATCGTCCGTAGGCGATCAGGTCCAGATCCAGCGTCCGCGGCGCATTGCGAACCGACCGCTCGCGGCCGAACGCGTCCTCGATCCGGCCGAGCGCCGCCATCAGGGCATGGGGATCGTGTTCTGTGTGGACGATGACCACGCCATTCAGAAAGGCGGGATCGTGCGGATCGGGCCAGGCCTGGGACGACCACCACGATGAGCGTGCGACGACATCAATCCCCTCGCTGCGAAAACGCGCGAGCGCCGCCTCCAGCGCTTTGGTGCAGGACGACCATGCCCCCTTGTCATTGCAGCCCAGGGCCACGATGACTGCGTCATTCAGGTCGAACCCGTCATCGATTCCGAGGGCGACCGTGCGATCCGATTTTTCATCTCTTTCTACGGCTTCGACCATGTTTCATCCCACCGACCGGCTGGCGATCTTCATCGACGGCTCGAACCTCTACTCCGCCGCCCGCGCCCTGCAGCACGACATGGACTTCCGGCGGATGCTGGACTGGTTCCGCGAGAGGTCCATCCTGACCCGCGCATACTACTATACGGCCGTGGTCGAGGGCGAAGAATTCTCGCCGGTTAAGCCGCTCGTCGACTGGCTCGACTACAACGGCTTCTCGGTCGTCACCAAGCCGGTTAAGCGGTTCACGGACAATAGCGGCCACAGCCGGATCAAGGGCAACATGGACATCGAGATCGCGGTGGACATGCTGGAGCTGGCTCCGCACATCGATCATGCGGTGCTGTTCTCCGGCGATGGCGATTTCCGGCGGGTGGTTCAGGCGATGCAGGCCAGGGGCGTGAGGGTCACGGTCATTTCGACCCAGAAGACCCAGCCGCCGCATATCGCTGACGAGCTACGTCGTCAGGCCGACGCCTTCCTGGACTTGAACGATCTGATGGCCGACTTCGGCCGCCCGAAGGCCGCCCAATGACCTTGACGCCCGAACCACCCCGCGACTGCCCCCTGTGCCCGCGCCTGGTCGCCTATCGTCAGGAGAATGCGCGTCAGAATCCAGACTGGTGGAACGGGCCGGCCGCCTCGTTCGGCGATCCGAACGCGCGTCTGCTGATCGCCGGCCTCGCGCCCGGCCGTACCGGCGCCAACCGGACGGGACGTCCCTTCACCGGCGATCACGCCGGCTGGCTGCTGTACGATACGCTGATGAAGGCCGGCTTTGCACAGGGCCGTTACGATTCTAACGGCGACGATGACCTAACGCTGACGGACTGCATGATCACCAATGCGGTCCGGTGCGCACCGCCCGGGAACAAGCCTCTGCCGATCGAGGAAACGACCTGCCGCCCCTTCCTGATCGACCGGCTCAAACTGCTGCCGAATCTGAAGGTGATCGTGACCCTGGGCGACGTCTCGCGCCGCAATATCCTGAAAGCCTTCGGGCGGCCTGCGTCAGCGATGCCGGCGGGTCACGGGGCGCAGGGCGAAGCCGGCGGATACGTCATTCTGAACAGCTATCACTGCTCCCGGTTGAACACGAACACCGGTCGCCTGACGCCGCAGATGTTCGAGGACATCTTCGCGCGCGCCCGAACCCTGATTGAGGCCTGAGCCTCAGCCCTTGTCACGCATCAGGCGGGCCTTGTCGCGCTGCCAGTCGCGTTCGGCCGAAGCCTCGCGCTTGTCGTGCAGCTTCTTGCCCTTGGCCAGCGCGATCTCCAGCTTCGCCTTGCCCGCATCGTTCAGATAGAGCTTCAGCGGAATGATGGTCTGGCCGTCGCGCTGGACCGCCCCCATCAGCTTGTCGATCTGCTTTCTGTGCAGCAGCAGCTTACGCGGTCGGCGTGGCTCGTGGTTGAAGCGGTTTGCCTGTTTGTACGGCGGGATATCAGCGTTGATCAGCACGATCTCGCGCCCCTCCACCGCCGCATAGCTTTCGGCGATATTGGCCCGGCCGTCGCGCAGCGCCTTGATCTCGGTGCCCAGAAGCTGGATCCCGGCCTCGATATTGTCTTCCAGGAAATAGTCGAACCGCGCGCGGCGGTTTTCGGCGATGACCTTGGACTTCGATTGCGGCTTGGGCGCCATCAGATGACGCCCGCCGCCGCCATGGCGCGGTCGATGAAAGGTTTGACCGCATCGGAAGTCGGCGAAAGCGGCAGACGCGACTCCTCATTGCACAAGCCGAGCTTGGCCAGGGCGTATTTTGTCGGCGCGGGCGAGTTGTCCAGGAACAGCGCCTTGCACAAACTAATCAGTCGGTCCTGCCAGTCGCGTGCTGTCGCATAATCTCCGGCGGTCATCGCATTATGCAAGGCGACCATGGCCTCCGGCGCGACATTGGACGCCACCGAGATCAGGCCGACGCCGCCATGGGCGTGGTAGCCGAGATAGCTGGGGTCGTCGCCCGAGATGAGGTCGAACTGGCCATCGATGTTCGCTCGCATCCAGCTGACGCGGCTCATGTCGCCCGTGGCGTCCTTGATGCCGACGATGTTGGGATGGGCCGCCAGCCGCGCCACTGTCTCATTGGACAGATCGGACCCCGTCCGGCCCGGCACATTGTACAGCAGGATGGGCAGCTGCACGGCGTCAGCGACCGCTTCGAAATGGGCCGCCATGCCCGCCTGGGACGGACGAATGTAATAGGGCGTCACGATCAAAGCCCCGTCCGCGCCCACCGTCTTGGCGTGGCGGGTCAGGTCGATGGCTTCCTTGGTGTAGGGCGATCCGGTGCCGGCAATGACGGCGACGCGCCCAGCCGTCAGACGCACGCACAGCTCGATGACGTGTTTGTGCTCATCCAGATCCATGCTGGCGCCCTCGCCCGTCGTGCCCATCGGGACGACGCCGTGAACCCCTGCGGCGATCTGACGCTCGAGCAGTTTGGCGAATGCGGCTTCGTCCACGTTTCCGTCACGAAGTGGTGTGATCAGGGCGGTGATCACGCCCTTGAACAAGGGGGCGTTCATGAGACTAAGCTGGCCTGCGTGGGGAGTGACGATGGACGGATGTTCATCGCCTTTGCAATGAGCGCGGGACGTTAGGTCGCCAGCGGCTCCGCCGCAACCGGGATTGAATGGGAACAGGACAGATCATGATCGCGACCAGTCTGGCGGCGGCCCTCGCCGTCCTTGCGCCGAACCCGCAGGACGTCCTGCCCACCCAGCCTGTGCCCTATGCCTCGGCGTCCTCATCCGTGCCCGGCTATTCGGCGACCTATCAGGGCCGCGTGCTGAGCGATCAGGACACGGCGCTGTTTCGTCAGGGGCTGGCGGCGGCCCGTGCGCGCGATGTGTTCGGCGCCCAGTCCGCCATGTCGCAGATCAGGGACGCCTCGGCTCGCAAACTGGTTGAATGGGCGCTGATCGACACCTCGGGCGAGCAGCTGTCCTACTCGGACCTCGCGCGCGGTCAATCCGATCTGGCGGGATGGCCGCGCGGCGAATCGCGACGCGCCGCCGCCGAAAAGGTGCTGGACCGGTCCGGCATGGGCGCGGACGCCGCCTTGGCCCTAATGTCTGACGGCAAGCCGACGACGGTCGAGGGGGCCATCGCCTACGCCTCCGCGCTGCAGCAGCGCGGCCGCCAGGATGAGGCGCGCGCCCTGGTCCGCGACTGGTGGCGCACCCGGTCGTTCGATGACGCGCCGCAATCGCGTATCCTCGGCCAATGGGGCTCCTGGTTGACGCCCGCCGATCACGAGGCCCGGCTGAATATGCTGCTGCTCGGTCCGCACGGGCCGGCGACGCGCAGCATGATCAATCTGGTCTCGCCCGATCGCGCTGCCATCGCCAACACGGTGATGACCCTTCGTTCGGCCTACAGCCCCGACGCCGTCATCGCCAATCTGACGCCGGCCCAGGCGGCCGATCCGGCGGTCGTGCTGGAGCGTGTTCGTCTGCTGCGATCGCAAAATCGCCAGTCCGAAGGCTTTGCGCTGCTGGCCAATCTTCCGCCGGCGCCGGGCCACACGACCGGCGACAACACCCTGTGGAGCGAGCGCCGCAACTACTTCCTCGACGCCCTGCAACAGGGCAACTGGCGCGCAGCCTATGACGCCATGAACGGTCACGGCTTCACCTCGGGCGACCGGATGGTGGACGCCGAGTTCTTCGCCGGCTGGGTCGCCCTGACCAAGTTGAACCAGCCCGAGGTCGCCGCCCGCCATTTCGAGGCTCTGCGCACCGCCTCGTCCACGCCGATCACTCAGGGCCGCGCCTTTTATTGGCTGGGTCGCGCCGCCGAGGCGCGCGGCGAACGCGACGCCGCCCTCGCCTACTATCGCAACGGCGCCCAGCACTGGCAGACCTTCTATGGTCAGTTGGCGGCCGAGAAGGCGGGGATGACGACCCTTCAGCTGCCGGGGGAACCTGTGCCTTCACAGGCGGACATCGCCCGCTTCGAAGGCAATGAGATCGTCCGCGCCACGCGGATTTTGGGCGAGACCGGCGAGATGAGCTTGCTGCGCGTGTTCGCCTATCAGCTGGACAATGACCTGCCGACCATCAACGACCTGGCCCTGCTGATGGACCTGTCGCGCGGGTATGGCGAGGGTTTCACCGCCATGATGGTTGGGCGCGCCGCCAGCCAGCGGGGCTTCGTCATGCCCGAGCGGATGTATCCGGTCCGCGTCCCGCCCCAGGTCGCCGGCGCCGCACCGCTGGAATTCACCCAGGCGATCACGCGCCAGGAATCCAGCTTCGATCCCCGCGCCCGCTCCGGCGCCGACGCGCGCGGCATGATGCAGTTCCTGCCGTCCACCGCCTCGGGCGTCGCCCGCCGTCTGGGCATGAGCTATTCCGCCGAGCAGTTGTGGGATCCCGACTACAACATGACCCTGGGCAGCTATCACCTGGGCGAGCTGATGGCCGCGAACAACGGCTCCATGCTGCTGGCGACGGTCGGCTACAACGCCGGACCGGCACGCCCCAACCAGTGGATCGCCCGTTGCGGCGACCCGCGCGGCGATGCGATCAGGACGATCGACTTCATCGAGTGCGCGCCCTTCACCGAGACGCGCAACTATATGATGCGGGTGATGGAAAACATGGCGGTCTACAAGGCGCGCCTGAACGGCGGCACGGCGCCGCTGACGCCGTCTGCCGACATTTCGCGCGGATCGGCGGCGGGCGCGCGGCCCTACATCGCCTACTGAGCGCGGCGGGCCGCCAGCAGCGGCCCGCTCGCCCCCTCGATCCACTCGCCGTCCAGCCCGAAGACCTCGCGCATGACGGCGGGCGCCAGCGCCTCCATCGGCGCGGCGTCAGCGACTACGCAGCCCTGATCCAGAACCACGACGCGATCCGCCACGGCGGCAGCCAGGGTCAGGTCGTGAAGGCTGACCAACACCCCTGCTCCGCCGTCAGCGCGCGCCCTCAGGCGCTCCAGCACCAGACGCTGCGCATCCGGGTCCAGCCCGGCGATCGGCTCGTCGGCCAGCAGCAGCGGCGCATCGACGACAAGGGCGCGCGCCAGCAGAACCCGCGCGCGCTCGCCGCCTGACATCTCTGCAACGCCGCGGTCCGCCAGATGACCAGCGCCGACTTCGTCCAGAGCGGTTCGCCCTCGCGCAAGCGCATCCGCGCCTGACAGGAAAGGCGCGCCGAGCGCCGCCACCTCCACCGCCGGCAGATTCCAGGCGATGCGCCGTTCCTGCGGCAGATAGGCGACGCATTCCGCCCGCTGGCGATGGGACAGATCGACGATGTCCGCGCCGCCCAACCTGATTTGTCCGCCGGTCGTGGCAAAGAGGCCCGCAGCGGCGCGGATGGCGCTGCTCTTGCCCGCGCCGTTCGGCCCGCACAGGGCCACGACCTCGCCCGCCGCGACCGACAGGCTCACCCCATTTAGCACGACGGCCTTGCCTAGGCGTGCTTGAACCTTCTCCAGCGACAACAGGCTCACAGCCGCCACTCCCGCGCCGCGCGCCATGCGATCAGGGCGAACAGGGGCGCCCCGATCAGGGCGGTGAACACGCCCAGCTTCAGTTCCTGATCCGTCGGCGTCAGTCGCGCCAGCAGATCCGCGACGATCAGCATCAGCCCGCCCGCCAGCGCCGAGGGCGCCAAGATTCGCTTCGCATCGCCGCGCACCGCCGCGCGCACCAGATGCGGCGCCGCCAGGCCCACGAACCCGATGACGCCCGCCACCGCCACCGCCGCCCCTGTGGCCAAGGCCGCCGCGGTCAGGGCGAAGGCCCTCAACCGTCCCATGTTCAGTCCGGACGCCGCCGCCCCCTCGTCGCCCAGGGTCAGCATCCGAAGACCAACGCCCGACAGGGCAGCAAAGGCGCCCGCAACGATGACGGCCGGGGTCACCCAGGCCACATCGGCCCAGCTTCGGTTCTGCACCGATCCCAGCAGCCAGGACATGACCTCGGCCGAGGCGATCGGCGACGGCGACAGGTTGAAGATCAAAGCCGTCGCCGCGCCAGCGAAACTGGACAGAGCCACCCCGAACAGAATCAAAGCCTCGGGCGCCCGCATGGCCCTGGAGGCCGCGATCAATAGTCCGCCCGCCAGGGCCGCGCCCGCCAGGGCCGACACCTCGACCAGTCCCGGCACGGCCGCAGCACCAAGCACGATGGCCAGCGCCGCGCCCAGGGCCGCCGTCGCCGACACCCCCAGCACGCCGGGATCGGCAAGCGGATTGCGCAACAGCCCCTGCATCACCGCGCCCGCCAATCCTAGGGCCGCGCCGACCATCAGGGCGCACACCGCGCGCGGCGCCCGCACCCGCCACAACACCTCGGCCGGACCGGATGTCGGATCGCTGAAGGCAGCCGCATACTGATCGACGCTGAACGCCGTCTCGCCAGCCAGCACCGCGAGAGTCAGCGCCGCGACGATCAATCCGGTCAGGACCAGGCATAGCCGAACCGTTCTGTTCACGGCCGCCCCTTGGCCATCATCTCCACCGCGTCGGCGGCGAACCAGGCTGGGCAGGTCAAGGTCGCGGCGGGCAGGCGCGCCGCCGTTCGACCCTCGGCCGCTCGCGCGACAACCGGATGCCGCCCCGGTCCGCGCAGGTCGGCGCGCAGCTGATCGAAGAAGCCGAGCACAAATCGCACCGGAGGATTCATCGCGATCCGCTCGACGCTGAGTGCGCCAAAACCGGGAGTGGCCGTCAGATTGCGAAATCCGGCCGCCCGCATCATCGCATCGATCAGCGTGCCTGGCCCCGCGGTGAAGCCCCCCGATGTCAGATACACGGCCCCCGGCGCCTCAGCCGTGCGCTTCACCCGCGCCGCTTTGGCCAACTGCCCGTCCATCCGTTGCTCTAACGCCTGCCCGCGCTGCATTTGACCCAGATCGCGCGCCACGGTTTGGATATTCCGGCGCACCCCATTCAGGTCCACCGCGTCATCGATCGTGGTCACCTTGACCCCGCGCTGCGCCAGCGCCGTCAGCAGGCGCGGCTCGCCGCCCCAGTAGCGCACCACGACGTCGGGCTGAAAACCCACGGCGGCCTCGAGCGTCGGACGCAAACGCCTGTGACCGTCCGCCTGCTGACGCAGCCAGGCGTCAGGATCGTCGGCGCGCGGCGACAATGCGATGTCCGCATCCGGCGCCAAGGCCAGCACATATTGATCCGCGCACTGATCCAGCGCCATGATCCGCAAGGGCTTGGCCTGAGCCGCGGTGCTGCTGAACGCCAGAGTCGCCAAGGCGACGCAGATACGCTTCATCTTTCGATCAGACCGGCGAACAGGGCGTCCAGGGTCGTGCGAACCAGCGCCTGTCGATCGGACCACGGGAAATAGGGCTTGGTGATCATAAGAGACACAATCCCGTGCGCCGCAGCCCAGATCGCCTGGGCGATCGTGGCGGGATCGCCCTTCATGCGTCCGGCCGTCACGGCGTCGCCGACCGTGGCTTCCAGTGTCGTGAACAGACTGGCGCCCAATTCGCGCGCCGCGTCCTGGGCGCCCTCTCGCGCCTCGACGGGTCGTGTCAGATAGATCAGGCGATAGGCGTTGGGGTGGGCGAAACCGAAGTCGATATAGCCCTCGATCATCCGCCGCAGCCGCTGTTCGGGCGGCGCGGCCTCATCGGCGACGGCGGCATTGGATGCGATCAGCCGCGCAAAGGCGTCACGGCAGATTTCCTGCAGGATCGCGCCCTTGTCCGGGAAATGCATGTAGAGCGCCGTCGACGACAGCCCGACCTCGTCCGCGATCTTGCGAATCGTCGCGCCTTCATAGCCGTGCTCGACGAAGATGCGCTCGGCCGCGGCCAGGATTTCGCCCCTACGCGAATGGCCTTCGCCCTTGGGCTTTCGGGTCGTGCGCGAGGCGTTCGAAAGTTCAGACAAGCCGCTGCTCCGGGTGAGGCGCCCTGAATAGCGACAATCCGTCCCGGACGCCAACCGACTTGCAGAACGAGGTTGTTTCAAATAGCGATTAGGGGTTGTGACGCTTTGGGGGCGGATGCGGTGAAGGATTGGGCGCATCCAGAGATCAGGCCCCGCCGAAACGGCGCCTCACGACACACGCCAAGCGGTTTCCAGGTCACGACCTTGATCCTGCTTACGCTGACATCCGCCGTGGCGCTAACCCGCTGGCCCCAAACCGCTCTCACCGTCGCCCTGGTGTTGTTCCAAGCCGCGTTCGTCGTGTGCGCGTTGTGGAAGGCCGTCATCGGCATCGCCAGCCTGCGACGCCCCGCGCCTGTTCCGCGTCCGATCGAATGGCCGCGCTACACTATTCTGGCGGCGCTTTATGATGAAGCTGCCGTGGCGCCGCAGTTGATCGCCAACCTCAGCCGGATCGACTATCCGGCGCACAAGCTGGAGGCCTTCATCGTGCTGGAGGCGCATGATGAGGCCACCCTGGCCGCAGCCCAGGCGACGCCCAAACCGCCGTGGCTGAAAATCCTGATCGCACCGCCGGGCAGCCCACAGACCAAGCCGCGCGCTTTGAACTACGCCTTGGGTCACGCGCGGGGTGATCTGGTCACCATCTATGACGCAGAGGATCGACCGCATCCGCAACAACTCCGCCAGGCGGCGGCGCGTTTCGTCGCCCAGCCCCGGTTGGGTTGTCTTCAGGCGCCGCTGCGCATCCGAGCATCTGGCAAGGCTGGCTCCGGGTTTCTGGATCGGCAGTTCGCCTTTGAATATGCGGCCCTGTTCGAAGTGACCTTGCCGGGCATGGCGCGGCTGGGCCTGCCCTTTCCGCTTGGCGGCACCAGCAATCATATCCGGATGACGGCCCTGCGCGGGGCCGGCGGTTGGGACGCGCACAATGTCACCGAGGACGCCGATTTGGGCTTTCGCCTGTGGTCGCTCGGCTGGAAGCTCGGCGTCATCGACAATCCGACCTGGGAGACGCCGCCGGGCGCGATGGACCGATGGCTGCCTCAGCGCACCCGATGGCTGAAGGGTTATATGCAAACCTGGGGCGTGCATACGCGGCGTCCCAACGCCCTAGGCCGTCGCGGAAGCTTGTCGCTGGTCATGACCTTGGGCGCGGCGATCCTGTCGGCGGCCGCCCATGCCCCGACGCTGGCCTGGCTCGTTCTAGCCATCGCCGTCTGGGTCCTGTCCGGCACCCTGCCGCCCCTGCCTAGTGGCTCGCTGGGGGTGCTGGCGCTGGGCGTCATCGCCGCCTGGATGAGCTGTGCGGTTGGAGCACGACGCGCCGGGCTCGATTATAGACTGGGTGATGTGCTGGTTGCGCCGGCATATTGGGCGCTGCTCAGCCTTGCCTTCGTCCATGCAGCCTGGCGGCTGGCGGTCGAACCGCACGTCTGGGACAAGACCCCGCACGATCGCGACGATCAGATGCCGGAATTGACGGTCGTGGCGCTGGACGCTGGACGCGAGGCGGCCTGAGCGCCTATCAGCCCGACGATGGCGCCCGTCCTTTCCAAAACTCCCGAAACGCTCGTGACCTCCGGCTGGTCCGATTATGCCCTGCTTGACAGCGGCGACGGCAGGAAGCTGGAGCGGTACGGCCGCTACACCGTCGTCCGGCCCGAGCCGCAGTGTTTCTGGTCGCCCCGCGATCCGAAAGCCTTCGAAAACGCGACAGCGACGTTCGATCCGCAGCAGGAAGAGGAAGACAGCGGTCGCTGGCGGTTCGACAAGCACGGCCCCATCGACGCCTTCCCGTTGAAATGGCGCGATGTGAAGTTCACCGGCCGCTTCACCCCCTTCCGCCACCTCGCCTTCTTCCCTGAACAGGCGGCCAACTGGGAATGGCTGGACGGACGGGTGCGTGACTTCACACGTTCAGCCGGCCGCGCGCCGAAGATCCTGAACCTGTTCGGCTATACCGGCGTCGCCAGTCTGGCCGCGGCCGCCGCAGGCGCAGAGGTCACCCATGTCGACGCCTCCAAGAAGTCGGTCGCCTACGCGCGCGAGAACGCCGAGCAGTCGGGCCTGGCCCAGCATCCGATCCGGTGGATTGTCGAGGACGCCCGCAAATATGTCGCGCGCGAAGTTCGTCGCGGCTCAAAATACGATGGCGTCATTCTGGATCCGCCCAAATACGGGCGCGGCCCCACGGGGGAAATCTGGCGCCTGTTTGAGGACATGCCGGGTCTGCTCAAGGACTGCGCGGCTCTGCTTGCGGACGATGCCGACTTCCTATTGCTGAACGCCTATGCGGCCCGCGTTTCCGGCCTGTCCCTGGCGCATCTGATGGTCGAGGCGACCCAGGATCGCGGCGGCCGGATCGACTGGGGCGAACTGGCCCTGTCCGAAGACGGCCCCGGCGACCGCGCCATCGGCCTGTCCTTCTTCGCGCGGTGGAGCCAATGACCGAACGCGTCATCACCTCCCTGACCAACGACACGGTCAAGGGCGTCCGCGCGCTGCATATGCGCAAGGAACGCGACCTGACCGGCACCTTCCTGGCCGAAGGTCTGAAATTCATCGGCGAGGCGCTGGACCAGGGGCGCGCGCCCCGGATGCTGCTGGTCGGCGAGGACGCCCGGCCTCATCCGTTGCTTGACCGCGCCAAGGCCGCCACGCTCAAGGCCGGCGGCGATATCATCGTCGTCACCCACGCCATCCTTGAAAAGATCAGCCGCCGCGACAATCCGCAGACGGTCTTGGGCGTGTTCGAACAGGCCTATGCGGCTCTCGACAGCCTGAACTCCGCCTCGGCGCCCTGCTGGGTCGCGCTGGAGCAGGTGCGCGATCCGGGCAATCTGGGCACCATCATCCGCACGGCGGACGCGGCCGGTTGCGGCGGAGTCATTCTGATCGGCGATTGCGTCGATCCCTACTCGGTCGAGGCCGTGCGCGCGACCATGGGCTCGGTCTTCGCCGTCTCGATCACCAAGACGACGCCCGAGGCTTTCCTGACCTGGCGCAAGACCTGGCCCGGCAGCGTCGTCGGCACCCGACTGGACGCCAAGGTCAGTCACCGCTCGGCCGTCATGCAACGGCCGTCGCTTATCCTGATGGGCAATGAGCAGGCAGGACTGACTGACGACCTGGCCGCCGCCTGCGATGTCAACGTCAAGATTCCGATGCGCGGCCGCGCCGACAGCCTGAACCTGGCCATCGCCACCGGCATCATGGTTTATGCCGCGACTGACGAAGCCTAGAGCTTTTCCTCCGGGGCCACGCGGCCCATGCCCCACAGGGCGGCGATGGTGACGATGGCCGAGATCGCCAGATAGCCGCCGACGGCCCCCGGCCCGAACCGCTCGGCCAGCTTCAGCGCAATGTAAGGCGCAAGCGATGCGCCCAGGATGCCCGCCAGATTGAAGGCCATCGACGCGCCGGTGTAGCGCACCGCTGTCGGGAACGGCCGCGCCATCGCCGCGCCGATGGGGCCATAGGTGCAGCCCATCAGGGCGAACCCCAGGGCAAAGAAGATCAGCAGGCCGCTGAGGCCGCCCCCGAACAGCGGCGCGAACAGAAAGCCGAACAGGCCGATCCCCACGGACGAGGCGATCAGCACCCTGACCTGCCCGTATCGATCCGCCAGCAAGGCTGTCACGGGGATGAAGGCGGCGAAGAACAGCACGCCGATCAGCTGGATGGGCAGGACATCGGCCCGGGCTAATCCCATCCCTGTCGTCGCCCACCCCAGAGCGAAGACGGTCATCAGATAGAACAGGGTGAAGGTCGTCACGCCGCTGAACGTCCCCAGAACCAGCGCCGCCTTGTGATGGGCGAACAGGGTCACGGCGGGCGCCTTCACGCGCTCGTCACGGTCCACCGCCTTCTGGAACTCGGGCGTTTCGGTGATCTTCAGCCGCACCCACAGGCCGACGAACACCAGGATGGCGCTGGCCAGGAACGGAATTCGCCAGCCCCAGCCCTCGAACGCGGTCTCGCTCATCGTCGACGTCAGAACGATGAAGGATGTGGTGGACAGGATGAAGCCGATGGGCGCGCCCAGTTGGGGGAACATGCCGAACCAGGCCTTCTTTCCGGGCGGCGCGTTCTCTGTCGCCAGCAACACCGCCCCGCCCCACTCGCCGCCCAGGCCCAGCCCCTGACCGAACCGGCACAGGGCCAGCAGCAGGGGGGCCAGCAGGCCGACCTGCTGGTGCGTCGGCAACAGGCCGATGGCCACCGTCGACAGGCCCATCGTCATCAGCGCCGCGACCAGCGTCGCCTTGCGCCCCACCCGGTCCCCAAAATGCCCAAAGGCCAAGGCGCCGATGGGCCGCGCGAAGAAGGCGATGGAGAAAGTCGCGAACGACGACAGAAGCGCCGTCCCCGGATCCTCGCCCGGGAAGAACAGCGTCGGGAACACCAGCACGGCCGCCGTGGCGTAGATATAGAAGTCGAAGAACTCGATGGTCGTGCCGATAAGGCTGGCGAACAGCACGCGGCCGGTGGAGTTCTTCGGCAGGACGTCGGACATCTTCTTCTCCCGGTTATCCCAGCGATGCCCGTTTCCCGCCCGCCGCGTCAAGGCGATCACGTCCCGCGCGGCTTGGCCCGGTTCGTCGCTTGCGCCTGAGCCGGGTTTTCCGGCCACGGATGACGGGGATAGCGGCCGCGCATCTCTGCACGCACGGCCGCCCATGAGCCGGACCAGAAGCGCGGCAGGTCCTTGGTGACCTGCACCGGCCGTCGCGCCGGCGATAACAGCGCCAGGGTCAACGGCACGCCGCCGACAGTCGGATGCGTCGTCACGCCGAACAGTTCCTGCACGCGAATATCCACGCGCGGCCCGCCCTCGGCGGCGTAGTCGATGGCCGCCGAGCCCAGCGGCGTGATCAGACGCGGGGGCGCCAGTTCGTCCAGCCGCCGCTGTAGGTCCCAAGGGATCAGTCCACGCAAAGCCTCGGCCAGATTACCGTCAGTTATCCCCTCCAGCGACTTCGCCCCTTCCAGCAGAGGCCACAGCCAGTCCTCACGCGTCGCCAGCAGGGCGTTGTCCGACACATCGGGCCAGGCTGGGTCGCGCGCGTTCAGGAAGGCCAGACGTGCGCGCAGTCCCGACGCCTGCTCGCCCCATTTCAGCGCGCCCAGCCCATCCGCCTCGATCTCGGCCCGAAGGGCGTCGGTCAGGGTCTTCGCATCCGGCGCGCCGACGACCTTTTCGTCCAGCACGATGGCCCCGATGCGCCGCGAGCGCCGGATCACCGACCGCCCCGACGGTTCGCGCACCAGCCGGTCCTCCGTCGAGATCAGACGCGCCAGATCACTTTCGATCCGGTCCGCCTCCAGCGCCGCCGCCAGTCGCACCCGGTCGCGCGTGTCGCCGCCGCCGAGTTCGGCGATCGCCACCCATGGCTCACGCGCCAGATGGTCGGTCGCGTCCAGCACGGCCCCTCTCCCGCTGGCGAGAAGGTATTCACCCGTCTTGCCCCGCGCCTTTGCGATCCGCTCGGGAAAGGCCTCGGCCAGCAGCAGTCCAGGATCGATCGTCCGCCCCGATCCACCGCCCGCCGCGCGCGCCCAGCGCTCCGCCAGCTTGATCGAATCGCGTGCTCTCTGCGTCCGATCACGCTCCAGCCCGATCAGGCGATCCGCCAGATCGACGCTCGACCCGCCCAGACCCGGCTCGCTCAACACCGCCGCGATCCGTGCCCCCGTCATCGCGTCGCCGGCGTCGGACGCCACGGCGACCATATGGGCCAGCCGCGGCGACAGCGGAATCTTCGTCAGGCGCAGCCCGTGTTTCGACAGTCCGCCATCGGCATCCAGCGCCCCCAACCGTGTCAGCACCTTGCGCGCCTCGGCCAGGGCGCCGGCCGGCGGCGGGTCCAACAGGGCCAGCCCCTCGACCGAACGTGCGCCCCATCGGGCCAGATCCAGGGCCAGTCCGGTCAGGTCCGCCTCCTGGATTTCCGGCCGCTGATGCGGGACCAGCCCGCGCGTCTGTTCCTCATCCCACAAGCGGTAGCATACGCCCGGCTCGGTGCGCCCAGCCCGGCCGCGTCTTTGTTCTGCGGAAGATCGGCTGACCTTGACCGTCGCCAACCGGGTCAGGCCGCTCGACGCTTCGAAGCGCGGCACACGCGACAGGCCGCCGTCGATCACCACACGCACGCCTTCGATGGTCAGGCTGGTTTCCGCAACCGAGGTCGCCAGCACCAGCTTGCGCCGCCCCACAGCCGCCGGTTCGATGGCTCGGTCCTGTTCGGCCCGGTCCAGTCCGCCGTACAGGGGCACGACATCCACGTTCGGCAGCCGCAGCCGCGCGTTCACCAGCCTGGCGACCCGATGGATTTCGCCCTGCCCTGGCAGAAAGACCAGCACCGACCCAGCCTCCTCGCCCAAGGCGGTCAGACAGGCCCGCGCCACCGCCTCTTCGAACCGTTCGGATGGGTTGCGGCCCAGATACCGGGTCTCGACCGGCCAGGCCCGACCTTCGGCCTCGATCACTGGCGCGCCGTCGAGCAGGCGCGAGACCCCGACCACATCCAGCGTCGCCGACATGACCAGCAGCCGCAGATCCTCACGCAGCAGCCCTTGCGTATCTCTCGCCAACGCCAGCCCGAGATCGGCGTCCAGGCTGCGCTCGTGGAACTCGTCGAACAGAACTGCGCCCACACCCTCCAGCCCCGGGTCGTCCAGAATCATGCGCGTGAAGACGCCCTCGGTGATCACCTCGATCCGCGTGGTCGGGCCGATCCGGCTCTGCAGCCGGGTGCGATAGCCCACCGTCCCCCCCGGCTGTTCGCCCAGGATCGCAGCCAACCGGTCGGCCGCCGCCCGTGCGGCCAGGCGTCGCGGCTCCAGCACCAGCACCTTGCCCTCAAGCCAGGGCTGATCCAGCAGGGCCAGCGGCACGACCGTCGTCTTGCCCGCCCCCGGCGGCGCCGCCAGCACGGCCGTATTGCCCGCGCTCAACGCGGCTCGCAGCGGTTCCAGAACGGCGTGGATGGGCAGCATACGTCGCCTCTAGCCTGCCGATGGGCGATCACGAAAGCGTCGTCGCGCCTTAACCACCCCGTCATGCGCGTTGCGCGCCGCCTCATCCGTCGCTAGCGTCCGCCCCAAGCAGCCGAGGGGCTGCATCAAAACGTGGGGGTATTTTATGTGGCGCGTTAAGTCGCTCGACGCGATCCTTGCCACGGCCGAGAAGAAGTCGCTTCACCGGTCGCTTGGTCCTATTCAACTGACGCTTCTGGGGATCGGGGCCATCATCGGCACCGGGATCTTCGTCCTGACTGCTTCGGCCGCCCAAAAGGCCGGACCGGGCATGATGATCAGCTTCGTCATCGCCGGCGCGGTCTGCGCGGTCGCGGCGCTCTGCTACTCCGAATTGGCGTCGATGGCGCCGGTTTCGGGCTCGGCCTACACCTACACCTACGCCGTGATGGGCGAACTGCTGGCCTGGACGGTCGGCTGGGCGCTGATCCTGGAATACGCCGTGGCGGCCTCGGCCGTGTCGGTCGGTTGGTCGGGTTATGTGCTCGGGCTGATAGAACAGGGGCTCGGATTCGACTTTCCTGATCTTCTATCCGCCGGGCCGACCTGGTCGATGAACGGCTTCATCCCCACGCCTGATTTCAGCGCCGGGATCGTCAACATCCCCGCCATCGTCGTGGCCCTGCTGGTGACCGGCCTGCTGATGGTCGGCACCACGGAATCGGCCCGGGTAAATGCGATCCTGGTCGCGATCAAGGTCATCGCCCTGACGGTCTTCATCGTCATCACCCTGCCCGTCATCAAGTCCGCCAACCTGTCGCCGTTCGCCCCCAATGGCCTGTTCGGCCAGTATTCGGGGATGGGCATCGTCGGCGCCGCGGCCTCGATCTTCTTCGCCTATGTCGGCTTTGACGCCGTTTCGACCGCGGCCGAAGAAACCAAGAATCCGCAGCGTAACGTGCCCATCGGCCTGATCGGCTCGCTGGCCATCTGCACGATCTTCTATCTGTTGGTCGCGCTCGGCGCCGCCGGCGCTATCGGCGCCCAGCCGGTTCTGGGTGCCGCCGGTGAAGCGGTACAGCCGGGCTCGCCCGCCTTCGTGGCCGCCTGCGCCCTGCCCGCCAACGCCGAAATGCTGGTCTGCTCCAACGAGGCCCTGGCCCACGTTCTGCGCGTCGTCGGTCACCCCCAGATCGGCAACGCCCTGGGCACCGCCGCCCTCCTGGCCCTGCCGTCGGTCATCCTGATGATGATCTTCGGTCAGACCCGCATCTTCTTCGTGATGGCGCGCGACGGCCTGCTGCCGGAAGGCCTGACCAAGATCCACCCCAAGTGGAAGACGCCCTACATCGTGACCGCCGCCACCGGCATCGCGGTCGCCATTGCCGGCGCCCTGTTCCCGGTCGGTCAGCTGGCCGACATCTCGAACTCGGGCACCCTGTTCGCCTTCTTCATGGTGTCGATCGCGGTGCTGGTGCTGCGGGTCAAGGATCCGAACCGCCGGCGCCCGTTCCGCACGCCGCTGATCTGGGTGTTCGCGCCCCTGTCGGCGTTCGGCTGCGCCTTCCTGTTCTGGAACCTGCCGCACGACGCCAAGATGGTGCTGCCGATCTGGGGTGGCATCGGCCTGCTGATCTACTTCGCCTACGGCTACCGCAAGAGCCACTTGGGTCGCGGCGTGGTCGAGGTTCACGAAACGGATGGCGACGTTCCCCCGCCGCCAGTGCCGCCGATCCGCTAAGACCAAACCGGGCCTGTCGCACCAATCGCGGCAGGCCCAGCTATCGGCCTCAATTAGCCCGCGGGGCCGATAGGCCAGGAATAAAGAAAGGCCCCGGATTGCTCCGGGGCCTTTTTTGTCTTGGTGCGGATGAGAGGACTCGAACCTCCACGCCTCTCGGCGCTGGAACCTAAATCCAGTGCGTCTACCAGTTCCGCCACATCCGCATCGGGTAGGCGGTCGCGTCTAGAGGGTGACGCCGCTCAGGGCAAGGCCTCAGCGCCGTCCCGCGACCAGTTCGTTGCGGATGGAGCGTCCCAGGGGATCGCGGGCGCGCCAGCTGTCGCCGACATCTGCCTCGACCATCCGGCTGCAGAAGCGTGGCAGGATTTGGCGCGGGCTGAAGCCGGACAGACAGATCTTGTCGCCCTCGGCCGACCAGCGGGCCGCCACACGTCGCCCGTCGGAAAACTGCGAAGTGTAGCGTCCATCCGGCTCGAAATAGTGCCGGACCCACTGGCCGTTCGGATAATGGGACACGATCGTATTCCCGAACGCCTTGGACATATCGGCTGAAGCGGGCGAGGCCGCCAACACCCCCACGATCGCCAAACCGCAGATCACCGCACCCTGCTTCACACGCCTCTCCTGCGCCGTCCGTAATCGACTATCGACGATACATAAGACGGCGCAAGCGCTGCGGTTCCTCAGCCGTTGCCGCGACGACCCGATTCAAACAGGAACCAGACGCGCTTCTCGCTCTCGTCGATCCAGTTCTCGAGCAAGCTGGCGGTGGCGACGTCGTTATGCTCGTCGCACAGGTCATGCACCTCGCGCATCCGGCCGATCAGTTCGCCGTTATCGTCGCGAAGCTCGGCCAGCATATCCAGCGGATCGACGTAATCGGCATCGTTGTCGGCGATGCGTGATTCCTTGGCGATCTGACCGATGGAGCGCAGCGTGGTCCCGCCGATCTTGCGCGCCCGCTCGGCCATGGGATCGGTCATGGCCAGGATTTCCGCCGACTGCTCGTCCAGCATCAGATGATAGTCCCGAAAATGCGGACCCGAGACGTGCCAGTGGAAATTCTTTGTCTTGATGTAGAGAGCGAACGTATCGGCGAGAAGGCCGGTCAGAGCGGCGGAAATGCTCTGGGTCGCCTCCTCCGACAGGCTCGTCGGCGTCTTCAGGGGCGCCAGGCGCTTTTCTTTGGCGGTGGCCATCATCGTTCTCCTCAGCAGCAGTCTGCGGTCAAGCTAGGTCGCCGGGCATCCGGACGGAAGCCCTGGCGCAGATGATAATGCTGAAGCTGTGAAGTGGTTCGGCGGCGCCGACCTTTGTCGGCGGATGGCTGGGGAACTAGGACTCGAACCTAGAATGACGGTACCAAAAACCGTAGTGTTACCATTACACCATTCCCCAGCAGGACCGGCGTTTCCGAAGCACTCTGTGCGGCGGAGGCGGTCAGATACGCCAAGCCGTTTTGGGATGCAACACCCTCTTTCAGGACTATTTTCGCTTACCGTGAAGATGGGTCGAAATGGGCGCTTGCGGCCTATCGAACCCATGGCTATAAGCCGCGTCCTCACTTCGGGGCGACGCCGCCAGGCCAGCCCCCACGGTCGGAGTGTGGCTCAGCCTGGTAGAGCACTGCGTTCGGGACGCAGGGGTCGGAGGTTCGAATCCTCTCACTCCGACCATCTTCTCCTCAGAAAAATCGACGATGCGACAGCGGGTCTTCGCCCGCTGCCATAGCCGCGTCAGTCGTCGTTCGCCGCGCTCTCCATCGCCTGGCGCGCCACCGCATTCAGATGCGCTCCGACCGACTCGATGGTCCTAGAGCCCAGCGCCTTTCGGCGCGCGGTCAGATCGGGCGAGCCCGCGTCATAATCGGCCATCAGTCGCCGCACGAACGCCCCGCCCTGCACCTCGGCCAGCACCTGATCCATCGCCTGGCGAGACTCGGCTCCGATGACGCGCGGTCCGGTCAGATAGGCGCCGTATTCCGCCGTGTTCGAAATCTTGGCGAAGGCGCCGGCGATGCCCCGTTCGTACATCAGGTCGGTCACCAGCTTGGTTTCATAGAAACATTCGAACCACGCCACCTCGGGCGGATAGCCGGCGTCGACCAGCTTCATGAAGGCCGCGTCGATCAGTTCGGCGATGCCGCCGCACAGAACCACCTGTTCGCCGAACAGGTCGCTCTCGCACTCGTCGCGCATCGTCGTTTCCAGAATGCCCTTGCGCCCGCAGCCAAGCGCCGCCGCATAGGACAGGCCCAGCGCATGCGCGCCGCCTGTGCCGTCCTGCTGTACGCCAAACAGGCAGAAGACCCCCTCTCCGGCTTCGTACAGATCGCGGATGCGCGGCCCGATCCCCTTGGGCGAGGCCAGGATGACGTCCAGATCCGCGCGCGGTTCGACCAGGCCGAATCGCACCGACAGGCCGTGGGCGAAGACCAAGGCCGCGCCCAGCCGCACGTTCGGCTCCAGTTCGTCGCGCCACAGATCGCGGTGCGCCTCGTCTGACGTCATGACGGCGACCACGTCGGCGCCCGACGCGGCCTGCGCGGCCGTCATCACCTCGAACCCGTCGGCGCGCGCCAGGTCTCGCGTCTTGGAGCCGGACTTCAGACCCACCACGATATCGACCACGCCCGAATCGCGCAGGTTCAGCGCATGGGTGCGGCCCTGGCTGCCGTAACCGATCATGGCCACGCGCTTGCCGCGGATGATCGAAAGGTCGCAGTCGCGGTCATGGAAGACAGGCAGCGGATTGGGTAGGGTCTGGGTCATGACCGCCTTCATAGCCCCATCCGACGTCGTCGCCTTCTGGAAAGAAGCTGGACCCGAAAAGTGGTTCGCCAAGGACGAGGCGTTCGACACCGACTTCCGTAACCGGGGCCGCGCCCTGCATTGGGCCGCCGCACGCCGCGAACGGGACGGCTGGATGGACACGGCCCGGGGCGCCTTGGCGCTGCTGATCCTGCTGGACCAGTATCCCCGAAACAGTTTTCGCGGCACGGCGCATCAGTTCGCCACCGACCCGCTCGCCCTGATGTTTGCAAACCAGGCCGTGGCGCGCGATCTGCATCTGGCGATCGAGCCGGCGCTAAAGAACTTCTTGCTCCTGCCCTTCGAACATTCCGAACGGATCGAGGATCAGGACCGCTACATGGCCTTGGTCGCCGGCGACGAAGAGTTGGAGAAATGGGGCAAGCTGCACCGCGACATCATCGTCCGCTTCGGCCGCTTCCCACACCGCAACGCCGCGCTGGGCCGCCAGACCACGCCTGAAGAACAGGCCTTTCTCGACGAAGGCGGCTTCGGGGGTTGATTCGATCCACAACGATCCGATCGTGATCACCGACGGTTCATTGGCGAAAGACTGATTCGGGTGGAAGCTGACGCCATGAACGCTCAGGTCGCCATCGCTGAACTTCAGGCTCGCATCGCCGCGGCGCCGGCCGATCATCCCGAGCGGCAGTATCTGAACCTGCTGCGCGACATCCTCGACAACGGCGTCCGCCGCGACGATCGCACCGGCACCGGAACGCTTGGCGTCTTCGGCCGGCAGATGCGGTTCGATCTGTCGAAGGGTTTCCCGGTCCTGACGACCAAGAAGCTGCATCTGCGGTCGATCATCGTCGAACTGCTGTGGTTCCTGCGCGGCGAGACCAATATCGCCTATCTGAAGGACAACGGCGTCCGCATCTGGGACGAATGGGCCGACGCCGAGGGCGAGCTGGGTCCGGTCTATGGCAAGCAATGGCGGTCCTGGGCCGCGCCGGACGGCCGCATCATCGACCAGATCGAGAAGCTGGTTCACGGACTAAAGACCAATCCGAACAGCCGCCGCCACATCGTCACCGCCTGGAACCCAGCCGACGTCGACGACATGGCCCTGCCGCCCTGCCACTGCCTGTTTCAGTTCTTCGTCGCCGACGGAAAGCTCAGCTGCCAGCTGTATCAACGCAGCGCCGATGTCTTCCTGGGCGTGCCGTTCAACATCGCCTCCTACGCCTTGCTGACGATGATGCTGGCCCAGATCGTCGGGTTGGAGCCGGGCGACTTCGTCCACACCTTCGGCGACGCCCACCTGTATCTGAACCATCTCGAACAGGCCGAGCTTCAGCTGACACGCGAACCCCTGCCCCCGCCCGTCATGCAGATCGCGCCCAAGACAGACCTGTTCGCCTTCGACCTCTCGGACTTCACCCTCGAAGGCTACGAAGCCTGGCCGCACATCAAGGCCGCCGTCGCCGTTTAAGGTCCTTCACGATGATCCGCGCCTTCTCTCTTGGTCTCATTCTGCTCGCGACGCCGGCAACGTCGGCGATCGCCCAGCCGATCTCATCCGCCGTTGAAGCCGCAGAGATCACACCGGTACAAATCAGGGTGCCGGCGCCGGACGGTCGGGCCATACCGATCAGCATCTGGACCGCTCCGATCGAACGCGGCGTGGTGGTGTTCAGCCACGGCTATAACGGCTCACCGACGGCCTATGCTCGCATTCTGTCAGCCTGGGCGGCGCATGGTTTCACGGTAATCGCACCGCTGCACGTCGATTCCCTGCGCCATCCCGAACATGAGAAATATGACAATCGCGCCGCCTTCTCGACCAGGCTGATCGACCTGGGCGTCGCACGCGGCATCGCCGCCCATGCGCATTCGGACAAACCGCTGATCGTGGCGGGGCATTCGTTTGGCTCTCTGATGTCCGTGATCGAGGGCGGCGCCGTCACGGCGGCGGGCCCCGCAGGCGACCCGGCGGTAAAAGGCGTGATCGCCTTTTCCTCGGCCGGCTCCATCCCCGGCCTCGTCACCTCCGACAGCTACCGCACGCTTGACCGTCCGCTGTTGGTGATCACCGGCGATCAGGATCTGGTGCCCGGCTTCGTCAGCGATTGGCGCGATCATCGCGCGCCGTTCGACAATAGTCCGGCCGGCGACAAAACTCTCATGATCTTCGCGGGTGCAGACCACCAGCTGCCGGGGACGGCCCAAGGCGAGCAGTTTGATCAGATCATCCGGGCGACGGAGGATTTCCTCGACGCCTATGCGCTGAACGACGCCGATGCCCGATCGCGTCTTGAGGCCTTCGCCGCAGACGGCGTCAGCGTCGAGCGCCGCTGAACGGATGGATTTGCGCCATCTGACCGCGTCGGTGCTTCGCATCTCCGACATCTATGCCGCCGAACACGATATCGACCGCGACCGCGACTGGGCCTTGCTCAAACTGCAGGAAGAGCTTGGCGAATTGACCGCCGAGCACCTGCGTCTGACCAGCCGAGCGAGAGGCGCGCCCGACAGCCAGGCGCTGGGTGACGAGGCGGCGGATGTGCTGGGGATGCTGCTGATCTACTGCGCGCGGGCGGGTGTCGATCTGGATCAGGCCATGCAGCGCAAATGGCTGAAGTGGCTGGAGCCGAATGTATGACCGTTCCTCTTATCGCCCTGGTCGTCGCGCGTGGACGCAATGGCGTCATCGGTCGCGACGGCGACCTGCCCTGGCGGCTGCGCTCGGACCTGCAAAGGTTCAAGGCCATCACCGTGGGCAAGCCCTGCCTGATGGGCCGCAAGACTTGGGAGAGCCTGCCGTTGAAGCCTCTGCCCGGTCGGCTGAACATCGTGCTGACGCGTGACGAGTCCTACGAAAGCGACGGCATGTCGAAGGGCGCGCTGGTCTGCGCCACCCTGGACGAAGCCATCGAGATCGGGCGCGAGACCGCCGAGGACGATGGCGTCGAGGAGATCTGCATCATCGGCGGCACCGCCCTGTTCGAGGCGTCCCTGCCCCGCGCGAGGCGACTGTACGTCACCGAGGTCGAGGCCTCTCCCGAAGGCGACGCCGTTTTTCCATCATTCGACGAAACCGCCTGGGTCGAGGTATCGTCAGAATCGCACCCGGCGGGCGAGAAGGACGACCACGCCTTCACCTTCCGCATTCTTGAACGGCGCTAGGAGAAACAGATGTACGTCACCACGACCAACGACCTGCCCGGCTTTCGCGTCACCCGCCACATCGGCCTGGTGCGCGGTGTCACGGTGCGCTCGCGCAACGCCATCTCCGACGCCATCGGCGGGGTCCAGTCGATGCTGGGCGGCCGCGTCGGCGCCTATGTGAAGCTTGCTGAGGCCGGGCGTCAGGAAGCCTATGACGAACTGGTCAAACACGCCCAAGCCCACGGCGCCAACGCCATCCTGGCCGTCCGCTATGACGCGACGGAGATCATGCCGGGCGTGACCGAGGTGCTGTGCTACGGCACGGGCGTGATCGTCGAGCCGGCATGACCGGCTCGACGTTTCCCGATCAGGACAGAGTCATCAGGTCGGAACGCTCGAAGTTGCGCAGCTCGTCTTCACGACCGTCGCGGATCTTGGCGACCCACTGAGGATCGGCCAGCAGTGCGCGGCCGACGGCGACCAGGTCGAACTCCTCGTTCTCCAGACGGCGCAGCAGACCGTCCAGCGAGGCGGGCTTTGAACCCTCGCCGCCGAAGGCCGCGATGAACTCGCCGTCCAGGCCGACGGACCCGACGGTGATCGTGGGCTTGCCTATCAACTTCTTGGTCCAGCCGGCGAAGTTCAGGTCCGAGCCTTCGAATTCCGGCTCCCAGAAGCGGCGCTGAGAGCAGTGGAAGACATCGACGCCAGCGTCCGACAACGGAGTCAGCCACTCGACCATCTGTTCCGGCGTCTCGGCGATGCGGGCCGTGTAATCCTGAAGCTTCCACTGCGACAGGCGCAGGATGACGGGAATGTCGTCGCCGACGCCTTCACGCACCGCTTTCACGACCTCGGCGCCGAAGCGGGCGCGATCCGCGATGGTCGGTCCGCCCCAGCTGTCCTCGCGCGCATTCAGGCCGCCCCAGAAGAACTGGTCGATGAGATAGCCATGGGCGCCGTGGATTTCGACGGCGTCGAAGCCGAGGTCGCGAGCCGCGCGGCCCGACCGGCCGAAAGCGGCGATGGTGTCGGCGACATCTTCCTCCGTCATCGGCTCCAGCTTGGTCTTGCCCGGCATGGTCATGCCCGACGGGCTGTCCACCTTGCCCAGCGGCGCCCAGTCATCGCCGCGTCCGCGCGCCGAGCCCACGTGCCAGATCTGCGGCGCGATCAGACCGCCGGCGGCATGAACCTCTTGCACCACGGACTTCCATTCCGGCAGCGCTTCGCCGTGGAAAACCGGAACATTGGCGTCGTTGCGCGCCGCCGGACGCTCGACGACCGTGCCTTCGGTCACGATCAGGCCCACCCCGCCCTCGGCGCGACGGCGATAATAGGCGGCGACGTCGGAGGTCGGGACGCCGTTCGGCGAGAAGGACCGCGTCATGGGCGCCATGACGATGCGGTTGGGCAGCGTCAGCCCCTTGATCGCGAAAGGGCTGAACAGGGCGTCGAGGCTCATCGTATCTCCTTGGGTATCTGTAGCACCCAAGGTGGCGAACAGGGTTGCGTTTGAAAACCCCTTGCCTCCGCTTTTTCTAAATCCCGAGCGCCGCCGAGACGCGCGCGGCTATTTCGGCGAAGCGGCCGGCGATAGCACCCTGCGGATCGGTTGCGACAGGCGGTCGTCCGGCATCGCCGCCCTCTCGGAAGGCGGCGTCCAGCGGCAAGGCGCCCAAAAACGGGATGGATAAGCGCTCGGCCTCGGCTTTGGCTCCGCCTTCACCAAAGACTGGCCCGCTCATGTTCTCGATCAGGCCAAACGTCGGGACATTGACGCGCTGGAACAAGGTGTGGGCACGTCGCGCATCGGCCAGAGCGACTTCCTGCGGCGTCGACACGATCACCGCCCCATCCAGCGGCGTCTTTTGGGTCAGGGTCAGTTGGACGTCGCCCGTGCCCGGCGGCAGATCGACCACCAGCACGTCCAGCGGCGCATCAGCCGTTCCCCAACGCGTCTGTGTCAGCATCTGCGTGATGGCCTGCGACGCCATCGGTCCACGCCAGATCATGGCGTCGTCCATCTTGGTCAAAAGGCCAACCGACATAGCCTTCAGCCCGTGGGCGACGTGCGGCACGATGGCGCCGTCCTCGTAGGCGGGCTGACCGCTGATGCCCAGCATGGTCGGCAGCGACGGCCCATACACGTCGGCGTCAAGAATGCCGACCGAAAGCCCGCGCGCCGAAAGCGCAGCGGCCAAGTTTACGGCGACGGTGGACTTGCCCACCCCGCCCTTGCCGCTGGCGACGGCCAGGACGCGACGGACATGGGCCGGACGATCGGTCGGGACGGGCGCCTTGGCGCGGCCCTGATCGACCGCCGCCTTTGACAGGCCCGCCGTGCGCGGCGCAGCAGTAGGCTGGGTCTCGGCGGTCAGAATGACCGAGACGCGCGCCATGCCGGGAATGGCCTTCAGCGCAGCCTCCGCTTTGTCACGAACCGGCGCGTAGGCGGCCGCCTGGCTGCGATCGACTTCCAGAGCAAACCCCGCGCGATCCTCAGCCACGACCAGACCCTGAACCAGACCGGCGGCGACCAGACCCTGGCCGGACACCGGATCGATGACGGCGTCGAGGGCGGCGATGACGGCGGTGCGTTCGACCAAGGCGGTCTCCAGAAGACTTGCAGGCGATGATGCGCACGTTCTATCGCCGTCGAACCCATCCCGCGAGCCACGATTTGTCCCAGTCGCCACCAATCACCCTGATCGCCGGCCCGACCGCCTCGGGCAAATCGGCGCTGGCGTTGAAGATGGCGCGCGAAACAGGCGCGGTGATCATCAATGCCGACAGCCAGCAGCTTTACGCCGACCTGCGCATCCTGACGGCCCGCCCGTCGGTTGAAGATGAAGCCCAGGCCGATCATCGACTGTATGGCGTCGCCGACGCGGCGGACGCCTGGTCCGTCGGACGCTGGAGCCGCGCCGTGATGGCGTTGCTCCAAGATCTCCGCGATCAACACCGCCCTGCCATTCTGGTGGGCGGGACCGGCCTCTATTTCACCAGCCTGACACGCGGCCTGGCCGATATTCCGGCGGTGCCAAACGCGGTGCGCGATCAGATGGATGCCGACTACAAGGCGCTCGGCGAGTCAGCTTTCCGCCAGCGCCTGGCCCAGATCGATCCCGAGGCGGCGCAGGCCATCGAACAGGGAGACCGCCAGCGACTGGTGCGAGCCATGAGCGTCTTCATCGCCAGCGGCCGCGCGCTGAGCGCTTGGAAGGCCGACACTCAGCCCTTGTTGGCGCCGGATTCATGGACCGGATGGGTCAGGGAGCCTGAGCGCCAGCAACTCTATGCAAACTGCGACCAGCGCGTTGACCTGATGATTGATCAGGGAGCGATATACGAAGTCCAAGCCCTCTTGGACCGTGGCTTGAACCCCGCCCTGCCCGCCATGAAGGCGGTCGGGGTCAGAGAACTGGCCGCCTACCTGTCCGGCGATCTGGCCCGCGACGACGCGATCGCCGCCCTTAAACAAGCTACCCGCAACTACGCCAAACGTCAGTTGACGTGGTTCCGAAACCAGACGCCGGAGTGGAGCCGCGCCTGAGTGCAATCCGGCGCTTGGAATGCCTCACGGCTGCGCCTATATTCGTCTGGTCCGGTTTCGGCCGGACTATAGCGATAAACGCGCTTGTAATAAGCGGACCGGACCCGGGTGCGATTCCCGGCGGCTCCACCAACTTTCTCCCCGCGTTATCGGCGGAGGCAGCATGGGGCCGACTAGCATCGACGGACGTGTAAAGAGGATTGCTTTCGCTCGTCCTGGCCCACCGTATCGGGCCATTTTCTAACTGCGAACGATAACTTCGCTGGAGAAGTCGCTCTCGCCGCGTAATGCGGTTCGAGTGATTTCGAATCTTAAGTCCTAGGGGTTCAGATCCCTGGGCGGGGCCCGTCGGGGGGCCTGGCAACAGAACCCCCGGCACTTTCCAAAAGATGATCGGGAGCCTGGCGCCAGAATCCCGGCGCTTTACCTTCATGACACCTTTCGCCTACGGCCCTGCGCCGCTATCAGTCGCGCTCTGATGTGAGGTGACGATGAGCGACCAGGCCCCTCCGGTCGATGAGATGCGGTACGAACAGCTGGCGCAGGAAGCCCTGCGCGGCGTCATGCGCGCCGCGTTGGAACGCGTGCTGGCCGACGGACTGCCCGGCGCCCACCACTTCTACATCACCTTCAAGACACGCGCCGTCGGCGTCAGCGTGGCCCCTGACATTCTGGCGAAATATCCGGAAGAGATGACGGTCGTTCTGCAGCACCAGTATGACGACCTGCGCGTCGAGTCTGAGCGTTTCTCGGTCAAGCTGCGCTTCGGCGGCATGCCCAAGAGCCTGGTCATCCCCTATTCCGCGATCACGCGCTTCTACGATCCCAGCGTCCAATTTCTGCTGCAGTTCGAAGACCCGCAGCTTTTGGACGAAGTCGAAGACGAGCCGACCCCGCCCCAGGACATGCCGCCGATTTCGGACGGCCCCAAGGTCGTTTCGCTGGACCAGTTCCGCAAGAAATAGCCGCCGTCAGTCCTTGCGCGGATAGGAGCGGATCAGGATCCGCTCTCTTTCGCCCTCGCGTCTTTCGACCAGCAGCCGCGCGACCTGGGCGTCGTCGTGAAACAGATAGCCTTTGATAGAATCGAGCAAGGCCTTGGCCAGATTGTCGAGGTCCATCCAGGGCGGCTCGCCGACATGCTCCATGCGGATTTCGACGACATGGTCGCCCCACGATGGTCTGGCTCCGCGCCATTCCTTGCGCATGAACTCATAGACCAGCGGCTTGTAGTATTTGGCCTGGGTCGTCAGGCCGTCGATGACGATCTCGACCGCATCGCCATCCTCGCGCGCCCTGACCTTGCCGGTCCCGATCCAGCCGGCGGTCACTGTTGCATCGCCTTTATGCAGACGGCGGGCGCAGCATCCAGCAAGCGCGCAGAGCGGATCGTTACGGGCGGCGTAAGCTGCTCCTCAGAATTCGCGGGCATCCGCTGGATTCTGCGCGCGACATCCAGCCCTTCGACCACAGCGCCGAATGCGGCAAAGCCCTGACCGTCAGGATTCCGCCCTCCGCCAAAGTCCAGGCTCGGCGTATCTTGTGTGACGATGAAGAAACTGGATGTAGCGCTGTCCGGTCCGTCCCGCGCCATGGACACCGCGCCGGCCGTATGACGCAGGCCAGTGTCTCGTGTCCGTTCGAGAATGATCGGCGGCCGCGAGGCGTCGTCGCTGCCGCGTGGCGTCGCCGCCTGGATCACGTCGATGGGATAGCGGCTGGCGGTATTGGTTTCGCGGCTGACGGTTCTGAAGACCGTGCCCCCATCATAATCACCCGTCACGACGTAGCCGATGAAGTTGCATGTCGTGATCGGCGCAGCGGCTGCATCCAGCGCCAGCACAATCATGCCGGCTGTCGTGTCGAGCGCAACGTGGGGCATTGTGGGTTCGGGCTGAACAGTCGCGCAGCCCGCCAGCGCCGACAGCGCCGCCACGGCGATCAGCCCTCGTCTCATATCCGCGCTCTTCTTGCCCTGCATGGCTCTCGTGCTACACCGCCGCGCAACCCATCGCCACGCCTGAGAGACGAGATTTACGCGCATGAGCAACGTCCGCACAGAGACCGACACCTTCGGCCCGATCGAAGTCGCCGCCGACCGCTACTGGGGCGCTCAGGCGCAGCGGTCGCTGGGCAACTTCAAGATCGGTTGGGAGAAGCAGCCCCTGCCGGTCGTGCGCGCCCTGGGCATCGTCAAGCGTGCGGCCGCCGAGACAAACCGCGACTTGGGCAAGCTGGATCCGGCCCTGGCCGACGCCATCATCAAGGCCGCCAATGAGGTTATCGAAGGCAAGCTGAACGACCACTTCCCGCTGGTGGTCTGGCAGACGGGTTCGGGCACCCAATCGAACATGAACGCCAATGAGGTGATCTCGAATCGCGCGATCGAGATTCTGGGCGGCGAGATGGGCTCCAAAAAGCCGGTCCACCCCAACGACCACGTCAATATGAGCCAGTCGTCCAACGACACCTATCCCACGGCCATGCACGTCGCCTGCGCCGAACAGGTGGTCAACGACCTGATCCCGGCCTTGAAACATCTGCACGCCGCGCTGGACGCCAAGGCCAAGGCCTGGGGCCACATCATCAAGATCGGCCGCACCCATACCCAGGACGCCACCCCCCTGACCCTGGGCCAGGAGTTCGGCGGCTATGCGCAACAGGTCGAGAACGGCATCAAGCGCATCGAACAGACGCTGCCGGCCCTGATGGAACTGGCGCAGGGCGGCACCGCCGTCGGCACCGGTCTGAACGCGCCCATCGGCTTCGCCGAGAAGGTTGCGGCCCAGATCGCCGAGATCACCGGCCTGCCCTTCACCACGGCCCCGAACAAGTTCGAGGCCCTGGCCGCCCACGACGCCATGGTCTTCAGCCACGGCGCCATCAACACAGTCGCCGCCAGCCTGTTCAAGATCGCCAACGACATCCGCTTCCTGGGTTCCGGCCCGCGTTCGGGTCTGGGCGAACTGGCGCTGCCGGAAAACGAGCCGGGCTCGTCGATCATGCCGGGTAAGGTCAATCCGACGCAATGCGAAGCCCTGACCCAGGTCTGCGTCCAGGTGTTCGGCAACAACGCCGCCCTGACCTTCGCCGGGTCGCAAGGCCATTTCGAACTGAACGTCTACAACCCCGTGATGGCCTACAACTTCCTGCAGTCGGTGCGCTTGGTCGCCGACGCGGCGATCAGCTTCACTGACAACTGCGTGGTCGGCATCGAGGCGCGCGAGGACAATATTGCGCGCGGCCTGAACAACTCGCTGATGCTGGTCACCGCTCTGAACGGCAAGCTGGGCTATGATCTGTGCGCCAAGATCGCCAAGACCGCGCACAAGAACGGCACCACCCTGCGCGAAGAGGCCGTCGGCGGCGGCTATCTGACGGACGCGGAGTTCGATGAAGCCGTGCGGCCGGAGAAGATGATCTCGCCGGGCTGATCCCACCCAAGGACGAGATTTTTGAAACGCCGACGTCGTCTGACGTCGGCGTTTTCGTTTGGGTCAGGTCTTGTCGCGGATGGTGCGTCCGACCGGCGCCAGCGCCAGCTTGGCCAACTCAAGATCCTTCAGCGCGAACGGAATGCCGATGATGGAGACGAACTCCGCCACGGCGATGATCAAATGCGTCAGGGCGATGTACCAGCCGGCCACGACGAACCAGACGACGTTCAACACGACGCCGACACAGCCTGCGACGGGATGCGTGTCCTGCCACACGATCTCGCGGCCGAAGGGACAGAACGAATAGCTGGCGATGCGCCACGCCGCGAACGTCCACGGCAGGCCGACGACGGTCAGCGCCAGGATCGCGCCGCCCAGCAGCCACAGAAGGCCGGAAATCCAGCCGCCGAAGATGAGCCAGAGGATATTCAGGATCAGGCGCATCAACACAGGCTCCAATGTCGCCCAATGCGACGTATCTCAGATAAGCAAAAGGCCCCGCTTGTGCAGCGGGGCCTTCATTAAATCGGCGTCAGATCGGCCTCAGTGCGGCTTCTCGGTCCAGCGCGCCTTGGCGTCGTCTTGGGTCAGGCTCAGATGGACGTGCTTGTCGTCAACCCGTTCGACCCAGCTGACCGGGATCATGTGGTGCTTGAAGCCGCCGGCAAAATCCAGCTTCGCCAGCTCGATCTGGTCGCCCAGGACGTGATCGACCCGGCCCACGTGACCGCCGTCCGAGCCTACGACTTCGAGGTGTTCCTTGATGAGCGAAACGTCAACCATGTGTATCTCCAGCAGTTTGGTTTGTCCTGTCGATGAGAACACACCCGGCCTGCGACGGTTTCAAACGGCGACGCTTGTTCATCGCCTTGATGACAGGATTGCCAAGGACGCGGTAGAAGCCGGCGTTCACACGGAACCGGAACTCAAGATATGCGGCGGATTGGATCAGGCCTGTTGGGCGTCCTCATGGCCCTGGCCTTGTCGGCGTGTGGAACGCTGGATCGCCCGACCGGCCCCCTCCGGATCACCGACGGCACGCTCGTCAAGGCGGAAGACCCTCGCATCCGCGCCAGCGACAACGCGCGCCTGCAGGCCTTCACCCAGGAAATCGGTCAGCGACTTCGGCCCGACAAACCGACGTCGATCCTGGCGCTGTCTGGCGGCGGCGCAAACGGGGCCTACGGCGCCGGGCTTCTGGTCGGTTGGACCGAACAGGGCGATCGCCCCGCGTTCGAAGTGGTCACCGGCGTCAGCACCGGGGCCCTTGCCGCTCCGTTCGCCTTTCTTGGATCGGATTGGGACGACGAACTTCAGCACGCCTACACCAGCGGCGCCGCCAGCAATTTGCTGAGCTGGCGCAGTTTCGCCGCCTTCCTGAACCCGAGCCTGTTCTCGTCACAGGTCCTGCGCAATCTGGTGGACGAGAACGTCACCCCCGAACTGATGCAGGCCGTCGCGCGCGAGCACGCCAAGGGCAGACGCCTGCTGGTGGCGACGACCGATCTGGACAGCGAGGAAACCGTCATTTGGGACATGGGCCTTTTGGCGACCCAGGGCGACGAGAACGCCCGCGAACTGTTCAAGGAGGTGCTGGTCGCCTCAGCCAGCATTCCCGGCGTCTTTCCTCCTGTGCTGATCGCCGGGCTTCAGGACGACGACAAGGTGGTTCTGGAAATGCACGTCGATGGCGGCGTCAACACGCCGTTCCTGGCTATTCCTGAAGACCTGATGCTCTGGACCCGCCCAAAGGACGAAGGCCGCGTCGGCGCCCTCTATGTGATCGTCAACGGCCAGGTCGGCCGCAACGACGGCGTTACGCCCGGCCGCCTGTCGGGGATCCTGGCGCGGACCTATGACAGCATGAGCAAGTCGTCGCTGCGCATCCACTTGGCGGTGACGGCGGCGTTCGCGCGGCGCAATGGGCTGGACATGGCCCTGTCGGCCATTCCAGACAATGTCGCTGCCTCCAGCCTGAAGTTCGATCAGGAGACCATGACGGCCATGTTCGAACTGGGGCGTCAGCGCGGACGCGGCGCCGATGCCTGGACCCGGCTGGGCGAGCGCCCGGCGGACCAGCCCTTCATCCCCCAGACGACGATCTCGGAGTCTCAGGTGCCGGCTGTGCTGGCGCCCGAGCCATCGGCCAACCCGCCGGCCGATGCGCCCCCCGCCGAAAAGCCCAAGGCGTAGGCATGGGCGAGATCATCAATCTGAACCGAGCGCGAAAGACCCACGCCAAGGCCGAAGCCAAGGCGTTGGCCGCCGCCAACCGCTTGGCCCATGGACGCTCCAAGGCCGAGAAGACCCTGTCCGCTCTTGAGCGTCAACGCGCTGAGAAGCAGTTGGACGGTCGGAAGCTGGAGCCGAAATCCGACGACTGACGGCTCAGGCCTTGGGCGCGCGGATCAGCATGATCTGCCCCGCCAGCACAAGCGCCAGGCCGATCAGGGCGCTCCAGCCGAAACGCGCGCCCTCGAACAGCACCGACACCAGCATGGCGATGGGCGGCGTCAGAGCCGAGATGTAGCTTGCCAGGGCATAGCCGCGTTGGCGCGCGATGGTGAAGTACAAGCCGAACGCGATCACCGACCCGAACAGCGAGAGATAGAGCAGCGACAGGACATAGTCCGGCGTCGGCTCGATCCGCCACGTCACGCCGGTCGCCATGCCATAAAGCGCCAACATGGCTGTGCCATAGGCCATCGCCCAGGAGGTGGCGGCCATCACCGGTGCGCCCGCCTGCTGCCCCTTCCAGGCGAACCAGTTGCCGAGCGCCGAAGCCAGTACAGCGGTCAGGGCGAAGATGACGCCCAGCCCCGGATTGAGGCCGGCGCCCGCCGCCGTGATCTGGCCATAGGACAGGACCCCGACGCCCATGACGCCCAGTACGGCGCCGATCCACGCCGCTGGCGCCGCCTTCTGTCCGCCCAGCAGCCGAAACAGGATCAGGTTCACAAAGGCCAGAGCGGCGAAGATCACCGCGACCACGGCCGAAGCCACCTGCCCCTCCGCCGCATAGACGAAGCCATAGCTGACCGCGAAGACGAAGGCGCCCTGGCCGATGGCGGCCAGATGCTGGCTGCGCGTCAGATGCAGCGGCCGGCGCGTCACGGCGCAGAAGGCGAACAGGACCGCCGACGCCAGACCAAATCGCCAGACGATGGAGACGATGGAATCAACCGGCCCCAGCTGCAGGGTGATCGCGTACCAGGTCGTGCCCCAGATCAGGGCGCAGATGGCGATCGCGACGATCGCAAAGGGGCGGCTCAAGGGTTGACCTCCGGCGGTGGACGGCCCGCATAACACGCTCTGGCGCCAGGCGCCCTCACGTCTTGCGCCTGACTGTGACACACTGGGCGCCGCGAAGGAGATCGCCATGCGAAACGCACCCCTCATCCTGCCCGCCGCCCTGGTCCTGGCGGCCTGCGCCGCCACGCCGGACGTGACGACCGGAACGACGGTGGTGAACGTGACCGCCACCTATCGCGAACGTATCACGCTGCCGCCCGGCCATGTCCTGACCGTCAGGATTGAGGATGTCAGTCTGGCCGACGCGCCCGCCAAGGTTCTCGCCGAAACACGAGAGCCGCTGACCGGCGCCCCGCCCTATCGCGTCACCTTGGGCTTTCCCACGTCTCAGATCGATCCGCGCCACACCTATGCCGCGCGCGCCGAGATCCGCGACGCGGCCGGCGCCCTGGTCTTTGTCACCGACACGCGCCACGCGATCCTGACGAACGGCGCGCCGGCCTCGGCCGAGATCGTGCTGAAGTCCGCGCGTTGAGCAGCCTTACCAAACGTTCGGTTGCGCTCGCCGGCCATGCCACCTCGGTGGCGCTGGAGCCGGAGTTCTGGGCCGTGCTGGACCGAATCGCGGCTGCCCGCAGCCTCAGCAAGGCTCAGCTTCTGGCTGAAATCGACGCCGGTCGCGGCCGACGTCCCCTCGCCTCCGCCTGTCGCCTGCTGGCGCTGGACTGGGTGGCGGATCATGGACGTCAAACGTGAGCGGCGCCTGGAAGATCGGCTAGTCGCCGCGGCCGCGCCTGCCCTGGTCGTCTATTGCTTCAGATCGACTGATCAACTGCACCTCATCTGAAGGGGCGTCGCCCGTTTCGACGACCGCCACCCAGATCGCCATGACGGCGAACATCGCGGTCATGCCCAAGGCAAAGGCGATCCAGCCCGCCCGCCCGTTCGGCTTGCGGCGCGTCGGCCCTTGCTGGTGATCGTCGTGCTGCATTGCAGCTAGGAACCGACCCTCGCCCGCACGGTTCCGTGCATTCGTCATACGCGGCCCTGACTTTGTCGCGCGGTCACCTTATGTTCCGGTTCGATTCTGACTGACGGATAGTTTTGCGCCTGTGACTGATCTTCCCGCCCCCCGCATTTCCGACCTCGCGCGCGCTCGTGCGCCCGAGGACGAGGCGCCGCGCGATTATCTAAAGGGGCTGAATCCGGAGCAACGCGAGGCGGTCGAGACGACCGAGGGCCCGGTTCTGGTTCTGGCGGGCGCGGGCACGGGCAAGACCCGCGTCCTGACGACACGGCTGGCGCACATTCTGGCGACAGGCCGGGCCAAGCCGTGGGAGCTGCTGGCTGTCACCTTCACCAACAAGGCCGCGCGCGAAATGCGCGAGCGCATCACGCATCTGATTGGCCCCTCCGCCGAAGGCTTGCGCTGGCTCGGCACCTTCCACTCCATCGCCGCCCAGATCCTTCGTCGCCACGCCGAACTGGTCGGTCTGAAATCCAGCTTCACCATCCTGGACACCGACGACCAGGAACGGGTGCTGAAGCAGCTGCTGGAAGCGGCCAACATCGACACCAAACGCTGGACGCCCAAGTCGCTGTCCGGCCTGATCGATCACTGGAAGAACCGCGGCTGGACGCCGGACAAGCTGCCGCCGGGCGAGGACTTCGCCAACGGCAAGGGTCAGGGTCTGTACGCCGCCTATCAGGCGCGCTTGCGCAGCCTGAACGCCTGCGACTTCGGCGATCTGCTGCTGCACAACATCACCATCCTGTCGCAGCATGCCGACTTGGCTGAGGAATATCGCCGTCGCTTCCGCTACATTCTGGTGGACGAATATCAGGACACCAACGTCGCCCAGTATCTGTGGCTGCGGCTGCTGACGGCCTCGACCGGCAACGTCTGCTGCGTCGGCGACGACGATCAGTCGATCTACGGCTGGCGCGGGGCCGAGGTGGACAACATCCTGCGCTTCGAGCGGGACTTCCCCGGCGCCAAGATCGTCAAGCTGGAGCGGAACTATCGCTCGACCAGTCATATTTTGGGCGCGGCGTCTGGCCTCATCGCCGCCAACCGCGACCGGCTGGGCAAGACCCTGTGGACCGAAGACGACAGCGGCGACAAGGTGCGGGTGCGCGGCGTCTGGGACGGCGAGGCCGAGGCCCGGCTGATCGCCGACGAGATCGAGACCGCCCGCCGTCCTCATGCCGGCGAGCCGGGCCTGAAATACAAGGACATGGCTATTCTGGTTCGCGCCTCGTTCCAGATGCGGGCCTTTGAAGAACGGCTGGTCATGCTGGCCATCCCCTACACCGTCATCGGCGGGCCGCGCTTCTTCGAGCGCGCCGAGATCCGCGACGCCCACGCCTATCTGCGCCTGATCCTGTCGGAAGACGACGACCTCGCTTTCGAGCGGATCGTCAATGTGCCCAAACGCGGCATCGGCGACACCAGCGTCCAGAAGATCCTGCAGTTGGCCCGCCAGCACGACCTGTCGGCCCTGACCGCCGTCAGGGGCCTGGTCAATACCGATGAGCTTCAGGCCCGCACCCGCACCGCCCTGTCCAACTTCGTGCGCGATATCGACCGCTGGCGCCAACTGTCCGAGACCACGCCCCATTGGCAGGTCATGGAGACGGTGCTGGAGGAGAGCGGCTATACCGACATGCAGAAGGCCGACCGCACCAGCGGCCAGACCCGGCTGGAGAACCTGAAGGAACTGACCCAGTCGATGCAGCAGTTCGAGACGCTGCAGGCCTATCTGGAGCACGTCTCTCTGGTCATGGATCTGGAGCGCGCGACCAGCGACGATACTAACGGCGACGGCGCGGTGCAGATCATGACCCTGCATGGCGCCAAGGGGCTGGAGTTCCCGCTGGTCTTCCTGCCGGGCTGGGAGGAAGGCGTCTTCCCCAGCCAGCGCAGCATCGACGAAAAGGGAGAGAAGGGCTTGGAGGAAGAACGCCGCCTGGCCTACGTCGGCGTCACCCGCGCCAAGCAGGACGCGCGCATCTCCTTCGCCGCCAACCGGCTGGTCTATGGCCGCTGGACCTCTCAACTGCCCAGCCGCTTCGTCGACGAACTGCCTATCGCCCACGTCGATCCCCAATCCGACACCGGCTATTACGGCGCTTCGACCGGCATGAAGGAGGCAAAAAGCCGCTGGGACGACGCGCCATCTTTCGGCAGCGGTTATTCCTCCCCCGGCTGGAAACGCGCCCAATCCTTCACCGCCGCCCAGACCCCAGCCAAGATCCCGGCGCGCAAGGCCGTCATCGAAGGCGACGGCCGACTGATCGCCACCGCCGACCCCAAATCCAGCTCAGGCTGGAAAAAGGGCGAACGCGTCTTTCACCAGAAGTTCGGGTACGGAAACGTGCGCGTCATCGAAGGCAACAAACTGCTGGTCGAGTTCGAAAAGGCCGGGGAGAAGCGCGTGATCGACAGCTTCGTCGAGAAGGCTTAACCCGGCGCTCTAACGCAACGAATGGAGCCAAAGATGGCGGGCCTCAAGGACAAGCGCGGCTTCATCGACAAGGATCGCATTGATCTGTCGGAACGTCAGTCGGTCGAATACTGGATGAAACGCTGGGGCGTAACCAAGGACCAGATCACCGCCGCCCACCGCAAGGTCGGTCGCATGACCAAGGATATCGCGGCGGAACTGGGCAAGAAGCGCTGACGCCTACTGCCCAAAACGAGAAACGCCCCCGGATTGCTCCGGGGCCGTTTCGGTCTCTGCCTTAGATGTGGATCACACGCCCATAGGCGTCCAGCGCCGCCTCGTGCATGGCCTCCGACATGGTCGGGTGCGGATAGACGATCCCGTGGATGTCTTCTTCGGTCGCCTCCATGGTGATGGCGGTGACATAGCCTTGGATCATCTCGGTGACCTCGTGACCGATCATGTGGGCGCCGATCAGGGCGCCGGTCTTGGCGTCGAAGATCACCTTGACGAAGCCGTCGGTATCGCCCGAGGCGATCGCCTTGCCGTTCACGCGGAACGGGAAGCGGCCGATCTTGACGTCGCGCTTCTCGGCGCGCGCAGCCTGTTCGGTGACGCCGACCGAGGCGACTTGTGGCTGGGCATAGGTGCAGCCGGCGATAGGTGAATGGACGTTGGGTGTTTTGTAGCCGGCGATATGTTCGGCCGCGTGAATGCCTTCGTGCGACGCCTTGTGCGCCAACCAGGGCGCGCCGGCGCAGTCGCCGATGGCGTACAGGCCCTTGACGTTGGTCTGGCAGTGGCTGTCGATCTTGACGTGGCCGCGGTCCATTTCCAGACCCAGTTCTTCCAGGCCGATGCCGTCGGTGTTGGCGGTGATGCCGACGGCCGAGATGCAGACCTCGGCCTCCAAGGTCTCGGCCTTGCCGCCGATCTCCACGGCGACCTTCACGCCCTTGGCGTCCTTGCTCACCTTGGTGACCTTGGCGCCCAGCTTGAACTTCATGCCGCGCTTTTCGAACGACTTCTGGGCGGCCTTGGAGACTTCTTCGTCCTCGACCGGCATGATGCGATCCACCGCCTCGACCACGGTCACGTCACAGCCCAGGGCGCGATAGAAGCTGCCGAACTCGATGCCGATGGCGCCCGAACCGATCACGACGATCGACTTGGGCATGAATTTCGGCGCCATGGCCTCGCGATAGGCCCAGATGCGATCGCCGTCGGCTTCCAGCCCGATCTGCGGCAGGGCGCGAGCGCGGGCGCCGACGGCCAGCATCACAGACTTGGCCTCCAAGGCGCGCGAACCACCCGCTTTCAGGGCGACCACGACCTTTGGCGCGGCGGCGCCCTTCTCCAGCTTGGCCGACCCCTCGATCACTTCGATCTTGTTCTTCTTCATCAGGAAGCCGACGCCCTGATTCAGCTGTTTGGCCACGCCGCGCGAGCGCTGGATGATGGCGTCGAAATCGAACGACGCGCCGGACGCCGACAAGCCGTACTCCTTCAGGTGGCTCAGGCTCTCGAACTTCTCGCCCGACTTCAGCAGGGCCTTGGTCGGGATGCAGCCCCAGTTCAGGCAAATGCCGCCCAGGTTCTCGCGCTCGACGATGGCGACCTTCAAACCCAACTGACTGGCGCGAATGGCCGCGACATAACCCCCGGGGCCCGAGCCGATAACGACGAGATCGAATTCAGCAGCCATTAGATCAACTTCTCGATGTCGGCCTTGATGGCCTCGGGTTCAGTCTGCGGGGCATAGCGGGCAACCACCCTGCCCTCGCGGTCGGTCAGGAACTTGGTGAAGTTCCACTTGATGGCCTTGGAGCCCAGGAAACCGCGCTTCCGCTCCGTCAACCAGGCATAAAGCGGGTGCCGGTTCGGTCCGTTGACCTCCACCTTGTCGAAGAGGGGAAAGGTCACGTCGAAACTGGTGGCGCAGAAAGCGGCGATTTCCGCCGCCCTGCCCGGCTCCTGCTCGCCGAACTGGTTGCAGGGAAAGCCCAACACCTCGAACGGCTGATCGGCAAACGCGCGGTGCAGCTTTTCCAAACCGTCGTATTGGCCGGTGAAGCCGCACTTGGACGCCGTATTCACGATCAGCAGCGCCTGACCGCGAAAGCGATCGAGCGAAACGTCCGTGCCGTCGATGGCGCGGGCGGAGAAGTCATAGACCGAGGTCATGACCTCACCCTCCCCTTAGGCCAGCATCGCGACGGGATCTTCGATCAGCGGCTTGAACGCCTGCAGGAAGCGGGCGCCGATCGCACCATCGACCACGCGGTGATCGCAGGTCAGGGTCACGGTCATGACGGTGGCCGGCACGACCTGGCCGTTCTTGACGACCGCGCGCTGCTCGCCCGCGCCCACGCTAATGATGCAGCCCTGCGGCTCATTGATGATCGAGGTGAACTGCTTGATGCCGAACATGCCCAGATTGGACACCGAGAAGGTGCCGCCTTGGAACTCTTCGGGCTTGAGCTTGCGGTCGCGGGCGCGCTTGGCCAGGTCCTTGGACTCGGTCGCGATCTGCGCCAGGCCCTTGGTTTCGGCCTTCTTGATGATCGGAGTGATCAGGCCGCCATCGATCGCCACCGCCATGGAGACATCGGCGTTGTGGTGCATGGCGATGCCTTCCGGCGTGTAGGAGGCGTTCGCCTCCGGCACCATCTTCAGGGCCAGGGCGGCGGCCTTGATGACGAAGTCGTTGACCGAAACCTTGATCCCTTGCGGCTCCAGCATCTTGTTGACCTTGGCGCGCACGGCCATCAGCTGGTCGATTTCGCAATCGATGAACAGCGGGAAGTGAGGCACATTCTGGACGCTGTCGACCATGCGACGCGCCACGGCCTTCTTCATGCCGTCCAGCGGGATCAGGTCGTAGCTGCCGTCTGGAATGCCCATCTGCGCCAGAGATTGCGCCTTGCGCGGCTCGGCTGCGGTCGTGGCGGGCGACGCCGAAGAGGCGGTCGCCGGTTGGGTCGAACCCTTGCCAGCGGCCTCGACGTCGCGCTTGACGATGCGGCCGTGGGGACCGGTGCCCTTGATCGATTTCAGATCGACGCCGTTCTGAGCGGCGATACGTCGAGCGAGCGGCGACGAGAAGATGCGATCTCCGCTGTCCGACTTCGGCGCGGCGGGCGCCGGAGCGGCAGGCGTAGTTGTCTTGGGCGCCTCGGCAGTAGCCGGAGCGGCCTCGGCCTTGGGCGCTTCTTCCGTCTTGGCGGCGGGTTTTTCGGCCGGCTTGGGTGCGGCCGCGCCGCCCTCGTCCTTCAGGCGGGCGATGGGCGTATTGACCTTCACGCCTTCCGTGCCTTCAGCGACCAGGATGTCGGTGATCTCGCCTTCATCCACGGCCTCGACTTCCATCGTGGCCTTGTCGGTTTCGATCTCGGCGATCACGTCTCCGGCGGACACGACGTCTCCGACCTTGACGTGCCACTTGGCCAGAACGCCCTCCTCCATCGTCGGAGACAGGGCCGGCATCAGGATGTCGGTCATCAGGCGTTCCCCCCGGTTGGCGCGATCGGTTCGGCGACAGTGCGGACGTCATTCGCCTTCACCACTTCGCTGAGACCTTCGAGGATGCGGTGGTAGGCCGCAGTTTCATCGTGTTGATGCCGCACGGCATAACCATGCGCCATATGTCGCGCCGCATAGGCCAGCAGCCGACCGAACTGTATGGGATCGTTGAAGGCCGGTTTGACAGACATCACCGGCTCGTCCTTCGACCACCACATCCGAAGGACTTCGATGGCCTTGGGGTCAGCAGCGACGCTGTCTGGCGTCGTCAGCATGAACTCCGATGCCTCGGTCATGCCATCACCTGTTTCACGGCGGCGATGATCTTGTCCACGCCCGGCAGCGACAGCACTTCCAGATTGGCGGCATAGGGTAGCGGCACGTCTTCCTGGTGCACGCGCAGCGGCGGGGCATCCAGATAATCGAAGGCGTGCTCAATGACGCGGGCCACGACCTCGGCGCCGACGCCCATCGGACCCCAGCCCTCTTCGGCCGAGACCAAACGGTTGGTCTTCTTGACGCTCTCGACGATGGTCTCGTGATCCAGGGGGCGCAGAGTGCGCAGGTCGATCACCTCAGCCTCAATACCCTCCTCGGCCAGCTTCTCGGCGGCCTGCAGGGCGAAGCCGACCATGCGGCTGTGGGCGGTGATGGTGACGTCCTTGCCTTCGCGACGGACCTTGGCCTTGCCGATCGGCAGGACATAGTCCTCGACCTCCGGCACATCGAACTCCAGGCCGTACATCATCTCGTGTTCGAGGAAGACGACCGGGTTCGGGTCACGAATGGCGGCTTTCAGCAGGCCCTTGGCGTCGGCCGCGTCATAGGGCGCGATGACCTTCAGACCCGGCACCTGCGCATACCAGGCCGAATAGTCCTGGCTGTGCTGGGCGCCGACGCGCGAAGCAGCGCCGTTCGGACCGCGGAAGACGATAGGCGCGCGGATCTGACCGCCCGACATATAGAGCGTCTTGGCGGCCGAGTTGATGATGTGATCGATCGCCTGCATGGCGAAGTTGAACGTCATGAACTCGACGATCGGCTTCAGGCCCGACATGGCGGCGCCGACGCCCAGGCCGGCGAAGCCGTGCTCGGTGATCGGGGTGTCCACGACGCGCTGGTCGCCGAACTCCTGCAGCAGGTCACGGCTGACCTTGTAGGCGCCCTGGTACTGGGCGACTTCCTCGCCGATCAGGAAGACGCGGTCATCGCGGCGCATCTCTTCGGCCATGGCGTCACGCAGGGCGTCGCGCACGGTCGTCTTGACCAGTTTGGCGTCGGCCGGAATTTCCGGGTCGCGCAGTTCGACCTTGGGTGTCGCGGTCTGGGCCGGGGCCTTTTCGAGATCGCCAGTCTTACCCTCGGCCGCAGCCTTGGGCGCCTCAGCTTCGCCCTTTGCGGATTCAGCCTTGGGCGCAGGCGCCGCTGCGCCGTCTTCGCCGGCCAGACGCGCGATCGGCGTGTTGACCTTCACGTTCTCGGAGCCTTCGGCGACCAGGATTTCCAGCACTTCGCCTTCGTCCACGGCCTCGACTTCCATCGTCGCCTTGTCGGTTTCGATCTCGGCGATCACCTGGCCGGCCGACACGGTGTCGCCCGCCTTGATGTGCCACTTGGTCAGCGTGCCCTCTTCCATCGTGGGAGACAGCGCCGGCATCAGAATGTCGGTCACGGATCAGGCCTCCACGTAGACGTCGGTATAGAGCTCGGACGGATCGGGTTCCGGGCTCTCTTGGGCGAATTGAACAGCTTCGGCGACGATCGCCTTGATTTCGGTATCGATGGCCTTGAGCTCGTCCTCGGTCGCCTTGGCGGCCGACAGCAGCATTTTCAGGTGATCGATCGGGTCGCGGGTCTTCTTGACCTCGTCGACCTCTTCCTTGGTCCGGTATTTGGCCGGGTCAGACATCGAGTGACCGCGATAGCGATAGGTCTTCACTTCCAGGATGAAGGGACCGCCGCCTTCGCGGGCGCGCTTCACCGCACGCGCCGTCGCGTCACGCACGGCCAGTACGTCCATGCCGTCCACCTGCTCGCCCGGAATGCCGAAGCTGGCGCCGCGCTGATACAGTTCGGTCGTCGACGACGAGCGCTCGATGCTCGTGCCCATGGCGTACTGGTTGTTCTCGATGATGTAGATGGCCGGCAGCTTCCACAGCTGCGCCATGTTGAAGCTCTCGTACACCTGCCCCTGGTTCGAGGCGCCGTCGCCGAAATAGACGAAGGCCACCGAATCGTCGCCGCGATACTTGCCGGCGAAGGCCAGGCCGGTGCCCAACGCCACCTGGGCGCCGACGATGCCGTGACCGCCGTAGAAGCCGGTCGGCACATCGAACATGTGCATCGATCCGCCCTTACCCTTGGACGAACCGCCGCTGCGGCCGGTCAGCTCGGCCATGACCTCTTTCGGATCCATGCCGGCGGCCAGCATATGGCCGTGGTCGCGATAGCCGGTGATGATCTTGTCGTGGCCCTGTTTGACGCTCTCCTGAACGCCGACCGCCACGGCCTCCTGGCCAATGTACAGGTGGCAGAAGCCGCCAATCAGACCCATGCCGTAGAGCTGGCCCGCACGCTCTTCGAAGCGGCGGATCAGAACCATCTCGCGATAGAAGCGCAGAAGGTCTTCCTTGGACGCCGTCGGCGTGTTGGGCAGTTTGTCAGGCGTGGTCGTCTGAGCGGATTTGGCTGGGGCTTTCGCCATCCGGTATCTCCCGGCTAGGCGCCGAGAACCGACGCCTTCTTATCGTTACGGAAAGGGGCTTTAGCAGCCTTCCTTCCGGTAACGCAAAGGGGTGCGGGTCGCCCTGTAACAATAGTTCAAGTGGTGAAGGGCGCTCAGCCTTGGGCGGCAGGGGCCGAGACGCGGATCACATAGTCGCGCGGATCGGAGAAGCCGAGCACGGCGCGCGCGCGCTCTTCCAGAAGGTCGCGAGACAGGCTGTCGGTGCGCAGATAGCGAACCCGTGTCTCAAGGTCGCGGCGCTGCTCGGTCAGATGCGCCAGCTGGTCCTCGCGTTGCCCCAGCAGGGCGTCGCGAGACGAGCCGCTCAACAGTCCGCGCTCGCCCGTCAGCGCCTGCACCCCGAGATAGGCCAGAAGCAGCAACAGGGCGAGGGACAGGCGGTAAGGTTTCATCCGTTCGGGCACTTGAGACGCTCCTTCTGAGCGCGAAAACACAGTTCAGAAACCGTGCCCGAAAATGCCTAACGAAATGTAGCTTGACCGTAAGATTGTCGGCGGAAAACGCTGATTCTCCGCCGACAATTCCGATCTCTATTTCAGCAGCATGCCGTCGCCGAAATAGACGCCCTGGTCGCCCAGCATTTCCTCGATGCGGAGCAACTGGTTGTACTTCGCCACCCGGTCGGAGCGGGCCAACGAGCCGGTCTTGATCTGCCCGCAGTTGGTCGCCACGGCCAGGTCGGCGATAGTGTAGTCCTCGGTCTCGCCCGACCGGTGGCTCATCACGGCGGTATAGCCCGCGCGGTGGGCCATATCGACGGCGTCCAAGGTTTCTGACAGGGTGCCGATCTGGTTGACCTTGATCAGGATCGAGTTGGCCAGACCTTCGCCGATACCGGCGGCCAGACGCGCCGGATTGGTCACGAACAGATCGTCGCCGACCAGTTGGACCCGGTCGCCCAGGCGCTCGGTCAGCAGGCGCCAGCCGTCGAAGTCATCCTCGGCCATTCCGTCCTCGATCGACACGATCGGGAAGCGTTCGCACAGGTCGACCAGATAGGCGGCCATGCCATCGGAATCGATGGTCTTGCCCTCGCCGGCCATGACGTATTTGCCGTCCTTGAAGAACTCGGTCGAGGCGACGTCGAGGCCCAGGTGGAAATCCTCGCCCGCGAGGTAGCCCGCCGCCTGGCCCGCCTTGGTGATGAAGCTCAGCGCCTCATCCGCCGAGGCCAGATTGGGCGCGAAGCCGCCCTCGTCGCCGACGTTGGTGTTGTGCCCGGCGTCCTTCAGTTGCCTCTTCAGGGCGTGGAAGATTTCGGCTCCCATGCGCACGGCGTCCGAAAAGGTCTCAGCGCCGGTGGGCAGGATCATGAACTCCTGGATGTCGATCGGGTTATCGGCGTGGGCGCCGCCGTTGATGATGTTCATCATCGGGGTCGGCAGGACGCGGGCCGAGACGCCGCCCAGATAACGATACAGTTCCTGATTGGCCGACAAGGCGCTGGCCTTGGCGACCGCCAGAGACACGCCCAGGATCGCATTGGCCCCCAGACGGCCCTTGTTGGGCGTGCCGTCCAGTTCGATCATCGCCTCGTCGATCCGGCGCTGCTGCTCGGCATCCATGCCGGACAGGGCGTCGAAGATTTCGCCGTTGACGGCGTCGACCGCCTTCTGGACGCCCTTGCCGCCCCACATGTCATTGTCGCCGTCACGCAGTTCGACCGCTTCGTGCGCGCCCGTAGACGCGCCGGACGGAACGGCGGCGCGGCCGAACGAACCGTCTTCCAGCGTGACATCGACCTCGACCGTCGGATTGCCCCGGCTGTCGAGGATCTGGCGGGCGACGATGTCGGCGATGTCGGTCATGGCTCGGCTCTTTGGCTCAAGGGGCAAGGGAGGTCAGACGGTTTAGCCGCCTCCCCGCCAAACGCCAATGCCGACGTCATCGCCGGGCGTCAGGAACAGCCTTCGACCAGCTGGATCGAGGGATCGCCAGCGTGGACCATCATCACCTTGCCGTCGCTGCCGATCTCATATCGAACGCCACGCGCCGACGGATCGGTGACATAGGTCGTCGAACCGCCCTTCGACCAGACGAACAGATCCTCGGCCGGCGCCTCCTGGTATTTGTGCGGCTGGGCGAAGACCGCGCCGCCATAGGCCTGCTTGATCGCCATGGCCGTATCGCCCACCCCGAACCCGCGATCGGTCTTCGTCGTCGCACCGCGCGCCAGGGTGATTCGCGTCAGCACGCCGTTCTGGACCATCACCTGCACATCTGCTGGCGCGTTTGCCGGATGGAACTGGTCACAGACTTCGGGCTCGGCGCCGCCGACGGCGTTCGGTTGGGAGTCCTCGCCCCAGACCTTCACCAGTTCGGCGCGAGTCATGCCGATTCGCACCGGCCCCAGACCTTCTGCCGTCAAAGCGTTCGGATCGGCGGAGGGCGTAGCGGGCGTCTCGTTCGCGGATGCGACCGGCGCTGCGGCGGGCTCCGAGACGCGCTCCTCTGCGCGATTGCAGGCGGCGAGGGTCAGCAGCGCGCAGGCGCTGACGGCGGTGAAACGAATCATCATGCGGCGTCTCCAATGGAAGCTTCGCCGCATTGAACGCACGAAAACGGCGCGCGGGTCACCGCGCGCCGTCGAAATCGTCGTCCGACCGAAGTCGGGATCGCTCGAAAGACTAGTCTTCCTTCGGCGTGATGACCTGGCGGCCACGATAGGTGCCGGTCTTCAGGTCAATGTGGTGCGGGCGCTTCAGCTCGCCCGTGTCCTTGTCCTCGACGTAGACGTTCGAGGTCAGGGCGTCGTGGGCGCGGCGCATGTTGCGACGCGAGGGAGATACTTTGCGCTTCGGAACGGCCATGTCCGTCTCAATCTTCTAAGTCGGGCGCCGCCCAGAGCCGAGCTCCGTCTAGCGCGAAAACAATAGCGGCGGCCCTCAGGACCGCCACGCGAGGCGCGGCTTATGCATGAACCGCGCGACGATTTCAAGGCGTTTAAGCAGGCGTCAGACGCCGGACGGTCTTCGCAGGATTGCCGACCACCACCACGTCGGACGGCACGTCCTTCGTCACGACCGATCCCGCGCCGATCACCGAACGATCGCCGACGGTGACGCCCGCCAGAACGATCGCGCCGCCGCCAATCCAGACGTCATCCCCGATGACGATCGGCCGCGCCGTCTCCTCGCCCCGGCGGGCGACCGCGTCCAACGGATGTTCCGGCGTCAGAAGCTGCACGCCCGGCCCGGCTTGGAAGTTGTCGCCGATACGGATCTCGGCGCAGTCCAGGAACACGCAGTTGGCGTTCGCAAACGCCCGCGCGCCCAAATGGATGTTGACGCCATAATCGCAGAAGAAGCCCGGCATGATGATCGCCTTGCCGTCGGCCGCATTGACCAGTTCGTTGACCAGGGCGCCGCGCCGGTCGCGATCCGGTTCGGCGTTGATGGCGACGGTCAGGGCCACGGCGCGGGCGCGACCGTCGCGCAGATCGGGATCGCCCGGATCGTAAGGCAAGCCCGCCAGCATCTTCTCGCGCTCGGTCATACGGCCTCCGTCAGAGCGTCAGCCACCGCTTCACCGATGGCTAGCGAACTGGTCAGGCCGGGGCTTTCGATGCCGAACAGAGCCATCAGACCATCGATGCCGTGATGTTCGCGGCCATAAAGCTGAAAGTCCGGTTGCGGCTCGCCCGGCCCATGCAGTTTGGGCCGAATGCCGGCGTAGTCCGGCGTCAGGGCGCCGTCGGGCAGACCCGGCCAGAAACGACGAATGTAGGTGGCGAACTCTTCGGCCTTGGCGGGATCGACCGAGTAATCCTCGGTTTCGACATAGGCCAGGTCGGGGCCGAACACGGCCTGACCGGCCAGATCCTTACGATAGTGGGTGCCCAGCGCGCCGGGGATGGGCGGCGGATAGATCAGCCGGTCGAACGGCGCCTTTCCCGTCAGCCGGAAATAGACGCCCTTGCCGAAATGCCCGGCGGGAATGTCTCCGTGTGGATAGCCTTCGATCGACGCCGCCACAGCCTGGGCCGACAGTCCGGGCGCGGTGACCAAAAGGCGGCTCGTGACCTGCATCGCCCCCTCCCCGCCGACACGGATCGTGAAGCCGCCGCCCGTCAGGGGCTCTGCGCCCTCAAACGGCGCCGAGACCACGACCGATCCGCCCGCATCCTCGATCTCGCCCTGCAGAGCCAGCATATAGCCGTGGCTGTCGAACAGGCCGCTCTCGGGCGACAGGATGGCGGCGTGGGCGTTCAGCTCCGGCTCCAGCGCCCGCGCCTGGGCGCCGGTCAGATGCGCCAGCCCCTCGACGCCATTCGCCGTCGCCTGTTCGAAGATGGCCTCGATCCGCTCGACCTCGGCCTCTTGCGTCGCCACAACCAGCTTGCCGCATTTCCAGTGGTTGATCTTGCGGCTGGCCAGGAAGTCGTAGAGCGCGCGGCGTCCCTCGACGCAGAAGCGGGCCTTCAGCGATCCGGTCGGGTAATAGAGGCCGCCGTGGATCACCTCGGAATTGCGGGAGGAGACGCCCTGGCCGATGTGGGCGTCCTTCTCCAACACCAGCACCGTCAGGCCCCGTTTCGACAGCGCTCGTCCGCAGGCCAGGCCCACAGCCCCGGCGCCCACGACGGTCGCGTCGAAATCGAAACTCATCGGACGCCGTATCTCCGTTTCGCCTCGGCCTCGAAACAGCCGATCAGCTTTTCCACCGCACGGTCGAAGTTCGCAGACAGCATCATGTCCAGCATCCGGGACTTGAAGGCGAAGTCGATCATAAACTCCAGCCGCGTGCCGTCCGGATGCGGAAAGAACTCCCAACGGTTCTTCAGGTGCTTGAAGGGCCCGCGCAGCAAGCCGACCTCGACCTTGGGCGCATTGCGATCATGCCGGACCCAGGTGGAGAATCGCTCTTGCAGGAAAGAGAACCCGACGCTGGCTTCCGCATCCTGCAAGCCGACGCCCTCGCCTTCCTCGCGCGCGTTCCAGACGCGCATCGACGTCACCCACGGCACGAAGTCGGGATAGGCGCGCACGTCGGCGACCAGATCAGCAAGCTGTTCGGGCGCATAGGGAAGAATGCGCGTGACGCGGTGGACGGCCATGCGGGACTTAGCGGCGCAGCTGCGCCTCGCGCGCCGCCTTCAGCCGGGCGAAATCGTCGCCGGCATGGTGCGACGAACGCGTCAGCGGGCTGGACGACACCATCAGGAAGCCCTTCGCCCGGGCGATCGCCTCATAGGCCTTGAACTCTTCCGGCGTGACGAACCGATCGATGGCGGCATGTTTGCGCGTCGGCTGCAGGTACTGGCCGATGGTGATGAAGTCGACGCCGGCGGAACGCATATCGTCCATCACCTGCATGACCTCTTCCTTGGTCTCGCCCAAGCCGACCATGATGCCGGACTTGGTGAACTGGTTCGGGTCCCGCTCCTTGACCATCTGCAACAGGCGCAGGCTGTGGAAATAGCGCGCGCCCGGCCGGATCTTCAGATACAGGCGCGGAACGGTCTCGAGGTTGTGATTGAAGACGTCGGGCTTGGCGTCGATCATCACGGCCGCCGCCCCGTCCTTGCGCAGGAAGTCGGGCGTCAGGATTTCGATGGTGGTGTCCGGCGCCTGGATGCGGATCTGGCGCACCACCTCGGCGAAGTGGGCCGCACCGCCGTCGGCCACGTCGTCGCGGTCGACCGAGGTGATGACGACGTGGTTCAGACCCATCTGCTGTACGGCGAGGCCCACCTTGCCCGGCTCTTCCGGATCCAGCGGCTGAGGCAAGCCCGTCTTGACGTTGCAGAAGGCGCAGGCCCGCGTGCAGGTGTCGCCCATGATCATCAGGGTGGCGTGTTTCTGGCTCCAGCACTCGCCGATGTTCGGGCAGGCCGCCTCTTCACAGACCGTCACCAGCCCCTTTGAGCGAACGATCTCCTTTGTGGCGTTATATTGCCCAGAGCCCGGCGCCTTCACCCGCAGCCAGTCGGGCTTTTTCAGAACGACCGACTCGGGCCGGTTCTGCTTTTCGGGGTGACGCAACTCGGACGGCTTGCGCTGAAGGGTGTCGATCAGGGTGACCATGGCCGGTATTTCGGACTTTGAGGCCGTTTAGGCAAGGCACACCGGGTAACAGACTTGCCGCAGGCGTGATCGCACATCGGAACTCACGCGACGTTACGCATCTTTTCAAGATGCGGCGGCGTCATTAATGACAGTCGGCCGAACAACAGAGAGGGCCGCCCGCGTCCTCCGTAGGAGACGCGCTTGCGCCAGGCCCTGGATCCCTCGCTTTACGACTCGACCCTGATCGACGCCCTGATCGATGCGCGGGCGCGGTTCGGCGACAAGGAAATCCTAGAGGATCAGGACCGGCATCCGCTGACCTATACCGGCCTGATCCGCGCCGCCTTCGTGCTGGGGCGCAAGATCGCCAATATGACGGACAAGGGCGAGCGGGTCGCTATCCTGCTGCCGTCGTCCATGGGCGTCGTCGTCACCTTCTTCGGTCTGCACGCCCATGGTCGTGTGCCGGTGATGCTGAACTTCACCGCCGGCGAAGCCAATCTGAAGGCGGCGATCAAGGCCTCGGGCGTCAAGAAGGTGCTGACCGCCAAACGCTTCATCGATCAGGCCAAGCTGGACGACCTGATCGTCGAACTGAAGACGGTGGCCAAGGTCGTCTGGCTGGACGACGTGCGCAAGACCATCGGTCTGTCCGACAAGCTCTACGGCCTCGCCGCCGGCGCGGCGCCCAAGCGGTTCCGTGTGAAGACGGATCCCGATGCGCCGGGCGTCGTCCTGTTCACCTCCGGCAGCTTCGGCACGCCCAAGGGCGTGGTGCTGAGCCAGAAGAACCTCGTCGCCAATGCGCGTCAGGTGGCGGCCCACATCGACCTGTCGCCGGACTGGGTGATGTTCAATCCCCTGCCGACTTTCCACTGTTTCGGCCTGACCGGCGGGGTTATTTTGCCCCTGCTGCAAGGGCTGAAGGCCTTCCAGTATCCTTCGCCGTTGCACGCCAAACAGATCACCGACCTGCTGCCTCAGGTGAACGCCTCGATCCTGTTCGCGACCGATACCTTCCTGAACCAGTATGGTCGCGTCGCCGAACCGAACGACTTCTCGACGCTGAAGTTTGTCGTCGCCGGCGCCGAGAAGGTGCGCGAGGAAACCCGCACCCTGTTCAACACCAAGTTCGGCGGCGTCGAACTGCTGGAAGGCTACGGCGCGACCGAGGCCTCGCCTGTCATCGCCGTCAACCATCCCGACCGCAATACGCCCGGCACGGTGGGCCAGGTGCTTCCCGGCATCGACTGGAAGCTGGAGCCGGTCGAGGGCATCGACGCAGGCGGTCGCCTCATGCTGCGGGGTCCCAATGTCATGAGCGGCTATGTCAGCTCGGCCGAGCCCCTGACGTGGGATCCGATCGGCGACGACTGGCTGGACACCGGCGACATCGTCGATGTGACCGACGACGGCTATGTGACCATCCGCGGCCGCGCCAAGCGTTTCGCCAAGATCGGCGGCGAGATGGTCTCGCTGACCGCCGTCGAAGGGATCGCCGGCGCCGTCTGGCCGGATCAGCGCCACGCCGTCGTGTCGATTCCGGACAGCCGCAAGGGCGAGAAGCTGGTGCTCGTCACTGACCACGCAGACGCCGAGGTCGCTCCCCTGGCTGAATGGGCGCGAACCAACGGTGCGCCCGAACTGATCGTGCCGAAAAAGATCGTCAAGGTCGCCGAGGTCCCCGTCCTGGGCACCGGCAAGACAGACTATGTGTCGATCCAGAAGATGGTCGAGGCGGAGAAGGCGGCCTGATCAGCCGATCCGGACGCCCGTCATAGAGATCGAGCCGCCGTCGATGCGGTCGTTGAAAAAGCTGACCGCCTCGCCCGGCTCCTGCTGGGCGGCGATATAAAGCACTGGCAGGAAATGTTCGTCGGTCGGCACGCTCAGTTGTGCGTCCTCGGCCAGACCCACCCAATCGATCAGGGCCGCATGGTCGCTCCGTTCGAACGCTGCCTTGACCGCTTCGTTGAAGCCAGTCGCCCAGGCGTAGGGTTCGGCCCCATCCTCGCGTTTCCAGGTCCGCAGATTGTGGACGAAGTCGCCCGAGCCGGCGATGACGATTCCCTCGTCGCGCAGCGGTTTCAGCGCCTTGGCCAGGTCGTAATGCTGGCGCGCCGTCAGCTCGCGGTTCAGCGACAACTGCACCACGGGCAAGTCCGCCTCTGGCCACACATGGCACAGTACCGACCAGGTCCCGTGATCCAGGCCCCACGCTTGCGTCTGGACGGCCCCGGTCAGCGCCGACACCCGCGCCGCCAAGGCGGGCGACCCGGGCGCCGGATACTGCATCTCATGGAGTTCGCGCGGGAAGTTGCCGAAGTCATGGATGGTTTCGGGCCTCTCCTGCGCGGTGACGCCCAGCCCGCGCGTCTCCCAGTGGGCGGAGATCATCACCACGCCCTCAGGCTTGCCGATCGCTTCGCCCAGCGCACGCCAGGCGGCCCCATAGGGACCGCCGAGCGCGTTCATGGGCGAACCATGGCCGAAGAAGACGGCGGGCTGACGCATCGGATCAGCCGTGCAGCTTCTTGGCCAGCTCGGCGATATGCCTGCCTTGGAACCGGGCGCCGTCCAGCTCGACGTCGCTGGGCTGACGCGAGCCGTCGCCGCCCGTGATCGTCGATGCGCCATAGGGCGAGCCGCCGTGGATGGCGTCCAGCGTCATCTGCCCCTGGAAGGAATAGGGCAGACCCACGACCGGCATGCCGTGGTGCATGAAGAAGTTGTGCAGGCCCTGGAAGGTCGTCTCCTGACCGCCGTGCTGTGTCGCCGTCGCGGTGAAGGCCCCGCCCACCTTGCCGATCAGGGCACCCGAGAACCACAGGCCGCCGGCCTGATCGAGGAAGGCGCGCATCTGCGACGCGGCCGAACCGAAGCGGGTGCCGGCGCCGATGATGATGGCGTCGTAGTCCTTCAGATCGTCGATCTTGGCGATCGGCGCCTTTTGATCCAGCTTGTAATGCGAGGCCTTGGCCAGCTCTTCCGGCACGGTTTCCGGCACGCGCTTGATGTCCACGACGGCGCCTTCGACCTCGCGCGCGCCTTCAGCGACCGCCTCGGCCATGGTTTCCAGGTGACCATAGGTCGAATGATAGAGGACGAGGACTTTCGGCATTGGGGAGGCTCCATTGAATGACAAGGGTCGCCATTCGCAACAACGACCGTTGCTAACTTGGCGCGCTGTTGAGCCTTCCGCAAGTCCCCGACATCAAATCACGTCTTGAAGGGACAGACGGTATCGTAAAAGGCCTTGTCGCCCGGCGTGGGGCGACCGCGGCGACAGTGGAAACGATGCTCCATCACCATCGCCTGCTGCTCGATGTTCAACGCGTCCCACCGGCAGGTCGGTTCCACGCGATAGGCATAAGAGGCGGAGGTGTCCCCAGCCTTCAGCTTTGCGAACAGCAGATTGACACCCTGCTGGGCCTGCCAGACGTGCGTCAGTTCATGAATCAGCACGCCCTGCATTCGCTCGGACGCAAAAGTGAAGTCTGCGACGAGCTGCGCTTGCGGCCATACGATCCAGTCTCGCCCGAACCAGCGTCCGGCCACAAACGCGCGGCGGAACGGCCAACCGATCAAACGGACGGGCGCCAGGTCGATCGCGGCGCCGAACGCCTCTCGCGCGAGCGATTTCTCAGCTTCGGTCAGGGCGCGAACGAAGGATCCCAAGGCTTCACATACTCCCAGTGCCACGGCTCATAGACATAGGGCACAAAGCCGAAACGCCCAGCGTTCGTCACCAGCCAGCGATAGGTCGCCGACCGCGCCAGATATTCGCGGCTGGCCGGGGTGGTGGAATCGACACCCAGACCCGGCGCTTGGCCGACGTAAAGATCGACCGCCGTGCCCGTCCGATGCGGCGAACAGACGGCACGACGCAGGCCGTCGCAGTTGCCCTGCTGCGCACAGCGCGCCGCGTCCGCCTCGGGATCGCGAAAGCCGGAGAAGATCTGCAGCAGTTCGGGATCGGCCCCCACCTCCGGAACCTCAGCCCGCGCCGCGGCGACCAGTCGGCGATAGGCGTCCAGCACGTCGCGGCGCAGCAGGCGTGTCAGACGGTCGGCATGTTCCTCGGACTCGACCAGATAGCCGAGCTGATTGATCGGCGGCGGCTCGGGACAGGCTCCTCCGACGCGCGCCATGACGAAGGGCCGCCGCTCCTGCCAAAGGCCGCGAAACACCTGGAATGTCGCCGCATCGAACAGGCCGGTCGGCGTCAGGCCATGCGTCTGCTGAAACCCGGCCAGTTGCGACGCGAAGATCGGCGTGCCGGGTCCGCAGGCCGTGTGCAGTTCGCGCTGGATCAGCGGCAGATAGGCCTGCCACCCCCACTCCGCCGCCCCGAACGGCGCCCATTCCATGCCGTAGGCCGACGCCGAGTTTGCCAGCCCCTGCGCCTGCCAGCCGTCGGCATTGGTGTGGCAGGGCCCGGCCGCCCGCGCGCCGCCGGCAAACGTCAGAACGAAGCAAACGGACAGGAACGCAAAAAGGCTTCGCCACATGGCCCACAGGAAGCCCCAAGCCGGTCGATCTCACAAGTGCATGCGTCACCGATCGCTGGCATGGTGGCGCGCGGCCGACTCGCGCCGCGCCTTTCGGACCGACGCATGTCCACCGCCGCGCCGACCGCGCCCCGCCGTTCCAACGCCGTGCTCGCGGCCTTTTCCGGCCCGTGCCTGCCGCTGGCGGCCTTTGGCGTCGCCCTGCCCGTCACCCTGCCGGAGTTCTACGCCACCCATGTGGGCTTGGAATTGGGAGTCGTGGCGGCGGTCTTCATGGCCGTGCGCCTGATCGACATCGTCTTCGACCCCTTCATCGGCTGGGGCATGGACAAGACCAAGACGCGGTTCGGTCGCTATCGCCCGTGGATGGCGATCTCGACGCCGATCCTGATGCTGTCGGCTTTTATGATGTTCGTCGTGGTCCAGCCCGGCGCCGGGCCGGCCTATCTGTTTGGTTGGCTGCTGGTCCTCTATCTCGGCTTCTCGATCGGCACCCTTGGTCAGCTGGGATGGGCCGCCGTGCTTGCGCCGCAGTATGACCAGCGCAGCCGCGTCTATGGCTGGTGGCAGGTGTTCAACATCATCGGCGTGATCCTGATTCTGGTGCTGCCGACCGTGGTGGTTCAGACCGGCATCGGAAACTATTCCGACGGCGTGCGCATCATGGGCTGTGCCATCCTGATCGCCCTTCCCGTCACCATCGGCCTGGCCATGGTCGCCGTGCCCGAGCCCGTGAATGCGGGCGATCAGCCGCATGGCGGCGCCAGCGCCTATCTGGGCCTGCTGAAGATGCCCACGGTCCGGAAGCTCTTGATCGCCGACCTGCTGCTGGGCGTCGCGCCGGGCATCACGGGTTCGCTGCTGTTCTTCTTCTTCGGACAGATCAAGGGTTACGACCACAGCCAGGCCGGCCTGTTCATGCTGTTCTATTTCATCGCCGGTCTGTGCGGCGCGCCCATCTGGGCCTGGCTGGCCACGCGCATCGGCAAGGACAAGGCCCTGGCGGTCGCCAGCCTGATCTTCGCAGCTCTCTACATCGCCGCCACCTTGGTTCCCGGCGGCAACTTCATGCTGACGGCGGGCGCCATGTTCATCGCCGGCCTGCCCTATGCGGCCGGCCTGTTCCTGTTGCGCGCCATGATGGCGGACGCGGGCGATGAGGTACGGCTGGAGACCGGCGTGGATCGCACCGGACTGATGTTCTCCATCCTGTCCGCGACGACCAAGATCGGCCACGTGGTCGCGCTGATCCCCTATCTGATCCTGCAGGGCGTGGGCTTCAAGGCTGTGCCAGGACCGATGGGCAACAGCGACTTTTCCCTTATGACGCTCCAGATCCTGTTCATCCTGGTCCCCGGCCTGCTGCTGGCCGCCGCCGCCTGGGTGCTGAAGGGCTATCCCCTGACGCCGAAGCGGCACGATGAAATCCGCCTCGCCCTGGAAGCTCGCGACGGAGCCCGCCGTTGAGACCGATCGACCGCCTGCTCGGCGTCATGGAACGCTTGCGTAATCCCGAAGGCGGCTGCCCCTGGGACGTGGAGCAGACCTTCGCCACCATCGCCCCCTATACGATCGAGGAGGCCTATGAGGTCGCCGACGCCATCGAGCGCGACGATCTGTGTGAGTTGAAGGGCGAGCTGGGGGACCTGCTGTTCCAGGTCGTCTTCCACGCCCGCATGGCCGAGGAACAGGGGCTGTTCGCTTTCGACGACGTGGTCACGGCCATCGCCGACAAGCTGGAGCGCCGCCACCCCCACGTTTTCGGTGACGAGGCCCAGCGCTCCTCGAAGGAACAGACCGTCGCCTGGGAGGCCATCAAGGCCGCCGAGCGCAAGGACCGCAAGAAGCCGGGCGTTCTCGACGACGTGCCGGTCGGCCTGCCCGCCCTGACCCGCGCCGCCAAGCTGACCAAGCGCGCCGGCCGCGTGGGCTTCGACTGGCCTTCCACCGACGAGGTGTTCGACAAGCTGGCCGAAGAGGTCGAGGAATTGCGCGTCGAGATCGCCGCCGGCGACCAGGCCAAGGCGCGCGAAGAGCTGGGCGATCTTCTGTTCGTCGTCGCCAACCTGGCGCGCAAGCTGGACTTCGAACCCGAAGACGCCCTGCGCGCCGCCAACGCCAAGTTCGTACGTCGCTTCGGCTTCATCGAGGCGGAGCTCGCGAAGGACGGCCGCACGCCCGACCAATCGGACCTGGCCGAGATGGACCGCCTCTGGGACGCCGCAAAGGTCGCCGAAAAGGCCGCGCCTGAAGCCTGAGCGACCGCGCGTGACCTACGACCTGATCATTTTCGACTACGACGGCGTGGTCGCCGACAGCGAGGTGCTGAACAGCACTGTCATGGCCGAGCAACTGACCGCCATCGGTCTGCCGACCTCGCTCGACGACGTATTGGCCGCCTATACGGGCAAGCGCTGGCGTGACAATCGGCCGGTCGTCGAGGCGGCCTTGGGTCGTGCTTGCCCTGACGACTTCCACACCACATGGTTTGCGACCTGTCGCCAGCGCGCGCCGCACCAGCTTGAGCCCGTGCCCGGTCTGCTGGACTTCGTCGCCGCCCGGACTGAACCTCGCTGCATCGCCTCGTCCAGCGGCCCCGACTGGATCGGCGTAGGCCTGAACCTATTCGGCCTGACGGATCATTTCGACGGCGCGGTCTTCACCGGCCTGGTGGTCGAACGCGGCAAGCCCCACCCCGACATCTTCCTGCACGCCGCCAAGACGATGGGCGTTGATCCGACGCGCGTCCTGGTAATCGAAGACAGCGAGGCGGGCGTCACAGCAGGGGTTGCGGCCGGTATGACGGTCGTGGGGCTGACGGCGGGCGGTCATGTCCGCGACGGCCATGCCGAACGCCTGACGGCGCGCGGCGCCCACCACATCGCCGACAGCTACGCAGCCGTCTCCGCCTTCATGGATCGCTGAGCGTCAGAGATAGCGCAGTTCCTGTAGATCGAGGTCACGGAACAGCTTCTTGGCCGTAACCTCGTCCAGCTGACGCGCCCTCAGCAACCGACGTAACTCTTCTCGCTCGGCGGCCAGCCCTGCAAGCCACAGACGCCGCTCGATGTCGTCCATCTTGCGCGTCAGGGCTGCGTCTTCCTCGTCCGTGCGGGTATGGGTCTCGATCCGCTGGCGATAGGTCTCCATGATCCGGCCCGCGATGTCGGAATAGAGGTCGGGGTTGGACTTGCCCTCCGCCATGGCGTGCGAGGCGTCCTCGATGGCGCGGATGGCGGCCGAGGCGGCGGCGACCCGGCCCCGATCTTCCTCCTGTTCATGCGAAGGCTCCGGCGGCAGTTCGACGTTCTTGAGCAGGCGGGGCAAGGCGAAGGTCGCCAACACCAGCGACACCACGATCACGCCCGCCGCCAGGAAGATCGCCAGGTTCCGCGACGGCATCGGCGACCCGTCGCCTAAGGCGAACGGCAGGGTCAGAATACCCGCCAGAGTGATCGCGCCCCGCACGCCCGCCAGAGACATCACCATAGTCAGCCGCAAACCGACCTTGGCCGGCGGACCGCGATGACGGCGGCGAAACAGGGTCAGCTTCAGCGAGGTCCAGACCCAGACGAACCGCAGCGCGGCCAAGGTGGCGACGATGCCGAACACATAGACCGCCAGCCACCAGACTTCGGGCCGGCTGGTGCCCGCCACCACCTCGGCCGCGCGTGACATGATCGAGGGCATCTGTTCGCCCAAAATCACGAAGATGATGCCGTTGGCGACGAACTGAACCGTGTCCCACACGACGCTACGCCGGATCCGCGTCATCGCCATCGACTGGCCGGCGATGCCGCCGCGTTCGGTGAAACTCATCGTCACCCCGGCCGCCACCGCCGCCAGGATGCCGGACGCATGCAGTTCTTCCGCGACCAGATACGCCGCAAACGGGATCAGCAGGCTGATAAGAATCTGCGCGCCCACGTCCTCGCCCCAGCGTCGGCTGACGAAGCTCTTGGCGTAGCTGATGGCCATGGTGACCAGAACGCCGACGGCGACCCCAACCAGGGCCAGCCAGGCGAATGTTCCGATTGCATGGCCGATCGAAAACGCGCCCGTCGTCGCGGCGGCGACCGCGATCCGCATGCAGGTCAGGCCCGTCGCATCGTTCAACAGCGACTCGCCTTCCAGAATGTGCATCAGGCGCTTCGGGATCGGCGCCCGCGCCGCGATCGCCTGAACCGCGATGGGATCGGTCGGCGACAGGATGGCGGCCAGGGCGAAGGCGACCGGCAGCGGCATCTCTGGGATCATCCACCAGATCAGGAAACCCAGACCGACGACGGTGAACAGCACCAGCCCCAGCGCCAACTCGAGGATGACCGCCCGGTCGCGAAACAGGTCTTCCTTGGGAATTCGCCAGCCGTCCAGAAACAGCAGCGGCGGCAGGAACAGCAGAAAGAAGATGTCCGGTTCAAGATCGACCGTCTTGCCCGTGATCAGCACGATGGCCGCGCCCAGCCCGATCTGAACCAAAGGCAAGGCGATGCGCGTGATCCGCGCGATCGAACCCGACACCACCACGGCCAACAGCAGAAGCAGGACGGTTTCGATCAGATGCATGAAAACTCAGTCGGTCAGGTCGGGATACAGGCGCTCGAATCGCCCGAGCGCCGCAGGGTGCAGCCGGACCGTGACGTGAGTACGGCCAAGCTCGTCCGCATCGCGCGACGTGACCCGCCCATGTTCGTACAGCCACGCCAGGGCCTCGCCCTGATGCGGTTCGAGCGTCAGCTGAGTCTCGGGATCGTCGTCGATCAGGCCGGCAATGATCTGGCGCAGAGGCTCGATCCCCTCCCCCGTCCAGGCTGAGACGGCGACCGCCTCACCGTCCTTCGCCAACCGTTCGGCCTGACCCAGCACAGTCTCGCGCGCCTCGTCGTCCAGCAGGTCGATCTTGTTCCAGACCTCCAGCACCCGGCGCGTCTTGCCCTCTGGCGTCTCGATCTGTTTCAGCACGGCCTCGACGTCCTTGGCCTGGGCCGCGCTGTCGGGCGAGGCGATGTCGCGGACGTGCAGGATCAGATCGGCCTCGCCGACCTCCTCCAGGGTCGCGCGGAAGCTCTCGACCAGTTCGTGGGGCAGGTCGGAGATGAAGCCGACCGTATCCGCCACGATGGCCGGTCGCCCTTGCGGCAGCCGGATGGTGCGCTGAGTCGTGTCCAGAGTGGCGAACAACAGGTCCTTGGCGAAGACCTCCGACCCCGTCAGTCGGTTGAACAGCGTCGACTTGCCGGCATTGGTGTAGCCGACCAGGGCGATCGTCGGGAACGGCGCCTTCTGACGCTGCTTGCGGTGCAGGGCGCGCGTGCGTCGCACCTCTTCCAACTCGGACTTCAGCCTGACGATGCGGTCGGCGATCAGACGCCGGTCCAGCTCGATCTGGGTTTCGCCGGGCCCACCGGTCGAACCGGTGCCGCCCCGTTGCCGCTCAAGGTGGGTCCAGGTCCGCACCAGCCGCGACCGCTCATAATCCAGTCGCGCCAGTTCGACCTGAAGCCGCCCCTCCTTGGTCCGCGCGCGACGGCCGAAGATTTCCAGGATCAGGCCGGTGCGGTCGATGACCTTCACCTCCCACGCCTTTTCCAGATTGCGCTGCTGCACCGGCGTCAGGGCGTCGTCGATGATGACAGCCTCGGCGTCTGCGGCGCGCACGAGCGCGGCCAACTCCTCGACCTTGCCCGTGCCGAACAGGGTCGCTGGCGTGGTGCTGCGCAGCCGAACGATCTCTTCGGCACGCACATCGAGGTCCAGCGCGCGGGCAAGGCCCGCAGCCTCCTCAAGCCGTTCGCTCGCCAGCCGGGGACTGTCCGAGCGTCGGTCGGGGTGAATGACGACCGCCCGGATCAGCGGGACGGTGTGGTCGATCAGTTTTTGGGTCAATCAGTCTTCTTCGGCGTCGGGCTCGTACAGTTGAACGGGCGCGGACGGCATAATGGTTGAGATGGCGTGCTTGTACACCAGCTGGGACTGGCCATCGCGGCGCAGCAGGACACAGAAGTTGTCGAACCAGGTCACGATGCCCTGCAACTTGACTCCGTTGACCAGGAAGATGGTCAGCGGCGTCTTGGTCTTGCGGACCGAGTTGAGGAAGGTGTCCTGAAGGTTCTGACGTTTGTCTTGCGACATGGCAGGTTTTTCCTGTTCTTCGTTGTTCGTCGCCGTGGGAGCGGCGGGGCCGATGCAGCCAACCGCGACCTTAACCGCCGCCCGGCCGCTCGGGCAACGCCCTAAATGGCCCCTCGACGCGCCTGTTCAAGATAGAGTTCTCGCAGGCGGGTCGCGACGGGGCCGGGCTGGCCGTCGCCGATCTTCACGCCGTCCAGCGAAACCAACGGCATGATGAAGGCGCTGGCGGCGGTGACGAACACTTCGCGTGCGCGTTTCGCTTCATCGACCGAGAAGGCGCGTTCTTCCAGTTCGACACCCTCGGCGGCGGCGAGCTCGAAGACGGCTGCTCGCGTGACACCCCGCAGGATATTGGCCTGGATGTCCCGCGTTCTCAGCCTGCCGTCCTCATCCACGATCCACGCATTGGTCGATGCGCCTTCGGTGATCAGACCCATGTCATCGTACATCAGGCACTCGTAGGCTCCGCGCTCGCGCGCCGCCTGTTTGGCCAGCACATTCGGCAGCAGGCCGACCGTCTTGATGTCGCAACGGCCCCAGCGAATATCGGGTTGGGTGACGCCGGCCGCGCCGTTCTGCGCCAGACGCTGATTTCGCGCCGGATCGATCGACTTGGCGGTCACGACCACGCTGGGCGCGATATCGGTCGGAAAGCCATGATCGCGCGGCGCCGTGCCGCGTGTGACCTGCAGATAGACCATGCCGTTGCGCACACGATTGCGCCGCACGGTCTCTCGCAGAACGACGCCCAAGGCGCCGGCGCTCATCGGAATGTCGATCTTGAGTTCGCTCAGACTGCGGTGAAGGCGGCTCATGTGACCTTCGAAATCAGCCAGCCGCCCGTCGAAGACCGACCAGACCTCATAGACGCCGTCTGCAAACTGGAAACCGCGATCCTCGATATGGACCACGGCCTCGCCATGCGCGCTATACGCGCCATTCACATAGGCGACGCGTGACATCAGGCCGGCTCTTCTTCATCGCCGCCGCGTGCAGGCGAGACGCCCAGCGACTTCAGCTTTCTATGCAGGGCCGATCGCTCCATGCCAATGAAGGCGGCGGTGCGCGAGATATTGCCGCCGAACCGCATGATCTGGGCCGCCAGATATTCCCGCTCGAACACCTCGCGCGCCTCGCGCAGCGGCAGGGCGATGGTGCGCTCGCCGCCCAGGTTCGCCGTCCCGCCGTTAGAGGTCGCCACCTCCTGCGGCAGCATATCAGCGGTGATCGTTTCGGCCGGATCGCCTGTCGCCAGGATCAGCAGACGCTCGATATTGTTGCGCAGTTGGCGGATGTTGCCGGGCCACGGGTGAACCTGCAGCACCGCCACCGCATCGTCCCCGACGATGCGTTTGGGCAGACCTTGCGAAGCGCTGATCGTGTCGACGAAATATTCGACCAGTTCGGCGATGTCCTCGCGCCGTTCCGACAGCGGCGGGACACGGATCGGCACCACGTTCAGACGGTGGAACAGGTCTTCGCGGAAACGTCCCTCTGCGATCTCGGCCTTCAGATCGCGCGATGTAGAGGTCACGACGCGCACATCGACCTGAACGTCCTGCTCTCCGCCGACACGCCGGAACCGCTGGTCCACCAGAACGCGCAGGATGCGGCTCTGGCTTTCGCGCGGCATGTCGCTGATTTCATCCAGATATAGCGTGCCGTTGTGGGCGCGTTCGAACACGCCGATCTTGCGCGGACGGCCGTCCTGGCCCTCCTCGCCGAACAGTTCGACGTCCAGACGTTCCGGCGTCATGCCGGCGGCCGAAATCGCAACGAACTCGGCGCGGGCGCGCGGGCTCGCTTCGTGGATCTGCCGCGCCACCAGCTCCTTGCCGGAGCCTGCCGGTCCGGCGATCAGGACCCGACTGTTGGCCTGGGCCACCTTGGCGATGGTGCTGCGCAAGGCCTGCGCGGCCTGCGATCGACCGATCAGACCCGACGGCGTCATAGTCGCCGCGCGCAGGCGGCGGTTCTCGCGCCTCAGCGTCGCCGCCTCAATAGCGCGTTCGACCACGACGACCAGTCGATCCGACTTGAACGGCTTTTCGATGAAGTCATAGGCGCCGCGTTTCAGCGCCGTCACTGCCGTCTCGATGTTGCCGTGACCGGAAATCATCACCACCGGCAGGTCAGGGTCCAGTTCTTTGACGACCTCCAACAGCTCCAGCCCGTCCAGCCCGCCGCCCTGCATCCAGATGTCCAGGATCGCCAGCGACGGCTTCCTGGCCCGGATCGCGGCCAAGGCCTCGTCGGAGTTGGCGGCGACGCGCACGGCATGGCCTTCGTCCTCCAGCAGGCCGGACACCAGGTCGCGGATGTCGGCCTCGTCGTCGACAACGAGAATGTCGGAACCGGTTGGTCGCATCTTGCCTCGCTATCCGGCGGCCAGGGTCTGGAGCTTGCGCTCCGCGCCCTCGCCGCCTTTACCGTGGGGTTTCAGGGGGAAGATCATGCACACGCGTGCGCCGCGCAGGGTCTGGGCGTCGGCCAGCTTCAGCTCGCCGCCGTGGTCCTCGCAAATGCGTTTGACGATGGCCAGGCCCAGGCCCGTGCCCTTTTCGCGCGTGGTCACATAGGGTTCGGTAAGGCGATCACGGTCGCGCGTCGGCAGACCCACGCCGTCGTCCTCGATCACGAAGGTCGCGACGCCGTCTTCGATCGTCAGCGACGCGATGACGCCTGCACGATCCGACGCCGCCGCCTCGCCCGCCGCAAGCCTTTGCGCCGCAACCGACTCGCCAGCGTTCTTGAGGATGTTAATCAGCGCCTGCCCTACCATGCGGCCGTCGGCCTGCATCGTCGCCTTGGGCAGGGGCTCGGTGATGTCGACGACGATGTCCGGCGCGGCGACCCGTTGGGCGAACACCGCCTCGCGCAACAATTCGGCCGGGTTCTCGGGCGCGAAACGCGGCGCCGGCATGCGAGCAAAGGAAGAGAACTCATCGACCATGCGGCCGATGTCTCCGACCTGGCGGATGATGGTGTCGGTGCAGCGGTCAAAGATCTCGACATCCTCGCCGATCCGCGCGCGATACTTCCGTTTCAGCCGCTCGGCCGACAGTTGGATCGGCGTCAGGGGGTTCTTGATCTCGTGGGCGATGCGACGGGCCACGTCGCGCCAGGCGGCGTTTCGCTGGGCCGTCACCAGGCGAGTGATGTCGTCGAAGGTCAGGACCATCTCGCCGCCCAGACCACCCTCGATCCGAACGCGCAGCCGCCGCGTGTCTCCGCCCCGGCTGACGTCGATGTCTTCCTCGATATGAGCCTCGGCGCGCCGCACCAGATCGCTCAGCTCTGGCGACAGGGCCGCGAGTTCATGGCCCAGAACCTCAGCATTCTCGATGTGAAGCAGTTGCACGGCGCTGTCGTTGATGGCCGACACCCGCCCGCGCTTGTCCAGGCCGATGACCCCGGCGCTGACGCCCGACAGCACCGTCTCGATGAAGCGGCTGCGATCGTGCGCCTCGTCGCTCGCGGCCTTCAGCGCGGCCTGCTGAGCCTGTAGATCGCCGGTCATGCGGTTGAAGGCGTCCGACAGGGTGGCGATTTCGGCCGGGGCGCCGTCGCTGTCGACCCGTGCGGTGAAGTCGCCGCCCGCGACCTGTCCCGCCGCCTTCACCAAGCGACCAATGGGCGCGGAGATGCTGCTGGCTGCCGACATTCCCAGCCACACCGCCCCGACCAGCACCAGCAGCGCCGTTTCCAGATAGCTGAGGATGAAGGCCGACTGTATACGGGCGCGGCTCTCCTGAGCTTCCCGATAAGCCTGGATCGACTGAACCGACGTGTTCATTCGCGCCACAAGGCCGTCCTGAAGCGGACGCACCAGATAAAGATAGGCGTCGCCATAGGCTGGCAGGGCGATGATCGACCGGACGGCGTCTGGATGCTGCGTGACGGTCTGCGGAGGCTGCCCGCCTTCAGCTGCGGCCGCGAGTTCATCGCGCGGCGGCGCAAGATAAGGAGGCGCGCCTGTCTTTTCAGCGCGAGCCAGCACCTCGCCCTTGCCATCCAGAATATAGATGGCGGGATAGCCGAAGATATCCCCAACTTGGCCTAGCGCGTCGTTAAACTGAATGCGATCAGCAAACAGGCTTCTCGCGCTTCCCAACTGATCCGAAATGGTGACCAGGTCAGCATCCATTGCGGCCGAAACGTCCTGGATATAGGCGCGGCCCACGATCGCTCCGTTCTCGACCGAGGCTTGGACGTTCTGGCTGAACCATTGGTCTACGCCTCGATTGACCAGAACGCCGAACACCAGGGCGATCAGCACCGACGGGACCAAGGCCACCATCGAGAACAGGGCGACGAACCTCAGGTGAAGGCGCGATCCGGCTTCATCGGTGCTGCGAACGAGGGTCAGCACGCGCCGGCCGACGATGATGGCCAAGCCGGAAATCAGGAGCAGATTGGCGGCCAGCACGATCAGGGCGATCTGGCTGCTCGATCCGCGCGCCGACCCTGATGTGGCCCCCGGCGCGACCGCCACCAGCCAGATGGCCGCCGCCGTGATCGCGACAGCCAGAAAGAACGCCAGTCCGAAGCCGGTCCGCGCCCGTTCGCTATCGACCCACCCCCAGAACGACCCGTCGTCCGACGCGAGGTCGGGTGAAGCGGTGCGTGCTGAGGGCGTATCCGTCATGCCACAGCAGTCTCCAACACCTGTGGCCCATTTTCAACAGCAGACTTGCCAGACCGAGGCAAATCCGGCCGCCACAGTTCGTGCATGGCCGCTTCGACGCCCATCGGATCGTCCAGACGGCAAATTCTTGCCTTCGCCTCTCGACGGTGTTGCGGATCGGCCGGCCAAGGCGACTGTTCGATGTACCAGCCCAGATGTTTGCGGAACATCTTCAGACCCAGCGGCAAACCGTAGAACTCGGCCGACGCCCGCAGATGCTCGATCACGATCGCCAGACGCTCTTCAGGCCCGGGTTCCTCCAGCGCCACGCCGTCGATCAGCGCCCGCTCAAGGTGCGCCGCCAGCCACGGCCGGCCATAGACGCCACGTCCCAGCATCAATCCGTCCGCACCGGACTGCGCCAAGGCCTGACGCGCTTCATCGGCGGTGATGATGTCGCCATTGACGATGACGGGGATGCCGACCGCCGCCTTCACCGTCCCGACCGCGTCCCAATCCGCTTGCCCGGTGTAGAATTGTTTTCGCGTCCGGCCATGCACCGTGACGGCCTTGACGCCGATCGCTTCCGCGCGGCGGGCCAGTTCGGCGGCGTTTCGGCTCTCGTCATCCCAGCCCAGTCGCATCTTGACCGTCACCGGCCGATCGGTCGCCTTGACCGCCGCCTCCATGATCCGACAGGCCAGATCGGGCGTCCGCATCAGGGCCGAACCGGCGGCCGAGCCTGTGACCTCCTTGGCCGGACAGCCGAAGTTCAGATCGACGATGTCCGCCCCAGCCTTTTGCGCCATCCGCGCCCCCTCGCCCATCTGTTCGGGATCACGTCCGACCAGCTGGATGACGGTCAGCGGCAGACCGGCTCCCACGGCGGCGCGCCGCACGACGTCCGGCCGCGCCCGCGCCAATTCCTTGGCGGCCACCATTTCCGTGGCGACATAGGCGGCGCCTAATCTGGAGGCGAGCACGCGGAACGGCAGGTCGGTCACGCCGGTCATCGGCGCCATCAGCACCTGGCCGGGCACGGTCACATCGCCGATTTGCAAGGTCTTGGGCATTTCCGTCTTTCGCCGCATCGCAGCAGCACTCGTCAAGCACGACCGCGGCGCTTTGATGGTTTCGCCCCGTCGCCGCGCGCACTATCAAGGCCGCCATGACATTTTCGGGCATCATCGTCGCAGCCGGTTCCGGCTCGCGCGCCGGCGGCGACAAGCAGTGGCGGAACCTGGGTGGAAAGCCCGTGCTGCGCTGGTCCGCCGAGGCCCTGCTGAACGCCGGCGCGGACGAACTGATCGTCGTGATCGCGCCTGACGCCGTTGAGCGTGTGGCCGAGGTGCTGTCCGGTTTGCCGCGTTGGAAAGCCGTCGTCGGTGGAGCCGCCCGCGCCGATTCGGTCCGCGCCGGGCTTGCAGCCCTGACCTGTGGAACGGATCAGCCAGTGCTGATCCATGACGCCGCCCGTCCGCTTTTGGACGCCGCCGTCATCGACCGTCTACTGTCGGCCCTTGAAACTTCGGACGGCGCCCTGCCCGCCCTGCCTGTCGCCGACAGCCTTCGGCGTGGCGAGGCGGAAATCATGACCGACGTGGTTGATCGCGACGGTCTGTGGCGCGCCCAGACGCCTCAAGCCTTCCGCCGGGGCGTGATCGAGACCGCCTATGCGGCCTGGCCGGACGCCGAGGTTCCGACCGACGAAGCCGTCGTCGTGCAGCGCAGCGGCGGTGCGGTGGCCCTGGTTCAGGGCGATGCGCGTCTGATGAAATTGACCTATCCCGAGGATTTCGCCATGGCCGAAGCTCTGCTGCCCCAAGCGCAGCGTTATCAGACCCGCATTGGCTCCGGCTATGACGTGCATCGCTGGGGGCCCGGCGGGTCCGTCTGGCTTTGCGGGATCGAGGTGCCGCACGATCAAACGCTGATTGGCCACTCCGACGCGGACGCCGGTCTCCACGCCCTGACCGACGCCATCCTGGGCGCCATCGCGGCGGGCGACATCGGCGACCATTTCCCGCCAACGGATCCGAAATGGAAAGGCGCCTCCTCGGACCAGTTCCTGATCCATGCCGCCGAACTGGTCGCGGCGCGGGGCGGCCGCATCGTCAATGTCGACGTCACCCTGATCTGCGAACGACCCAAGGTGAAGCCGCACCGCCAGGCCATGCGCGACCGGATCGCCGGGCTTCTGAACCTTCCGCTCGACGCCGTCAGCGTCAAGGCCACCACGACCGAAGGACTTGGTTTCACCGGACGCGGCGAGGGTTTGGCCGCCCAGGCCGTGGCGACTGTGGAAACGCCAGCCGCCTAGCGCGCCGCCATCTTCATCTGACGCACCAGCGATCCGAACAGATTGACGTAGTCGTCCGTCCAAGGACGCACCGTCGTCGGCGACAGCTTGCGCCAACGCGCATCGTCCCTGAAGCCCTCCAGCGCCGCCGGACTCTTGCCGATCAACAGGGCCTCGGTGGAGGCTTCGGCCATGTCCCCCTGGCCCGATTGCTCGATATAAACCTGGTGCAGGTTCGGAACCTTCAGCGCCTGCGCCGCCGCCTCGGCCGGCAGGGTGATCTCCAGGTTCCGGTTCGACAGATGCAGCACCACGACGCCGTCGGGCGCCAGCAGCCGCAGATAGCCGCGGATCGCCTCCACCGTCAGCAAATGCGTCGGCACGGCGTCGGACGAGAAGGCGTCGATGACCAGCAGGTCGTAGGATCCTGCCGGCTCACGATCCATCGTCAGGCGCGCATCCCCTAGAACCGTCCGCACCGGCCCGTCGGCGCAGCCGTTGATGAAGCTGAACCATTGCGGGTCGCGCGACAGTCGATCCACCATCGGATCGATCTCAAAGAAGGTCAGTTGGTCCTGGGCGCGCTTGTAGGCGGCCATGGCGCCCGAGCCCTGCCCCACAACGCCGACGCGCGCGCCGTCCAGCCGACGTGCCTGCATCTGCAGCATCGCCTGCCCCAGCGGCGTCGAGGTCGCATAATAGAGCGTTGGCTGACAGCGGTTCGACGGCGCCTGGGCCTGGGCACCATGCAAAGTCGTGCCGTGCATCAGTACATGAACCGGCCCGCCCATCAGCGGATCGTCGATCTTGGCCACCCGCATCACGCCAAAGAAGCTGCGTTCCGACAGGGCCCAGTCATAACCGCGCGCCAGATGATAGCCGGACCAGACGATAACGGCCAAAACGATCGTGAACATCACCGCCCGATCGCGGACCAGGAAGGCGAACAGGGTCGCGATCCCCAGGATGGCTTGCGCGATCCGCACCAGTTCGGCGTCCGGGATGGCCGCGCGAATGTCGGGCGCATAGCGGACCGCCTCCATCGACAGCGGCCCCAACAGTGCGATGACCACGCCGGCGACGCAGCAGATGATCTCCCACGGCCTGATCTCGCGACGGCTCCACGGCCGCAGCAATCCGACCGCCACCAGCACCAGCGGATATTCCCACACCATGTCGAAAATGGCCGGCGCGATCAGGCCGTTGAACAGTCCGCCGACTACGCCGCCCAGCGACAGCAACAGATAGAATTCGGTCAGACGATCCGGCGCCGGCCGCCGCGCCGCCAGCCTTTGGTGACACATCAGCGCGGTGAAGAAGAAGGCCGCCAGATTGACGGCGAACACCAGCAGCCATTCGCCTGTCCGGAACGCAATCAGGGCGGCGCAGGCCGCTGCCGCCGCCGCCTGCAAACCAAGGCCGATGGCCGGCGAAACAGCCGGCCGGGTCTGGAAAGCGATGACAAACGTCAGCAGATAGAGCGCGAGCGGTATGACCCACAGAAAGGGGGCCGAAGCCACATCCGTCGTCAGATGCGCCGTCACCCCCAGCATCAGACTGGACGGTGCGGCGGCCAGCAGAACCAGCATCCCCTTTTCGCGCCAAGCAATCGGCGGGCTGGCCTCAAGTGGCGCGGGCTCCGCCGTTCCAATCTCGCGTCGTCGCCAGACCTGAACGCCCAGCCCCACGACCATCACCACGAACAGCCCATAGCCGACGCTCCAGCCCAGGCGCTGATCCGACAGGCTGGCCAGCGGCTCGATCACGACCGGATAGGCCAGCAGGGCCACGAAGCTGCCCAGGTTCGAGGCGGCATAGAGAACGTAGGGGTTCTGGCCGTCTGCATGTCCGGCCCGCACGCGCGCATACCAGGCCTGAAGCAGCGGCGCAGTCGCCGACAGCACAGCGAACGGCGCGCCGATGGACACCGCCAGCGTCGCCAGCAGCCACATCGCCGGTTGGGACGGATCGGGATCCCCCAACAGGCCGCTGATCTGCAGGGGCAGGAAAAACGCCGCCACGATCAGCAGGCCCAGGTGAACCCCGACCTGCGCCCGCATCGTCGCCAAACGTTGCAGCAGGTGCGCATAGCCATATCCAGCGAGCAGCGCGGTCTGGAAGAACACCATCGACGCGTTCCACACCGAAGGCGATCCGCCCAGCGTCGGCAACAGCAGCTTGGCCGCCATCGGTTGAACGACGAAGACCAGACAGGCCGATGTGAAGATGGCGACGGCGAACAGGATCGGCGCGATGCGATCCGATGTCGGGGCGGCGGGGCGTAACGGATCGACAGCCTCGGTCATGGCTCTGGTTAGAGCGGGGTTCGCGGCCTATGAAAAGACCATGTTTTCCCAAGATATCGCGCAGCTGGCGCAACAGATTGTCGCAACGGCCAGCGCGCGCGGCGTGATGCTGGCGACGGCCGAAAGCTGCACGGGCGGTTTGGTATCCGCTGCGATCACGGCCATCCCCGGCTCGTCAGCGGTCCTGGATCGCGGCTTCGTCACCTACAGCAACGAGGCCAAGGCCGAGATGCTGGGCGTATCGCTGGAAAGCCTGTCCGCCCACGGCGCCGTGTCTCAAGCCGTCGCAGTGGCGATGGCTGAGGGCGCCGTGGCGCACTCGCGCGCCTCCGTCTCTGTGTCCGTAACAGGCGTGGCCGGACCGGGCGGCGGATCGGTCGATAAACCCGTGGGTCTGGTCCACTTCGCGGCGTCAGGCCCACAAGGCGTCGTTCACCGTGTCGAGCGGTTCGGCGACCTCGGCCGCGACGACATTCGCCAAGCCAGCGTTCGTGTGGCGCTGGAACTGCTGGCGGATCGGCTCGCGTGAGCGACCCGGTCGTTATCGACGCCAGGGGTCACCGCTGCCCTGTTCCCAGCCTGAAGCTGATGAAGGCGTTGGAAACCGCCTCGCCCGGCGCGCGGATCGTGCTGCTGGCCACCGATCCGATGGCCCGAATCGATGTGCCGTTTCTGTTGTCTCAGAAAGGCGGGCGCGTGCTCGAGATCGAGGACGCCGACGGCCTTCTTCGCTTTACGATCGAGACCGGCGCCCGGCTCGACGCTCCGACAGATTGACGACATCGGCCGGCGGTGTGTCGGCGATCGCGCGCGCCTTGGCCGCCAGTTCCATCTCGGTGGCGAAGGCGCCGCCGTAGAAGATGGCGTTGACGTTCCACGACAGCCAGATCAGCAGCACCACCACGGCGCCGACCGATCCATAGGTGGCCCCCAGCGGCGCGATCTGCTCGACATAGATGGCGCACAGCCACGACGAGACGACCGACATCAATGTCGCCACCAGACCGCCCGCCGTCGCCGGCAGCCAGGCGACCGGTGCCCTGTGGCTCATGGCGTAGCGGTAAAGCAGCGTCAGCCCGATGACCAAGCCGATCGCGGGCAGGAAGGCGTCCAGCGGCGCCATGCCGCTGCGCTCGGGCAGGCCGGCGGCCGACGACGACGCATGCGCCATAATCCGCACGGTCACGACCGCGCCCGACACGACAGTGAACAGCGCAAAGGCAAAGATGGCCACGAAGAAGGCCAGCAGATTGAACTTGAAGAAGCCGTGCGGCTCGGTCTCGTCATGAATCAGGTTCAAACCCGCCAACAAGGCCTTGAAACCCCGGTGCGCGGCATATGCGCCGACGAACAGGGCGAAAGCGCTCTGAGCGGAAACCGTCCGCGCCGATGCATTGCTCAAACGCGTGATCTCGCCCTGAAAAATGGTCTGCGCCGCCTTGGGCAGCAGGTCCGACAAGGCGGTTGCCTGGGCGCTGACTTCGCTGATCGACAGACCCAACTTGTAGAAGCCGATCAGGATGGCGATCGCCGGAAACACGGCCAGCAGGGCGAAAAAGGACACGCCGCCCGTATAGAGCATGACGTCGCGCCCCCAGCTGCGGGTGAACGCTCGCACGGCCAGCCCGCCCCAAAACCCAGGCGCTTTCAGGACCGACCGTGTCAGTTGCTCACTCAAATCGGTCCCCACAACCGTTGCACAAGCGGCGGAACCTAGCGGAATTCGTCTGCGGCGAAAGTCTCATCCGCGTGAGGACGATCATTCGCGATCCGGCCGCATCGCTTTGGCCAGACGACATTGCATCCTTAACACCCTCGTCGCTATGGTCCGCGCGTTTCCGGCCGGCTATTGGCGCGGCGACTTTTGGAGACGATGGGCTTGGCTTTCGACGCGCGCGTATTGATCCTGGCGGCTGACGATGGCCGGATCAGGCCGCTCGCTGCGGGTCTGGACGCGCTGGGCTGGACGACGGTGACCGCCCGCGACGTGGTCTCGGCCGAGATGACGCTTCAGGACTTTCCGCTCGAAGCCGCCGTCATCGACATCAACACCTTCGACGCCGATGTGGCGTCTCGCCTTCGCGCCGCCGCCGAGCCGCGCCGCCTGCCCATCGTGGTCATCGGCGCCCGCCCTGATTCGGTGAAGGGTGCGGATCTGACCATGTCCACGCCGCCGCATCCGGCCCAGGCCGCCTTGCGTCTGGAGCAGCTGGGCCGGGCCGCCATCGCCGAGGAAGAATATCGGCTGCGCGTCACCACCTTCGCCACGCGCGGGGTCGGCTTGGACAAAAGGACCGACGACGATGGTCCCTTGCGCGTTCTGGCCGCCGGCGTCGCCGACCGGCGCTTTCTCGCCCTGTCGAACGCCCTGACTGCGGCCGGAGTCGAGGTGGTCGCGGCGCCGACGCCCTACACCGCCTTCGACTACCTGCACGAAAGCCCGTTCGACGCCGCCGTTCTGTGGGGCGCCGAAGACCATGCGCCGGCCCTGTCGATCGCGGCGGGCATGAAGCGCAACACGCGCCTCTATCACATCCCGCTGATGCTCTATCTGCGCGGCAGGAACGAGATCAGCCTGGCTGAGCTGTTCAATCGCGGCTTCGCAGACGTCGCCTCCGCCGACACGCCCGAGGGCGAAACGGCCGAGCGGATCCTGGCCCTGGCCGGCGCGCACCGCATCCACCTTGGCATTCGCAAGACGCTGGACTCGGTGCGCAGCCTGGACGTGATGGATCCTGAAACAGGCCTGTTCACGCCCGAACTGTTCGCCAGCCACCTGGGCCGCGTCGCCGAGGCCTCGCGCGCGCGCAAGCGCCCGCTTTCCGTCTGCGTCCTGAGAGTGCGCGAAACCGAGTCCGTGACCTGGGCGCGTCAGGGCGGTTGGCTGGATCGCGCCATGCCGCAGATCGGGGCCATGGTTTCGCGCCTGGTCCGCGTCGAGGACACCCCTGCCCGCCTGGCCAAGGAGGTCTTCGCCCTGGCCCTGCCCGCGACTCACGCTGAACCGGCGCGTCTGGCCGCAGAGCGAATCGCCGCCGTGATCGGCTGCACCGCCTTCGACGCCGGTCCGGACCGGTCGCCCTTCGTCGCCGAGTTCGACGTCGGCGCCGCCGAGATGCGCCCCGACGAAAGCGCCGCCGCCCTGCTTGAGCGCGCCTCGGCCGACCTGTTCGAAAAGACGCGCTGAGGGGCTTTACGCCCCCGCCACCCGCGCCAGATCGGCGGTGATCCGCTCGGCCACCTTCAGACGCTCCTCCGCCGTCGGCCAATCGCCCGACACGACGATCTTCTGATCCGGCCGAATTTTCCAGAAGGCATGGTTCTTCTGGATCAGCCCGACCAGTCCCGCTGGATTGGGGAAGCTGTTGTCGCGCAACGTCAGCACCGCGCCGCGCGGCCCGATGTCGATCTTCTCGATGCAGGCCTTGCGGCAGTTCGACTTGATGCCGACGATCTTCAGCAGTTGCTGCGCCTCATCCGGCAGCGGCCCGAAACGGTCGATCAGTTCGGCGGCCAAGGCTTCGCGATCCTCGGCCTGTTCGGCGTCGGAGAGACGACGATAGAGGCTCAGGCGCACGTTCAGGTCCGGCACGTAATCTTCTGGAATCAGGACAGAAGCGCCGACATTGATCGACGGCGACCAACCGCGATCCACCGCCTGTCCCTCGCCCTTTTCACGCAGTTCCGCCACGGCGTCTTCCAGCATCTGCTGGTACAGTTCGACGCCGACCTCGCGGATATGGCCCGACTGTTCGTCGCCCAGCAGATTGCCGCCGCCGCGCTGGTCCAGATCGTGGCTGGCCAGCTGGAATCCGGCGCCAAGATTGTCCAGCGACTGCAGAACCTGCAGCCGCCGCTCGGCCGACAGGGTCATCGGCTTGACCGCATCGGTGGTCAGATAGGCGAAGGCGCGCGCCTTGGACCGGCCGACCCGACCCCGGATCTGATAAAGCTGCGCCAGGCCGAACATGTCGGCGCGGTGCACGATCAGCGTATTGGCCGTGGGGATATCCAGCCCGCTCTCGACGATGGTGGTGGAGACCAAGACGTCATATTCCCCGTCGTAGAAGGCGCTCATCACCTCCTCCAGCTGGGTCGCGCTCATCTGGCCGTGACCCACGACGAACTTCACCTCGGGCACCTGTTCGCGCAGGAACTTCTCAATGGCGGGCAGGTCCTTCAGGCGCGGCGCGACATAGTAGGCCTGACCCCCGCGATACTTCTCGCGCAGCAGAGCCTCACGCACCAAGACCGGATCCCACGGCGTGACATAGGTCCGCACCGCCAGGCGATCGACCGGCGGGGTGGCGATGATCGACATCTCGCGGATGCCCGATAGCGCCATCTGAAGCGTGCGCGGGATCGGCGTGGCGGTCAGGGTCAAGAGATGTACGTCTGCGCGCAGCGTCTTCAGCTTCTCCTTGTGCTTGACGCCGAAGTGCTGCTCCTCGTCGACGATGACCAGGCCCAGGTCGCGGAAGCCGACCTGTTCGCTCAGCACCGCATGGGTGCCGACGACGATCTCGACCGAGCCGTCCTTCAGCCCAGCGCGAGTCTCCGCCGCCTCCTTGGACCCCACCATCCGCGACAGTTGACGCACCTTGACCGGCCAGCCGGCGAAGCGTTCGGTGAAGGTCTTGTAGTGCTGGCGCGCCAGCAGTGTCGTCGGCGCGACAATCGCCACCTGCTGCCCCGTCATGGCCACGACGAAGGCGGCCCTCAGCGCCACCTCGGTCTTGCCGAAGCCGACATCGCCGCAGATCAGGCGATCCATCGGCGTGCCCTTGCCCAGATCTTCCAGCACATCTCCGATGGCGTTCAGCTGATCGTCGGTCTCCTCGTACGGGAAGCGCGCGCAGAACTCGGCGAACAGACCCGGCGGCGGCGTAACCGCATCGGTCTCGCGCAGCGCCCGTTTGGCGGCCAGAGCGATCAGCCCCTCGGCCATGGCGCGCAGACGTTCCTTGGCCTTGGCCTTTCTGGCCTGCCAGCCTGCGCCGCCCAGCTTGTCCAGTTGGACGCCCTCGGAGTCCGAACCGTACCGCGTCAGAAGGTCAATGTTTTCAACTGGTAGATAGAGTTTGCTCTCGCCGGCGTAGAACAGCTCCAGACAGTCGTGCGGGGCCTGCTGGATTTCCAGCGTCTTGAGCCCTTCATAGCGGCCGATCCCGTGATCCAGGTGAACCACCAGATCCCCCGTCGTCAGGGCCGACGCCTCCGCCAAGAAGTTCGAGGCGCGGCGCTTCTTGCGCGGTCGCGCCAGACGATCGCCCAGGATGTCAGTCTCGGAAATGACCGCCACGGCGTCGGTGACAAAGCCGTGCTCGACCGGCAGGACGCCGCGCAGATAGAGATCTTTCGGGGCCGCCTGAACATCGGCCCAGTCGCGCACGGCGACGATGTGATCCAGCCCGTGGTCGGCCAGCATGGTCGCCAGACGCTCCGACGATCCTTCGGTCCAGGAGGCGAACAGCACCCGCTTGCCCTCGGCCTTCAGCGCCGCCGCATGGGCCGCCACCGCCTCGAACAGATTGACGCTGTCCTGCGCCCGCTCGGCGGCGAAGGTCCGGCCCAACCGTCCGCCGGCATCCTCGCGACCCGTGGAGAAGGGCGTGAAGCGACGCACGGTGCGACCCGCCAGCGCCTGGTTCCAGCCGCCGGCGTCCAGATAGAGCCGCTTGGGCGGCAAGGCGCGATTGGCGCTGGCCTGTCCTTTGGCCTTGGCCGCCTCGGCGCGCGCGTCATAGGCGTCCGCGACCAGATCCCATCGCTCGGCGCGGGCCGTCTCGACCTGATTGTCCAGGAAGATCGCCGCGTCGTCCGGCAGATAGTCGAACAGGCTGTCCAGAGTCTCATAGAACAGCGGCAGCCACTGCTCCATGCCCTGACGCCGCGCGCCCTCGCTGATCGTCGCATACAGCGGGTCGTCGCCCGGCGCGCCGAACAGGTTCAGATAGCCGGTGCGGAAGCGCGAGATGGCCGCTGCATCCAGCAGCGCTTCCGACACCGGCGCGAGGGACACGGACGTCATCTGGCCGGTCGACCGCTGCGTTTCGGGATCGAAGGTGCGGATCGACTCCAGCTCGGATCCGAACATGTCCAGCCGGACCGGCTCCTCGAAGCCAGGCGGATAGACGTCGACGACCCCGCCGCGCACCGCGAACTCGCCGCGCTCCGACACGGTCGAGGCCCGGACATAGCCGTTGGCGGCGAAATACCGCTCCAGCGCCTGGATATCGAGATCGCGTCCGACCTTGGTTTCGAACCCGGCCTGTGTCGTAACCGACTTGGGCGGGGTGCGTTGCATGGCCGCCGACACCGTCGTCACGACCAGAACCGGCGCGTCGCCGGGCTTGCGCATCGCCAGTCGCGTCAGCGTCGCCATGCGCTGCGCCGCGATTCCCGCCGTCGGGCTTAGTCGGTCATAGGGTAGACAGTCCCACGCCGGGTAATCCAGGACTTCAATATCTTTCGAGAAGAACTGAAACGCCTGAACGAAGCTGCCCGACCTCTGAAAATCGCGTGCGACGAACAGGCCGACACCGCCGCCGGCCTCGATCCGTTCGGCGACGATCAGCGCGTCCAGCCCCTCGGGCGCGCCGCCCAGGTCGGCATCGGTTCGGTATTCGACCTTGGCGTCCATCAGCCGATTCCCTTGCCGACTTCGGCCGCGACGTGGGCGCGCATGAAGGCGCGCACCTTGGCCATCACCGGCGTCTCGAACTCGGGCGGCGTCGGATCACGCTCGATGATCCAGCCGTAAAGCCACTGATCTTCCTCGTCGATCAGCCGCTCGAACTGGTCCAGTTCCGCATCGGTCAGGGTCGGCGCGACCTGATCGGAAAACGGACCCAGCACCATGTCGGCCTCGCGAAAGCCCCGCCGCCAGGCGCGGAACTGAATGCGTCCCAGCCGCTGCCTGCGCTCAGGCGTCATCTGCTCAGGGGTCATTTCGCTTTCGGAACGCGCGTCGATTTCGGCCACAAGAATCCTTGCCCGGCAAAGTGGGAAGACGCTCAAGCAGCGAGCCACCGCGTGGCGAGCGTTAGCGTCTTCAAATGGAAGAAGCGCAGATAGCGTTCCTGAACGCACTTCGCCACCCGTCATGGTCACGCTATGTTCACGGCGATGCGTCCGCAGATTCTCTTTCCCCTGTTCGCCGAGGTCTCGACCCTTAAGGGCGTGGGCCCTCGCGTCCTGCCTCTGGTGCAAAAGGTGGCGGGCCCGCTGGTTCGCGATCTGCTGTTCCTCAGCCCGTCCGGCGTCATCGTGCGCCGCCCTGCTGAGGCCGCCACCGCGGTCGATGGCGAGGTGGGCGTCTTCACCGTGACCATCGACCGCCTCTTCACGCCCAGCCGTCCTGGCGCACCGCTGAAGGTCCGGGCCAGCGATCCCACGGGCTTCGTGCATCTGGTCTGGTTCGGCGGTTCGCCCCAGCACATCGACCGGCTGTTGCCGCGCGGCGAGACGCGGTTGGTCGCGGGCAAGGTCGAAAGGTTCAATGGCGAGGTCCAGATCGTCCATCCGGACATCGTGACACTCGAAAAGGCCGCCGACATTCCGGCGTGCGAGCCCGTCTATCCGGCGACACAGGGCCTCAGCTCGCGTCAGTTGCGTAAACTGGTCCAGGCCGCCCTGCCCGCCGCGCCCGACCTGCCGGAATGGCAGGATCCCGCCTGGCTCAAGAAGCAGAACTGGCTGGGTTGGCGCGCCGCTCTGGACGCTCTGCATGCCCCTACAGGCGAGATGGACCTGTCGCCCGACGCCCCCGCCCGCCAGCGCCTGGCCTATGACGAGTTCCTGGCCCACCAGTTGGCTCTGGCCCGTCGTCGCCGCGCCCGCGAGATCAGGCCCGCCCCCGCCATCGCCTCCGGTGAAGCGTCCGAACACCTGCTCCAGGCCCTGCCCTTCCAGCTGACCAACGCCCAGGCCCAGGCCGTCGCCGAAATCCGTCGTGATCTGGCGTCGGGCCAGCAGATGGGCCGATTGCTGCAAGGCGATGTCGGCTCGGGCAAGACCGCCGTCGCCGCCCTGGCGCTGGCTGACGCCGCTTCCAGCGGTTTCCAGTCCGCACTCATGGCCCCGACCGAAATCCTGGCCCGCCAGCATTACGAAAAGCTCGGCCCCATGCTGGACGCGGCCGGCGTGGCCGCGGTCCTGCTTACCGGCCGCGACACCCCGGCTCAACGGCGCGAGAAACTGGCTGCCCTGGCCTCGGGTCACGCTCAGGTCGCCATCGGCACTCATGCCCTGTTCCAGGACGCCGTTCGCTTCGACCGCCTGGCCCTGGCCGTCATCGACGAACAGCACCGGTTCGGCGTCAACGAACGTCAGCGGCTGCAAGCCAAGGGCGATCCGCGTGTCGGCGCCGTGCATCTGCTGACCATGTCGGCCACCCCCATCCCCCGCACGCTTGAGCTGACGCAGTACGGCGAGCTGGAGGTCAGTCGCCTGATGGAAAAGCCACCCGGCCGCACGCCCGTCACGACCGCCGTCCTGCCCTTGGCTCGCATCGGAGAGGTCGCCGCCCGCCTGAAGAGCGCCGTCGAAAGCGGCGCCCAGGCCTATTGGATCTGTCCTCTGGTTGAGGAATCCGAGGCCATCGACCTGGCCGCCGCCGTCGATCGCGCCGACGATCTGCGGCGCCTGTTGGGCGTGGAGGTCGGCCTTGCTCACGGCCAGATGCCGGGCGCAGAGCGCGAGGCTGTCATGGCCGACTTCGCCGACGGCCGCCTGCCGGTCCTCGTCGCCACCACGGTGGTCGAAGTCGGCGTGGACGTGCCCAACGCCTCGATCATGGTGATCGAACACGCCGATCGTTTCGGTCTGGCGCAGTTGCACCAGTTGCGCGGCCGCGTCGGTCGCGGCGCCAAGGCCAGTTCCTGCATCCTGCTGTATGGCGGTCAGGACGGCGCCCTCGGCGAGACGGCGAAAGAGCGGCTCGAAACCCTGCGTCGCACCGAGGACGGCTTCGTCATCGCCGAGGAAGACTTTCGCCTGCGCGGCGGCGGCGATCCCCTGGGCCTGAAACAGAGCGGTTTCCCCGCCTATCGTTTCGCCGACCCGATCCGCCACCGCAGCCTGATGCTGGCCGCCGCCGACGATGCGCGGCTGATCATGAACCGCGATCCTGATCTGACGTCGGAACGCGGTCAGGCGGTGCAGGTGCTGGAAGAGCTATTCGACTGGAAAAACCACAAGGCCGGCGCAAGCTAGCCGATCACTCGGCTCCAGCCATCGAATCCGACCTCGACGTTGTCAGGAACAAGCGCCGATAACGCCTTGTAATCCATATCGATGTGCAGGTTCGTGAGCACCGCACGCTCCACGTCTGCGGCGGCGATCCACGCCAGGGCCTGGTCCAGATGCGCATGGGTCGGATGCGGCGCATAACGCAGTGCATCCACGATCCAGAGCTTGCAGCCGGCCACCGCCCCCAGCGCCGCCTCGTCCAGATCGGAAACATCGCTGGAATAGGCGACATCGCTCAATCGATAGCCGACCGAGCGGATCGGCCCGTGCGCCTGGTCGAAGGTCGTGACCGAGATCGCGCCGCCTGCGCCCTCGACGGACCAGGCTACGCCGTGCTGCGGAATGATCCGTCCGTCCAGCAGCGGCGGATAACCGAACTTGCTCTCGAAGATGTAGTCGAACCGATGCGTCAGCGAGCCGTGCGTCGCCGCATCCATCCACGCCGGTATCCGCTTCCTGGCCCGAGCGGCGAAGGTGCGCAGGTCGTCGATCCCATGGGTTTGGTCAGCGTGGTCGTGGGTATAAAGAACCGCATCCACATGTTTCGTGCCGCTGGCCAGCATCTGTTCGCGCAGATCCGGCGATGTGTCGATCAGGACATTGGTCACCCCCTCCGCGCCGGTCTTTCTGGCCAGCATCGAACAGCGCGTACGCCGGTTCTTGGGCTCGGCCGGGTCGCAGGCGCCCCAATCGCCGTCCCCGCGCGGCACCCCGCCCGACGACCCGCTGCCCAGAATGACGACTTCGAAACTCATGCGGGTCTGGGTATCCGGTCAAAGAGGCCGAAGAAGGCCTCGGTCGTAAGGCGATCCGCTTCCTCGGCGTCCCAACCCCGGATCTCGGCCAGCTTGTCCAGCACATGGCCGATGTAGGCCGGCTCGTTGCGCCGTCCACGATGCGGAATGGGCGCCAGATAGGGGCAGTCGGTCTCGACGATGATCCGGTCGCCCGGCATGTCGCGGATCACCGCCCGCACGTCCTCGGCCGCCTTGAAGGTGGCGATACCGGAAACCGAAAACCAGGCGCCCATTTCAGAAGCGATTTTCACCAGTTCCGCGCCACTTGTATAGCAGTGCATCAACATCTTGAACGGCCCCACGGCATACTCCTCGCGCAGGATCGACGCCATCACATCGTCCGCCTCACGCGTATGGATCACCAGCGGCAGACCGGTTTCGCGCGCCGCCGCCACATGCTGTCGGAACACCGCCGCCTGCACATCGCGCGGGCTGAAGTCATAGTGGAAATCCAGACCGCATTCGCCGATCCCGATCACCTTGGGCCGCTGCGCCAACTCTACCAGCGTCGCCGCCGTCAGGTCCGTTGCGTCCTTGGCCTCGTGTGGATGGACTCCGACCGTGCACCAGATGTCGTCGTGCGCCACGGCGATCCCATGGGTCGCCTCGAAGGTGGTCAGCTTGTCGGAGATCTCGACCATCAGCCCGACGCCCGCCTCGCGCGCGCGCGCGATCACGGCGTCCCGGTCCTCATCGAACTGGGGTGCGTGCAGGTTCACATGACTGTCGATCAGCATCAGCCCATCCGCTCCTGCTGGGCCTGAACCCGCTTCAGGTCCGCCAGCGCGCCGGCCAGCACATCGGCCTTATCCAGGTTCAATCCCGCCGCCCGTTCCGGCAGCGGCTGCAGCCGCTCCCACAGTTCGGCCCATCGATTGCCGGCGCCGGGCGAACTCTGCAAGGCGCGCATCCGCACCGCCGCGATCAGCCGGTCCATCAGGGTCTCGAACCGCTCCTGCCCCTCGGCGCCGCGGAACCGGTCGGCGATGGCCAGCGCTTCAGCCCGGTCCACTTCGCCCTCGACCCAGCGCCGCGCCAGCTGGTCCATCTCAAACGTCGCGCCCGACGCCAGGGCCAGGGCCGCGCCGGGCGATCCGCCCGCCATGATCGCCGCATGTTCGGCGTCCTCACGCTCTGCGCCCGTCCGGTTGCGCACAAGGGTCTCCAGCCGATCCGGCGCCCAGATCGGAAAGCTCAGCCGCCGGCACCGCGACCGGATCGTCGCCAGCAACCGCCCCGGCGCATGAGTGACCAGAAACAGCACACCACGCTCGGGCGGTTCCTCAAGAACCTTCAGCAAGGCGTTGGCGGCATTGAGATTCAGGTCATCTGCCGCATCGATGATCGCCACCCGAAACTGGGCTTGCGACGGGCTCTTTGAAAAGAACTCCGGTAGCTCGCGCGACTGATCGACCGAGATCGACTTCTTGGTCTTGCCCCCTTCGACCAAGCGTTCCAGCACCAGAAGATCCGGATGCGACTGGGCCGAGATCAGCCGGCTGACCGGATCATCGCGCCGCGCGCCCAGCGGCCCGGACGCCGGATCGGCCGCCGCGCCCAGCAGCCGTCGCGCCGCCCGATAGGCGAAGGTCGCCTTGCCCGTCCCCTCGACCCCGCACAGCAGCCAGGCGTGGTGCAGCCGCCCCCGTTCCCAAGCGTCCAGAAACGCCGTCTCCGCCGCCGCATCGGGAACCAGGTCGAACCGGTCACGGGGGTGATCGTCGCTCACAGCAGCCGATCCTGAACCGCCTGCCAGACCCGCGCCTCGACCTCGTCCAGCGATCCGACGGCATCGATCAGCACGCAACGATGCGGATTGGCCTCGACGATGCGAAGGAAGCCCTCGCGCAGCCGCTGATGGAACTCCAGACCCTTGGATTCGAACCGAGTCTCGAACAGGCCGCGCCCGAACGCCCGCTCCAGGCCGACCTCGACCGGTAGGTCGAACACCAGCGTCAGGTCCGGCTGGTCGTCCCCGACCACGCCGGCGTCTATCTGTTCGATGAAGCTTTGCGCCACACCGCCGCCAGCGCCCTGATAGGCGCGGCTGGAATCGGCGAACCGGTCGCACACCACCCAGTCGCCGGCCGCCAGCGCCGGGCGGATGGTCCGCTCCAGATGGTCCGAGCGCGAGGCGTACATCAGCAAGGTCTCGGTCATGGCCGACCACGGCTCGGCGTCCGTGGCCACCACCAGATTGCGGATCACCTCCGCGCCCTTGGACCCGCCCGGCTCACGCGTGCGCACGACCTTGCGCTCGCCCAGCACCGCCTGCAGCCGCGCGACCAGCCGCCCGACCTGGGTCGATTTGCCGGCGCCCTCGCCGCCTTCGAAGCTTATGAATTGTCCACGGGTCACGCGCCTTCATGGCGCGCCGACGCCGCCCGGCGCAAGCCCGCCCGCGCGATCAGCTGCCGGATATCAACAGGGCGCCCGCATAACCCCGCGCCACGACCGACTGACGCGCCGCCTCGGCCGCATTGGCGCTGTCCCACGGCCCCACCACGACGTTGAACCGCCCCGCGCCCCGATCGGCCCGCACCCAGCCGCTCAGGCTGTCGGCGATTCGCCCGGCCTCGACCTGATCCGAGAAGCTGCCCGCCTGGACCCAGAAGGTCGTCACCTCCGCAACCGCGACCGGTGAGGGGGCGATAACCGGCGCGCTGACGCGCGGGCTTACAGGCGGGCTGGCCGGGACCGCGCCTCGCGGCATCGGGGCCGAGGCCCGCAACATCGTACCCCCGCCCTGCTGCGGCGCCCGGCCGAGGTAGCGCACCCGCACCCGCCCCACGCCCTGCGACAGCATTCCCAGTTCGCTCGCCGCCTCGCGCGACAGGTCGATGATCCGGCTGTCCACGAACGGCCCGCGGTCATTGATCCGCACCACCAGCCGCCGCCCGTTCTCCAGGTTCGTCACCTCGACCAGACCGGGCAGAGGCAGGGTCTTGTGGGCCGCCGTCAGGGCATGCATGTCGAACCGCTCGCCGGTCGAGGTCGGCCGCCCGTTGAAGGCGTCGCCGTACCAGGACGCCATCCCGACCTCCTCATAATCCGGCTGTTCCTTGGGCGTGTACCAGCGCCCGCGCACCTGATAGGGCCGCATCGTCCCCGACACGATCGGCGCGGGGTCCTTGACGACCGGCGGACGGTCCTCGCCACGCCCGGCGACCGTCCCGCGCACGCCCGCGCCGCCGACGGTGGAACAGGCGGCCAGCAGCGAAAACAGCCCCAGGACCAGCGCGCCGCGCACTCCCTGTCCAAACGTCATCGACCCGCCTCGCAAAAAATACGAAAACAGGATGACCGAAGACATTTCCGCTTTGGTTAATGACCCATTCGCCTGCTATGGCGTCCGCCTCCGCTGCGGCGGCAAGGAAGTGTGGCCGAGTGGTTTAAGGCACTGGTCTTGAAAACCAGCGACGGTGAGAGCTGTCCGTGGGTTCGAATCCCACCGCTTCCGCCACTTACGCTCGGTGCTATAAAGCAGGGGATCACAACTCAAAGCACTTGACTACAAAACCTCAAGGTTGAATGACGAAGGTCATCACGGGGGTGACCATGTCAAATCAATCGACCGGCCTGAGCGCCGATACGCAGGCGCTGATGGCGTTCGAGTCGAACAAGAAGTCAGCGGGTGTCGCTTACTTGCTTTGGTTCTTCACGGGTGGAGTCGGCGGACATCGCTTCTACGCGGGCCGCACGGGTTCCGCCGTGGCCCAACTGATGCTTACGATCCTGGGCTGGGCGACCATTTGGTTTGGCCTTGGCTTCGTCTTTCTGAGCGCGCTCGGCATTTGGTTGTTGGTTGATGTCTTCCTTCTGGGCGGCATCATCCGCGCCTACAATGCCGACCTGATGGTTCGGCTGAACGCGGCGCCTCGTCGGGAAACCGCATCCGTGGACGACCTGGCCAAGTTCGCGGCTCTGCGCGATAGCGGTGCGATTTCCAGCGACGAATACGAAGCCCAGAAGCGGCGCATTTTGGGTGTGCCCGGCAACGCCGTGGTCTGAGGCGACCGCGCGCCCGCATTAACGCTTGCTATTGCCTCGTCTGCCTTTAGGAACCCGGCTCCCCTGCCTGGAGCCCTGCCATGACGGCGACGAAACCGATGACGATCGGGATCGATTTCGGCACGACCAATACGGTCGTGGCCCTGACCGATGCGGACGGCCTCGCCCATCTCGTGACCTTCGACGCCATTGAGGGCCAGACGACCACCTTCCGCTCGGCGCTCAGCTTCCAGACCCATCCCGGCGTGGACGGCCAGCCGCCCGAGCGTGTGGTCGAGGCCGGGCCCTGGGCCATCGCCGCCTATGTCGAGGACCCGCTGGAGACCCGCTTCATCCAGTCGTTCAAGACCTTCGCCGCCAGCGCCGCCTTCACCGAAACCCGGATCGACAACAAACGCTACGCCTTCGAGGATCTGCTGGCCGCCTTCCTACTGCGCCTGCGCCACCATGCCGGCGACGCACTGACGGATGCCCCGCCCGCCGTCATCGTCGGCCGCCCCGTCACCTTCGCGGGCGGCAATCCGGACGAGACCCTGGCCCTGTCGCGCTATCAGACGGCGTTCGAGCGGCTGGGCTTCACCGACATCCGCTATGCGCACGAGCCGGTCGGCGCGGCCTTCTATTTCGCGCGCCAGTTGAAGGCGGACGCGACGGTCCTGGTCGCCGACTTCGGCGGCGGCACCAGCGACTTCTCCATCATCCGGTTCGAACATACGCCCGACGGCCTGCGTTCGACGCCGCTGGCGCGCTCGGGCGTGGGCGTGGCGGGCGACGCCTTCGACTACCGGATCATCGACCAGCTGGTCTCGCCCGAACTGGGCAAGGGCGGTCTGTACAGTTCGGTCGGCAAACAACTGCCGATTCCCCAGCGGTATTATTCCGCCTTCGCCCGCTGGGATCAGCTGGCTCTGCTACGGGCCTCGCGCGACATGCGCGACATCCGCGCCCTGGCCCGCACCGCGCTGGAGCCGGAGAAGATCGAGCGCCTGATCGAGGTGCTGGACGACAACCACGGCCATGATCTGTACCGCGCCGTGTCCGCGCTGAAGATGGCCTTGTCGGCTGACGACCAGGCGACCTTCCTGTTCCAGGCCGGCGGCGTCCATATCGAAAAGCCGGTCGCCCGCGCCGATTTCGAACGCTGGATCGCGCCGGAACTGGCCGCCATCGAGGGGGCGGTGGATCAGGCGATGGCTCGCAGCGGCCTGGCGCCCGACGCCATCGACCGCGTCTTCCTGACCGGCGGCACCTCCTTCGTGCCGGCCGTGCGGGCGCTTTTCCAAAACCGCTTCGGCGCCGAGCGGATCGAGACGGGCGGCGAGTTTGAATCCATCGCCGCCGGCCTGGCCCTGATCGGCCGCGAGGCGGATCTGGACCTGTGGAGCGAAAAGGCGGTCTAAATCCCGCCCTAGAACCCTTGCGCCCGCGCCACCCGTTCGGCGTGGAACCCGGCGTCGCCCAGCAGTTCGTTCAGCACCCGCACCCGCTTCATGAACAGGCCGACGTCGAACTCGTCGGTCATGCCGACGCCGCCGTGCATCTGGACCGCCTCCTGCACCGCCAGCTCGGCGACCCGCCCGGCCTTGGCCTTGGCGATGGAGGCGGCAAGCGGCGCCTCCTCGCGCCCCTCGTCGATGGCGATCTGGGCGCCGATCGTCGCCGCGCGCGCCAGCTCCAGCTCCGAGAACAGATGCGCGGCCCTGTGTTGCAACGCCTGAAACTCGCCGATCAGCTTGCCGAACTGTTTTCGCGTCCGCAGATAGTCCATCGTCGTCTTGAACGCCTGATCGCCCGCGCCGGTCAGGCTGGAGGCCGCGCAGGCCCGCCCCAGGTTCAGTGCGCCGTCCAGCAGCGCCTCCCCGCCCCCGACCGCGCCGATCACCGCATCGGCGTCAACCGCCACATCAGTCAGCGTGATCCGCGCCGCATTGTGCGCGTCCACCATCACCGTGCGCTCGACCGCGACGCCCGCCGTCGCAGGATCGACCAGGAACAGCGTCGTCCCTTCCTCAGCCGTCGCGACGACGATCAGGGCGTCGGCCACATGGCCGTCCAGCACGAAGGCCTTGGCGCCGTTCAGCTTGAAGCCGTTGCCCGCCCGCTCGGCCCGCGTGGTGATCCGCGATGGCGCGTGTTTCGCGCCCTCATCCACCGCCAGCGCCAGGATCGCCTCGCCCGCTGCGATCTTGGGCAGCCAGGCCTGCTGCGCCTGCGATCCGCCGTCGATCAGCACCTTGGCGGACAGGATCGACGATCCCAGATACGGCGACGGCGTGAGGGTGCGGCCCAGGCTCTCGGCGATCACCCCGGCCTCGACCGCGCCCAACCCCATGCCGCCCAGCGCTTCGGGAATGATGACGCCGGCGAAGCCCATCTCGCCAAAGGCCCGCCACAGGTCGCGCGACACCCCGTCGGCGTCATGCTCGTCCCGCAGCTTTCTCAGATGGGCGATGGGCGCGTTTTCATTCAGGAAGCCGTCGGCGGCGTCCTGCAACATCGTCTGTTCTTCGGTCAGGATCAGCGGCATCGTCTCATGCTCCCGGCAGTTGCAGCAGGTGTTTGGCGATGATGTTCAGTTGAACCTCGCTGGTGCCGCCCTCGATGGAGTTTGCCTTGGTCCGCAGCCAGTCGCGCGCGGTCTTGCCGTCGTTCGACCGCTCTCCCTCCCATTCCAGCGCATCGGCCCCGCCCGCCGCCATCAGCAGTTCATGGCGCCGCTTGTTCAGCTCGGAGCCATAGTATTTCAGCATGGAGGCGATGGCCGGATGCGCCTGTTTGGCCTTCACCTGATCGCCGACCCGCTCCATCGCCAGGCCGAAGGCGGCGGCGTCGATCTCCAAGTCCGCGATCCGCGCGCGCAACATCGGCTCGTCCAGCCGCCCGGCCTCGTCGGCGCCGATGGCGTCCAGCGCCACCTGACCCACAGGCCGCCCGCCGCCGACCTCGCCCATCGCGCCGATCATGGTCCGCTCGTGCGCCAGCAGGTATTTGGCCACGTCCCAGCCCCGGTTCAGCGTCCCGACCAGGTTTTCCTTCTCCACCCGGACATCGTCGAAGAACGTCTCGCAGAAGGGCGACTTGCCTGAAATCAGGGTGATCGGCCGCGTCGTCACGCCCGGCGTCTTCATGTCGAACAGCACGAAGCTGATGCCCAGATGTTTGGGCGCCTCGGGGTCCGTGCGCACCAGGCAGAAGATCCAGTCGGCCTTGTCGGCGTAGGAGGTCCAGATCTTCTGACCGTTGACGATCCAGTGGTCGCCCCGATCCTCGGCCCGCGTCTGGATGGACGCCAGATCGGATCCCGCGCCCGGCTCGGAATAGCCCTGGCACCAGCGAATCTCGCCGCGCACGATCTCGGGCAGGAAACGCTTCTTCTGCTCTTCGGTCCCAAAGGCCAGCAGCGCCGGGCCCAGCATCCAGACGCCGAAACTGGCCAAGGCCGGCTGGGCTTTGATGCGGCGCAGTTCGGAGGCCAGCACCTTGGCCTCCTCGCGGCTGAGGCCGCCTCCACCGTATTCCCTGGGCCATTCCGGCGCCGTCCAGCCCCGCGCGCCCATCCGCTCCAGCCACAGCTTGTGCGCCGGGGTCTTAAAGGTGGGGTTTCGCCCGCCCCAGATCATCTCGTCATCGGCCATCGGACCGCGACATTCGGCCGGGCAGTTCGCCTCCAGCCAGGCGCGCGTCTCGGCGCGGAATTGCTCCAGATCGGTCATTCCTCGTCTCCCATGGCGTGCGTCGCTGACCGGCCGAAACCGATGCGAGACATCGTTGGGAATGACCTTATCCAGGAAATCCCCGCCTTAGAAAGCGAAACCTGAATGCCGATCACCTAGAGCCTGATCGGCTGAGGTGGAATCGCTTCGCGATTCCGCTGATGCCGTGAATCAGGCTCCAGATTGATGCTGGAGCGAAATCTGAGCCGAGTTGGACTGCATCCAACTCAACCGATTTCGCTATAGCTGACGTAACGTCAGATCAGGCCGTGACCCTTGGGCAGTTCAGCGTAGCGGTGAACCCGCGTCGCCATCACCAGACCAAAACCGATCATGACGGTCAGCATCACCGTGCCGCCATAGGACAAGAGAGGCATCGGCACGCCCACGACCGGCGCCAGACCCATCACCATCGCCCCGTTGATCAGCACATACAGAGCGAATGTCGCCGTCACCCCCGACGCCGCCAATCGCCCGAAGTGGCTGTGCGACAGCGAGGCGATCCTCAGCGAGATCAGGATGATGGCGGCATAGGAAGCCAGAAGCGTGAAGGTGCCCACAAAGCCGAACTCCTCGGCGAAGGCGGCGAAGATGAAGTCGGTCTGGCGCTCGGGCAGGAACTCCAGCTGGCTCTGGCTGCCCAGGCCGAACCCGCGTCCCAGCGGCCCGCCCGACCCCATGGCGATCTTTGACTGCACGATCTGATAGCCCTTGTCCGACATGTCGGCCTCGGGGTTCAGGAAGGTCAGCACCCGGTGCCGCTGATAGTCATGCATGCCGAACATCACATAGGGCGGCACCAGCACGGCGGCGGCGATGATCAGCGGCAGGATGATCCGCCAGCTCAGCCCGGCGACGAACATGATCGCCGCCCCCGTCAAACCGATCAGCATGGCCGACCCCAGATCCGGCTGGTGGGCGACCAGCAGGAACGGAAGGCCGATGATCCCGACTGGGAAGATCAACTTCCAGTGGAAGCTCGCCTCCTTGGCCGATGCGCCGTGATACCAGCGCGCCAGGGCCAGCACGACGCCGATCTTCATGATCTCGGACGGCTGGATGCGGGTGAAGCCCAGGTCCAGCCATCGCGTGGCCCCCAGCGCCGTATAGCCCAGCGGCGTCTCCACCAGCGCCAGCATGAACAGCGCCATCCCATAGATGGGATAGGCCAGGGCGAACCAATATCGGATGCTGATCAGCGACAGCATCAGCATCAGCGCCAGACACAGGCCGAACCGGATCAGGTGTTTCATCGCCCAGGGCGACCAGGATCCGCCCGCCACCGAATACAGCATCAGGGCGCCGGTGCCGGACACCACGCACAGCAAGGCCGTCAGCCGCCAATCGATCTGGCCCAGCTTGGTCGAGACGCGTTCGCGCTCGCCGGGACGTGACAAGGCCGAGGCGGTCATCGGCCGGGCTCGGACAGATAGGGACGCGGCCCGCTAGTCGCAGACGGCGCAGGGCGGCTCGGCTGCGGCGGAGCCACGACATCGGGCTCGGGCGCGGCGCCGACCACCCCGTCCTCGACGATCGCGTCGCCGGTCGGTTCGGGCGGCAGCGGCCGTTCGATGCGGGCTCGCATGTCCGGATCCTTGAGCAGCACGGTGCGCATCACCTCACGCGCACGCGGCGCGCCGGCGGTCGCCCCGCCCTTGCCCCCGTGTTCGACGATGACGGCGACCGCATATCGCGGCGCATCCACCGGCGCGAAGGCCACGAACAGGTTGTGGTCCTTCAGCGCCCAGATATTGCTCTTTCGCGAGCCGGAGCCGTAGTTCCGGACCTGCGCCGTGCCGGTCTTGCCGGCCATCTGGATGTCGCCAAGGCCCAACTGGCTCTGGCGATAGGCGGTGCCGGATCGATCGTTGGCCACGGCGATCATGCCCTGGCGCACATATTCGACGTGGGCCGGATCGAACGGCAGGTCCGGCGCCTCGGCCCCGCTGGGCTGTTCGACGCCGCCGATGGACTTGATCAGACGCGGCTGAAGCTGCTTCTTCCCGTTCGCCAACCTAGAGGTCATGACCGCCAGCTGCAGGGCGTTCACCGTGATCGCCCCTTGGCCGATGGCGACGGAAGTCGTCTCCCCTGGATGCCAGACCGGATCGCGCGGGAAGGTCCGCGCCTTCCATTCCGTGGACGGCAACAGACCCTTGCGCTGGTTGCCGACGCCGATGTCGAACTCGTGCTCGAAGCCCAGCGCCAGCCCGGCCTTGCGGATATTGTCCACGCCCGCGCGGTTGCACATGGCGTAGAAATAGACGTCGCAAGAGTTCTTGATCGCGTCGTGCATATTCTGGGTGCCATGCCGCCCCCAGCAACGTTGCACGCGGTTGCCGGTGCGATAGGCGCCGCTGCAGAAGACGCTGATGTTGGGATCGACGCCGGCCTCCAGCAGGGCCAGCGCCGTCGTCGGCTTGAAGGTCGATCCCGGCGGGAAGGTGCCGTTCAGCGTCTTGTCCAGCAGCGGCTTGCGCTCATAGTCGGCCAGCGCGCGATAGGTCTTGGTCGGCACCCCGCCGACGAACAGGTTCGGGTCGAACGACGGCGCCGAGACCATGCACAGGATGTCGCCGTTGCGCACGTCCATGACGACGCAGGCGCCCGACTCGTCGCCGAACACTTCCAGCGCCCGGTTCTGGACGTCGGCGTCCAGCGTCAGGACGACTTCCTTGCCCGGCACGGCCGGCCGCGAGCCGCCAATATCCTCGGCGACCACCCGTCCGCGCGCGTCCACCTCAACGCGGTTGCCGCCCGGCTCGCCGCGCAGCGACGTATCCAGCGCCTTTTCGACGCCCTGGCGGCCGATGCGGAAGCTGGGGTTGAACAACAGGGCGGGCGGCTGCTCGCCCTTGTCGCGGATCGCCTTGACGTCCCGGTCCGACACCTTGGCCACATAGCCGATGACGTGGGCGAACGATCCGCCGAACGGATAGTAGCGCGCCTCGTTCATATCGACCATCACGCCAGGCAGTTCGTTGGCGTACTGATTGACCTTGGCGAACTCCTCCCAGGTCAGGTCGCTCTTGACGGGCACCGGGTTGAACTTGGACGCCGCATTGACGTCGCGGATGATCGCGCGACGGCGCTCCAGCGTGTCGGGCAACAGCCGTCCCAGAAGGTCCAGAGTCTGGTCTAGGTCCTTAGTTTCGTCGCGCACGACCAGCACACGGAAGCTCGGTCGGTTGCCGGCGATGACGACGCCGTTGCGGTCCTTGATCAGGCCGCGCGGCGGCGGGACCATTCGAAAGTTGAACTGGTTCTGCGACGACAGGGTCGCATATTCCTGAGCCTGAACGACCTGCAGCTGGCCCAGCCGTCCGATCAGCGCAGTAATCCCCAGCGCCGTCGCCCCGCCCAGCACGAAGGTGCGCCGCAGGAAGGACCCCTGACGCTCATTCACATCGGCAAAGAAGATCGAGGGCTCGCCGCTCATCGGAACCGAATATCCCCGTCGTCGAATCGCTCGAGCATCCAGTTGGCGATCGGATACAGCAGCAGAGTCGGCGCGACCTGTCCGACCAGCGGCAGAATCGCCGGCGCGTTCGTCGCTCGCATGGTCACTACCAGATAGGCCAGAAAGAAGGCGCCCAGCGTACAGGCGGCATAGGCTCCGAAGCGGATCAGCCCCTCATGCCCCGCCAGCAGATTGCGCGACAGCAGCACCGTTCCATAGACGCCCATCAGGCACAGCGCCCACAGACCCAGCGGCGTATTCCAGAACAGATCGAGGAAAAGGCCGATCAGAAACAGGACCGCCGGCGCCAGCATCGACGGCCGGATCAAGGGCCAGGCGAAGGCCAGGATCATCGGAATGACCGGCTCGGGCAGATGCAGACCGAACAGCTGGAGCGGCGTTCCCAGAACGACCGTCGCGGCAAGGACGAGCAGGGCCGGATAGACGATCCACTGCAGAGGCCCGACAACGCGAACCGCGACGGGCCGTCTCACGCCGCGCCTCCCGGAGCGGACGCCGGCGCAGGGCTGGGCGCCGTCGGTGCAGGCGACGGGGTCGAACCCGCAGGCCTCGCAGACGTCACGGCCGGACGAGCCGCCGTCGGCGCAGCGGCGGGCGCAGGCGTTGGCGCTGGCGTCGCGGCCGCAGCACGCGCCCGTTCGGCCTGGGCCTGTTGCGCCGCCGCGCGACGGGCGGCGGCGTCACGGATCGCTCCGACCTCGGCCGCGTTCGGCTCCGGCGCCGTCGTCAGGCCTGCAAGCGGCGGCGCGTTCAAGGCGTTCGGGCTGACCAGTTGTCCAAAGCTCTGGAACAGCAGCACGCGGACATAGTCGATCGCCCCGTGGTCGCTGAACAGTTTGACCCGCCAGGCGCCGTCCACGCCCTTGGCGGCGACCCCGATCGGCAGACCACGCGGCAGACCGCCGCCGTCGCCTGAACTCAGGATACGGTCACCCGCCTTGATCGAACCGGATCCGCGAATGAACTCCAGACGCGGGCTGTCGCCGCCGTCTCCGGTCAGCATGGCGCGCGCATCGGTGCGCTCGATCATCACTGGGGTGCGCGACGCCACATCCGTCAGCAGCACGACGCGGCTGACGCCGCCCGTCACGCCGGTTATCCGCCCGACCAGACCGTGTTCCGTCACGACCGGATTTCCGATCCGCACGCCCTTGGCCGAACCGACGTCGATCAGCTTGGCGTTGGAGAAGGGACCGCGCGATTCCGAAATCGCTCGCCCCGTGGCCATGGGCACCGGCGGCTCGGTGCGCAGACCCAGCAGGGCCTCATAGCGGCCATTGATGTTCTTTTGTGCGATCGCTTCGTCACGCCAGCCGCGCAGTTCGGCGATCTCGGCCTTCAGGCGGCGGTTCTCACCGATGGCGAAGAAATAGCCGCCGACATAGTCGCGCGCGGCCCCGGCCCAACGCACCGGCGCGGCGAAGACCCCGCCGACAGGCCCGGCCGCCGCTTCGAATCCGCCGCGCGCCGCGCCCATGGTCGAGCCGCCCTCGGACGTGGTCCGGTCGCCCAGCAACAGGACGATCGCGCCGATCACGGCCACGACGACGACGACCGCGGCGGTCCACGCCAGCGGCACCTTGATGTTTTCAAAAGGGCCGTCGCGAAACGCCACGGGCGACCTTCCACTCAAAGGGGTTGGAATCGGCAGGACGCCCCCTGCCGCTGAACCTGCCTATCGCAAAATCAAGGCCGGAATGGAACCGTGATCACGCAGGCCAGACAAGGATTTGCAGCCAAGCTTTCACCTGGCCGCAACGGACGGATCAGAGCGCGGAGTCGAGCACGCCCTTCATCCAGCGCGGGTGCTCCAGCACGCGGCCGCAGCCGATGGCTACGCAGGACAGCGGATCGTCGGCGACGGAAACCGGCAGGCCGGTGTGATCGCGGATCTCGACGTCCAGACCGCGCAACAGGGCGCCGCCGCCCGTCAGCATGATGCCCTTGTCGGCGATGTCGGCGGCCAGTTCCGGCGGCGTGGCTTCCAGCGCGACCTTCACGGCCTCGATGATCTGGGTGACCGGCTCGGCCAGGGCTTCCGCCGCCTGACGCTCAGAGATGCGCACCTCGCGCGGCACGCCCTGCATCAGGTCGCGGCCCTTGACCTCGATCGACAGGCCTTCGCCGTCGGCCGGGATGCGGGCGGTGCCGATGTCCTTCTTGATGCGCTCGGCGGTCGTTTCGCCGATCAGCAGGTTATGGTTGCGGCGCATGTAGCTGATGATGCTGTCGTCCATCTTGTCGCCGCCGACGCGGACCGAACGCGAATAGACGATGCCCGACAGCGACAGGACGGCGACTTCCGTCGTGCCGCCGCCGATGTCGACGACCATCGAGCCTGTCGGCTCGTGGATCGGCAAGCCGGCGCCGATCGCGGCGGCCATGGGCTCGTCGATCAGGCCCACGCGGCGGGCCGAGGCGTTCAGGCAGCTGTCGTTGATCGCACGACGCTCGACCGCCGTGGCGCCCGACGGCACGCAGACGATGATCTTGGGGTTCACGAAGCCCTTGCGATTATGAACCTTGCGGATGAAGTGCTTGATCATCTCTTCGGCGACTTCGAAGTCGGCGATGACGCCGTCGCGCATGGGGCGGATCGCCTCCATGTGGCCCGGCGTGCGCCCCAGCATCTGCTTGGCCTCGATGCCCACGGCGTGAACGACCTTGCGCCCCCCGACGTTTCTCAGCGCCACGACCGACGGCTCGTTCAGGACGATGCCCTTGCCCTTCATGTAGATCAGGGTGTTGGCGGTGCCCAGGTCCATCGCGATGTCGTTGGAGATCGCGCCGAAAAGGGAGAAGCTCATGGGAATCGATACCGTTGTTAGCTGGCAGGGCGTCTATATGTCTCAGTCGACCTGGCGACGCCCCAACTGCCCTGACATCCCCACGCCGGACAGTTCCTGATCGTCTTCGCCACGCCTACTAGCGGCGGGTTTGCCCGTATGAAACCGGGAATACAAGCCCCGATGACAGTGTCGTCATATGGAGAGGGCTATCGAGGCACGACGCCTGTGGACACCGGCTTCAGGATGTCGGCCTGCCGTCGCGCTTCGGAACGACGGCCAGGGCGTCCGCCGCCTCCATCGTGGGATACAGCGTGTCCTCCTCGCGGGCGACCCGATGCGCCAAGGCGCCGATCAACCCCTTGGTTACAGAGGCGAAACGCTCCCGATCCCTCAGAATGCGGGCCTGTGACCACTCTTCGAAATAGTGCGCCCAAACGCCGCTCAGAGCCCCCATGTCCTCAACATAGTGCTGCGCCAGGTCGCGAACCGAATGATCTTGGGACCGCATCAGGACGGGATAAAGTTCGCCGTCCTCGATCGCGAGATGCTCGGTCAGAGCCGTATTCAGCGCACGCATCAGCTCACGGGCGCGGATCGCATCGTCCGACGTTTTCATAATGGCGGCGGTCCCGCCCAGGGCGCTGGCCAGTCGAATGATCCGGCCGTGCTGCGTCTTCAGAATACGGACATCCATGGCGACGCCTCCAAAGCAACACCATGCAACCTCTGGATGAACGGAATCTAAATAGCAGGCTAAGCAAATCCCCTCAGTCGCCGCGCGCGATCTCGCGCCGCTTGACCAGTTCACGCACCAACAGCATCAGCGCCAGCCAGGCCAGCGCCACGCCAGCCAATATGGCCGAGGTCCAGATCCCGTCGCCGCTGACCGCCGTCATGAAGGATCCGCCGAAGAAGGCGACCAGCGCGGTCTTCGGCAATACCCCCAGCGCGCACCCCGCCAGAAAGCCCGGGAACGACGCCCTCGCCGCCCCGAACGCCATGTTGACGACGATGAACGGCGCCGACGGCACGTTGCGGATCATGAAGCTGGCGTAGAAGGCGTTCTTGCCGACGAACCGCGTCAGCCGTCCGACCGTCTTGCCGCCGTGCCGCGCCAGCAGCCGCGCCGTGGGTCCGCGTCCCAGCCAATAGGTCACGCCCGCCGACACGACCGTCGCGATCCAGCTGTAGAGGAAGCCGAACCACGGCCCGAACGCCACGACGCAGGCGGCGATCAGGATGAACTGCGGCGCGCCGAAGAAGGCCGAAATCGTGAACACCACGATGGCGGCTACCAGCCCCCAAGGCCCCTGACGGAACCCGCCCAGCCAGTCTTCCAGCCGCCCCTCGGCCTCCAGCCCCAGTTGGCTCTTGCCGACGGCGAACAGGGCGATCATCGCGCCCAGCAGCAAGGCCGTCGCCAGCACGGCGCGCCAGCGACGCGCCTCCATGTTCGACAGAAAATCGATGATCCAGCGCATCAGAGCCGCCGCTTATCATCCCATCTCTGCATTAGCGAGCATCAGCGCATTGTCCCGAGGGGCGACGCCGCGTAAACAACCCCGCCTCCCCGGCAAAAACTTCCAAAACCACGGGATAGTTCATGTCCAGCCTGCAATCTTCCGCCCTCGCCCGCGTCAAGCCCTCGGCCACCATCGCCGTCACCGCGCAGGCCCGGAAGCTGAAAGCCGAAGGCCGCGACGTGATCGGCCTGGGCGCAGGCGAACCCGACTTCGATACGCCTGAAAACATCAAACAGGCGGCGATCGACGCGATCAACCGCGGCGAGACCAAATACACCGACGCCGACGGCATGCCCGAGCTGAAGGCGGCCATCGTGGCCAAGTTCAAGCGCGAGAACGATCTCGACTATACTGCCGCCAACATCCACGTCGCGCCGGGCGGCAAGCCCGTCATCTTCAACGCCCTGGTCGCGACGCTGAACCCCGGCGACGAAGTCATCGTGCCCGCCCCCTATTGGGTCAGCTATCCCGACATGGTGCTGCTGGCCGGCGGCGAGCCCGTCACCGTGATCGGCGAGGAGAAGGACGGCTTCAAGCTGCTGCCGGCCGTGCTGGAGGCCGCGGTCACGCCCCGCACCAAGTGGCTGATCCTGAACAGCCCGTCCAACCCCACCGGCGCAGCCTACACCCGCGCCGAATTGGAAGCCCTGGCCGAGGTCCTGCGTCGTCACCCCCACGTGTGGGTGCTGACAGACGACATGTACGAGCACCTCGTCTACGGCGACTTCGAATACACCACCATCGCCCAGGTGGCGCCGGACCTGATCGACCGCACCCTGACGGTCAATGGCGTGTCCAAGGCCTACGCCATGACCGGCTGGCGTATTGGCTACGCCGGCGGGCCCAAGCCTCTGATCGACCTGATGCGCAAGGTGGCTAGCCAGACCACGTCCAACCCGTCCAGCATCAGCCAGTGGGCGGCCGTCGAGGCGCTGAACGGGCCGCAGGACTTCATCCCCGAGCGCAAGGCCGCTTTCGAGAAGCGCCGCGATCTGGTCGTGTCGATGCTCAACCAGGCGGCTGGCGTCACCTGCGCCACGCCCGAGGGCGCCTTCTACGTCTATCCGTCGATCGCCGGACTGATCGGCAAGACCACGGAAACGGGCGTCGCCATCGACGGCGATTCCACCTTCGCCGCCGAACTGCTGAATGCCGAGGGCGTGGCCGTCGTTCAGGGCGAGGCCTTCGGCCTCAGCCCCTATTTCCGCATCAGCTACGCCACCTCGGACGCCGTGCTGGAAGAAGCCTGCACCCGCATCCAGCGCTTCACGGCCTCGCTGCGCTGATCGACCCAAGGCGGAGGTTCAGGCCTCCGCCTTCCATCCGGCCCTATTTGCTGGGCTGCATATAGACCACGCGACAATCGCCATCGATCGTGGTGTAGCGGTTGTTCGACGCATCGACGAAAGAGATCCGGCCGCCGTCGTCATATTCGACCTTGCCGGTCGAGCGTCCCTTGAAGTTCTCCACTCCATAGGTCCAGCAGGTGATGTCCGCCGGCTTGTCGCCCCAGGTGGCGTCGTTGCGCGCCCGCTTGCTGTCGGTGCAGGCGGTCAGTCCGCCGGTCAGGGCGAGGGCAACGGCGGTATAGACGAGCGCTTTCATAGGCTCAGCCTCGCACGGACGCCGTCCAAGGAAAAGGCCGCCCCGGCGATGCCGGGACGGCCTAACTTTCGACGATGGCGCTCGACCTATGGCCGGCTGGCCATGCCCAGCTTCACCGGCTTGGCGTCGTCAGCCAGGGCGCCGCGCTTGACGCCCCACAGCAGGATGATCGGCGCGCCGACATAGATCGACGAATAGGTGCCGATGATGATGCCGAACATCAGAGCGATGGAGAAGCCGAACAGGGCCTCGCCGCCGAAGATGGCCAGAGCCGCCAGCACCATGACGGCGGTCACGCCGGTGATGATGGTCCGCGAAAGGGTCTCGTTCAGCGACAGGTCGATCACGTCGCGCAGCGGCATGGTCTTGTACTTGCGCAGGTTCTCGCGAAGGCGGTCGAACACGACGACGGTGTCGTTCATAGAGTAGCCGATGACGGTCAGGACGGCGGCGACCATGTTCAGGCTGAACTCCAGCTTGAACAGCACGATCAGCCCGAACGTCAGGATCACGTCGTGCAGCAGGCCGACCACGGCGCCGAAACCGAACTGCGGCTCGAACCGGAACCAGATGTAGAGGAACATCAGGCCGATCGCTACGCCCAGAGCCAACAGGCCCGAGGTGAACAGCTCGCCCGACACCTTGGAGCCGACGACGCTGACGCCCGAATAGTTGACCTGACCGACCGCGCCGCTGATGGCGCCTTCGACCTGATTGACCACCTGGGTCTGATCGCGGCCTTCCGGCACCTGGAAGCGAAGAATGGCGGTCGAGCCGTCATCGACATTGGTGTCGCGGCGCGCGATGCCCTGGACCTGGACGTCGCCGAGGTTCAGGCCGTTCACGGCCTCGCGGACCCGATCCAGCTCGATCGTCTGGCCCGCCGGCTTGGACACTTCCATCGAGGCGCCGCCCCGGAAGTCGATGCCCATGTTCAGGCCGGGATAGAAGCAGGAGACGATCGCCGCGACGCACAGGATCACAGACAGGACGCCGGCGAACCGCGCATATTTGACGAAGTGGAAGTTCGTCTTCTGCGGCAGCAGTTTGATCAGGGGCCATCCACGCATCGCCATCACTCCGCGATCGGCAGTTTTTTGGGCTTGGCCGTCTTGAGCCAGTAGCCGAGCAGGACCTGAGCGACCAGGACCGACGAGAAGACCGAGGTGAACACACCGATGGTCAGGGTCCAGGCGAACCCGCGAACCGGGCCTTCGCCGAACACGAACATGATGCCCGCCGCGACCAGGGTGGTCAGGTTGGCGTCGATGATGGTGCCCATGGCCTTGTTGAAGCCGGCGTCCATCGAGGCGATGACGCTGCGTCCCGCCCGGGCCTCGTCACGCATCCGCTCGTAGATCAGCACGTTGGCGTCCACCGCGACCGCGAAGGTCAGGATCAGACCGGCGATGCCGGGCAGGGTCAGTGTCGCCTGGGTCAACGACATGGCCGCCACGATCAGCACGCCGTTCAGCACCAGGCCGACCACCGACACGCCGCCGAACAGCAGGCCGTAGGCCAGGATCATGAACAGCACGATGATGGCGAAGCCGACGGCGGTCGACAGGGCGCCGGCGGCGACCGCGTCCGCGCCCAGTTCGGCCGTCACGGTGCGGCGCTCCTCGACGTTCAGCGGCGCCGGCAGGGCGCCCCCGTTCAGCAGGTTCACCAGCGTCGCCGCTTCCTGGATCGAGAAGTTGCCGGTGATCTGACCCGAGCCCGAGGTGATCGCGCTCTGGATCGTCGGGGCCGAGATGACTTTGCCGTCCAGGATGATGGCGAAGGGCTTTTGAAGGTTGGCGGCGGTGGCTTCGCCGAAGCGCCGGGCGCCGGCACCGTCGAAGCGGAAGTCGATGGCCGGGCGGCCGCTCTGGTCCGAACCGACGCCGGCGCGGGTCAGGTTCTCACCCGACACCAGCACGCGCTTCTTAACCAGATAGGGCGTGCCGTCCTCGCCTTGCAGCAGTTCGGAATCGGGCGGCACACGGCCGGCCAGGGCGTCCTGAACCGAATTCTCGACATCGACCATCTGGAAGGTCAGCTGCGCCGTCTGGCCGATGACTTCTTCCAGCTTGCTCGGATCGCTCTCGCCCGGCGCCTGGACCACGATCCGATCGGCGCCCTGGCGGGTGATGGAGGGTTCGCGCGTACCCAGGCTGTCGATCCGGCGGCGCACCACCTCGATCGACTGGTCCACGGCCGTCGCGCCCATGCCGTTCAGCGCGGCGTCGGTATAGGCGAAGCGGATGCGGTTGTCGCCCAGGCGCGTGGCGGTGCGTTCGGCCTGGCCGCCCGGTCCGACCTGACCGCCCAGCTGTTGCAGCGCCTTGAACGCGGCATCGCCCTGGGCCGGATTGGCCAGGGTGACGACCACGCCGCCGGCTTCACGCTGGAAGCCGTTGGTGGCGACGCCCGCACCGTTCAGCGTGACCCGAACGTCTTCGATCAGGTTGGTGACGCGCTTTTCGCGCATCGCCGGCACATCGACTTCCAGCAGCAGATACGAACCGCCCTGAAGGTCCAGCCCCAGGTTCAGCTTGTTCTTGGGCATGAAGCCGGGCAGCGCCTCGCGTTGCTGATCCGACAACAGGTTCGGGAACGCCAGCAGACAGCCGAGAACGGCCGCGACGACGACGAGAATGACTTTCCAGCGCGACAGCTGAATCATGAGGGCGGTCCAGGTATCGGCGGATACGCGAGCGTATCAGGCCTTGGAATCGTTGGCGGCGATGGCGGTGCGGTTGCGCACCTCGGCGATCATGGCCTTGACCACGCGCACGTTGACGCTGGGGGCGATCTCGACGTTGACCTCGGCCTCTTCGACGCGGGTGACCTTGCCGATCATGCCGCTGCCCAGGACGACGGTGTCGCCACGCTTGACGGCGGCGATGGCGGTCGCGTGCTCCTTGGCGCGCTTCTGCTGCGGACGGATCAGCAGAAAGTAGAACAGGATGAAAATACCGATGATGGGCGCAAACCCGATCAACTGCGCCGTCAAGCCGCCTTCAGCGCCCATGGGTCGTCTCCGAACATAGAAGGGTAGCCCTCGTCGGCCCCCCATTAAAACGAGGCGCGGAACCTAGGGCCGCGCCTCGCAGATTGCAACGCGGCGAAAGCGCTACCTGGGCAACACTGTCAAAGGATCGACCGCGACCGGATCGTCGCCGCGCATCTGACGGGTCTCGAAGTGGATCGAGGGGCGTCCGTCGCCGGCCGTCAGACCCACGGTGCCGATCTGCTGGCCCGCGCGCACGTCGTCGCCGTCCTTGACCGTCGCCGAACCCAGATGGCCATAGACGGTGCGCCAGCCGTTGGCGTGCACGATCAGCACCGTCAGCCCCTGCCCCACCAGATCGCTGCCGACATAGGCCACGCGCCCGGCCGCAGAGGCGCTGACCGTCGCGCCGGCCGAGGCGCCGATATTGATGCCGTTGTTCCGCTCGCCCATGCCGACCGGGCCGAAACGCCGCACGATGTCGCCACGCACGGGCCACAGCAGGTTCGGCTGAACGGCAGCGGCGCCGGCGGCGTTGGTCTGTTCGACGGGCCGCGTCTGGACCGGCAGCGCCGCATTGCCCGAGGGCGGCGGCGGGGGCGGCGGCACGGCGCCGTTGTTGGGCACCAGCACGCCGACGGGCGAAGCGCCGGTCGCGTAAGGGTCGCGGCCGGTATCCACCGCCGCTTCAGGCAGGATGATTCGCTGGCCCGTCGTGATCGCCCCGCGTGGCCCCAGGCCGTTCAGATCAATCAGCGTCTGGACCGGCGTCTGGAAGCGGCGACCCACGCCCGAGATCGTGTCGCCCGGCTGGATCACATAGGCCGCGCCCGGGCGCACCGGGGCCGACGACGACGGATAGGACGGCGGCGCATAGGCGGGCGGCTGCGACGCCGGCGCCTGATAGGTCGGTTGGCTCGGACCGACGTTGACCGTCGGCGGCAAGGCTCCGCCGTCCACCTGCCCGATCGGCGCGGTCGCGGGCGGCGGCGATTCATAGGGGGCCGGCCGATCGGGCTGGTTCGAATTCTGACCGGCGTTCGGATAGGTCGGCTGCTGCGGGTAGGCGCCCTGCCCCGGACCATAGGCCGGCGCCGGGTTCGCATGCGTCGAATAGCGCGGCTCCGAAGGATAGCTGATGCAGGCCGCCGTGCTCAACGCCGCCCCCGCGACCAGAACCGCTCTCATCCAGCCCGAAATCATCGCCACCGGCTGCTCCCATTCGTGGTTAAACTCGCCCGCCCGGTGTGCCCGCTCGCGCCCCATAAGCCAACCCCGCAAACCGCACGGAATTGGGGCGCGAAGATTAACGGCTCAAACAGCGAGCAACCGGGTCGCGAGCGATAGCCAGCAGAAAGGAGCCTACCCCTCCTTCGCCGTCCCCTCGACCAGCGGTACGAACCGCACCTCCGTCAGGCTCTCGCGGTGGAAGGACCCGTCGCCCTGCCCGACATAGCGATGCAGCATCTGCACCGACGTGCGTCCCACAGGCGCGACCAGCACCCCGTTCGGCTTCAGCTGTTTCAGCAGTTCGGTCGGCTCGGTCGGCGACGCGGCCGTGACCATGATCCGGTCGAACGGTGCCTGTTCGGCCCAGCCCAGGCCGCCGTCGCCGTGCTTGGTGATGACGTTCTCGATCTTCAGCACCCGCAGCCGCGCCTCGGCCTCGACCAGCAGGCTGCGATACCGCTCCACCGAATAGACATAGCGCGCCAGCCGGCTCAGCACCGCGCACTGATACCCGCTGCCGGTGCCGATCTCCAACACCCGGTGACGCGCCTGCACCTCCAGCGCCTGGGTCATCAGTCCGACGATATAGGGCTGGCTGATCGTCTGGGCGCAGTCGATCGGCAGGGCCTGATCCTCCCACGCCTGATCCAGGAACTTCTCGTGCACGAAGACCGCCCGGTCGATGCTCTCCATCGCCTTCAGCACGCGCGGGTCCGTGACCCCCTGCTGCCGCAGCGACAGGATCAGGCGTCCGGCGCGGTCGTCGTGCAGATTCATGCGGCGGTCGCCACAGTCTTGGGCGGCGCTCCGCCCAGCACCTTCTTCAGGTCATGCACGCTGGTCATGTGCGTCAGGTCGATATGCAGCGGCGTGACCGAGATCCGCCCCTCCTCGATGGCCCGCAGGTCCGTGCCCTCGGCATGCTCCTGCTTCTCCCCCCGGAAGCTCATCCAGTAATAGTCCCGCCCGCGCAGGTCCGTGCGCCGCACCGCATGCATCTCGCCGACATTGCGGAAGCCCTGGGTCGTCACCTCGACCTGATCGACGGCTTCGGGCGGCCGGTTGGGGAAGTTCAGGTTCATCACCACCCCGTTCGCCCATTTCTGCTCCAGCAGGCGGCTGATGATCGCCGGGGCGAAGGCCTCAGCCGTCTCCCAGTGCGCCACGACCTCGTCGTGAAACCGCTCCAGGCTCTGGCTCAGGGCGATCGAGCGGATGCCGAACGCCATCCCCTGCAAGGCGCCCGCCACTGTGCCGGAATAGCTGACGTCCTCGCCGATATTGTGCCCGCGATTGACGCCCGACAGCACCAGATCGGGCTTCTCCGGCATCAGGTCGTTGACCGCCAGCACGACGCAGTCGGTCGGCGTGCCCGTCACCGCGAACCGCTTCTCGCCCAGGTTCAGCACCCGCAGCGGCTCGGTCAGGGTGATTCCCCGCCCCTTGCCCGACTGCTCGACGGCGGGCGCGCACACCCACACGTCGTCGCTCAGCGTGCGCGCGATCCGCTCGAGGCATTCCAGGCCTTCGGCCTCGATCCCGTCGTCGTTGGTCAGAAGAATACGCATCAGACGCCCACGACCTGCAGACCGCCCATATAGGGCTGCAAGACCTTCGGCACGGCGATCCGCCCGTCGTCTTGCTGATAGTTTTCCATGATCGCCACCAGCGTCCGGCCGACCGCCAGGCCCGAGCCGTTCAGCGTATGGACGAACTCCGTCTTTTTCTCGCCGGCCCGCTTGAACCGCGCATCCATGCGCCGCGCCTGGAAGTCGCCGCAGTTCGAGCAGCTGCTGATCTCGCGATAGGTTCCCTGGCTGGGCAGCCAGACCTCCAGGTCGAAGGTCTTCTGCGCCGAAAAGCCCATGTCGCCCTTGCACAGCAGCATCCGCCGGAACGGCAGCTCCAGCGCCTTCAGCACGGCTTCCGCACAGGCCGTCATCCGCTCATGCTCGGCGTCTGAGTCCTCCGGCCGCGCGATGGACACCATCTCGACCTTGGAGAACTGGTGCTGGCGGATCAGCCCGCGCGTATCACGTCCCGCCGACCCCGCCTCGGCCCGGAAGCACGGCGTCAGCGCCGTCATCCGCATCGGCGTCGCCAAGTCGTCCTCGGGCAGGATGGTCTCGCGCACGAGATTGGTCAGGGAGACTTCGGCCGTAGGGATGAGGTAGCGTTGATAGCTAGCTTTACTCTCAGACAAGAACGCCATCACTTGGTCATGGTGGCGACGCTCGATCTCGGCAGCATTAGTCACGAAACCCGAAACAGCCTCTCCTGTTTCAAGTTCACTGGACCTGCTAGCAAACTCACGTGCGACGGCGCGGATGCTCTCAGTTTGCCGAGCAATAAGGTCCGCTTCCAAGCCCGCGATCCAACCTGCTGTGGCAGCGAAAAGATCGTCTTCAAACTTAGGTAATTGGCCAGTCCCAAACATGGCGTCCGGCTTCACGATGTAGGGCGGGTTCACTTCCAGATAGCCGTGCTGGTCCGTCTGCATATCGAGCATGAACTGGCCCACGGCCCGTTCCAGCCGCGCCAGTTGGCCCTTCAGCACCGCGAACCGAGCGCCCGACATCTTGGCCGCCGCCTCGAAGTCCAGCATCCCCAGGGCCTCGCCCAGGTCGGCGTGGTCCTTGGCCGGACCGGTGCGACGCGGCACGCCCCAGGTCGAGACCTCGACATTGCCCGCCTCGTCCTCGCCGTCCGGCACATCCTCGGCCGCCAGGTTCTTCAACCCCGCCAGCAGGTCGCGCAGCTCCTTGCCGACGCGCGCCTCGACCTCGGCCGCCGCCGCGATATCGCCTTTCAGCGCCTCGACCTCGGCCTTCAGCCGGTCGGCCTCGGCCATGTCCTTGCGTCCCATGGCGGCGCCGATCAGCTTGGAGGCCGCATTGCGCTTGGCCAGGGCGTCCTGGCCCGTGGTCTGGGCGTGGCGCAGTTCGGCGTCCAGCCGCAGGATGTCCGCCACCAGCCCGTCGGCCTCGTCCACCCCGCGCGACGACCAGCCCGCCACGTAAACCTGGGGGTTCTCGCGAATGGCTCTGATGTCGTGCATGGTCTGAAACTTCGGCTGGGCGGGAGAAGCCGAACGCTCTACCCGCCCACGCGGAATCGGGCAACGCGAGAAGCTCGCACCACCGTCTCCTCCCCACTTGTGGGGAGGGGGACCGCGAAGCGGTGGAGGGGCTCTTGAACTCCCACAGACGCCTGCGATGCGCGAAGAGCCCCTCCGTCTCTCCGCTGCCCTTCGAGCCACCTCCCCATGACATGGGGAGGAGACGATGCTCAGCCATCGCAATGCCGCTGGTCCATTTCCAGCGATTTCAACCGCTTGCCGATTTATGTCCCCTGTCTTCCATCCACGGGGTCAAACGGCCCCATAATGCATCCGTCTCGTCGCTTGGAGGGCTTGCCTGGCCTGCGACCTTGCGGCGGCGAGAGCGGAGGGAACGGGGGCGGTGGTGAAATCCCATCGCGGCGCCGGGGCTGATCGGCCGGGGAACCGCCCCGGCGTCCGCAGTCGCGTTGCAGGGTCGAGGGGGATACTCGGCCGAACCGGGGATCGGGGATCGCTGCTCCGACCCGCCCGTCGCAGGCTTATGGGGTTAGGCGATAAGACCGCCACCGCTCGGCGCCCCGAGCTTGCAGGCCAACCCCCCGCGCGGAGCGTCACACCCTTCGTCGAAACGGTAATCTCTAATCACACTCCGGGCGAAGGCCCGGCGCTCCGCCCAGCCCTCCGAACTTCGCTGCGATCGCGCGAAGGCGCCGTCGCACGTCCAAACATCCCAATTCACCCGCTTGAGAATCGCGCCTACAAACGGATCATGGCCACGCTTCGCCCCGACACGCTGGCGACCTCGCTCGCGCGAATTTTCGAAGGTCGCATGGTCGACCGGGCCAGCTGGTTTGCGCTGACCGGCGGCGAGCCGCTGTTCACCGAAGGCGATCCGGCCGACACCCTTTATCTGGTTCGCTCCGGCCGACTGGGCGTGTTTCGAATGGAGGCGGATCAGCCGCCGCACATGCTGGGCGTGGTCAAGGCGGGCGAGCCGGTGGGCGAGATGGCCATGCTGGCCGGCACGCCGCACACCGCCACCGTCGTCGCCCTGAGGGACAGCGAGATCCTGGCCCTGCCGCGCGAAGCCTTCTTCGAGGCCGCCCGCACCGAACCGGATCTGATGGTCGAACTGTCGAGGCTGATGATCCACCGCGCCCGCGAACGCACGGCGGGCGCGTCCGAGCCCAGCGTCTTCGGCTTCGTCTCGGCCCGTCCCCGGCCCATCCGCGCCTTCGTCGAACGCATCGCCGCCGCCATCCAGGCCATGGGCTTCACCTGTCAGGTCATTGACCAGTCGGCCCTGGCCTCGGCGTCCGAATGGTTCAGCCGGGTGGAGGGCGACCACGACTATGTCCTCTATGTCGCCGAACAGGATCAGCCCGCCTGGGCCAGCCTGTGCGCGCGTCAGGTGGACCGGATGTTCATCGTCGGCAGCGGCCTTCTGGCGCCGCCGTCCGCCGTGCCGCGCCGCCAGGGCTTCGGCGACGGCCGCCGCCTGACCGACCTGATCCTGCTGCGCGATCCGCGCATGCATCACCCGGCCAACACGCGCGTGTGGCTGGATGCGCTGCAGCCCGATCGCTGGTTTCACTGCGTCGAGGGACTGGCCAAGGACGCCGAGCGCATCGCCCGCGTCGTCACCGGCACGGCGGTCGGACTGGTTCTGTCCGGCGGCGGCGCGCGGGCCTATTGCCACATCGGCGCGATCCGGGCGCTGGAAGAGGCCAAGGTGCCCATCGACTTCGCGGGCGGCGCCTCGATGGGCGCGGTCGTCGCCGCCGGCCCGGCTCTGGGCTGGTCCTTCGAACGGCTGGATTTTGAGATCCGGCGCGCCTTCGTCGAGTCCGACCCGCTGTCGGACCTCGCCGTGCCGATCATCGCCATGTCCCGCGCCCGTAAGGTCGCCCGTCTGCTGGAACAGGCCTACGGCGACATCGACCTGGCGGACCTGGCCCTGCCCTTCTTCGCCGTCTCTTCGAACCTGACCTCGGGCCGGATCGAGGCGCATCGCACCGGCCTGATGCGTCGGGCCATGCGCGCCTCCATCGCCATCCCCGGCGTCCTGCCGCCAGTCGTCATGGACGGTCAGGTGCTGGTGGACGGCGCCGTGCTGAAGAACTTCCCCACCAGCGTCATGCGCCAGCTGAACAGCGGCCCCATCATCGGCGTCGACATGTCCCAGACGCGCGGCGTCGATCCCCAGGCGCTGGAGAATCCGCCGTCCTGGTGGAAATGGGTTCTCTCCGGCGCCTGGAAGGCCGGCCCGCCCATCGTCTCGATCCTGATGCGCTCGGCCACCATCACCACCGACGTCGAGATGACGCAGTCGCGCGCCGACGCCGACGTCCTGATCCTGCCCCAGGTCGCCGGCAGCGATATTCGGGACTGGAAGACCTACGACGGCCCCGTCGCCATCGGCTACGAGGCGACAAAGGCGGCGCTCGCCGACCTTGCCTGCCCCGTCACCCAGATGCGGCATTGCCCCACCGCCCCCCCGGCGCCCTCACCCGCCCCTTAAAGCGGCGCGCAAACCCGCTTCAGCCAGTCCAGCGCCTCGCCATCCATCAACGGGCCGACCTTGGCCAGCGTTTCGGCGTGATAGGCGTCGACATAGGCCCGCTCGTCCGGCGTCAGCATCTCGACCGAAATCAGCTTGCGGTCGATCGGCGCGAACGTCAGCTGCTCGAACCCGTGCATGGGCCGCTCGCCGCCCTCGGGGACCTCGGCGGGCGTCACGACCTGCAGGGTCTCGATGCGGATGCCCCAGTGGCCTTCGCGGTAATAGCCGGGCTCGTTGGACAGGATCATCCCTTCCAGCAGCGGCTCGGTCGTGCCCCATTTCGCGATCCGCTGCGGCCCCTCGTGGACGCCCAGATAGCTGCCGACGCCGTGGCCGGTGCCGTGATCGTAATCCAGCCCCGCCGCCCACATCGGAGCCCGCGCGATGGCGTCCAGCGCCATGCCGCTGGTCCCCGCCGGGAAACGGATCGTCGCCATGGCGATATGCGCCTTCAGCACCAGCGTGAACTTGTGGCGCTGATCTTCGCTCGGCTCGCCCACCGCCATGGTGCGGGTCACATCGGTCGTGCCGTCCAGATACTGACCGCCGCCGTCCACCAGCAGCAGCGAGCCCTTCTCGACCTTGCGAATGCTGGCGCCCACCGGCTTGTAATGCGGCAAGGCCCCGTTCGGCCCGGCCCCGGCGATGGTGTCGAAACTCAGGTCCTTCAACGCCCCGGTCTGCTCGCGGAATCGCTCCAGCGCCTCGACCACCTCGCGCTCGTCCGGCAGGGTCTCCTGCACCACCGTATCGACCCAGTGCAGGAACCGGCTCAGCGCCGCCCCGTCGCGGATATGCGCCCGACGGCTGCCCTCGATCTCCACCGCATTCTTGGCCGCCCGGGGAATGGCGCAGGGGTCCATCGCCCGCACCACCGTCGCGCCTGCCGCGTCCAGCCGGTCGAAATACCAGGCCGAGGACAGCGATGGATCGATCATCACCTTTCGGCCCGACAGCCCGTCCAGCGCAGCCGGCAGCTGCTCGGTCGCCTCGATGCGGACATCGTCGCCCAGCCAGGCCGGCAAAGCATTCGTCACCTTGGCCGTGTCCAGGAACAGCCGCGCCTTGCCGTCCGCCGCCAGGATGGCCTGGCCGATCGGCAGAGGCGACCGGATTACGTCCCCGCCGCGCACATTGAACAGCCAGGCGATCGACATCGACGCCGTCAGCACCACCGCGTCTGCGCCGGCGTCCGCCACGGCCTTGCCGATCCGCGCCCGTTTGGACGCATGACTCTCGCCGGAATGGACGTCCTCGTGCGGCACGACCGGCGCCGTCGGCTGGGCCGGACGATCGGCGCCCCAGGCCAGGTCCAGCGGATTGGCGTCCACGGGCTTCAGCGTAGCCCCCGCCTTCTGCGCCGCCGCCTTCAGGGCCATCAGGGCATCCGGGCTGTGCAGACGCGGATCGTAACCGATCACCGCCTCCTTCGCCGCCGTCTCCAGATAGGCCGCCACGTCATTCAGGTCGCGTCGCTCGAACAGGGCCGGATCGGTCTGGGCCTTGACCTGAACGGTGTAGCGACCGTCGGTGAACATGCTGGCCCGATCATGGAACACCACCGCCGCCCCGGCCGAGCCGGTGAAGCCGGTCGCCCAGGCCAGCCGCTCATTGGCGTCCGGCAGATACTCGTTCTGATGCTCGTCCTCGTGCGGGATCAGAAACCCGTCCAATCCCTGCTTGGCCATTTCGGCGCGCAGCAGCGGCAGGTGCTTGGCCCCGAAGGACGGGTCGGTCGTCTCGTCGAAAGTCTGGCGCATGATCGATCCTCAGCCCTTGCGCAGTTGCAGGGCGCTCCAGGCGTCGTGATGGATGGTCTGCTCGACCGTGAAGCCCAGCGGCAGATAGGCCTCCAGCACCCGCTCCTCCTGGGTGCGCAGAAGACCCGACAGGATCGCGACCCCGCCGCTCTTCAGCGCCGCACCGATTTCGGGCGCCAGATGCACCAGAGGCGCGGCCAGAATGTTGGCGAACACCAGATCATACGGCTGATGCTGGGCGATGCGCGGATCGCTGAGACCGTCGGCGAAATAGAAGTCGCACTTGGCCTCGTTGATCTCGGCGTTCTCATTGGCGATCCGGGCCGAGGGCTCGTCGATGTCGGTGCCGACGGCGATGGGCGTGCCCGTCTTGGCCGCCGCGATCGCCAGCACGCCCGTGCCGCAACCCACGTCCAGCACCTTTTCGAAGCTTTCAGTCTCCAGCAGCTTGTCGAACGCCTCCAGGCAGCCGACCGTCGTGCCATGGTGGCCCGTGCCGAAGGCGGCGCCGGCGTCGATCTTTAGCGTGACGCGGCCCTCGGGCACCTTGCCCTGATCGTGCGCGCCATAGACGAAGAATCGTCCGGCCTCGACCGGCGGCAGGCCCGACAGCGACATGGCCAGCCAGTCGGCGTCCGCCAGCTTCTCGACCAGCACCGTCACCGGATAGCCCGCCAGCACCGCCTTCAGCCCCTCGACCTCGTCATCGGTCGTGGGGAAGGCGTCGATGCGCCAGACGTCATTGTCCTCGTCCTCTTCCAGGATCGAATAGGTCGCGCCTTCCAGTCGCGGATCAGCGTCTACGGCCTCTGCGGCGGCCTCTGCGGCGGCGCGTGGGCCGCGTGCGATTATCTGAAGTGCGGACTCGGACATTTTTCAAACACCGGTAATATGGCGAGTCGTAGCGATCCGGTGCTGAACGCCCGTCGCCGCCGCGTTTTTATCAAACCGAGGGGTCGGGGAATACATGGCCAAGTCACCGTCTACGTCTAAACCAGCGTCGCCAAAGCCGGCGACCGCCGCTTCCAAGCCTAAAGCCGCGCCGAAGTCGAGCGCCGTGAAGACCGCCGCCGACAAAACCGCCGCGCCCAAGGCTGCGGCAAAGCCGGCAGCCGCTGCGCCGAAGCCCCCTACCTCGAAGGCTGTAGCGCCCAAGACTGCGACGCCCAAAACCGCCGCCCCCAAGCCGGTCGCCGCCAAGGCCGCAGCCAAGCCGAAAACCGCCCCTGCCCGCAAGGCTGCTCCGAAAGCCGCGCCCAAGGCCGCCGCCCCCAAGTCCACCGCAGCTAAGACCGCCGCCGTCAAGACGGCAGTGAAGCCTGCAGCGCCGAAAGCGGCCGCACCGAAGGCGACGGCGGCAAAGCCTGGAGCGACCAAAACTGCCGCCCCCAAGGCCGCCGCTTCGAAACCCGCCGCCGCCCCGAAGGCCGCGCCTGTCGCCAAGCCGGCCGCAGCGGCGCCCAAGCCTGCCGAGCCCGTCGCCGCGCCCAAGCCCGCCGCTGCGCCCGCACCCGCTGCTGCGCCCGGCGCTGCTGCGCCCGCGCCGACGCCGGCTCCCGCTGCCAAGCCGGTCGAAGTCCCCAAGCCGGCGCCGGCGCCCGCCGCCAAGCCCGAAGAAAAGGGCTTCTTCGCTAAACTGGGCGACATGATCTTCGGCAAGCGCTGATCGCACTTCCTCTCTGATCCAGCAGATCGCCGGACGGCTCGCCCGTCCGGCGATTTTCGTTTTCGGGCCGCGATTTACGACCTGCGGCCGGCTGAGCGACAAACCAGGAATACTTGACTTCTGCGCAGGGGCTTCTATATGCCCCCCAGCCTCGGGACAGGTCTGCGATCCGCGCCGCCCGCTCGCCCAAAGAGGGGCGGTTCCGTCGCTGCTATGCACGCAGACGCTTTCTCTCCCAAGGATTCATGACCGAATTTTCCCAACTGGGCCTTTCGCCCACGACCCTTCAGGCCGTCGCCGACACCGGCTACACGACCGCCACGCCCATTCAGGAACAGGCGATCCCCGTCGCCCTCGCCGGACGTGATGTTCTGGGCATCGCCCAGACCGGCACCGGCAAGACCGCCGCCTTCACCCTGCCCCTGGTCGATCGCCTGTCCACCGGCCGCGCCCGCGCCCGTATGCCGCGCGCCATCGTCCTGGCGCCGACCCGCGAACTGGCCGACCAGGTCGCCGAGAGCTTCGCCAAATACGCCAAGGGCACCAAGCTCAGCTGGGTCCTGCTGATCGGAGGCGTCTCCATGGGCGACCAGGTTGCGGCGCTGAACAAGGGCGTCGACGTCCTGATCGCCACGCCCGGCCGCCTGCTCGACCTGTTCGAACGCGGCAAGATGCTGCTGACTGGCGTCGAGATCATGGTCGTCGACGAGGCCGACCGGATGCTGGACATGGGCTTCATCCCCGACATCGAGCGCATTTTCAAACTGACGCCGCCGCGCCGCCAGACCCTGTTCTTCTCGGCGACCATGCCGCCGGAGATCACGCGCCTGACGACCGCCTTCCTCAAGGATCCGACCCGGATCGAGGCCTCGCGTCCGGCGATGACCGCCGACACCATCACCCAGTACATCGTCCGCATCCCGACCTCGGACCCCAAGGCCAAGCGGACCGCTCTGCGCGCCCTGGTCGGTCGGGAGGACGTGCGCAACGGCATCGTCTTCTGCAATCGCAAATCCGAAGTCGATATCGTCGCCAAGTCGCTTAAGGCCCACGGCTTCGACGCTGCCCCGATCCACGGCGACCTGGATCAGTCGCACCGGATGAAGACCCTGGCGGATTTCCGCTCGGGCGCGCTGAAGATTTTGGTCGCCTCGGATGTCGCCGCGCGCGGCCTGGATATCCCCGACGTCAGCCACGTCTTCAACTACGACGTCTCGCACCACGCCGACGACTACGTCCACCGCATCGGCCGCACCGGCCGCGCCGGCAAGCTGGGCCAGGCCTTCATGATCGTGACCCCGGCCGACGACAAGTCGCTGGATAAGGTGCTGAAGCTGATCAAGAAGGATCCGGAAGAGCTGGTTCTTGAAGGCATCGACTTCGCCGCCATTAAAGACGGCCCGCGCCGCGACGACAAACGCTCGGGCGAACGCGGTCGCAGCCGGTCGCGCACCAGCACGGCGCCCACGCCATCCTCCGAGCCTGTCGACATCGCCCCCGTCACCGCCGCGCCATCGTCTCAGGAGGCCGAGGCGCCCCGCAGCCGCAGCCGCCGCAAGGCCCGCCCCGAGACGCCGGTCGAAGTTGCGGCTCCCGTCGCCGCCGCAATCGATGCGCAGCCGATCGTCGAGCCTGTTGAGACCGCTCACGCCGCGCGCCCCGACCGTGCAGACCGTGAACCGCAACTGCTGCAATCCGATCGCCGCGGCGACCGCAAGGCCGACAAGAGCGATACGCAGCCCCAAGGCGTGCGTGGCTTCGGCGACGACATCCCCGCCTTCCTGCGCCGGCCCGTCGTCATTCGCGCTTGAATTCGTACACAACGGCGCGGTGAAACGCCGCGTCGTTTACCCTGCATTACGGAACATCCCGTAGTGTGCGCCCCGACACAGCTCCAGAACAGGAGCCCAGGGGAACAAGAATGTCGAAAAAGGTCGAGACGGCGCTAAGAGCTCCTCAAGCCTATGCTTTGGCGCGCAACGTCATCGGCGAAATGGAAAAGGCCGGCGTGTGGCCCACGCCGCTGAACTTCGAGCTCTGGCTGCACTACATCAGCGACCCTGACGGCCCCCTTGCACAGGAAATCCGTCGTCTTCTGGCGCAGTCTGCGGTCATCACCGACAAGACGTCCGAAATGCTGGCCGCCGAGTTCCTGCCGCGCGGTCGCCTGCCGGATCAGATCCGCGACGTCGGCGCCGTGCTTGACCGCGAATTGGCCAGCGTCGCCAGCGCCATCGCCATGGCGCACAAGACCCAGCACGACTATGGCGAAACCCTCGCCGACGCCTCCCAGTGCATGGAGACCGTCGATGATCCGTCGTCGCTGAAGGATCTGGTCGGCGGATTGTCGACCGCGACCAACCGCGTGCGTCGGGAAACAGCGATCCTGGAAAAGCGTCTGGAAAAGTCCAACAAGGAAGTCATCCGCCTGCGCGAAAACCTGGAACAGGTGCGCCGCGACGCCATGACCGACGCCCTGACCAATCTGGCTAACCGCAAGGCCTTCGATGAACGGCTTGAGGCCGCCTGCGCCGAGGACGACGGCGCGCCGCTCAGCCTGGCCATCCTCGACATCGACCATTTCAAACGGTTCAACGACACCTGGGGCCACCAGACCGGCGACCAGGTGCTGCGCTATGTCTCCACCGTCCTGTCCAACATCTGCGGCAAGACCCGATTCGCCGCCCGGTTCGGCGGCGAGGAGTTCGCGATCATCTTCCCGGGTGAAGGCGCCGGCGTGGTCATGGCCGCGTTGGAGAGCATCCGCAACGACGTGGCGTCACGCGCGCTGCGCCGTCGTTCGACCAATGACGACCTGGGCTCGGTGACTGTCTCCGCCGGCTTCGCCCAGCGCCAAAAGGGCGAAACCGCCGCCAGCCTGCTGGAACGCGCCGACGCCGCCTTGTACGAATCCAAGCGTGCGGGCCGAAACTGCGTCACGCCGGCATCATCGCTCGAAAAGGCGGCTTAGGGTCTGACAAGGTCAAGCTTTCTGCCATAGTCGTCCCATGCGCAGCTTCGCCTTCAATGTCGCCTACTGGACCCTGTCGATCGGCTATGGGCTGACCGCCGCCTTCGCAGCGCTCGCCCCCGGTCGCGGCCCGGCCAGTTGGGTCATCCGCCGCTATGTGAAGCGCATGGTCCAGGCCATGTCGATCTTCGCCGGCATCAAGCTGGACGTTCGCGGCAAGGACCGCTTGCCCGAGGGCGCCTTCATCATCGCCTCAAAGCATCAAAGCTGGGGCGACGGCTTTGCGACCTATGATCAGTTCGACGACATCGCCTTCGTCACCGGCGATCACCTGGAAAAGTTTCCCCTGCTGGGCGGCGTGCTGAAGAAACTGGGCGCCATCGTCGTCAACTCCTGCGGCGGCCACCAAGCCCGCAAGGCCTTGGCCATGCGCGCCGCCGAGGCCCGCGCCGAGAACCGCAAGATCCTGATCTATCCCGAGGGGCACCTCGCACCGGTCGGCAAGAAGTTCAAATATCGCTCCGGCGTCTGGCACATGTACCGTGACTTCGACGTGCCGGTCGTGCCGCTCGCCACCAACCTCGGCCTCTTCTGGCCCGAGGAAAAGTACGAAAAACACCCCGGCACGGCGACGCTGGAGTTCCTCGACCCGATCCCCGTCGGCCTGCCCAAGGAGGAATTCCTGGCTCGCCTCGAAGCCGTCATCGAGACCCGCACCGCCGAGCTCGTCGCCTTAGCCACGGGGCAACCCGTGACGCCGGCCGTGCTGATCGAGGCGCCGACGAAGTAGCGCGCTTCAGCGTCTTTCCCGACGCCTTCTTCACCGCTGCGTCCAGGCGACGGCTTCGTCGGGATTATCCAGGGCCGCGTCGGTCAGTGTCCAGCAGCCCATCAGATCAGGATCTACCTCAGTCGGCGGCGACCGGCACGATGGTCACGCTCTCGCCGCAGCCGCAGGCGTCGGTCTGGTTCGGATTGTTGAACACGAACTTGGACGCCAGACGCGTCGTCTCATAGTCGATCTCGGTGCCGATCAGGAACAGCACGGCCCGGGGCTCGATCAGGATCGTGACACCCTTGTCCTCGACCACCTCGTCCATCGGCCCGATCTCGTCGGCATAGGCGAAGGTGTATTCCTGCCCGGCGCAACCGCCATTCTTGACCCCGATCCTCAAACCGATGTGATCGTTCTCGGCATTGTCCAGGATTTCGCGCACGCGCTCGGCGGCGGCGTCCGTCAGGGTGACGGCCTTGGGGCGCGGGCGACGCGGCCGGGATGTGGCTTGAAGTTCGCTCATCAGAACATATCCATCAGAACATGTTCAGGGCCAGCTTGGCCTCGTCGCTCATCTTGGAGGCGTCCCACGGCGGATCGAACACCAGATTGGCCTTGGCGCTGCGCACGCCTTCGACCTTCTCCACCGCCGTCTCGACCCAGCCCGGCATTTCGCCGGCGACGGGACAGCCCGGCGCCGTCAGCGTCATGTCCACCACCACATCGCGATCGTCGTTGACGTCCACGCGGTAGATCAGGCCCAGCTCATAGATGTCGACCGGGATTTCCGGATCATAGACCGACTTCAGCGCCTCGATCAGCTGATCGGTGAGGGTGTCCAGCTCGGCCTGCGACAGGGCGCTCTTCTGAGGTTCGTCCCAGGCGTCCTTGAAGGCGTCGCTGTCTTGAATCGGTTGATCTGTCATCGGCTTACACGAAGAAGTTCCGCGCCTTGATCAGCGCATCCACGAAGGCGTCGGCATCCTCCACGGTGTTATATAGGGCGAAGGAGGCGCGGGTGCTCGACGTCACCCCCATTCTTTTCGCCAGCGGCTCGGCGCAGTGCAGACCTGCGCGCACCGCGACCCCGTAACGGTCCATGATCTGGGCGACGTCATGGGCATGCGCACCCTCGACGGCGAAGGTCAGGATCGCGCCCTTGCCTTCCGCCTGCCCCAGAATCCGCAGCCAGTTCTGACCCTGAAGTCGGTCAACAGCGTGCTGATAAAGGGCATGCTCATGCGCCTGCACGGCCGCCCGGTCGTATTGCGCCAGCCATTCCAACGCCACGCCCAGGCCGATGGCCTCCAGGATCGGGGGCGTCCCTGCCTCGAAGCGGTGAGGCGGCCGAGCATAGGTCACGCGGTCCTGCTCGACCGTCTCGATCATCTCGCCCCCGCCCTGATAGGGCGGCAGCGCCTCCAGCGCCTCGGCCTTGCCGTACAGGGCGCCGATGCCGGTGGGCGCAAACAGCTTGTGCCCAGTCAGAACGTAGAAGTCGCAGCCGATGGCCTGCAAGTCCGGCGTCGCATGGACCGCCCCCTGGCAGCCGTCGATCAGCACCTGAGCCCCGGCCGCATGGGCCAGACGGCTGATCTCGGCGACCGGATTGATGGTCCCCAGCACGTTGGACATGTGGGTGACCGCGACCATCCGCGTCCTGGGCCCCAGCAGGTCGGAATAGGCCGCCATGTCCAGCGACCCGTCGTCCTTGACCGGAATCCACTTGATCACCGCCCCGCGGCGTTCCCGCAGCAGATGCCAGGGCACGATGTTGGAGTGATGCTCCATCTCCGAGACGATGATCTCGTCGCCCGGCAGGATCGACAGGCCCAGCCCGTTGGCCACCAGATTGATCGCCTCGGTCCCGCCCTTGGTCCAGACCACCTGTTCGGCGCTCTCGGCGTTCAGGAAGCGGGCGACGATCTCGCGCGCCTTTTCGAAGGCTTCGGTCGCCTCGTTCGACAGGGTATGCAGGCCCCGGTGGACGTTGGCGTAGCCGCCCTCCATCGTCTCCACCAGTGCGTCGATCACCGCACGCGGCTTCTGCGACGAGGCCGCGTTGTCCAGATAGACCAGCGGCTTGCCGTTCACCTGTCGCGACAGGATCGGGAACTGCGCCCGCACGGCATAGGGATCGAAAGTGTTCACAACCGCGCCGTCAGCCATTCCCGCGCCACCTCTCTCGCGCCCTCATGCTCGATCCGGTCGATGACCTCGATCAGGAACGCCTGGGTCAGCAGGGCGCGGGCTTCGTCGGCCGGAATGCCGCGCTGCTGCATGTAGAACAGGGCGCTCTCGTCCAGCGTCCCCACGGTGTTGCCATGCGCGCACTGCACGTCGTCGGCATAGATGATCAGTTCCGGCTTGGCGTCGATCTCGGCCCGCTCGCTGGCGATCAGGGCGTGGTGGCCCATGCGCGCATCGGTGCCGTCCGCCCCGCGCTCGACCACGATCTTGCCCTGGAAGACGCCGCGCGCCGTATCGCGAGCCACGCCCTTGATCAGTTGCGAGGTCGCGCCGTCGTGTTCCACATGACGCACCACGCTGGTCAGGTCCGCATGACGCGATCCGTTCAGCAGATACAGACCGTCGGCCTGAACCTGCGCGCCCTGGGCATAGTGAGTGATGCGCGTCTCGATCCGCTGCAGCTTGGCGCCGGTCGTGACGATGGTCTGGCGATAGATGCCGCCCGCCTCGACCTTCACATGGGCCTCGGCGATGGAGATGGCGTCTTCCGGCTCCTCGACCAGGACGACGCGCGTCACCTCGGCGCCGGCCGCCACGTCCAGTTCCAACGTATTGTGCGCGACATAGGCCGAGCCCGCGCCCTCGTGCGTCTCCAGAAGCAGCAGCTTGGCGCCGGCGCGCGCCGACACCCGCGCGCTGGCCGTGTGACCCGTGCCGACGGCGTCCGACACATAGCGCAATCGCAGGGTCCGCTCGCCCGAGGCTATGAAGTCGGTCACGCCCACGGCGCGCCCGTTGGCGAAGACGATCGCTTCCCCGCCCAGATCATAAAACGGTCCCGGCGGCCCGACCTCGGCCGTACCCGACGGCTCCGGCGCGGCGCGAAGATACCGCTTCAGGTCGCTGTATTTCCACGCCTCAATGCGCCTTGACGGATAGGTCTCGGCGTCGGTCAGGTCGAGGGCGAAGACCGCGCTCATGCAGCTTGCGGCAGATACTTATCGTACCCTTCCGCCTCCAGCTCCAGCGCCAGTTCCGGCCCGCCCGACGCCACGATCCGACCGCCGGCCAGCACATGCACCCGGTCCGGTTTGATGTAGTCGAGCAGGCGCTGATAGTGGGTGATGACCAACATGGCGCGGTCGGGCGAACGCAGCGCGTTCACGCCTTCCGACACGATGCGCAGGGCGTCGATGTCCAAACCCGAATCCGTCTCGTCCAGGATCAGCAGAGAAGGTTCCAGCAGGGCCATCTGCAGGATTTCCATCCGCTTCTTCTCGCCGCCGGAGAAGCCGACGTTCAGCGGCCGCTTCAGCATGTCGAAGTCCATCTTCAGCGCCTTGGACGCCTCGCGAACCAGCTTCAGGAAGGCGGGCGCCGCCACCTCATCTTCGCCCCGCGCGCGCTTTTGCGCATTCAGCGCCGTCCGCACGAAGGTCAGGGCCGGCACGCCGGGGATTTCGATCGGATACTGGAACGACAGGAAGACGCCCTTGGCCGCCCGTTCGGCCGGGTCCAGCGCCAGCATGTCCTCGCCCGCCCATTCGACAGATCCTTCCGTCGCCTCATAGCCCGGCCGTCCCGACAGGGCATAGCCCAGCGTCGACTTGCCGGCCCCGTTCGGCCCCATGATGGCGTGCACCTCACCGGCGGGAACGTCGAGCGTCAGCCCCTTGAGGATCGGCTTTTCGCCGACAGAGACGTGGAGGTTGTTGATGTTAAGCATTGTTTCTTCTTGATTATCCAACCGAGCCTTCAAGGCTGATCGCCACCAGCTTCTGCGCCTCGACGGCGAACTCCATCGGCAGTTTCTGCATCACGTCGCGCACGAAGCCGTTGACCAGCAGGGCCACCGCCTCCTCCTGCGACAGGCCCCGCTGCTGGGCGTAGAACAGTTGGTCGTCCGACAGGCGCGTCGTCGTCGCCTCGTGCTCCAGCTGGGCCGAGCCGTTGCGCGCCTCGATATAGGGGATGGTATGCGAGCCGCACTCCTTGCCGATCAGAAGGCTGTCGCACTGGGTGAAGTTGCGCACCCCCGTCGCCTTCGGATGCACCGAGACCAGACCGCGATAGGTCGAATCCGACCGTCCCGCCGACACCGCCTTGGCGATGATCCGCGACTTCGAATTCTTGCCCAGGTGGATCATCTTGGTGCCGGTGTCGGCCTGCTGATGCCCGTTGGTGATGGCGATGGAATAGAACTCGCCGGACGATTCCTCGCCCTTCAGGACGCAGGACGGATATTTCCAGGTCACGGCCGAGCCGGTCTCGACCTGCGTCCACGACACCTTGGACCGATCGCCCCGGCAGTCGGCGCGCTTGGTCACGAAGTTGTAGATGCCGCCCTTGCCCTCGGCGTCGCCCGGATACCAGTTCTGGACGGTCGAATATTTCACCTCGGCGTCGTCCAGGGCCACGATCTCGACCACGGCCGCATGCAGCTGGTTCTCGTCGCGCATGGGCGCGGTACAGCCCTCAAGGTAGGAGACGTAAGCCCCCTTGTCGGCGATGATAAGTGTCCGTTCGAACTGGCCAGTCTGGCTCGCATTGATGCGGAAATAGGTCGACAGCTCCATCGGACATTTCACGCCCGGCGGGATGTAGACGAACGACCCGTCCGAAAAGACCGCGCTGTTCAGCGCCGCGAAATAGTTGTCCGAGACCGGCACCACCGATCCCAGATATTGCCGCACCAGATCAGGATATTCGCGCAAGGCCTCGGAAATCGGCATGAAAATCACGCCGACTTTGGCCAGTTCCTCCTTGAAGGTCGTGACCACGGACACGCTGTCGAACACGGCGTCCACGGCGACCTTGGGCGCGCCCTGCACCCCGGCCAGCACTTCCTGCTCCTTTAGCGGGATGCCCAGCTTCTTGTAGATTTCAAGGATCTCGGGATCGACCTCGTCCAGCGACTTTGGCCCCTCCTTCGCCTTGGGGGCCGCATAGTAGAACAGGTCCTGATAATCGACGGGCTCGTAACGGACCGCCGCCCAGGTCGGCTCCTCCATCGCCAGCCAGCGCTCATAGGCGGCCAGACGCCATTCCAGCATCCACTCCGGCTCGCCCTTCTTCTCGGAAATGAAGCGCACGATCTCTGCGCTCAGTCCCTTGGGCGCATATTCCGTTTCGATGTCGGACGTGAAGCCGTGCTCGTACTTCTCCAGTGCGGCGACGGCGTCGATGGTTTCCTTGACGGCGGCCATCAGGCGACCTCTCTCACGCGCTCGGCGGCGCGCGTCTTGTGCTTGTTGTAGGCGGCGACCCAGGCGTGGGCGAACCTTGCCCAGTCGCCCTCGACCGTGCCCCAGCCGCCGGAGACGCGCACGCCCCCGGTCGCCAGCGCAGTCAGGCCCATGGCGCTTATGGTCTTGGACGGCTTCACCTTGCCCGACGAGCAGGCCGAGCCGGCCGACACCATGACGCCCGTCAGGTCCAGCGTGATCAGCTGTTGCGGACTGTCCCAGCCCTCGACGGCCATAAACAGGGTGTTGGGCAGACGCGCTGCGTCGCCGCCGATGATGGTCGCGCCCGCGGCCTTGACCTTCGCCTCGGCCGCATCGCGCCAGGCGACGTGCGAGGCCATCGTCTCCAGATCCCGCGCGGCGCAATCGGCCGCGACGCCGAACCCGGCGATGCCCGGGACGTTCTCGGTCCCGGCGCGCAGGCCCCGCTCCTGCCCCGCGCCGTGCAGGATCCGCACGCCCGACAGGCCTGCCTTGAAGATCAGGGCGCCCACGCCCTGCGCCCCGCCCAGCTTGTGCGCCGACAGGGTCAGGCTATCCGCGTCCAGCGCGCGCATATCGACCGCGACCTTGCCCGCAGACTGGATCGCATCGACGTGCAGCCAGCCGCCCGCCGCCCGCACCAGAGCCGCCGCCTCGGCGATCGGCTGAATGACGCCGCTTTCGTTGTTCGCATGATGGATGGCGACCACGGACCGGCCCGGACGGCGCAGCGCCTCCGCCAACCAGTCCAGATCGACCACCCCGTTCGCATCGACCGGCAGAACCTCTACGGCTACGCCAGCATTCGCCGCAGCCTCAGCCACGCACGGATGCTCGGTCGCCGACACGATCAATCGCTCGCAACCGGCTGCAAGGGCGCTTGCGATGCCCTGAGCATTCGCCTCGGTGCCGCCAGAGTTGAACACCACCGCCGTCGGATCGGCCCCGACCAGGTCCGCGACCTGCGCCCGCGCCGTCTCGACCCGCGCCCGCGCCCGCCGGCCCGCCGCATGGACCGCCGAGGGATTGCCGTTGTCGGCCAGGGCCCTGGCCATGATCTCCAGCACTTCCGGCCGCACCAGGCCCGAGGCGTTGTAGTCCAGATAGACGCCGCTCATGCCGCCACCCCCACGGCCGAGGCCTCGACATTGCGCCGGCGTTGGCCCGTGCGGTTCATCACCACATCCTCCAGCGACACGCCGGCCAGATAGCGATGGATTTCGTCGCCCAGGTCTTCCCAGAGATTGTGGGTGATGCAGCGTTCGCCGGCCAGCATGCAGCCCTTGGGCGAGCCATGCGCCACGCACCGCGTCGCCCGGATCGGCTCATCCACGGCCAGCACGATCTCGGCGACCACCGTCTCGTGCGCCGCCTTGGCCAGACGGTATCCGCCGCCCGGTCCGCGCACGCTCTTGACCAGTTCGCTCTTCCTCAGACGGGCGAACAACTGCTCCAGATAGCTCAGCGAAATTTCCTGGCGCGCGGCGATCTCGGCCAGCGAAACCGCCCGGATTTCACCGCTCTCGCCGCGTCCGTTCTTCGCCAGATCGGCCATCGCCATCACGGCGTATCTTCCCTTGGTCGACAGACGCATTTCGCACCTTCAAAAATTGCGCGCTTTTCGGGGCTCCTGTGCTAGAACCCGCGCCTTCGCAAAGGCGGCGCGCTTGCGGAGGGACTTAGAAAGTCCCACCTCTGCGGTCAAGTATTACGCACTCGCGAAATGACAGTTGAACGGATTCCAGAGCCCCTATGCCTGAAGTCATCCTGCCCGGCGCCTCCGGTCGCATCGAAGGCCGCTATTCCCCGGGCAAGCGCCCGAACGCCCCGATCGCGCTGATCCTGCACCCGCACCCCAAGGCGGGCGGGCATATGAACAACCCGGTCGCGGTCACGCTGCACCAGCTGTTCCAGCAGCGCGGCTTTGCGACCCTGCGCTACAACTCGCGCGGCGTCGGCAAGTCGCAGGGCGAATTCGATTCAGGCATCGGCGAACTGGCCGACGCCGCCACCGCCCTCGACTGGCTCCAGGCCAACAATCCCGGCGCCAGCCAGACCTGGGTCGCCGGCTATCAGTTCGGCGCCTACATCGGCATGCAGCTTCTGATGCGTCGCCCCGAGACGGACGGCTTCATCTCGGTCTCGCCGCCGTCGAACATGTACGACTTCAGCTTCCTGGCGCCCTGCCCGGCGTCCGGCCTGTTCCTGCACGGCACGGCCGACACCATCGTACCGCCGGTCGAGGTCGAGCGCGTGGTCAACAAACTGCGCACCCAAAAGGGCATCATCATCGACTACGAACTGGAAGAGGGCGCCAGCCACTTCTGGCAGGACCACATGAGCGCGGTCGAAACCCGCGTCGGCGCCTATCTGGACAAGCGTCTGGAAGAAAAGCCGGCCTGACATCCGGCTTGTTATTCTGCTCGGCGTCACGGCTGATTAAGGCGCGGGCGGCATGATCGGGCGAGACATCGCTGCGAGATCCGCCATGCGCCAGCCTCTTCTGATCGCCTTGATCGCCTGCCTGGCCTCGCCCACGGCGGTGGCGGCTCAGTCCGCGCCAGAGCGCGAATTCTGCGCCGATCGCCCCGGCAAGGGCACGCCGACCTGCATCCTCGACAAGGGCCGCTGGCAGGTCGAACTCGGCCTGTTCGACGGCGCGCGTCAGACGGACGGCACGACACGGACCGACACTTGGGACGCCGGCGACCTGCTCGTGCGCTATGGCCTGACCGGCCTGACCGAGCTTCAGCTCGGGCTCGCGACCTGGAACCGCGAACGGATCCTCGACCGCGCGACCGGCGACCGTGAGACGGCTAAGGGCGTCGGCGATCTCAGTATCGGCCTGCGCCACTCGCTGAATAACCCTGACGGTTCGGGCCTGTCCGTTGCGATTTCCGGCTTCATCACTGCGCCGACGGGTGCGCGCGATATTCGCGCCGACGGTTTTGAGGGCGGCGTCATCTTGCCGGTCTCCATCCCGCTGAACGACGACTGGACCCTGAGCCTGTCGCCCGAGATCGACTGGGTCTCGGATGCGGACGGCGACGGCCGCCACGGCGCCTATACGATGGTCGCCGGCGTCGGACGCGGCTTCGGCCAATGGGACTTGGGCGCCGAGGTCTGGATCAGCCGCGACGATGATCCCGTCGCCCCGACCACGCCATCCACCTTCGACCTGACCGCCGTCTGGTCGCCCCCGGCCCTGCCCGACGCCCAGCTGGATTTCGGCCTCAACTTCGGCCTGAACGACGACAGCCCGGATGTGGAGTTCGGCGTCGGTCTCGCACGGCGCTTCTAAAGCGCCGTTGCCGACAAGGCTTGTCGCTGCGACAAATGGGCATGGCCGATGCGACCGACATCCCGGGCGGCGTGGTTCACGACTTGCCGGACGACCTGCGCGCGTCGCTGGTCGCCGCGCCCGAAGCCCTGGCGACCTGGCGCGACATCACGCCCTTGGCCCGCAACGAATGGATCTGCTGGATCGAGTCCGCCAAGAAAGCGGAAACCCGGCGCAACCGGCTGGATTGGGGCCGGGCGAGCTTGACCGACGGCAAGCGCCGCCCCTGCTGCTGGCCCGGCTGCCCTCACCGTTAGGCGATCACACCGGTTCGGCCACAACCTCTTTCGCCGGCTCGGTACGGATCATGTAGTCGAAGGCCGAAAGACCCGCCTTAGAGCCTTCGCCCATGGCGATGACGATCTGCTTGTAGGGCACGGTCGTCGCGTCGCCCGCCGCAAAGATGCCCGGCTGCGAGGTCTCGCCGCGGTGATCCACCTCGATCTCGCCGCGCGGGGTCAGGCCCACCGCGCCGTGCAGCCATTCGGTGTTCGGGACCAGACCGATCTGCACGAAGATGCCTTCCAGATCGACGTCGTGATGGGCGTCGGAGTTGCGGTCCTTGTAGGACAGGCCCGTCACCTTCTCGCCGTCGCCATGCACCTGGGTCGTCAGGGCCGAGGTCACGATCCGCACGTTCGGCAGGGTCGCCAGCTTGCGCTGCAGCACCGCATCGGCCCGCAGTTCGCTGTCATATTCGATCAGGGTCACATGGGCGACGATGCCCGCCAGGTCGATCGCCGCCTCGACGCCGGAGTTGCCGCCGCCGATCACCGCCACCCGCTTGCCCTTGAACAGCGGTCCGTCGCAGTGCGGGCAATAGGCAACGCCCTTGTTCTTGTACTGGTCTTCGCCCGGGACGTTCATCTGGCGCCAGCGCGCGCCGGTCGACAGGATGATGGTCCGCGATTTCAGCGATGCGCCGTTCTCCAGCACCACCTCGTGCAGGCCGCCCGCCACCTTGGCCGGGATCAGCTTGGCCGCCTTCTGCAGGTTCATCAGGTCCACTTCATACTCGCGGACGTGTTGCTCCAGATGGGCCACCAGCTTGGGCCCTTCAGTGTAAGGGACCGAGACGAAGTTCTCGATCGCCATGGTGTCCAGCACCTGGCCGCCGAAGCGTTCGGCGACGACGCCCGTGCGGATGCCCTTGCGCGCCGTATAGATGGCGGCCGCCGCCCCGGCCGGACCGCCGCCGACCGCCAGAACCTCGAACGGGTCCTTGGACTTCAGCCGCTCGGCGGCCCGCGCCTCGGCGCCGGAATCCAGCTTGGCGACGATCTGCTCCAGCTCCATCCGGCCCTGACCGAACAGCTCGCCGTTCAGGAAGACCGTCGGCACGGCCATGATCTTGCGTTCCTCGACCTCGTCCTTGAACAGGCCGCCCTCGATGGCGACGTGTTTGATGCGCGGATTGATCACACTCATCAGGTTCAGCGCCTGCACCACGTCCGGGCAGTTCTGGCACGACAGCGAGAAATAGGTCTCGAACACATAGTCGCCGTCCAGGTCCCGGACCTGCTGGATCACCTCCTGCGCCGCCTTGGAGGGATGGCCGCCGACGTGCAGCAGGGCCAGCACCAGCGAGGTGAACTCGTGGCCCAGCGGAATGCCCGCGAACCGCACGCCGATGTCGGTGCCCTTCCTGCGGATCAGGAAGCTGGGCTGGCGTTCGTCGTCATAGTCGCGGCCCATCTCGACCTTGCCGTGCGAGACCGAGACGATCTCCTCCAGCAGGGTCTTCAGCTCAATCGACTTGGGCCCCGCGCCCAGCGAGGCGACAAGTTCGACGGGATGGACGATGTTCTTGAGGTAGGCTTCGAGCTGGGATTTCAGATTGGCGTCTAGCATCGGATGCTCCTCGGAATTCAATAGGTTGAGCGCCGCCCTCAAGCCGCTTCAGGCGAGGACAGGACGCAAAAAGGCCGCGGGGCTGGAAACGCTACGCACCCCGCGGCCTCTGCGAACGCCCGAACGGATCGGGCGTCCAGGCCGGCGACATCGAAACGCCGCCGGCCGAACCTGGGGTCTTAGATCTTGCCGACGAGGTCGAGCGACGGGGCCAGGGTGGCTTCGCCTTCTTCCCACTTGGCCGGGCAGACTTCACCCGGGTGCGAGCGCACATACTGGGCGGCCTTGACCTTGCGCAGCAGTTCGGCGGCGTTGCGGCCGATGCCTTCCGAGGTCGTCTCGGTGAACTGGATCACGCCGTCCGGATCGACCAGGAAGGTCGCGCGGTCGGCCAGGCCCACGCCCGGACGCATGGCGTCGAAGTTGTTGGTCACCAGGCCCGACGGATCGCCCAGCATCGTGTATTCGATCTTGCCGATCGCCGGCGACGAATCGTGCCAGGCCTTGTGCGAGAAGTGGGTGTCGGTCGACACCGAATAGATCTCGACGCCCAGCTTCTGGAACTCGGCGTAGTGGTCGGCCAGGTCTTCCAGCTCGGTCGGGCAGACGAAGGTGAAGTCGGCCGGATAGAAGAAGAAGATCGCCCACTTGCCCGCGACATCGGCGTCCGTGACCGTCAGGAATTTGCCGCCCTTATAGGCTTCGGCCGTAAAGGGTTTGATGGTCGTGTTGATGAGGGCCATGCGCAAAATCCAATGCAAGGTGGTTGGGAGGCGCCCTCCCTACCGCACCGCACCAAATAAGCCCAATCACTTATTTGCAGATGCGCAATAGATTTTGGTTATGGCGATTCAATACAGCAGGAACGGCCGCCGCGCCTCTTCCCACGCGGCCTCGTCCGGTTGCGTCGCGGCGTCCAGATCGCCCGGCGTCGCGCCGGCGTCGTCCACCCATTCCCGCAGGCCCGGTCCGCCGTTGATCACGTCGATGGGCAGTTTGCCGAACGCATACTCGTACGGAAAATCCCGCCAAAGGTCATAGTCGGGATACAGCCGACGGATCGCCTTGAAGCCCAGGGCCTGAACCCGCCACGGCTTGAAGGCCGCATGGTCGTAGCCGGGGTGATCGACGTGGATCTGCACCCCGCTGCACAGCTTTCCGACGTGCTTGTGGAAGGTCGGCTCGAACCACATGTCGCGCAGAACGCAGCCGCCCAGCCATTCCGGCGCCAGCGCCTGCATTTCCGCGATCACCGCCCGCGCGTCGATATCCGGCGCCCCGAACAGCTCCAGCGGCCGTGTCGTCCCCCGCCCTTCCGACAGGGTCGCGCCTTCCAGCATCACCGTGCCCGCATAGGCGCGCGCCATCGACAGGTTCGGCGCATTGGGGCTGGGATTGATCCATGACCGGTCCAGAAGCGGCCAGCCGAAGCCGGGCGCCGCCTCGGGCGCCCAGCCCTGCATCCCCACCACCCGGTAATCCATATCCAGCTTGAACTGGTCGATGAACCACAGGCCCAGTTCGCCCATCGTCATCCCGTGCCGCATCGGCATCGGCCCGGCCCCGACGAAGCTTTCCCAGCCGGGCTTCAACGTCATCCCCTCGACCGGCCGTCCCGCCGGATTGGGCCGGTCCAGCACCCAGACCGACTTGCCGTGCTTCGCCGCCGCCTCCAGCACGTACAGAAGCGTCGTCACATAGGTGTAGATGCGGCAGCCCAGGTCCTGCAGATCGACCAGCAGCACGTCGAACTCGGCCATCCATTCGTCGCGCGGCCGCCGCACCTCGCCGTACAGGCTGAACACCGGGAAGCCGTGCACCGGATCGCGATAATCCGGGCTCTCCATCATATTGTCCTGCAGATCGCCCTTCATTCCGTGCTGCGGGCCAAAGGCGGCGGTCAACCGGATCTCGGGACAGGCGGCCAGGGCGTCGACCGCATGGGTCAGGTCTTTGGTCACCGACGCCGGATGCGCCAGCAAGGCCACGCGTCGCCCCTTCAGCTGCGCCCTCAGGGCGTCGTCGGACAAAAGGCGGTCAAGGCCGAAGTTCATGTCAGGTCCAGCGCGAACGAGTCGGGATGATGGAAGTCCGGCTTATCCGAAGGATGCGCCAGCGCCCAATAGCCGATCGCCCCGTCCATGCCCCGGATCACCGCCGCCAAGCCCGTCGCCCCGACCGCATCCTCCGGCAAGGTCACGTCCGCCGTCAGCACGAACTGTCCAGGCGCCGACCGCGTCACGATGAACGGCGCGGGCATCTCCAGATCCCGCATTCCCTCGCGATAGCCGTCGAACCGATAGGCCGCCCATGCCCCCGAAGGCGACAGATTGTATTCGACATAGCCGCCTGTCGTCCGCACAAACGCCTCGAAACAGGTCGCCCGCCACAGCCCATCCGTCCGCACCCGCGCCGCCGTCTCCGGCCGCCACACCCCCTCCACCGGTCCGGCCAGCACATACTCCAGGCTCAACACCCGCCCGGCTCGCCGCGCTTCGACCTCCAGCGTCAGCCCGGCCGGGCTGGATATCGGGTGCGGGATCAGGGGCAGGCGCATGGCGCCTTCGTATCGCAAGCCGGCCAAGTCGTCGATTGCATCAACCTAGGCGGCGCATCTACAATCTGAAGATGAAGTTCCTCGTCCTCTTTGCGCTGACATTGGCCTACACCTTTGCGCTGTTGCTCGTGAGCGAGGCCACGCCCCCGCCTTTGCCGCACATGCTGACGGTGGCGCTTTGCGGCGCCATCGGGGCGTCTCTGGCGAACGCCACCTGGTGGCTGCTCGAGCGAAACCTCCTTCGCAAACCCACGCATTAGATCAACAGCCGGCCTCCGACTTTCTCCCCAACGCCTCATCAACCCTTGCGGGCGTCGGACCTCCGTGGAAACATCGCAATATGCCCAAACCCTCCGCCTACGGTCCGCAGATGACCTTCCCTGAGAAGCGCAAATTTTTTAACGATCGCCTCCACGTCTTTTTGGGCCTGCTCACGCCTTGCCTGGTCGTCAGCGGCACATCGTCCGAGCCGTCTTCCGTCTTCCTGACATGGACCGTAGTCGTCGCCCTCTTTGCGCTGGTCCTCAATCGGGTAATTCCCTGAAGGCGGACAGCTCGGCGATGAGTCGTCAGCCAGCGCACCTGCGGGCAATATCGACTGCATTTACAGCGGCATGAGACGCAGCAGCGTCGTCGTACCTATCGCGGCCTGAAACGGCGCTAAAATGGGCGCGCCATGCCCAAAGCCGCTCTACCTGGAACTGCGCCACCTTGCATTTTGCACGCGGTTTCGCGTTGCCGTGCAATTTCGCGCCGATTGAGATTAGACGAATTAGACACTTTAGACGGTGTTTTTCATCCGCGCCGTCTGAACAGCCGACGCCGCCTCGACTAGGGGAAGACGACCCCTGTCATCCCTGCTAACCCAGCCTCACCATGACCGAACACGCCTTCAAATCCGACTTCCTGCGCACGCTTCAGGCGCGCGGCTACATCCATCAGATCACCCACCCCGTCGAACTGGACGAGGCGGCCGCCGCGGGCGTGGTGCCGGGCTATATCGGCTTCGACGCCACCGCCCCGTCGCTTCACGTCGGCAGCCTGATCCAGATCATGATGCTGCGCCGGCTTCAGCAGGCGGGCGGCAAGCCCATCGTCCTGATGGGCGGCGGCACGACCAAGGTCGGCGACCCCACCGGCAAGGATGCGTCGCGTCCGCAACTGACCGAAGAGACGATCCAGTCGAACATCGACACCATCAAGACGGTCTTCGCCAAGTTCCTGACGTTTGGCGACGGACCGACCGATGCGGTCATGGTCAACAATGACGACTGGCTGTCCGGCTACGGCTACATCCAGTTCCTGAGGGATTTCGGCACCCACTTCACCGTCAACCGGATGCTGAGCTTCGACTCGGTCAAGCTGCGCCTGGAGCGCGAGCAGCCCATGACCTTCCTTGAGTTCAACTACATGCTGATGCAGTCGGTGGACTTCCTGGAGCTCAACCGCAGCCATAAGGTCACCCTGCAAATGGGCGGTTCGGACCAGTGGGGCAACATCACCTCGGGCGTGGATCTGGTGCGCCGCGTGGATCAGAAGGCCGCCTTCGGCCTGACCACGCCGCTGCTGACCACGGCGTCGGGCGGCAAGATGGGCAAGACCGCTCAGGGCGCCGTCTGGCTGAACGCCGAACAACTCAGCCCCTACGACTACTGGCAGTTCTGGCGTAACGCCGAAGACGCCGACGTCGGCCGCTTCATGCGCCTGTTCACCGACCTGAGCCTGGAACAGATCGCGCAATACGAAGCGCTGGAAGGCGCGGCGATCAACGACGCCAAGAAGGCCCTCGCCGATGCGGCGACCACCCTGCTGCATGGCGCGGACGAGGCTGCAAAGGCGCGCGCCGCCGCCGAAAGCAACTTCGAAAAAGGCCAGCTGTCCGCCGACCTGCCGACCGTCGAACTGCCGTCGGCCGAGGTCTACGGCGCCATGATCGCCGCCGTCGTCACCAAGGCCGGCCTGACCGCCTCCAACGGCGAAGCCCGCCGTCTGGCTCAAAACGGAGGCCTGCGCCTGAACGACGCCTCGGTGTCCGACGGGGCCCAACTGCTGACCGAAGCCGACCTGAAGGACGGCGTCATCAAACTCGCGGCCGGCAAGAAAAAGATCGTTCTGGTGAGGCCCGTCTGATGTCCGCCGCCGAAGGCCAAAACGCGCCCGCCCTCGACCTGCCCACGGACGGCGGCGGCCGCGTCACCCTCGCCGCCCTCAAGGGCAGGCCCGCCGTCGTCTATTTCTATCCCAAGGACGACACGACCGGCTGCACGCGTGAGGCTCAGGACTTCACCGCCCTGGCGCCCGACTTCGCCGCTCTGGGCGTTCCGGTCATCGGCGTGTCCAAGGACACGGTGAAGAAGCACGACCGGTTCAAGGCCAAATACGATCTCGCCGTCACCCTGGCCTCCGACGAGGACGGCGCCGCATGCGAGGCCTGGGGCGTCTGGGTGCAGAAAAAGCTTTATGGCCGCGAATATATGGGCATCGAGCGGGCCACCTTCCTGATCGACGCCGAGGGCCGCGTCGCCAAGGCCTGGCGCAATGTGAAGGTCGCCGACCACGCCGCCGCCGTGCTGGAGGCCGCCAGGGCCCTGTGATCAGCGAGCGCCGTTCGGAAGCGATGCTTGACCTTGGCCCCTCCTGCACGGCCTAGTGGGCGTCGGGGCTAATAGGGGCTTGGCCGGCCTTGGCTGGCAGATGCGGAGCGCACCATGTTCACCAAGAGCAAATCCTACGACAGCGGATCGAACGGCCTGGGCATCCCCCCGGCGCCCGAACCGACCACGCCCACGCCGACGGCTGCGAGCACGCCATCTCTGCCCGCCACGACGCCTGCGCCGCGCGCGCCCGAACCGGCCCGTCCGGCGGCCCGGTCGAGCAACTTGTCGACCCTGTCGGCCGGCGTGAAATACGAAGGCAACATCTCCGGCGCCGGCGAGCTTCAGGTCGACGGCTCGCTGAAGGGCGACGTCCGCGTCTCGCGCGTCGTGATCGGCGAAGGCGGCTCGGTCGAGGGCACGGTCCATGCCGACGTCCTTGACGTGCGCGGCCGCGTCTCGGGCGCCATCGTCGCCAAACAGGTCAAGCTGCACGCCACCGCCCGCGTCGAGGGCGACATCACGCAAGAGCAACTCGCCATCGACCAGGGCGCCTGGTTCCAGGGCCGCTGCAATCAGGCCAAGCGCGACACCCCCGGCGCCGCCATGCTGGAAGCCCCCGCGCCGAAGGCTGACAAGGCCGACAAGACCGCCGCCTGACCGCGTCGAGTGCGAACGGGCTCAAGTCGTCCGCAAGGCCGGTAGGCTAAACAAAAAAGGGCGGCTCCAGAGAGCCGCCCTTTTCCGTCATTCCACGCTCGATCCGCGGGTCTCGCCGACCCGCTGGGCCAGGGCCGCACCCATGAAGGCGTCCAGGTCGCCGTCCAGAACCCCCTGGGTGTCCGAGGTCTCGACCTCGGTCCGCAGGTCCTTCACCATCTGATAGGGCTGCAGGACGTAGGAGCGGATCTGGTGGCCCCACCCGATGTCGGTCTTGGCGTCGGCCAGCGCCTGAGCCGCCGCCTCACGCTTCTGCAGTTCCAGCTCGTACAGGCGCGCGCGCAGCATCTTCCAGGCCATCTCGCGGTTCTGGTGCTGCGACCGGCCGGCCTGGCAGGCCACGACGGTGTTGGTCGGGGTGTGCGTCAGGCGCACGGCTGAGTCGGTCTTGTTGATGTGCTGACCGCCGGCGCCCGAGGCGCGATAGGTGTCGGTGCGCACGTCCGAGGGGTTGATGTCGATCTCGATCGCGTCGTCCACGACCGGCGACACCCCGATGGAGGCGAAGCTGGTGTGGCGCTTGGCCGCCGCGTCATAGGGGCTGATGCGGACCAGGCGGTGCACGCCCGATTCCGACTTCAGCCAGCCATAGGCGTTGGGCCCTTCGATCAGGATGGTGGCCGACTTGACCCCCGCCTGCTCGCCCTCTTCGTGCGCTTCGATCGTGACCTCGTAGCCGTGCGCCTTGGCCCAGCGGGAGTACATGCGCAGCAGCATGCCGGCCCAGTCGTTCGACTCGGTGCCGCCGGCGCCGGAGTTCACTTCCAGATAGGCGTCGTTGCCATCAGCCTCGCCGGACAACAGGGCTTCCAGCTCGGCGCGGGCGGCGCGTTCCTTGATGCCGCGCAGCGACGCACGAGCGTCTTCCAGCGCGTCCTCGTCGCCTTCCTCGTCCGCCATCTCGGCCAGCATCACCCCGTCTTCGAGGTCCTGCTCCATCGCCTTGACGGTGTTGATCTTGCCTTCCAACTGCGAGCGTTCGCGGCTGACGGCCTGGGCCTCGTCGGGCTTGTCCCAAAGCGTCGGATCTTCGACGCGCGCATTCAGCTCATCGAGCTTTCTTAGAGCGACATCCCAGTCAAAGACGCCTCCTGAGCAGAGCGACGCTCTGCTCGATGTCGGCCTTCATGGCCTCGACATCCGGTCTCATCGCAATCTCCAGCGACACAACGCCCCCAAGCAGCGCGGCCCGCAGGCCACGCAACAGGGCAGGATTAATGGAAAACGGCGCGCCACGAGGACGCGCCGTTCGAAAGCCCTACCTAGAGCTTCAGTACAATCCGCTCAAGTCCTCGGCCGGCGCCTTCTTGGGCGGCGGCGGCGCGGTGGGCGCGGGCGACGAGGCGGGCGCGCCGCTGGCGGCCTCCTGCTCGCGGCGGATCACCTCATAGTAGTTCTGCGGTCCGACAGGCTGGGCCGGGCCGGTCGGGCGCGGTGGCGGGGCCTGGCGTTCGGTGCCAGGGCGGAAGGCCTCCTCGATGCCGTTGACGGTGCGGAAGATGGCGTTCTTGGGCCGCACGAACGGGCGAGCCGGCCTTTCCTTCAAGGCGGTCTGCATGAACTCCGTGAAGACCGGCACGGCGGCCGAGGCGCCGGCTTCTCCGGATCCCAGAGAGCGGTTGTCATCAAAGCCGATGAAGACGCCGACCACGATGTCGGTGGTGAAGCCCACGAACCAGGCCGAGCGATATTCGTTGGTCGTGCCGGTCTTGCCCGCGACCCAGGGCCCCAGGCCGCGCGCGCTGGCCGCGGTGCCCCGCTGAACGACGCCTTCCAGCATGGAGCTCATTTGGTAGGCGGTGATGGGGTCGATTACCTGCGTTCCGCGCTGCTGCAGGCGCGGCGACTCCTGGCCCGAGAAGCCGCGTCCGCATTCGCGGCAGCTGCGGTTGTCGGCGCGGAAGATGGTCTCGCCGTCGCGGTCCTGAACATAGTCGATCAGATAGGGCGTCACCCGCCGCCCGCCGTTGGCGAAGGCGGAATAGGCGGCCGTGATCTCAAGCGGCGTGACCTCGCCAGCGCCCAGCGACACCGACAGGTTCGGCGTCATGCCCGGCAGACCCATCTTGGCCGACTGATCCACGATCTTCTTCATGCCGACCGACTGGGCCAGCCGCACCGTCATGACGTTGCGCGACAGTTCCAGCCCTCGCCGCAGCGTCTGAGGGCCATAGTATTGCCGACTGTAATTCTCGGGCGTCCAGCGCGTGCCGTTGGGACCGCCGGCGAAGCTGATCGGCGCATCCAGCACGATCGAGGCGGGGGTGAAGTCGCCCTCCAGCGCCGTCGCATAGACGAACGGTTTGAAGGCCGAACCGGGTTGGCGGCGCGCCTGGGTCGCCCGGTTGAAGCTGGACAGCGCATAGGAATAGCCGCCGACCATCGCCAGCACGCGGCCGGACTGCGGCTCGATGGCGACCAGCGCGCCGTTGACGCGCGGCACCTGCTTCAGGGCGAATTGGCCGCCCTGCGGCTCCACGAAGATCAGTTCGCCGCGTTTCAGCTGACGATTGGCGTTGGCCCAGGCCGCGTCCGACGCCAGCAGCGTGCCGGACTTGTCGTCACGGGCGGTGCGGATGCGGACCGTGTTGCCGCTGACGCTTTCGATGGCGGCGGCCTGCCAGCTGCGGCGCTCGGGCGGCGCCTGTTCCTTCAGCGCGACCGCCTGCCAGCCGTCGGCGAAGTCGGTCGTGCCCCACCCGCCGCGCCAGCCGTGACGACGGTCATAATTCTCAAGCCCCTGCATCAGGGCCCGGCGCGCCGCCGTCTGCAGCGTCGGGTCCAGGGTGGTGCGCATATAGAAGCCGCCGGCGCGCAGCTGCTCGCCGAACTGCGGGTTGGCGGCGGCCTGGCGCCGCGCCTCCTCGACGAAGAAGTCGGCGTCCTTGTAATCCGACCGTTGCGGCGCATCGCGCGTGACCAGAGGCTTGGCGCGGGCCTGGACCAGTTGCTCAGACGTCAGCCACCCGCTCTGCTCCATCTCGCCCAGTACCCAGTCACGACGGCCCTTGGCCGCGCCGGGGTGACGCTTGGGGTGATAGTTGTTCGGTCCCTTGGGCAGGGACGCCAGGAAGGCGGCTTCGTCAGGCGTCAGCTGCGCCAGCGACTTGCCGAAATAGTTGTAGGCCGCCGAAGCGATGCCGAACGAGCGATAGCCCAGGAAGATCTCGTTCAGATACAGTTCGAGGATCTGCTCCTTGGATAGGGTCGCCTCCAGGCGATTGGCCAGGATGGCTTCTTTCAGCTTGCGGTTCAGGCTGGATTCGTTGGTCAGCAGGACATTCTTGGCCACCTGCTGGGTGATGGTCGAACCGCCTTCCAATCGACGTCCCGACGCCAGGTTGAAGACGTTCTTCAGCGACGCGCGGCCGATGCCGCCCACGTCGATGCCGCCATGCTGGAAGAAGTTGCGATCTTCAGCCGCCAGGAAGGCGTGGATCACCGGCTGAGGAATCTGGTCGTAGGAGACATAAATCCGGCGCTCATCCGAAAACTCGCCGATCAGGGTGCCGTCGCCAGCATAGACGCGCGTCGCGGTCGGCGGGCGATAGTCCGCCAGCTCCGACGCATCGGGCAGGTCGTGGAACAGCCACGCCGCATAGACGGCCACGACCAACCCCGCCAGGGCGATGCCGCCCAGCAGAACCATGCCCGCCCACACGAACCAGCGTTCGGCAATCTTCACTGCGTACTCCGACGACGCGCCCCAGCAGGTGCTTTAGCCCGCGTCGCCCGCCGATGGCTAGACCTTGATCGGCTGGGGAGGAATCGCTCCGCGATTCCGCTGAAGCCGTGAATCAAGGTCTCGCTTGAACCTGGAGCCTGATTCACCGCTACGTCGAAGCGCGAGGCGCTTCAACTCAAGCGGATCAGGCTCTAGCCGCGATGCAACGCCCCCTTCCCGTCCGCCGTTAAGCTCCCATCTCAAGCATCCCAACCCAAGGAGCCTGCCATGGAAGTTCTGTATCGCGCCCAATCGACGGCATCGGGCGGAGGCCGTGAGGACGGCCGATCCGCCACCGATGACGGCAAGATCGACGTCAAACTGTCGACGCCGAGAGAGATGGGCGGCAAGGGCGGCGACGGCACAAATCCTGAGCAGTTGTTCGCCACCGGATACGCCGCCTGCTACCTCGGCGCGCTGCGTCTGGTCAGCGGCAAGGCCGGCACGCCCGTGGGCCCCGACACCAAGGTCACTGCCGGTGTCGGTTTCGGCAAGAACAGCAAGGGTGAAGGCTTCAACCTCGACGTGGACCTGACCGTCACCGACCACGGTCTGGACCAGGCCGTCATCGACGACCTGATCGAAAAGGCGCACCAGGTCTGCCCCTACTCCAACGCCACCCGCAACAACGTCGATGTTCGCCTGAGCGCGAAATAACCGACCCCAAGGGCCGCGCGCGTGTTGAGCCGCGCGCGCGGCGCCTCTAGATGAGGTCCATGACCTCCCCGCTCGACGCCTCCCCCGATCCCCTGCTGACGCTCGAACCGCATCGCCGCGTGACCCTGCGCGAAGCCTTCGGTGTGGACAGCGACATGACCGTGCCCGCCTTCGACGAGCGCGACAGCCATGTTCCCGAGATCGACGAGGCCTATCGCTTCGATCCCCAGACGACGATCGCCATCTGCGCCGGCTTCGCCTTCGACCGCCGCGTGATGGTTCAGGGCTATCACGGCACCGGCAAATCTACCCACATCGAACAGGTCGCCGCCCGCCTGAACTGGCCGCTGGTTCGCGTGAACCTGGACAGCCACGTCAGCCGGATCGACCTGATCGGCAAGGACGCCATCGTCCTGAAGGACAGCAAGCAGATCACCGAGTTCCGCGAGGGCATCCTGCCCTGGTCGCTGCAACGCCCCATCGCCCTGGTCTTCGACGAATACGACGCCGGCCGGCCCGACGTGATGTTCGTGATCCAGCGCGTGCTGGAGGCCCAGGGTCGCCTGACCCTGCTGGACCAGAACCGCGTCATCCGCCCGAACCGCTATTTCCGCCTGTTCGCCACGACCAACACCATCGGCCTGGGCGACACCACGGGCCTGTATCACGGCGCGCAGCAGATCAATCAGGCCCAGCTGGATCGCTGGAACATCGTCACCACGCTGAACTATCTCGATCACGACGTGGAGGCCGAGATCGTCGCCGCCAAGGTGCCCGAGTGGAAGGACGCCGAGGGCCGCCGCCGCATCGCCGCCATGGTCCGCGTCGCCGACATGACCCGCAACGCCTTCATGAACGGCGACATCTCGACAGTCATGTCGCCCCGCACCGTCATCACCTGGGCCCAGAACGCCCAGATCTTCAACGACGACCTGGGCCTCAGCTTCCGCCTGACCTTCCTGAACAAGTGCGACGAGCTGGAACGCCCGACCATCGCTGAGTTCTACCAGCGCGCCTTCGGCGAGGACCTGCCCGAGGCGGCGACGCGGGTGAAGGTGGGATAAGCCAATGTTTCTGGCGGCGATTTCTATCGTGATCATGGCTAGCCAGGCTTCGGCTACGGAGACCACTCGTCCGCCCCGACCATCGGACGAGGCCATCCTTCAGACAGTCTTCGAAAAGCGACCTTCCGCAGTCATCCTTGAGCACACTGCCCGTGACGTTCGAAACGGCGGACGGGTTATTTGTGGTCTTGTGCAGCATGCGGACACGATCGAGCCATTTGCGGCCTACACGATCTGGGAAGAGCCCAGCTCCATTCGGATCATCGAAAACGGTCGCCCCGTGCCGGTCCCGCCGGCGCAATGGAAGTCAAATACGTTCACGCCCGTCGAAACGGCCAGTGTCACTGGGGAAGCCGATCGCCGAAAGCGTAATGCAAACGCCTACCAGCGGGGCCTTACGCTGAGCGTATGCCGTGATTTGGCGGCGCCGGCCGGAGCACGCTGGGCGACCACGCAGGAGCCCCACCCCGATCCCGATCGTCAGCGACTTATCGAACAAAGGGCCCGAGCGACGACAGATATGCTTTTCCGCGGGCGTCAGGAAGCAAGCCCAGACCGGCCGAACTGAGGTTTTGAATCTTCTCGGGCTTGCATCACCATGTCGAGCTGTTGGAGAAGTTAGCCCCGCCCCTCTTCCCCGCCGATGAAGGCGCCGGCGATCCAGCTCACAACACCGGTCACGATGGCCGCGCCGATGCCGGCCCACAGGCCGTCGACACGGAAGCCGTCCAGGAACACTGACGTCAGCCCGATCATGGCGGCGTTCACGACCAGCAGGAACAGTCCCAGGGTCACCACGGTGATCGGGAAAGTCAGCACAACCAGGATCGGCCGCACAAAGGCGTTGACCAGACCCAGGATGATGGCGGCCGCGATCAGCGACCCGGTGCTGGTGAAATCCACGCCCGGCACGATCCGGGCGGACAACCACAGGCCCGCCATGGTGACCAGCGCTTGGATGATGAAACGGATCATGACGGCCCTCGTGACGTTCAAGCGTGACCATAATGCACGACGTTGACGAAGGCTCCCCCTTTGCGGACGGCGCTGCTATCGAAGGTCCGAACCGCACGGAGACCGCCCATGAGCCTGCACGGCGACTATGACCCGAACAACATCTTCGCCAAGATCCTGCGCGGCGACATTCCGTCGGTGAAGGTGTGGGAGGACGACCACGTCCTGGCGTTCATGGACGTGTTTCCCCAGTCCGAAGGCCACGTGCTGATCATCGCCAAACAGTCCCAGGCGCGTAATCTGCTGGAGATCGAGCCCGAGGTGCTGGCCCGCGTGACCGCCGCCCTGCAACGCACGGCCAAGGCGATCGAGAAAGCGCTGAAGCCCGAAGGCCTGTCGATCCTGCAGTTCAACGGCGAGGCGGGCGGCCAGACGGTCTTCCATCTGCATTTCCACATCGTGCCGCGTTGGGCCGATCGCCAGATGAAGGGTCACGGCCATGCGCCGATGGCGGATACGGCGACCTTACGGGCGCTGGCCGACCGAATCGCGGCCGAACTGGACTAGGTGACGCGGCGCTTTTCCAGCTTTCGCGCCAGGGTGCGGCGGTGCATGCCCAGCCGCCGCGCCGCCTCCGAGATGTTGAAGTCGGTCTCCACCAGCGTCTCGTGGATCCGCTCCCATTCCAGCGTCTTGATCGAGGTCGGGCGCGTGCCCAGGGGCGTCTCGGCGTCGCCGTCGGCCCGGCCGAAGGCGGCTTCGATGTCATCGGTGCTGGCGGGCTTGGCCAGATAGTGCCGGGCGCCCAGCTTGATCGCCTCCACCGCCGTGGCGATGCTGGCGAAGCCGGTCAGGACGACGATGTTCATCTCGGGATCGAAAGCGTGAAGAGCCTCGACGCAGGTCAGGCCGGAATGCCCGCCCAGCTTCAGATCGACGACCGCATAGCCGGGGCGATGCGTCTTCAGCACCTCGGTCATCTGGTCGGGACTGGCGGCGCTGACGACCGTATAGCCACGCCGTTCGAACGAGCGTCGCAGGGTGGTCGAGAACGATTCGTCGTCCTCGACGATCAGCAGCAATCTGGCGTCATCGGTCATGCGCGATCTCGTCCGTCGGAGCCAACGCCGAAAGCGGCAGGGTCAGACGCACTTCTGCGCCGCCCGCCGGGGGATTGGAGGCTTCTACCCGACCGCCAAGCGACCGGATCACATTCATAAGCAGAAAGAGCCCGAGACCCGCGCCGGGCCTGGGCTTGGTGGAATTGTAGGGCTTGCCCCACGCCTGAAGGATCGCCGGCGGAAAGCCTGGTCCGTCGTCGCGGACCGCGATGCCGAAATCTTGGTCCGTGCGCGTCGTGGTCACGGTGATGCGGCTCGCTCCGGCCTCGACCGCATTGTCGAATAGCACGCCCAGCACCTGACGCAGGGCGGGGTCGGCGATGATTGACGGGTTCTGGGCCAGCTCGTCGCGGATCTGCACCGCGACACCGTCGCCGCTCCAGCTGGCCACCACATCGGCGACGAAAGCCCGCAGGGTCGTGCGCTCAGGCGCCTGTCCCCTCGCCTCGCCGGCCGACATCAGGATACCGGTGACGATGGCCTTGCAGCGTTCGACCTCGGCCCGCATCACCGTCATGTCCTGGGCCAGGTCGGCGTCCTGGGTCAGGGCCGGCATCCGCTTCCAGTCGCTGAGGATCACCGACAGCGAAGCCAGCGGCGTTCCCAGCTCATGGGCCGCGCCCGACGCCAGCAGGCCCATGCGGACGATATGATCATGTTCGGCCGTCTGCTGGCGCAGGGCGGCCATGGAGGCGTCGCGCTCGCGCAGGTTCTGGCTGATCCGGGTGACGAACAGCACCAGCAGCACGGCCATCAGCACGAAACAGATCAAACTGCCCTGAAGGTAGAGGCTGAGCAGCGAGTCCTCGCGCGCCGGCGGCAGGTTCAGCGGGCGGGAATGCAGGCCCAGCCCGGCGAAACACAGGCTGGTGATGGCGATCAGCGCCCAGGCATAGACCGGCGCCAAAAGCACCGCTCCCAAGACGACTTGCAGCAGGTACAGCGCCACGAACGGATTGGCCGCGCCCCCGGTCAGAAACAGCAGCCAGGTCAGCGCCGCCACATCCGCCAAGAGGGCGATCATCAGCGCCTGGTCCTCGACCTCCTGCCGGCGCACGGTCAAAGGCGCGCTGACCAGATTGACCAGCACCAGACCCGCCGGCGCCGCCAACAGCCACAGCACCGGCAGCGGGATCCGCATCACATATTGGACCAGCAGGATCGTCGCCACCTGTCCGGCGACCGCCAACCACCGCAGCTGGATCAGCAGAAGCATGTTGCGGCGGTTGGCGCCGCCGTGGGTCGCGACCCCGCCTCTGAGCCCCAGGCCCAGCAGCCTCTGTACAGTTGTCGTCGTCACGACCTGTTGCGCCTGCGGTCGCGCAGGAACAGCCAAAGACCGACCAGGGTCAGCAGCGCCATGCCGAACCAGGTCAAGGCATAGACCAGATGGCTGTTGGCGAAGCGGATCACCGTCAGCCCTCCGCGCGGCCATCCGCCTGGGTTCGGGCTGGCGTCCGCATCAATGAAATAAGGCGCGACAGTCGACAGGCCGCGCCGCGCAGCGATCGCCGCGACGTCACGAGAGCGCCAGCGATCACCGGCGGGATCATTGGCGCGCAGGAAGCCGCCCTTGGGCTCGGTGATCCGGAGCAGTCCCGTCACACTCTGCGGCCCGCCGACCTGACCATCGGCGCGGACGGCCGGATCGCGTCGGCCTGCGGGCACAAAGCCGCGATTGATCAGGACGGTGAAGCCCCGGTCGTCAAGCAGGGGCGTCATGACCCAGAAGCCGCCGCCGGCGTCGGTCACCGCCTGAACCAGGGTTTCCTTGTCGTGCAGGAATCGACCCTGAACCGTGACGCGGCGGTACTGATCCTTGTCGCGCGTCACGCCGGCCCATTGGGTCGGGCCAGGCGCTGGAACGGCGGCCGCGTGGACGCGCGCATCGACCTGGGCGATCAGATTGGTCTTCCAGGCCAGGCGCTGAACCTGCCACCCGCCCAGCGCCAGAAAGCCGACGAACAACGCCAGGCCCGCGACCACGACAGCCATGCGGAAGGATCGCGAACGTCTGGCCTTGCCGCCGGCCGGGACTGAGGACGGGTCCGTGATCTCGACCTCAGCCGCCCATCTGCGCCATGTCGTGCGTCATGGGCATCATGTTGGTGTTCAGGTGGTACATGACCCACAGCGAACCCGACAGGGCGATGACCACCACGATGATCGTGAAGATCAGCGCCAGCATGATCCAGCCGCCCTCGGACTTGGAGTTCATGTGCAGGAAGTAGATCATGTGCACCACGATCTGCACCACGGCGAAGCCCATGACGATCAGGGCCGTCGCCTGGGTCGGCAGGACGCCGGTCATGACCAGGGCGAACGGGATGGCCGTCAGGATCACTGACAGCACGAAGCCGATCATGTAGCTCTTGAAGGAGCCGTGATTGTGCCCCTCGTGGCCCAGGTGGTCGGTCTCGTGAGACTCCGGCGAATGGTCGTTCATGTCGGCGCTCATCGCAGCATGCCCAGCAGATAGACGAAGGTGAAGACGCCGATCCAGATGACGTCCAGGAAGTGCCAGAACATCGACAGGCACATCAGGCGGCGTTTGTTGGCGGGGATCAGGCCCTTCATGCTGACCTGAACCATCAGCGTCACCAGCCAGATGATGCCGAAGGTGACGTGCAGGCCGTGGGTGCCCACCAGGGTGAAGAAGGCCGACAGGAAGGCGCTGCGTTGCGGCGTCGCGCCCTCATGGATCAGGTGCGCGAACTCGTAGAGTTCGATCCCCAGGAACGCCAGGCCGAACAGGCCGGTGATCGCCAGCCAAACGAGCGTCTGACGCTGCTTGTTTCGATCCATCGCCAGCATGGCGAAGCCATAGGTGATCGACGAGAACAGCAGCATGGCGGTGTTGATCGCCACCAGCTCCAGGTCGAACAGCTCCTTGGGCCCCGGCCCGGCGGCGTAGTTGCCGCCCAGCACGCCAAACACGGCGAACAGCATCGCAAAGATGAGGCAGTCGCTCATCAGATAGAGCCAGAAGCCCAGCATGGTGCTGGAGCCTTCCTCGTGGTGCGGCTCCTCTTCCAGGTGGAAGACGGTCCGGTCGATCTCGGTCGCAGTCGCGCTCATGATCAGGCCTCCGTTCCGGCCAGGGCGCGGGTGCGCGCCTCTTCTGTCGCGCGGACCTCATCCTCGGGGATGTAATAGTCGCGCTTGTAGTTGAAGGTATGGCCGATCGAGACGGCCAGCACCCCGATGAAGCTGATGGCGGCCAGCCACCAGATGTACCAGATCAAGGCCAGCCCCATCACCAGGCACAGGCCCGAGATGATGATCCCCGCCCCGGTGTTCGAGGGCATGTGGATCGCCTTGTAGCCGCTCAGCGGACGCTGATAGCCCTGCTTCTTCATGTCCCACCAGGCGTCGGCGTCATGGACGTAGGGCGTGGCGGCGAAGTTGTAGGCCGGCGGCGGCGACGAGGTCGCCCACTCCAGCGTGCGGCCGCCCCACGGGTCGCCCGTGGTGTCGCGCAGCTTGTCGCGGTTGATGATCGACACGGCGAACTGGATGAACATCGCCGCGATGCCCAGGGCGATGACGCCGGCGCCGATGGCCGCGATGACGAACCAGATTTGCAGCGAGGGATCGTCGAACACCCGCATCCGGCGCGTCACGCCCATCAGGCCCAGCACATACAGCGGCAGGAAGGCCAGCCAGAAGCCGGGCACCCAGCACCAGAAGCTGATCAAGCCCCACTTCTTGTCCAGCTTGAAGCCGAAGGCCTTTGGCCACCAGAAGTTGATCGCCGCGAACAGGCCGAACAGCACGCCGCCGATGATGACGTTGTGGAAGTGGGCCACCAGGAACAGCGAGTTGTGCAGCACGAAGTCGGCCGGCGGCACCGCCAGCAACACGCCCGTCATCCCGCCGATCACGAAGGTCAGCATGAAGGCGACCAGCCACATCATCGGCAGCTCGAACCGGATGCGCCCACGGTACATCGTGAACAGCCAGTTGAAGATCTTCGCGCCCGTCGGGATCGAGATGATCATCGTCGTGATGCCGAAGAAGCTGTTCACCGAGGCGCCCGAGCCCATGGTGAAGAAGTGGTGCAGCCAGACCAGGTAGGACAGGATCGTGATGACGACCGTGGCGTAGACCATGGAGGTATAGCCGAACAGCTTCTTGCCCGAGAAGGTCGAGGCGATCTCCGAGAAGACGCCGAACAGCGGCAGGATCAGGATGTAAACCTCGGGGTGACCCCAGATCCAGATCAGGTTCACGTACATCATCGGGTTGCCGCCGAAGTCGTTCGTGAAGAAGTTGGTGCCGACGTAACGGTCCAGAGTCAGCAAGGCCAGGACGGCGGTCAGGACCGGGAAGGACGCCACGATCAGTACGTTGGTGCACAGCGAGGTCCAGGTGAAGACCGGCATCTTCATCATGCCCATGCCGGGCGCGCGCATCTTCACGATGGTCGCGATCAGGTTGATGCCGGACAGTGTCGTCCCCACCCCCGCGATCTGCAGCGCCCATATGTAATAGTCGACGCCGACGCCGGGACTGTAACCGATGCCCGACAGCGGCGGATAGGCCAGCCAGCCGGTGCGCGCGAACTCGCCCACGAACAGCGAGGCCATGACGATGATGGCGCCGGCCGTGGTCATCCAGAAGCTGAAGTTGTTCAGGAAGGGGAAGGACACATCGCGCGCGCCGATCTGCAGCGGCACGACATAGTTCATGATGCCCGTCACCAGCGGCATGGCCACGAAGAAGATCATGATCACGCCGTGGGCGGTGAAGATCTGGTCATAGTGGTGCGCGTTCAGGTAACCCTCGGACCCGCCGAAGGCCATCGCCTGTTGCAGGCGCATCATTATGGCGTCGGCGAAGCCGCGCACGAACATGATCAGACCCAGGATCATGTACATGATCCCGATCTTTTTGTGGTCCACCGTGGTGAACCATTCCTTCCAGAGATAGCCCCACAGCTTGAAATAGGTCAGGGTGCCAAACAGGGCGAGACCGCCCAGCAGCACGACCGACATGGTCACGACCAAGATCGGCTCGTGCAACGGCAGAGCCTCAAGCGTGAGGCGCCCGAAGATTAGCGGAATGAGTTGATCAGCGTTCATCGACTTGGTTCGCTCAGGCGTTGGGGGCGGAACGGACGTCGGTCGGAACCGGCCCCGTGGCGAAGGGATTGCGGGCCAGCGTCGTCAGCGAGGCCATCGGTGTCTGACCGGGCGACAACCCCTGCCCGGTGAGGCGCTCCAGGCTGGTCGGTCCGGCGACCGTATCCAGTTCGGCGCGGCGCATGCGGTCGGCGGCGGCGGCCTCGGCCTGCAGCGGGGTGCAGATCGTCATGACGTAGCTGTCGTTGGAGCCGAAGTAGGCGGGCGATTTTCCGCGACCGGCGTATTTGTCATAGACCAGCGGCATGGTGTTGCGCACCGACGCCATGGACAGGCCGCCCTGTTTGTCGATGGCCATCATCTCGCCCATGCACATCTTGCCCGGCTCGACGCACATGTTGAGGATCGCGTCCCACAGCGCGCCATCCACGGCGCCGAAGCGCATGACCGGCACCTTCTCGCTGGGCTTTTCCAGCTCCAGATAGCGATCGCGGTCCAGCGTCCGGCCGCCCTGGCGAACGCCGGCGATCCATTGGTCGAACCCGGACTGATCCAGGCCGTGGAAGGCGAAGCGCATGTGCGAGAAGCCGTCGCCGGAATAGTTGGCCGAGAAGCCTTCATATTCGCCCGGACGATTGATGACGGCGTGCAGCTTCGTTTCCATGCCCGGCATGGCGTAGATCTGACCGGCCAGGGCGGGAATGTAGAAGCTATTCATCACCGAGGACGAGGTGATGTGGAAACGGATCGGACGGTCAACCGGCGCGGCCAGTTCATTGACGGTGGCGACGCCGTATTGTGGGTAGATGAACATCCACTTCCAGTCGAGCGCGACGACGTTGACCTGCAACGGCTCGACGCTTTCCTCGACGGCCTGGCCCGGCTTGATCCGGTCGATCGGACGGTACGGGTCCAGCAGGTGCGTGCCGGCCCAGGTCAGGGCGCCCAGGCAGATGATGATCATCAGCGGCGCGGCCCAGATGACCAACTCCAGTGACGTGGAGTGGTCCCAATCGGGACGGTAGTCGGCCTCGGCCTCCTTGTTCGACGCCCGATACTTCCAGGCGAAGAAGACGATCAGACCCATCACTGGCACGATGATGATCAGCATCAGCAGGGTCGAGATCATCAGCAGATCGCCCTGCTGGGACGCGACGTCGCCGGCAGGGTTGAGGACGACCAGGTTGCAGGCCGACAGCAGGGCCACGATGGGCGCGAGCAAAAGAAGGCGCAGACGGCGCAAGGCGGATCCAATCGAAAAGCGTCGGGCGAAGGGGAGGCGCCGCGACGGTTGGCGTTCGTAGGCGGCGGGATACTCAGCTTCAATCAGGAACGACATTGGGCAATATGTCCTATCCTCACGAGGCCGCTTTCATCGCAAAGGGCGCCCGGTCATAATGCGGCGACCTGCCGTACGGCCGATAATTCAGTCTCACACGGAGCGACCAAGCCCATGTCCGCCTCGACGACCCCTTCGTCAGAGTCGCTGGAACGCGACGCCGCCGCCCTTCACACGGGCCATGGCAAGGTTGACGCCGGCGAGATCGCCATCGGCGTCATTATCGGCCGAACTTCCGAATTTTTCGACTTCTTTGTTTACGCCATCGCTTCGGTGGTCGTTTTCCCGCAGTTGATCTTCCCCTATGCGGGCGCGGTAGGCGGCACCCTGCTCTCCTTCGCCGTCTTCGCCCTGGCTTTCCTGGCTCGGCCGCTGGGGACCGTCCTGTTCATCGCCATCGACCGCAAGTTCGGACGCGGCGCCAAGCTGACGACCGCCCTGCTGCTGCTGGGCACCTCGACCGTGTCGGTCGCCTTCATCCCCGGATACGAAAGCATCGGCATGTGGGCGCCGGTCTTGCTCGCCCTGACCCGTATCGGCCAGGGCGTCGCCCTGGGCGGCACCTGGGACGGTCTGGCCTCGCTGCTCGCGCTGAACGCGCCCGAGAAGAAGCGCGGTTGGTACGCCATGATTCCGCAACTCGGCGCCCCCATCGGCCTGCTGGTGGCCTCGGCCCTGTTCGCCTTCTTCCTGAACACGCTGTCGGCCCCCGACTTCCTGGATTGGGGCTGGCGCTATCCGTTCTTCGTCGCCTTCGCCATCAACGTCGTGGCCCTTTTCGCGCGCCTGCGCATCGTAGTGACGCCGGCCTTCCAGAAGCTGTTCGAGACGCGCGAGCTTCAGCCCACGCCGATCAGTCAGGCACTGCGCGACGAAGGCCCCAAGATCGCCATCGGCGCCTTCGCTCCGCTGGCCAGCTTCGCCATGTTCCACATGGTCACCGTCTTCCCGCTGTCGTGGGTGTTCCTGTTCACCAAGGAAACGCCGGTCCGCTTCCTGCTGATCGAGATGGTGGGCGCCGTTTTCGGCCTGCTGGCCATCCTCGCATCGGGCATTCTGGCCGACCGCTACGGCCGCCGCACCTTGCTGGCGATCACGGCTGCCGGCATCGCCGCCTTCTCCGGCTTTGCGCCGCAACTGCTGAACGGCGGCCCGGTCGGCGAGCTGACCTTCATGATCTCCGGCTTCATCCTGCTGGGCCTGTCGTTCGGGCAAGCCTCTGGCCCCGTGGCGTCCAGCTTCAGCCTGACGAACCGCTACACCTCCTCGGCCCTGACCTCGGACCTGGCCTGGCTGTTCGGCGCGGGCTTTGCGCCCCTCGCGGCCCTGTGGATCTCCAGCCAGTTCGGCCTGATCGCCGCCGGCGCCTATCTGCTGTCGGGCGCCATCTGCACCCTCGTGGCCTTGTGGCTGAACCGCGAATTGGCCCGCAGCTCCTCCGACAAGGACCGCGCCAAGACGGCCTGATCTTTCAGATCACACACAAACAGACACGGCCCGCAGTCGCCTGCGGGCCGTGTTGCGTTTGGGGCAGATCGTTGTGAAGTGCAGCGGCAGCTTTAGTTGGCGCGGCTGTCCGTCGACGGCTTGAAGGTGGTGTCGAAATGACAGCCGTCCTCGTAGCGTGGAGCCGCCACCTCACACAGCGTGGCAACGTCAGCGGGCGTCGGCTTCACGCCCTCGTCCAGCCACCGCATCATCGCCTGGAAAAGACCGACATACTCTGGCGGCGACAGGCGGCTATGTTCGGACTCGTCTGTGAACGTCTGGACCAATAGGTCCGATCGTCCCGCCGCGGCGACAGTTTCCCTGTAAAGCGCGTCGTTGGAGACAAAGGCCGTAGCATCATTCTTGGCGTGAATTGTCAGCGTCGGCGCCACGATCAGACCGCTGAGATCCGCGTCGTAGGCCAAGCGCGCCACACCCATCGGATCAGCCGCGAACCGCTGAACGCCAGCGTTCAACGCCTCGTCGTCGTGCGAACCCTGATAGACCGTATGGCTGTTGTCGAAGGGGTTCAGCCCGTCAAGACGGCGCAAAACCATGTCGCGGAACAGGAAGGTCGCCCAAGCCAGATGCGGAACCAACTGTTCCTCGTTCACGCCCGTCACGGCCAGGATATCCGCCAGATTGCGCTTCTGCTCAGCCGACCTCTCAGCAAGCGGCAGGCCCACGCCCGTGCAGGTTTTGACCCGCTCGGCCAACTGCGCCCGGCTCAGATCGCTGTCTAGCGGCAGCCCCTGCCACAGCGGATACTGGGGCTCGTTCGGAAGCGGATGGTTATTGCAGTAGAACTGATACACCGCTCTCAGATCGGCGCGGAAGCGGTAGGTGCGGGTCCCGCCGCCGATTACGCCGTTGGTTAGGACCGCACCGTCCCAAACCACCTGTCCCTCGGCATCGCGCGCGTAGAGCTCAGCCGTCTTGGCCGCGACATTTCCGCCCCAGGACTGGCCATGCACCAGAGTTCGACGTGGCTTGCCGAAGGCGTTCCAGAAAATCTGGCGCAGATCGTCCGTATCTTCCGCCGCCATCCGTACGCCATAGCCGGCACGGCGATAGGTCGAGCCCGCCCAGGCGAAGCCTTCCTTCACCGTCATGGAGAACCGCTCCATGTCCTCCAGCGGATCGTTTGGTTCTGGTGCGCTGGTGCGGGGTCCGCCATGCGCGTGAACGATCAGGGCGCCATTCCAGTCCTGAGGCACGGCGATCCAATAATAGCCGCCTTTAACCGCCCTGCCCGACCAGCACCGCGTCTGCTCCGGCACGACGTCCGGGCAATCGGCTGGCGCGGGCGCAGGATCGATAGCCGCCGCGACGGCCGTCTGCGTTTCCTGCGCCTGCGTCATCGGCGCGATGCCGGCCCAGGCGGCGACCAGCGCTCCCAGAGATCGAACGATACGGTCGGCCATCGCGCCTCTCCTTTCTTAGAACGTCTTGGAGATGTTGGCGTACCAGTAGCGGCCGTAGGGATTGTAGAGCGCGCCCAGATAGCCCGACGAAGTCAACGGCGGCTGCTCGTCAGTGATGTTGCGAGCCCCCAGGCGAACCGTTGTGCCGGACGCAAAGCCGACGTTGTCGCCGAACTCATACTGACCATACAGATTGCCGGTGATCTGGCTATCGACCTGCCAGGGATCGCCTTGGGCGCTGAGGAAGCCGGTTTCGGTGACGGCGCTGTTGTATTGGGTGAATGCGCCCACCTGCCATGGCCCTTGCGACCAGGTGAACGAGCCCGTCACACGCCATTCCGGCCGGCCGTTGCGAGCCAACAGGGTCTGAGAGATTGGCAGCGGCGTGTTCGCATTGATCTGGCCGGCTTCACGCGCTGCGAACAGCGACTCGACCAAGGGGCCGGGAGAACGGTCGAACTTCGTCAGATGCGCCGCATTCACGCTGGCGCGGAAGTTGCCCCACGGCGTACCGCGCAGCCGCCATTGAAGACCGATGTCGAGCCCCTCCACCGTCTGTGGCAGCAGGTTTATGAACTGGTCTTCGACCGAGACGATCTGTCCGACAGGAGTGATTCCGCTGCCCTGGAAGAAGGCGACGTCGTCGGCCGTCACCGCAGCCCGGTTGACGTTGTCGTTCCGCGTGCCGTTCAGGATGTTCAGGTAGTCCAGCACGACGTTCGACTGCGCGCCCAGCAGACCGACGATCTTCTCCTGCTCGATCTTCCAGCGGTCGAGTGTGAAGGTGAAGCGGCCGAACTGCTCGGGAATGAACCAGGGCTGCAAAACCAGGCCTATGGACCGGTTGGTGCTTTCCTCGGGCTGAAGCTCGGGATTGCCCGACACTAGCAGCGAGGCGCTGGCGGGTTGCGAACATTGGTTAAAGTTGGTGATCCGACCCAGGCGCAGATCGGCCTCGCAGCGGATATAATCGTTATTAGTCGACAGCCGCCCATACTGCGCCGCGTTGGTCTGTTCCAGGTTCGGGGCGCGGAACCCCTCGGAATATGAGCCTCGGACGCGGACGCCCTCGACCAGGTCCCAGGCCATGGCGATCTTGGGCTTGGCCACATCGCCGAAGTCGGAATAGTGCTCGTATCGGCCGGCCAGTTGGAAATCGAGACTGCGAACAAGCGGGATGTTCATCTCCGGCGAAACGACAGGCACCGCAAACTCGACATAGGCCGAATAGACCTCGCGCTTGCCGTAGGTATCGGGGTTTGAACTGACCGCAGCGATGTTGGATTGGCTGACCTCGCCCGACACGCTGTCGCGGAAGACGTTGGTGCCGTCCAGATCGGCGTCGCGGTCGTCACGCTGGGTCTCACGGCGCGCCTCGACGCCTAAAGCCATGCCGACAGGTCCGCCCGGCAAGGTGAAGACATCGGGACGGCTGACCTTGAAGTCCCACAGCGCCAGCGTCGTCTTGGACACCCGCGTCAGATCGGTGGTGATAGCGTCGATCGCGGCCTGAGAACTGGGCGTGCAGTCGCCGAAGCTGGTGTCGTTCACACAGCCGCCGCTGAAGGGATTGTAGGCGTCGGGCGTCGACAAGGCGAGATTGGCCTGAAGCGCGGTCAGATTGACGGCGTTCGAGCTGTCGGTGGCTTCGGCTTCCGAATACAGCAGCGCGCTTTCCCAATCGAAGCCGCGCCATTCGCCCCGCAGGCCGCCCAGGAATCGGGACTGCCAGTTGTCGACATCCACTACCTGGGCGCCCAGATCGTTGAAGCGATACCGAACCAGCTTAACGGCCGTCCCGGCTGTGGGGACGTTTGTCAGGCCAGCGAGACGATTGGGATTGCGCGTGCCGTCGGCAAAGGTGACGGGACCGAACGGATTCCAGTAGTTGCTGGCTGGAATCCAGAGCGGGTTCAGCAGGATGGTGGGCGGCTGAATATTCTGGGTCGACGCCGTGTAATAGCCGAGTTCGCCAAAGGCCGTGACGCCGTTGTCGAGATCGTAGTGACCCGACACGAACAGGTTCAACCGTTCGATATCCGGCGATTGGGTGGTGCCCCGCGCCCCGTCGTAGCGCAACTCGCGGCCAGCGCCGCTGTAGCTGATGTTGCCGCTGGCCAAGCAGACGTCGCCGCCGACCGGCGCGGTGCAGCCGAAGCTGGAAGGCTGATTGTGGAAGGCCCCGGCGCCTGTCGTTAGGGCCGTCGTGCCTCGACGGACCTGGAATGGCGTCTGGAAGTTGGCCCAGGCTGTATAGGAAGAGCGCCCGTCGGTGTCGGTCGAATTCTCATATCCCGCCACGTTGGCGAACAGGCTGCGGCGGTCGTCCGAGGCGGTATAGGGCTCGTCGCTGGCCTGCTGGGCGGTGCGGTTGGTGTAGTCGAGGAAGCCCGACACATTGCCCCGCTCGAAATCCTTGCCGGCGAACATTCCGAAGGTGAACTCTCGGCGATGCGTGCCCTCCGCGCCGCCGTACTGGGCCTTCATCTCCAAGCCATCGAAATCCTGCTGAAGCACAGTGTTCACGACGCCCGCGACGGCGTCCGCGCCATAGATGGCGGCGGCGCCGTCCAGCAGAACCTCCAACCGCTCCAACCCCGAGACCGGAATGGCGTTGGAGTTATAGCTGAGCACCGGCACCGTGCCGGTGTCAGACGTCCCTTGGCTGGTGGGGTGCTGAACGATCCGACGTCCGTTCAAAAGCACCAGGGTGTTGCCCACCCCGAGCGAGCGCAGATTGACCGAGTTGACGTCGCCTCGCGCTGCGTTCGAGGTTTGAGGATTGTTGGCGCTGGAGAACAGCACATCGCCCATCTGGGGAATGGACCGCAGCAGATCATCACCGCTGACGGCGCCGGTCGCGATGATTTCTTCCTGTGTGACGACGGTCACCGGCAGAGCCGCCGTGGTGGAGGCGCCGCGGATTTGAGAGCCGACGACGACGATGTCCTCGACCTGCGCCGCCTCACCCTCCTGCGCTGGCGTGGATTGAGGCGTGGCGTCCTGAGCCAAAGCCGCTCCCGCCGAGATCAGCAGGACAGCCGAGGCCGCGCCCGCCATTAGTGCGAACTTGGATTGCATCTTCATGTTTCCTCCTCCCGGGCCGTCGTTATGTCGGCGGTCCCGTCATTCAAAAGTCGTTCTCGCCGTCAGTCCTTGGCGAGAACCAGATCGTCTCCAGGCCCCGCCGCAGGGTCGGGCAGCGCCGCCACCGGCAAGGGATGTCCGTCCAGCGCAGCCGCGAGAGCGTCGCGATCCAGCGCGTTTTCCCAGCGGGCCACGACGATGGTGGCCACGGCGTTGCCGATGAAGTTGGTCAGGGCCCGGCATTCGCTCATGAAGCGGTCGATGCCCAGGATCAGCGCCATGCCTGCGACTGGCACATCCGGCACGACCGACAGGGTCGCCGCCAAGGTGATGAAGCCCGCGCCCGTGATGCCCGCCGCGCCTTTTGAGCTGAGCATGGCGACCAGCAGAAGCGTGATCTGCTGCCAGATTGTGAGTTCGATGTTCAGCGCCTGAGCAATGAACAGAGCCGCCATCGTCATATAGATATTGGTGCCGTCCAGATTGAACGAATAGCCGGTCGGCACGACCAGGCCGACGACCGACTTGGCGGCGCCCGCGCGTTCCATCTTGGAGATCAGGCTGGGCAGGGCCGCTTCTGAACTGGAAGTGCCCAGCACCAGCAGAAGCTCTTCCTTAAGGTAACGGATCAGCTTGAGAATATTGAAGCCGTTGGCGACGCCCACCAGCCCCAACACGCCCACGACGAAGATGATCGCAGTGACGTAGAAGGTCACGATCAAGGCGGCCAGATTGGCGATCGATGCGATGCCGTAGGCGCCGATCGTAAAGGCGAAGGCTCCGAAGGCGCCGATGGGCGCGGCCTTCATCACGATGGCGACCAGCTTGAACACGGCAAGGCTGAGGGTCTCGAACAGATCGACCACCGGCTGGGCCCGATCTCCCACCAACGCCAGGGCGAGGCCAAACAGGATCGACACGAACAGAACCTGCAGGATGTTGCCGGTCGAGAAGGCGCTGACCAGCGTGTCGGGAATGACGCCCATCAGGAAGCCGACGATCGTGCTCTCGTGCGCGGCCGCCGCATACTGCTCGACGGCGCCGGCGTTCAACGTCGCCGGGTCGATGTTCAAGCCATGGCCCGGACGCACTAGATTGGCGATGATCAGGCCCACGATCAGAGCCAGAGTCGAGAAGACCAGGAAGTAGGCGAAAGCCTTGGCGGCGACGCGACCGACGCTGCCAAGATCACGCATGCCGGCGATGCCGGTCACGATGGTCAGGAAAATCACCGGCGCGATCACCATCTTCACCAGTTTGATGAATCCGTCGCCCAGCGGCTTTAGGCTTTCGCCGAATGTCGGCCAGAAGTGACCGATCAGGGCGCCGAGCGCGATGGCGATCAGCACCTGGAAATACAGGTGGCGATAGAACGGCCGGCGAACGACCGGCGCGGTCTCTGACGGGACTGAGATCACGAAGGGCTCCTGGTGTGCGGGGGTGATCCCGCAGTCTCCTCGATGGGCGCGATCTTCGCCACGCTCCGTTGGATAGAGCTTCCAACGAGAATCCTCATTGCGAAAGCGATTGATCCAACCTTTCCATCTCTCTGAAAATTAGGCACTTTCCGGATAGTCGTGAGGATCGGTTGAGATATCTGTGCGGTTTTTCACCCAAAAGGCTGGCCCTGTCGTGCGATTATTCGCACACTGCGAACGTGCAGCATTCACCGGTCACAGACTCGGCTCGAAAACCTTGGCGCTCCCGTTGGCTGGTAGCGACAGCGTGCTGGTTCATGATCGCAGCCTTGGCGGCTCTCGGCGCGGGCGAGGTCGCTCGGCGTAATGCCAAGATCGAGCTGGCTCGACAGACAGAGGCGGCCGCCGCCTTGCACGCGGCGGTGCTACGCAGCGAACTGGAGAAGCACCGCTCCCTGCCGCTGGCGTTGGCGAGCGATCCCGACATCGCCGCCCTGCTGAGCGCCGCGCAGACTGCCAAGGGCGATCCTGTCAGCCTTAAACTGGAGACTTTGGCGCGTCAGACACGGGCCGCCGCCATCTATATCATCGACGCCAACGGCCGGACCCGCGCCGCCAGCAACTGGCGCCTGCCGACCAGTTTCGTCGGCGCCGACTATGGGTTTCGCCCTTATTTCATCAACGCCATGCGCCAGGGCCAGGCGGAATTCTTCGCCTTGGGCACCGTGTCAGGCCGACCCGGACTCTATCTGGCGCGGCGTGTTGACGGGTCGAGCGGCTCCGCCGTGGGCGTCGTCGTGGTTAAGGTCGAGTTCGCCGCTCTCGAGGCCGAATGGCGCGCGTCAGGCGAGCCGGCCTATGTTGTCGATCCCGGCGGCGTCGTGTTGATCACCAGCGTGCCGGCATGGCGTTTCCGCACCACAGAAGCGCTGGACGAACGTCGGCGGCGGCTGACATTGACCGATCAGACGCTTGAACCCGAGGCGTTGCGCCCCCTCCCCTTCGCAACGCCTCCCAATGATCGACCGCGTCTGATCCAGGCTCCAGTCGATGGCCGCGAGCAGCGCTGGATGCATGCGGCGATCCCAACGGAGACGCCCGGCTGGACTCTGCACCTGCTGTCGCCCGATCGCGGATCCATTGGGACGGCCGTCGCAACCGCGCGGGCGCTTGCGGCCCTGATCGTCACCCTGCTGGCAGGCGTCATCGTCGTGCTCCTGCGTCGTCGCCATCAGGCCCTTGTCCGCGCCCGTGCCGAGGAAGAAGCGCGGCTGGAACTGGAGAGGCTGATCGACGAACGCACCCACGAGCTTCGTAATGCCAACGCCGCCCTCAATCGCCAGATCGAGGAACGCCGCCAAGCCGAAACCGCACGCGAACTGCTGCGTGACGAGTTGGTTCAAGCCAGCAAACTCGCCGCGCTGGGGCAGATCGTCGCCAGCGTGGCGCACGAGATCAATCAACCCGTCGCCGCAATCCAGACCCAGGCAGAGACCGCCGGCGTTCTGCTTGACCGCGACGACCCCGCCAAGGCGCGTGGAGCATTGGCGCGGATCAGTGACCTGACCCAACGCATCGGGGCCATCACCGAAGGCCTCAGGGTCTTTTCCAGAAAGTCAGATCCCAAACTCGGCATCGTCCGTCTTGAGGACGCCATCCACGGCGCCTTGCTGCTGACGCGCGGCCGATTGGACGAGGGCGGCGTCGAATTGATCCGTGAGGGCGACGCAGACGTCACCGTGCGCGCCGACCGTTTTCGCTTGGAACAGGTGATCGTCAATCTGGTCAAGAACGCCTCAGAAGCGCTGGAGGGCTGCGATCGGCCACGACTAACGCTGAAGGTCTCGCGCGATAAGGACCGTGTTCGATTGAGCATTTCCGACAATGGTCCAGGCGTCCCGCCCGCTGTGCGCGCCCAACTGTTCACGCCCTTTGTCACCACACGCGCAAATGGGCTCGGCCTGGGTCTGGTCATCTGTCGAGATCTGATCGCCGGGTTCGGTGGCGAGCTCGACTTGGTCGAAGAGGACATCGGAGCGACCTTTGTCGCCACCTTGAGGATCGCGTGATGGAATTTGCCCGCCCCACTGCCGTCGCCCTGATCGAGGACGACGCCGATTTCCGCCATGCCTTGGTCGAGCGTCTGACCCTAGAAGGTTGTGACGTTCGCGCTTTTCCAGGGGCGGAACCCGCGCTGAGAACGATCGATGCCGATTTTCCGGGCGTCGTGATCACCGACCTGCGGATGCCTGGCCTTGATGGCCGCCAGTTGCTCAGCCGCCTGCAAGCGTTGGACGCCACCCTGCCGATCATTATGATCACTGGCCATGGCGACATCACCGACGCCGTCGCAGCGATGAAGGACGGCGCCTACGACTTCGTCGCCAAGCCCTTTCCGTTTGAGCGCCTTCAAGACAGCTTGAATCGCGCTCTGGAAAAACGCGGTCTGGTCCTGGAAAACCGTCGCTTGCTGGCGATGGCTTCGGACAGTGGACAGGAGTTGCCCCTGGCCGGATCGTCTCGCGCCATCACCGCCCTCCGCGCCACCATCGCTCAGATCGCCGACGCCCGAATGGATGTGCTGATCGAAGGCGAAACCGGAACAGGAAAGGAGGCCGTTGCGCGCGCCCTGCACAACGGCGGCCGGCGACGATTGGCGCCGTTCGTCGCCGTCAACTGCGGCGCCCTGCCTGACGGGCTGATCGAAAGCGAACTGTTCGGACACGAACTCGGCGCCTTCGCCGGAGCCTTGCGCCGCCGGGTCGGGCACGTCGAACGCGCACACAACGGCTCATTGTTTCTGGACGAGGTCGAGAGCATGCCTCTGGCAGTTCAGGTCAAAATTCTGCGCGTCCTAGAGGAACGCGAAGTCCATCCCATCGGGGCCAACGAGCCCCGCGCCTTAGATTTGCGTGTCCTGGCGTCGTCAAAGATCGATTTGGGCGAAGCCGCGCGCGCGGGCGCTTTTCGCGAAGACCTCTATTACCGTCTGAACGTGGTGCGGCTCCGCGTACCGCCTCTGCGCGAACGGCGAGAAGATATTCCCCTGCTGTTCGCCCACTTCCTGCGTCGCGCGGCGGACCGCCACGGCGTCGACATTCCCTCTATGAGCGACAGCGTAAGACGCCTGTTGGTCGAGGCCGATTGGCCCGGCAATATCCGCGAACTGGCGCATTTCGCCGAACGCGTCGCCTTGTCACTCGATGATAACACTCGCGCGTCCGATGACAGCCTCAGTCTTCCCGACCGCGTCAACCGATTCGAAGGCGAACTGCTGCGCGACGCGCTACAGTCCCATCGTGGAGACATATCCGCAGTGCTCGCCGAAATGCAGGTTCCGAGAAAGACGCTGTACGACAAGCTGCAGCGGCATGGCCTGAAGCCCGCCGATTTCCGCTGAGACGCCCGACCATTCTGGTTTAAAGCGGTGGCGTCTCAGCCTTTCTCCGCCGAGCGGAAGAAATCTCGCTGCCTGCCCATCGGTCCCACATCTGGAAATACAGACCGTAGTTGCCGTTGAAGCGTTTGTGGTGCGCGTCGTGGTGGGTGGCGGTGATCATCCAGCGTAGCGGGGCGCGTTTCAGCCAGGACGCGGGCCAGACTTCGCGTCCGGCGTGGTTCAACACGGCGGTTGCGGTCATCAGGGTCAACAGCGCCAGCGCTACGCCCCAATGGATCGGTATGAACAGGGTCAGGGCCGGCAGGAACCAAGCGGTGGCAATCGCTTCGGCCGGATCGAAGGCGAAGGAGGCGAAGGCGCTGGGGTCGCGCGACCGATGATGCTCGGCGTGGGCCCAGGGGAAAATGCGCGGATGGTGCAGCCCGCGGTGAACCCAATAGTAGAAGGCGTCGTGGGCCAGCATGTAGACAATGAAGCTGACGGGCAGCCACCACAGCGGCCAGTCATGAAGATCGTCGTAAATCGCCGTCCCGCCGCGCTTCCAGAGCTCGATGACGAATGCAGCCGGCAAGGCGTAGATCGGGCAGGCGATCAGGGACGCGATGACTTCGGCGCGGATTCGTTTCGCCGCCGGCGGCCTGTGGTTCAGCTGACGCCCCCGTCCCGCTCCGCCCCACAGCAAGCCATGCGTCACAATGCCAACCAACAGATAGCGCACGCCAATGATCAGGCTGAGCGCGAGGGTGGTGACGAACAGGTCCTTCAACATGGGCGCACAGACGGCGAAACGTCGCGCCGGGTCAAGTCGTGACGCGCGGTCCGTAAAGCGCCTATGATGGGTCATGTCCTGGCCGACGATGATCCTGCTGTTCCTCGCCACCTTCCTGGGGATGGAGGTCTTCGCCTGGGCGATGCATCGCTATGTCATGCATGGCCTGCTGTGGACCTGGCACCGCAGCCATCATGAGCCGCACGACGACGTGCTGGAGAAGAACGACCTGTTCGCGGTGGTTTTCGCCGCCCCGGCCATCATCTTTGTGGCTCTCGGGTTGCACGTCTGGCCTTGGATGCTGCCGATCGGCATGGGCGTTACGGCCTATGGACTGGTTTATTTCTTCTTTCACGACGGGCTGGTGCATCGCCGTTTCCCGACGGGGATCGCGGGCCGCTCGGGGTTCTGGACGCGACGCATTCAGGCCCACCGGCTGCATCACGCGGTGCGGACACGCGAGGGCTGCGTATCGTTCGGCTTCCTGTGGGTGCGTTCGGCGCGCGCGCTGAAGGCCGAACTGTCTCAGAAACGCGGCGCTTCCAGCAACGGCGCCTGAGCCAGGGCGGCAAGGTCCGCCGATCCGGTGCAGAAGCAGGTCAGCCGCAGTTGGGCCGCCATCAGATCCAGATGATCCACCACGGCCTCGGTCGACGTCAGCGCCGCCTCGAGCACGCCCGCCGCTTGGCCGACCAGACAGGCGCCCAGCCGGATCGCGCGCGCCGCATCCAGCCCGTCACGGATGCCGCCTGACCCGATCAGATCCAGGTCCGGCGCGGCGTGGGCGCAGTCTGCCAGGCTCCGCGCCGTCGGTACGCCCCAGCCGGCGAAGGGCGCGGCCAGCGCTTCCGCCCGCCCGCCCGTCGCTCGTGCGCCCTCGATCAGGCCCCAGTTGGTGCCGCCTGCTCCGGCCACATCCAACGCAGCGACGCCCATGTCCGCCAGGCGACGCGCCACCGCGCCTGACAGGCCGGCGCCCGTCTCCTTGACGATCAGACGCCCCGGGAAAGCCTCCGCAACCTTCTCGATGCCTCGCGCCACGCCGCGCCAGTCGCGATCGCCCTCGGGCTGAACGCCTTCTTGCAACGGATTGAGATGCAGGATCAGGGCGTCGGCGCCGATCATCTCCATGGCCCGCCGCGCCTCGTCGACGCCATAACCCAAGGCGAACTGCACGGCGCCCAGGTTGGCCAGGATCATCGCATCCGGAGCCCGGCGTCGCAGGTCCAGCCCCAGACCCAGACCGCCGTTCGTCTCCAGCGCCACACGCTGCGAGCCGACCGCCAGAACCACGCCCAGGGACTGGGCCGCCTCAGCCAGCCGCGCATTGATCGCCTCGGCCCGCGACGGCCCGCCGGTCATCGAACTGATCAGGAACGGCAAGGCGACCCGTCGCCCCAGAAAGCGTGTCGCCAGATCGATGGCGTCGTGATCCAGATCCGGCAGGGCGTCATGAACGAAACGGACGGCGTCCAGACCCGATGTCGTCTGGCTGACGCCTCGTCCGGCCCGCACGTGGTCGATGTGTTCGTCCTTGCGCCGGATCAAGGCATCGGCGTCGGTGGACATCGCAAACGGCTCCTGGCGGGTTGCATCCGACGCGGTCGTGATGCCGTATGGCATCATAAGGGTTCGGCGCGTGGTCGCAACGCGACGTCGACGACAATGGGAGATCTGTATGGCCATCGTCGGCATCCGGCGCCAACCGCCTCTGGCGGGCGCATCCTGCGACCCCGACGATCTGCGCCTGCAGGTTCAGGCGCGTCTGGCCGACGTCGCCCCGGCGCACGATGGCCTGCTGTCCACAGCGGCCCGCGAGGCCTTGCTGGGACAGGGAAAACGCGTCCGGCCGGTGCTGGCCATGCTGGCGGCGGCGCATGTCGGGGGAGAGCCTGAAGACGCCCTGGACTACGCCTGCGCGTTGGAAATGGTCCATGCCGCGTCGCTGGTTCTGGACGATCTGCCGTGCATGGACGACGCATCGCTTCGTCGGGGCCAGCCGACCCTGCACCGGCGCCACGGCGAGGATGCGGCGGTTCTGGCGGCCGTGGCTCTGTTGAACCAGGCGACGCGTCTGGTGCTGCGGACCCCGGCGCCGGCGGAAGCGCGTCTGGCGGCCCTGGACCTTTTGACGCAGGCGATCGGCTTCGAGGGTCTGTCCGAAGGTCAGATGCGCGACTTGCGCGACGACGCGAAGGATCGCGACGAAACCGCCCTGCGCCAGATCAACGATCTGAAAACCGGCGCCCTGTTCGTCGCCACCGTGCGCGGCGGCGGTCTGCTCGGCGGCGGCGACGCGCAGGATCTGGCGCGGCTGTCGGTCTTTGGGGAGGCGATCGGCTTCGCCTTCCAGCTTTGCGACGATCTGCTGGATGTCTGTTCGACCGTCGATGCGGTCGGCAAGGATGTGGGCCAAGACGACGACACCACCACCTTCGTCGATCTGTGGGGCGAATGCCGGACTCGCGCGGCGGTGCGGCAATCCTTGGCCAAGGCGGTCGAGGCGGTCGGCCATGACAGCCCCCTGGCCCTCTACGTTCTGGACCTATTCCAGCAGGCCGAACTTGGGGTCTGACGTCGCGCCGGCCTTGTCGCTGAGCGGGATCGATGCGGGCTACGACGGCCGATCCGTGCTGAGCGACTTCAGCCTCAGCATCGCTGCGGGCGAGGTCTACGCCCTGCTCGGGGCGAATGGTGCGGGCAAGTCCACGGTGGCGCGTGTCGCTTCGGGTCTGCTGCCCGCGCGGCGCGGGCGTGTCGTCCTGGGCGAAAGCGGCGGGCCACGCGGACGCATCGGGCTAGCGCCGCAGGACAGCGCCCTGTTTCCGGCCCTGTCGCCGCGCGAGAACGTCGATGTGACGGCGCGGCTATGCGGCGTGCCCAAGCGTGATCGCGGCGCCGCCGTGAACCGCGCGCTCGACCTGACCGGCTGCGGCCCGCGCGCGGACCAGCCGGTGCGCACATTGTCCGGCGGCTGGAAGCGGCGCGCCAACCTCAGCGCCGCCTTGGTCGGACAACCGCGTCTGCTGATCGCCGACGAGCCGACGGAAGGGGTGGATGCGACAACCCGCAGCGTCCTGTCCACGGCCCTGCGCGAAACCGCAAAGGCGGGCGCCGGCTGTCTGCTGATCAGCCATGACGCCATCTTCGTCGCCGATGCGGCCGACCGGATCGGCGTCCTGGCGCAGGGGCGTCTGCTGGCCGAAGGCGCGCCGAACGCTCTGCTTCATCGCGCCTTTGGCTCAGCTCGGCTGCTCAGCATTCGCCTGACCCGAGCCGCGTCGGACCCCGCCGCCCAATGGTTCGCCCAGGCGGGGCTGACCGCGTCCGAGGACGGGCTGGAGTGGCGGCGGCTCTGCGATGACGCGTTGGCCATCGCCCAGATGCTTGCCGCCGTGGTCGATGGCGAGGATGGCGAGGTCGCCGTGCGACGCCCCGGCTTGGACGACCTGGTCGCACAGCTGTCGCAGACGCCGTCATGATGGCGGTGGCGGGCGCCTGGGCGAAAGGGTTTTGGCGCGACCGCGCCGGCGTGATTCTGACCCTGCTGTTGCCACCCCTGGTCTATCTGCTGTTCGCAGCGATCTTCGGCGCGGGCGCGCGCGGCGACATCGACACCACCGTCGTGCTGCACGACGCGTCGCGCACGCCCGCGACGGCAGCGATCCGCGAGGCGGTGTCGAAGGACATGGGCGATCGTCTTCGCATCGTCGAAGATCTCGAGGCTTTCGACCGCGCCGTCATCGACGGTCGCGCTGACGCCGGCATACTGATTCGTCCCTCGACGCAGGGACCGCCAAAACTGGTGATCGTTTCCGCCGCCGGCCGGGACGTGGCGGCGTCGGCGCTTCAAGCGCGGCTGGAACCGATGGCCGCCGCCCTGTCGGGGCAGGTCGCACGACCCGCGCCGCGCGTTCAGACCCTGCAGATCGGGCCCCAGGGTGATGTGCAGGCGACCTATTATGCGGGCGCGGTCAGCGTCATGTTCGTTTTCTTCGCCGCCATGCACGGGGCCATGGGCGGGTTGGACGAGCGGCGATCCGGCCTCCAATCACGCCTGGCGCTGGCGCGCGGCGGCCTGGGGCCCATCCTCGTCGGGCGGGCTGCCTGGCTGACGGCGGTCGGCGTGATGCAGTCGGCGGCGGTCTTTGTCGCGGCCTGGATCAAACTGCCCGCCCTGGAGCCCTGGCAGATGGCGGCGGCTGTGGTCACCGCCTTGTCGGTCGGTTTCTGCGCCGCCGGCCTGGCCCTGGCTCTTACGTCGGCGTGTCGATCGCGTGAGCAGGCCCAGCCGCTGACGACCTTCGTCGTGCTGCTTCTGGCCGCTCTGGGCGGATCGATGGCGCCGCGCTTTCTGATGCCCGAAGCCTTCCGCGATCTCGGCTGGATCACGCCCCACGCCTGGGCCATCGAGGCCTATCAGGCCGTGATCTGGCGGGGCGAGTTCACCTCGACCGTCATCGCTGCCTGGGCGGTCATGGCCAGTCTGGGCGCAAGCGGCCTTGCGATCGCCCTGATGTTGGAGCAGCGGCGCGCGGCTCGCTGATCGTCAGACGTGCGTCCACAACGCCGGGCGCGGCGGCGGCTCGCGCCAGGCATCCAGCGTCTTGCACCACAGGGCGATCAGACCACCCCGCCCCAACAGCATCAGCTTGCCCGCCTTGTCGACCGACGTCCGTCCGTCCCAGGCGCTCACGCCGGCGCGCGACACATGGCGGCCGATCGAACGATAGACGCCGCGCGCCGTGGCGATGGCCCAGGCCGAACGCGGGTTCAGATCGCGCAAACCCCACCGCGCCGAGGCGTAAAAGGGCTCGGCCGCCGCCACCAGACGCTGCGCGGTTCGGGCCACAGCGGCGCGGTGCTGGGGTTGATCGACCTGATCGCGCGGCACGCCCGCCTCGTCCAGCCAGGCGCCGGGCAGATAGACCCGCCCGCCCTTCGCGTCCTCGACCACGTCGCGAGCGATGTTCGTCAGCTGGAACGCCAGCCCCAGGTCCTGAGCGCGTCGCAGGGTCGGCGCATCGTCCACGCCCATGATCCGCGCCATCATCACCCCGACGACGCCGGCGACGTGATAGGCGTAGTCCAGCGTGTCCTCCAGCGTATCGTAACGCCGGCCGACCACGTCCATCTCGAACCCCTGCAACAGGTCCATCGCCTCTTCGGCTGGAATGCCATGACGCATGGCGACGCGCTGGAAGGCGGTGAAGACCGGGTCCGTCTGCGGCTCTCCGGCCAGGGCGGCGGCGGTGCGAAGACGCAATTCGTCTAGCTTCTCACCAGCCAGCACCGGATCGATGCCGACTGCGCCGTGGCCCAGCACCTGGCCGTCGATCTCGTCGTCGCAGTGCCGGCACCAGGCATACAGCATCCAGGCGTCGTCCCTGATCGCCGCCGGAAACAGGCGCGCAGCGGCGGCGAAGCTCTTGGACCCCTGCTCCATCGACTGGCGGCTGTGATCCAGGACGGCGTCGGTCATGCCGGCTGCCTCGCGTCCTCGATCATCAGGGCGGCGGTGGCCTTGGCCGACCCGACCACGCCGGGCACGCCCGCGCCGGGGTGGGTCCCGGCGCCCACGAAATACAGGTTCGGGATCTGGTCGTCGCGGTTATGCACCCGGAACCAGGCGCTCTGGGTCAGGATCGGCTCCAGCGAGAAGGCTGAACCCTGGTGGGCGTTCAGTTGGTCGCGGAAGTCGACCGGCGTGAAGATCCGGCAGGTATCCAGGTCCGCCGTCAAACCGGGGATGTAGCGTTCTTCCAGATAGGCCAGGATCCGGTCGCGATAGCGCAGCCCCTCGACCGCCCAGTCGATATCCGCCGAGGCGAGATGCGGCACGGGCGCCAGGACATAGAAGGCGTCGCAGCCTTCGGGCGCCAAGGACGGATCGGTCCGCGTCGGCGCGTGCAGATACAGCGAGAAGTCATCGGGGAGGTCCGGCCCCTTGAAGATTTCGGCGATCAGCTCGCGATAGCGCGGCCCGAACAGCACCGTGTGGTGGCGCACCTCCGGGTGGACGCGTTTCAGGCCGAAATAGATGACGAACAGCGACATGGAGTGACGCCGCGACGCCAGCTTGGCGCCCTCCTTCTGACCGCGCGGTTCCTGACCCAACAGGCGCTGATAGGTGTGAACCACGTCGGCGTTGGAGGCGACCATGTCGAAGGCCAGCGTCTCGCCGTTCACCACCACGCCGGTCGCGCGACCGTTCGCCATTGTGATGCGCTCGACAGGACTGTTCAGTCTAACTTCCCCGCCAAGATCCTTGAGCAGACGCACCATTGCCTGGATCAGGGCGCCAGTGCCGCCGCGCGGGAACCACACGCCCCAGCGCCGCTCCAGCGCATGGATCAGCGCATAGATCGACGAGGTCGCGAACGGATTGCCGCCGACCAGCAGGGAGTGGAAGCTGAACGCCTGACGCAGGTGCTCATCCTGAATATAGCTGGCGACCTTGTCATAGACCGACCGCCAGGCCTGAAGCCTCATCAGCTCCGGCGCCGCCTTGACCATGCTGGCGAAGTCCAGGAACGGCACGGCGCCCAGCTTCAGATAGCCTTCCTTCAACAGGTCCTGCGAATAGGCCAGGAACTTGCGATAACCTTCCTTATCAGCCGGATTGCGCGCCACGATCTGGCGGTCCAGCTCGTCCTGATCGTTGACGTAGTCGAAGACGTCGCCGTCTTCCCAGCACAGCCGATAGAAGGGCGCGACCGGCAGCAGTTCGACATAGTCCGACAGCTTACGCCCGCTGGCCTCAAACAGTTCCTCCAGCGCTGACGGGTCGGTGATGACGGTGGGACCGGCGTCGAAGGTATAGCCCTTGTCCTTGAAGACGTAAGCCCGGCCGCCCTCCAGATCGCGCGCCTCGAACACCGTGGTCTGAATGCCCGCCGACTGCAGCCGTATGGCCAGCGACAAGCCTCCGAAGCCCGATCCGATTACAGCAGCCCGCATCACGCACGTCCTCTTTCGACCATACAGGTCAGTGCGGCGCCGATCGGCACCGGGGGTTTTCCGCTCAGGATCCGCGCCTTGTCGGCGAGTGTGGATCCAGCGGCGTAGAAGCGTTCGACCAAAGGCTGGGGCAGACGATAGAACCGCTCCAGCACCTTGTATCGTTCATCGGGCCGGGCCGCACGGAATAGCATCCGGTTCAGCAACCGATAGAAGCCTCGTCCGGCCCATACGTCATGCGCATGGCGGCGGATGTCTTCGGCGACCGTCGCCAGCTCGAAATCCCGCACCAGCCGGTCGGCCAGGCGCACCGCGTCAGGCAGCGAATAGCCGGTGGTCGGGTGAAACAGCCCGGCGCGCAGACCGCTGAGCGCTGTCGGCCCCATTCGCGACAAATGCGCGCCGATGTCCCCATCAAGCGCCACGGGCAGGACGCCGTCCTCTTCCCGCAAGATCGTCTCGATCTCCCAGCCCTGCGCGTGGGCGTAATCCAGCACGCCCTGCCGGAACGCCGCGCGATCCAGCGCATTGCCGTCGGTGTAGCGCGTATCCTCGATCAGCAGCGTGCGATTATCGAACGGCAGGGTGTAGAGAAACCGATAGCCACCGGCCTGATCGACGCAGGCGTCCATGACGATGGGCGTGGTCAGACCGTGCGGCGCCGCCAGCCGCACCTCTAGCCCGACGAACTTCTGGAAACCCAGCGCCAGATCCGGCGTCGCGGTCGGCCCGCGCCCATCGATCACCGCCTTGGCGCTCAGACGCCGTCCATTAGCCAGCACCGCTTCGGTCGGCGACACCGAGGCGACCGGCGCACCCAGCATGACCTTTCCGGGCAAAGCCGCCTCGACCACCGCCGCGAACCGTTCGGCCGTAACGCTGCAATAGGGGGTCGACAGCGCGCGTTCGAACTGGGGAAAACGGACGCCGTATCCCGGCCAGCGATGCACCACCAAGGGCGCGATCCAGTCGCGCTGCGCCTGCGTCAGGTCGCTGTCGAAGAAGGACCAGGTGTGGACCCCGCCCAGGGTCTGCGCCGCCTCGACGATTCGCACGTCCAGATCAGGACGGACGCGCGACAGCCGCAGCGCCAGCAGGCCATTGGCCAGGCCGCCGCCGACCAGCAAAAGGTCCGGCGCGGAAGTGTCAGAGGCGTCGACCTGCATTCCAGACAGGTGGCACGCGACGACGCATGCGGCAAGCGAACAGGATGCTTACCGGGCCGCGATGCGCTAAGTGTCGCGCCATGTCCGCTGTCACGCCAATGTCACGGGTCGTCCCGAACCAGGCCCTGATCGGTCTGACGCTGGCTGGCCTGATCGCGGCGACCTGGCTGAGCCTGCATATCTACGGCGTCTATTTTCATCGCTGGACGATGTGGAGCATCCTTACCGTTCCGCTGATCGTCGCCATCCAGACCTGGTTATCCGTCGGTCTGTTCATCGTCGCCCACGACGCCATGCACGGCTCGCTGGCCCCGGGACGCCCAAGGCTGAACACGGCGATCGGCAGCCTGGCGCTGACCCTCTACGCAGGTTTTCGGTTCGCGCCGTTGAAGACCGCACATCACGCCCATCACGCCGCGCCCGGTACGGCGGACGATCCCGACTTTCACGCCGACGCCCCCCGCGCCTTCCTGCCCTGGTTCTACGGTTTTTTCCGCACCTATTTCGGCTGGCGCGAGTTGGCCGTCCTGACGCTGCTCGTGGCTGTCGCCGTGCTGATCCTCGGCGCCCGCATGCCCAATCTTCTGGTCTTTTGGGCCGCGCCCGCCCTGCTCTCGGCGCTACAGCTCTTCACATTCGGCACCTGGCTGCCTCACAGGCATACCGACGACGCCTTCCCCGACCACCACAACGCCCGCACCAGTCCCTTCGGCCCGGTCCTGTCGTTGCTGACCTGCTTCCACTTCGGCCGCCACCACGAACACCATCTGACCCCCTGGAAGCCCTGGTGGAGTTTGTTCAGCTAGGCGTCCCCGGTGGTCGTTTTCAACGGCGACATGATGCACGAAGCCTCTGCCCCGCCGACCCGTGGCGGCTGCTGATCAGCCCATATTGTGAGAGGAATGGCGGAGACGGAGGGATTCGAACCCTCGGTACCCCTTACGGGGTACGACGATTTAGCAAACCGTTGCCTTCAGCCACTCGGCCACGTCTCCTGCGAGGGCGTCGATAGCGGAGGCTGATGCGTCGCGCAATCCGGTTCGAGAGAAAGCGTCTACGTTAACGCGACATAGAGGCCGAAGCGGCAGTATCGCGGCCATCATTCGCCCCCCCGGATCGCTTCTGGACCGCCTGTTGCTCGACCGTCCCGCCAGTCTCGCCGCCGACACGCCGCTGAAGAGCCGGCCGTCGCGCGGGCCGTTCCGCCCGGAGATCTGGCTGAATGCGCGCGAGCGATCGTCCGTGCGGTTGTCGGCGCACTATTTCCGGCTGATCGACGTGGTGATGGTTTGCGGGCTGGCGTTCAGCGCGGTCCTGGCGATCCAGCCGACGGGCTTGGCCTCGATCACGGTCGGCGACGCCGCGCCCGTGGTCGTCGGCGCCGCTTTGGTCCTCGTGCTGATGCGCGCGCTTCAGCTTTATCGATTCGGGCGCGACACGCCTTGGCCTCTGCACATGGCAGGCGTGGTAGGCGTGGGCGTCGTCTCGGCAGGAGTCGCGCTGGTGCTGGGTTGGCTGATGGACCGGCCAGCGCTGGACGTCATCGCGCCCTGGGCGCTGACGACGACGGCCGCCTTGGCGCTGTTGCACGGCCTGTGGCTGGTCGTCATTGCGCGGTGGCGTCGACTGGGCGTGCTCTCGCCGAACATCGTCATCGTCGGCGCGACCCGAAACGCGCGACGTCTGATCGAACAGGCGCTGGAGCGGCGCGACATGAATGTGCTGGGCGTGTTCGACGACCGCTTGGCCAGATCGCCGGACAGCTTGGCCGGCGTGCCGGTGCTGGGGACTGCCAAGGCTCTGTTGACCCACCGGCTGACGCCCTATGTCGACCGGATCGTGCTGGCTATAGATCCCGAGGCCGGCCAGCGCGTGCGCGACCTGACGCAGACCTTGAACGCCCTGCCCAATCCGCTGACGGTCCTGGTTGATTCAGAACTGGGTCGCGATGGACTGCTGAACAGGCTGGCCAATGCGCCGCTCGCGCCTCTGGATGGTCCTGCCAACCCGGACCGCCGCGCCTTCAACAAGCGGATGCAGGACCTGGTGATTGGCGCCGCAGCCCTGGTCGTCGCTGCGCCCATCATGGCCCTGGTGGCTCTGGCCGTGCGGCTGGATAGTCCCGGCCCCGTCTTCTTCCGCCAGCGCCGTCATGGCTTCAATCACGAGATCATTGTCGTGTGGAAGTTCCGCTCCATGCGCCACGCCGCCGCCGATGCGACCGCAAGCCGCCAGGTCTGCGCCGACGACGACCGCGTGACCCGTGTCGGCCGCTTTATCCGCGCCACCAGCCTGGACGAACTGCCCCAGATCTTCAACGTCCTGTCGGGCGAGATGTCCTTGGTCGGCCCCCGCCCGCACGCCATCGGCATGAAGACCGGCGAGACCGAGTCCGCCCTGCTGGTCGCAGAATACGCCCATCGCCACCGGATCAAGCCCGGCATGACCGGCTGGGCCGCCATCAAGGGCTCGCGCGGACCGGTGGACACCGAGGCCCAGGTGCGCGAACGCGTCCAACTGGACATCGAGTATATCGAGCGCCAGTCCTTTTGGCTGGACCTGTGGGTCATCGCCGTCACCATTCCCGTCCTTCTGGGCGACCGGGCGGCCGTGCGTTGAGCGAGAAGCGGATGTTCTGGCGCGGCGTCTGGGGCTATCTGCCGGCCCAGATCGTCCAGGGGGTCGTCGGTTTTCTGACGATCTTCGTCTTTACGCGCCTGCTCAGCGCCGACGACTTCGGCCATTACGCCCTGGCGTTTTCGGTGACGACCCTGGCCCACACCGTGACCTTCACCTGGCTTGAGGCGTCGATGGCGCGCTTCTGGGCGGCCGAGCGCACGCCCGAGGGAATGGCGACCCATTTCGCAAGCCTGTATCGCACGTCCTTCACCATCATCGCCGTCTTCACCCCGATCGCGGCGCTGATCGTCTGGCTGGCGCCGCTGACGCCGGCGTTCAAGATCGCCGTCGCCTTCGGTCTGGCCGGCGCGCCCGTGCGCAACCTCGCCAAGCTGGCGCAAGAGCGGTATCGCGCAGCGGGCGAGGTGTCGAAATCCGCCGCCGTGGACATCGGGGTCGCCGTATTGGGATTCCTGGTCGGGGCCGGGTTCGCGCTGGCCGGCGCCGGCGCGGCCTCGCCCCTGCTGGGCCTGGCCATCGCGCCCCTGTTCGCCCTGCCCTTCATCCTGCCAGGCGAGTTGCGTCAGGCCGGTGGCGGAACCGTGGATCGCACGCGGCTGAAGGCCTATGCCCTCTATGGCTATCCCATTGCGGCGTCGCTGACCTTGGCCTTGGTGCTGGCCTCGACGGACCGGTTTCTGCTGGCAGCCTTCATGGATGCTGCGGCGGTCGGCGCCTATCACGCCAGCTACAGCCTGGCGAACCGGACGCTGGACGTCATCTTCATCTGGCTGGGGGCGGCCGGGGCGCCGGCCATGGTCATGGCGCTGGAGCGCGGCGGACGCGAGGCGCTGCGTCAGACCGCCATCGAACAGGGTTCGATCCTGATCCTGATCGGCCTGCCTGCCGCCGTGGGCCTGTCGCTGGTCGCGCGACCGCTGGCGGAGTTGATGATCGGCCAGGATCTGCGCGCCGCCGCTGCGCTGGTGACGCCGTGGATCGCGGCCTCGTCCTTCCTGTCAGGCATGATCGCCTATTACTTCGGCTTCGGCTTCACGCTCGGAAAGAAGACCGGCCTGCTGCTGGTGACGATGGCGATCCCGGCGCTTTGCAACGTGGCCCTGAACCTGGTCTTGATCCCCCGCATGGGCGTAACCGGCGCGGCCGTTTCGACCGCCGCCAGCTTCGGCATCGGCTTGATCGCCTGCATCCTGCTCAGCCGCCGCGCCATCGCCCTGCCGATGCCGTGGGAGGCGCTGATCCGTTGCGGGATCGCCTCCGCCGTCATGGCCGGGGTCGTCTGGTTCCTGCCGCCCATCGGCGGTTTCTTGGAGCTGATGATGGACGCGAGCGTGGGCGGCTTCGTCTATGCCATCGTGGCCCTGACGCTGAACGCCGCCGGGGTGCGTGACGTGCTGCTGCGCCTGATCCGCGCGCGCCGGAGCGTGCCGGCATGAGCGCCCATATTCACGACAACGCCGCCTGGGCTCAGGCGACGCCGACGATCTCGGTCCTGATCCCCTTCCTGCGCGACGATCCGCAAGAACTGCTGCGCCGACTGGACAGCGAGGCCCCCGCCCTGTCCGGCGCGGTCGAGCTGATCCTGCTGGACGACGGCACCGGCGACGCCGATCTGACGGCCCGGCTTCAGGCGACCCTCGACGCCCTCGACCTGCCCGTGCGCCTGATCACCCTGGCCGCCAACGAGGGCCGCGCCAGGGGACGTAACCGCCTGACCACCGCCGCCCGTGGCGAGGCCTATCTGTTCCTCGACAGCGACATGCGGCCAGATAAGGCGGCCTTCCTACAAAACTGGCTGCGACTGGCCACTGACAACGCGCCCGCCGTAGCCTTCGGCGGCTTCTCGCTGGATCAAGCGCCGACCGACGCGCGGTTCGCCGTTCACCGCGCCCTGTCCGGCGCCTCGGAATGCCTGTCCGCGTCCCAGCGCGCCCTGACGTCCGAAAAATATGTCTACACCTCCAATCTGCTGGTGCGCCGCGACGTATTCGCCGCCGAATCCTTCGATCCCGGTTTCAGCGGCTGGGGCTGGGAGGACGTGGAGTGGGCCATGCGCGTTTCTCGCCGCTTTCTTGTCGTCCATATCGACAATCCCGCCACCCATATGGGCCTGGACACGGTCGAGGATCTGGCGCGCAAGTTCGATCAGGGCGCCGGCAACTTCGCCCGCGTCGTCGCCCTGCACCCCGCCATCGTCCAGACCTATCCCAGCTACAAGGCCGCGCGCGCGCTGAAACGCCTGCCCGCCCTGCCCTTTGCGCGCCGCATGATGAAACAGGCCGCCCTAACGGTGGCCCTGCCGGTCAAGGCCCGCGCCTTCGCGCTCAGGCTCTACCGCGCCGCCGTCTATGCGGACGCCGTCTGACCATGCGCGATGTCGCCGTCATAATCCCGACCCTGCGCCGCCCGGACAGTCTGGAGCGGGCCCTGCGGTCCGTTTTCGGCCAGACCGGATCGCTGCACCGCGTCGCCGCCATCGTCGTCGCCGACAACGACCCCGACGGATCGGCCGCCCCCCTGATCGAACGGTTGCGCGCCGAGGCGCCCGTGTCCCTGACCTATGCCCACGCCCCCATCCCCGGCGTGGCGACGGCGCGCAACATCGGCCTTGCCGCCACCGACGCGCCCCTGATCGCCTTTCTCGACGATGACGAAGCCGCTTCGGCTAGCTGGCTCGCAGCCCTGCTGAACGCCCAAGCCCAGACCGGCGCCGATGTCGTCTTCGGCCCCATTCGCGGGCGGGTGCCGGAAAACACCGGCTGGACGACCGCCTATCTGGAGCGCTTCTTTGGCCGCGACGGCCCGCGCGAAACCGGCCTGACCGACAACATCCACGGCTGCGGCAACAGTCTGATGGTGCGCGCAACCGCCCTGCCCGGCGAGGCCCCGTTCGATGTCGCCATGAACGAGACGGGCGGAGAGGACGACCGGCTGTTCACCGCCCTGTCGGCGCGCGGCGGCCGCTTCGGCTGGGCCGCCGAGGCTTGGGTGGATGAGTTCGCCCCGCCCCACCGCGCCACGCTGACCTACGCCCTGACCCGCGCCTTCGCCTATGGCCAGAGCCCGACCCAAATGGCCGCAGACCGCGGCGATTGGCCCGGCGTTGTCAAATGGATGGTGGTCGGGCTGGCCCAGACCGGGATTTGGGGCGCCGCATCGCTGCTGGCCGCCCTCTTTCGCCGCTCGAACCGCGCCCACACCTACGACCGCTGCGCGCGTGGTCTCGGCAAGGTCTTCTGGACCAAAGCCTTCGAGCCGAAACTCTACGGCGCGGTGATACTGAAGCGCCCCACGGCCTGATCAGCGGAGCGGCATGTAGCGGCAGGTGAAGTCAGGATCGCCGCTCATCAGGCTAGGCTTGAGGTGGATGTAAAGACGCTCGGCGCCTGCAACGTCGTCCAGCGCGAACGCCTGTTCGGCCTCATACATCTCGTCGCGATGCGCGTCCGTCCAACCCTTGGCCCGTTTGATCGCCCGCGCCTTGGCGGCCGGCAGGCTGTCGGCGACGACGAAGACATTGCGGTGCTGCTCGGCGAACGCCACCCCGTCGTAGCCGCCCAGATTGACGTAGTAGAGCCTTTCCTTGCCCTCATAAGGCGTCGACGACAGGCTGATCTCATAGCCGTCCGCCTGCGAAATCTCCGACCAGCAATCGATGTGCAACGTCCCTTCGCGTCCCCACCACTGCGCCAGCAAGGCCTCTTTCGTCGCCTCAATCGTCGGGGCGACGAGGAACCGCATATCGTGCACCTCGATATTGGCGCCGGGGTGCTCCCCGCCGATGTAGATCGCAAACAGCTTCATTCGTCCTCGCGTCAGGCCGCCGTATCGGCAAGATCGACCGCAGGCTTTGCGGTACTCAGGATCAACGCCAGTCGCCGACCGACGATCCCGCCCATTTCGTGCGAACTGGTGATCCCTTGCGCGAAGGGATGCCGCCCCATGATGAACGGCAGGCTGAGACAGAACAGCCGATCCATCGGCAGAGGCGCATCGACCGGCCGGAAAAGGTCATCGACCGCAATCCCCCGGACCACGTCGGGCGCATCGTTGGCGACCTGATCTCGAACGATCCCCTGCTCCAGCAGCGACAGGAACGGAAACTGGATGCCGCTCAGGGCCGCCTGACCCGTCGCCTCGATGAAGATCGGATAATGACGCGTTTCACCGTTGATCGTGACGCGAGCCCCGCCTTCGGGACAACGCGTATCGACGTCGTGATCATCGCCCAAGGCGATGACGTTCAGCCGTCCGGCGGCGTGCAGCGCCAGCATCCGCTCGATCGATTCGTGCGGCACGCCGGCGTAGATATCGACGAAGATCGGCCTGAAGGCGCGGCTGAACCGCTCGAACTCGGCGCTGTCCAGATGCGGCACGATGACGGCGACGATCTCGTGCATGCGAAGGATGCCGTCGCGCCAGGCCACGGTCACCTGTGCGGCATGGTTCGCCTGCGCCTCCTTCAGGTTCGCGGCGGCCCAGACAAACGGATCGACCGCCGCGCGGCGAGCGAAATAGGCCTCGGCGAAGGTTTCCAGCGTCGCGTCATGCAGTCCCGTCTCCGCAGCATAGTCAGGGTCCAGATGGATCAGCTCGGTTCGAAACAGGTCGAACACGGCGTCCAGCAGCCCGTCAGGGCCGCGCGCCACAGCCGCAGCGACAGCCTCGGGCGTGCAATAGGTCAGCGGGCCATGCGGCAGCGGAAAATAGAAGTCCGCCTCGGGCAGCAGCCCCTTTCGCGACATCATGGCGATGTGAAAATCTTCGGTATCCGGCGCGGGCTGATAGATCAGCCTATCGTCCCGCCGAACGAAGTTCCCGTGCGACGTGGCCAAGGCGACGGCCGCATCGATGGCCGTCAACGACGACCCCCGAATGCCGATGCGTGTCGCCGGAACATCCGCGAGGTCGGATGCAGGCCATGGGCTGAGGAAATATCCGGGCTGGGCGTCCGGCCGCGACGGCCACTGGTGACCCGTCGCCAGAACCACATGGTCGAACACAGCCTTGGCGACCTTCTGCGACGGCGGCGACGTGAAGGTCAGCTCGATCCCATCTTTGCGGTTCGCCGCGTCGATGACCCGGCATCCCGTCCGCACATCGATGAGAACGCCCTTTGCGCGGGCCTGCTGAACCAGGGTGGCGAACTGGCTTTCGAAATATCGCCCCAAGGCGACACGCGGGACGAAGGTGCGCTCATCGAACGACGTCCCATCCACGTCCAGCTCTGCCAGTTCGGCGGGCGTGCGTGCCGACAGCCAGTCGGCCAACGTGTCCTGCAACGTCGGAATCTCTATGCTGGCGATGTTGGACAACATCGCCAGGTTGTTCCAGTCCGGGCTGTAGGGGCTGCCGCAGCCAGCCGTCTCGCGCGCCTCGAACACCGTGACCTGCGCCGAGACGACGCCTTGAGTCATAAGGGCATGAAGGGCGTAAAGCGTCGTCGGCCCCGCGCCGACGAATGCGACGGACTTTGTCATGGCCACACAATGCGCGACGCACGCAAAGGCGCCGCATCCGCGCTCGATTTCAACGCAACCGCTTCATTTTCTTGCCGAATGTGCGAAATCGGACACCAGAAATGTCCGCTTCGCAAGCAGCTTCAGCCCATCAGCCGCTGCAGGAACCCCGGCGCCTTGTAGGTCGAGCGGTTCATGACCACGCCGGCGATCTTGCCGCCGACGGCCTCGATCTCGTCGCGCAGGATGACCGGCGCATGGGCGGCCGTGCTTTCGGCGGCGATCACCAGAACCGTCATGTCCACGAAGGGCGCCAGGATGATCGCCATGTCGTTGCGGTCTGCGGCGGGCGCGTCGATGACGATGGTGTCGGCGTGGGGCCGCAGCGCCTCCCAGTAGCGGGGCTCTCCGACCGCCTCGACCCGGTGCCCGGATCGCAGCGCCTCCATATGGAAATGCGTCACCCACAGGCGACCGCCCAGACAGGAACGCGCGGTCAACAGCCGCGAATCCGGCACAGGCTTGCCGTCGCGCCCGGTCACGCGCGGCGTCACGGCGTAGAAGCTTGATCCGTCGGGCGAGCCTTGCGCGGCCTTGCCGACCTGACCGAAACGATCCGGCTCAGCCGACACCGCCTCCAACTGTCCCTGTTGCGCCAGATCGCCATCGATCAGCCAGACGGGCTTGCGCGCCCGCACCGCCGCCAGACGGGCGAACTCGCGCGCCACGGTCGAGACGCCCTCGCCGGTCGCAGCGGAGGCGAACTGGATCACGCGCGCGCGGTGCGCCGGCGCCGGTCCCAGCGCCGCCCAAAGGCCCGCCATTTCTGAAGTCAGGTCGACCATCGAATCGCCAAGGCGCTCCCTAAGCCCTCAGCCTAGCACGACTTTCGCTAGGCCGCCTTGGCCGGCGCGACGGCCAGGACCGGCATATCCAGCGTGCGGCTGACCGAGGCCGGGGTCGTGAAGCCGCGACGCGTGAACACGCGCAACAACCCGACGCACAGGGCGGTGAAACCCGCGAACAGAAAGACCGCCGCCAGCAGTGGGATTTTCAGGCTCTTGCCCGTCGCCGGCGGCTGGGCGCGTTCGATGACGGTGACGTTGTCGGCGCCGGCGGCGACCAGGGCGTTGTCGGCGCGGCTCTGGGTCTCGCGCTGCTGGAACTCTCGGATGGAGGCGCTCAGCACCTCGCGATTGCCGGCCAAGGTCGTGTTCTCGGATTCCAGCGCGGTCAACCGCGCCTGCCGCGAACGGATGTCGGCCAGTTGCCGATCCAGGACCGCCAGACGCGCCGCCAGCGAGTCGCGCTCAGCCCGGGTGTTGATCCGCGTGGTTTCCAGCTCGGTCCAGACAGGGTTCGGCCCGGTGCGGACCTCCTTCGCCCCAACGGCCGTGCCGGTCGCGACATAGGCTTGCAGCTGATTGATCCGCGCCTCGATGTCCTTCACCGGCTGGGCGTCGGGCTGATAGCGCGACAACAGCTGCTCGCGCTCGGTGCGTAGTTGCAGCACCTGGTCCTGGGCCGAGATGTTCAGATCCTGCTGCAACGCCACCTCAGCCGGTGTTCCCGCCTGCTGCGCCACCAGGGTGTTCAGGCGCTGGGCGGTCTGGTTCAGCTGACTTTGGGTCGACATCCGATCGGTGAAGACCGTCTGATAGGTCGCCGCCAGCGTCGCCTTGGCCGCGGTGAAGTCGCCGATGTCATTGGACGCCAGGAAGGCCTCATAAGCCCGATCCGCATTGCCGAGTTCATCCTCGAAGGCGATGCGTTGGCTGGCGATGGCCGGCGTCTTGTCCTGGAAGACCTCGCGGCGGTAGGTCAGATATTGCTCGATGATCGTGTTCAGGACCCGGGCCGCCCGTTCGGGATCGTCGGCCTTGTAGGTCAGGTGGATGACCGCGCTACCCGGCGCCGTGGCGACGCCCAAGCCGCCGCCGACGGCCTTCAGCGCGGCGGACCGCGCGGCCTGCGGACTGCCCTTGGGCTGCTCGCCCAGGATGGCGGCGGGGCCCAGGGCCTCGACCACCTTCTGGCGCACGGCGCTGGAGCCCAGGATGGCGGCTTCGGAGTTGGCGACCTCGTCGCCCTGCGGCGCCTGGCCCCGCTCGGCCGTGCCGACGCGCGGCTGATAAACGTATTCCTGACCCACGCCTGCGAAGACCGAGCCGGTTGCGGTGTAGCTCTTCTTCAAGGTCATGACGGCGGCGAACCCCAGCCCCAGGATCACCACGAATACGACGATCATCAGCAGCAGTTCGCGGAACAACAGGCCGATCACGTCCAGAACGCCGTAGCGCGGCCTTGTGGTGACGTGTGCGGTGGAGCGCATCGGGCGGGCCGAATCCCTTGAAAGGCGTTTAGTCCTCACCCTTCGCCCACCGGCGTTAACCGATGATTACCCATAACCGGCGACGTTGCCTGATATCCCTCGTCGAGGCCGACCGATTCCCATGCTGACCGATCGCCGCCTGTTTCTGCTGACCCTCGGTTCAGCCTCCATCGCCGCCTCGCTGGCGGCCTGCAGCGGGGCCGGCGGCGTTCCCGATCCTCGGCGGGCCGACCGGTCGCCCTACGACGAGCTCGCCGGCCTGCCCTTCGCCCCCTGGACGGACCAGGAGCCGGAATATCTGCTGTACCCCGGCGACGAGATCGAGGTGGCGACGCCGACGGCCTCCGAGCTGACGCGCACGCTCAAGGTCGGTCCCGATGGTCGCATCGCCCTGCCCCTGATCGGATCGGTCATGGCGGCGGATCGCACCCTGCCCCAGCTTCAGCAGGTCGTCTCGGCGGCCTATGCGTCCCAACTGGTGCGCCCTGTTGTCGAGGTCACCCTGCGCCAGGCCGGGCCGATCCGCGTTTGGGTCGATGGCGAGGTGCGCAACCCGGGAGTCTTCGAAATGATCGGCGATCTGGACGCCTATCAGGCGGTAATCCAGGCTGGCGGGTTCGCCCCGACGTCGCGTCAGGACAGCGTGGCCCTGATCCGTCGCGGTCCGGGTGGATCGCGCATGATACGCGTGGTGGACCTGCGTCCGCGTCGCGGCGAGGTCGTGCCCTTGCGGCGTGGCGACATCGTGTTCGTGCCGCGTTCGACGCTGGGCGAACTGGCGGCCTTCTTCACCCAGGTGCGCGCCGCCCTGCCTATCGGCTTCAGCTATTCGATCAACGGATCGAACGGCAACGGCTACGCCCAGTTCTAGATGGGCGTTTAGGCGACCAGCTGAACGACGCCCTGGTCGATGTAGCGACGCGCGGCCTTCTGGGCCTCGGCGATCTCCTCGCGTTCCATCTCCAGGCTCATCTCGCGGCGATAGACGCGCGCCTCGATCGAACCCTTCATGGCCGCCAGGTTGAAGATCATGTGGGCCGACACCCGGTCCATCGGGCAGCCGCCCGATCCGGCCGAATACATCATGCCCAGTTTGAACAGGTCGTCGCCGGACATGTCCGGGGTCGGCAGCGGCAGGCCGTCGTCGTGGGCCTGCAGGTCGTGCGCCATTTCTTGCGCGTTCATCACCGTATCTCCTGATCGGGCGCCATTCTGGGCCCGCCTCTGAGACGCCATCAAATACCGGTGGTTTGAAGTTAAAGTTAACGGCGAAAAGCCTCGCCCGGATTTTTCAGTAAAGCAATAATGAATACTTCCAACGTGATTCAGACCTCGGAAATCTCTCGGAAATCTCTCGTTTACGCCTCACCTCCGCACACGATTAGCGCACCGCAAACCTGACGCGATTGTTCAGCGGGCATTCAGGCGTGAAATCCGACCTTGCTCATCATTAACGGGTCGGATCGGCACATCCGTCGGCGGCCCAGAATGGAGCACGAAGATGAACCGCCTCACCAAGGCCGCCGTCGTCGCCCTCGCCCTGTCGACCACGGCCGTGCCGATGCTCGTCCAGGCCCAGGACCGCGATCGCCGCGAATATCGTCAGGATCGCCGTGACGACCGACGCGACTTCCGCCAGGAACGTCGGGAAGATCGCCGCGACTGGCGCGACGGTCGCTATGACAGCCGTCAGGACTATCGTCGTGACCGTCGCGACGACCGCCGTGACTATTTTGCGGAACGCCGTGACGACCGCCGCGACTGGCGCAACGACCGCTGGGACCGCAACAACAGGAACTGGTGGCGCGGGCGCTCGGACTTCCGCGGTTACAACGGTCCGCGTGCGGGCTACTGGTACGCCCCCAGCTATGGCTACTATCGGGTCGAGCCGCGCTACAGCAGCTATCGCTGGCGAACGGGAGGATACCTGCCCTACCAGTATCGCAACTACTACGTCCGCGATCCCTATGTTTACGGCCTTCGCGAAGCGCCGCGCGGCTATCGCTACGTCCACGCCGGCAACGACATCCTGTTGATCGCCGTGGCCAGCGGCCTGATCGCCAGCGTCCTCTCGGGCGTCTATTAAGCCCCGTCATAAGCGGACGATCGAACCCCGCAGGTCTTGCCTGCGGGGTTCTGCTTTTTCGAACAGCCCCTTGATCGCGAACAGTGTTCAGCCTGGGTTCATCGCCACGGATCGATGATCGCCTCAAGCCGCCGAAGACCCGGCGTGCAGGAACCAAGACCATGAAACGCCTCCTGTTGGCTTTCACCGCCATCGCCGCCGTCGCCGGCCCGCTTGCTGCTCCACTGCAGGCCCTCGCCCAGGAACAGGACCAGGCTCAGCAGGAGCAGCCGCAGCGAGAACCTCGTTCGCGCGGCATGAACCGGCCGGAACGTCCGATGACGGAGCGGGAAGACGGCGCTCGCGAGCCTCGCCCCGAACGTCCCAGCCGACCCGCAAACGACACGCCCCGTCCGGAGCGCCCGTCAGGTGGCGAACGCCCCAATGACGGCGGCCAACGCTCCGACCGGCCTGAAGGCGGCTGGAACCGGCCCGATCATCCAGACACAGGCGGCCAACGTCCGGATCGTCCCGAAGGCGGCTGGAACCGGTCCGATCGTCCGAACACAGGCGGCCAGCGTCCCGACCGACCCGAAGGCGGCTGGAACAGGCCCGATCGTCCGAACACCGGCGGCCAGCGGCCAGACCGGCCCGAAGGCGGCTGGAATCGTCCCGATCGCCCGAACACCGGCGGCCAGCGTCCCGATCGCCCCGAAGGTGGGTGGAACCGCCCTGATCGCCCGAACACCGGAGGCCAGCGTCCCGATCGCCCCGAAGGCGGGTGGAACCGCCCTGATCGCCCGAACACCGGCGGCCAACGTTCAGATCGTCCCGAAGGCGGCTGGAACCGCCCTGATCGGCCCGACCGCCCAAATGCGGGCGGTCAACGCCCCGACCGTCCCGGAAACGGCTGGAACCGTCCCGACCGTCCGGGCTCGGGCTGGAACTACGGCCGTGACCGCGACCGTCAGCACCGCGAGTTCCGCCAGCGCTTCAACGGCGATCAGTGGCGGCGCGACTTCTATCGCGACCACCGCTCGGACTGGTGGCGCAATGATCGGCGCTTCAGGGGCTACAACGGCGTGCGCGTCGGCTTCTACTTCGCGCCAGGCTGGGGCTACTACAGCGTGCCGCGCTCCTACTGGGGTCGGTCGTGGTCGGTCGGCCAGTATCTGCCGGACGTTTTCTGGCGCTATCAGCTGAACGACTGGCGCACCTACGGCCTGGGCTATCCGCCGGAGGGCACACGCTGGGTCTCGGTCGACAACACCCTGTATCTGATCGACGAATACGACGGCTATATTATCGACGTCATCCGCGACGCCTGGCGCTGGTAAGAACAAAGGCCCGGAGAGCAATCTCCGGGCCTTTATCGTGCAGTTTGTCGCTCAAGCAGCGAGCGACCGCGTCGCGAGCGTTAGCGACAAGCCGGGGGTTTGGGGGCCGCAGCCCCCAAGCATCAGAGCCCCAGCTTGACCTTCAGGATGTCGTTGACCGCCGCCGGATTGGCCTTGCCGCCCGTGGCTTTCATGACCTGACCGACGAACCAGCCGATTGCCTGGGGCTTTTCAGCCACCGCCGCCGCCTTGTCCGGATTGGCGGCGATGATCTCGTCCACGGCCTTTTCGATGGCGCCGGTGTCCGTGACCTGTTTCAGGCCGTGCTTCTCGACCACCTCGGCCGGCGAGCCTTCGCCGTTCCAGACGTGATCGAAGACCTCCTTGGCGATCTTGGACGAGATGACATTCGTCTCGATCAATTCCACCAGCTGCGCGACGTGCGCCGCCGGCAGCGGGTTCTGGCTGAAGTCCTTGCCCTCGGCCGCCAGGCGCGCCGAAACCTCGTTGGTGACCCAGTTGGAGACCAGTTTGGCGTCCCGACCCTTGGCTGCGGCTTCGAAGTAGTCGGCCTTCGCCTGTTCCGAGATCAGCACGATGGCGTCATATTGCGACAGGCCATAGTCGGCCATCAGGCGCTTGCGCTTGTCGTCCGGAAGCTCGGGCAGAGACGCCTTGATCTCGGCGATCCAGGCTTCTTCCAGATCCAGCGGCAGCAGATCGGGATCGGGGAAGTAGCGATAGTCCTGCGCCTCTTCCTTGGACCGCATCGAGCGCGTCTCGCCGGCCGTCGGGTCGTACAGGCGCGTCTCCTGAGTGATCGAACCGCCGTCCTCCAGGATCTCGATCTGGCGGCGCGCCTCATACTGGATCGCCTGAGAAATGAAGCGGAAGCTGTTGACGTTCTTGATCTCGCAGCGCGTCCCCAGATAGCCGAAGTCGCCCGTCTCCTTGAACTTGTCGTAGTTCCCGGCCCGGCAGACCGACACGTTCACGTCGGCCCGCAGATTGCCCTTCTCCATGTCCCCGTCGCAGGTGCCCAGATAGATCAGGATGGTCCGGATCTTCTTCACATAGGCCACCGCCTCGTCCGGCGTGCGCAGGTCCGGACGCGACACGATCTCCATCAGCGCCGTGCCGGCCCGGTTCAGGTCGACGTAGCTTTCGGTCGGCGACAGGTCGTGGATCAGCTTGCCCGCATCCTGCTCCAGGTGCAGCCGCTCGATGCCGACGTTGAAGAAGCTGCCGTCCTCGGCCTCCACCTCGACCACGCCTTCACCCACGATGGGGTAATAGAGCTGGCTGATTTGATAGCCGGTCGGCAGGTCGGGATAGAAGTAGTTCTTGCGGTCGAACTGGCTGCGGCGGTTGATCTGCGCGCGCAGGCCCAGGCCCGTCTTCACCGCCTGTTCGACGCAGTGTTTGTTCAGCGTCGGCAGCATGCCGGGAAAGCCCGCGTCGATCAGCGACACCTGCTCGTTCGGCCCCGCGCCGAAGCCGACGGCGGCGCCGGAGAACAGCTTGGCCTTCGACGCCACCTGGGCGTGGATTTCCAGGCCCATGACGATTTCCCAATCGCCGGTGCGGCCTTTGATGGTCTTGGTATTGTCGCTCATGCTCACCACCACTTGCCCGGCTTGGCCGTGAAGCCCGCCGCCCGTTCCAGCGCGGCGCCGACCTGGAAGACCGTCGCCTCGTCCAGCGCCTTGCCGATGACCTGAAGCCCCAGCGGCAGGCCGCCGGCGTCCACGCCCGCCGGCACCGAAATGCCCGGCAGGCCGGCCAGATTGGTCGTCACCGTAAAGACGTCGTTCAAATACATGGTCAGCGGATCGATCTGCTTGTCGCCCAGCGCGAAGGCGGCCGACGGCGTCGATGGCGTTAGGATGGCGTCCACCTGGCCCCAGACGTTGTCGAAGTCCTCGGCGATGCGGCGACGCACCTTCAGCGCCTTGACGTAGTAGGCGTCGTAAAAGCCGGCCGACAGCACATAGGCGCCGATGGTCAGGCGACGCTGGACCTCCTTGCCAAAGCCTTCGGCGCGCGAGGTCGCGTACAGATCGTCCAGCGACTTGAAATCCTGCGCCCGATGCCCGAACCGCATCCCGTCGTAGCGAGCCAGGTTCGACGAGGCCTCGGCCGGCGCCACGATATAGTAGGTCGGCAGGGCGTATTTGGTGTGCGGCAGGCTGATCTCGACGATCTCGCAGCCGGCGTCCTTCAGCCAGGCCACGCCTTGGTCCCAAAGGGCCTGGATCTCGGCCGGCATCCCGTCCACGACATATTCGCGCGGCACGCCGATGCGCAGGCCCTTGACCGACTTGCCGACCGACTGGGTCCAGTCGGGCGTGGCGATGTCCAGGCTGGTCGAATCCTTGACGTCGAACGAGCACATGGATTGCAGCAGCAGGGCCGCGTCCTCGACCGTCTTGGTGATCGGCCCGGCCTGGTCCAGCGACGAGGCGAAGGCCACCATGCCGAAGCGGCTGGCGCGGCCATAGGTGGGCTTGATCCCGACCGTGCCGGTGAAGGCGGCGGGCTGGCGGATCGAGCCGCCGGTGTCCGATGCGGTGGCGGCAAGGCACAGGTCGGCCGCCACGGCCGAAGCCGAACCGCCCGACGATCCGCCCGGCGTCAGATCGGCGTTCGAGCCGGTTGATTTCCAGGGGTTCTTTACCGGACCGAAGGCCGAGGTTTCGTTGGACGAGCCCATGGCGAATTCGTCCATGTTCAGCTTGCCCAGCATGACCGCCCCGTCGCGCCACAGGTTGGCGGTGACGGTCGATTCATAGGGCGGCGTGAAGCCGCGCAGCATGTTGGAGCCGGCCGTCGTCTGCACGCCCTCGGTGCAGAACAGGTCCTTGATCCCCAGCGGCGCGCCTTCCAGCGCTCCGGCTTCGCCGGAGGCGATGCGGGCGTCCGACGCGCGCGCCATGTCCATGGCCTTGTCCGCCGTCACCTCGACATAGGCGTTCAGCGTCGGGTTCGCGGCCTCGATACTGGTCAGGAAGGCCTGGGTGATTTCGGCCGAGGAGAATTCCTTGGCCTTCAGCCCGTCGACGGCGCCCTTCAGGGTCAGTTTGGTCAGGTCGCTCATGACTATTCGACCACCTTGGGCACGACGAAGAAGCCGTCCGCCGACTTGGGCGCATTCGACAGGACCGCATCGACCTTGGCGCCGTCGGTGACGACGTCGTCGCGCAGGCGCAGCGGCTGGGCGACATTCGAGGTCATCGGCTCCACGCCTTCGACATCCACCTGATCCAACTGCTCGATCCAGGCCAGGATGCCGTTCAGCTCCTGCGCCAGCGGCTCCAGCCGGTCCTCGGGGGTCTTGATGCGGGCGAGATGCGCGACCTTGCGCACCGTCGCAGCGTCGATGGCCATGCGGCCCTCCAACACACAAAATGAAAACGAAGCGGTCGGATTAGCCGCCCGCACTGGGATTCACAAGGATCAGCCGCCCGTCGTCAGGCGTGATCTTACTGCGTCGTGCTGACGGACACTGCGTCCGGCGGCGTCTCGCCGCTCGGGGGGAAGTCGATCTGAACCGTCCGCTCCACCTTCAGGATGTCGCCGTTCGGCCCCGCCGTGTCCTGACGCACCGCCAGGACCACGCGCCCGGCCTTCGCCTCGACGACCTTCCATTCGGCATAGTCGCCCAGTGGATAGGCGCGCCAGCCCTCGGCCGAACCGCCGAACAGGGCGAAATAGGTCACCAGACCGTTCACCGCCGGATCGCCGCCTGACAGGCTGAAGACCTTGGCGCTCTGCTCAGGCAGGGCCTGCAACTGCGACACGTCGGCCGCCGTGCCGATCTCTTCGCGTGCAGCGGCCGCGCGCCGTTCGGCAGGCCCGACCGGCTTGGTGGTCGGGGGCGTGACTGCGCGTGTGATCAAGGCCGGCGTCGGCGCGGCTGCCGCGATCTGAGTATCCTGTGCGGCCGGGGTCTTGGCCGGCGCATCGGATTGTCCGCACCCACTCAGCACCAGCCCGAAAGCCGTCATCACCGCTGTCGCCGTGCGCATGTCATCGTCCTTTCCTGTCGCTCATCGTCACCATCGCCTTTGACTTCGGCCCGCGCCAGTCCTAACCGCAGGCCGTGCCCGTCCTCGACCTCCTCGACCTGCCCGCCGCCTGCCCGCCCGACACGCCGTGGATGGGGCTGGATCTGGGCGAGAAGACCATCGGCGTCGCCGTGTCGGATTCCACGCGCCTGATCGCCTCGCCGCTAGAGCTGATCCGCAAGTCCAAGTTCACGCAGGAAGCGGAACACCTGTTCAAGCTGATGGCGCATCGCAAGGTTTCGGCCCTGGTCATCGGCCTGCCCGCCAACATGGACGGCACGGAAGGCCCGCGCGCCCAGTCGTGCCGCGCCTTCGCCCGCAATCTGGAGCGGCTGCGGCCCGTCAACATCGCCTTCTGGGACGAGCGGCTGTCCACCAGCGCGGTCGAGCGCTTCCTGATCGAGGATCTGGACCTGAACCGCAAACGCCGCGCCCAGGTCGTGGACCGCACCGCCGCCGCCTGGATCCTGCAAGGGGCGCTGGATCGGGTTCGGGACCAGGCGACCTGGGTTTGACGGCCCTGATCGCCGGCGTCCTGCCGGTCTTTCTGATGATCGCCCTGGGCTACGGCCTCAGAAAGTCCGGTTTCCTGCCTGACGAGGCTTGGCGGCCGATCGAGAAGCTGTCGATCAACATCTTCTATCCCAGCTTCCTGATCCCCGCGATCTGGCACGCCGACCTCGCCGGCGGCGGGGCGACCGTAGCAGGCGCAGCGGCGGTGGGCGCGACCCTGATCGTGGCGGCCGCGACCCTGGCGTCCAAGCCCCTGATCACCCTGGACGGCCCGGCCTACACCAGCGTCTTTCAGGGCGTGATCCGCTGGAACAGCTTCGTCTTCGTGCCGGTGATCCAGTCGGTCTATGGCTCGGAAGGCACGGCGGTGGCCGCCGTCGCCATCGCCTTCATCATTCCCGTCACCAACATCGCCTGCGTCGCCGTGCTGGCGAAATGGGGTTCGCTGCGCCGCGAGCCGTCGGTCGTCGGCCTGACCAAGTCGATGCTGGCCAATCCGATCCTGCTGGCCTGCCTGATCGGCCTGGCGCTGAATCTGTTGCGCGTGCCGTTGATCCCTGGCCTGTCGGATGCGATGGACCTGCTGGGCGCCGCCGCCCTGCCCTTGGGCCTGATCGTCGCCGGGGCGGGTCTGTCCTTCGCCGAAGTCAAACGCCGCCGCACCACCATCGCCGCTGTCAGCCTGGTCAAACTCGGGATCATGCCGCCGCTGATGTGGTTCATCGCCTGGGCCCTGGGCGGCGACAGCCTGGCGCAGGGCATCGCCCTGATCTGCGGCGCCGCGCCCGGCTCGGCCGCCTCCTACATCCTGGCGCGTCAGATGGGCGGCGACGCGCCCCTGATCGCCGGCGTCATCGCCCTGACGACCGTAGGCAGCGCCGTGGTCATTCCCATCCTGCTGGCCCTATTCCACTTCACCTGACTGGCGCCGCACACTGGCAATGGGAGCGACTCCCGCCTATAGCCGCGTCTCGATGACCCAGCCCGCTCAAGTCACCGATCAGACCATCCGCGACCGGCTGGTTCCGTTCCCGAAACCGCACTTCCTGGCCGCATCGGACCTCGATCCGTATGTGACGCCGCAGTTGCTGGATCTGGGCGACGCCTTCGTCGACTTCAATCGCCAGTCATCCAAGGCCCTGGACCTGCTGCACGGCCGCACGGTCGTGAACCTGTTCTTCGAGAACTCGACCCGCACCTCCTCCTCATTCGAGATCGCCGCCAAGCGGCTGGGCGCGGACGTCGTCACCATGCCGGTCGCCGCCTCCTCGGTGAAGAAGGGCGAAACCCTGATCGACACGGCGGTCACGCTGAACGCCATGAAGCCCGACATTCTGGTCATCCGCCACTCGGCCTCGGGCGCGGCGGAGCTGCTGAGCCAGAAGGTCGGCTGCGCCGTAGTCAACGCCGGGGACGGCCGCCACGAACACCCGACCCAGGCCCTGCTGGATTTGCTGTCCATGCGCCGCGCCTTCGGCGATGTGACCAGCCTGACCGTCGCCATCTGCGGCGACATCACCCACAGCCGCGTGGCGCGGTCCAATGTCGCCATGCTGCAGATGATGGGCGCGCGTGTCCGCCTGATCGGCCCGCCGACCCTGGTGCCCGGCGACGCCGATCGTTGGGGCTGCGAGGTCTTCCATGACATGCGCGAGGGTCTAAAGGGCTGCGACGTGGTCATGATGCTGCGGCTTCAACTGGAGCGGATGGCCGGCGCCCTGGTCCCCTCGACCCGCGAATATTTCCGCTTCTGGGGCCTGGATCGCGAGAAGCTGGCCTGGGCCAATCCCGGCGCCCGGGTCATGCACCCCGGGCCGATGAACCGCGGCGTCGAGATCGATTCCGACGTGGCCGACGACCTGGACGTCTCCCTGATCCAGGATCAGGTCGAAATGGGCGTCGCCGCCCGCATGGCCGTGCTGGCCTCCCTCTCCGCCCGTTGGGGAGACGTCCGATGACCACCGTCGCCATCATCAACGCCCGTCTGCTGGACCCCGCCTCCGACTACGACGGCCCCGGCGGCCTGCTGATCCAGGACGGCCGCATCAGCCGCGTCATCCACGGCCCGACGCCGGATCTGGCGGCGGATCAGATCATCGACGCTGACGGTCTGTGCCTCGCGCCCGGCCTGATCGATATTCGGGTCAAGACCGGCGAACCGGGCGCCGAGCCCAAGGAGACGCTGAAGTCCGCCAGCCTGGCCGCCGCCGCCGGGGGTGTGACGACCATCGTGGTCCAACCCGACACCGATCCCGCCGTCGACGACCCGGCCATGATCGACTTCATCCAGCGGCGCGGCGCGGCGCTGAACCTCGTCAACGTCCGCGCCGCCGGCGCCGCGACCAAGGCCCTGGACGGTCAGCGCATGGCCGAGATCGGCCTGATGGACGAGGCGGGCGCCCTCTATTTCACCGACGGCGACAAGGTCATCGTCAACAGCCGCACCCTGCAACGGGTGATGAGCTACGCCGCCGCCTTCAACGCCCTGATCGCCTGCCGCCCGGCCGACCCCTGGCTGACCGAAGGCGCGGTCGCCGCCTCGGGCGAACTGGCCACGCGCCTGGGCCTTTCCGGCAGCCCCGCCATCGCCGAGCGGATCGGGCTGGAGCGCGACCTGGCCCTGGTCGAACAGACCGGCGCGCGGTTCCTCGTGGATCAGATTTCGACCGAGGGCGCCTTGGACACCTTGGCCCGCGCCCGCGCCAAGGGGCTGGAGGTCGCCGTCAGCGTCTCGATCAACCACCTGTGCTTCAACGAGGTGGACATCGGCGATTATCGCACCTTCTACCGGCTGGACCCGCCGCTGCGCTCCGAGGCTGATCGCCAGGCCCTGATCGAGGCCGTGCGCGAGGGCCTGATCGACGTCATCACCTCGGCCCACGCCCCGGCTCCGGCCGAGGACAAGCGCCGCCCCTTCGCCGAGGCCGCACCCGGCGCGATCGGCCTGGAGACCCTGCTGCCCGCCGCCCTGACCCTGCATCACCAAGACGGTCTGGACCTGCTCGACGTGCTGCGTCCGCTGACCCAGGGCCCCGCCGCCCTGCTCGGCCTCGACGCGGGCGTCCTGGCCGAGGGCGCGCCGGCCGACGTCATCCTGTTCGACGCCAGCGCCCCCGTCATCATCGACGCCGACGCCCTTCACTCCAAGTCCAAGAACTCGCCCTTCGACGGCCGCAGGCTTCAGGGCAAGCTGATCGGAACCTGGGTGGGCGGTCGCAAGGTCTTCTAAGGCTCAGATCAGCGCGGCCGCGCGCACGTCGCGGCCTTGGCCACCTCGGCGCCCAGCACCGACTTGACGGCCAGCGGCGTGTCGGTGGCGATCACGGTGACGCCCTGGCGCACCAGATCGCGGTATTCCGACACGTCGCCATCGGCGGCGTAGCGATCGTCGCGGCGCACGCCCTCGGCGCCCAATGTGCCGAACTGAACCTCGACGCCGGCCTCGCGCAGGGCGCGCCACAGCGCCGGACGCTCCTCGCGCGTGCCGGTCCAGGCCAGGATCTGCGCCGGGTTCAGCCCGCTCAGCTTATCCACGCCGCTTAACCCGGCCGAGATCATCATCTCCGGCGCCATGGCCGCCACCGCCCGCGCATCGGCGTCATTATAGGTGATCAGGATCACCCGGTTGCCGGCCCGCGACCGGCGCACCTGATCGATCACCGCTCGCGCCAGATCGACCGTGGTCTCGCCGTCGGCCGGCTTCAGGTCGATGCTGGCGATCGCGCCCACGCGTCCGGCGGCGTCCAGCGCCTCGCCCAGCGTCGGCGGCGCAGCGCGCGTCAGGGCGCCGTTCGACGCCTTCAGCCGCGCCTGTTTCACCTGGGCCAGCGTCAGGTCCGCGACCCGCCCGCGTCCCGTGGTCGTCCGGTCCATGGTGTCGTCGTGCATCAGAACCAGCTGCCGGTCCTTGGTCAGGACCGCGTCCAGCTCCAGGATCGCATTGGGGATCGCCCGGCCCGTCGCCTCGATGGCGGCGATGGAGTTCTCGGGCTGGTCCAGAGCCGAAACCGCCCGGTGCGCCGAGATCGCCACGCCGCCGTCCCGCACGCAGTCGAAATAGGCCGCCATCGCCGGCCCCGACGACGGCGCAGACGCCATCGGCGGCGCACCCACGCAACCTGTCGTCGAAAGCAGCAGCAGGGTCGCGGCGGCGGCGGAAATACGGGTCATGGATCGGCTCCGGAAAGACGCGCGGACCAAACGCTGCGCCGATCATCGGGTCAAGAGGTCGGATCGCCCTTGCTCCCGACCGCCCCGCGACGCATTTTGCCGCAACGACACGCGGGGAGCGAATCAACGTGCAGGATCTAGTGGCCCAAAATTCCGAGACATTGGCTCTCGGGACCTTGGCGCTGGTGGCGCTGGGCGGCTATCTGCTCGGCTCGATTCCGTTCGGCGTGGTGATCACGCGTGCAGCCGGCGCCGGCGACGTGCGCAACATCGGCTCGGGCAACATCGGCGCGACAAACGTCCTGCGCACCGGCCGCAAGGATCTGGCCCTGGCCACCCTGCTGCTGGACGCCGGCAAGGGCGCGGTCGCCCTGCTGATCGCCCGTCATCTGTTCGGCAGCGAACTGGCCGGCGCCATCGCCGGCGGCGCGGCCTTCCTGGGCCACCTCTTTCCTGTCTGGCTGGGCTTCAAGGGCGGCAAGGGCGTCGCCACCTTCTACGGCCTGTTGCTGGCCGCCGCCTGGCCGCTGGGCCTGATGGCGGGGGCGGTCTGGCTGCTCTGCGCCTTCCTGTTCCGCTATTCGTCGCTGGCGGCCCTGGTTTCTTCGGCGACCGCGCCGCTGCTGGCGCTTCTGCCGCTCGCCCTCGTCGGCCTGCCGGTCAGCCTGCCCATCCTCGCCCTGACCGTCTTCGCCGCCGTCCTGATCTGGGTGCGACATCACCAGAACATCGCCCGGCTGCTGAAGGGCGAAGAACCGCGCATCGGGGCCAAGAAGGCGTGAGCCTGGACCCGGCCGAACGCTTCGCCCGGCTGCGGCTCGCCCGCACCGACCGCATCGGCCCCGTCGCCTTCACCCAACTGATCGGCCGCTACGGCTCCGCCGCCAGCGCGCTGGACGCCCTGCCCGATCTGGTGCGCAAGTCCGGCGCCGCCTCCGTTCCGCCTCCCATTGAGACGGTCGAACGCGAAATCGCCGCCGGCGACGCCATCGGCGCCCGCCTGCTGGTGCTGGGCGATCCCGACTATCCCGAAATGCTGGCCGCGCTCGATCCGCCGCCGCCGATTTTGTGGACGCGCGGTCGCGTCGATCTGCTGAACCAGCCCTCGGTCGCCATCGTCGGCGCCCGCATCGCCTCGGCGGGCGGCCAGCGGATCGCACGCGGTCTGGCGCAGCAACTCGGTCAGGCCGGCCATATCGTCGTCTCGGGCATGGCGCGCGGCATCGACGCCGCCGCCCACGAAGGCGCCCTGGCGACCGGGACCGTCGCGGTCCTGGGGGGCGGGGTGAACGACATCTATCCGTCCGAACACGCCGACCTCTACGCCCGCCTGACGGAACAAGGCTGCGTCGTCTCCGAAAGCCCGGTCGGCGCTCGCGCCCAGGCGCGCGACTTCCCGCGCCGCAACCGCATTATCTCGGGCCTGTCGCGCGGCGTCGTAGTGGTGGAGGCCGAGGTCCGGTCCGGCTCCCTGATCACCGCCCGTCTCGCCGCCGAACAGGGTCGCGATGTCTTCGCCGTGCCTGGCTCGCCTTTGGATCCCCGCGCGCGCGGTCCGAACGAACTGCTGCGCCAGGGCGCCATCCTGTGCGAGGGGATCGAGGACATCGACCGCGCCTTCAACACCCTGCGCACCCTGCGCGAGCCGCCTGCCGATCCGATGCGATTCGACGGCGACATCGACGACGCCTTCCTCGACCGCGTCGCCGCCCTGTTGTCGCCAACCCCGACGCCGCGCGACGAGATCGCCCGCGCCCTGAACGCCCCGGCATCCCAAGTCGCCGCCGCTCTGCTGGAGCTCAGCCTAACCGGCCGCGCCGACCTGCTGCCCGGCGGCCTGGCTTCACTCTAGAGTCTGATTGGTTGAAGAGGACTCGCTTCGCGAGCCGCTGATACAGTGAATCAGGTTCAATATAATTCTGGAGCGAGATCTGAGCTGAGTTGGACTGCGTCCTATTCAACCGATTTCGCTTTAGGTTGCCGGATGACCCGCCACGCCTGCCGCCTGTTCCAATAAGTTTGCCAGCCGCATGTCGCCCTCGTCCCGCGCTAGCCGAGCCATTTCCAGCGCCATGCTGCCTATATACTCTCTAACTGCCAAAGGCTTGGCGTTGCCGCCACCGCGCTCGTCTTGCCTGGGATGCATTCTAGTCACCGCCACACCTCCTCTGAAAGCTATTTTGACAACCTGAGCAAGACTCTAACACAACCTTGGTTGGCTGAAAGCACTATCTAGAGGTGTAAGACGACAGGTGCGATTGACTCACGGCTCCGCTCCAACCACGTTCGCGCCCCTTCCCTAGACCGGACCGTTATGAACCTCGTCATCGTCGAGAGCCCCGCAAAGGCCAAGACCATCAATAAGTATCTGGGCTCGGACTATGAGGTCCTGGCCTCGTACGGCCACGTCCGCGATCTGCCATCCAAGGATGGCTCGGTCCTGCCCGACGACGACTTCTCCATGCATTGGGAGGCCGACGCCAAGGGCGCCAAACGCCTGTCCGAAATCGCCGAGGCCGCCAAGCGCGCCGACCGCGTCATCCTGGCGACCGACCCCGACCGCGAAGGGGAAGCCATCAGCTGGCACGTGCTGGAAGTGCTGAACAAGAAGAAGGCGCTGAAGGACACCCACGTCGAACGCGTCACCTTCAACGCCATCACCAAGTCCGCCGTGCTCGAGGCCATGGCCAATCCGCGCCAGATCGACATGGAGCTGGTCGAGGCCTATCTGGCCCGCCGCGCGCTGGACTACCTCGTCGGTTTCACCCTCTCGCCGGTCCTGTGGCGCAAGCTGCCGGGCGCGCGCTCGGCCGGCCGCGTCCAATCCGTGGCGCTGCGCATCGTCGTCGATCGCGAGATGGAGATCGAGAAGTTCAAGGCTCAGGAATATTGGTCCATCGAGGGCGACCTGAGCGCCGACAGTCCGCCCTTCACCGCTCGCCTGGTCAAGCACGCCGGCAAGCGCATCCAGCGTCTGGACATCAAGGACGAGGCCACGGCTGCCGCCGCACGCGCGGCCATCGCCGCCGGCGACTTCACCATCAATGCGGTGGAGAAGAAGCCCGTCCGTCGCAATCCGGCCCCGCCCTTCACCACCTCGACCCTGCAACAGGAGGCGGCGCGCAAGCTCGGCTTCTCGGCCCAACGCACCATGCAAGCGGCGCAGAAACTGTATGAGGGCGTCGACGAAACCGGCGGCCTGATCACCTATATGCGGACCGACGGCGTCCAGACCACGCCCGAGGGCATCGCCCAAGCGCGCGAGGTCATCAGCCAGGCGTTCGGCCCGGCCTTCGTCCCGCAAGAACCGCGCTATTACAAGACCAAGGCCAAGAATGCTCAGGAAGCGCACGAAGCGATCCGGCCGACCAACATCGCGCGCCATCCCGACAGCCTGCGCCTCGAATCCGATCTTCAGCGCCTCTATGAACTGATCTGGAAGCGGATGGTCGCCTCGCAGATGGAGGCGGCCCGGATGGACCGCACCACCGTCGACATCGAGACCGCCGACGGCCAGACGGGTCTGCGCGCCACCGGCCAGGTCGTCACCTTCGACGGCTTCCTCGCCGTCTATGAGGAAGGCCGCGACGAAAAGCAGAAGGGCGCCGAAGACGACGAGAGCGACGACACCAGCCGCCTGCCCGCGCTCAAGGAAGGCGCCAAGGCCAAGGTCGACGCCATCCGCACCGACCAGCATTTCACTGAACCGCCTCCGCGCTATTCGGAAGCCACCCTGGTCAAGAAACTGGAAGAGCTGGGCATCGGCCGCCCCTCGACCTACGCCTCGACCCTGTCGACCCTGCGCGACCGCGAATATGTCCGCGTCGACAAGAACCGCTTCTATCCCGAGGATAAGGGACGGCTGGTGACAGCCTTCCTGGAGCAGTTCTTCAAAAAATGGGTCGAATACGACTTCACAGCAGCGCTGGAGACCCAGCTCGACGAGGTTTCGGCCGGTCAGCTGGACTGGAAGGTGCTGCTGCGCAACTTCTGGCAGGATTTCCACGCCGCGACGCAAGCCGCCGGCGAACTGCGCACCACGGCCATTCTGGACGCCCTGAACGAAAGCCTGGGCGCCCATATCTTCCCGGACAAGGGCGACGGGACCGACCCGCGCGAATGCCCTCTGTGCCATCAGGGCCAACTCAGCCTGAAGACCAGCCGCTTCGGCGCCTTCATCGGCTGCGATCGCTATCCGGAGTGCAAATACACACGCCCCGTCGCCAGCCCGTCGGCTGAAGACGGCTCGGCCGAGAGCGGCGACCGCGAACTGGGCGTCGATCCGGAAACGGGCCAGCCGGTCCAGCTGAAGATCGGCCGTTTCGGCCCCTACGTCGAAATCACGCCGCCCGAGGGCGACAAGCCCAAACGCTCGTCCCTGCCCAAGGGCTGGTCGCCGGCTTCGCTGACGCTGGACCAGGCCCTGCGCCTTCTGGCCTTGCCGCGCGAGGTCGGGGTGCACCCCGAGGACGGCAAGATGATCACGGCGGGCCTGGGCCGTTACGGACCCTTCGTCCTGCACGCCGGCACCTACGCCAATGTCTCGGACATCGACGAGGTGTTCGAGGTCGGCCTGAACCGCGCCGTGGCCCTGCTGGCCGAGAAGCGCGCTGGTCGTCCCGGTCGTGGCGCGGCGACAGCCCCGCTCAAGGACCTGGGCGCCCATCCGGAAACGGGCGAGCCGATCCACGTCATGGCCGGTCGCTTCGGGCCCTACGTCAAGTCCGGCAAGATCAACGCCACCCTGCCGAAGGGCACGGCGCCCGAAGATCTGACCCTGGAAGACGCCCTGCCTCTTCTGGCCGCCAAGGCCGGCGCCGCGCCCAAGAAGAAGGCGCCCGCCAAGAAGGCCGCCGCTCCGAAAAAGGACGCCGCCAAGAAACCGGCCGCCAAGAAGGCTCCGGCGAAGAAGGCCGCCAAGTCCAAGACCGAAGACTGATGCTTAATGTCTCCTCCCCGTGACGTGGGGAGGAGACGAAGCCTCATGGCGCGAATCCCCCCCGCGCCCTATCTTCGCCTGCTTATGCCCATCCGCCGCCTTTCCCCCGAAACCGTCAACCGCATCGCCGCCGGCGAGGTGGTCGAGCGGCCGGCCAGCGCCATCAAGGAACTGGTCGAGAACGCCTTGGACGCCGGCGGCCGCAACATCGAGATCCAGGCTGACGGCGGCGGCCTGTCGCGCATCCTGATCGCCGACGACGGAAAGGGCATTCCGCGCGAGGAACTGCCGCTGGCCATCGAACGCCACGCCACGTCCAAGCTGGAGCCTGACGACGCCGGCAACGTGGACCTGCTGCGCATCCACACCCTGGGCTTCCGGGGCGAGGCCCTGCCCTCCATCGGCTCGGTCGCCCGCCTGTCGATCACCACCCGATCCCGCGACGAAACCGACGCCTGGGCCATCACGGTCGAGGGTGGCGAGACCCGTCCCCTGGCCCCCGCCCCCTTCCCAGGCCCGCACGGCGCACGCGTGGAGGTGCGCGACCTCTTCTACGCCACCCCCGCCCGGCTCAAGTTCATGAAGTCCGAGCGGTCCGAGGCCATGGCCATCTCCGAAGAGATCAAGCGCCAGGCCATGGCGCACGAGGCCGTCGCCTTCACCCTGTCACTGGACGGCAAGGTCACCCTGCGCCTGCCCGCCGAACATCCGGGCGACGAAGGCCGTCTGAAGCGGCTGTCCGCCCTGCTGGGCCGCGACTTCGAGGCCAACGCCCTGCTGATCGATCAAGAGCGGGACGGCGTGCGCCTGAGCGGCTACGCCGGCCTGCCCACCTATTCGCGCGGCAATGCGGCGCATCAGTATCTGTTCGTCAACGGCCGCCCGGTGAAGGACCGGCTGCTGCAAGGGGCCCTGCGCGGCGCCTACGCCGACTTCCTGGCGCGCGACCGGCACCCGGCCGCCGTCCTCTTCCTCGACATCGATCCGCTCTATGTCGACGTCAACGTCCACCCCGCCAAGGCCGAGGTCCGGTTCCGCGATCCGGCCCTGGTGCGCGGGCTGATCGTCGGCGCCCTGCGCCACGCGCTCCACGCCGCCGGCCACCGCGCCAGCACAACCGTCGCCGCCGACGCGCTTTCCGGCTTCCAGCCCCACACCGGCGTCGCATCCGGCCCCGCCCACAGCCCCAGCGCCCCGTCGGCGCAAGGGTTCAGCGGCTGGACCGGCTGGTCCCAGCCCGCCGCGCAAGTCCTGCCCGGCCTCAACGAACGCAGCGCCCGCGTCGAGCCGTCATGGGACGGCCCCTCATGGCCGTCGCAACCCACTCAAGACAGCGACCTCGCCACTCACCCCTCGCCACTCGCCACTCAGCCTCACGACCCCCTCGACTACCCGCTGGGCGCCGCGCGGGGTCAGCTCCACGCCAACTATATCGTCGCCCAGACCCGCGATGGTCTGGTCATCGTCGATCAGCATGCGGCCCACGAGCGGCTGGTCTATGAGCGGATGAAGGCCCAGATGGCCGAGGGGGCCGTGACCCGCCAGGCCCTGCTGACGCCCGAGGTGGTCGAACTGGACCCCGCCGAGGCCGAGCGCGTCGCCTCCCGCGCCGAGGAACTGGCCGAGATGGGCCTGATCGTCGAGGCCTTCGGCGCCGGCGCCGTCCTGGTGCGCGAGACCCCGGCCATGCTGGGCGATACGGACGTTCAGGGCCTGATCCGCGACATCGCCGATGATTTGTCCGAACACGGCCAGGCCCTGTCGCTCAAGGAACGCCTCGCCGCCATCTGCGGCACCATGGCCTGCCACGGCAGCGTCCGCTCCGGCCGCGTCCTCTCGGCGCCGGAGATGAACGCCCTTCTCCGCCAGATGGAAGCCACCCCGCATTCGGGCCAGTGCAACCACGGCCGCCCCACCTATGTGGAGCTGAAGCTGCACGATCTGGAGAAGCTGTTCGGGAGAAGGTGAAGGAGCCCTCTTGTTTTAGAAGTCCCGAGTCAGCCCGAATTCTAATCTCTGTCTTGAATAATCGCCTAACGATACGTTCGACCACGATCTTGATGTGACGCCTTGGACGTAAGGAAAGGCGCCACGAACAATCAGGTCTCTCTTGGAAAGCCTTAGCGTGAGGCCGAGTTCGCGATCATCGCGACGAACGCCGAACACAGTCGATGGTCGCTCGAATGCACGACGCCTAACATAGGGCTCGACATAGGCTGATATGCCAAATGGTAGGGACGTAAGCCGGCCAGCTGCAATCTGCACGAGGCTGTAGTCCGCCTCCGCTCCGACCAGATCATATGACGCAGTCGTCAGGCTGGCCCGCCACAGCGCATTCGGCCCGAGGTACCGCGTACGGCTGAGTTGACCGCCAAAGCTCCAACCATCGAGGCTGTCTCCGAACCTATTATCGATCCTGTCGATATAGGCCGTAGCGGCAAATCCCGTCTTTGCGTCGAGATACGCCGTCCCCGAAACACGAACCCCATGCGCCGATTCGAAGGGATTCCCGCCCAGGCCGATCTCCCGATAGGTCACTGCCGCGCTTATGGAGAGTCTGATCCCGGAACGAAGTTCCGGGCCGATGAACACATTCAGTTGTTGCTGATCGAAGGCTCGGTTTGGTGCCTCCAGAATAGAGAACGATCCTCCCCCTTGAATGGAAAACGCCTCGTTGATGAGCCATTTACGCTCGACCCCTGCAGCCATTGACGCGTTCACGCCTGATTGCCGCCTCGCGTCTTCCGACAACGTGAAGGGTAGACCAAACACGTCGATGGTTCCGGCGCTGGTAGCGCTATTCAAATTGCTGTCCGGCGCCACAGAGACCGTGACCGAGACGCGAAGATTTCGCGCACTTTCTATCGCCGCCAGACGATCCCGCACGATCTTCGCGCGCACCGGATCTAGCGCGCCCGAAAGCGCCAGACGATACGACAGCCTCGCCGGTCCAAGGCGGCCGGCGGCAAAATGGATTTCCCCGACCTGGAACCGCGCCAATGCATCGGCGCCGTTCTCGGCCATCCAGCCTTCCAAAAGCGCCATCGCTTCGTCATTTCGTCCCAGCCGGGCCAGTAGCGCTGCCTTCAGGCGAATGCCGTCCGCAATCTCCGAAATGTCCGGCCTGGCGTCCAGGAACGCCAACGCCAACCAGAGATCATCCTCCGCCAAAGCCTGAGCCAAGGACGAGGCGAAATCGCGCATCGGCACGGAATTGGCTGGAGCAGACTTTTGTGTGTCACTCGCGGCTTGAACCTGAGAAGTCTGAAAGACGATGAACAGGAACGCGACGAGTTGCAGACATCGCCCAAACGACTGCGATGTCACCTTGTTCTTAGGCCACCGACACCAACCAGTTTTCCGCCGCCGCCGCCGGTCTCGTTCAGCGAGAAGCCGAGGGCTGCCTCAGTCGGCGCGCCCGCACCGTAAAACGCGCCATCGACAGCGCCCGTCATTGCCGATCCGGTCGCTGCCCCGGAGAACGAAGCGCCGGAGATGGTGGCGGTGATGTTGAAATTCAGACTGTAGGGTGGACTCGCCGACGCACTGTTTGCGTCGATCATCCTGAAGTTAGAAGCCGAACCCGTCACGGCGCCAGTGCCGAAGTTCGCGGTCAGGCTCAGATCGCTCGCGGTAGCGTAGGATACGCCGGCGCCATTGATATATTGGCCGCGAGTTCCGCCTTCATACTGTGCCGTGCCCGTGGTCGGCATGATCATGGTGGGCTGAACCTGGCCGACGGCGAAATAAGTATAGGCGCCGCCCGCCGGATTGGGTGAGACTCGTCCGAGTTGGACGTAGTCCAGTCCGCCTTGAAGGACCGAAGTGATGTCGTAGAGGGTCAGCGTGCTGCTGTCGCCAGGGACAAGTGCGCCGTTGATGTCACGCACCACATTCGTAGCGACGCGCACTGAGCCGAGCCCATCGTTTCGGCTCTGCGGATTGGCGTAGCGCTTGTCTATAACCGACGCGCCGTCGAGGTTCCTGAAGCTGTAGACATCGTCACTGGTGTCGCTGGTCCCACGACGATCGATCGTAAATAACGAATACGCCGAATTGGTCGATGCGCCGTTGGAACGAACACCGACCTGAGGCCCCACCACCTGGATCGATCCAGACTGGCAGGAAAGCGCAGAAGGCGTAGCCGAGCAATTGGATGCGTAAGGCGGCGGGGGTGGCGGGGGCGTCACGACACCACCTCCAGGACCTCCCCCTCCTCCACTTCCGCCGCCACAGGCGGAAAGGGAGACACCTGCCATAAGCGCAACCAACGATACTTTGAACTTTGAAATCATACTCTCCCCCTGTCCGACGGGGCTACATGAGTTCGCCCGTACGAACAACACTCTCCGCCTGCGAACCGCGCGGTCGTAACACTCACGCGTTGTGTCTCCAGTCTTTACGCCAGACCTTGCACCTCACTTCCTTTCCCCCAAATCCGCTCCATGCCCTCCATCCTCTTCGTCTGCCTCGGCAACATCTGTCGCTCCCCCCTCGCCGAGGCCGCCCTGCGCGCCGAGGCTGAGCGGCTCCGGCTCGATCTGATCGTCGATTCCGCCGGGACCGGGGACTGGCATGCGGGCGAGCCGCCGGACCCAAGGGCGCAGGCGACGGCGCGGCGTCACGGGGTCGAGATTTCGGGGTTGAAGGCGCGGCAGGTGACGCAGGCGGACTTTCGCCGCTTCACCCATGTCATCGCCCTGGACCACGAGAACCTGAAAAATCTGCGCCGCCTGCGCCCCGACGATGCGACCGCCGAGCTCAGCCTGCTGCTCGACCACGTCCCCGGCCGCGAGGGCCAGGCCGTCGCCGACCCCTATTTCGGCGACGACGACGGGTTCGAAATCACCTGGGCCGAGGTGACGGCCGCCGCGCGCTGCCTGGTCGCCAAACTGTAACCCTCCCCTCTCCCGTTGGGAGACGGGCAGCGTCACCTCACTCTGCTGTCGGCGAAACCTTCAGGAACAGCACCCTGGCTGCGCCATAGTCGCGTGCGTCCAGACGCTGATAGCCGGGGGTGTCGATCTCCGGCTCGTCCGACCCGCGCTCGAACACCACCAAGGCGCCGGGCTTGAGCCAGCTTCCCTCGATCAGCCGCGCCAGCGTCTGCTCCCCCAGCCCCTTGCCATAGGGCGGATCCAGAAAGGCCAGGTCGAACGCCTCGGCGATCGGGCCGGGCCGCACGCCCAGATCCGTCGCGCTTCTGCGGTGCACCCGCGTGCGTCCCATCAGCCCATAGGCGTCGGCGTTCTCGCGGATCGCGCCGCGCGCCCCGTCGTCCGTCTCGACGAACAGGCAGAAGCCCGCGCCCCGGCTGACCGCCTCGAACCCCAGGGCGCCCGAACCGGCGTACAGGTCGATGACCCGCAAGCCTTGCAGGCTCTCGCCCCAGGCGGCGTGTTCCAGCACGTTGAACACCGCCTGGCGCGCGCGGTCCGAGGTCGGGCGCGTGCCCTGCCCCTCCGGCGCGACGATGGCCCGGCCCTTCAGGCTTCCGGCGACGATCCGCATCAGGCGGCTCCGCCAAAGCGGCGTCCGACCCAGACCCGGCCGGCGATCAGCAGCCCCAGCGCCAGCGCCGTCACGGCCGCCAGCAGCCCCACGCCCCGCGCCATCAGGAAGAAGCTCAGCGCGCAGGCCAGTCCCGGCATCAGGGCATGGGTCACGACCACCGTGGCGTGCACCGCCCAGTGCGGCCGCGGCCGGATCGCATCGGTCACAAAGGCGGCCCAGCCATAGGCGCCGGCGTGCATCACCCCGACCATGGCCACCAGGCTCAGATAGATCCAGGCCCCCTCGCCGTTGCGCGGCTGCTCGTAGAGCAAGGTCGTGGCGAACGGCATCAGCACCACCCCGGCCAGGGCCAGCATGTTGAACAGCATCACCCCATTGCTGAAGCCGGTCATGCGGGCGAACACCCGCCGGTGCGTGTTCCAGAAGACGCCGATGATGGCGAAGCTCAGCGCAAAGGCCGTGAACATCGGCCACCGCTCGGCCCACAGGCTGGCCCACTGTCCATTCCAGCCTTCGGGCACATGCAGTTCGATGGCCAGCAGGGTGATGGCGATGGCGAACACCCCGTCCGAGAACAGCAGCAGCCGTTCCAGGCTGTGATCGCCCTTCGCCGGGCTCAGGTCCGCTGTCGTCGTCGTCATCGCCATTCCCCCTGTCGCTACCCTTGTCGTCAATCCTGCGGCGGCGCGAACTGCGCCCACAGCTCGTCCGTCGTCAGGCGCGGCCGCTCGCCCGCCAGCGCATAGGTCGCCGGCTTGCTCTCGATGCAGAACTCATCCTCAAGGGCGAAGACCGACGGATCGTCGAACGCCTGGGCCGAGACCATGGTGATCGCCCCGTCGTTCGAGCGCCAGAACAGGCCGGTTCCGCAGGCGGGGCAGAACTGCCGCGTCGCCCAGTCGGACGACACATAGGTCGCCACCTCGCCCGTGACCGCGACGCTGTCGCCGCAGTCCACGCTGAACAGGATGCCGCCCGACTGCCGCCGGCAGGTTGGGCAGTGGCAGGCGTGCATCCCGCCATTCGGCGTCGCAGTGAAGGTGACGGCGCCGCACAGGCACCGCCCGGTCGAGATCGTCATTGCTCAGTCCCCGGCGGCGATCCTCAGCGGGGCGTGCGCGGCTTGCCGCCTGGCCCGCGTCCGCTCGTTCCGGACGGACCGGCCGGCTTGCCGCCCGTGCGAGGCTTGGAATCGCGGCCGCCGCTCGGCTTTCCGCCGGGACCGCCTGCGCGCGGGCCGGAACCCGCACGTCCCGCCGGTTTGGCGCCGGGCTTGCCGCGCCGGTCGTCGATAAACTGGTCGTCGCGCGGCTTAAAGGCGCGCTTGGGCCGATCTCCATCCCTCACGGAGTTGGCCTCACGCGCCGGGCGGTCGCCGGCGGGCGCGGTGCGTTCGCGCGGCTTGAAGGTCTTGGAGTGCTCGAACTTGGGCGCGGCCTTGGCCCAGCCTTCCTTCTTGGGCGGACGCTCGCGGCGCTCGACCGCATCCGCCTGGGCCGTTTCGGCGGCGCGAACGCGACTGGGCTTCCTCGACGGGTCCGACATGGCCGAACCCGACCGGCCCTTGACGATGGGCGTCGACACCCGACGGCCGGGGATGGGCGCGGGCGTCTCGACCGCATTGCCGGTCGGCAGGTTCTCGGGCCGGATGTAGTCGGCCAGCAGCTCGCGGATCACGCGCGGCCCGACCTCTTCCACCGACCCGACCGGCAGCACGTCCAGGCGGAACGGGCCGTAGGCCAGGCGGATCAGTCGGTTGACCGTCAGGCCGACGGACTCCAGCACCTTCCTGACCTCGCGGTTCTTGCCCTCGATGATCGACACCGAGATCCACAGGTTCGCCGGCGCCTTGCCGTCTTCGGACTTGGACTCCTTGGCCTTGTCCAGCTTGGCCTCGATGGGACCGTAGGAGACGCCGTCCACGACCACGCCGTCCTTCAGCGCGTCCAACTGCTCCTGGGTGATCTTGCCCCGCGCCCGCGCCCGGTACTGACGCACCAGAGAGGTCGAAGGCAGCTCCAGCGCCCGGCTCAGCTCGCCGTCGTTGGTCAGCAACAGCAGGCCTTCGGTCGCCAGATCGAGCCGTCCGACCGAAATCACGCGCGGCAGACCGGCCGGCAGGGCGTCGAACACCGTCGGGCGACCCGTCGGATCGCTGTGGCTGGTCAACAGACCCGCCGGCTTGTGATAGCGCCAGACGCGCGTCGCCTGCGTCGAGCCGATGGGCTTGCCGTCCACGGTGATCACGTCGTCGCGCGTCACCAGCGTCGCGGGCGTATCCAGGATGCGCCCGTTGACCGCCACCTTGCCCAGACCGATCAGCCGTTCGACCTCGCGGCGCGAGGCGATGCCGGCGCGCGCCATGGTCTTGGCGATTCGCTCGGCGCGCAGAGGCGTCTCCGGCATCTTGGACTTGCCGTCCTTGCCGCCCTTATCGGTGCGGGGCCGGTCGCTGCGCGGGCGGTCGGCCTTGTCGCCGAACCGCTTGGCGCCGTCTTCGCGAGGGCCGCGCGGCTTGTCGCCGAATGATCTCGTCCCGTCGCCGCTCTTGCGGGGACCGGAGGATTTAAAGGGCCGGGGCAACCGTTCGTCTTGACGGGCGCGGGGCTTCTTGTCGTTGTCGTCTGTATGGCGGACCATGATGAGCGGTTCATGCGCATGGCGCTGGACCAAGCGCAAGCGGCGGCGGACGCAGGAGAGGTGCCCGTGGGCGCAATTCTTGTCGATCCTGCCTCAGGTGAGGTAATTTCGACCGGCGCCAACGGTCCGATTGCGGCCCACGACCCCACCGCCCATGCCGAGATCGTCGCCCTGCGGCGCGCGGCGACAGCGCTGGACAACTACCGCCTGACCGGCCTGACCCTCTATGTGACGCTGGAGCCCTGCGCCATGTGCGCCGGCGCCATCAGCCACGCCCGCATCGGCCGCGTCGTCTGGGCCGCCGACGATCCCAAGGGCGGCGCCGTCATCCACGGTCCGCGCCTGTTCGAACAACCCACATGCCACTGGCGCCCGACCACGGACTCGGGCCTTCTGGCGGACGAGGCGTCGTCGCTGCTCAAATCCTTCTTCCGTCAAAGACGGGGAACGGCCACAGGCGGCGCACGTTAGAACGCCGCGAAAAGCTGCGCCGTTGGGCGGGGCCGTGGAGGGAAAAGACCTTGTTCAAGCCGGATCTGCCGCAGTCGATCGTGTTCAGCGGCCTGGCCGCCCTGGCCCTCCTCACCGCCTGCGGCGCCGATCCCGACAAGGCGCCCCGCACCGGCGACGAGGTCAAGGAACGCGCCATCCAGGCCCAGACCGCCCGCCAGCGCACCGGCGCCGAAATCCAGGACCGCACCCTGAACCGAGTCGTCCACACCGTTTATCTTTGCGACAACGGCGAGCGTCTGTCGGTCGATTTCGACAACCCGCGCCAGATGGCCACCATCCGCAACTCGTCCGGCGAGGCCATCGATCTGTATCAGGAGCGCGCCGCCGACGGCATCTGGTACCGCGCCTCCAACGTCGAACTGCGCGGCAAGGGCGTCCTCGCCACCTGGTCCGTCGAAGGCCGTCAGCCGACGGAATGCCGGGCGGTAGACTAAGCGAAGGCCGCTAACCGCCGGTCCAGCCTCGCGCGCACCTCGGGCCAGTCATCGTCGATGACGGCGAACATGGCGGTGTCGCGCGCCCGGCCGGTCCAGGTGATCTTGTGCTTCCTCAGCACGCCCTCGGCCTTGGCGCCCAACTTCAGAATGGCCGCCTGGCTCCGGGCGTTGACGGCGTCGGTGATGATCTCGACCCGCACAGCGCCCGCGTCGAAGGCATGACCAAGCAACAACCGCTTGCAGGCCGGGTTGATCACCCCGCCCCGCGCCTCGGGCCGATAGAAGGTCGAGCCGATCTCGCAGCGGCGATAGGCCGGGTTGATCTCATACAGGCTGGTCGTCCCGACCACCGCCCCGTCCGAGCGTCGCCGCACCGCATAGGCGATCCGCGTCTGCGCCTGCATCGCCGCCAGCGCAGCCTTCCACCAGGCCTCGAAATGATCGCCATGGGCCGGGGCGACCATGATATCCCAGGACGCGGGGTCGCAATCCAGCGCGGCCTTGACCTCGGCTTTCAGTCCTTCCTCGAACGGCTCCAGCCGCACGAAGCGATCCTCCAGAGGGACCGAGGCGATGCGCATCACGCGGTCGCGCCTTCCTCGACCAGGAAGCCCCGCACCTTGGCCGCATCCACGCCCTTGGCGACGAAGGCCTGGCCGATGCCGCGCGCTAGGATCAGAGTCAGCGCCCCGCCCTCGGCCTTCTTGTCGCCCGCCATCAAGGCCAGCAGACGGTCGGCCGCGAACGATCCCGCCTGATCCAGCCGCGTCGGCAGACCCGCCGCCCTGACCACCGTCTCGACCCGTGCCACATCGTCCGCAGAGCACAAGCGCTCTCGCGCCGAATAGCGGAAAGCCATACAGCAGCCGAGCGCCACCGCCTCGCCGTGCGCCAGCGCCCATTCGTCAAAGCCGACCTCGGTCTCGATCGCATGGCCGAAGGTGTGGCCCAGGTTCAACAGGGCGCGCCGCCCCGCCTCCTTCTCGTCCTCGCCGACCACCGCGCTCTTGATCTCGACCGAGCGGATCACCGCCCGCTCCAGCGCCGCCGGATCGCCCTTGGCGCCCACAGCCCCCTCGCCCGCCAGCCAGTCAAAGAAGGGCGCGTCGCAGATCAGCCCGTGCTTCAGCACCTCGGCCCAGCCGGACCTTACCTGGCGTTCCGGCAGCGTCGCCAGCACGTCGATGTCCGCCAGCACCAGACGTGGCTGATGAAAGGCGCCGACCAGGTTCTTGCCGCGCGGCGTGTCGATGGCCGTCTTGCCGCCGACAGACGAGTCGACCTGGGCCAGCAGGGTCGTCGGAATCTGCACGAAGTCGATGCCGCGCATGAACAGGGCCGCCGCCAGGCCGGCCAGGTCGCCGACGACACCACCGCCCAAGGCGATGACCACATCCTTGCGGTCCAGCCCGATCTCCAGCAGCCGGTCCAGCACGCGTTCCAGCTCGGCGAACGACTTGGAGCCCTCGCCCGCCGGCACCGCCACGATCTGGCTGGTCACGCCCGCCGCCGTCAGCGACGCGATCAGGGTCTCAGCGTGGATGTCCGCCACAGTCTCGTCGGTGACGATGACCGTCCGCCCTTTGGCCAGCGCTGCGATGCGTGCGCCGGCCTGCGCCAGCAGCCCGCGCCCCACCACCACGTCATAGGCGGCAAAGGCCCCGCCGCTGACCGGAATGATCGTCATTGCGGGGTCTCCGTGCGTCGTTTCTGGCGCCAGTGTCGGCGCAGGTTCTTGTGAATGGCGTCCACCGCCTGGCCGTGCGAGCCCTGCCCGACGTCCACGGCCACATCGGCCTCGCCGTAAATGGGATAGCGCGCCTCGGCCAGGCCCGTCAGAACCTCCAGCGGATCCTTGCCGCGCAGCAGGGGCCGCGTGTCGCGCCGCGCCACCCGCTCCGCGATGACCGCCAGATCGGCCCTCAGCCAGACCGTGTCGGCCTTGGCCTTCAGCAGCGCCCGCGTCTCCGGGTTCATCATCGCCCCGCCGCCGGTCGCCAGCACGATGGGCGGCCCCTCCAGCAGGCGGCGGATCACCCGCGCCTCGCCCGCGCGGAACTCGGCCTCGCCGAGGGCGGCGAAGATTTCCGACACCGTCATCCCGGCCGCCGCCTCGATCTCTACATCCCCGTCCGCAAACGGCAGTCGCAGCCGATTTGCCAGCCGACGACCGACCGACGATTTGCCCACCCCCATCAGGCCGACCAAGGCTATGGTGCGGGTCGGACCCGGATTCGCACGCCGCCTCATCCGGCGGCTCCGGCGGAACGGTCGGTCGAGAGGCAGGCGAAGGCGGCGGCGCGGGCAGGCATGATCCAGAAAACCTCTACACCAAGCCTGACCTTGCGCCAGTCGTTCAGGCTACGGATCGCCGCATGACTCCCCAGATCGAGGCCTTTCTGGAGATGATGGCGGTCGAACGCGACGCCTCGCCCCATACGCTGTCCGCCTATGGCCGCGATCTGGCGGACGCGGAGATGGCGTTGTCGAACGCCGGCGGGTTGATGAAGGCAGACGTCGAAGCGGTCGAGGCCTGGTTCGCGGACCTGTCGCGGCGCGGCCTGTCGGCGGCCACCGCAGCCCGTCGCCGCTCGTCCGCGCGCCAGTTCTACCGCTTCGCCCTGGCCGAGGGGTGGCGCACCGACGACCCTTCGCGCCGCCTCGACGCCCCCAAACAGGGCCGGTCCCTGCCCAAGGTGTTGAGCCGCGCCGAGATCGACGCCCTGCTGGCCGCCTCGGCCGCACGCGACGCGGCGGCGGGCCTGCGCCTGGTCGCTCTGGTCGAGATGGCCTACGCCTCCGGCCTGCGGGTATCCGAACTGTTGGGGCTCAAAGTCGAGGCCGTTCGGCGCGACCCCGCCTATCTGATCGTGCGCGGCAAGGGCGGCAAGGAACGTCTAGCCCCCCTGAACACCGCCGCGCGCGAAGCGATCAAGGCCTGGCTCGTCGCGCGCGACACCAGATTCAATAGCAAGGATGGGCGAAAGCCTGGGGCGCCCGAAAGTCCCTGGCTCTTCCCCTCTTCCGGCCGCACCGGCCACCTGACCCCACGCCGGTTCGCCCAACTGTTGGACGAGGCCGCGATTACCGCCGGCATCGATCCCGCCCGCGTCAGCCCCCACGTCCTGCGCCACGCCTTCGCCACCCATCTGCTGGAAGGCGGCGCCGACCTGCGCGTCGTCCAGACCCTGCTAGGCCACGTCGATATCGCCACGACCCAGATCTACACCCACGTCGCCACCGATCGCCTGGCCCAAGTCGTCCAACAAAACCACCCCTTGGCGCGCGACGACTGAACCCCCGCTTGCCCGGCGGCGTTGACCTCTCTAGGTTCGCGCGCCTTCCCCAAGGGCGCTTTCGCCCGTTTGCAGTTCCCGGACGCCTTGATGGCCACGCACTATCTCGACTTCGAAAAGCCGATCGCCGATCTGGAAGCCAAGATCGAGGAGCTTTCGCTGCTGGCCGACACCTCGGGCGACATCGACCATGAGATCGAGGGCCTGCGCAAAAAGGCCGAGCAGCTGCGCAAGAAGACCTACGCCGGCCTCGACCCCTGGATGAAGACCCAGGTCGCGCGCCATCCGCAGCGCCCGCACTTCGTCGATTACGTCCAGAGCCTGTTCACCGACTGGAACGAACTGCACGGCGACCGTCAGTTCGGCGACGATCAGGCCATCCTGGGCGGCCTGGCCCGGTTCCGCGGTCGTCCAGTCGTCATCATGGGCCACGAAAAGGGTCACGACACCGCGACCCGCATCACTCACAACTTCGGCATGGCGCGGCCCGAGGGCTATCGCAAGGCGGTGCGCCTGATGGACATGGCCGAGCAGTTCGGCCTGCCGGTCCTCAGCTTCATCGATACCGCCGGCGCCTATCCAGGCTTGGGCGCCGAGGAGCGCGGCCAGGCCGAGGCCATCGCCCGCTCGACCGAGCGCTGCCTGACCCTGGGCGTGCCCTCCATCGCCACCATCACGGGCGAAGGCGGCTCGGGCGGCGCCATCGCCATCGCCGCGGCCAGCCGCGTGTTGATGCTGGAACACTCGATCTATTCGGTGATCTCGCCCGAGGGCGCCGCCGGCATCCTGTGGCGCGACGGCGCGCGGGCCAAGGATGCGGCCATGGCGATGAAGATTACCGGCCCGGACCTGATGCAGCTGAAGATCGTGGACCGCCTGATCCAAGAGCCTGTCGGCGGCGCCCACACCGATCGCGACGCGGCCATGGCCAATGTCGGCGACGTTTTAGCCGAAGAGCTGAAGGGCTTCGACGGCCTGACGCCCCAGCAGATCAAGAAACGCCGCGCGGATCGCTTCTACGCCATCGGCGCCCTCTGACGCCTGGTCGCTTTGGCCGACCAACGTTAACGCAGCATCCATCCTCGTCTGCGAAGCTCGGCGCTTCGTTCAGGGGCATCGGGGTTTGCGACCGGCCATGAGTTCAGCGGCGGGACAGACTGGGGCCTTTGCGCCATGAGCGGCGGCGAGTCCCTGCGTGAAAGCGCCGTCTTCAACCTGGCCGGCGCGATCACGATGATCGTCGACGATTCGCCGTTTTCGCTGACCCTGACTTCCAACGCCCTGACCGGTTTCGGCATCCGCCCGACCTATGCGTGCGGCACGGGCATGGAAGCCAAGAAGCTGCTGACCGACAAGCCCGTCGATCTGCTGGTCGTCGACACCGACATGCCCGACATCGACGGGTTCGAACTGGTGCGCTGGCTGCGCCGCTCCGGCCCCAATCCCAACGCCTTCACCCCCGTCATCATGACCGCCAGCCACATTCGTCGCGGGCGCGTCACCGAGGCGCGGGACTGCGGCGCCAACTTCGTCGTCACCAAGCCCTTCAGCCCCGCCCTTCTGCTGGAGCGAATCCTGTGGGTCGCGCGCGACACCCGGCCCTTCTTGGAGGTCGGCGACTATCTGGGGCCGGATCGCCGGTTCCGACACACCGGCTATGAAGGCGTGGAACGCCGCGCCGACATGATTCGCAAGGCGAAGGGGATGGAGAGTCTGGCCCTATGACCGTCATCACCCACAACCAGCGCAAGTCGCGCCTGTCCGAGATGCTGGATCGCCCCGGCGGCGTTAGCATCGGGGTCGCCCTGGCCCAGGCCCGCGCCAATCTGGACGGACTTCAGGATCAGGCCCGCGCCATCATCGGCGACAATATCGCCGTCCTGCTGGCCAAGCCCGATCCGAACCTGATCGAGCCGATGCGGCTGGATCTGGCCTATTCCGCTTCCAGCCAGATCATCGACGCCGCCAGCCCCTTCTCGATGGACGACCTATGCACCGCGGCCAAGGGCCTGTGCGACCTGCTGGACGCCGCGCCGCGTCAGGGCGGTTTCGACTGGCGCATCGCGACGGTCCACGCCCAGGCGATGAAGCTGTTGCTGGCGCTCCCGCCGGAAGAGCAGGCCGCACGGACCGCCATCCTGACGAACCTGCATGAGGTTCTGAAAAAGAAGCTTCCGGCCGCCGATCAGTCGGCCATCTGAGGCGTCTTGCCGCCGCGCGTCTGTTTGCGCCACAACGCCGCATATTCCCCGCCCTGTCGAGCCACCAGTTGGTGGTGACCGCCGCGTTCGACGATCCGCCCGGCCTTCAACACCAGAATCTGGTCCGCGTCCGCCACGGTCGACAGCCGGTGCGCGACCACCAGGGTCGTGCGGCCGTTCCTGGCCTTGCGCAGGGTCTTCTGGATCGCCGCCTCGGTTCGGCTGTCCAGCGCGCTGGTCGCCTCGTCCAGGATCAGGATGCACGGATCGGCCAACAGGGCGCGGGCGATGCCCACCCGCTGGCGTTCGCCGCCCGACAGCTTGAGACCCCGTTCGCCGACCTTGGTCTGCATCCCGTCAGGCAAGCCGCGAATGAAGTCGGCCAGTTCCGCCGCCTCCGCCGCCGCCCACACCTGCGCCTCATCCGCCTCGGGCCGGGCGAAGGCGATGTTGGCGGCCAGGGTGTCGTTGAACAGCGCCACATCCTGAGGCACCAGCGCCACCGCTGATCGCAGCGAGGCCTGGGTCACCTCACGCGCGTCATGGCCGTCGATCAGCACGCGCCCTTCCTGCGGATCGAGCAGACGCAGCGCCAGTTTGACGATGGTGGACTTGCCCGCGCCCGAGGGCCCGACAAGCGCCGTCGTGGTGCCCGGCGCGGCGTAGAAGCTGACGTCCTCCAGCCCATTGGCCCGCGCGTCGTGGCGGAAGCCGACGGCCTCGAATGCTACCGACGCCCCGCGCGCATCCACCGGCCGCGGCAGGGCGACGGCGTTCGGCGAATCGGCGACCTGCGGCGTCTGTCGCGTCACCTTCAGCATCTCCTCCATGTCGATGAAGGACTGACGGATTTCTCGATAGGCGAAGCCTAGGATGTTGAGCGGCGCATACAGCGAGATCATGATCAGCACCGCCGCTGTCACGTCGCCCGGTCCCATCCGCCCGGCCGCCGCCTCGAACCCGGCCATCACCGCCATAACGCCCAGCCCCAGGTTCATCACCAGGGCCTGCATCCCGTTCAGCATGTTCAGCGAACTGTTGGCCTTCAGCGACGCCTCGGCATAGTCGCTCAACGCGCGGTCATAGGTCTGGGCCGCGCGCGTCTCGGCCCCGAACGACTTGACCGTCTCATAGTTCAGCAGGGCGTCGACCGAGACGCCGGCGGCCTCGGAATCGGCCACATTCATGATCCGGCGATGCTCCAGCCGCCAGTTGGACATGGCGAAGGTGGCGGCGGTGTAGATGACGACCACGACCACCGCGACGGCGGCGAAACGCCAGTCGTATTTGGCGCCCAGCACCCCGGCCGCCAGCACCAGCTCCACCCCCGTCGGGACCAGGTTGAAAGCGAGGATGCGCAGCAGGAAATCGACCGCGCGCGATCCCCGGTCCATCGTCCGCGACAAGGCGCCCGAGCGTTTGGTCTGGTGGAAGTCCAGCGACAGGCTCAGCGCATGAGCGAACGCCTCGGCCGCCGTCGCGCGCTGGGCGGCGGCGCGCACCGGCGCGAATACGACGTCGGAGATCAGGGGCGAGGCCGCCGACAGGAACCGCACGACAGTCCAGCCGATGGCGAAGGCCGCAAAGCCCAGGCCGACGGCGGTCGCCGCACCCTGCCCCGCCGCCAGACGGTTGACCGCCGCGCCCAGCACCAGCGGCGCTATGACGCCCAGTCCCTTGCCCGCCAGCGTCAGCAGGATGGCCGAGATCAGCCGCAATCTCAGGTGCGGCGCGCCTGATCGGGCCACCAGCCGCGCCAAATCCGCCAGCGCCGTCAGCGTCGGGGGTCCGTCCGTCTTGTCCTGTGGGCTCCCTGCCTGCTGCGCCTTGACCATCGGGTCACGCCTGCCGCCGGAGCGTTCGCCTCGTATCGCCATGATCCGCATATGGAAAGCCAATGCGACCGGGGAAAGGCCACGCTGGCGCGCAAGCGGGGATTAGTCGCTCAGCCCAGATCGGCGACCGCCTCGATCAACTCGTCCACGGCCGCTTCCTGCGTCGCCCACGAGCAGACGAAGCGCACGGAACCGTCATCGAAGGCGTAGCAGGCCCAGCCCATTTCGTTCAGGCGGGCATGCGCCTCTGGCGGCATCCGCACGAAGACGGCGTTGGCCTCCACCGGATGGGCCAGGACGAAGGGCGACCGCCCTGCGATTCCCGCCGCCAGCCGCTGCGCCATCAGATTGGCGTGGGCGCCGCCCGATTCCCAATCGCCGCTTTCCAGCAAGCCCAGCATCGGACCCGACAGCAGCCGCGTCTTGGATGACGTCTGGCCCGCCTGTTTCAGACGGTTGTCCAGTCGCCGCGCCAGGCTCTTGTCGAACAGCACGATCGCCTCGGCGCAGTTGGCGCCCGCCTTGGCTCCTCCGAACACCAGCACGTCAACGCCCAGGCGGGGAATGTCCTTCAGGTCGAAACCGGCGGCGACAGCATTGGTCAGGCGCGCTCCGTCCATGTGGACGCCATAGCCCAGCGCCTTGGCCGGTTCGATCAGGTGGCGCAGCTCTTCCTCTGTATAGACCGAGCCATATTCGGTGGCCTGGGTCAGCGACAGGGCGGCGGGCGGCTGACGATGCCCGACTTCGGGTTCGCCCAACTGCGCCTGCAGCGCCAATGGATCGATCTTGCCCGAGAACCCCGGCAGCCCGATCAGGCCGACGCCGTGACCGAAGAAGCCCGGCGCGCCCGTCTCGTCGGTGCAGATGTGCGCCGCATGGTGCGCCAGCACCGCCTCATAGGGTTGGGCCAGCATCGACAGGGCGATGGCGTTGGCCGCCGTCCCGCTGAAAACAAAACGCACCTCGGCGTCCGCATCCAGACGCTGGCGGATCTGGTCGGCGGCGCGGGCGGTGACCTCGTCTGCGCCATAGGCGCGGACGAATCCCTTGTTGGCGCGCACCAGGCCTTCGATGGCGCTCAGCGCCATACCGGCGGTGTTGTCGGAGCCGAAATCGTAACGCATCAACGGTTCGTCGCCTTCAGATCGGCCATATCGTCCTCGACCGTGCGGACACGCACGACCGGGACCACATCCTCATCGCCATAGGGCACGGCGACCTGATGCGGGAACGGAATCTCGATCCCGGCGGCGTCCAGCGCCTCCTTGCCGCCCTGCATCAGGTCGGCCTGGGTCTGCCACCAGTCGCCGACCTTGACCCAGGCGTGCAGCGTCACCTGCACCGAACTGTCCAGCAGGCCCGTTACGCCCGTCCACGGATGGGGATCGTGAAGGACCTTTTCGTGTGCGGCGGCCATATCCGCCAGCACGCAGCGCGCTTGGTTCAGATCGTCGCCATAACCGACCGTGAAGTTGATCTCGATCCGGCGCGTCTGCTGGCCGGTCAAGTTGGTCAGCGGATCGCTCAGGACCTTGGAGTTCGGAATGACGATCTTGTGGTTGTTGGCGTTGGACAGCTGGGTCGTGAACAGGTCCAGGCGCTGCACCGTGCCGCTCATCCCGCCGACATCGACCACGTCGCCTACGCGATAGGGCCGCAGCACCAGCAGCATGATCCCCGACGCCACGTTCGACAACGTGCCCTGCAACGCCAGACCCACCGCCAGTGACGCCGCGCCCAGCACGGCGATGATCGAGGTCGTCTGAACGCCCAGCCGCTGCAGCACGGCGATCATGCCGATGATGAAGACCACCACCCGCACGACCTGGACCGCGAAGCTCAGGACCGTCGGATCGTGGCGGAATCCCTTGACCCTCGACAGCGTATTGCGCGCCCCGCGCGCCGCCCATTTCGCCGCAAAGACGGTGAGGACGAAGATCAGAATGGCGATCGTCAGGTTGATCGCGAAATCACCCGCCATGTCGGTCAGCTTGGCGATCACGGCGGCATCGATCGAAACGGCCTTACGGCCCGCGGCCACCGCGTCGGCGACTTCGTTGGAAATAGGCAGAGACATGAGGTCGGGTCTAACGCCTGACGCGACGATTGGAACCCCCGAAAGCCCGATTTCAGGCCTTTGCGATCCGCCCGCCGCCGCTTTCGATAGCGTCCAGCAGGTCCATCACGTCGTCGATGGTGTTGGCCTCTCGCGCCGGCTTGTCCCAGCGAATTCGGCTGACGCGCGGGAAACGCATGGCCACGCCGGACTTGTGCCGGGTCGAGCGATTCAGCCCCTCGAAGGCGATCTCCAGCACCAGTCCGAAGTCCCGCTCGGCCCGCACCGACCGCACCGGCCCGAACCGGTCGATGGTGTGATCGCGCACGAACTTGTCGAGCTGTTTCAACTCCTCGTCGGTGAAGCCGAAATAGGCCTTGCCCACCGGCGTCAGCGGCCCCTCCGGCGTCCAGACGCCGAAGGTGTAGTCGGAATAGAAGCTGGAACGCTTGCCGTGCCCGCGCTGGGCGTACATCAGGACGGCGTCGATGACGTGGGGGTCGCGCTTCCATTTGAACCACGGTCCCTTGGGTCGCCCCGCCAGATAGGGGCTGTCCCAGCGTTTCAGCATCAGCCCCTCGGCCGCCGCCCCGACCGGCGGATCGGCTCGCAACCGCGCCAACTGATCCCAATCCGCATAATCGACCACCGGCGACAGATGCAGTCGCTCGCCGGTATGACCATTGACCAGGGCCTCCAGGCGCGCCCGACGCTTGCGCAGCGGCAGGCCGCGCAAATCCTCGCCATCCTGGGCCAGCAGGTCATAGGCGACGACCGCAGCCGGAAAGGCCTGCATAGCCTTAGCGTCCACCGACTTGCGATTCAGCCGCTGCTGAAGGTCCCCGAACGGCGCGACCGCCCCGTCGCGCCAGATGATCAGCTCGCCATCGATCGCACCTTCGAACGCCAGGGCGTCCATCACATCGGGAAAGGAGCCCGAAATCTCGTCGCCGGTGCGGGAATAGAGTTTGCGGACCTCGCCCTCCAGCACCGCCTGAACCCGGATGCCGTCCCACTTCCATTCGGCCGCATAGTCGGCCGGCGAGAGTTTGGGCAGATCGACCGCTTCATCGATGGCAACAGCCAGCATGACGGGTCGGAACCGGCCGGGCGCATCCGGGCTGGGCCGCTCCGCCCTGCCCTCCAGCCAGGCGAACAGATCGGCGTAGGGCGGCTCGACCGCGTGCCAGACCTCCTCGATGGCCGAAGCGTCCAACGCTTCCAGCGTCATCTGGGCCTCGTCGCCGTCCGGCGAAGGCGGCGCCATCACCGCGTCCGGGCGCATCATGGCCGCCGCCGTCTTGGCCAGCCGCGCCGACATACCGACACGCAAGGCCCCGGTCATCAGCTTCAGCAGCGCCCAGCGCCCTTTCGGCTCCAGCGCATCCAACCAGCCTTCCAGAAGACCGCGCACCTCCGTCCGCGTCGCGGTCCTTAGCGCCTCAACGACCTCGGCCAATTCGGGCTCGCGGTTCGGCCGATGGTCCGACGTCACGGGCCAGATCAGGGCCACCGTCTCCGCCAAATCGCCCACATAGTCGTAGGACCAGCCGAACAGCACGCTGTCGACCCGGCCTTCAACCGCCTTTCGGATCATGGCCGGCTTGGCCGCGTCGAACGTCAGGTCGCCCGTCAGCGCCGCCAGCGCCCAGCCCCGATCCGGATCGGGCGTCGCTCTCAGATAGTCGCGCACCAGCACCAGCTTCGCATTGCGCGAGGCCGTCAGGGACAGGCGGTCCAGTAGCTCGGCGAAGGCGCGCATCGTCATCCATCTTGGGCGTCGGAAGCGTCGCCGTCTTCATCAGAACGAAAAACGCCCCGGAGGTTTCCCTCCGGAGCGCATCTCAAATCCTTGGCGGATCAGTTGAACAGGCCGGCGATCACGGCGGTGATCAGGCCGCCGGCCACGGCGGCGAGCACCACGTCATTGCCGCTGCGGACATATTGATAGCCACGGGGCGGCGCACGTAGGCCGTAGCGGTTGTAGTCGTTCACCACATAGGCGTTGGTGCGGTAGTAGGACGGCATCCGTTGACCATAGCTCCAGGTCCGAACCGCATAGCCACGCGGCGGCACATAGCGCGGGGCGTTGTAACGACGTTCCGCACGCTGCCAGCGCTCATAGGCGCGTTGTTGCTGGCGATAGTCGCGACGATCCTCACGCAGTTCGCGGCGGTAGTCGCGGCGATCCTGGCGATATTCCCGACGATCGTAGTGGTCAGGACCCGGACCGTGACGTGCGGCGGGACCATGCGGACCGTGGGGCGGCATGGGTTGGGCCGACGCTGCGCCAGCAGCGCCCAGCGCGCCAGCGGCCATGACCGAAGCGATTGCGGTGGTCAGGATCTTTTTCATGATCGTGTCTCCATCTGCGCCGAAGAACGTCGGCTTGGATGCAGTTATGGAGCACGGCGACTGAGGCGCACCTGAACCAGCGTCATCGGCCCAGGTTCATGTCGGGAACACAGGATCGCCGCAATCAGGCGGCAACAGAGGCCTCCGACGACGGCAGCGCCATCTGGGCGACCGCGTCGCGCCCGCCGCTGACGCGCCCCATCAGGGCGGCCAGGGCGCCGAAATCGATCGGTTTGTTCAAATAGGCGTCGGCGCCGGCCTGAAGACCGGCCTCGTGATCCTCATGACGCGCCGAGGCCGACAGGACCACGATCGGAGTGCCGGCGTTCTGGCCGCCGTCGCGGATCATGCGGGTCGCGGTCAGTCCGTCCATCACCGGCATGTTCACATCCATGATGATTAGGTCGAACGGCTGGTCCTTGGCGATATCGACCGCGACCTGACCATTTTCGGCCGTCGAAGTGACGTGGCTGGCCGAGCTCATCCAGGCCTCCAGAATCATGCGGTTCACCGGGTGATCCTCGACCACCAGGACGCGCAGCGATTCGCCGCCTTCGATCTCGGCATGAACCTCGGCCGCCGCGACGGGCTTGGCCCATTCCACGACCTCGGCCTCGATTTCCAGGGTGAAGCACGAGCCCTCGGCGAGCTTGGACGTCACGGTGATGTCGCCGCCCATGATATTGGCCATGCGCCGTGCGATGGTCAGGCCCAGACCCGTGCCGCCAAAGCGTCGCGTGGACGAGGTGTCGACCTGGGTGAAGGGCATGAACAACCGCTCCAGATCGGCCGCCGCAATGCCTGCGCCGCTGTCCTGGACGACAAACTCGAACCGCACGCGCTGATCCGACACGCGGTGTCCGCGCACGAGATAGTGGATCTCGCCGGCCTCGGTGAACTTGACCGCATTGGACAACAGGTTCTGCACCACTTGGCAGACGCGTAGCGGATCGCCGCGCACCACCGTCGGGATCTCGCCCTCCACGGTCGTCACGAACGTCAGGCCCTTGGCTTCGGCCTGCGCTTCAAAGGGTCCAGTGATGCGCTTGTTTAAACCGTCGATGACGATATCGACGACCTCGAAGTTCATCTTGCCGGCCTCGATCTTGGTCATGTCGAGGATGTCGTTCAGCAGCGACAACAGATTGTCGCCGGAGTTGCGGATGATCGACAGATATTCGCGCTGCGTCGTCTCCAGTCGCGTCGCGCTGAGCAGTTGGGCCGCGCCCAGCACGCCGTTCATGGGAGTGCGCAGTTCGTGCGAGATCACCCCCAGGAAGTTCGACTTGGCGTCATTGGCGGCGTTGGCCTTGTCGCGGGCCGCTTCCAGCTCCTCGATCAGATGCGCCTGGTGCGACTGGAAGGCCCGGATGCGGTCTTCGCGCAGCAGGGTCATGGTCACCAGCACGAACAGACCCGCCGCCGTGAACGGCAGGACCGCCAGCATCGACCAGAAGGCGTTGGTGCCCCATAGGCTGAACAGAATGATCGTCGCGGCCGCGCCGTAGGGCGAAGAGATGATCAGGGCCTGACGCGGCGAGCTGCGAAGCTGAGCGAATACCAGCACATAGCCGGAAATCAGCAGGGCGAGGGCCAGGGGGCGTCCGAACTCGGTGGGCGAGAACCAGGCCATCAGAGGCGCAATAGCCCAGGCGCCGGTCGTCACCGTGGCCACGATCGGGAAGATCACGCCCCAGTTGGTGCCGACGCGATGGCTCAGACGATGTTCGACGATTCCCCGCAGCGACCCGGCCGCCAGGGTGCCGCCGAACCACAATAGCGCCGGCCACAGGCCCACCGTGCCGAGAAGACCTACGCCCCACGAGGCGATGATCATGTAGCGGAGATACTGCGTCTGCAGGATGGCGGTCAGCGCCTGGGCCGCGTCTCCGGCGCGTTGTTCGCCTTCGAGCGCCTTCACGACGCCGTCTGATTCCACCATAAGCCCAGATCCCCACGTTCTGTTTGGTCGGATGACGCTAAGACGAAGGTTCTAAGACGATGTGAACGCGGTTCTTTCGCTCAGCCTGCCTCCTCCGGCGTCAGCGCCTTGATCGAAAGGGCGTGGACCGGTCCGGCCATCTCGTCCTTCAACAGGGCGTTGATCGCGCGCTGTCGCGCCAGCCGCGATTGCCCCTGGAAAGCAGCGGACACGATCACCAGATTGAAATGGCTTTCTCCGCCAGGCCTGGCGTCCATTCCGCCTTCATGATGATGTCCGGCGTGGCGCCAGCTGTCGTCCTCGACCTCCAGACGCAAGGGCGACAGCCCTGCCGTCAGTTTTGCACGAATAATCGTCGCCACCGGGCCTTCAGACATGATCGATTCCTTGATGCTGTCCCAATCGGGCTTACACTTCGGCTGATGTCCGCCTCCTTTCAATACAAGCCGCGCTTCACCGACATTCGGGTGAAGCCGCCCAAGCCCGAGGAAGAGGCGGCGAAAGCCGACGTCCTTCATCTCAAGCCCGGCGAAAAGCCGTGCCAGTGGCCCGACTGTCGCCGGGCTGCTGCGGCCAAGGCGCCCAAGTCGCGCGAGCGGCTGAACGACTTCTACGAATTCTGCCAGCCGCACGCCGGCGAGTACAACAAAGGCTGGAACTTCTACGCCGGCATGAGCGAAGGCCAGATCCGCGCCGCCCAGGAAAACGAGGCCATGACCGGCGGGCGCCCGACCTGGGAAATGCAGGCTGGCAAGTTCACGCGCGAGGCGGCCGCATTCGCCGCCAAGATGGGCACCTCGAACACCACCGGCGCCGGCTCATGGCGCGACAGCTTCGGCCTTTTCGGTCGCAAGGGCGATCAGGCGCCGCAGTCCGCGACCGAGGACCGCCGCATCGGCAAGCTGGAACGCGCCGCCTTGGCCGACCTCGATCTGGACCCGGGCGCCGAAAAGGCGAAGATCAAGGCTCAGTATCACGAGCTGCTGAAGCGGTTTCACCCTGACACCAACAGCGGCGATCGCAGCGCCGAGGCAAAGCTGCAACGCGTGATCAAGGCCTGGAAGACGCTGAAAAAGGCCGGTCTGGCCTGACGGCCTATTCGGCGTAGATCATCTTGCGCGTCATGCCGCCGTCCACGGTCAGCACCTGACCTGTCACGAAACTCGCTTCGGCGAGGTAGAGCACGGCCCCGGCGATATCCTCGGCGCGGCCGACGCGGCCGACCGGATGCTGTTCGTGATCGACAGAACGCAGATCCTCGCCATCCGAAATCCAGCCGGGCGCAATGGCGTTCACGCGAATCCGAGGGCCTTCGCTGATCGCCAAGGCGTGGGTCAGGGCGAACAGCGCGCCCTTGGACGCCGCATAGGCCTCAGTGTGCGGCTCGGACATGAAGGCGCGCGTCGAGATCATGTTCACGATAGCGCCGCCCTCGTTCAGCAACGGAATGGCCGCGCGGCTCATCAGAAAAGCGCCGGTCAAATGGCTGTCGATGGTCTTGCGCCAGTCCGCCAGCGACAGCTCAGCCAGCGGGCCGTTCACCGGATCGGCGATGCCCCCGTTGTTGACCAGCAGGTCCAGCGACGACCAGCCCAACGCCTCGAACGCCTGTTTGACCGAGTCCTCATCACCCAAATCGCAGTCGATATGACACGCTTCGCCCTCTCCCGGCTTCAGGTCGAAGGAGGCGACTTCCCATCCGTTGGCCAGCAAGGCCTTACAGACGCCTGTTCCGATCAGGCCTGATCCGCCCGTGACAATCGCTTTTTTCATGGTGCCGAAACCGGCGACGGCCGGCTTGGTTGCGCCGAATCAGGGCTGACCGGCGGCTTGGCTGGCCGCGGCGGCCATCATAGGGCTCGACGGCTCGCGGAAATAGCGATCGATCCCGTCCGCGACCGACTTCATCAGGCGACGGCGCGCACGCTCGTCGGTCAGCAGCCGCTCGTCCTCGGGATTGGTGATGAAGCCCATTTCCAGCAGCACGGCCGGCACGTCGGGCGCCAGGAGCACAGCCAGACCCGCATCGCGATGGCTGCGGCGAAGCAGGGGATGGTCCGAGCCTTCTAGGTGCGTCAGCAACACGCGCGCGAACTGGGCCGAGCGGTTCTGGGTCGCGCGCTGGGTCATGTCGAGCAGGATGCGATCCACCGACGGGTCGCGGCCCGGCAGATGCAGCTCGCGGTGCCAGTTGTCGCCGCGCGTGAACTCGCGCACGGCCCGGCCCGCGCCCTGCTCCGACAGGGTATAGACGCTGGCCCCGCGCAGCGCCGGATCGGCGCCGGCGTCGGCGTGCAGGGAAATGAACAGGTCGGCATCGGCCTGACGCGCGATGGAGACGCGGCGATAAAGGTCGACATAGCGGTCGTCGGTCCGTGTCAGGCGCACGCGATAACGGCCGTTCTTCTCGAGCTCGGCCTTCAAAGCCAGGGCGGCGGCCAAAGTGACCTGCTTTTCCTGGGCGCTTGCGCCGCTGGCGCCGGGATCATTGCCGCCATGGCCGGCGTCGATTACGATCAGGGGGCGTTCGGCGCGACGTGGCGGCGCGCTGGCGCGCGGCGCCGGCGTGGTCGAGGCGCGCGCGGCGGCTCCCGTCGCCTTCAGGTCCACGACATAACGATAATGGCTGACGCCGTCGCCGGGCGGCAGCAGGAAGCGCCGTTCGATCTCGCTGCCGCGTGCCAGTTCCAGCTGAACCCGCGACGAACCGCCGGACGCCGTGACCTCGTAGGAGCGCACCAGACCCGAACCGCCGCCGTTCAGACCGCGCCCTGGCGCAACACCGCTAAGGGCCAGGACCACCCGGCCCTCGCCGCCTGCGTCGATGACGCGTCCCTGCGCCGTCTTGTCCAGATCGATGACGACGCGGGTCCGATCGCCATCGGCGCCGAAGCGCACCGCCAGCACGTCGCCCTGGGCGCCCCAGGCGAAACCGCGCGTTGCCGACAGACCGACCATGCAGATGACCACGAAGGCCAGGGCGGTCATCGCCCACTCCTTCGCGCCCCAGCGCATCAGACCTGTCAAAACGCGACCGCTCATCTGCGTCGGCGAACCCGGTTTAAGCCTACTTGAACCCCATCATGACAGAGGCTCGTATTCAGGGGGTTAAGGCGAGCGCCTTTTAATTCTCCCGTTGCATGACTATGCTGTGACCGCTCGCGAACCGATCGCGCCGATTTCGCCTCTGCGAATCTTGGCGCGCCCTCCTCGCGGCGTTGACTTTCACCAATCCTAGAACCGCCCCGGCCTGGCCGATGGTTCGAAGAGCGGACCAGGGACGCGGCCTTCCCAAGGGATTGGCGCGCCCGGTTCAGGACCGACGACTTAATGGGCCTTTCCGCCTGCGTTCCCCAACGGCTTGATCAAGCCTTCTTCGCCGTCCTCGGCGAGGGGATGTCGCGCGCGCCGGCCCTCACCTTCATTCGGCGAGCCGCCATGACCCTGTCCGGAGATCCGGGACGGTCGGCCTGCGCGCGCCAGAGAGAGACTTTCCATGTCAAAGACAATGCTGATCGATGCGGCGCATCCCGAGGAGACCCGGGTCGCCATCGTGGACGGGCGCAAGATTGAGGAATTCGATTTCGAATCCCGTGCGAAGCGCCAGCTTCGCGGCAACATCTACCTCGCCAAGGTCACTCGCGTAGAGCCCAGCCTGCAGGCCGCCTTCATTGAATACGGCGGCAATCGCCACGGCTTCCTCGCCTTCAACGAAATCCACCCCGACTACTACCAGATCCCCGTCGCCGACCGCGAAGCCATCATGGCCGAGGCGCATGACGATGAGGACGAAGACGATCTCGACCGCGAATCGACCGGCGATGACGTCGACCCCGAATCGGCGCTGGCCGACGAAGAGCGGCTGAAGCGCCGCCTGATGCGTCGCTACAAGATCCAGGACGTCATCAAGCGCCGCCAGATCCTGCTGGTCCAGGTCGTCAAGGACGAGCGCGGCGCCAAGGGCGCGGCCCTGACCACCTGGCTGTCGCTGGCCGGCCGCTACTGCGTGCTGATGCCTAACACCGGCAAGGGCGGCGGCATTTCGCGCAAGATCACGAACACCTCTGACCGTCGTCGCCTGAAGAGCGCCGTCTCGGCCCTGGAAGTGCCCAAGGGCATGGGCCTGATCATCCGCACGGCGGGCGCCAAGCGCACCAAGGCCGAGATCAAGCGCGACTATCAATATCTGCTGCGCCTGTGGGAAACGATCCGCGAGACCACCCTCGCCTCTCACGCCCCCTCGGTGATCTACGAGGAAGAGAACCTGGTCCGCCGCGCCGTGCGCGACATGTTCGACAAGGATTTCGACGGCATCCAGGTCGAGGGCGTCGAGGGCTTCAAGGAAGCGCGCGACTTCATGCGCGTGCTGATGCCGGCGCAGGCCAAGAAGGTTCACCTGTATCGCGGTTCGCGGCCCCTGTTCGCGGCCAACGGCATTGAAGAACTGCTGACGCAGATCCATCAGCCGGTCGTGCCGCTGAAGTCCGGCGGCTATCTGGTGATCAACCAGACCGAAGCCCTAGTGGCCATTGACGTCAACTCGGGCCGCGCCACCAAGGAACGCAACGTCGAACAGACGGCGTTCAAGACCAATATGGAAGCGGCCGAGGAAGCCGCCCGCCAACTGCGCCTGCGCGACCTCGCCGGCCTGGTCGTCATCGACTTCATCGACATGGATGAGGGCAAGAACAACCGCGCCGTCGAGCGCGTGCTGAAGGAGGCCCTGTCCTCCGACCGCGCCCGCATCCAGATGGGCCGCATCTCGCCTTTCGGCCTCATGGAGATCAGCCGGCAGCGTCGCCGCCTGGGCGTGATCGAGGGCGCGACCGAGGCCTGCCCGCACTGCCAGGGCACGGGCCGCATCCGCTCGGCCGAATCCGCCGCCCTGATGACCCTGCGCGCAGTCGACATCGAGGCCGGTAAAAACGGCGCGGGCGTCGTGGTGCTGAAGGTCTGCACCGCCGTCGGCCTGTACATCCTGAACCACAAGCGCGCCTATCTGCAGTCGCTGCTTGAACGTCGCGGCCTGAACGTCATCGTCCAGATCGACGACAGCCTGGGTCAGGGCGAACACAATATCGAGCGCACCGAGACCAACGAGGACTTCGTCGCGCCCGAGATCGAGATGCCCAATCTCGACGACGACTTCGACGCCTCGCTGTACGAAGACGAGGATGAGGAGGACGACGAGGAGATCATCGCCGACGACGATGACGACACCGTCGAATCCCTGGACCGCGAAGACAGCGACGACGACGAACCGCGCGAACGTTCGGAACGTCATGAAGGCGGTCGCGATCGCGGTCGTGGGCGCAACCGTCGCCGTCGCGGCGGTCGTCGCGACGAGGAAACCTCCGACGTCGAGGCCGTCGATACGGTCAGCGCCGACGACGCCTCGGACGATGAGGAAGACGAAAACGGCCGCCGCCGTCGCCGTGGCCGCCGTGGCGGTCGCCGCGTCCGCGAGGATGGCGAGCGCGACGTCTACACCTGGGTTCGCGGCCGCACGCCGTCGCTGGACGACCCCTATGTCTGGTTCGACCCGCTGAACCCTGGCCGCTCGGAAGGTCGTCCGGAACGCGGCGAGCGCCCCGAGCGGGCAGAACGTCCCGCTGTCGCTCAGTCCGAGATCGAAGGCCTGGATGTCGTCGCCAATAACGGGGCGGGCGAAGGCTCCGGCGAGGAAGGCGGCCGTTCGCGTCGTCGCCGTCGTCGGGGTCGCGGTCGTGGCGACGGTCCCGTCAGCCACGAGATCAAGGTCGAGAACCGCGCCACCAACGAAGGCATGCCGCCCGACGGCTCGCCCGAGACGCCGATGGCCGTCATGGTCGAGCCGACCGAGGCCGTCGAAACGTCTGCCCCGGCCATCGCGCCCGAACCTCAGCGTCGTCGCGTGCGCCGCAAGTCGGCCAGCGCCAACGTCGAGATCGCGACCGAACCGCATCCCGACACCGCCATCGAGCCGAACGAGGCCACGGTCCAAGGCGCGCCGGTCGAGCTGGACGTGACCCCGCACGAGGCGCTGGCCGCCGAACCGGCCGAGGTCGCCCCGGTCGCCGCCCCGACGGCGGTTCCAGTGACCGAGGCCGTCCTGGCCGAGCCCTTCGTCGCCCCCACGCCGGAGATCGACGTTCAGGCCATCATCGCCGAAGATCCGAACCAGATCCTCGCACCGCCCGAAAAGCCCAAGCGCGGGTGGTGGCGCCGCTGATCGGTCACGATTAGACTGTCTGGATACAGGCGGGGGCCGGTCGTTGTTGGAGTAGAGCCATGAGATGGCTTCCCCGATCTGCATCCCGCGTTCTGGCGGCGGCGGCGACGGCCTTGATGGCTGTTTCCGTCGCCGGCCAGGCCTCCGCGCAAAGCCTGATCCGCGACACCGAGGTCGAGGGCATCGTGCGCGAATGGGCCGACCCGGTCTTCGTGGCCATGGGGCTGAACCCGAACGACATTGAAGTTCTGCTGGTCAACGACAACGACCTGAACGCCTTTGCGACACGCGGGCGGATCATGGGCGTCAACACCGGCCTGATCCTGCGCACCAAGACGCCCGGCGAACTTCTGGGCGTGATGGCGCACGAGGCGGGCCACATCAAAAACCGCCACACCCTGCGCGACGGGGCCGAGAACGCCGGCAAACAGCCGATGTTCATGACCATGGCGCTGGGCGCCTTGGCGATCGCCGCCGGCGCGCCGGACGCAGGCGTGGCCCTGCTGGGCTCCAGCCAGTATTTCGGCGCTCTGGGCGCGCTACATTACATGCAGAGCCAAGAGGGCGAGGCCGACATCTCGGGCGCGCGGGCGCTGGAGGCGGCCGGCGAATCCGGCGCCGGGCTGGTGTCCTTCTTCGAGAACTTCCGCTCGCAGGAGGTCTTCTCCGACGCCCGCCGCTATCCCTATTTCCGCAGCCACCCCCTGTCGTCGAACCGGATAGAGAGCCTGCGCCGCTATGTGCAGGAACAGCCGCACTACGACCATCGCGACAGCCCCGAACGTATGGCGCAGCACGCCCTGATCCTGGCCAAGATCCACGCGTTCATGGATGCGCCGAACGCCACCCTGCGCGACTATCCGTCAACCGACACCTCCCTGCCCGGCCGCTATGCGCGGGCCATCGCCTGGTATCGAGACGGCCAGACGGACAAGGCGCTGACCGCGGTCGACGCGCTGATCGCCGGCGACGTGAACAACCCCTATTTCCAGGAACTGAAGGGCCAGATCCTGTTCGAGGAAGGCCGCCCGGCCGAGTCCGTCGCCGCCCACCGCGAGGCGGTCCGCCTGAAGCCCGATGCCCCCCTGCTGCGCGTCAACCTCGCCCACGCGTTGATCGAGACCAACGACAAGGCCCAACTGGACGAGGCCATCGACCAGCTGAAACACGCCGTCGTCGCCGAGAAGGACAACACCATGGCCTGGCGACTTCTGGCCCAGGCCTATGCCTCGCAGGGCAAGGAGGGTGAGGCGCGCCTGGCCTCGGCGGAATACTATTTCGCCGGTGGGGACGAGAAACAGGCGACCCAATTCGCCCTGCGCGCCCGCTCCATGCTGGATCCCGGCTCGATCGAATGGCGCCGCGCCGTCGATATCGTCCTGGCCTCGGGCGCCACGCCCGACGATCTCAACGACCTGGACCGCCGTGACGCCGCGCGCCGGCCCGCCACCCTCAACTGACCCTTACCGCCGACTGCGAGCCTGAATGACCGACGACGCCCCCACGCCTGCGCCTGAACCCAAGACCGCCAAGCCAGGATGGCTCAGCGGCGGCCGCGCCGGCTATATGGCCCTGGGCCTGTCGGTCATCGCGCTGGGCTTTTCAGCCGCGCCCTATCTGACCGGCGGATCGAACGTGCGTGCGTATCTGCTGGAGCATCCCGAGGTCTTGCAGGAGGCGCAGATGGCGCTCCAGACCAAGGACGCCGAGGCCGCCGTCGAGGAGACGAACCAGGCCGCCGCCGCCAACGCCGGCCTCCTGGCGCCCGACGCCCGCGATCCGGCCTTCGGTCCAGCGAACGCCAAGGTCACGGTGATCGAATTCTTCGACTTCCGCTGCCCCGGCTGCAAGGCCGTGGCCCACGACTATCGCGCCCTGATGGCCGCCCACCCGGAAGTCCGCTTCGTCTTCAAGGACTGGCCCATCCTGGACCGCGGCGACGACATCACCTCGCAATACGCCGCCCGCGCCGCCCTGGCCGCGCACCAGCAGGGCAAGTATCTGGCAGTCTATGACGCGCTGATGACTGAACGGGCGCTATCGATCGAAGCGATCGACGCCATCCTGGCCGCGCATGGCGTGGACATGGCCCGCGCCAAGGCCGCGATCGCCGCGCCCGACACCACCCGCCACATCGCCGACATCCACACCACGGCCGCCGCCCTGCGTCTGCGCGGCACGCCGACCTTCTTCGTCAACGGCAAGGCCAGCCCTGGCATCGACCCGGCCGAAATCGGCAAACTGATCGAAGCAGCGAAGCGCTGACCAACCTGCGGCCGAGGCGTCAGGCCTCGGCCAAACTCATCTGTCCGCCGATCCATTCGACGCCGGCATGGCGCAGGGCGTCATTGGCCGCCGTCTCGTCGCCCATCGCCTGTTCGGCGCGGTAGAGGACGTAGTAGCTGTACGGGTCGTTCGGCCAATCCTTCAGCAGTTCGCCGATCTTGGCCTTGGCCCCCGCCGCATCGCCGGATGCCAGCATGGCGGCGGCCAGGCTTCGGCGCGTCGGATACCAGATCATCGGCGGATCGCCGCCCTCGGGCGCCATGGCCTGGATCGCCGTTGCCCGCCCATAGGCGGCGATGGCGGCGGGATAGTCCTGATCAATCATGGCCGCGCGGCCTTCCAGCACCTTCTGGAAGAGTTCGGCGAAACCGGTCTGACGATCCGCCATCGGACCCTTGAACGCCTTGTCCGCCAGCAGGGCGGCGATGGCCTGGGCCTCGAGCCGAACCGCCGCCGCATCGCCGCGCCGCGCCGCCGCCTCGCCCCGCGCATAGCGCCAACCGACCCGCATCAGCGGACGGCCCACGTCCGGCTCGGCCAGCGCCGCGACCTGGGCGTCCGATCCGAACCGGCCGTAAAGCGCATAGGCGTCCGCCGCCATCACCTGACGATAGACGACATAGCCGTCCTCGCCCGCCTCGGGCGGTCCCGCCAGCTGCGGATAGGTCGCCATATACCAGTCGGCCAGCTCCAGCCCCCGCTCGGCTCCGCCCGCCATCAGGGCGCCGCCCATGCCGAAATGGATGTTGTGGGCATGCAGCCGCATGCCGCGAATGCCGCCGGGCGGCCCGACCAGTTGGTCGTAGCTCTTGTCCAGCGCCACGGCTTTGACGTTGGACATCATCGCATCCTTGTAGCGCCCGACCCGATAGAAAGTGTGCGACGGCATATGCACCAGATGGCTGGCGCCCGGCGCCAGCAGGGCCAGCCGCTCGCCATAGGCCAGCGCCCTGTGCGGATCGTCCGACCATTCGGTCAGGTGGATGTACAGGTGAATGGCGCCCGGATCGTTCGGCTTGACCGTCAGGGCGTGCTCCAGGATCCCCATGGCGCGGGTGACGGACGGATCGGTCGCCTTGCCGTCCTTGTCCCACCATTCGCCCTCGGGCTGGAGCATCCAGGCGTCTGCGGTGATCGAGGCGACCGATACGTCGTCGGCGTGACGCTTTGCGATCCGGTCCATGGCGCGGGCGAAGCGTAACGCGCGGGTCTTCTCCTTTCCGGAATAGCGCTGGATCAGGGCGTCGATCATCTGGCGCTGCATCGGCGTGGCGTCGCGGGCCAGACGCCGCGCGTCACGCGCGACGCGCAGGCCCGTGGCGATCGATTCGGGGTCGCCGCCGCCGCCGTTCAGGTTCGGCCCGATCGCCCAGGCCTCGCCCCAGGCGCACATGCCGCACGACGGGTCCAACTGCCTCGCCTTCCTGAACGCCCGCACCGATTCCGAATGCTCGAATGCCCAGCGCAGTCGAACCCCGTGGTCGAACCAGGCCTGGGCCTCGGGGGTCTTCGTATCGACCGCGAAACCCTCGTCGCCGAAGCCTGGGGCCATGACCATGTCGCGTGTCGGCTGGACATCGCCGACGGCGCCGACCCGGCCGCAGACCTGCGGATTGGTGATCAGGGCCAGGGTCGCCGCCGTCGCCGTGGCGTCGGCGACCGCCACGGGCGCAATCAGACAGGCGACCGAAACCGTCGCGACCCACAGACCTTTGCGCATATTCGCCCCTCTCCCTTTGGCGACCAGTGTGCGCTCAAATCGTCGGCTCGCCAATCACCCCATCAGGGCATGGTGACGGGCAAGGTGTCTTGCGCACGCCCGTCGCCGGCCGGCGCCGCAATCCCGAGCATCCGCGCTAGGAAAGGCTGCACATCGACGCTGTCCATATCGGTCAGCCGACGCCCGGCGACCACGCCCGGCCCATGGGCGATGAAGATCGCCGCCATCTCCGGCGCCTGATTGTCATAACCGTGGGCGCCGCCCGCCCGCGTCACCGGCCGATCCCGCGTCGCCGTCAACCAGCCAGTCTCGACCAGACAGACGATCTGCGCCACGCGTGGGTTGGATCCATAGACCAGCCGCGCCGGCACATCGGCCTTGTTCCAGCATTCCATATGCGGATGGCGTCCGACCAGCTTCTGCTGCACCTCGGCCTCGCGGCCCGGCGCCGGATCGGCGGTCAGGACCGCTCCGCCATAGCCGATCTTCAGCGCCGCCGGATCGATGATGTCGTCGATCCAAACGACCCGGTCCGGCGAGGTCGCGGCCATGCCGTGATCCGACACCACGACCAGCATCGTGCGATCATAAAGCCCCCTCGCCTTCAGCCCCTCGATCAACCGTCCGATCGAGGCGTCGACCGATGCGGCGGCGGCGCGCGTTTCGGGCGCATCGGGGCCGTTGCGGTGACCGGCGGTGTCGACGATGTCGAAATAGAGCGTCTCCAGCTTCGGTCGCTGATCCATCGGCAGGTCCAGCCAAGACAGCAGATGATCCACGCGCGCATCGCCCGGCATTGCCTGGTCGAACGGCGCCGACTGGCTGGGCCGTACGCCGTGGATCTCGACCTCCGATCCCGGCCAGAACATGGTGCCGGTGCGCACGCCGGCTTTTTCGGCCGTGACCCAGATCGGCTCGCCCTGATCCCAGAAGCCGCTTTCCTTGCTGGCCATGGTGAAGGCGCCCAGTTGCGCGTCCGTGAACCGGTTGCCGACCACGCCGTGGTGATCCGGATGCAGCCCCGTCACCAGCGTATAGTGGTTGGGGAAGGTCACGCTGGGGAACGACGGCCGCATCGGCCCGAACGCACCGCCGGCGACCAGTCCGTCCAGCACCGGCGTCTGCCCCTTGCCCAGATAGTCCGGCGAGAAGCCGTCGATCGACACCAGGATGACCAGATCGGGACGGGTCGTCTGCGCGGCCTGCTCGACAACCGGCGATGTATGGGCGGGCTGAGGGGCCCCGGCGCAGGACGCGACGGCGAAGGCGGCGGCTACGGCCAGGCCGGCGGCGACGAAACGAGACATGAACTTACTCCAAGGCGACACTGAACCATTGCCTAAACTTAATGGACGACAGCCACGCGACGGCTTGTGCGACCGGCGTTCACTCGCCAAGCTTGGCGTATGGAAACCGTCATCGACATTCGCGGCCTGACCAAGACCTACGGGACGGTAAAGGCCTTGGACGGCCTGACCTTGTCGATCCCGCGCGGCGGGGTCTACGGCATTCTGGGTCCCAATGGTGCGGGCAAATCGACGCTGTTTCGCACCCTGTTGGGTCTGATTCGTCCGACCGAGGGCGTGGCCACGGTTATGGGCGGTCGGATCGGCGACCCGGCCTCGATGCGGCGCATGGGCTCGATGATCGAAACGCCGCGCTTTCCGCCGTTCATGACCGCCCGCCAGGTGCTGGAATGGCTGGCCCGCGCCCATGGCGGCGTGTCCTCGGCCGAGATCGACAACTGGCTGCAACGCGTCGGACTGACCGAGGCCGCCAATCGGCGCGTGAAGGGCTTTTCGGTCGGCATGCTGCAACGCCTGGGCGTCGCCGCCGCCCTGATGACCAAGCCGGACCTGGTCATCCTGGATGAACCGACCAGCGGTATGGATCCGCCCGGCATCCAGGAGATGCGCGCCCTGATCCGCAGCCTGGCCGACCACGACGGCGTGACGGTCATCCTGGCCAGCCACCAGCTTCAGGAGGTCCAGCGCGTCTGCGACCGCGTCGCCATCTTCAACAAGGGCAAGGTGATCACCGAGGGCCGCGTCTCCGATCTGACCGCCTCGGGCGAGCGTCTGCGCCTGTCGGTCACGCCGTTGGCGAAGGCCATGTCGGTGCTGGGCGACCGCGCGACGCTGGAGGGCGACGCGATCGTGGCCGCCGTGCCTCGCGCCGAGGCCGCCGCCGCCATCAAGGCTCTAGTAGAGGGCGGAGTCGATATCGAAGAAGCCCGCTGGATCGGCGCGGACCTGGAAGACGTCTGCATGAGCGAAACCGGCTGGACCGGCGTGCAGGAGCAAAACCGTGCTGGCTGACGCGATCCGTTCCGAAACCTACCGCCTATCCAAGAACCGCACCGCCCTGTTCTGGAGCGTGCTGTTCATCCCCATCATGGGCGTGATCCTCGCCACTCTGGGCTTCGTCGTCGCCAAGGCCAACGAGGCCAAACTGGCCGGCAAGCTGCCGCCCGAACTGATGAAGGGCGGCCCGCTCGATCTGGGGATGACCTTGGTCAAGAGCGCGGGCGACTTCGCCAATCCCGCCATCCTGATGTTCGTCCTGATCGGCGCGGCGACCATCTACGCCGGCGACTATCGCTGGGAAACCTGGCGGCTGATCAGCGCGCGCAACACCCGGCCGAATCTGCTGACCGGCAAGGTCGCGGTCGTGGGTCTGGTGATCGTACTGGCTACCATCGCCGCCCTGATCTCCGACGTGATCGCCAGTGTGATCCAGGCGGCGGTATTCGGCCGCCCCCTCACCTTCTCGATGACCGGCGCAGCGGCCGCGGACTTCGGCCTTCTGACCCTGACCTCCTGGGCGCGCATCCTGCAGTTCACCATGCTGGGCCTTCTGGCCGCCGTGGTGACCCGGTCGCTGCTGGCGGCCCTGTTCGCCCCGCTGGTGATCGGCGTGGCCCAGTTCTTCCTGCCGCAACTGCTGCTGCCGATGGGCGTGACGCCGGACGGCTGGCTTCTGCCGCTGCTGTCGCCGGGCATGGCCACCGACCTGCTCAAAGCCGCCATCGAGGGCGGCGCATCGGCGGCGCAACTGCCCGATCAGGCCGTACTCAAGGGCGTCCTCAGCCTGGCCCTCTGGATCGGCGTCCCCTTCGCCGCCGCCGTCGCCTGGTTCAACCGCCAGGACCTGTCGAAGGAATAGGCGGCGACGGACTGCGCGCGCCTTCCGCAACCAGCCAGTCGCGGAAGGCGTCCACCGCCGCGTCCTTGCGGCCTTCCGGCCGCAGAAAGACGAACCGGGACGGCCGTTCGACAAAGCCGAATGGCGCGGCCAACCGACCGGCCATCACGTCTGGCGCCACGAAAGCCCAAGGCGCAATCCCCACGCCCAACCCAGCGATCGCCGCTTCCACCAGCGAATGATTGTGCGCGAATTCTCGCTCCATCGCCGCCGCCGGCAGGGTCACGCCAGCCAGTTCAGCCCAGACCGACCACGCCCGACGGAAGGTCGCAGAATGCAGCCGCGGCGCGCCAGTTAAGGCTTCCATCGTTGGCAGCTGGGTCATCATGGATGGCGATCCGACAGGTCCCTGATGTTGAGCCAGGAAGGGTGTCGCTTCGGTTCGCGCATGGACCTGATCCGGCTCCACGATGCGGATGGCGCCGTCGAAGCGGTCGCGCCGATAATCGACAGGCGCATAGGATTCCGACAGCCTCACGCGCACCTCAGGATGCGCCTCCAGAAAGGACGGCAAACGTGGGATCAGCCATTTTAGGGCGAAGGTGCCCAAACAAGAAATCTCGATCTCCCGCGCCACGCCCTGCCGCGCGGCCTCGACCGCATCCATGATCGCGCTAAACGCTGGCGTCAGGCCCTCGGCCAGCTTTGCGCCAGTCTCGGTCAGCGTCAGCGCATGGCGTGGCCCGGTCACCAGAGCCACGCCCAATGAGGCCTGCAGCGCCGCGATCTGACGGCTGACTGCGCCGTGGGTGACACACAACTCGGTTGCTGCACGGGTCATGCTCCCGTGCCGAGCGAACACTTCAAAGGTTCGCAGCGCATTTAGCGGCGGCGGCGCGCGACCCGACATGTGACCTCCCCTCACAGACCTCCACCCGCTTAATCGATTTCGCCGTCGTCGCCTATCGGCTTCAAGCTTGACGATGCCGCTTCCGAACCCACCGCCCGAACCACCACGCCGCTCGCTTCAGGATCAGATCGCCTACGGCCTGTGCATTCTGCTCATATGGAGCATGGCGATCGCCGCGCTCTGGAGCGGCTAAAGCCGTTTCTCCATGAAGACGTCCGCGCGCGCATAGGGCGTGGGCCGTGGCGGCAGATGCATGAAGCCGGCGCTTTCATACAGAGCGATCGCGGGCTTCAGGGCGCTGTTGGTTTCCAGGTAGAGGCGGGCGGCGCCTGCTTCCCGCGCCGCCGCTTCGCAGGCCTCGAGCAGGCGTCGCGCCAGCCCCAGGCCGCGCGCGGCGGGCGTGACCGTCATCTTGCAGACCTCCACCGCGTCGTCGGTCGGGACCATGGCGCAGCAGCCCACGGGCTCCCCATCCCTCTCAGCGATGAAGATGCGCCCGCCCTTATCCAGGAACACGCCCTGCGGATCATCGATCGCGAGCCGATCCTTGGCTTCGATGGTGAAGCCGCCCTCGATCAGCCAGGCGGTGTTCAACTGCGCCCAGGCGACGGCGTGATCGGGACGAAAATCGACGATGGCGACGGTCATTCACCCCTCATGTCCGGTTTCCACGCAAAGCAAAAGGGCGGTCGGATCGCTCCGACCGCCCTTCCGGCGTTTGGTCAAACGACCAAATCTTAGTCTTCGTCGTTGCCTTCGAAGGCCAGGACCGGACCGGAGTCCTTGCCCTTGGCTTCGACGTCGCGGTCGACGAACTCGATGACGGCCATCGGGGCGTTGTCGCCGTGGCGGAAGCCGGCCTTCATGATGCGGATATAGCCGCCGTTACGCTCGCTGTAGCGCGGGCCAAGCGTTTCGAACAACTTGCCGACTTGCGGCACGTCGCGAACCTGGCTGATGGCCTGACGACGCGCGTGCAGGTCGCCCTTCTTGGCGAGGGTGACCAGCTTCTCGACGAAGGGACGCAGTTCCTTCGCCTTGGGCAGGGTCGTGGTGATCTGCTCGTGCTTGATCAGCGAGGCGGCCATGTTGGCGAACATGGCGGTGCGGTGGCTGCTCGTGCGACCGAGTTTACGATGGGCGGCGCCGTGGCGCATCTGGGTCTCTCCTACTCCGGAACCGGTATCCTCAATCGGACCTGGAACCGTAATCTTCTAACCGCCCCGACATTCTCCCGAAGGAGACGGGCGGAGGGTTGAACTTAGATCTGGTCGTCGAACTTCTTGGCCAGATCTTCGATGTTTTCGGGCGGCCAGTTCGGCACATCCATGCCGAGGCTGAGGCCCATCGTCGTGAGAACTTCCTTGATCTCGTTCAACGACTTGCGGCCGAAGTTCGGGGTGCGAAGCATTTCGCCCTCGGTCTTCTGAATCAGGTCGCCGATGTAGACGATGTTGTCGTTCTTCAGGCAGTTGGCCGAACGAACCGATAGTTCCAGCTCGTCGACCTTCTTCAGCAGCGCCGGGTTGAAAGGCAGGTCGGGCTTGCCGTCCGACTGCTCAACAGCCTTCTTGGGCTCTTCGAAGGTGATGAAGATCTGGAGCTGGTCCTGCAGGATGCGCGCGGCGTAGGCCACGGCGTCAACCGGCGTGACCGCACCGTTGGTTTCGACTTCCAGCAATAGCTTGTCGTAGTCCAGCGACTGACCCTGACGGGTCGGCTCGACGCGGTAAGCCACTTTCTTGACCGGCGAATACAGGGCGTCGACGGCGATCAGGCCGATCGGCGCATCTTCCGGACGGTTCAGCTCGGCGGCGACATAGCCCTTGCCGTTCTGGACGGTCAGTTCCATGCGCACCGATGCGCCGTCGTCCAGCGTGCAGATGACGTGATCGGGGTTCAGAACCTCGATATCCGCCGGCACGTCGATCTGACCGGCCGTCACCGGACCGGGGCCCGTGGCGCGCAGGGTCATGCGCTTGGGGCCTTCGGCATGCATGCGCAGCGCCAGTTGCTTGATGTTCAGGACGATGTCGACCACGTCTTCGCGCACGCCTTCCAGCGACGAGAATTCATGAACGACGCCGTCGATCTGGATGGCCGTGACGGCTGCGCCTTGCAGCGAGGACAGCAGAACGCGACGGAGCGCGTTGCCGAGCGTCACGCCGAAGCCACGCTCGAGGGGTTCGGCCACCAGGCGCGCCTTGCGCTGGGCGTCGGAACCGATCTCGATCTGCGGCTTCTCGGGACGGATCAGCTCTTGCCAGTTTCTTTCGATCATTTTGTCCCTCGAACGGGTTTCGCCTGCTCCGGCCTTGTCGACGAGGCCATGATGGAGCGGACGGAGATTGGGGGTGCCTTAGAACGCTATCGCTTAGACGCGACGACGCTTGGGCGGACGGCAACCATTGTGCGGCATTGGCGTGACGTCGCGGATCGTCGTGATCGTCAGACCGACCGACTGCAGCGCGCGCAGGGCCGATTCACGGCCGGAGCCCGGACCCGAAACGTTCACTTCCAGCGTCTTCACGCCGTGTTCCTGGGCCTTCTTGCCTGCGTCTTCCGCAGCCATCTGAGCGGCGTAAGGGGTCGATTTACGCGAACCCTTGAAGCCCATGTGCCCCGCCGAAGACCATGAGATCGCGTTGCCCTGGGCATCGGTGATCGTGATCATGGTGTTGTTGAACGACGCATTCACGTGGGCGACGCCCGAGGTGATGTTCTTGCGCTCGCGCTTCTTTACGCGACCCGGTTCCTTGGCCATGTGTCTGTCTTACTTCTTCTTGCCGGCGATCGGCTTGGCGGGACCCTTGCGGGTGCGGGCGTTCGTGTGGGTGCGCTGGCCGCGGACCGGCAGGCCCTTACGGTGACGCAGGCCGCGATAGCAGGCCAGATCCATCAGACGCTTGATGTTCATCGACGTCTCGCGGCGCAGGTCGCCCTCGACGGTGTGATCCTTGTCGATCGTTTCACGGATCGACAGGACTTCGGCGTCCGTCAACTGGTTCACCCGGCGAGCGGGCTCGATGCCCACCTTCTCGGTGATGTCCTTGGCGGCGGCGGGGCCGATGCCATGGATATACTGAAGCGCGATCTCTACGCGCTTGTTGGTCGGGATGTTGACGCCAGCAATACGGGCCACGAAATTCTCCAGATACGCGTTAGTCAGACGCAACAAACGCTCCGGTTAACAAACCAGGAGCGTGGCGCCCTTCGCGGGAAGGCGCCCTTATACAGATGATTCACCGGGCGTCAACCAGAGGGCTTATCGGCGTCCTTTGGCGGCCCGGGGAAAGCCAAGGCGATCGTCATTGCTTGTCGATCCAAGGCGCGCCCGCTGCTCGTAGGAGGCTTGATCCGGAACTCGCGCGCCCGCGCTAACGCCTCGTGTCGATAGCCGGATGGACGGGGGTGCTCCCCCACCACGCGGCACCGCTCTAATCTCTCCGTCAGCCTTAGTTGGCAGCGTAGCACCACATGAGCCCCGGTCGAGTCGTAAAGCGATGCTCGCGATACAGCCTCCGATATCGCAGCGTTGGCGGGGCCTTGGATCAAGATTGGAGCAGTGCGGCCTCCGCCGCCGTCACCGTCACCTTCACCTGCGCCTCTGCCATTACCGCTTCCGCCCTGACCCAGCCCTGGCTGCTCGCTTTCAGTATCGGCCAAACCGATCACATGCGGTTGCTCGTCGGCTTGGATACGAGGCTGTTCCAGCTCTTGCTCAACTTTGCGCGGGATTGGCGGCTTGTGCGTGCGAGACGGCGCCGCCGCAGCGCCGCCCGTCTTGGCAACTTCTGGCTGGCTGCCGAGATCGACACGCGGCGACAGAACGACGTCAAAGATGGGAGGCGCGACCGGGATGCTGACTTCAGTCCTCGTCAGCGCCAACAACCACAAAGCGGCAATGTGCACTGCCGTCACCAGGACGATCGCCGTCCACCGGCTGCGCCGAGCTTGGAACACAGACGGTGTGACGACCATGACCTTCCCTCCAGGTCACCAACATGAAATCCACAGTTGCAGCCGTCAACCTCTGTTCGGCGGGCGGCCGAAATCGACGCCGACGGTGACCCGCTGGCCCTCGACCGGTCGACCGTCTTCCGTCGGCGGCTGGAAGCGGAAATAGCCGGACACCTGCAAGCCGGCCGCGCCGAAGCCCAGACCGGGGGGCGTCTCTTGAATGACGCGGCAACCGTCCAGCCGGCTGTCCAGGCGAATAACGCAGGACAGTTCGACCCGGCCGTAACGGCTGCGGGCGCCCGGCGGATGATTGGCGCGAATCTGGCCGATGGTGGGACCGGTGACCAGACGCGGTCCGGTCGAGCCGCTACCGGGGCCGGCCCCAGAGCCGACGCCGGATCCGCTGCCTGTCCCCTGCCCGCCTTGGCCGAAGCCGGGTTGCGGCGACGGCGACGGTGCGATGCCGACGACGGGCGCAGGCTCCGGCGCCTTGACGGGCGGGGCGGGAACTTCGCGGGGGCGTTCCTTGGGCGGAGGCGGCGGCGTGTGAATGACGGATGGCGCAGCGGGGGCGCCGCCGCCGGTCTCGGGCGCCGGGGGTTCGTTGGATATCGGCGGCGGCGGATCGTAGAGCACGACCTCAAACGGCGGCGGCTCGACTACGGGCGTCGGCGCCGGCCCCCTCACCTGTCCTAGCCACAGGAACAAGCCGATTTCCGCGACGGCGACGCCGACGAATATGCCCGCCATACGCCAGCGACGCAGGCGAGTCTTTTGGGGTTTAGGACCGTCCAACTCAGTCATCAGGCGATCAACGCCCGAAAACGCAAATCAGGCCAAGGCCTCGTCGATCGCCTTGGCGACGGACTCGATCGAGCCCATGCCGTCGGCCTCTGTCAACTTGCCCTGGGCTTCGTAGTAGGGAAGCAGAGGCGCGGTGTTGCGGTTGTAGGCCTCGAGCCGGACCTTGAAGGATTTGGGATTGTCGTCTGGACGGCCCTGTTCGGCGAAGCGCTTGGCGATCCGTTCGGTCAGGGCGGCGTCGTCAACCTTCAGGCGGACGACGGCGTCGATCTGAACACCGCGCTTGGCCAGCATCTCGTCCAGCGCCTCGGCCTGGGCCACGGTGCGGGGGAAGCCGTCAAAGATCGCGCCGCCGGCGGCCTCGGCCTCCGTCAGGCGATCTTCGATCAGGGCGATGACGATCTCGTCGGTGACCAGATCGCCGCGCGCCAGCACGTCCTTGACCTTGAGCCCCAGCTCCGAGCCCGAGGCGATGGCCGCGCGCAGCATGTCGCCGGTGGAGAGCTGGACCATGCCCTTCTCTTCCACCAGCCGCTTGGCCTGGGTGCCCTTGCCCGCCGCCGGCGGTCCGAACAGGATCAAGTTCATGCTTCAGCCCTCCCCTGGGCGTCTGACAACCTAAGACTTAGCGGCGAACCGGCGTGGGAGCGCCGCGACCGCCACGACCACGCAGCTTGGCCTTCTTGATCAAGCCTTCGTACTGGTGCGCCAGCAGTTGGGACTGGATCTGGGCCACAGTGTCCATGGTGACCGAGACGACGATCAAGATAGACGTTCCGCCAAAGTACAGGCTGTTGCCGAACTGGCTGACGATGAACTCCGGCAGCAGGCAGACCGCGGTGATGTAGGCGGCGCCGATCACGGTCAGGCGGGTCAGGACATAGTCCAGATATTCCGCCGTCCGCTTGCCCGGCCGGATGCCCGGCAGGAAGCCGCCGTATTTGCGCAGGTTCTCGGCCGTGTCCTCGGGATTGAAGGTGATCGAGGTGTAGAAGAAGCAGAAGAAGACGATCAGGGCGGCATACAGCGCCATGAACAGCGGCTGGCCGTGCGTCAGCTGAGCCGTCACCAGCGGCAGCCAGCTCATCCAGCTGGGCAGGTCGGCGTTGGCCGTCATGGTCGCGACCGTCGTCGGCAGCATCAGCAGCGACGAGGCGAAGATCGGCGGGATAACGCCTGCGGTGTTGACCTTCAGCGGCAGGAACGAACGCTCGCCACCAGCCATGCGGTTGCCTTCCTGGCGCTTCGGATACTGGATCAGAAGACGGCGCTGGGCGCGCTCCATGAAGACGATGAAGACCACGGTGGCCACGGCCAGAATGGCGATGAACAGCAGGGCGAAGGCCGACATCTGGCCTTGTTGGGCCAGGCCCAGCAGGCGGGCGATGGTGGACGGCAGGACCGCCACGATACCGGCGAAGATGATCAGCGAGATGCCGTTGCCAACGCCGCGCGCCGTCACCTGCTCACCCAGCCACATCAGGAACATGGTGCCGCCGGTCAGGGTCACAACCGTCGAAATGATGAAGAAGATGCCGGGGTTGTCGACCAGGCCAGCCGTGCTGTTCAGGCCTGCCGCGATGCCGAAGGACTGCGCCAGCGCCAGGAACACCGTCAGATAACGCGTGTACTGGTTCAGCTGCTTGCGGCCGCTTTCGCCGCCTTCCTTCTTCAGCTTCTCCCAGGGCGGATACACTGTGCCCATCAGTTGAACGATGATCGAGGCCGAGATGTAGGGCATCACGTTCAGCGCGAAGATGGCCATACGCTCGACCGCGCCGCCCGAGAACATGTTGAACATGTCCAGGATGCCGCGCTGACCGTCCGGGTTCTGGAAGAACTGCAGGAAGGCTTGTGAGTTGATGCCCGGGATCGGCACATAGGTGCCGATGCGATAGACCAGAAGCGCGCCCAGCGTGAACAGCAGGCGTTTATGCAGTTCGGTCGCTTTCGCGAACGAGCCCATATTCATATTGGCGGCGAGTTGTTCTGCGGCCGAAGCCATTATGCGTCCCCACGACTGATTGAGTCGTCAGATAGGCGGAAAGCGGCCCTCATGCGAGGGCCGCTTCCGTTCTTTCGTCGTCGCAGATGTAATCAGGTCACGACCTAATCGCCGCGACGACGCGTGACTTAAGCTTTGGCGGCGGTGCGCTTGGTGCGGGCCGAGATCTTGTTCTCGTCGCCGCGCGGCGCCTTGGGAGCCGGAGCCTTGCCCTTGGCGGCGTTGCGCTTCTCGACGCGAGCGGCGGCCTTGGCTTCGGCTTCGATGCGTTGCTCGACGACCGAGCCGCCAGCGGCCTCGATGGCCTTCTTGGCGCCGGCGGTGGCCGACCAGACGACCAGGTTCAGCGCTTGCTTCAGCTCGCCGGTGCCCAGCAGACGCACGCCGTCCTTGACGCGACGGATCACGCCGGCGGCGACCAGGGCGTCGCCCTTCAGTTCGGACTTGGCGTCCAGCTTGCCGGCGTCGACGGCGTCTTGCAGGCGCCACAGGTTCACTTCAGCCAACTTCAAAGCATTGGCGTTGTTGAAGCCGCGCTTCGGCATACGCATGTACAGCGGCATTTGGCCGCCTTCGAAGCCGCCGATGGCGACGCCCGAACGCGACTTCTGACCCTTGACGCCACGGCCAGCGGTCTTTCCCTTGCCCGAACCGGGGCCACGGCCGACGCGCATGCGCTTCTTGTGGGCGCCTTCGTTGTCGCGGATTTCGTTCAGTTTCATGTGCCTGATCCTTTCGGGTGCTAGCGCCCGGACATCGTCCGGACTCGGCTTGGAAAAAATGAAGGGCCGCTGATAGGCGACCCTCTGGGTATTCGCAAGTGCAGAAACGCCCTCCCCCGGGTTCGGGAGAGGGCGAAACGGCTTACTTTTCGACGATCTCGGTCAGGTGGGCGACCTTGGCGATCATCCCGCGAACCGAAGGCGTGTCTTCCAAGGTCGATTCACGACCCAGGCGGTTCAGACCCAGACCCACCAGGGTGGCGCGCTGGTCGTTCTTGCGGCGGATCGGCGAACCGGTCTGCTTGACGGTGAGCGTTTTCTTCTCAGCCATGACTTAGGACTCCACGGCTTCGGGCGCCGAGGCGCCGTCGTTGCGGCGGCCCATCAGATCCGCGACCTTCTTGCCGCGCTTGGACGCGACTTGACGGGGCGAGGACTGGACCTTCAGCGCTTCGAACGTCGCGCGGATCATGTTGTAGGGGTTCGACGAACCGGTCGACTTGCCCACGACGTCCTGGACGCCGAGGGTTTCGAGCACGGCGCGCATCGGACCGCCCGCGATGACGCCGGTCCCGGGAGGGGCGGCGCGCATCATGATCTTGCCGGCGCCCCAACGGCCGTTGCCGTCGTGGTGCAGCGTGCGGTTCTCGCGCAGCGGAACGCGGATCATCGTCTTCTTGGCTTCTTCAGTCGCCTTGCGGATGGCCTCCGGCACTTCGCGCGCCTTGCCGTGACCGAAGCCGACGCGACCCTTGCCGTCGCCGACGACCATCAGGGCTGCGAAGCTGAAGCGACGGCCGCCTTTGACGGTGGCGGCGACGCGGTTGATGTGCACCAGCTTCTCGACGATGTCGGAATCCGGACCATCAGCAGCGGGACCGTTGCGGTTGTCACGACGATTGCGATCGTTGCCGCCGCCGCCGCGTTGGGGTTGTTGCGCCATCTGTCGCGTCCCTTAGAAGTTCAGGCCGGCTTCACGCGCGGCTTCCGCCAGCGCCTTCACCCGTCCATGATAGATGTACTCGCCACGGTCGAAGACGACGTCCTTGACGCCCTTCTCGATGGCGCGTTCGGCGATCAGCTTGCCGATCGCGGCGGCCGCAGCCGTGTCCGAACCGCGCTTGCCCTTGCCGCCTTCCAGCGACGAGGCAGCCACGACGGTCACGCCCTGGGCGTCGTCGATGATCTGGGCCGAGATGTTCTTGTCCGAACGGTAGACCGACAGACGCAGACGACCGTTGGCGACAGCCTTCAGGCGGCGACGCGTGCGCTCCGAGCGACGCTTGGCTTGTTGTCGAAGAGAAAGAGCCATGACTTACTTCTTCTTGCCTTCCTTGCGACGGACCTTCTCGCCCGCGTAACGGACGCCCTTGCCCTTGTAGGGCTCCGGCGGACGCAGCTTGCGGATGACCGAGGCGATCTGACCGACGGCTTGCTTGTCAGCGCCCGAGATCTTGATCTCGGTCTGCTTCGGCACAGCGAAGCTGACGCCGGCCGGCGGAGCGATATCGACTTCGTGCGAGAAGCCGAGTTGCAGCGAAAGGGCGTCGCCCTTCATCGCGGCGCGGTAACCCACGCCGACCAGCTCCAGCGACTTTTCGAAGCCCGTGGTGACGCCGACGACCATGTTGTCGACCAGGGTGCGCGACAGACCCCACATCGCGCGAGCGCGAGGCGTGTCCGAACGCGGCGTCAGCGACAGCTCGTCGCCTTCCTGCTTGACTTCGATCTCGTCGGCCACGGTCCAGGCGCTCTCGCCCTTGGGTCCCTTGACGGTGACGTTCTGGCCGTCGAGCGTGACAGTCACGCCCTTCGGCACGGCGATGGTTTTCTTGCCAATACGGGACATATCAGTAGACCCTGCAGAGGACTTCGCCGCCGACGTTAGCGTCGCGGGCTGAAGCGTCGGACATGACGCCCTTCGAAGTCGAGAGGATCGAGATGCCGAGGCCGTTCTTGACGGGCTTCAGATCGCCGATCGCCGAATAGACGCGGCGGCCCGGCTTGGACACGCGCGCGATCTCGGCGATGACGGGCTGACCGTCAAAGTACTTCAGCTCGATCTCGAACTGCGGAAACTCACCCGGGTTCTGAACCAGGTTGTAGCCGCGGATGTAGCCTTCGTCCTGCAGCACGTCGAGGACGCGCTGGCGCAGACGGGAAGCCGGGGTCAGCACCTTGGAACGCTTGCGGGTCGCCGCGTTCTTGATGCGAGCGATCATGTCGCTCAGGGGATCGTTGATCATCATGTCTGTTCGCTCCCCTTACCAGCTGGACTTCGTCAGGCCGGGAATCTGGCCCAGGTTGCCCAGTTCACGCAGCGCAATCCGGCTCATCTTGAGCTTGCGGTAGAACGCCCGCGGACGACCCGTCACTTCGCAGCGGTTGCGAATGCGACTCGGCGCGGAGTTGCGCGGCAGTTCGGCCAGCTTCAGACGCGCGTCGAAGCGCTCCTCCAGCGGCAGGTTTTCGTCGTTGGCGGTCGCCTTGAGGGCGGCCCGCTTCGCGGCATACTTCGCAACCAGGGCCTTGACGGCTTCATTGCGGTTTACGGCGCTTTTCTTAGCCATTGTGCTCTTCCCTTCCCGCTCAGTTCTTCACGAACGGGAACTTGAACTCGGTGAGGAGAGCCTTGGCTTCCTCATCGGTCTTGGCCGTGGTGCAGACGACAATGTCCATGCCCCACATCTGATCGATCTGGTCGTAGTTGATCTCCGGGAACACGATGTGCTCCTTCAGACCCGTGGCGTAGTTGCCGCGACCATCGAAGGACGTGCCCTTCAGACCACGGAAATCCTTCACGCGCGGCAGCGCGATCGTGATGAACCGGTCCAGGAACTCGTACATCTGGTCGCCACGCAGGGTGACCTTACCGCCGATGACCATGCCTTCGCGCAGCTTGAAGCCGGCGATGGAGTTACGGGCCTTGGTGGCGACGGCCTTCTGACCGGCGATGGCGGTCAGATCCTTGAGGGCGGTGTTCGCCTTCTTGGAGTCTGCGACGGCTTCGCCGATGCCCATGTTCAGGACGATCTTGTCCAGCTTGGGCACCTGCATTTCGTTCGTGTAGCCGAACTTTTCTTTCATCACCTGGCGGATGCGAGCGTGATACTCGTCCTTGAGGCGCGGGGTGTACTTTTCGGTAGCCATCAGATGACGTCTCCCGTCGTCTTGGCGATGCGGACTTTCTTGTCCCCATCGATCTTGAAGCCGACGCGGGTCGCCTTGCCGTTGGCGTCGGCGATGGCGACGTTCGACAGGTGAAGCGAGGCTTCCTTGTTCTTGATGCCGCCCTGCGGGTCAGCCTGGCTCGGGCGCGTGTGGCGCTGAACCATGTTGACGCCTTCGACGAGGACGCGGTTTTCGGTGGGCAGGACCTTCAGCACGTTACCCGTGCGGCCCTTGTCCTTGCCGGTGAGGACGACGACGCGGTCGCCCTTCTTGATCTTGGCGGCCATGTTACAGGACCTCCGGAGCCAGCGAGATGATCTTCATGTGGTTCTTGGCGCGCAGTTCGCGAGGAACCGGGCCGAAGATCCGCGTGCCGACAGGCTCGTTCTGCTTGTTGACGATGACGGCGGCCGACTTGTCAAAGCGGATGACCGAGCCGTCCTTGCGTTGGATGTCCTTGGCGGTGCGCACGACGATGGCGCGAACGACGTCGCCCTTCTTCACACGGCCGCGCGGGATGGCTTCCTTCACGGAGGCGACGATTGTGTCGCCGATCGAGGCGTAGCGGCGCTTGGAGCCGCCCAACACCTTGATGCACATGACCCGGCGGGCGCCCGAATTATCGGCCACTTCCAGGTTAGTTTGCATCTGGATCATAAGATCAGATCCTTCTGATTACGAGGCGGAGGCGTTGGAAAGGACTTCCCAGCGCTTCAGTTTGGACTTGGGGGCGCACTCGACGATGCGAGCGATGTCGCCGACCTTGAGCGCGTTGGCTTCGTCGTGCGCGTGGTACTTCTTGGACGACCGGACGGTCTTCTTCAGAAGCGGGTGAAGCAGGGTGCGCTCCACCTTCACAACGACAGTCTTCTCGCCCTTGTCGGACACGACCACGCCTTCAAGAATTCGCTTGGGCATATTCGTTTCCTTACGAGGCCGCACGCTTCTCGCGCAGAAGCGTCGAGATGCGAGCGATGTCTTTGCGGACTTCACCAACGCGGTGAGTCTTTTCCATTTGGCCGGTGGCCGCCTGGAAGCGCAGGTTGAACTGTTCCTTCTTGAGCTTCAGCAGCTCGTCGGACAGTTGGTCGGTCGTTTGCGACCGCAGATCGGCGATCTTGGTCATTAGGCGGCAGCCTCCACATGCGCGACGCCGGCGTCGATACGGGTCACGACCTTGGTGCGGACCGGCAGCTTGGCGGCGCCGAGACGGAGTGCTTCGCGGGCGACATCGTCCGGCACGCCGTCGATTTCAAACAGGATACGGCCCGGGTGGCAACGCGCGGCCCAGTGGTCCACGGCGCCCTTACCCTTACCCATCCGGACTTCAGCCGGCTTGCCCGTGACGGGCAGGTCGGGGAAGACGCGGATCCAGACGCGGCCCTGGCGCTTCATCTGGCGAGTGATCGCGCGGCGAGCCGCTTCAATCTGACGCGCGGTGATGCGTTCCGGCTCCAGCGTCTTCAGGCCATACGACCCGAAGTTCAGCGAGAAACCGCCCTTGGCCGAGCCATGGATCCGGCCCTTGAAGGCCTTGCGGTATTTGGTCTTCTTCGGTTGCAACATGACTTAGTTCTCACGTCCCCGGTCGCGACGCGGACCGCGGTCGCCACGGGGGCCGCCGCGTTCGCGGCCTTCGTTCGAGGACGGACCCGAAGCTTCCTGGGCCCAACGCTTGTCCTGCGCCATGGGATCGTGCTCCAGCACTTCACCCTTAAAGACCCAGACCTTCACGCCGATGATGCCGTAGGTCGTCTTGGCTTCATAGAAACCATAGTCGATGTCGGCGCGCAGCGTGTGAAGCGGCACGCGACCTTCGCGGTACCATTCCATACGAGCGATTTCCGCGCCACCCAGACGACCCGAGACATTCATACGAATGCCCTTGGCGCCCAGACGCATGGCCGACTGCATCGAACGCTTCATCGCGCGACGGAAGGCCACGCGGCGCTCCAGCTGCTGCGCGATGTTTTCGGCGATCAGCTGAGCATCGGTTTCCGGCTTGCGGACTTCGATGATGTTCAGGTGAACTTCACCCTCGGTGCGCGCCGAGATGTCCTTGCGGAGCTTCTCGATGTCAGCGCCCTTCTTGCCGATCACGACGCCCGGACGGGCGGCGTAGATGGTGATGCGGCACTTCTTGTGTGGGCGCTCGATGATGATGCGCGACACGCCGGCGGCGGCCAGGCGTTCCCGCAGCCACTCGCGCAGCTTCAGGTCCTGGTGCAGCAGGCGGGAATAGTCGGCGCCGGCGGCGAACCAGCGGCTGTCCCACGTGCGGTTCACGCCGAGGCGCAGACCGACCGGATTGATTTTCTGTCCCATCAGGCGGCCTCGCCGGCTTCACGGACCACGATGGTGATCTCGCTGAACGGTTTCAGGATGCGCGACGAACGACCGCGAGCACGGCTCGCGAAACGCTTCATCACCAGGTTCTTGCCCACGAAGGCCTCGGCGACGACCAGATTGTCGATGTCGAGGTTGTGGTTGTTCTCGGCGTTCGAGATTGCCGAATACAGGACCTTGCGGACGTCGCCAGCGATGCGCTTACGGCTGAATTCCAGCTCGTTCAGCGCCTTCTGGACCGGCATGCCGCGGATCGAAGCGGCGACCAGGTTCAGCTTTTGCGGGCTGATACGCACGTTGACCAGCTTGGCGCGGGCCTCGGTCGGGGCGACCCGACGCTCGTTTTTTGTCTGGGCCATCGGTTACTTCCTTTTGGCCTTCTTGTCCGCCGCGTGACCCGGGAAGTTCCGGGTCGGGGCGAACTCGCCGAGCTTCATGCCGACCATCTCTTCCGAGACCGACACGGGCACGTGCTTCTGACCGTTATGGACGCCGAACGTCAGACCGACGAACTGCGGCAGGATGGTGGAGCGGCGCGACCAGGTCTTGATCACGTCCTTGCGGCCCGACGATTGAACGGCGTCGGCCTTCTTGAGCAGATACCCGTCGACAAACGGGCCTTTCCAGGAGGAGCGGGCCATTCTTAGCGAGCCTTCTTAACGTGGCGGGTACGGATGATGTACTTGTCCGTAGCCTTGTTCTTGCGGGTACGAGTGCCCTTGGTGTCCTTACCCCACGGCGTGACGGGGGTACGACCACCAGAGGTCCGGCCTTCACCACCACCATGCGGGTGGTCGATCGGGTTCATGGCGACGCCGCGAACGTGCGGACGCCAGCCCATGTGACGCTTACGACCGGCCTTGCCCAGGTTCTGGTTCATGTGGTCGGGGTTCGAAACCGCGCCCACCGTGGCGATGCAGCCGTCCAGAACCATGCGCAGTTCGCCCGAGCCGAGACGGATCTGGGCGTAGCCCTGATCGCGACCGACCAGCTGGGCGTAGGCGCCGGCCGAACGGGCCAGCTGGGCGCCCTTGCCCGGCTTCATTTCGATGTTGTGGATGATCGTACCCACCGGCATCGAACGCAGCGGCATGGCGTTGCCTGGCTTCACGTCGGTCTTTTCGCCCGCCACGATCGTGTCGCCCGCCTTAAGGCGTTGCGGCGCGATGATGTAGGTCTTTTCGCCGTCCTCGTAGGTCACGAGCGCGATGAAGGCCGTGCGGTTCGGATCGTATTCCAGACGCTCGACCGTGCCGACCATGTCCCACTTACGACGCTTGAAGTCGATCTTGCGGTACAGGGTCTTGGCGCCGCCGCCACGGAAGCGGACCGCGATGCGACCGCCCTGCCCGCGTCCGCCCGACTTGGTCAGGCCTTCGGTCAGCGACTTTTCCGGACGGCCCTTGTGGAGTTCCGAACGGTCAACCAGCACGAGGGCGCGACGGCCCGGCGAGGTCGGATTGTAATGTTTCAAGGCCATCTGATCAGAGCCCCGTGGTGACGTCGATCGACTGGCCGTCAGCCAGCGTCACGATCGCTTTTTTGATGTCGACCCGGCGACCCAGGATACCCCGGAAGCGCTTGGTCTTGCCCTTTTGAACCAGGGTGTTGACCTTCAGGACGTTGACTTTGAACAGGCTTTCGACCGCAGCGGCGATCTCGTCCTTGGTCGCCGTGTCGGCGACGCGGAAGACGACCTTGTTCTGCTCGGACAGGATCGTGGCCTTTTCGGTGATCACCGGGGCCAGGATGGTGTCGTAGTGCTTGGCGGTAGGTTGAGCGGCCATTACGCGGCTTCCTTATCGCTGAAGCGGGCTTCGATGGCCTCGATAGCGGCCTTCGTCAGCACCAGCTTGTCAGCCCGCAGGATGTCATAGACGTTCAGGCCGGCGTTCGGCAGCACGTCGATGTGCGGGATGTTGCGTGCGGCCAGGCCGAAGTTCGTGTCGACTTCGGGACCCGCGATGATGAGCGCCTTGGTCCAGCCCAGCTTGCCGAGCGTTTCACGCAGCGAAGCGGTCTTGGCTTCCTTCACCGAGACGGTGTCGACCACGATCAGGTCGCCCGACTTGGCCTTGGAGGACAGGGCGTGACGCAGAGCCAGGGCGCGGATCTTCTTCGGCAGCGAGAAGCCGTGATCGCGAACGATCGGGCCGAAGGCGCGCGAACCGCCGACGAACTGCGGTGCACGGCGCGAACCGTGACGAGCGCCGCCGGTGCCCTTTTGCTTGTACATCTTCTTACCCGTACGAGAGTTCTCGTTGCGGGTCTGAACCTTGTGCGTACCGGCGCGGCGCTTGGCCAGTTGCCAGTTGACGGTGCGGGCCAGGATGTCGCCGCGGATGTCGGAGATGCCGAAGACGGCGTCCGACAGTTCCACGTCGCCAGCAGCCTTGCCGTCGAGTTGGATGACAGAGAGTTTCATTACGCTTCACCGCCTTCGGTCGCTTCGACGGAGGCTTCTTCAGCCGGGGTCGAGGCGGGTTGAGCAGCAGACTTGCTCGACTTCAGCGCGCCGGGGAACGGAGCGTCGGCCGGGCGAGCCTTCTTGATGGCGTCGCGAACCTTGACGTAGCTGCCGTCGTGACCGGGGACAGCGCCCTTGATCAGGATCAGGCCACGCTCGGCGTCCACGCGGACGACGGTCAGGTTCTGGGTGGTGACGGTCTCGGTGCCGTAGTGGCCGGCCATCTTCTTGCCGGGGAACGTGCGACCCGGGTCCTGACGGTTACCCGTCGAACCGTGCGAACGGTGCGAGACCGAAACGCCGTGGGTGGCGCGAAGGCCGCCGAAGTTCCAGCGCTTCATGGCGCCGGCGAAACCCTTACCGATGGTCTCGCCCTGGATGTCGACCTTCTGGCCCACCAGGAAATGTTCGGCCGACAGTTCGGCGCCCACGTCCAGCAGACCGTCCGCATCGACGCGGAACTCGGTCACATAGGCTTTCGGTTCGACTTCCGCCTTGGCGAAAGTCTCGCGTTGAGCCTTGTTGGTGTTCTTAGCCTTCTTCGTGCCAGCGCCCAGCTGGAGAGCGACGTAGCCGTCACGCTCCTGGGTACGTTGGCCGACGACTTGGCAGCCGTCGAGCTGCAGCACAGTGACCGGTACGTGCGCGCCGTCATCGGCGAACACGCGGGTCATGCCCAGCTTCTTGGCGATCACGCCCGTGCGCATCGGATCCCGCCTCTTTCTACTTTAAATCTTGATCTCGACGTCCACGCCGGCGGACAGGTCGAGCTTCATGAGCGCGTCCACGGTCTGCGGGGTGGGGTCGACGATGTCGAGCACGCGTTTGTGCGTGCGGATTTCAAACTGCTCACGCGACTTCTTATCGACGTGCGGAGAGCGGTTCACGGTGAACTTCTCGATCAGGGTCGGCAGCGGAATCGGACCGCGAACGGTCGCGCCGGTGCGCTTGGCGGTATTAACGATCTCGCGCGTCGAAAAATCGAGGACGCGGTGATCAAAGGCCTTGAGCCTGATGCGGATGCTTTGATCCATATCGGTGCTTACTTCCAATGCGGTCGGAGGACCGCGTCCCTGTGAACCATTTCAAAGACCGAAGGCCTTCGGGCAAAAAGCCCTCAGGGAACGCAAATCCGCAAAAACGATCGGCCCACGCAGTTGCCCGCGAAGGCCGTTGATATCCCAAGAAGCTGCAAAGAACAGTGACTTAGGTCGTTCTTGCGAACCGCGTTTGCAGCGAACTGCACAGCCGGTCCAACAAGAGTGGTGGCTTATGCCTATCGATTCTGATTTCGTCAAGCGCGCAAACCCGGGCTGACACAGGATTTCGACGCGGTCTTCGCCGAGGGCTCAGCACAGCGTGACCAGGCATTTGTCGGTGACGTCTGCGGCTTTGGACGCCTCTTTATAGGGCAGGAGTGCGACTGCTGTGCGCGATTAACGACTTGCCCCACAGATCGCCAAGTCGTGACACATTCTGGCCGCAAGGCGTGGCTGTTGCGCAACAACCTTGCCATCCCAGGCCAATCGAACGTCGGTTTATTGCTCCGCTTCGTCCTGGGCTGATAGCAGCGCCCCTCCCCGGATCCCCATCCGGGTGCAGACTGCTAAGGACAAAAGAAAAATGAAGACGATCCTCCTCGCCACGGCCGCCGCCGCTCTGTTCGCCGCCCCGGCCTTCGCCCAAGACGCCATCGGTTCGGTCGGCGTGACCTATTCCAACCCGTCGATCGAAGTCGCCGGCGACGACGTCGACGCCGACGTCTGGACCGTTGACGGCTCGGTCGCCCTGCCGGCCCAGGACTGGACCGTGACGCTGAACGGCGCGATCGACTACACCAAGGCCTTTGGCGAAGAAGACGTCACCGGCGCCGCCGCTGCTCACCTGACCAAGATGTGGTCCTCCGACGTTCGCGCCGGCGCCTTCGTCGCCGCCAACGGCATCGGCAGCGGCAACGAGCCGATCTGGACCGTGGGCGCTGAAGCGCAGAAGTATCTGTCGAACGCCACTCTGACCGGCCAAGTCGCCTACACGACCGCTGACAACGTGGACGCCGACATCTGGACCGTCGGCGCCGACGCCGCCTTCTACGTCATGCCGAACCTGCGCCTGAACGCGGGCGTCGCCTACAACAACGTCGACTTCTCAGGCGGCGACACCGACGCCTGGACCTACGGCGTGGGCGCCGAATACGAGTTCGAGAACACCCCGTTCTCGCTAAGCGCCGCCTACACCCGCGCCGACATCGATTCGCTGGACGTCGACACCTGGTCGGTCGGCCTGCGCTATTCGTTCGGCGGCGGTCTGCAAGCGCGTGACCGCGCCGGCGCCAACCTGGGCGTCTCGGCCATCTCCAGCGTCCTGAACGTCTTCTAAGCGTCTCGGACCTGATCCATGAGAAGAGCCCCGTCGGAGCGATCCGCCGGGGCTTTTTGTTTGGCCGGAAAAGGCCCCCGGGGTTCCACGACCGGGGGCCTTCTCGTCGCTCGGGTCTTACTGCCCGATCTGCAAGGTTCCCGATCCGACGACGGAGCGAGAGACCGATCCCGTGGCCGAGGCGACGCGGACGCTGCCCGATCCGGCGATCGCCACGTCAAGGTCGCGCGTTGCGCCGCCGTAGCGCACATCGCCGGAACCGCCGATGGCGACCGACAGCTTGTCCATTCGGCCCTCTCGCACATTCACACCGCCCGAGCCGCCGATGGACAGTTCGCTGCGTCCGCCGGCGCTGGCCACCTCGACATTGCCCGATCCGCCGACGGCCGCCTTCAGGGCTCCGGTCGCTCCGGCCGAGATGGAGCCAGACCCGCCGACGCTGGCGTTCAGCGATCGAGACGTGCCCGCGCGGATCGCACCCGATCCGCCAAGGCCCAGTTCCAGATCCCCGTCCACATTGGCCACGTTCCAGTTGCCGCAACCGCCATTGTCCAACTCGACCGATCGCGCGCCGCGTCCGACCGAGCCGAAGACCGCGCCGCTGGCGCTGACATCCACGACGCGCGGCGTGCGCACGACGATCAAAGGCGCGTCTTCCAGGCGGATGCGGCCCAGGTCACGCACTTCGACGGTCGCGCCCTGCCCCGGCTGGCCCGCATCGCTGCGACCGGAGTTGCAGCCGCGAATGGCGCTGTTGCCGCCCCACATGCCGTTACGCCGCAGGCCGCCGTCGATCTTCACGTCATTGCCGTCGCGGCGAACCTGAATGGCCGGCAAGCGCGTCTGGCCTTGCGTGACCTCGACCCCGATATCCTGACGATCCTCGACGATGACCACCACACGGGCGACGGCGTTGCGGATCTCGACCTCGGCGGCCGAAGCGGGCGCCGCGACAAACCCGGTCAGGGTGGCGACGGCGGCGGCAGCGATCAGTGCGGTTTTCATGAGCGGTTTTCCCTTCCCGGATGTGAGGAGCCCGGTTCTGAAGAGAAGGTGCGCGCCGCACGCGCCCAAGTCATTTTAACTCGAGGTCATGAACTCGAATTAACGCCCCGAGCTTATGACGTCGCGTTCAGCGCGCCCGCGCCGTCAGCCGCGCCGATCTCCGGCTCGAAGTCGCGCTCGAAGTTGGCGATCTTGCTTTTCATCGCGCCCGCCTTCTTCAGCGCCAGCGACGCGGCCCAGCGCGCCGCCAGCTCCGGCGTCGTCATGCCGTCGGTGAAGCGCGGCCGCCCGCCCCGGCTGCGGATCACCGCATTGGTGAACAGCGCCCCGTTGCGGAACCGCGACGGCCAGGTCTGGAAATCCATCGACAGGCTGACGCAGAAGCGGTCCAGATTCTCCACCCGGTGCGGCGCATACAGCGGCCAGGTCAGGGCGCGGCCTGGCTCCAGATCCATGACCTGCGCGTCCTGTTCGAACGCCAGCGTGTAAGGCAGTTCCTCGGTCGTCTGACGCGCGACCACCTGTTCCATGTTTCTCTCGGGCAGATGCCCCTCGTCGCCGGGATAGACGAACAGCCGCTTGCGCCCACGCAGGTGAAACAACACCACGCCCGCCGCGTCGAAATGATAGGGCACGCGCGCCTTGGGCGACGACAGGATCAGCTGCCCCGCGTTTCGCACCGCCCGCATCCCCGGATAGGTCGCCTGGATCGCGGCGAAATCCTTCATCGCCGCCGCCCACAGTTCGGGCCAGCCGGTCTCGACCCCGCGCAGATTGACCCACAGCCGACCCTGTTTGATCGCCTCCAGCAACTCCTCACCTGACAGCCGCCCGCGCGCGCCGGTGCGCAAGGACACCTGCCCCTCCTCGTCGTAGTCATACAGGTTGATGTCGAACAGCTCGGCCGGATAGCGATCCAGCACGGCGGCCAGCGCCGCGTCCTCGGCGAATCCTTGCTCGATCAGGGTGTGGGCGTGTGTCTTGGCCTCGGCGATCGGGCCCGGATAGCGTGTGCGGCGTTGGGTCATGCCGATGTCCTCAAACGTGGGCGACGCGCGCTGGCGTCTTCTTCTTGGCGGCCGCCTTCTGGACAGCCGACCGTGCGGCCACCGCCGCCCCCCTCAGCCGCCCGACCGGCGTCGCCTCGCAGGCTTCGATCGTGGCCCAGCGCCGACGCAGCGACGCCCGCACCGCCTCGCCGCGCCCGCCCGCCCTGTTCAACGCCGCCACCGTGATGTCGCCCAGCGCCCGGCCCACGCCGGGCTGCATCACGACGGCTTCGCGCACCGTCTGGCGCGCATTGACGAAGTATTTCTTATAGGTCTCGCCCTCGAAGCCGAAGTCGAACACCCGGAAACCCTCGGCCGCCGCCAGCCGCATCGTGTCCATGCTCAGCAGGATGCCCGGCGAGCACCGCGCCAGCGTCGGCTCATAGGCCGGGAACCAGAAATGGTAATGCCGCCCGGCGTGCAGCGAGAACTCGATCGCCACCAGCTTGTCGCCCGCGTGCATCGCCGCCATCGAGGCGCCGAAGCCTTCTCGCGGCTCGCTCATCAGCGCGTGCAGCAGATCTCGCGTCCAGCCACACGCGAAGATGTCGTGCAGGCCCGAGCGGCGATACTGCGCCGCCTTCAGCGCGATCAGATGATCCAGCAGCGCAGGATCTCTGAGACCCCGCTCCACCCGGATAGGCCCCAGTTCGGCCTCCAAGCTGCGGCGCGCCCGCTCCTTGTCCTTGAAGTATTTGGCGAACGTCTTGCGCCGCTCGGCATACCAGTCGTCATAGCCGGTCTCGGGCATCGCGACCTGCACCGTCTCACGCGCTTGGCCCGTTTCGCCCGCGCCGATCCAGCCGGGCACGTTCAGCCGCTTGGCTTTCAACAGCCGCGCCACCTCTTCCAGCGAGATCGTCTCGTCAGCCGGGGCGATGACGCCATGATAGTCGTTCATGGGCGCGCCCAGCGGCTGCACCGCTCCGCCGCGTCGCTGATGCGGGAAGAAGCCGACGATCTCGCCATCTCGCCGGAAGACGGCGGTCGCCGCGCCGGGGCAGACCCGCGAGGCGATCTCGGCATAGTCCCATCGGAAATAGGGGCTGGCCAGATCGGGATTGCCAGCCGTCCACCCACGCCACAGGGCGACGGCGGCGGCGTCCATCGCCGCCGCGTCCATGATCTCGACCTGCAGCATTCCGGCCATACGCATCCTCTTCGGGCCCTGCGCAGCAAGGTCCATTCCACACTGCACCCTGCCCCATGCGCGTTTCATCAGGGTTTACCGGCATGGTGAACGCGCGTTGACGGAGCCGCGGTCGCCCTGGCGCGTTTGAGTGACCCAAGGAGAAGACCATGACCGATCAACGCCCTGACAGCCAAGCCGTCGAAAACGAAAACCTGCGACCGGACGGCGAAGGCCAGCCGCCGCGCCCGGCGACCGAGCCCAAGGGTTCGAAGGATTCGTCCAACTCCGGCGAAACCGAAACCGACCCCGCGACCGGCGAACCGAACTGAACACCGACCACCTGCACTCACCGTCTCGAAAGTCTCTTATGAACCGTCCCGCCTACCTCGCCGCACTCGCTGTTCTCGCTCTGGGCGCCTGTTCGCCAAAGGAAGAGAACACAGCCGCCCCAGCGGCGCAGACGGCCGAGGCCGCGCAAGTGGGCCAGACCGGCCCGCTCTCTCGAGACGCCATCGAAAACACCGCCTATGCGCCGCCGCCTAGCGCGCAAGAGGGCCAGCCCGCCGCTCCGAATGCCGCCCAGCAGCAGCCGCAGCCCGCCCTGATCCGCGCCCAGGTGCTGCTGGAACGCGCCCGCTTCTCGCCCGGCGCGATCGACGGCTTGGCGGGGTCGAACATGCGTCAGGCGATCTCGGCGTTTCAGGAGGCCAACGGCATGACGGTGAACGGCCAGTTGAACGCCGACGTGATGGGCCGACTGCGCGCCGCCGCCGGACCGGGCGCGGTGACCACCACCTACACCATCACCCAGCAGGACATCGCCGGACCCTACCTCGGCGTCGTTCCCACGGAGTTAGAAGCTCAGGGTCAGGCGGCCCACATGGGCTACGCCAATATCATCGAGGCCTTGGCCGAGCGCTTCCACGTCACCGAGGCCTTGCTGCGCGCCATGAACCCCGGCGCCGATTTCAATCGCGTCGGCCAGGGCCTGCTTGTCCCCGCCGTCAACACCGCGCCCCTGCCCGCTGACGTGGACCACATCGACGTCGACAAGAGCGAAGGCTCGGTCAAGGCGTTTGACGCCGACGGCAAGCTGATCGCCTACTTCCCCGCCACCATCGGCAGCGGCGACAACCCGACCCCGACCGGCACGGTCAAGGTCAACGGCGTGGCGCGAAACCCGGACTACACCTACGACCCGTCGAAACTCAGCTATGGCGACGGCAAGAAGAAGGTCGTCGTCAAACCGGGCCCCAACAATCCGGTCGGCGTTGTCTGGATCGATCTGAACAAGCCGAGCTACGGGATCCACGGCACGCCGGACCCCCATCTGGTCGGCAAAACGGCCTCGCACGGCTGCGTGCGCCTGACCAACTGGGACGCCTGGATGCTGGCCGACAAGGTCAAGCCGGGCGTCACCGTCCGCTTTATCTAGTGAACGGCGCCGAACGGCGTCCCGTCCCAGAAGTCGCAGTGGTGGCGTTCGAAGAAGCCGTCGTCCATGACATCGCCCTGCGGCTTGAACACCCGCACCGGCCCCGCACCCTCGACGCGGGGCCATTCGGCGGCGAAGACCGAACGGCCGAACGTGGCCCACAGCCTCTGCATCCGTTCCGACAGCGCCTTCTGTTCAGGCGTGAACCGCTTAGGATCAGCAAACACCCAGCGCGTGCCGAACACATAGGCCAGTTCGCTGGCATGATAGGCGCCCAGGTCCAGACCGACGATCCGATCCGGCAAGACGAACGGCGCCCCGCGATCGGCGAACTCATAGCCCCACACCGGCACATGCTGGGCCAAAAGGCGTCGCAAGGCCTGTGACGGACAGGCGAACCTCTGGTCCGTGAAGTTCGCAGCGATGGCGTAGGCGGGCCCGTCTTCACCCACCGGATAGCGCGCCAGCACCCGCTCGCCCTGATCGCCGTACATCCAGATCGTCTCCTTCTGATAGCGATCCATGTCCTGCACCTCGTTGGCGAACAGCCGCCCCTCATCGAGGTTTGTCCCGACGAGGACGGCCACGCGCGTGAACCGCCCCTCGCGGATCGCGACCGCCGGGCTTTCCGGCACAGTGGCGTCCGTATGAACCGGCCCCCATGATCCCGGCCCGTTGATGCCTGCCCTCAATGACGCCGCGCGCGACAACCGCCAGGCCGGCAGCGCCTTCAGGCACGCGATCTGATCCTGGCCGGTGCAGCCCAGCCTGTCGGCGAACATCGGCCCCGACTGGGCCGCGTCCTGCGCCCTGACCAGGGACGACGGCTCAAGACATCCGCCGCTCTGCATGATGACCCGCTGATACAGCCCTTCCGACTGCGGCGACGCCATCAGGTAACAGGCCGTCCAGGCCCCGGCGCTTTCGGCGAACAGGGTGACGTCGCCCGGGTCGCCGCCGAAGGCCGCGATATTCCGATGCACCCACTTCAGCGCCGCCTGCTGATCCATCAGGCCGAAGTTGCCGCCGAAGCCTTCGCCGGTCGCCTGAAACCCCGGATGCGCCAGCCAGCCCAGCGCACCGAGCCGATAGTTCATCGTCACGACTACGCGACCCTGCTCGCGCGCCAGTTTCGACGGGTCGTAGTTGGCGCCCGCCCCCACGGTGAAGGCGCCGCCGGGAATATAGACCATCACGGGCCGCGCCTCGGCCGCGTCTCCGCCCGGCGCATAGATGTTCAGATACAGACAGTCCTCTGACCCGACGACGATGCCGCCGCCGCCGCCCAGGATCGAACGACGCCCGATCGCCTGGGTGCAGTCCGCACCGATCCGCGTCGCATCCCGAACGCCCTGCCAGGCCTCGACCGGCTGCGGCGCGCGCCAACGCAGATCGCCGACCGGCGGCGCCGCGAACGGCACGCCGAGGAACGCGCGCGTCCCCGCCCCCTCGACGCCACGCACCGTCCCGGATTCGGTCGTCGCCAATATCGGCTCGGCGTCCTTGGCGAACCGGACCTGATCGACCTTACCGGGATGGGTGGCGCAGGCCGACAGGGCGACAAGGCACGCAAGCAACGAAATCAGACGCATCGTGAACCTTGGCTGTTGGGCAGACGATCTCAACGCCTGAGCGTCCGGCCCGTTGCGGACCCGGCAGTCGCCCAAACAGCAAAACGGCCCCCGGATTGCTCCGGGGGCCGCTCTGTTACGCGACTCTGTATCCAACCGGCCTCAAGCAGCGCGTGAGCGCGTTAGGCCGAAAGGATGTCGTCTTACGCGATGATCTTGGCCACGACGCCGGCGCCGACGGTGCGGCCGCCTTCACGGATGGCGAAGCGCAGGCCCTGGTCCATCGCGATCGGGGTGATCAGCTCGACGTTCAGCTCGGCGTTGTCGCCCGGCATGATCATCTCGACGCCTTCCTTCAGCTGAACGATGCCGGTCACGTCCGTCGTGCGGAAGTAGAACTGCGGGCGATAGTTCGTGAAGAACGGGGTGTGACGACCGCCTTCTTCCTTGGTCAGGATGTAGGCTTCGGCCAGGAACTTGGTGTGCGGGGTGATGGAGCCCGGCTTGCACAGCACTTGGCCGCGCTCGACGTCTTCACGCTTGGTGCCGCGCAGCAGCACGCCGACGTTGTCGCCCGCTTGGCCTTGGTCGAGCAGCTTGCGGAACATTTCCACGCCCGTGCAGGTCGTCTTCTGGACCGGACGGATGCCGACGATCTCGACTTCCTCACCGACCTTGATGATGCCCTTCTCGACGCGGCCCGTGACCACGGTGCCGCGGCCCGAGATCGAGAACACGTCTTCGACCGGCATCAGGAACGGCAGGTCGACCGGACGCTCCGGCTGCGGGATGTAGGCGTCGACGGTTTCCATCAGGGCCAGAACGCGCTGTTCGCCGATTTCCGGGTTCACGCCGTCGGTCGCGGCCTTGGCCGAACCCTTGGTGATCGGAATGTCGTCGCCGGGGAACTGGTACGAGGTGAGCAGCTCGCGCACTTCCATCTCGACCAGCTCGAGCAGCTCTTCGTCGTCGACCAGGTCGACCTTGTTCATGAAGACCACCAGGGCCGGCACGCCGACCTGACGGGCCAGCAGGATGTGCTCGCGGGTCTGCGGCATCGGGCCGTCAGCGGCCGACACCACCAGGATCGCGCCGTCCATCTGCGCGGCGCCGGTGATCATGTTCTTCACATAGTCGGCGTGGCCGGGGCAGTCGACGTGGGCGTAGTGACGGTTGGCCGTCTCATATTCCACGTGCGCGGTGTTGATCGTGATGCCGCGCGCCTTCTCTTCCGGCGCAGCGTCGATGTCGGCGTAGTTCATCGCCTTCGCGCCGCCGGCCTTCGCCAGCGTCATCGTGATCGCAGCCGTCAACGTCGTCTTGCCGTGGTCAACGTGACCAATCGTGCCGATGTTGCAGTGCGGCTTCGTCCGTTCGAACTTTTCCTTGGCCATGGCCAAACTCCTGATGGCCCGGGTCCGTCAGCGGAGGGGCGCGATGCTGATCTTCTTAAAAACCTGGAGCGGGTAGACGGGATCGAACCGACATCCTCAGCTTGGAAGGCTGCTGCACTACCATTGTGCTATACCCGCGCGGAGACTGCGGAAGTTCTTTCGGAACGCCGCAGCCGGTTCCTCTCCGTCGTCCTGATCCGTCGTATCCGTCAAGGCGCGTGGTGGGGGAAGAAGGACTCGAACCTTCGAAGCTTACGCAGGGGATTTACAGTCCCCCCCCTTTGCCGCTCGGGACATTCCCCCAGCGCGCCTTGTCGAACCGTCGGACCCCTCGTTTCCGCCCATAAAGAAGCGGGACGAAACAAAAGCCTTCGGCTTGTCGCCTCCTCTAGGATAGAGGGGGCGCCCAGACCCGAAAGCCCTTGGGGCTCCAAATCGGAGGGCGTCTTATAGTGTCGTCGAAATCAGAACGCAACGACCGTAAAAGCGGTAAAAAACCGGTCTTCGGAAACCATCCCGACGGCCCTCGCGACAAGGGCCAAAAGCCCGCTGCGCAAGGGTTTAGCCGGCGCGAGGAAACCCCTCGTCAGCCCCGTTCGCCCGATCGGGGCAAGTCGGACGCCGATAATTTTCTGTGGGGGCGCCACCCGGTTTTGGCCGCTCTGGCGAATCCCGCCCGTCGCGGCATGGGTCGTCTGCTGGCCACGGCCGAGCGGGCCGCCGAGATCGAGAACAATGCTCTCGCAAACGGCCACAAGATCGAGGTGGTCGAAATCCAGGCCCTGACACGGATGCTGCCCGCCGGCGCCGTGCATCAGGGACTGGCCTTCAAGGTCCAGCCGCTGGAAGGCGTGTCGCTGGAAGAGCTGGCCGAGCCGGCTGAGGGCGTCATCGTCATGCTGGATCAGTTGACCGATCCCCAGAACGTCGGCGCCATCTTCCGATCGGCCCTGGCGTTCGGCGCGCGGGGTATCATCGTTCAGGACCGTCATGCTCCGGCCCTGGCCGGCGCCCTGGCCAAGGCGGCCGTCGGCGCCACCGAACGCCTGCCCCATGCGCGCGTCACGAATCTGTCCCGTGCGCTGGAGCGGCTGGCCGATCTGGGCTGGCGCGCGGTCGGGCTGGACGGAACGGGCGAACAGACGCTGGAGGAGGCGCTTGATCATCAGCCGACCGTTCTGGTCATGGGGTCCGAAGGCGACGGCATTCGTCGTCTGGTCGCCGAACATTGCGACGTCCTGGCCAAGATCCCCATGCCGGGCGGATTTGAAAGTCTGAACGTGTCCAACGCGGCGGCGGTCGCGCTTTATGAAGCGGCGCGCGCGCAACGCGGCTGACAGAACGCCGCACCGAGGCTAAGGAGCGGAAATGGAATTCCTCTCGTCTCCCGAACTCGCCAGCCAGGCCACGGCCCTGGGTCAGGTCCTGCTGATGGATCTGGTCCTGGCCGGCGACAACGCCGTCGCCGTGGGCCTGGCCGCCGCCGCCCTGCCCCAGGACCAGCGCAAGAAGGCCATTCTGATCGGCCTGGCCGCTGCCGTCGTCATGCGAATCGGCTTTGCGCTGATCACCGTGCAGCTTCTGGCCCTGGTCGGCCTGCTGCTGGCCGGCGGCCTGTTGCTGCTGTGGGTGTGCTGGAAGATGTGGCGCGAACTGCGCGAGCAAGCGACGCACGACCAGGCCGAAGCCGAGAAGGAACTCGAACTGGCCATGAGCATCGAGCACGGCTCTGGTCCGTCGCCCGAGGAACTGGGCATCAAGCGCAAGAGCTTCGGCGCCGCCTTGATTCAGATCATGGTCGCCGACATCACCATGTCGCTGGACAATGTGCTGGCCGTCGCCGGCGCTGCGCACGAACACCCCTGGATCATGGTCTTCGGCCTGGTGCTGTCGATCGCCCTAATGGGTGTCGCCGCCACCTATATCGCCAAGCTGCTGCACCGCTTCAGCTGGATCGGCTACATCGGTCTGGTCGTCGTCCTGTATGTCGCCCTGCATATGATCTGGGACGGCGCCCGTCAGGTGGTGGTCCGCACCGGCCATATGGACGAGTTCAACGCCTCGGCCCCCGCCTTCCTTGAGATCGGTCCCGAGGAAGCGGCCAAACACCTGGGTCAGAAGCGCACCGAGGACAGCCCGACGCCGGCGCCAGCCGAACCGACGGTCGCGCCATGACCGTCGCCACGGTCACCGTCGAAGAAGCCGCCGCCTGGCTGCAGGCCGGCGAAGCGGTGCTGATCGATGTGCGCGAGCCGGACGAGTTCGCCGCCGCCCGCATCAACGGCGCGATCCTGGCCCCGCTTAGCCAGATGCCCGCCGCCTGGGAGGCGCTGGACCTTCCGGCCGACAAGAAAATCATCGTCCAATGCCTGAAGGGCGGCCGCAGCCACCAGGTCTGCGCCTTCGTCGGCCCGACCGGCCCCGACGGCCAGCCGCTGTTCAATCTGACCGGCGGCATCCAGGCCTGGAATGCGGCGGGGCTTCCGGTCGTGTTCGCCGAGCAGGACTGATCAGCGACCGCGCAGCCAGCCGGTGACCGAAATCCGGTCCGCCGCCGCCGACAGGGCGACCTGCGTCACCGAATGGGGCGTCGGCACCTTCAGCAGGTTCAGGGTGTTGAAGCGCGGCGTAAAGGCCTCCGCCACATTGCCGTCGGCGCCATGGAAAGCCAGAAGGCCGCCCCACTCGATCCGCCAGACCGGCGTCAGATTCAGCACATAGGCGAAGAAGCGATTCTTGCCCTCGGCGTGATCGTCATGCTCGGTCAGAAAATGGCCGGCGCGATAACGGGTCAGTTGCGCATCGGCCAAGGCGAGCCGCGACTCGCCTGTCACGTCCCGCATCAAGCCCAGGAAGGCCTCGCCGTTCAGAAAGGCCAACATATCGGCCCACACCGGCGCCGCCTGCCCCGCCCGGACCAGATCGTAGATCGGGTGATTGTCGTACAGATATTGGAAGTCGGTCTGGGCCGAGGCCTGCACCGCCTGACCCAGCGCCTGTTTCTGATCCGGCGTCAGAGAGGCCAGCCAGGCGGCGGGCAGATCGACATGGCCGGTCCCGCGTCGCGTCACGACATTGTAGTCGGCGCGCATCGCCGCGCCGTAGAGCGCCTGCGCGTCCGTGGGGGCCAGGACGCCATCAATCTGCGCCCGCCCCGTGCGCGCCAACCGCTCACGAATGGCGGCGCGCGCTTGGTCAGTCAGGGGCGTCAGGGTCGGCGTCATCGCTTATCCCGTTCGGATCAGGCGTCCGCGCCGCCGAAGCGTTCGGACCATTCCGCGACCTGGGCATCCTCGATCTTGGCGAACAATACGCCCTGAGCTTCGACCTTGCCGCCCACAGGCAGACGGTTCAGCAGATCCTCGTCGGCGCCGGGCCAGCTCAGGTCCTCCACCCCAACCGACGCCGCGATCTTGGGCGCGGTGAAGGGCAGGATCGGCGCGGCCAGACGCGCGAACAGGGCCACCAGGTTCAGACCCGTGCGCACCCCCACCGCCGCGCGGTCGCGATCGGTCTTCAGCGCCGTCCAGGGCGCCGCGACCTGCAGATACTCGTTGCCCAGCACCCAGGCGGCGCGAATGGCGACAGCGGCCTTTCTGAACTCCATCGCCTCCAGCTGTTCGGTCGCCTCGGCGACGGCGGCCTTGATGTCGGCCTCCAGCTGGATCTCCACCGGACCGGGTTCGCCGCCCTCGGGCACCAAGCCGTCGAACTTCGACTCGGCGAACTTGACGATGCGGTTGACGAAGTTCCCCAGCACATCGGCCAGATCCTTGTTGGTCGAAGCCTGGAAGTCCTCCCAGGTGAAGGCCGAATCCGCGTGCTCCGGCCCGTAGGCCGTCAGGCGCCAGCGCCAGTAATCGGCCGGCAGAAGCTCCAGCGCCTGATCCATGAAGACGCCGCGCTTCTGGCTGGTGGAGAACTTGCCCCCATACCAGTTCAGCCAGTTGAAGGCCTTCAGCTGATCCACCGTCTTCCACGGTTCGCCCGAGCCGATGATGGTCGCGGGGAAGCTGACGGTGTGGAAGGCGACGTTGTCCTTGCCCATGAACTGGACATAGCGAACGTCTTCAGCGCCCTCGTCCAGACGCCACCAGTCACGCCACGAATCGCCCGTCGCCTCGGCCCATTCCTCGGTCGCGGCGATGTATTCGATGGGGGCGTCGAACCAGACGTAGAAGACCTTGTCCTCCATTCCGGGACGCGGGAAGCCGTCCTTGGTCACCGGCACGCCCCAGGCCAGGTCGCGGGTGATGCCCCGGTCGATCAGCCCCTCGTCCAGATGTTTGTAGGCGATGGACTTGGCCAGTTGTTGCCAGCCCGTCTTGCCGTCGACCCAGGCGCGGATTTCCGGCTCGATCTTGGTCTGAAGCAGATAGAGGTGACGCGTATCGCGCACCTCCAGATTCTTGGAGCCCGACACCGACGAATAGGGATCGATCAGGTCGGTCGGGTCCAGCAGGCGTCCGCAATTGTCGCACTGGTCGCCGCGCGCGCCGACATGGCCGCAGTGCGGACACGTCCCCTCGACATAGCGGTCGGGCAGGAAGCGGGCGTCGTCGATCGAATAGATCATCCGATCCACACGCTCCTCGATCAGGCCGTTCTTCTCCAGCGCCTCGGCGAAATGCTGGGTCAGGCGATGGTTCTGCGGGTTCGACGAGCGGCCGAACCAGTCATAACTCAGGCCGAACGCCTGGCCGGCTGCCTTTTGGATCTCGTGCTGCTCGTCGCAATAGGTACGCACGTCCTGTCCGGCGGCGGCGGCGGCCAGCTCGGCCGGGGTGCCATGCTCGTCCGTGGCGCAGATATAGAGCACCTCATGCCCCTGGGCCCGCTTGAACCGCGCCCAGACGTCGGCCGGCAACATCGAGCCCGCCAGATTCCCCAGGTGCTTGATGCCGTTGATGTAGGGCAGCGCCGAGGTGATGAGGATGCGAGCCATGATCGTCCAGGTGTTCGGGGAAGCGCAGGGATATAGAGCGGCGGCGCGGTTTCCTCAAACGCCTTGCGGCAGACGGCGCGCAATACGGATGAAACGCCCGGTCAGCAGGGTCGAGGACGCCAGGCTGGCAATCACCACGGCCCAAACGAGGCCGTTGACGCCCATCTGATGCGCCAGCACCCAGCCCAGCGGCATCATCACCGCGCCGTAGGCCGCGAAATGCATGATGGTGGGCCACCAGACGTCGCCCGCCGCGCGGTTGGCCTGGGCCGCCACGACCTGAATACCGTCCGCGACGAAGAACAGGGTCGCCAGCACCAGGGCCGGCGCGGCGATGGCCAGCAGGGTCGGATCGCGATTATAGGCGCCGACGATCAGATGGGCGCTGGGCCAGACTAGCAGGGCGACAACCAATGTCAGGGCCGTCACGACGCCCAGCCCCACCAGCCCGGCGCGCATCACCCCTCGCCCGTCGCCAGCGCCATAGCTGCGGCCCACCAGCACCGCCGTCGCCGACGACAGCCCCATCGGCAGCATGAAGACGATCGCCGAGACGTTCAGAACCACCGCCCAGGCCGCCGTCTCGGCCGTGCCGATCTGACCGGCGAAGAAGGTGAAGCCCGAAAAGGCCCCAACCTCGATGAAATAGGAGGCCCCGGCGCCCAGGCCGACCTTGACCTGCTCGCGCGCGGCCTTGGGATCGCGCTCGGGCTTGTCGAAGATGCCCAGCGCCCGCGCCTCGGGCAGACGCAGGATGTAGATCACCAGGAAGATCGCCAGCGCCGCCCGCGCCCCGAACGTCGCCCAGGCCGAGGCGAAGGCGCCGTCGAAGCCGAAGCCGAGGAGGTCCGGGACCAGTACGATGTTCAGCGCCAGATTGACCCCGTTCGCCACCCACATGGCCACCATGCCGGGCTTGGGCCGGCCCAGAGCCTCCAGGAAGAACTGGCCTGTCACCGAGATCAGATAGAAGGGCATGGACAGGGCGAACACGACCAGGGCAGGCCCCGCGCCCTCCGCCAGACCGTCCTCCAGCCCCAGCTTGCCCAGTCCCCACGGGCCAATGGCGATCAGGGCGATCATCGACACGACGCCGATCTGCAACGAATAGGTCAGGCCGCGACGCAGCACCGAGCCGACCGCGTGCCGACGCCCCTCGCCCAGCATCCGCGCCGTCATCACCTGCACGCCCAGCATCAGGCCCACCGCCGTCGTCACCACGATCGACGTCGGCGCCCAGGCCAGAGAATGGAACGCCAGTTCCTGGCTGGAATAGTTGCCCACCACGATGGCGTCGGTCAGCCCCATGGTCATAATGCCGATGCGCGCCAGGATCACCGGCCATGCCAGGTTCAGCAGGTCGCGGAAGGCGGTACGGGTCTGGGGGCTGAGCGCGATCATCGGACGCGGCACAGGCCACGCCGACTCGCCGGGGTCAACTCCCAAAAACGTTGAGGGCTTGGCCTACCAGGCGCCCAGTTCGCGCAGCTGACGCACCAGTTCTTCCGGAGCCTCGCCAGCGTCGAGGTCGGTCAGATCGACCGGCGCATCTTTTGGCTCGAAATATCGCCAACCCTGGAAGGGTCGCCGGGCCATGGGCGCGGTGCGAATGACTTTGGGTTCGAGCGTGATCTCGCATCGGCTCTGCTTGCCCTCGCCCAAGGTTGTGATGTCCAGCACCGGCTGTCGACAGACGATCGTTCCCTTCACCACCCAGTAAAGCGAGCCGCCGTCCTCGATCTCGGTCGCCCGTTTCGGTGTCATTCGCGTATGAACCACCAGCGGCCCGCCCTTGGCGGCGCGGGTTTCCAGCCATTCGACGTCCGGCACCCCGACGCCCAGCTTGATCATGTGAAGCGGCATGGCGACCACGTAGTGCCCCTTAAACGCATTGGCCAGATTCTTAATCTTAGAGGGCTAACCATCGGCTCGCGCCGCTCAGTTCGCCCAGCGCCTTTAGGACCAGTATGTACGGATTGATTACCCGCCTGACGGCCCATCCCGGCCGCCGCGACGAACTGGGCCTCTGCCTGCTGGATCCCAATGTGAAGCGACCGGGCTGCCACAGCTACGTCGTGGCGCACGATGTGAATGACGCCGACGCCCTGCTCGTCACAGAGGTCTGGATGAGCAAGGCCTCGCACGATGCTTGGTTCAACACGATCCGCGAATCCAGAGTGATGCGTCCGGCGCTCGGCTTGATCGCGCTATGGGGCGACACGGTCGTGACGCGCCCGATCGGCGGCGTGGGGCTTTAGTCCGCCTTCACCACCGCCAGCACGGCCGCCTCGACGACCTGGTCGCCAAGAGACGCGACGCTTTCCACCACGCCGTCGAACGGCGCGGTCAGGGCGTGTTCCATCTTCATGGCTTCCAATACCACGACCGGCTGGCCCTTCGTCACCGCATCGCCGGCCTTGACCGGCGTAGCCACGATCTTGCCCGGCATGGGCGCGCGCAGGGAACCGTCCGACACCGCGCCCGCGCCTGACCCCACGGCGGCGCGATAGGGGGTGACGCGACGCGCCTCGCCATCGACGAACAGGACGAAACCGTCGTCGACGGCCTGATAGCCGAACAGGCGATCCCCGGCCTGGACCTGATCGAACCCGACGTGGGCCAGTTCGCCCTGCGAACCGCGCCAGCCCGTTTCGACCGGCGTCACCGCAGCGGACACGCCCTGACCGTCGATATGGGCCCAGACGGTTGTCTGCGCCGGCGCATTCAGGCGCACGCCATAGGACAGACCCGGCTGGCCGCCCCAAGGGCTGAACCGGTCCGAACGCGCCTCGACCGCATCCGCCGCCGCTTCCGCAATCAGGGTCAGGGCCGCAAGCGTCGCTTCGTCGGACGGCTGCGGCTGCAACGCCGCCTCCTCCGCCGCGATGAAGCCCGTGTCCACGTCGCCCGCGACGAAGCGCGGATGCTCCAGGCAGCGTTTCAGGAAGCCGGCGTTGGCCTTGACCGGCCAGACCTCGACCTCGCCGGCCGCCTCGGCCAGACGCGCCGCCGCCGCCTCGCGCGTGTCCTCATGGACGATCAGCTTGGCGATCATCGGGTCATAGAACTGGCTGACCTCGCCGCCTTGCTCCACGCCGGTGTCGACGCGGATGCTGTCCGGCATGACGAAATGCTCCAGCTTGCCGATGGAGGGCAGGAAGCCGTTGGCCGGATCCTCGGCATACAGCCGCGCCTCCATGGCCCAGCCGTTCAGCTGGATCTCGGTCTGCTTCAACGGGATCGGCTCGCCCGCGGCAACGCGGAACTGCCATTCGACCAGATCGACGCCCGTCACGCTCTCGGTCACGGGATGCTCGACCTGCAGCCGGGTGTTCATCTCCATGAACCAGACGCCGTCCGCCTTCAGCCCGTCCGAGGCGTCGGCGATGAACTCGATGGTCCCAGCCCCAACGTAGTTGACCGCCCGGGCCGCCTTGATCGCAGCCCCGGTCACGGCCGCGCGCACGTCATCGCTCATGCCCGGCGCCGGGGCCTCTTCGATCACCTTCTGATGGCGGCGTTGCAGCGAACAGTCGCGCTCATAAAGGTGCACGACCTCGCCGTGCTTGTCGCCGAACACCTGCACCTCGATGTGGCGTGGCCGGGTGATGTAGCGTTCGATCAGCACCCGATCGTCGCCGAAGGCCGCAGCCCCCTCGCGCTTGGCGCTGGCCAAACCGGCGGCAAAATCGGCCGGATCATCGACCCGTTTCATCCCCTTGCCGCCGCCGCCCGCGACCGCCTTGATCAGCACCGGATAGCCGATCCGCGCCGCCTCGGCCGTCAGGGTTTCCTCCGACTGATCGGCGCCCTGATAGCCTGGCGTCACCGGCACCCCGGCCTGGATCATCAGCTCCTTGGCCGCGTCCTTCAGACCCATGGCGCGAATCGAGGACGGGTCCGGCCCGATCCAGATCAGGCCCGCCGCCACGACGGCCTCGGCGAAGTCGGCGTTCTCGCTCAGGAAGCCATATCCGGGGTGGATCGCCTCGGCCCCCGTCGCCTTGGCCGCCGCCAGCACCTTGGCGCCGTCCAGATAGGATTCGCGCGCCGCCGCCGGTCCGATCAGCACCGCCTCGTCGGCCTCGCGCACATGCAGGGCGTTGGCGTCCGCCTCGGAATAGACGGCGATGGTGCGAATCCCCATCCGCTTGGCGGTGCGGAAGACACGGCAGGCGATTTCGCCGCGATTGGCGACAAGGACGGACTTGAACATGAAGCGGTCTTAGCCGGATCGTGCGCATCAGGCGAGAGGCAGAGCACGACCCTTCTCACGCGACGCGGCAGGCGTTAAGCCCCTCCGATGTCCCTGCGCGCCCTCTTCGTCACCCAAGTCTATGAAGCCTCCCTCGCCGAAGGGCGTGGCTGGTCTGACTTCAACGCACAGCTGATCGACGTCATCCGGATGATGGCCGAGGAGGACGAGGCCGGCCGCCGGTGGTGCAAGGCCCACGCCTATCGCGGCTACACCTCCTACGGATCGCTGAACGACCTGCCCCAGCGGTTCCCCGAGTTCGCGGAGCTGAAGCGCCATCTGGATCGCCATGCCGTCGCCTATGCTAAGGCGCTGAACTTCGACCTGGCCCGCAAACCCCGCCTCGACAATCTGTGGGTCAACATCTTGAAGCCCGGCGGGGGCCATACGGGTCACATCCACCCGCACGCTTTCCTGTCGGGCACCGTCTATATCGACGTGCCAGACGGCGCCTCATCGCTAAAGCTGGAAGATCCCCGCCTGCCCTTCATGATGGCCCGACCGTCGGTGACGGATGAGGCGAGCGAGGCCGAGCGGCCGTTCGTCTATCTGCAGCCTCAGGCAGGCACAGTGCTGATGTGGGAAAGCTGGCTGCGGCACGAGGTGCCGACCAACCTGGCCAAGGCCGACCGGATTTCAATCAGCTTCAACTACGCGTGAAATCGGCCGCCGTTTCCGGCGGCCGATCAGCGCAATCAGACCGTCCAGCTGGCCTTGCGCTTTTCCAGGAAGGCGGCGACGCCCTCGCGGCCTTCGTCCGACACGCGGGCGCGGGCGATGCGTTTGGCGGTTTCGTCCATCAGACCGTTGTCGATCTTGTGGTGCGCGATGTCGTTGACCAAACGCTTGGCCTCGCCCATCGCGCCCGGCGCATTGTTGGTCAGGCTGTCGCTCAGCATCGAGATGAACTCGTCCACCGATCCTTCGGGCAGCACGAGGTCGATCAGGCCGGCATGGGCGGCGTAGTCGGCGTCGAAGGCGTTGGCGGTCAGGAACAACTGGCGGGCGCGGCGCGCGCCGACAGCCTCGATCACATAGGGCGCGATGGTCGCCGGGATCAGGCCCAGCTTGACTTCGGAGAAGGCGAAACGCGCCCCCTCGACCGCCACGGCCATGTCGCAGGCGGCGACGATGCCCGCTCCGCCGCCCATGGCGTTGCCTTCGACCACCGCCACCGTCAGGGCGGGAATGTCGTGCAGGGCCTTCAGCATTTTCGCCAGGCCCATGGCATCGTCGCGGTTGTCGCTCTCGGACCAGCCGGCGGCGTCGCGCATCCAGTTCAGATCGGCCCCGGCGCTGAAGGTGCCGCCCGCCCCCCGAATGAAGACGGCCCGCACCCGGTCCGCGCCGTGCAGCGTCTCGAACGCCTCATGTAAGGCTGCGATAGTCGCGGCGTCGAAGGCGTTCTTCTTGGCCGGACGGTTGATGGTGACGAAGACGACGCCGTCGGTGGTCGAATCGATCTGCACCAGATCGTCGTCCGCGTCGGGCGCCGCATCGGGCACCAGCGGCTGGGCGATGCTGTTGATCTCGGCCGCCTCGGCGTCGGTGACGTCCAGGGCGTTGAGGTCAGCTTCGGTCGGTTGATCGGCCATGAGTGTCTCCAAACTGCGTGTCCGCTCACAACGAGGCGCGGACCAATAGGTTACATTCGGAACAGGCCGAACGTCGTCTCCGGGATCGGGGCGTTCAGGCTGGCGCTGATGGCCAGGCCCAGCACATCGCGCGTCTGCGCCGGATCGATGACGCCGTCGTCCCACAGGCGGGCGGTGGCGTAATAGGGATTGCCTTCGTCCTCGTACTTCTGACGGATCGGCGCCTTGAAGGCCTCGGCGTCGTCCGCGCTCCAGGTCTCGGCGTCGCGGTGCACGGTGGCCAGCACGCTGGCGGCCTGCTCGCCGCCCATGACCCCGATCCGGCTGTTAGGCCAGGTGAATAGGAAGCGCGGCGAATAGGCCCGGCCGCACATGCCATAGTTCCCCGCGCCGAAACTGCCGCCGATCAGGACGGTGAACTTGGGCACCTCGGCCGAGGCCACGGCCGTCACCAGCTTGGCGCCGTCCTTGGCGATGCCGCCCGCTTCGTATTTGCCGCCGACCATGAAGCCCGAGATGTTCTGCAGGAACAGCAGCGGAATCTTGCGCTTGCAGGCCAGTTCGATGAAGTGCGCGCCCTTCTGGGCGCTCTCGGAAAAGATGACGCCGTTGTTGGCCAGGATGGCGACCGGATAACCCCAGATGCGCGCGAACCCGCACACCAGGGTCGAGCCATACAGGCTCTTGAACTCGTCGAACTCCGACCCGTCCACCAGCCGGGCGATGACCTCGCGCACATCATAGGGGGCGCGCACGTCGTCGGGGATCAGGCCGTACAGCTCCTCCGCGTCGAAGGCCGGCGCGCGCGGTTCGCGCACATCCATCTCGACGGCCTTGGTCGTGTTCAGATTGGCGACGATGGAGCGCACGATCTCCAGCGCATGCTCATCGTTCTCGGCCACATGATCGACCACGCCCGAGCGACGGCCGTGGGTCTCCGCCCCGCCCAGCTCCTCCGCCGAGATGACCTCGCCTGTCGCCGCCTTCACCAACGGCGGCCCGGCCAGGAAGATGGCGCCCTGGTTCCTGACGATGATCGTCTCGTCCGACATGGCCGGCACATAGGCCCCTCCGGCGGTGGACAGGCCCATGACGCAGGCGATCTGGGCGATGCCCTTGGCGCTCATCCGGGCCTGGTTGAAGAAGATGCGGCCGAAATGGTCGCGGTCGGGAAACACCTCGGCCTGGTGCGGCAGATTGGCTCCGCCGGAATCCACCAGATAGACGCACGGCAGGCGGTTCTGCTCGGCGACTTCCTGGGCGCGCAGGTGCTTCTTCACCGTCATGGGGAAATAGGCGCCGCCCTTCACCGTCGGGTCGTTGCAGACGATCATGACCTCGCGGCCCGAGACCCGACCGATGCCGGCGATGACGCCCGCCGCCGGGGCCTCGCCGTCATACATGTCGTGCGCAGCCAGTTGCCCGATCTCTAGGAAGGGCGAGCCGGGATCCAGCAGGCGCTCGACGCGGTCGCGCGGCAACAGCTTGCCGCGAGCGACGTGACGCTCGCGGGACTTGTCAGACCCGCCGCGCGCGGCCTTGGCCACATGGTTGCGCAACTCGGCGACCAGGGCGCTGTTGTGCGCGTGCAGGGACTTGTATTTTTGGCTTTGCGGATCGACCGCGGACGTCAGCTTCGGCATGGGGCTGGTTTAGGCGGGGTCGAGGGGCGCCACAAGCGTCTGCCGCCATCCTTGCTTCCTCGCCCCTTTTCGCCTATAGGCCCCGCCTTTCCAGGGCTTCGGTCCTGTCGCGGAGCACCAAAGGGTTGGACGTTCGGTCCGGCCGCCGCGCCAGGAGCCATCGTGGAGACCGACTTACCCGGTCGTTTCCGCGCCGACGCCCACAAGGGAGACTACCGCATGGCTCTTTACGAGCACACGGTCATGACGCGCCAGGATATCTCGGCGCAACAGGCCGAAGCGCTGAATGACACCATCAAGGATCTGATCGTCGCCGGTGGCGGCTCGGTCGCCAAGATCGAATACTGGGGTCTGCGCAACCTGACCTACCGCGTGAAGAAGAACCGCAAGGCTCACTATTCGCTGCTGGCCGTCGACGCCCCTCCGGCCGCCATGGCCGAAGTCGAGCGTCAGCTGTCGATCAACGAAGACGTGCTGCGCTGGCTGACCGTCCGCGTCGAGGAACTCGACCTGGAACTGTCGCCGCTGCTGGCCCGCCGCGAGCGTGAACGCGAGCGTGAGCGCGAGCGCACTCCGCGCGACGACGCCGCCGCCGACGCCGAATAAGGAACCCGGAACATGACCGATACCACCGCCCCGACCCCGGGCGCACCGGCGGGCTCCGGCGCCGCCGGCCGCCGCCCCTTCTATCGTCGCCGCAAGGTCTGCCCGTTCTCGGGCGCCAATGCGCCGAAGATCGACTACAAGGACGTCAAGCTGCTGCAGCGTTACGTCTCCGAACGCGGCAAGATCGTGCCTTCGCGCATCACCGCCGTCTCCCAGAAGAAGCAGCGTGAACTGGCCAAGGCCATCAAGCGCGCTCGCTATCTGGCCCTCCTGCCTTACGTGGTGAAGTGAGATGAAGGTCGTTCTGCTTGAACGCGTCGAGAATCTCGGCGCCATCGGCGACGTCGTGTCCGTCAAGGACGGCTTCGCCCGTAACTTCCTTCTGCCGCGCGACAAGGCCCGCCGGGCCACCGCCGCCAACCTGAAGGCGTTCGAACTCGACCGCGCCGCCATCGAGCAGCGCAACGAGAAGAACAAGGCCGACGCACAGAAGGTCGCCGACAAGATCGACGGCCAGACCTACGTCATGATCCGTCAGGCCGGTGAAACCGGTCACCTGTACGGTTCGGTCGCCGGTCGCGACGTCGCCGAGGCCATCCAGGCCGAAGGCGGCAAGGTCGAGCGCTCGCAGGTCGTCCTGAACACGGCGATCAAGAGCCTGGGCGTCCACGAAGTGCCGGTTCGCCTGCACGCCGAGGTCCGCGCCACGGTCAAGATCAACATCGCCCGTTCGATGGACGAGGCCGAGCGCCAAGCCAAGGGCGAGGACGTGATCCGCAGCCAGTTCGATGATGAGCGCCAGGCCGCCGAGCAATCGGCCCAGGAACTGATCGAAGGCGGCGCCGGTCAACAGGAAGGCTTCGGCGACGAAGCCTGATCCGACCGGATCCCAAACGACATCAAGGGCGCGTCTCGCAAGGGACGCGCCCTTTTTGCTGCGCGGCAGACGGTCGCCAACCGCACGGCCGATCGTCACCTTGACCTATGACAAGATTACAACAAACCCAGATCATTGATCTCTCAAATGGACATCTAGACATTAAGCTTGCTTGACGTCGTCACATTGCGGTCACAGCCTGCAACTGAGGCCTGCGTTTCGATTATATGCGCAAGATTATTGCGCTTTTAGAGGCGCCGACCGAGGGCGACGGCATGACGGCCTGCCGAGCGCCGACACAGAGGGCTGTCGTGCATCGTCGGGGACTATCAATGAAAATCGGATACGGTCGTCAGGCCCTGTTGGCCTTTGCCTCCACCAGCGCGCTCTTCATCGCCTCATCGGCGTTCGCCCAGACCACTCCTCCGCCAAGCGAAGCCACCGATGTCGATGAGATCGTCGTCACCGGCACGCGCACCGTTGGGCGCAGCCGGCTCGACAGCGTCGCGCCCGTCGATGTCATCACCGGCGAAACTCTGGCGAAACAGGGCACCGGCACAGAATTGGCCGCCGCCCTCGCCGCCACCGCCCCCTCCATCAACTTCCCTCGTCCCGCCATTTCCGACGGCTCGGATCACGTCCGCCCGGCGACCCTGCGCGGCCTGGCGCCCGACCAGACCCTGGTGCTGCTGAACGGCCAGCGCGGCCACGTCGGCGCCCTGGTCAATGTCAACGGCGCGCTGGGTCGTGGCTCGACCGCCTTCGACCTGAACACCATCCCGTCGATCAGCTTGGGATCGGTCGAGGTTCTGCGCGACGGCGCCTCGGCCCAATACGGCGCCGACGCCATCGCCGGCGTCATCAATCTGCGTCTGCGCCAGGCCTCGAGCGGCGGCGGCATCACCGCCAACTACGGCATCTACGACACCGACTTCACGACCGCGCGCGGCGAACACAGCCGCCGCGACGGCGAACAGACCTCGCTCGCCGGCTGGATCGGCCTGCCCCTGTTTGGCGACGGCTTCCTGACCCTTTCGGGCGAAGTCCAGAAACGCCAGCCCACCAATCGCTCCGACTACGCGGCGACCACCGCCGTTAACGGAGGCAGTGCGACCACCGTCATCGGTCGCTTCGGCGATCCTTATACCGAAGCCTACACCGGCTATTTCAACGCCGGCAAACCGCTTGGCGGCGAATGGGAAGCCTATGCCTTCGGCGGCTATCAGAAGCGCAAGTCCGAGGCTGCGGCGACCGCCCGCGCCTTCAACAACTCAAACAACGTCACCGCCATCTATCCCAATGGCTTCCTGCCAATCATCGCCGCCGACATCGACGACTACAATATATACGGCGGCCTGAAAGGCCCCGCCGCCGGCTTCGACTGGGATATCTCGGTCGGGTACGGCCGAAACGAGTTGGACTATCGCGTCCTGAACTCCCTGAACGCCTCCTATGGCGCCGCGTCTCAGACCCAGTTCGACGCCGGCGGCCTCAGCTACGGTCAACTGACCATCGGCGTGGATGCGGTGAAACAGATCGAAGCGAACCTGTATGAACCGCTCAACGTCGCCTTCGGAGTCGAATACCGACGCGAGGACTTCAACGTCACTGCAGGCGAGCCGACATCCTACAACAAGGGCCCTGTCACGGCCGGCGGCGCCGGATCGCAGGGCTTCCCTGGCTTTGCGCCATCCAATGCGGTCGATGTCGATCGCAACAACGTCAGCGCCTACATCGACCTGGAGGGCAAATTCTCCGAGCAGTTCAGCGTCGGTCTGGCCGGGCGCTACGAGGACTATTCCGATTTCGGCGATCAGTTCACGGGCAAGATTTCGGGACGCTACGACTTCACCGAGGCCTTCGCCCTGCGTGGCGCCATATCGACTGGCTTCAAATCGCCAGCCCTTCAGCAACAGTACTTCAGCTACATCGCCACCAACCTTGTCGCCACAGCGGGCGGCGTGGTGCTGCAGCAGAACGGCTCGTATCGGGTCGACGATCCCATCGCGATCGCCCTGGGTTCAAAGCCGCTGGAGCCCGAGACCTCGACCAACTACTCGCTTGGCGCGGTCTTCCGACATGAGGGCTTTGAGCTGACGGTGGACACCTACCGCATCGATGTCGCTGACCGGATCATCTATTCCGAGACGCTCGGCGTGTCGCGGCCCAGCCAGACGGCGCAATCCACGGCTGCCATTCAGGCTCTGCTCGCTCCGTTCGGCGTCACCGGCGCGCGGTTCTTCCTGAACGGTGTGGACACCTCGACCAGCGGCGTCGATGTCGTGGCGCGCTATCGGACGCAGCAGGATTTCGGGCGGTTCGATTTCACACTGGCGGGCAACTTCAACTCCACCGAAGTCACCAAGACGCCGGCGGTTCCCAGCAACCTCGCCATTGCCCCGTCCGACGCCTTCCTCTTCGACCGCTCTTCCAAACTGTCGTTTGAGCAAGGCACGCCGGAACAGAAGATCGTCGCCAGCGTGGACTGGTCGCTGGGCGACTTCGGTGCGACCTTAAAGGGCACCAGCTACGACAGCGTTCTGGTCGCCAACAACAACGCCACCCTGGACTACGAAACGGGCGACGCGCTGCTGGTGGATCTGGAGGGCCGCTACACTCTGCCGTTCGGCGTCTCGCTCGCTGTCGGCGTGAACAACCTGACCGACGAATATCCAACCGCCACGCCGACCAACATCAACGGCGCGACCGGTTCGGTGGGCTACCCGAGCTACTCGCCTTACGGCTTCAACGGCCGCTTCTTCTACGGCCGTCTGAGCTACAACTTTTAAGCCAACTGATATCCCACTCGAATGGGGCGTTCTTCGGAGCGCCCCATTTTGCGTGGCAATAGATTTCCTACTGACTGCCGCAACAAAACATGGCCGCCTGCGTCGATTGACCCGCCGCACCTTCGCCCTGATATGGCCATGACCGCCGGGATCTCCCCGACCTTGCGGTTGGAGAGGCCATGAAGATCACCCCCCGTTTTACGGCTACGCCGCTCGCCATCGCGCGATGTTGCGGCTGAGACCGCACGCCATACCCAATCCCAAGCCGATCATAAAAAGCCCGTCGCGGTTAGCGGCGGCGATGCGCGCTCGCGCCAAAAAACAAACTTTAGGAAATCTCTCAATGCGCTCTCTTTCTCGTCGGGCCGCCGCACCGGCCCTGCTCGCCACCGTCTCGACCTTCGCCGTGCTGAGCGCCGCCCCGGCCTTTGCTCAAAACGCCGAACCCGTCGCCGATGAGGCGGCGCAGGTGGACGACATCGTCGTGACCGGCACGCGGGTCCAGAACCGGTCGCGCCTCGACACCCTGGCGCCCGTCGATGTCGTGACGTCCGAGGCGTTGCAGACGCGCGGCACGACCGAGTTCGCCACCGCCCTGGCCCAGGCCGTGCCGTCGCTGACCTTCCAGCGGCCGTCGGCCAACGATGGTTCGGACTCGATCCGCCCGATCACCTTGCGCGGCCTGTCGCCGGATCAGACGCTGGTGCTGGTCAACGGCACGCGTCGCCACGCCTCGGCCCTGGTCAACGTCAACGGCGTAGTGGGGCGCGGGTCGGCCGCCGTCGATCTGAACACCATTCCGACCGGCGCTCTAGACCGGGTCGAGGTGCTGCGCGACGGCGCCTCGGCCCAGTATGGCTCGGACGCCATCGCCGGCGTGGTGAACCTGCGCCTGAAGGAGGCTTCCAGCGGCGGCGGCGCCAGCGTGACCTACGGCCAGTATTTCACCACGGTGAAGACCGCGCGCGGCGAACGCGACGAAAACGACGGCGGCACCGTCACGGCCTCGGCCTGGCAAGGGTTCTCGCTAGGCGACGACGGCTTTCTCACCCTGTCGGCGGAGTATCTGAACCGCGAATCGACCAATCGCTCGGACTATGACCCCCGCACGGCGGCGAACGGCGCGATCACCGCCCGCTTCGGCGACCCGGACGTTGAGCAATGGACCGTCTTCGCCAACGCCGGCAAGGGTTTGGGCAATGGTTGGGAGGCCTATGGCTGGGCCGGCTATCAGGACCGCGACAGCGAAGGCGCCGCCTTCCCTCGCCTGTCCGACAACGTCAACAATGTCGCCTCGATCTACCCGAACGGCTTCCTGCCGAAGGTCGCCATCAATTCGAAAGACGCCTCGCTGGCCGGCGGCCTGCGCGGCGAACTGGCGGGCTGGAACACAGACATCAGCCTGACCTATGGCCGCAACGCCTTGGACTTCCGCACCGAGGATTCGCTGAACTCCACCTACGGCGCGACTTCGCCGACTAGCTTCGATTCCGGCAGCCTGATCTACGACCAGCTGGTGCTGGGCGCCGACTTCAGCCGTGAGTTCGAGGTCGGTCTGTCCGGCGGCCCGCTGAACTTCGCCTGGGGCCTGGAGCAGCGCTGGGAAAACTACAAGATCGAGGCCGGTCAGCCCGAGAGCTACAACCGCGGGCCGTTGGGCGGCAACACCGCCCTGACCGGCGGCGCCCAGGGCTTTGTCGGCTTCCAGCCCTCGAACGCCGTCGATGTTGATCGCGACAACTTCGCCGCCTACGCCGACGTCGAAATTCCAATGACCGACAAGCTGCGCGTCGAGGGCGCCGTTCGGTTCGAGGACTATTCCGATTTCGGCGACACCCAGACGGGCAAGCTATCGGCCCGCTATGACTTCACCCCCAGCTTCGCCTTGCGCGGTTCGGTCTCGACCGCCTTCCGCGCACCGTCGTTGCAGCAGTCGTATTTCACCTCCACCGCCTCGGTGATCCAGAACGGCGCCGTGGTCGAAACCGGCACCTTCCCGGCCACCAGCGCGGTCGCAGCGGCCCTTGGCGCGCGTCCGCTGAAGGCTGAGACCTCGACCAACTATTCGGTCGGCGCGGTGGTGCGACTGGGCCGGTTCGACCTGACCGTCGACGCCTATAAGATCGACATCGACGATCAGATCGTTCTGTCCGAACTGATCAACCGGACGTTCTCGGGCCAGGTCGCCAGTCTGCTGGATCCGCAAGGCGTTCAGGCCGCGCGCTTCTTCCTGAACGGGGTCTCGACCTCGACCGAAGGCGTGGACATCGTCGGGCGTTACCGTCTGCCGACCGATACGCTCGGCGATTTCGACTTCACCGTCGCGGCGAACTTCAACGATGTGTCTGTCAACCGCGTGCCGACGTCCTCCTCGGTTCTGAACCCGGTGCCGACCCTATTTGCCCGCCAACGCATCCTGACCATCGAAGACGGTACGCCCGACACCAAGGTCTCGGCGTCGGCGGACTGGAGCCGGGACAAGTGGGGCGCCACGGTTCGCGCCACCTACTATGGCGACGTGCTACAACCCGGCTCGACGGCGGCGAACGACTACAGCACCGGGGCCAAGACGGTCGTGGATCTGGAAGGCCGGTTCCAGCTGACCGAACGCGTGGGCGTGGCGATCGGCGTGGACAATGTGTTCGACGAATATCCGAACTTCGTCCCGGCGTCGCTGAACTCCAACGGCGTTCTGGGCTTCCCCTACTATTCGCCCTTCGGTTTCAACGGTCGCTACGGCTATGCGCGCCTCAGCCTGAAATGGTGAGGTCGGGCTGAACGCCAGCCGGGCAAGGACGCTCCTCGGAGCGCCCTTTTCCTTGTTCGCATTACGAGATCTTCAGCTTGACCGTTCCGCTTCGCCCCAGTTGCGACACATATCGCCGTTCAACCTGGGCGCTGCCAGAGGGGGCTTTGGAGGGGACCAGATGAAGACCAGATCGATCGCAGCCGGCGTCTTGGCGCTGACGCTTTTCGCCGGCGCGGCCAACGCCATGACGGTTCAGGAATTCCTGACGACCGCCAACGCCATTCCTCAGAATCCCACCGCCCTGCTGCGCTCGGACACCCGTCGCCTGATGGCCGAGTTCCGGGGCGCCGTTCGCACCGTCCGCGCCGAACAGACCCAGGCCAAGGCGGCCGGACGTCAGCCCGCAACCTGCATGCCCGACAAGATCAGCGTCTCGCCCAACGCCATCCTGAGCCGTTTCAACGCCATTCCGCAAAACCGTCGCAACATCAGCGTGACCCAGGCCTTCCGCGAATGGATGGCGCACGACTATCCCTGCGCCTGATGCGCGCCGATTGAGGAATTTCGGTTCGTCCCCAAGGCGGCGCGATCTGTCCACGGTCCAGGCGGCGTCCGCGTCTGACGCAGGGGCGTGAGAGGGCTAAAGCGTTAATCGATGAACGCCTTCGCCCCCATGCCCTTCTCGTCGTCTCCGCTGGACTCCGGCGGCTTCACTTCGATGCCGCACAATCTGGAGGCCGAGCAGGCGCTGCTGGGCTCGCTGATGTTCGACAACGCCGTGTTCGAGCGGTTGAACGACCGGCTGCGCGGCTCGCACTTCTACGAACCCTTCCACCAGCGGCTGTTCGACGCGATCGAGGACCATATTCGCCAAGGCTTGCTGGCCGAGCCCACCATTCTGATGGAGCGGTTCAAGCAGGATCCGGCGTTCCAGGAGTTCGGCGGCCTGCGCTATCTCGCCGACCTGGTCGACCGCGCGCCGCCCGCCGCCAACGCCCCCGACTACGCCCGCGTCGTCTATGACCTGGCGCTGCGCCGCGACCTGATCCGCATCGGCGGCGACATGATCAAGGAGGCGCCCAATCCGGAGACGCCCGCCGACGAGCAGATCGAACAGGCCGAACAGACCCTGTATTCGCTGGCCGAGACGGGCAAGCCCTCGTCCGGTTTCGTTAGCTTCTCCAACGCCTTGTCCGGCGCCGTTCAGATGGCGGCCGAAGCGTATCAGCGCGAGGGCAAGCTGGCCGGCCTCGCCACCGGCCTGAACGATCTGGACCGCAAACTGGGCGGCCTGCACCCGTCCGACCTGCTGATCCTCGCCGGTCGTCCGTCGATGGGCAAGACGGCGCTGGCGACCAACATGGCCTTCAACGTGGCGCGCGCCTATCAGTGGGAGCCGACGCCGGAGGGTCGCAAGACGGTCAACGGCGGCGTCGTCGCCTTCTATTCGCTGGAAATGAGCGCCGAACAGCTGGCGATGCGTATCCTCGCCGATGCGTCCGGCGTCTCGTCGGACAAGCTGCGCAAGGGCGAGATCGACGCAACCGACTTCGGCAAGCTGCGCGACGCGGCGGTCGAGATCGGCGAAAGCCCCCTCTACATCGACGCCACCGGCGGCCTGTCCATCTCCAAGCTGGCGGCCCGCGCGCGCCGCCTGAAGCGCATGGAACATGGGCTGGACCTGATCATCGTCGACTATCTGCAGCTGGTCACGACCGGCAATAGCGGCGGCCAGAAGAACCGCGTGCAGGAGGTGTCCGAAATCACCGGCGGACTGAAGGCCCTGGCCAAGGAACTGTCGGTACCGATCATCGCCCTGTCGCAGCTGTCGCGTCAGGTCGAGCAGCGCGACGACAAACGCCCGCAACTGTCGGACCTTCGTGAATCCGGCTCGATCGAGCAGGACGCCGACTGCGTGATGTTCGTCTATCGCGAGAGCTATTACCTGGGCCGGGCCGAGCCGCGCGAGGGGACCGAGGAACACCTGCAATGGCAGCAGGACATGGACCGCCTGCAAGGCCAGGCCGAGGTCGTCATCGGCAAGCAGCGCCACGGCCCGATCGGCATCGTCAAACTAGCCTTCGACGCCGACACCGTCCGCTTCGGCAACCTGGCGCACGGCTATGAGGAAGTCAGCTACGAGTAGCGCCTATCCGCCGCCCCGCCGATGCAGAGTGACGGACATTTCGTGGTCAGGAGCCGTTACAGGCCGCGCGAATGTCGGCGATGCACTGTTGGCGGTCCGCTCCTGACGGATAGGTCGCCGTGCAATAGGCGATGCCGTCGCGAATGCATTGTTGGGCGGTCTGATAATAGCTCGTCGGCTGACTTGTCTCGGCGCCGGCGGTCGACCAACCGACCAGGGCTGCTGCGGCGATCACCGAACCCGCAGCAAGACGCGCTGCGGCAGACGAAAACTTCTGCATGGCTTTCACTCCGAAAAGCTCACCGGATTGGCTGAGCCAGCCGACGATATGCTCATCGTTTAGCAACACAATCAGAATGATAATTAACGCGCCTTTGAGGTTGAACGCCCGTGAGCGCGCGTTTGGTGCCATGAGTCGGTGATCGACGCTTCGGCTCGTCGGGTTTAAAGATGGGGACCGACAGGCGGGAGGGCGCGGGCGTGCGATCAGACGTTTCCAGACGATCGATGCTCGGCGGCGGGGTCGCCCTGACGGCCGCCGCGACAGTTCCCGCCACCGCCGCCGCCGACCTTCCTCCATTCCATACAGCTGTCGATGCGGCGGTCGGCGCGGCCTTGACCGCCGGCGCCTGCCCCGGCGTCTGTGTGGCGATCTCGCGCGACGGCGCGCCGCCGATGGTGAAGGTCTACGGCCGCGCCAATCTGGAGCTGAACGCGGTGATGACGCCGGGTTCCGTCTTCCGCATCGGTTCGTTGACCAAACAGTTCGCGGCCGCTTGCGTCGTCAAACTGGCGTCCGAGGATAGGGTCGGCTTGGACGAACCTGTCTCCGCCTATTTGCCCATCTTCGCTGCCGCGCCGCGCTTTACACTACGGGAGTTGATGAACCACACCGCCGGCCTCAGCGACGACGCCCAGCCGGTCTGCGCCGCCGATGACGCTGAACCCCGCTCACAAATCGCCTTGGCCGAAAACATCGTCAGACAGACTCGTCTGTTCGACTTCGATCCGGGCTCGGCCTGGCTGTACAGCAACGCCAACTACATCGCTCTGGGGGCTGTGATCGAACAGGTCGTCGGCGCCCCTCTGGCCCAGGCCATGCGCACCCTCGTCCTTGACTCGGTGTCCCTGACGTCAGCCGCCGTGGACGCCGACCGCGACGTCGTGCCCGGAAGGGTCAACGGCTATACGCCGGGCGACACGGCGGGCGCCTTCACCAACGCCGCCCACATCGAGATTTTTGACACCGGCGCGGCCGGCGCCATGCGGGCGACCGCGCCGGATCTGGTGCGCTGGCACGAGGCCTTGCTGTCCGGGCGGATTTTTGACCGCCGCTGGGTCGAGGAGATGCTTAAGCCCGGTCGGCTGCGCGACGGGCGTCTCAGCGGCGCCAATCGGTTCTCGCCCGCTGACGCCAGCTATGGCGATGTCCAATATGGACTGGGCCTGCTGCTTCCCACGGCCAATGCGCGGGGCCGGTCGATCCTGCACTATGGCTACGTCAACGGCTTTTCCGCCTTTCTGGAAACCTGGATCGACCGAAAGGTGACGGTCGCGGTGTTGTGCAACGGCGACGTCGGCCCTGCCCTGCCGTTCCGCGCCGTCCGCGCCGCCGTCAACGCCTCGCTGGACGGATAGACGACCATTTTCCGCCCGGCTCCCTCTTCCATCGCGCCGAACTTGGATCATAAGGGCGGCATGACCGCCCCCGCCGTCCTCTCCGTCGATCTGAACGCCCTGGCGCGCAACTATCACACGCTGGAGGCCGTCAGCGGCCAGCCGGTGCATCCGGTGGTCAAGGCGGATGGCTATGGAATGGGCGCGCAGGCCGTGGCGACGCGGCTGATGGCCGAGGGGGCGCGGACCTTCTTTGTGGCGCGGGCGGCGGAGGGCGTGCGGCTGCGGGCGGCCTTGGGCGCCGACGGTCCCGTCATCTACGTGCTCGACGGCTGCCACGGCGACGATGCGGCGATGCTGAAGGCGGCTGACCTGCGGCCCGTGCTGAACCATCCCGGACAGATCCAGGCCTGGAGGGCGGCGGGCGGCGGGACCTGCGGCCTGCAGATCGACACCGGCATGAACCGGTTGGGTATTCGGCCCGAGGACGCGCCTGACGCTTTCTACGGCCTGGCCCTGGTCCTGACCCACCTCGCCTGCGCCGACGAACCGGCCAATCCGATGAACCGGCGCCAGCGCGACGCCTTCGCGGGCGTGCTGGATCGCTATCCGGGCGTGATCCGGTCGTTCGCCAATTCCAGCGGCTGCTTTTTGGGACCGGACTTCGCCTTCGACACCGTGCGACCTGGCATCTGTCTTTACGGCGGCGGTCCGGAGGGGCGGCCCGATCCCCGGATCGCACCCGTGGCGACCCTGACGGCCGAAGTGCTGCAGGTTCGCGACGTGCCGACGGGCGAGAGCGTCGGCTATTCGCGCGGCTATATCGCCGAACACCCGATCAAGGTCGCCACCGTGGCCGCCGGTTATGCGGATGGATTGCTGCGATCCTATTCGCCCAAGGGGGCGGTCTGGATCGCCGACGAAACCCGCCCGCTGCTGGGTCGGGTCTCGATGGATGTCTGCGCGGTGGACATCACCGGCCTGGATGTCGCGGTCGGCGATCCGGTCGAACTGTTCGGCCCGAACCGCCTGTTGGACGACGCCGCGGCTGCGGCGGGGACCATCAGCTACGAGCTGCTGACCTCGATCACCCCCCGCGTGCCGCGCGTCTATTCTCAGTAGCCGGCGCCCATTCCCGCGAGCCCGGCCATGCCGACGGACGCGGCGACAAAGCTCATCGAAATAGCTCCGACGATCGCCGAGATGATGAAATACATCACGACGCCGGCGATCACCGTCACGATGAAATAGCCGACCTTCTTGTCTTCCGGCACCTTCATCAGGATCGGCAGGCCGACGAACAGCAGATAGAAGCTGTAGAGGCCCAGGATGGCCAGGATACCCAGCATCGGGATCAGGCCGAACACGCCCGCCAGCCAGGCGGCGGTCCAGGAATAGACGGCCAGCTTCATGGCCTGAACCTTGTTGGCCGTCCCGCCGAAGTTCGGCGCCAGCGCATTGATGATCAGTCCCAGCAGGAAGACCCCCAGCAAGGACATGCCGTAGCTGACGAGCGCCACGACGATCGCGCCCACGATCGACAGCTTCACGCCCATGATCGGCATCAACTGACCGCCGAGCAGCGAACAGACCGGGCCGATCGCCGCCAGGATCATCGCATAGCGGGTGAACAGGCTTTTGGTCGTGGCGAACTCGCCGTCGATCTTGAGCCATTCAGACTTGGGTTGCAGCAGTATGCCCTTGACCCGCGCGACAAGGGCCGGATCGACAGCGGGTTGGGAGTGGGTCGTCGGATCGGTCATGACAGGCCTCGGCGAGAGAAGATGCGCGGATGTTGACGTTGCGTCGCTTCAAGAAGCAAGGGTGTGCGACACATTCTCAATCCTTCAGTATGGCAAAGGTTGCGCCTGCGACCGAAACTGTCGTGAGCCGAGGCCATGTCCGGCGCGACCGTTCGATCTGCTAAGGAAGCCCATGGCTCGCGATTCCGCCCTCTACGTCTGTCAGTCCTGCGGCTCGGTCCACAGCAAGTGGTCGGGCCAATGCGGCTCCTGCGGTCAGTGGAACACCTTGAGCGAGGAAAGCCGCTCGGCTCCACCGGGTGCGATCAAGCCGTCGGCGGCGGCTTCGGCCCGCACGCGCGGCATCCAGTTCGAAACGCTTCAGTCCGACACGCCAGAGCCGCCGCGCATCACGACGGGCGTGGCCGAGTTCGACCGGGTCTGCGGCGGCGGCGTGGTGCCCGGCTCGGCCATCCTGCTCAGCGGCGATCCGGGCGTCGGCAAGTCCACCCTGTTGCTGGAGGTCGCAGCCAAGGCGGCGCTGCGCGGATCGCGCGTGGCCTACATCTCGGGCGAAGAAGCCGTCGAGCAAATCCGCGCCCGCGCCAAGCGGATGGGTCTGGCGGACGCGCCGGTCAATCTGGCGGCCGCCACGGCGCTGCGTGAAATTCTGGGCACGCTGAAGCGCGAGCAGTTCGACATCGTCATCGTCGATTCGATCCAGACCCTGTGGTCCGACGTGCACGAGAGCGGCCCCGGCTCGATCACCCAGGTCCGGGCCTGCGCCGGCGAGATGGTGCGTCTGGCCAAGTCGCAGGGCGTCGCGGTGGTCCTTGTCGGCCACGTCACCAAGGACGGCCAGGTCGCCGGCCCTCGCGTGGTCGAACACCTTGTCGACGCCGTCATGACCTTCGAGGGCGAGCGCGGCTATCCGTTCCGCATCCTGCGCGCCGGCAAAAACCGCTTCGGCGCCACCGACGAGATCGGCGTGTTCGAAATGGGCGACGCCGGTCTGCGCGAGGTCGCCAATCCCTCCGCCCTCTTCCTCGGCGAGGGCAAGGAGCGCGCGCCGGGCGCCGCCGTCTTCGCCGGAATCGAAGGTTCGCGTCCGGTGCTGGTCGAGATGCAGGCCCTGGTGTCCAAGTCCGCCTACGGCACCCCGCGCCGCGCCGTGATCGGCTGGGAGACGGGACGTCTGGCCATGGTGCTGGCCGTGCTGGAGGCCCGCTGCGGATTCGGCTTCGGCGATCAGGACGTCTATCTGAATGTCGCGGGCGGCTTGCGCATCAACGAACCGGCGGCAGACCTCGCGGCGGCGGCGGCGCTGATCAGCTCGGCGACCGGCGTGTCCCTGCCCCAAGGCTGCGTCGTCTTCGGCGAAATCGGCCTGTCGGGCGAGGTTCGCAGCGTCGGCCGCGCCGAGGCCCGCCTGCGCGAAGCGCAAAAACTTGGCTTCGATCAGGTGCTCAGCCCGACTTTGACCGCCAAGACCAAGGGGGTGAAGGTGACATCCGTCACGCGCCTGACGGATGTGGTCGAACGAATCTCGCAGAACCGCTATTAGACCCTCGTAGCAACCGCAGGATCCCCCACGCGTGACCGGATACGACGTCTTCGCCATCGTGGTGATCCTGTTTTCCGTCGCCGCCGGCTGGGTGCGCGGCGGGGTGCGCGAGGTCATTACGCTGCTCAGCGCGACCTTGGCGGCCCTGGTCGCCCTGATCGCCCTGCCCTGGACCGCCGGCGTCACGCGCGCCTTCGTCGATCCCGAGTGGGCCGGGTCGATCCTGGCCGCCGTCCTGACCTTCTTCGTCGTCTATTTCGGCCTGCGCCTGGTCGGCTCGATGATGTCCAAGAGCGCCAAGGACCATCCGCATCTCGGCGTCATCGACCGCATCTTCGGCCTGTTTATCGGCGGCGTCCGTGCGCTGGTCCTGATCGGCGCGGTGCATCTGGTCATCATCGCAGCCCTGCCGGGCGAGCGCACGCCGCTCTGGCTCGGAAAGGCGGCCCTCTATCCGGTCAGCGCCATGGGCGCGCGGATGATCCAGATCGTCCTGCCCAGCATAGGACGCGGCGCCGACGCCATCACGCCGGTCGTGGATTCGTCCGTACGGCGGGGCTTTTCGGACGACGAAGCCTTGCCCCCGACGCAATCAGAGCCTAACTCGCGCCGCGAAGCCGCCTATTAAGTTTCCCCGGTCATCGGAGCCCCACGATGCGCCACCATATCGCCGATCCCGTCGTTCACCGCGAGCACTGGCGCGAGCCGGAGGATGACCAGCTCCGCCTGGAATGCGGCGTCTGCGGCGTCTGGGGCGCAGACGAGGACGAAGGCTCTTCCGTCGTCGCCCTGGGTCTTCACGCCCTTCAGCATCGCGGCCAGGAAGCCTGCGGCATCGCCAGCGTCAAGGACGAGCGCTTCTACACCGAACGCCACCAGGGCCTGGTGGGCGAGGCCTTCGGCGGCGCCGACCTGATGACGCGGATGCCCGGCCGCGCGGCCGTGGGCCACACCCGCTACTCCACCGCCGGCGGCAGCTTCCTGCGCAACATCCAGCCGATGTTCGCCGATCTGGACCAGGGCGGCATCGCCATCGCCCACAACGGCAACCTGACCAACTTCAAATTCTTGCACGCCCAGTTGGTCAGCGAAGGCGCCATCTTCCAGTCGACCTCGGATTCCGAAGTCATCCTCCACCTGATCGCGCGCAGCCGCAAAGCCAAGATCGTCGATCGCTTCACTGACGCCCTTGCCCGGATCGAGGGCGGCTACGCCCTGGTGGCCCAGACCCGCACCAAGATGATCGGCGCGCGCGACCCGCTGGGCATCCGCCCGCTGGTGCTGGGCCAGTTGGGCGACGGCTGGGTTCTGGCCTCCGAGACCTGCGCTCTGGACATGATGGGCGCCACCTTCGTGCGCGATGTCGAACACGGCGAGATCGTCGTCATCGACGACAGCGGCCTGCGCTCGCTCAAGCCCTTCCCCGCCCGCGCGGCGCGTCCCTGCCTGTTCGAATACGTCTATTTCTCGCGCCCGGATTCGGTCGTGAACGGCCGCTCCGTCTATGAGGTCCGCAAGGAAATGGGTCGCGGCCTCGCCCGCGAACTGGGCGTCGAGGCCGACATCGTCGTGCCTGTGCCCGATTCCGGCGTACCCGCCGCCCTCGGCTACGCCCAGGAAAGCGGCATTCCCTACGAAATGGGCATCATCCGCAGCCACTATCTGGGCCGCACCTTCATCCAGCCCAGCCAGGGCGCCCGTCAAAAGGGCGTGCGCATGAAGCACAGCCCCAACAAGTCGGCCTTGGCCGGCAAGCGCGTCGTGCTGATCGACGATTCCATCGTACGCGGCACCACCTCGCTGAAGCTGGTTCGCGCCGTCCGCGCCGCTGGCGCGACCGAGGTCCACCTGCGCTCGGCTAGCCCGCAAATCCTGTTCCCCGACTTCTACGGCATCGACATGCCCGAGCGCGCCCAACTGCTGGCCGCCAACAAGACCCTGGAAGAGATGCGCGACATGCTGGAGGTCGATTCGCTCGGCTTCCTGTCCATCGACGGCCTGTATCGCGCGATGGGCGAGACCGGCCGCAACGCCGCCGCCCCGCAGTTCACCGACCACTATTTCACCGGCGACTATCCCACTCGCCTCTTGGATCGCGAGATCGAGGAAGGCGGCCGCGAGTTCGGGGCCAAACAGCTGTCCTTGCTGGTCAGCGCCTGACGGCCGTCACTCGCGGTCCTGCGCTGTGTGGAACAGGCGTATGATCTGGACCTGGCCGCCTTCGGCGTCGTCCGCTAGGGCATAGACGATCAGATACGGCGCGCCGGCCACGAGCTTTTCGTAGGTGTCCGGCTGTTTGCCCGGCCGACCGATCGGCCGTCGCGCCAACTTCTCGGTCGTCTCGATGATGAGGGCTTCGATCTTCTGCGCGGCGGGCAGATTGCGCTGGGCCAGATAGTCGATGGCGTGGGTCAGTTCCAGCAGCGCACGCCGTGACCAGACGACGGAGCGCATCAGGACTCGTATTTGGCGATGGTCTCGCGGATCTGCCGCATGGCTTCGTCATGCGTGACGACATTGCCGGTGCGAAAATCTTCCAAGCCTTCCTCGACGGCCGTCATCATTTCCAGTTCTCGTTCAACGTAGCCGGCGATGGCACGTTCAGCGAGAAAAGACTGGGTGCGCTGGGTTTTCTCGGCAAGCAGCCCCAGCCGCTCTTTGAGTGTCTCACTCATGCGGACAGTAACGGTCGTGCTGGCAGCCATGACAGAGTGCTCCTGTACACATCTGCTTACAGCTTAACACATTGACCCGTCGCGTCGCCACTCCTACCACCCGAACATGACCGACGCCCTCCCCCTGAACGACCGTATCGCCCTCGTCGTCGGCGCCTCGCGCGGCATCGGTTACGAGAGCGCCTTGGCCCTGGCCAAGGCCGGCGCCCACGTCATCGCGACGGCGCGCACCCAAGGCGGTCTGGAAGAGCTGGACGACGCCATCTTCGCCGCCACCGGCCGCCATGCGACCCTGATCCCGTTCGATCTGGTGGATGGCGGGGCTATCGACAGGCTGGGCGGCGCCATTTTCGAACGGTTCAAGAAGCTGGACATCTGGGTCCACTGCGCCGCCACCATGGGCCCTTCGGGCCTGACGCCGGTGTCGCACGCCGACCCGCGCGAATTCGCCAAGGTCGAAAAGACCAACTTCACCGCCGTCTATCGCCTGATCCGCTCGCTGGAGCCTCTGTTGCGCGCCTCCGACGCCGGCCGCGCCATCCACTTCACCACCAGCGTCGCCAGCGCGCCCAAGGCCTTCTGGGGCATGTACGCCGCGACCAAGGCGGGCGCCGAGGCCTTGGTGAAGGCCTGGGCCGACGAAATCGAGAGCACGCCCGTCCGCGTCAGCATCGTTGATCCCGGCCGCATGCGCACCGCCATGCGCGCCCAGGCCTATCCAGGCGAAGACCCATCTGTTCTGCCCCACCCGTCCGAGATCGGCCCGCTAGTCGTCGAACTGTCGAACGCCGCCGCCACGCCGCCGCTGACCATCAAGTTCCGCGATTGGACCGCCGGCCCCTCCGTCGATGCCTTGATCTAACGATCGCCGATCAGCGGCAGGCGGAGCGAAGTCAGAATTTCCGCTAGTTCCGCCGGCCAGATCGTCTCCTTGGATTGGCGGATGTCGTCGAGGCTCCACCAGCGGTGTTCGGTCAGAACCCGGTGCTCCTCGTCCGTCCACCCCTTGGGCGATAGGACGAAGTCGTCGGTGCGCAGCAGGAAGAACCTCTGATCCACATCCGCCATTCGGCCGTCTGGCAGGCGGAAGCTGACGCGGACCTGGGCGACCTGCGGGCCGGGGTCTTCGACAACTAGGCCCGTCTCTTCGAACAGTTCGCGGCGCGCGGCGTCCTCGAAGGTCTCGCCAGTCTCGCGCCCGCCGCCGGGCGTCGCCCAGAAGGCCGCGCCGGCGAGCGGTCCTTCGGAAAACACGAAGTGGAACAGCAGCACCCGCCCCTGCCCGTCCAGGATCAGCCAACGCGAGGTGGGCCGAGCGGGAAGCGCGCTCTCGGCCTCGCTCACGCCGTCACTTCTTGGCGCCGCCCTTTTGGCCCGTGCGGATCCGGCCCGAGCGCGACACCTGGCGAGCGCCGCCGCGCGCGCCCTTCTGAACCGCCACCGACGAACCAGCCTTCTTCGAGGCGCTGGACTTCAACCCGCCCAAAATCTTGGGCTGGGCTTTGCGGGCCTTCTTCTGCTCCAGCGCCTTGCCGGGCAGTTTGGACAGGGCCTCTTCCTTCTCGGCCTTCTTGACGCGGCGCGGCGCAGTCTTGGCGTCGCCCTTGTAGCGTTCCGGCCCCGACTTGGCGCCGCCCTCGGCATAGGGGTTCACGCCGCTGGACTTGACGTTCAGGCGGATCGGCGTGCCCGGCAGGTCGAAGCTCTCGCGGATCGAGTTGACCAGATAGCGTTTGTAATGCTCCGGCATCGACTCGGCGCGGTTGGCCATCAGCACGAAGGTCGGCGGACGGGCCTTGGTCTGGGCGATGTATTTCGGCTTGATCCGCTTGCCGTCCACGGCGGGGGGCGGGTGCCGCTGGGTCGCCATCGACAGCCAGGTGTTCAGGTCCTTGGTCTTCACCTTGACCGACCAGGTGTCATAGGCCTGAAGCACCGCCGGCATCAGGCGTTCGACGCCGCGTCCGCTGTGCGACGACAGGGCCACGAAGGGCGACCCCTTCAGCTGCGGCAGCTTGTCCTCGGCCATGCCCTTCAGCTTGGCCATGCGGGACTGGGGCTCGTCCTCCAGGTCCCACTTCGACGCGACATAGACCAGGGCGCGGCCCTCGCGCTCGACCAGATCGGCCAGTTGCAGGTCCTGGGTGTCGAAGGCGTCGTCCTTGTCCATCATCAGGATGACGACTTCGGCGAAGGTGATGGCCCGGATCGTGTCGGCGACCGACAGCTTCTCCAGCTTCTCCTGCACCCGCGCCTTGCGACGCATGCCGGCCGTATCGACCAAACGGATGTTCTTGCCCTCGAACTGCCAGTCGACCGAGATGGAGTCGCGGGTGATGCCCGCTTCCGGCCCGGTCAGCAGCCGGTCGTCGCCGATCAAACGATTGATCAGCGTGGACTTGCCCGCATTGGGCCGGCCGATGACGGCGATGCGGATCGGCTTGTCCGGCTCGTCGATCTCTTCGACGAAGATGTCCTGCGAGGCCGCAACGATGGCGGCGTACAGATCGGCCATCCCCTCGCCGTGCTCGGCCGAGATGGCGACAGGTTCGCCGAAGCCCAGGGCGTGCGCCTCGCCAACGCCGCCGCCGCTTTCGCGGCTCTCGGACTTGTTGGCCAAGAGGATGATCGGCTTGTGCACCCGGCGCAGGCGCTCGGCGAAAATTCGGTCCAGCGACGTCACGCCCTCGCGGGCGTCCATCATGAACATGACCAGTTCGGCGTCGTCCAGCGCGGCCTCGGTCTGCTCGCGCATCCGGGCTTCCAGGCTGTCGTCGGTGACGTCCTCGTACCCCGCCGTGTCGATCAGCGTCAGATCCATGTCGCCGATGTTGCCGTCGGCGTAGCGCCGGTCGCGGGTCACGCCGGGGCGATCGTCGACGAGCGCCAGGCGCTTGCCGACGAGGCGGTTGAACAGTGTCGATTTGCCCACATTGGGGCGGCCGACGATGGCGACCTTCAGAGCCATGTCGGCCTTCTAGCTTAGTTTGGGCTGAAAATCAGCGGATGCAGATCAGTTGGCCGTTGTCGGTCAGCACATAGAGCGCGCCGTTATAGGCGGCCGGCGCGATATAGGCGGGCGCGCCCAGCTTCAGCGTCGTCTGCGCTACGCCGGTCTTCGGATCGAAGGCGACGGCTTCGCCGAACGAATTGACCATCACCAGACGGTTGGAGGCCAACAGCGGTCCCGACCATTGCGGGCGGATGGTGCGACGGCCGAAGGTCAGGAAGCCGCCCTCGCGGCGCTCGCGGCCCTCGTTCAGCTCGCGCGTCCAGTAGATCTGGCCCGTGTCACGGTTGGCCGTGATCAGCTGACCCGACTTCGACACCACGAAGACGGCGTCTCCAACCGGCAGGGGCGCGTTCACGCCCGTCACCGGCAGCTGCCACTTGGGCTGACCCGAACGCAGGTCCAGCGCCGACATCACGCCCGAGTGGCTGACGCCATAGACCATGCCGCGGCTGATGACCGGACGGCCCGCCACGTCGCGGACTTCCGACAGAGCGCTGGTGCGGCTGGTGCGTGACAGGGTCTCTTCCCACACCGCCTGGCCGTTCAGGGCGCTCAGCGCGACCAGCTGGCCCGAGGCGAACGGGGCGACGACGGTCGTGCCGCTGACGGCAGGGCTGGAGGCGCGCATGACGCGCGCCGGCTCGGCGATGCCGCGATAGGTCCAGTCCTGGGCGCCGGTGTTGGCGTCAAAGGCGAACAGCTGGCTGTCCACGTCCACGACGAAGACCCGGTTGCCCGAAACGGTCGGGGCGCCGTGAATCGGGGCGTCCACCTGCTGGGTCCAGACCACGGCGCCGGTGTTGGCGTCCAGCGCCGTCATCGAGCGATAGCCGGACGAGACGAAGACCTTGCCGCCGCCCACGGCGACGCCGCCGCCGAAGCCGCCGTTGCGGTCACGATCGGCGTTCTTGACGTTGGCCTTCCACAGGATCGCGCCAGTGTCGGCCGAAACCGCCGAAACGGTCGATTCGCCGTCCAGCACGAAGATCTTGCCGTCGGCGGCCACGATCGGGGCCATGACGTTGCCGACGTGGGCCGATCCCGAGCCGACGCCCCGCTTCCACGCGATCTGGAAGTTCGGCGCCGCAATGACGTGCTCGACCAGGTTCTCGGACGTGCCGCCGGGCTGCGTCCAGGCCGTCACGGCCTGCGGACCCGGCAGGAAGAAGTCGCGACCCGACAGGGCGGCCGACGGCGACAGGCTCTGTTCGAACTCCAGCACCGAGATGCGTTGCCCGGCCGAGGCGGTCGCGCCGGCGTCTTCCTTGCCGCCGCCCAGACCGAACGGCAGGTTGCGGCGCACGGTGCCGCAGGACGCCATCGTTGCGGCGACGCCGCAGATCAGCGCGACTTTCAGAACTCGGTTCATCGGGGGCGTCCTGTAAGGGGTCGTCACTATTGGGCGGCCGGCGCGGCGGCGGGAGCCGCCTGAGCGGGTGCGGCCTGAGCCGGGGCAGCCTGGGCCGGTGCAGCCTGAGCCGGAGCAGCCTGGGCGACCGAGGGCGTCATCGCGTTCGCAGCACCGGCGGCCGGCGGCGTCGCCTTGGCGGCGGCGTCGACGATGGGCTTGATGGCGGCTGCGGTGCCGGCGTCGATGGATTCCACGGCGATCTGGGCGCGCTGACGGATCGAGTCCGGCACGTCCTGACCCAGTTGCAGCAGCACGAAGGCCTCACGCGCTTCCTTGGTCTTGCCGTGTTGCAGGCGCGCCAGGGCCAGGGCTTCCTGGGCAAAGGCGTGCAGGGGGCGCTTGTCTTCGGCCAGCGGCGTCAGGCGCTTTTCGATCTCGGCCAGCGGCGCGGTGTCCATGATCAGGAAGGCGGCCTTCAGGGCGGGCGGGTCCGACAGGATCGGATCGCTGGACGCCTTGGCGGCTTCGTCGAACAGGCGAACCGCGTCCTGGAACTTGTTGGCGCTGACGGCCAGGCCGGCCTGCTGCTGCAGGGCCAGGACCGTGTAGGCGCCATTGCCTTCCTTGATCGCTTCCTCGAAGGCGGCGCGGGCTTCCATCGGCTTGTCGGCGCGCAGGGCCTCCATGCCGCGATCATAAGCTTCGGCGGCCTTGGCGGCCTTGTTGGAGTTCAGGCTGTCCCAGCCCCACCAGCCCAGGGCGCCGATCAGGGCGACGACCAGCACCACGCCGAAAACGGGCAGCCAGGTCTTGGCCAGGCGCTTCAACTTGTCGGAGCGAAGCTCCTCCTCGACCTGCTCGAAGACATCAACCACTGAAACGTCGCCCCAAAATCGCGAAATGCAAACCGGCGCGGACCCTAGAAGGTCGGCTCCCCGCCCGCAACGTCGTCCGTTACTGCGAAGCCGGCTTTTTCGAGAAGTAGGTCTCGACTTCGGCAGGAAAACGGCGGGTTTTCACATCGCTGGCGAAAGCGGCCGCCGCGCGGTCGATCTCGGTGCGCAGATCGGCGTATTTGCGCACGAACTTCGGGGTCCAGTCGAACATGCCCAGCATGTCATTGACCACCAGCACCTGACCGTCGCAGGCGGCCGAGGCGCCGATGCCGATGGTGGGCGCGTCGATCGTCTCGGTGATCTCGCGCGCCAGCGATTCGGCGACGCCCTCGATAACGATGCAGAAGGCGCCGGCCTCGGCGACGGCCTTGGCCTCGGCCAGCACCCGGTCGCGCTCGCTTTCGGTCCGGCCCTTGGCCTTGAACCCGCCCTCGGCCAGGATCGCCTGGGGGCGCAGGCCGACATGGCCCATGACCGGAATGCCGCGCTTGACCAGGAAGGCGACGATCTCGGCCATTTCGATGCTGGTTTCCAGTTTCACCGCCTGGGCGCCCGTCTCCTTCATCACCCGCACGCAGTTGGCGTAGGCGACCTCCTTGCCGCCTTCGTAGGAGCCGAACGGCATGTCCACCACCACCACGGCCCGCTTGGCGCCGCGCATGACGGCCTGCCCGTGCAGGATCATCATCTCCAGCGTCACGCCCACGGTATTGGGCAGGCCGTGCACCGCCATCCCCAGGCTGTCGCCGACCAGCAGCACATCGCAGTGTGGATCCAGCAGGGCCGCCATCGGCGCGTCATAGGCCGTCAGGCACACGATCGGCTCGCCGCCCTTGCGCCCCGCGATATCGGGCACGGTGATGCGTTTGACGCTCTCTTGGGTATGGACGGACATCGCCGGGCCTCCTGACGTGAAGGGGTCAGATAGGCCCCTGCCCCGCCGGTGTCACCCTTGCAGCCGCGCTCACACGTCCTGCGATAGCTTCGCCACGCCCGCCGCCATCAGGGCGACCAGGGCGCCGGCGACGATCCAGAAGGCCATCATGCCCGAGCCGTTCATCACATCCAGCGACCCGACGCCGAGACCTTGAAGGCCCAATCCGTCCAGGCCTGATTGCGCCGCACCCTGCGCCGTGGCGGCTGCGGCCCTGAGGCCTTGCGCCAAGGTCGTATCGCCGTCGGCGGTGAAGTTGATGTTCACCCCCTCGCGCACCGCCAGCACGCCGCCGATCAATCCCGCCGCCGTCAGGGTCAGGGCGCGCCAGCGCGACCGCGTCTCCATGCGCGCCTGCACCGTCGCCAGAAACAGGGCCTCGTCCGGCAGGCTCGGCGCCTGGGCGAACAGCCTTTCGATCATCGGATCAAACTCGTCAGCCGACATGGACCGACCTCCCGCCTGAGCCGTGCGCCGGTTGTAGCCGCGCACGGAGTTTATCCAGACCACGTTTGACATGCGATTTCACCGTGCCAAGCGGCAAATTCATGGCTGCCGCGATTTCCGGATGCGACATCCCCGCGCCGTGGCACAGGGAGACGCAGACACGCTCGGTCTCGTTGAGCGTCTTCAACGCCTCGTCCAGGTCCATCAGACCGCCGCGGTCGACGACCACATCCGCCTGATCGGCCTCGATCTCGGCGACGTAGCGCGCCTCCTTGGCCACCCGCTTCAGATAAAGCCGCGCGGCGATCTTCTTGATCCAACCCGCAAACGTCCCCTGCCCGCGAAACTCCGCGCACCGCTGGAACCCTTGCAGAAAGGCGTCCTGCGCCACGTCGTCGGACAGGGACGGCGTCGCCCCCATCCGGCGGAGCAGCCCCCGCACCGCCGACCCGTGCCGACGCACCAGCTCGCCATACTCCCGCCGACCGCCGGCCGCCGCCTGGGCGGCCAGCTCCACATCGTGGAAGTCGCGTAGAGACTTGCTCATCAGAGCTTCCCCCGCCCGCCGTGGTCAGTCCGCGCCCTTGTTGAAGAAGCTCAGAACGATGAAGGCCAGGCCGATCGTGACGGGAATGCAGGAGATGCCCAGCAGACCGCTGTCCAGATTGCCGTTGAAGTTCCCGCCCAGCTCGCTGACGACCGAGAAGGCTGCGATGCCGATGCCGGACGCCAGCCAGATGACGCCGCGCCGGATGTCCTTCGTGCGCGACGGCAGGCTCTTCTGCACATCCTTGGTCATGACGTCGATCAGTTCGGGCGGCAGTTGCTGGCCCTTGTCGACCGCATGGCGGATGGTTTCCTGCATGTCGCGCTTTTCGCGATACTTCAGCACCTGCGGGCCGAAGACGATGGCGGTGATCGTGCCGAAGACGGCGAACATCGCGAAGATGGGAATGAAGTCTTCCATGTCGGGTACCCCTTGAACCGTTGCAGCAGCCTGATGCGGCGGCCTTCTGATCACAAGAGGCTGGCCGACGCCTCAACGGATGCGCGGCGTTAGGTGAAATCTTCGTAAGGTCGCCGTTTCGGCCGCCGCCGGTTCGGTCTAGGGTTCAATCTCATCAATCTCAGGAGCGCATCCCATGGCCCATGTCACCTATCGCATCGTCGAACATGACGGCGGCTGGGCCTACAAGTCCGGCGACACCTATTCCGAAACCTTCACCAGCCACGACGACGCCAAGGCCGCCGCCGTGCGCGTCGCGCGCGAACAACGCGTGCCGGACCAGACCGCCGCGATCGAATACGAGACCGCCGCCGGCGAATGGGTCACCGAAAGCGCCGACGGCCACGACCGCCCCTCGACGGACGTCGAGGGCTGAGGCCGAGATGATCCACCGTCGCACCCTGCTGGCCGCCGCCGCTCTCGCGCCGCTGGCAGGCTGCGCCACGGCCCCAAAGTCTAAGACGCCCACCGAACTGAAGCTCGTCACCTTCAACATCTGGCACAATATGGGCGACTGGGCCGCCCGCCGCCCGTTGCTGGTCGCTGCGCTGAAGGCCCAGGACGCCGACGTCATCGCCCTCCAGGAGGTGCTGGAGGACGCCAATGTCGGGCTGGAGAACCAGGCCCGGATGCTGGCGCGCGAGCTGGGCGGCTATCATGTCGCCTTCGTTTCGACCGACGCCGAGGGCGCCCCGCGCCGTTACGGCAACGCCCTGCTGACCCGACTGCCGGTTCTGGCCGAGGCCTCGACCAAGCTTGAGCCGCTCGACGATTTCCGCACCGCGCTTCGGCTTCGTGTCGCGGTCCAGGGTCGCCCGGTCGATGTCGTCGTCACCCATCTGGCGTGGCAACAGGACGCCGGCCCGGTCCGCGCCCGCCAGATCGCGTCGCTGCTAAGCTGGCTGCCGCAGGACGGCACGCCCCTGATCGTCCTGGGCGACTTCAATGCGACGCAAGAGGATTCCGGCCTCGCGACCCTGACGGGCCCCCGCTTCTTCAGCGCCCTGCCCCGCGGTTCGGTCACAACCACTCTTAACCCGGCCAAGGGTCACCCCGAGCGCGTCATCGACCACATCTTCGTCGAACAGGCCGCCTTCACGCCCGGCGAGGCCCGCCGCTTCGGCGATACGCCGACCAACGGCGAATACCCGTCCGACCACTTCGGCGTCGCCGCGACCGTCCGGCTCAGGTAAGCGCTGAGGCGTAGGTCTCGGGCTTGAACCCCACCAGCCGCCGATCTCCCAGATCCAGCACCGGCCGTTTGATCATCGACGGCTGGGCCGTCATCAGCGCGATCGCCTTCTTCTTGTCGATGTCCGCCTTGTCGGCATCCGGCTGCTTCTTGAACGTCGTCCCGGCCCGGTTCAGCACCGTCTCCCAACCGTGCTCGTCGACCCACTGGCCCAGCCGCCCCGCATCCACTCCGGCTTGCTTGTAGTCGTGGAAGACATAGTCGACCCCCTGCTGCTCCAGCCAGACCCGGGCCTTTTTCACCGTGTCGCAGTTGGGGATGCCATAGAGGGTGTAGGTCATGGGGCTCTCGAAGGTCTTGGATCAAGCGGATGCAGCCGCTTTCGCCCCCTCGCCGAGCATCGTCAACTGTCGGTCAGACGCGACGCCGGCGCTGTGAACGTCGCCGAAAACCCCTCTACGCCGTAACGAAGATCCGCGCCGCCGCACCCCAGCAGGCCTCTCGCGAGCAGTTTGACGCCAAAGCCGGTCTTGAGCGGCGGATGGGCCGGCGCGCCCCCGCCTTCGATCCACGTCAGGACAAGTTCACCCTCATCCAGCCGCCAATCGACCGAGACGCGGCCGCCGGGCTTCGCGAGGGCGCCATGCTTGAACGCGTTCGTCGTCAGCTCGTGGATGATCAAGGCGACCGTCTGCGCCACACGCGGCGACAGGTGCACCGACGGCCCCGAGATGGAAACCGGCCTGCGCACCAAATTACCGACCGCGTCGCGAACGATCTCACCGAGGTCGCCGCCATTCCAAGCCTTTTCATCCAGCGTCTGCTGGGTCTTGGCGATGGCGTTCAGTCGCTCGTCAAAACGCTCCAGCACGTCACGATCGACGCCCGACAAGGTGCTGCGGGCGACCGCTTGAACCAGGGCCAGCGTGTTCTTCACCCGGTGGCCGCATTCGTCGACCAGCATCTGACGGTGTTGTTCGCCTCGCACCCGCTCGGTCGTTTCGATGGCGATATTGAGAATGCCGACGATCGCGTCGCCGTCCCGCACGGGGCTGTAGGACAGCACCCAGCAGGTGTCTTCCGAATAGCCGTTTCGAACCATCGTCAGCGGCAGGTCTTCCAGAAAAACGGTTTCGCCTGCCAGCGCGCGCTCCGTCAGAGGGCGCAAATCGTCCCACACCTCATGCCAGACCTGGTCCAGAGGACGGCCCAGGGCGCTCGGATGCTTTTGTCCGAGCAGCGGAATATAGGCGCCGTTGTAGAGCAAGGTGCGCTCCGGGCCCCACATGACGCTGGCCGCGAAACCCATTCCCATCATCATGTCATAGGTAATGCTCAGCGCGGGCGACCAATCGCGCTTTGGCCCAAGGGGCGTCGTCGCCCAGTCGAACGCATCAATAAGGGCTGGCATCGGTGCGGCCCCTGTTGACGACGGCATTCGACGAGCAACCGACGAATGCAGCCCCAGCATCGATCTGTGATGCGAACCTCATCATCGTCGTTCAGAACAATCGAATGGTTTCGCTTGGCCGATCGACGATCACGCCCGCGACATAGAGTTTCCGAACCAGTTGCTGCGTGCCGAGGATCGTCCGGCTTTGGAAATCGAGCCAGTTCGCGACCAGGGTCTGATCCGGCAGATTGATGTCTCTCTTGCCCGCGACCCGGATGACCAGGCCTGCCTTTTCAAGCTGACCCAGGTGCCTGCGAACCGTTTCGTCGTCCATTCTGGCGGCCTTGGCGACCTCGATCACGCTCACCGGCCCGAACGGCGGGTTCAGGGGGCCAAGACGGCCGGCGTCCGGCTCCTGAACAACCCTCAAGGCGCTTCCGGTGAGATGCGACAGCCAAAGAAGGACGTAGTGCGTCGTCAGGCTGATTTCGGGCTTCAGCGATCGGGCGTGCTGGATTCCTTTCAGGACGTGCGCCGTCATCAGCCGCGTCGCCAAGCCTGCGACAGGCCAGACTGGGGTGACGACCCGGTCGCCGTCGCGGGCGCCGCATGCATTCAGAATCGCCAGCCCATCGACGAACTCCACCGTGGCCAGAAGGAAGGCTTCCATCGCGGACTTGAATGGCTTCGACTGCGACACCTCGGCGCGCAAGACGAAGCCGCCGTCGGTCCGCACCAGCACGCCACGCTCCACCAATCCCGCCAGTTTGGTGCGTGCGCTCTCGCGCGGCACGCCCAGGGACATGGCGATGCTGATTGCATTCACAGGCCGCCGCAGGGCGTTCGGCAAAATGCCGGCTCCAATGGAAGAGTCGCGTGTCGCGCCTTCGTCGTCGGCGCCTCTGACGTTTGCATCCACGACGCCCGCGGTCAGCAGGGCGGATATCAGATCCTCGTCGATCCAGGTGCGGGATGCGGCGATGAAATCGAGGGTCAGCTTCGTATTCAGCCAAGCGACCTGAGCGGCTTGTAAACGCAGAGACATTGCAGACCATCAGAGGCTTCAGCGAACACTGTCGCCCTCGCTCGCGCCCCTGTCGACAAGGCAACTACCGAAAATGAGGTTTCGAGACAGATGCAGAGCGACGACCGATCCACACTCAGAGGCGCCCACCCTTGCCGTCATTGTTCGCCGACAAATCCCCTTTAGTGTCGGGCGCTTAGAGACGGCCTTCGTCAATCGACCTGACGCATCCCCGAACGGGATTATGATGTCGACGGGTCTTTGAAAACAGCAGCGCTCAGGAATTGCACCACCTTGCACTTTGCACGCCTTTTTCCCGCGCCGTGCAATTTCGCTCGGTCGCTGACTTCAGACGAATTAGACGAATTAGACGGTGTTTTTGTCAGGCGACCGTCTAGGCCGCGAACCCGGCGAAGACGCCGATGACCATCACGATAAAGGTCGCAACGACGCTGGACAGACCGATGGCCGTCATCACGACCAGGCCCTTGGCCAGGCCGGGAACTACGCCCCGATACCACCGTCCCCGCCCCATCCGCATGAAGGCCACGATGCCCAGCACCAGCGTCAAAAGGCTGCACGCCGCAGCCAGCGGGCCGGGGCTGAACATGAACCAGGCCAGCGGCAGCATCGGCACGGTCCAGGCGTTCAGATAGGCGAAGGCCGCGCGGAATCCGCATCTCAGGCCCAGGTCCTCGGCGTCCCACAGGCGAAACAGCGGCATGGCCGCCAGGGCATAGAGCGGCGCCATGATCGGCACGGCCACCAACGACATCCAGCCGTCGGCGTCGGACATGAAGGCGTCGCGCGACTTGCCCGCTTCCTGAAGCAGGGGGTTCAATACGTCAGCCGGCATGCCTTCCAGGTAGAAACTCAAGCCCCCGCGCAAAAACACGATCAGCATCAGGATCGCGTTCAGCGCCAGATACAGCTTCAACGGCTTGGCGTAACGCCCGCCCCCGGTCGGCCCCTCGATCATCCAGGCCTGCAGCACCAACCGGGGCCGCACCAGCAGGTCGCGCGCGGTCCGCACCTCCGCGCCGCCAAAGCCCAGCGCGTCCTCGGAAAGGTCCTTGAACGCCTGCTTGCGCGTCGTCTCGCCGTCGGTCATCGGATTCTCCCCCAGGGGATGCATACACCGCCCGGTTGACCGCGCAACCGCCGATCAGAACCGCTTGCTCAGGCCGATGCTGACCACCCGTCCGCGCGGATCGGCCACGACCGGGTCATAGCCCAGGGCGAACTGCGTCATCGGCGGGGCCTTATCGGCCACATTGACCACCCCGACCGCCAGATCCAGGTCAGCGCCGATCGTGCGGCGGTAGAGCAGATCGACCGTCGTCTGGCTGGCGATGCTGGCGTCGGTGATGCCGCTGCGGTCGTTGGCGTATCCGTCGGTATAGTGGACCAGGGCCGTCAACGCGTTCGGCCCGCCGCTCCAGCCTAGGCCGAATTCCCCGCGATTGCGTGGCAGGGACCGGCCGATGTTGTTCAGGTTGGTCGAACCGACGCCCGATACCTTCGCGGCCGACGCGTCCAGCCGGATGTCATAGGCGCCCACATAGGTCCAGGTCGCCGAGGCCGTCGCCTCCCCGCCCCACAGACCGCGCCGATAGCGGGCCGACAAGTCGATCCCTTGGGTCTCGATGGACGAGGCGTTGACGAAATACAGCTGCACGAAGGTCAGGGCGCCGCTGGCCGAGCGGGTGATGCGGCTCTGCGCCTCCGTGCCGGTCCGCCCCGCCGCCGTATCGGCCGCCGCCTGGTTGATGATGGCCTGGGCCGACTCCTTGACCACCTGATCAGCATAGTCGAACCGCCAAGCGTCCACGCCCAGTTCCAGCCCCTCGATCGGCGTCCAGACCGCGCCCAGGTTCAGGCTCTCGGACTTCTCGGGCTTCAGGTCGGCCCGGCCCGAGGTCAGGGTGTTGACGAAAACGAACGCCCCCCGATCGAACACCGACGGCTGCGACGCCTGCGCCCCCGACTGGGCATAGACCGACGGCGCCCGGAACCCCTGCCCCCACGACACGCGCAGGGCCAGGGCGTCGGTGACGTCCCACCGGAACGCGGCCTTGGGGCTGAACCGGCCCTCGTCGCCGTCGTAGGATTCGTAGCGCCCGGCCAACTGCGCCTCGATCCGGTCGCCCAGGTGGAGGCGGGCTTCGGCGAAGGCGGCCACGGCTTCCTGATCGCCCTCGAAATCCGGCGACACGCCCGCCGTCAGCAGATCGCCCCGGTTCACCAGATCGCTCCAGTCGTGACGGAAGCCGCTGCGGCGATACTGGGCGCCGACGGCGACATCGACCGACCCGCCGACCCAGGCCAGGGCCTCCCCGCTGGTCGAGGCGTCCGCGGTCGTCAGGGTCGCCGCGCCCCGCAGACCGGTCGAGCCGATCAGGCTGTCGATCAGGCCAGCGCCGTTCGCCGTTCCGCTCCCCAGATAAGCGGTGCCGAACGGGTTGAAATACTGGCAGGCGCCGACGCCGGGCGTCCCCGTCGCGGGATTGCAGCCCGCCCCGCCCAGGCCGTTCAGCGCATTCTGCAAGGCGCTGCCGATGGTGTCGGGCTTGTCGTAGGCGACGTGCTGACGGCTGTTGGTCGCCGACAGGTTCCAGGTCCAGCCATTGCCGAAGCGTCCATCAAGCCCGGCCGCCAGCCGCCAGGTGCGATAGTCGAACTCCGCCTGCGACGCGCCGGCCTCCGCCCCCAGCAGCCGCCCCCGGAACAGCACCGCCTCGCCGAACGGATTGTCGGGATGGGTCGCCGGCACCGTCAGCGACCGCGCCAGGATCGGCAGCGACGGCGACTGGCGCGCGATGGTGTTCGTCGCCGACCACGCCCCTTGCAGCGACAGGGTCATGTCGCCCACAGGCCGCCGGTAATCCGCGAACAGCTGCGTGCGCGTCTCCTCCGGGACCAGATCGAAGAAGTCCGAATAGTCCAGCCGGCAGAAGGCGTCCGTGGGCGAGTTCCGATAGGCGCTGCCGAACGCCGGATCGCCGCACGCCGGATCGGGCGAAAACCCATTGCGGCTGGGACGGAAATAGGAGCCCGGCTGGCCATAGCTGGTCACGGCTGTCCAGGCGGCGCGTCCATAGCGTTCCGCCTGGGTGAAGTCCCGCTCGTCCGACCCAAGGGCCGAACGATGGAAATGCGAGGCCGCCAGCGTCAGGTCGCCGCCCAGCAGGCGAAGCCCGCCGAGCGCCTCGATCACGCTCTCTTCCGACCCGTCGGCGACGGCGTATTTGGCGCTGACCTCGGGGCGGTCCACGCCCCGCCGGGTGATGAAGTTGACCACGCCCGCCACCGCGTCCGAGCCATAGACCGCCGAGGCGCCGTCCTTGACCACCTCGACCCGCTGAAGCGCGATCATCGGAACCAGCGAGTTGATATCGACGAAGCCCGAGCCGTCCGTCGCCACCACGGCGCTGTTGGTCCAGCGCTGGCCGTCCACCAGGACAAGGGTCGAGCCGAGGCCGAGATTGCGCAGGGTGAACTGGGCCGTGCCCGAACTCTGCGGCTGGTTCAGCTGATCGACCTGGGCCTCCGAGCCCGAGTTGGCAGTGACCAGCCGGACCAGCTGAGAGGCATCGGCGATGCCGGCGGCGGCGATGGTTTCGCGGGCCACAGTCTCTACCGGGGCGATCCGCTCGCCGCCGGCGATCCGGGAGCCGGTGACGACCACATCGCCCACGCGCGACGCCTCCTGGGCCTGGGCGGCCGCAGCCGTCGCCAGCCAGACGATCGAGGCTGTCGTCATCAAGACGTTGCGCTTTGTCATTCGGATACTCCCCCGCGATTGGCAGCGGGCTTCTATCCAGCGCGTCGTTTTTGCGAAAGCCCAATTTTGCAGTTTTGCAATTTCAGTTGTCGGCGAGACATCGTGCGCCATTGATCCTGCGATGTAACCGGTTACGGTGCAGCAAAACAAAAGCGGGTCAGGAAATCAGGAAGCATGGCGAACGTCCGTCTGGTCGACGTAAAGAAGGCGTTCGGCGCCGTCGAGGTGCTGAAGGGCGTCGATCTGGAGATCGCCGACGGCGAGTTCGTCGTCTTCGTCGGCCCCTCGGGCTGCGGCAAGTCCACCCTGCTGCGCACCATCGCCGGTCTGGAAGAGGCGACGACGGGCCAGGTTCTGATCGACGACCGCGTGGTCAACGACCTTTCGCCGTCGGACCGGGGCATCGCCATGGTGTTCCAGTCCTATGCGCTCTATCCGCACATGACCGCCTACGAGAACATGGCCTTCGGCCTGAAGCTGGCCAAGACGGACAAGGGCGAGATCGATCGCCGCGTGCGCGCCGCCGCCGAGGCGCTTAGCATCACCGACTACCTGGATCGCAAGCCCAAGGCGATGTCCGGCGGCCAGCGCCAGCGCGTCGCCATCGGCCGCGCCATCGTGCGCGAGCCCGAGGTCTTCCTGTTCGACGAGCCCCTGTCGAACCTGGACGCCGCCCTGCGCGTGCGGATGCGCTATGAGTTCGCACGGCTGCATGCCGAGCTGAAGACCACCATGATCTACGTTACCCACGACCAGGTCGAGGCCATGACCCTGGCGGACCGGATCGTGGTGCTGAACGGCGGCCGCATCGAACAGGTCGGTGCGCCCATGGACGTGTACGAGCACCCCGCCAATCTGTTCGTCGCCGGCTTCATCGGCAGCCCGAAGATGAACTTGCTGACCGCCGAGATCGTGGAGGCCTCGGCGACCGGCGCGACGGTGAAGACGACGGCCGGCGAGCCGATCCGGATCGCCGTGAACGCCGCTTCGGCCAAGCCCGGCGATAACGTGACGCTGGGCGTCCGCCCCGAGCATCTGACCCTCAACGACGACGGCGACGGCCTGAGCGCCGAGGTCATGTTCGTCGAGACCCTGGGCGCCACGACCATGGCGCATCTGAAACATCCGGCGACGCCAGACACGCTGACGGTTCAGCTGGCGGGCGAATTGCGGGCCAAGGCGGGCGAGCGACTGACGCTGCATGCGCCCGCAAACCAGGCGCATCTGTTCGACGCGGACGGGAAAGCCTTCAGGCGGCTCTAACCCCTCCGTTTCAAGAGAGAAGGCTCAGTTCAGAACAACCCGCCGCGCCCCTGCCGGAATGACCAGCTCGTCGCCCGACCACGTCGCTGTGCGGCCGTCGATCCGAACGCGCTCCGGCCGCCCCTGACCCGCCGGCCATTGCAGCACGAATCCGCCGGGCGGAGTCGCGCCGTCGCCTAGGGTGAGCACATAGCCGCGCCTTTCCTTGCGGTAAGCGTAGGTCAGCGGCCCATAGGCGGTGCGCAGATCCCGCACGCCGACCCCCTCGGGGGTGTCCAGCCACGCCTCCGGCACGCCGGCCGCCAGCACCAGCGCATGATCGCGGTCGCGCTCATATGCGAATAGATCCAGCGCCGAGCGGATATAGTCCGAGCTGATCCAGGCGTGCGGCATATCGCCGATGAAGCGCGGCTCGCGCTTTTCGCGGCCCACGACCTCGGCCCAGCCGTTCCAGGCCTCGGGCCGGCGGTCGGCCATCAGGAAGTCCAGCACATCCAGCGCCCGGTCCTTCCGACCCAACCGCACATAGGCGCCGACCAGCCGCCATTCGTAGGGGGTGTAGTCCTTCCACGCCGTGCGATTGGTCAGACGGTTCTGGAAGTTTTCCCAGTAACGATCGAAGGTTCGCGACAGAAGCTCGGGCGGCAGATGATCCTGTTCGCCCGCCGGCGAAAGGGCGATGGTGGTGGAGGTGGCGTCGAAATCACCCCGGTCGGCCGCGCCCGCGATCCAGTCGATGCCATGGTGGGCCGCCGTCGCCGTGATCGACGCCCGGATGTCGGCGGCGAACTGATCGCGCGCCGCCGCATAGCGAGCCGCGGCCTCCGCATCGCCCAGGGTTTCGGCGATGAAGACCGCGTCCTTGTAGCCCAGCAGGCCCCAGAAATCGTCCCAGTAGGAATAGGCCGCCTTGTCCGAATAGCCCTCGTGGCTGATCGTCGGCGGCAGCAGGCCATATAGGTGACGCTGGTCCGGCGTTTGGAAGGCCGTCGTCCGGGTCGAGGCGCGCAGCGCGTCCATATAGGCAATCGCCTTTTGCACCTGCGGCCAGACCTGGCGCAGCAGGGCTTCGTCCCTGGTGTAGCGATAGGTTTCGGCGGCCAGGAAGACGAACTCGCCGTGGCTGTCGTTCTCGGGCACCGGATCGGCGCCGCGCGCATCGACGCAGCACGGCACCTTGCCGTTCTCGAACACATAGGGGGCGTACCAGCGCAGATAGTCGGCGGAATGCTCGGCCATGCCCAACCGGTTCAACCCCTCGGCCATCATGGCGCCGTCGCGGATCCAGGAGCGGTTGTAGCTGCGTGTGCCCGGCTGAAGGATCGGCCCCTGACGCGACATCAGCATATGGGCCAGCGACGATTTCAGCGCGTCCTCGATCCGCTGGGCGGCGGGTGGCAGGGTCAGTTCGACCCGATCCAGTTTCGCGCGCCATTCGGCCGCCACCCGGGTCTCGACCCCGTCCAGCACAGCCGCCGCCTGCCCTACCGGCTCGGGCGCCAAAGCGTCGCCGGATAGCTGCGACACCCATCCGACCGTGCGCGTCTCGCCCGGTTGCAGCGTCACCTCATAGGTCAGGGCGCCAGCGGCCAGACCCGTGGCGTCGATCGTCGTCATGACCTCGGCGGCCGGTCGCCGCGCAGACGGCAGAATCAGGGACTGCGGGTCACTGCCGGCGTCGAAGGTCGCTAGCGCGACCTGATCCGGGGCCGCCAACGGCTGCACCCGAACCGTGTCGTTCAGCTTCAGTTCGGCGCCGTCCCAGCCGATCGTCTCCACCGGACTGACCCCGCCTGGAATGGCCAAGAACTGACGCGGCGCATTCACCTGCATCGGGCGCGCCGCCAGGGCCAGCGTCAGGGTGCGCGGCCGGCTGGAGGTGTTGGTCAGGTCGTAACGGCCCCAGAGCTGCGCCTGATCGGCCTGCCCGTCGGCGAAGCTGGTGATCTTCAGCGTCCAGTCGTCGGCGGTCCAGGTCACAGACGGGATAGGCAGGTCGCCGTCCTTCAGCCCCTGTTCGATATTGACGTCGGCCCAGGTGATCAGCCGCCCGTTGTCGACCACGAAGGGTTCGATACTGGGTCCGGCGCGACGCAGTTCGATGGCGCCGTCCTCGCCGATCAGGCCGCTCTCCCCGCCCCCATCGACACCAACCAGGGTCCAGTAGGACTGCTCGCCGGAGAAGCCGCGCGGGTAAAGGCCGCGCCGGTTTTCCTTGGCCACGGCTTCCAGAAACACCGTGCGGTCCGCGCCGAAGGCCAGCGGCTCGACCTCGATCTCGTTCAGCGCATAGGTCGTAGCCTGGGTCGCACCCAGTCGTTGGCCCGCGCCGGACGAGCCGACCACATCGGAGGCGGGAACGGGCTTTAGCGGCTCAAGTCTCAGCCAGCGCACCGTCGCCTCGGGCGTCCGCAGCCAATCGACGCCGCCGTTGCCGCTCGTGACCGTCGCCAGTTCGCGCCAGTCGCGCCCGTCGATCGAGGCGGAAACGCGATAGTCGCTCGCCGCGCCCCGCTCGCCCCAGCGCAGGGTCAGGCCGCCAAACTCGCGTTCGTAGCCCAGGTCCAGCGTCAGGGCCGACGCCTCGCCCACCGGCGGGGTCCAGGCGGTTTTCGGGTCGAGATCGACGGCGTTGGCGGCGGTCGACGCCGTGCGCCCATCGCTGGCGATCGGCTGGGGCGGAACCGGCGGATCGACCGGCAGGGCGCGCAGGGTCAGTTGGTCGATCTCGACCGAGCCTTTGCCGCCCTCGGCCGCGACCACGACGAACTCGACCCGCTCGGCGCGCCGCAGGACGGTTTCAGGGCTTGGTCCCCAGGCTTTGGAGACCTGACGGCGCTTGATCACGAACTTGGCCCAGCCGTCGGGAAAGTCGTAGCGCGCCGTCTGCTTCCACCAGACATTGTCGGCCGAGACGTCGGTCAGCTTGACCTCGAAGGTATTGGTCGGGCCGGCGCCGCGCACCCAGAAGCTGATCTCGTAGTTCTCGGGCAGGTCGAACGGCAGCGGCCGGCTGAGCACCGCATAGCCCGCCTTGCCGTCGAAATCGTAGTCGAGGCGCACCGCTTTCCCGTCATGGCCGGCGACGGCGGAGACGGCGGCGTGAACGTCGGTCGAGGCGCTGGCCTCCCACCGCGTCGCGTCGTCCATGCTGTCGAGGACGCGCGTCTCCTGGGCGACGGCGGGCGCGGCCAGAGCAAGGGTCAGGACCGAGGCGGCGGCCAGCAGGAGATTACGCATCGAAACTCGCAGTTCTGGTCACCCCTTCACGCTGCCCGCGAGCATGCCGCGGATATAGTAGCGTTGCAGGGCGAGGAAGAGGATCAGCACGGGCGCGACCGTGACGACGGCGCCGGCCATCATCAGTTCGATGTCCTGCACATGCTCGCGCGACAGGGCCGCCAGCGCCACCGGCAGGGTGTAATTCGATTGGTCCGTCAGGATGATGAGGGGCCACAGGAAATCGTTCCAACTGCCCAGGAAAACGAACAGGCCCAGGGTCACGATGATCGGCTGCAAGGTCGGCAGGACCACGCGGCGGAAGATCTGGCCCTCGCTGGCCCCGTCGATCCGCGCGGCCTCCAACATTTCGTCGGGAATGCTCAACGCATACTGGCGCACCAGGAACAGGCCGAAGATGGACGCCAGCCACGGCACCAGCGCGCCGGCATAGGTGTTCACCAGCCCCATCGACTTCAGCATCAGAAACAGCGGCAGGGTGCCGATCTGGGCCGGCACCACCAGGGCGGCGACCAGGAACTGGAACAGCCGCTCGCGCCCGACGAACTTCAGCTTGGCGAAGGCGTAGCCGGCCGGGACGGTGAAGCTGAGCGCCAGGATGGTCGCCAAGGTCGCCAGGGCGAAGCTGTTCCACAGATACCGCCCCATGCCTTGGTTTAGGAACAGATCGCGGTAGTGCTCCAGCGTCCAGTGCGAGGGCAGCAGCGGCGGCGGGAAGACCGCCGCCTCGCCGGTCGCCATGAAGCTGACCGACACCATCCAGACCAGCGGGAACAGGACGATGATGGCGATGAGGCCGACGGCCAGATTGAGCAGGATGGCGCGGAGTTTCATTGATACGCCCCCACCCGCTTGGCGACCGCCAGCTGGACCAGGGTGATCGCCAGGATGCAAAGGAACAGGACGAAGGCGACGGCGCTGGCGGAGCCCAGATTCCACCATTTGAAGCCCTCTTCGTACATGAAGTATAGCACCGTCACCGTGCTCTGGGCCGGTCCGCCTTGGGTCATCACATAAGGTTCTGCGAACAGCTGGAAGAAGCTGGCGACCGAGATGATCGACACCAGCAGCATGGTCGGCGCGATGGCCGGCAGGGTCACATGGCGGAACTGCTTCCACGGCCCGGCGCCGTCGATGCGGGCGGCCTCGTACAGATCGTCCGGCACGGTCTGAAGAACCGCCAAGAAGATCAACATATTGTAGCCGAAGATCTTCCAGACCACGAACATCAGGATGGCGGGGATGGAGGTTGATGGGTCGCCCAGCCAGTCCACGGCGGGCAGGCCGATGCTCTCCAGACCCCAGTTGATGACGCCGTATCGGGTGTGCAGCAGATAGCGCCACACCACCGCCGTCGCGACCAGGGTGGTGACATAGGGGGCGAAGAACATCACCCGCCAGATCGGCCGCCACTTCACGACCCGCGCATTCAGGATCACCGCCGCCGCCAGGGACGCGGCGATGGACAGGGGCACGCCCAGCACCGCAAACGTCAGGGTGTTCTTCATCGCCCCCCAGAACAGGGGATTGGTCAGCAGCCGCTCATAGTTCTGCAAGCCGACGAACCGCAGATTGTCCAGGTTCGCCAAGGCATAGATGTCGAAGTCGGTCAGGCTGAGCAGCAGGGCCGCGATCACCGGAATGGCGAAGAACAGGCCGATGGCGAGCATGGCCGGGGCGACGAAGGCCCAGGCCGCCCGTTCGCGCGCGCCGCGTCCGCGTGACGGCCTGACCTTCGTCCCCGCCTTGGTCAAAGTGGGATCGACGACGGTCATACGGCCCTGCCCTGTTCCATCATCCAGCGACGCTTTTCCAGCAGGCGGTCGGCGCGGCGGTCGATCTCGGCGGCGGCGGCCTCTGGCGTGTATTCGCCACGCACCATCCGTTCGGCGACGATCTGCATCTCCGTGACGATCCGCTCCCATTCCGGCACCTTGGGCACGGCCTTGGCGCGCGCCAGTTGCCCCCGGAACGGCGCCAGCATCGGGTCGCGCTCCACGCCCGCGATGTCCCAGGCGCTCTGACGTGCGGGCAGATCGCCGACGATGGTGTTGAACTGGGCCTGCACCGCCGGCTCGGACAGATAGCGGACCAGGGCCCAGGCAGCCTCCTGGTGCGGGGAGGATTTGAATACCGCCAGGCTGGACCCGCCCGGCGCCGAGGCGCCCAGGCCATTCGGTCCCGGCACGCCCGCCGTGGCCCAGTTCGGCTGGAACGACGCTGGCAGCTTGCTGCGGAAATCGCCCACGCTCCACGGGCCGGAGAAGTAGAAGCTGAAATAGCCCTTGGCGAACTCGGTCCAGACGTTGGAAATCTGCGTCGACGAGGCCAGCGGCGCCAACTGCTCGTCGAACAGGCTGCGGTAGAAGGCCAAGGCCGAGACGAAGCCGGGGTTGGAGAAGTTTCCGCGCGTATCCCGATCCCTCAGCAGCGGCTCATCGATCTGAAGCCCGAAGGTCAGTAGTTGCTCGAACTCGTTCAGCGGCAGCAGGATGGCGTAGTTGTCGCCGCCGGCCACACGCTTGATCGCATGCATGGCCCGCTTCCATTCGGCCCAGTCCTCGGGCGGCGCGTCGAAGCCGGCCCGCCCCAGCAGATCCTTGCGATAGAACAGCAGCCGTGTGTCGACATACCAGGGCGTGGTCATGGCGCGGCCGGCGATCTCGTTGGTCTCCAGCACCGCCGGAAACTGGTCGGTCAGCAGGTTCGCGGCCTCAGCCGGGGTCGGCGACAGGGCGCCGATGGCGGTCAGCTCCGCCACCCAGGTATTGCCGATCTGGCTGACGTCCGGCAGCGAGGCCCCGGCATAGGCGGTCAGCAGCTTTTCGTGCGCGGCCGTCCACGGCAGGGGCTGGACCGAGACGCGGACGCCCGGATTGCGGCGCTCGAACTCGGGCATCAACTGGCCCACCGTTCCGCCCTCATTGCCCATGGCCCAGAAGCGCAGCACGGTCTCGCCGTCGCGGCGCGGAGTACAGGCCGCAGCCGCCCCTCCCGCCATCAGGGCCAGCGCGCCACGTCTATCAAGATGGGGCCTGTGGGCCGTCAAACTCATCCGTTCATCCAGCCGCCGGTGAAGCCCGCGATGTCGAGCGCGCGGCGGATATTTGGCTCGCCGCGCATATAGCGCCAGACGAACTCGGACCTGTGGTTCTCGGTCATGATGACGATCGGCCCCTGGTCGATGCCCAGATAGTCGCCATCCACCCAGCCCACGCCGTCCACGATCCTGCCGTGCTGCAGCGGTCCGTCGCGCACCGTCAGTGTCGGATTGAAGCTGTCGAGGAAGCCCCACTCGGTATAGACGCCCGCACCATAGCGCGCCTTCATCGCCTTGACGCAGGGAACGACGATCTCGGGCGCGAAGGCGATGGAGCTGGCCGCCGCCGTCGGCGCGATGGTGCCGTCGTCACGCTCGCCGGGACCGCGCGCGGAATAGCTGAAGAACTCGCGCTCCTTGCCGTCGATGACCTGTTTGAAGTCGCCCGGCCCGTCGCACGCCGTCAGCCCCCAGACCTCGGACGAATAGCCCGCCCAGCCGCCGGGGTTGTCGTGGGCGTATTTCTGCTGGGCGTAGACGGCGCGGCGGCTGTTTTCGAAATAGTCGAGGTATTCGCCCAGCTGGGCTGACTGCCCGCGCATCCAGGCGTCCTGAATGCCGCGGAAGTCGATGAACATATGGCTGTACTGGTGCCCGAAGATGGGCGCGAAATTCAGGTGCCAGCTGCCCAAGCGATCGGTCCAGCTCTCGTCATAGCTGGCCGCCCATTCGTGCCAGACATTGACCGACACCGGATGGGTAGGGCTGCCGATGGCCAGCAGCAAGACCAGCATCCCTTCGTTGTAGACGTGCCAGTCGGACGGAATGAAGCCGCTCTCGGGGTGCCAGCCCATGGTGATGCGGTTGTCGCGGATCACGGCCCACGGCCATTCGATCCGTTCGTAGATCGCCTGGGCCTTCTGACGGATTTCCGCCTCGTCCGCATGCCGGCTGTCGAAGTAGCGGGCGGCGAACAACATGCCGCCGATCAGCAGGGCCGTATCGACCGTCGAAAGTTCGTTGGTCCGGTAGCGAAGCCCCGTCTCCATATCCAGGAAGTGGTAGAAGAAGCCCTTGTATCCCGCCGTGCCGCTGGCCTCCGGACCTTGCGGCAGATCATGGAAGAAGCGCAGCGTCGTCAGGGTCCGCTCACGCGCCTCGGCACGGCTCATCCAGCCGCGCTCGACGCCCACCGGCCAGCAGGTCAGGGCGAAGCCGACCGCCGCCACCGAACAGAAGGACGGCGTCGGCCAGCGATCCGGCGTCAGACCGGTCTTGCGATCCGTGACCTTCTCGAACCACCGGAACGTCCGCTCCTGAAGCTCCTCGATCTCCTGATCCAGCCGCATCGGCCGTCTCTGCGTCCCATTGATCGCCCCCGTCGCCGCCGCCTGCTGCGCCGCCGCCATCACCGGAAATCCAACGGCCAGAGCCGCCGCACCTGTGGTGGTCCGCATCAGGAAGTTTCGACGATTCATGGGCACGCTCACTGGGTCTCAATCGAAAAAGAAAGGCCGCCTCGCAACAAGCACGAGGCGGCCCAGGCTCAGGATTTAGAAGGAGTAACGCAGGCCGACCTGGAAGCTGCGGGTCGGCAGATACTGTTCCGTGCCCATGCCGAAGCGCGGGCTGTTGAAGCCCTGATCGAAGGACTTGTAGTTGGTGAAGTTGAAGATGTTGATCGCATCCACGATGAACTCCACCTTCTGCCCGCCATAGACTTCGAAGCCCTTCGTCAGACGCAAGTCGATCTGGCGATAGGCGAAGTTCAGACCAGGCAAGAAGGCGCGCTTGTCAGGGCGACCGCCGTTCCAGCAGATATTCGGGCCGCCGGCGGGAGCGTTCGGGCAGTCGAACACGGTGTAGGGCAAGCCCGAACCCAAGGTCACGATGCCTGACAGCAGGAAGTCCGCCGGCAGACCGATGGTGCCGGACGCCACGATACGATGCGTTTCGTCGGTGTTCGACGGGAACTCAGGCGACTGTCCAGGCACATTGTAATCGAAGTCGAAGGCGCCATAGCCAGCGTCGCGGCTGCCGTTCTGGGTGGCGTCCATATAGGTATAGGCGATGTTCACGCCCCAGCGATCTTCGGCGTTGTAGGGCTTGTCGGCCGTGAAGTAGATCGCCTTGTAGTCGCGCTCTTTATCTGTGTTCTGGAAGAAGATCAGGTTGCGGAACTGCGGGAAGCCTACCGATCCCGGCGTCGGACCGTTGAACCGTCCGCCCGTCTCCGTCAGGGCATTGGCGATATACCAGCTGGATTCGCCTCTCGTCTTGCCGGCTGCAAGCGTCAGCGCCGTCTGGAACATACCGATCTTCTGGCGCACGCCCAAGCTGAACTGATCGGTGCGAGGCGGCTCGAAATCGTTCTGAACCAGGAAGACTTCGCCGGCGCCCGGGCTGGCCGCCAGCAGGGGATCAAGACCCTGCGGCGTCAGATAGCTCGGATTCCAGGCGATGGTCTGGACACCGCCACGAGGCCCGCCCGTGTTCGAGAAGTAGATAGTCTTGTTGAACTGGAAGGGCTTGAACCGCTCGTCGAACGCGAAGTTGAAGCCGATACGATCGTAATAGCGGCCTGCACCGCCGAAGATGACCGTCCGCTCATCATCGAAGACGTCGTAGGAGAAGCCGAAGCGCGGCTGAAACGCACCCTTGAAAGCCTTGCGATCACCATCGGAGATATAATCCGCCGGATTGAAATACGACGGGAAGTCGTAGTTCGGCAGGTTCTGGATCGCGGCCAGCATGTTGCGAATGGAATCGGGCGTGCGGTAGTCGTTGTTGACCGCATTGTCCTCATAATCCCAGCGAATGCCGAGGTTAAGCTCCAGCTTGGAGGTGATCTGCCAGTCGTCCTGAATGTACAAGCCCAGAACATTGTTATCGACGTCCGCAGGCGGAACAGCGACTCCCAGGTCAACCGAGACGGGGATATCGCGGCTGCCGTTGATCTCGGGGCGAGCTTCGATGTCGTAGGTAAAGGTGGGGTTACGCCCGAAATCCTTCTGAACGAAATAGTTCTGCATCGAGTATTTCGCACCGATCTTGATCGTGTGCGTACCCATCCACTCCAGATCTGGAATGGTCAGATCGTTACGGATCGTGGTGCTCTTCTGCTCGAGGAACTGAGCATCAGCCCGCCCGCCGGCCGTGAATACCGTAGAGTCGCGGTTGTTGAAGTTATACTGGAACCCCGGCGTCGCTGCGCTGTCGTCGCGGAAGATGACGTACTGGCGCCCGTAGTCGGACCCATTGATCACCGACTGTTCATAGCTTGACGTGAAGTAATCGATCGCGAACTCGTTAAGGAAGCGATCGCCCTGATACTGATGGCGCAGATTGAAGGCGATATTTTCGCCGTTGTTGCGCGCCGCGCGGCTGGGCGCATTCTGGCCGCTCGCTCCGCGGATATCTTCTTCCGTCTTGTACTCGCTGCTCAGCTCCAGCCGTTGGCGGTCGTTGATCTGCCAGGACAGTTTGCCGAAGAAGACGTCTTGCTCGTAAGGCGTGGAGGTTGTGCCCAGGTCGTTGGCGAAGAAGCTGGTGTATTCGGTGCGGTTGAGGAAGGACTGCGAAATGCGCTCTTCGTCCTTGCGCTCATAGGCGCCGAAGAAGTGCAGCCGGTCCTGAATGATCGGGCCGCCCAGGCTGGCGCCGTACTGGATACGCTTCAGAGGCGCCTTGGCGTCGCCGCGACGTTCCGAAATCACATCCTGAGCGATCCAGCCGGGATCCTGATAGTAGGCGAAGACGTCGCCGTGAAACTCGTTCGTACCCGAGCGCGTGACGGCGGTGATGATGGCCGAACCGGCCTGTTCGTACTCCGCCTTGAAGTTCTGGCTGATGACGCGGAACTCTTGCACGGCGCCCTGCGGGAACGGCGTGCCGCGACTATCGTCCTGACCCGCGACGCCGCCGTCGTTGATCAGCGACTTGCGGTTCTGGCCGTCGATGAAGACGTTGATCGCCTGAGCGGTCTGACCGCCGGCCGAGATCGTCCGCTCGGTGTCGTCCTCGGTCACGCGAAGACCGGGCGCCAGGGCGGCGAAGTTCAGGAAGTTGCGGCTGATCTGAGGCAGGTTATTGATCTGCTGCTGGGTCACGTTGGTGGCGACTTCGGGCGTGCGCACCTCGAAGACCCGGCGGCCGGTGACGACGATGTCGCCCAGCTCTGTCGCGCCGTCGGTGGCGGCCGTCGTCCCGGCGACATCCAAGTTCAACGTGCCGACCTGACCCAAGGACAGGGTCACGGTTTCTTCCGCCGTCTGGCCGTCCGCGCTGGTGACCTGCACGCGATAGGTGCCAGGGCGCAGGCCGGACAAAACATAACGACCATCGGCGCCGACGCGCGCGCGCGTCGCATAACCGGTGGAGACTTCGGTCGCGACGACCATCGCACCTGTCTCGACGGTCTGGCCGTCATAGACGGCGCCGCGCAGGGTCGTCGTTGCGTTCTGCGCCTGCGCGCCGCCGACGACCGCCATGCTGATGGCTAGCGCCGATGCGGCGGCCAAGGCGGCCTTACGCGTGTTGAACTGGGTCATCCTGAGCTCTCCCCTCCTGATGGGATCGGTTTTCAGCGACATGGCTGGCCTACCCTTTGTTGAACCTGGCGGACGAGGCCGCCGCGGTGGACTGGCGTTCGACCAGGATCGGCCGAACGATTTCGCAAGCGGTGTCCGTGGCGTCGGCGGTCGCGCCGGCCTGGACCAGGCCGATCAGGCGTTCGACGCCCCTTCGACCGATTTCCGCGATGTTGACGCGCATGGTGGTCAGCGCAGGCCGCATCAGGGCGGCGATAGGCACGTCATCGAAGCCGACGACGGCGATGTCTTCAGGACAGCGCAATCCGGCCTCCTGGAAGGCCAACAGGGCGCCCACGGCCATCATGTCATTGGCGGCGAAGACGGCGTCGGGCCGTTCCGTCATAGACAGAAGCTGGGTCGCGGCGCGGTGGCCCGAGGCTTGGGAGAAGTCGCCCTCGACGATGATCGGGTCATGACCGTCCAGCGCCGCCGTATAGCCGGCCGCGCGCGTGTCCGCCTCGATGTTGCCGGCGGCGCCGCGAATGTGGGCGATCCGCCTGCGGCCCGTGGACCGCAGGTGCTGGACCGCGCCGACGGCGCCGCCGTGGTTGTCGATCATGATGGACGCCCGACCGGGCTCGGCCGCGCCGCCGTTCATCAGAAGGACCGGCATCCGACCGGCGAACTCTGACGACAGGTTCGCGGCGCCCAGATGCGGCGACAGCACGATCATGCCGTCCACCCGCCCGCGCATCGAGCGCACGGCGGCCAGGGTGTCCTCGGCGCCGTCATGCGAACTGGAGACGATCAGGTGCTTGCCGTGAGCGCGGGCAGCGAGGTCCATGCCCCGGATCAACTCGGAGAAGAACTCGCCGAACAGGTCGGGCAGGATGACGCCGATCGTATCGTTCTTGCTGGTCGACAGGCTGCGGGCGCCGAAGTGCGGGACATAGCGAAGGTCCTTGACCGCATCGAGCACGCGCTGGCGAGTCACATCCGAGGTCACGCCCAGGCCGTTCAGCACACGAGAGACGGAAGCCACCGACACATTGGCGCGTTCCGCCACGTCGCGCATGGTGGCGGCCTTGGCGAAGGGCTGGCCCTCCTGCCGTGCAGACGCAGCGCTAGGCGCGGCCATGTCCAATGCGATTCTCCCTGCTCCCTATCGTCCCGGCCCCTTTTCGAAGATCCGTCGATAAGCGATGTAAGCGGTTACATGACACAGGAGCAATGTGCCCCGCAAGCGCCGTTCAGCCACATTTCAGGCGATTTTCGATCTCTGGCAGAGAAGGCGCACGGCGCAAGGATAGCTAAGTCGTTGCTTTGACTGCGCTCTTCACAGGCGCACTCCGACGAACGGAATAAGGCGAACGCGCCGGGCGCGCGCCTTGGTCGCACCAACAGCCGGCGACCCGAGTCGCGAACGCGGCCTCATACGAAAAGGCCCGCGCTGCCGAAGCTGCACGGGCCGCAATCACAATGCGAACGGCGAATCTATGCCGGCTTAAGTTCATCCAGCTTGCCGCGCAGCATCTGCAGCATGGCGGAGAAGTCGCGGCCGCCGTGCCCGATCCCGTCGAACAGGGCGTAGAGCGCCTCGGCCTGTGCGCCCAACGGCGTCGAGGCGCCGGATTTCGCCGCCGCGTCCTGGGCCAGCTTCAGGTCCTTCAGCATCATGGCCGTGGCGAACCCGCCCTGATAGTCGCGGTTGGACGGCGCAGTCGGCACCGGACCCGGCCAGGGATAGTAGCTGGTCACGCTCCAGCACTGACCTGAAGACTTGGACGCGATCTCGAAGAACCGTTCGGGGTCCAGACCGAGTTTCTCCGCCAGGGCGATGGCCTCGCACGTGCCCAGCATCGAGATGCCGAGCAGCATGTTGTTGCAGATCTTGGCCGCCTGCCCCGCCCCATGATCGCCGGCGCGAATGGTGATGCGGCTCATGGGCTCCAGCGCCGCCTCGACCCGGGCGAAGTCGCCCTCGTCGCAGCCGACCATGAAGGCCAGCGTGCCCGCATCCGCCGCCGCAGTGCCGCCTGACACGGGCGCGTCGGCAAAGGCGTAGCCGGCCGATTTGGCCAGACCGGCGACCTTGCGCGCGGTTTCAACATCGATGGTCGAACAGTCAAGCAGCAGGGCGGTCGACGGCGCAGCGCCGATGATCTGTTCGGAATAGACCTTCAGCACGTGCGGCCCGGCCGGCAGCATGGTGATGACCACCTCGGCGTTTTTGACCGCCTCGGCGACCGATCCGGCCGCGACGCAACCGGCCGCCACCGCCCGTTCCAGCGCCTGCGCCGACAGGTCGAAGGCGACGACTGCATGGCCCGCCTTGGCCTGGTTCGCGGCCATGCCGCCGCCCATATTGCCCAGGCCGATGAAGGCGATCTTGGTCATGGTGTCTCTCCCTTTGTCGGCGCCATGGTCAGGCCAGCGGCGTCCATTTTTCATTGTCCGGCGACGGCGCAAACAGCCCATCCAGCGTCTCGTCGGTAACGCCCGACAGGTCCGCCGGGGACCATTTCGGCGCATTGTCCTTGTCCACGATCGCGGCCCGCACGCCTTCCTGGAAGTCGTGGGTGCGCACCACGCGGCCGCCCAGAACGTACTCCATCGCCATATTGTCGGCGAAGCTGTTCAGCGTTGCGCCCGTGCGGATCTGGCGCAGCGAGACCTTAAGCGACTGTGGCGACTTGATCTTCAGGGTTTCCAGCTGCTGCAGCGCCCAGTCCGACCCGTCCGCCTCAAGCGCCTGGAAAATCTCCTCAACCGTCTCGAAGGCGAACAGCCGGTCGATGGCCTCGCGGTGGGCCGACAGCGGCGCAGGCCCCGCGTCCCCGGCGTGGCGCGCCACGACCGACGACGGATCGGCGGCCTCGCCCATCAGATCGGCCTTCAGCGCCTCGACGCGATCTGCGGGCACGAAGTGCGTGTGGATGCCCAGGGCCACAGTATCCGCCGCTTTCAGCCGCGCGCCTGTCAGCGCCAGCCAGACGCCGGTCTGGCCCGGCAGGCGCGGCAGGAACCAGCCGCCGCCCACGTCGGGGAACAGGCCAATCCCGGTCTCGGGCATGGCGTAGGTGGTGCGCTCGGTCGCCACACGAATGTCGGCCGGCTCGGAAATGCCAACCCCGCCGCCCATGACGATGCCGTCCACGATGGCGATGATCGGCTTGGGATAGTCGAACATCAGGTGGTTCAGCCGGTACTCGGCAAGGAAGAAGGCCTTGGCCTCCGACGCATCGCCCGCACCGCTTTCGGCGATCATGCGAATGTCGCCGCCCGCGCAAAAGCCCCGCTCGCCGGCGTGGTCAATAAGTATGGAGGAGATGGAGGGATTCGAACGCCAGGCCAGCAGCGCCTCCGTCATCGCCTCGCACATCGCCCGGTTCAGCGCATGGATCGCCTTGGGTCGGTTCAGAGTGATGCGACCGACGCCGTTTTCAATCCGGGTGATGACTTCGGCGTCGCTCACTTGGTCATCTCCCGTGCGATGATCACCCGCATGATCTCGTTGGTGCCTTCCAGAATGCGATGAACCCGCAGGTCGCGCACGATCCGTTCCAGCGGATAGTCCTTCAGATAGCCATAGCCGCCGTGCAGTTGCAGGGCCTCGTCGGCGATCTGGAAACAGGCGTCGGTGGCCAGGCGCTTGGCCATGGCGCACCACTTCGTCTTTTCCGGGTGATCGTTGTCGATGGCCCAGGCTCCGCGCAGCACCATCAGCCGGGCCGCCTCAAGGTCCGTGGCCATGTCCGCCAGCCGGAACTGCAGCGCCTGGAACTCGCCGATCGGACGGCCGAACTGTCTGCGGGTGGCGACGTACTCCTGCGCCGTCTCCAGCGCCAGCCGCGCCCCGCCCAGCGAACAGGCGGCGATGTTCAGCCGCCCGCCGTCCAGCCCGGCCATGGCGTAGCGGAAGCCCGCCCCCTCTTCGCCCAGCAGGTTGACGACCGGCACGCGACAGTCGTCGAACTGGACGATGGCGGTCGGCTGGGCGTTCCAGCCCATTTTCTTTTCCTGCGCGCCGAACGACAGGCCGGGCGTGCCGGCCTCGACCACGATCGCGCTGACGCCTTTTGCGCCCTCGCCGCCCGTACGGACCATGACGACATAGACGTCGGACGTGCCTGCGCCGGAGATAAAGGCCTTGGATCCATTCAGCACATAGTAGTCGCCGTCGCGCACGGCCGTGGTCCGCAGCGCCGCCGCATCCGACCCTGATCCCGGTTCAGTCAGGCAGTAGCTGGCGATCTTGTCCATCCCGACCAGCGACGGCACGAACCGGCCGCGCAGATCGTCCGACCCGAAGCGATCGATCATCCACGTCGCCATGTTGTGGATCGAGATGAAGGCCGCCGTCGCCACATCGCCGCGCGACAGCTCTTCGAAAATCATCGCCGCCTCGACCCGACCAAGGGCCATGCCGCCGTGCTCCTCGCCGGAGTAGATGCCGCAGAAGCCCATCTCGGCCGCCTGTTTCATCACCTCGACGGGGAAATGCTTATCCTCGTCCCACCGGGCCGAATGGGGCGCCAGCTCGGCCTCGGAGAAGGCGCGAGCGGCGTCCTGAATGGCGCGTTGGTCGTCGTTGAGAGCGAAATCCATGTCGGCCTCAGCGCATAGTCGGAATGACGAACGAGCTGTCCGAATGCTCCAGCGCCGAGTCCGGCCAGCGGGCCGTCACGGTCTTGGTCTTGGTCCAGAAGCGGACGCCCTCCATGCCGTGCTGGTTGATGTCGCCAAAGGCCGAACGCTTCCAGCCGCCGAAGGTATGGTAGGCGACCGGCACCGGGATCGGCACATTGATCCCAACCATGCCGACATTGACCCGGGCGGCGAAGTCGCGCGCTGCGCGGCCGTTCTGGGTGAAGATGGCGACGCCGTTGCCGTACTGATGGTTCGACGGCAGGGCCAGCGCCTCCTCGAACGTCTCGGCGCGCACGATCTGCAGCACCGGACCGAAGATTTCCTCCTGGTAGGACGACATCTCGGGCTTCACATGGTCGAACAGCGACGGGCCGATGAAATAGCCCTTCTCGTGACCTTGCAGGCTGAAGTCGCGGCCGTCGACGACCAGTTCGGCGCCTTCCTGCACGCCCTTTTCGATCCAGCCCGCGACACGCTCGCGGTGCTGAGCCGTGACGACCGGACCATAGTGGGCGCCCGCGTCGGTCGAGACGCCGACCCGCATCGAGGGGATCTCGGCGACCATCCGCTCGCGCAGTTCGTCGGCAGTCTTCTTGCCGACCGGCACCACGACCGGCAGCGCCATGCAGCGTTCGCCCGCCGAGCCATAGGCCGCGCCGGACAGATCCTTGATCACCTGATCCATGTCGGCGTCGGGCAGGACAATGCCATGGTTCTTAGCGCCCCCCATCGCCTGGACGCGCTTATGGTTGGCGGCGCCCGTCTGATAGACATAGTGGGCGATGTCGGACGAGCCGACGAAGCTGACGGCATGGACCAGCGGATGGGTCAGGATGGCGTCCACCGCCGTCTTGTCGCCGTGCACCACGTTCAGCACGCCGTTCGGCGCTCCGGCTTCCAGCATCAGTTCGGCCAGACGCACCGGCACCGACGGATCGCGCTCGGACGGCTTCAGCACAAAGGTGTTGCCCACCGCAATGGCGACGCCGAACATCCACATCGGGATCATGGCCGGGAAGTTGAACGGGGTGATGCCCGCCACCACGCCCAGCGGCTGACGCATCGAATAGACGTCGATGCCGGGGCCGGCGCCTTGGGTGTATTCGCCCTTCAGCGTATGGGGGATGCCGCAGGCAAATTCGATCACCTCAAGCCCACGCTGGATGTCGCCCTTGGAGTCGGCGATGACCTTGCCGTGCTCGCTGGACAGCAGTTCGGCCAGTTCGTCCATCCGCGCCTCGACCAGGCGTTTGAAGTCGAACATGACGCGGGCGCGACGTTGAGGATTGGTCGAGGCCCAACCGTCAAAGGCGTTCTGCGCCGCCTGGACCGCACGATCGACCTCGCCGGTCGTCGCCAGTTGGACGCGGGCCTGCACATCCCCGGTGTTGGGATTGAACACGTCGCTGAAGCGTTCAGACGCGCCATCGAAAGCCGCACCGTTGATGAAGTGGCGAATGTCGCGCATGGCCTGGGTGTCCCTGTTGGTTCTTTTGTTGCGGCTATGGCTATCACCCCCGCGCGCCGGTCGATAATGCAAAGTTGCAGGCAGCATTCTGCGTTTTTGCAAGACAGTTAGACGACCATGTATGACTGGGACGATCTGCGCATCTTCATCGCGGTCGCGCGCGCGGGATCGCTGGGCGGCGCGGCGCAGCGGCTGGGCGTCGACGCCGCCACGGTCGGGCGCCGGGTCGCTCGACTGGAAAGCGCGCTGAAATCCACCCTGGTTGTCCGCTCGACCACCGGACTTCAACTGACCGCCGCCGGAGCCCAGCTGCTCGATATCGGTCTGGAGGCCGAAAGCGCGATGGAGGCCGCCGGCCGCGTGACCCAGCCCGACGCGCCCGCCGGCGTCGTGCGCGTCAGTGCGTCAGAGGGGTTTGGCGTCACACTGATGGCGCCCGCCCTGCCCGCGCTGCGTCGGGCGCATTCGGGTCTGAGGATCGAGCTGGCGGCCACCTCCGGTTTTCTGTCGCCGACGCGCCGCGAGGTCGATATGGCCATCACCTTGGCCGCGCCGCATGCCGCACGCCTGATCGTCGAGCCGCTAACGCCGTATCAGCTGGCCCTCTACGCCTCGCCCGATCACCTGCAACGCAACGGCGTTCCGGACACCATCGACGACCTGAGCCGCTTCGACATCGTCGGCTATATCGACGATCTGATCTATGCGCCCGAACTCCGCTATCTCGACGAAGTCCAGCCGGGCCTCGCGCCCCACGTCGCCTCGTCATCGATCCGGGCGCAGCGGGAGATCATCGCCGCCGGGGGCGGCGTCGGCGTCCTGCCGTGCTTCTTGGCCGAGGGTCTGGTGCGCGTGCTGCCGTCGATCCTGATCGAGCGTCGCTTCTGGCTGGCCACCCACCGCGACGTCCACGACACCGCGCGTCTGCGTACCGTGCGTTCGTGGCTGAAGACCCTGTGCCAGGAACAACAGTCCAGCTTGAGGCCATTCTGACGTCAGCAGAGAAATCGAAGTGTGGTTCGTTGCACACACCCGCGTTTTTGAAAGTTCGGGGAACGGAGGTCTCGTTCAAATCTTAATAGAAGACGAACGAGGCCTGCCATGACACTGACCTTCAGCCTGACATTGATGACGGCCCTGCTGGGCGCCCCGACTGGACCGCTGCTAAAGGATGCGGCCTTGTACACTGCGCCTCAACCCGCCATCGAACGCGCCGTCGCGCCCAAGGCCGAGAGCACCGACCGCTTCAGCGTGCGGCTACGTTGCACCGCCTTGGCGTCGGGCCACGTCACCGACTGCGTCGTGCTGGAAGAAAGCCGCCCGGGCATGGGCTTTGGCGAAGCCGCCTTGGCCCTAATGAATGGCGCCGAGGTCACGCCGATCATGGATCGCGGCCGCCCTGTCGACGCCCCCTTCGAACGCACCATCGACTTCACGCCGTAGGCCACAGCTCAGCCCCATATGAAAGGTCCCCGGTTGCTCGCAGCCGGGGATTTTTCTTATTCGGCTATGTGTCGAGGACAATAGCGACTTCCCTCGCCCTTGCCGGGCGAGGGAGAAGCCGGCTTATCGCGCAGGCGCGATGCGCCACACCGTGTTCGACAGGTCGTCGGCGACGAACAGCACACGCTTGTTCCCATCGAACGCGACGCCGACAGGACGCCCGCGCGCCTTGCCGTCTTTCAGGAAGCCTGTGGCGAAGTCCACGGGCTGACCCGCAGGACGACCGGTGTTGAAGGGCACCCAGACGACCTTGTATCCGGACGGGTCCTGACGGTTCCAACTGCCGTGCATGCCGATGAAGGCGCCGTTGGCGAACGACCCGCCAAAGCCGCCATTGCGGGCGAAATCCAGGCCCAGGGCGGCGACGTGCGATCCCAGGGCGTAGTCCGGCCGGATGGCCTTGGCGACCATCTCGGGGTTCTGCGGCATCACGCGCGGATCGCGGTTCTGGCCCCAATAGCTGTAAGGCCAGCCGTAGAAGGCCCCGTCACGTACCTGGGTCAGATAGTCCGGGACCAGTTGCGGCCCCAGTTCGTCGCGCTCATTGACGACCGACCACAACAGATTGGTGGTCGGCTCGATGGCCAGGGCCGTTGGATTGCGAATGCCGGTCGCGATGGTGCGCCGCGCGCCGGTCGCCCGGTCGATTTCCCACACCGTAGCGCGCTCTTCTTCGACCGCCATGCCGCGCTCGCCGATATTCGAGTTCGAGCCGGTGCCGACGTACAGCTTCGATCCGTCCGCGCTGGCGGTCAGGGACTTGGTCCAGTGGTGGTTGATGCGCGAGGGCAGTTCCGTCACCCGCTCGGCGGGCGTGGCGATACCGGTCTGGCCCGGCTGGAAGGCGAAGCGAACCAGCGCCCCCTGTTCGGCGACATAGAGATAGCCGTCGACATAGGCCAAGCCGTAGGGCGCATCGAGGTTGTCCACCAGAACGGTCCGCAGTTCGGGCGTGCCGTCGTTGTTCGCGTCGCGCACCAAGGTGATGCGGTTGCCGCCTTTGATCTTGGTGTTGCCCTGCTTCTTGATGACGCCGGCGATCACATCCTTGGGCCGCATGGCGGGCGCATGGCCGCCGCGCCCCTCGGCGATCAAGACGTCGCCGTTAGGCAGGACCAGCATCTGACGCGGGATTTTGAGATCCGTGGCGAAGGCGCTGATCGTAAAGCCTTGCGGCACCGTCGGCGTCTCGCCGTTCCAGCCTGCCGGCGGGCTGATCTTCATCGGCGGCACCAGCGTCTCGTTGACCTTCGGCAAGTCGGGCGTCGCGCCGGTCTGATTCAGTTTCGGATCGCTGGCGTTGCCGCACGATGCGACCGTCAAGGCCATGGCCAGGGTGGCGGCGCTGGCGGCGATCAGATTCTTGTTCATCGGACGCTCTCCCGCGCGGCATAGGCGGTCCAGCCGGCGACCAGGACCAGGATTGTGCAGAGGATCGACAGGATCAGACCGAATGCTCCGACAGAGCTCCAGGCGTCCTGGCTGTGTTTGAAGGCGTTCACCAGCCCCAGCACCCAGGCCAGCGCAAGCGCGACCAGATGCACCGTCGCCCGCCGAGACCGTCCGTGGCGCAGACCGACGACGAAATCGAAGATCGAAAACAGGCCGGCGACACCGCCGAATACCAGCGCTCCGGTGATCAGCCAGGCCGAGAAGTTCGTCCACTGGACCTCGGCCGTCTTCAGATAGGCGATGTCGGTGAACAGGGCGAAGGTGAACAGCGCGATTGGAAACGCCAGCAATAGCCAATGCAACGGTCGAACGACCGCATCCTTCAGTCCATGGGTGCTCATGCCAGCCCTCTCCGTAAAGTCTGGCTTGGCTAACCGTCGGAACGGAAAATGGTTCACATCGGCTTTTGCCGCGCCGATCTTGCACGGCCGGAGCGAGGAGAGCGTTCTCGCCTTTGGTGGCCACAAATTGCGTCGCGGATGCGCCGCCAGACCGCGTCAACAATGCCGATCAGCGTCTCGGATTTACCCGACCCGATTGGACCAATCGGCGTAAAGGTCCAGCGCCTTCTGCGGCGATGAAATCCACCAAGAATAGCCGTTGCGCCTTCCGACGGAGATTTCATTCACATCGTCGTGGATGGTCTGATCCTTATCGCCGAAGATGGGACGTCCAGTAACCAGATCGTAATTGCGAGACCAGATCGGACCCGCCCCGGCCTTGTCGATCAGCTTGCGTCCGTCGTCGGTCATTTCGAATGACTTGTCATAGACACGCACCGCCTGAAGCCATTCGGCTGCGCCGCGAACGGCGGCCTTGATCTCCGGCGACGGGTTCTCCTCGCCCATCAGAAAGATCAGGATATCAGTTGTTTCGCCGCTTGCGATGGATCGCGGCTCGTAGTTCCGAGCGCTGGTTGGAACCAGTCGCATGGGCTCGACCTGCTGCGGCCAGCCCAGCAGTCGATCCCCCTGACGCACCTGTGCCGCGAGGATCACGTCGATCGCCTTCCGGGTCGCCTCGGCCGCCCGTGTCTCCAGCTCAGCCGGCACGAAGTCGAAGCCCTCAGCGCCATTGGCGACATCACGAAGCAGCATGGCCGCGTTCGCCACAGCATTGTCATTGAAGGTGATGGAGTCGTGGAAGCCGCCTTCGAGCGGCCAGATCTGAGGCCAGCCGCCATTTGGATATTGCGCGTTCAGAAGATACCGCACGCCTCGGATGACGCTGGCGCGCCAGGCGTCGCCGTCGCGTCCGGGCGCGTGGGCGGCGACCTTGGCCAGGAAACGCATTTCCGACCACGTCGCCTCGTTGTCCAACGTGCCAACGAAGGTCCAGAAGCGATCCGCCGGCGCATCGAAGTTCGCCGGGTTCTGCTCCATGGTTTCGGCATCGTTGGAGAACCGCTGGCCCGGCAGGCGCGCAATGCTGCGATCCTGGTTTTTGCTCCATCCGCCGGCGGGGGTCTGGAAACTGACGATCGCATCCGCGACGGCCCGAGCGTCGGCTGTGGCGTACCATTCGGCAGGCCGGTCCAGCGGCATGTTGTAGTGGGCGGGTCCGACGGCCTTGGGCGGCGGCGGCGTAGCCACTCCAGCGGGAAGCTCGGCCGCGAGCGCAGCGCGGTCGGCCAGATGCTGGGCCTGGGAGCGTGCCAGATACTCGGCCCACGGACCGCGCTCCGCGTCGGGCAAGGCGCCGATCCTGTCGCTGGTCAGGCCCACCGCCGGCGTGTTCAGCCGCAGGACTTCTGCCTGGGCGGCGCCGGAGACGCCCCCCACAAGCGCGACCGCGCCAAATGCCAGCATCGAACAGGCGGAAAGGATTTTCATCGCGCTAACTCCCACAACTTTTTGGTTTTTCATGCTTGTCTGGATCGCAGGCCTGTGACGCCGGACGACTCGGTCACCTTGGGGCCTTGGCCGTCCAGGGTGTCGATGTTGCAGTCGCGGAAGCGCCAGTTCTCGGCATTGGCGATGGCGCCCGCATCCTGCACATCCCAGTCCAACCGTTCGAAAATGAAGTCTTTCAGCGGCGCTTCAGGATAGGCGGCGGCGGCGAATCCGACTTTGCCGCCGACGGCCTTGATGTTCGACAGGCGAACATCGTGGATACGGGGAATGCCCTGTTCGCGCGGCACGGGCGTGGCGAGCGCGCGCCAGTAATCCGGCACGTCCGCGATGCCGTCCGGGATCTGGGCGTAGCTGTAGTTTGGGTACCAGTTCAGGTTCACCTGCATCAATGTGCGCACGTCCTGCAGATGGATGTCGCGCAGGCGGATGTTGGAGATCACGCCGCCGCGCGTATGGCCTGATTTGAAGAAGATCCCCAGCGGCACCGGATACTCGATCCTCAGCCCAGAGACTTCGATGTCGTCAAATCCGCCAGATGTCTCCGATCCGAAGGTCATCCCGGCCAGGGCGTCACGGACGATGCAGTCGCGAATCTTCACCTGACGGCACGCCCGGGCTACCCGCAGCCCGTCCCAGTCGCGTCCGGCCTTGATGCAGATCGCGTCGTCGTTGACCGACAGGTCGCATCTCTCGACCAAGACCCGCTCCGATGAGTCGATGTCGATGCCGTCCGTCGAAGGGCCGCGTCCGCCGATGTTATTCCTGATGATCAGGTCGGCGACCTTCACGTCCCGCGAGTAGCAGACGTGGACGGTCCAGAAGCCCGATCGCGCCAGATTCAGACCGGAAACCTCGACCTGCTGTGAATCGTAAACGTGGACCAACCGCGGACGGCGGCAGTCGTAGTCGGCCGCCCATCGCAGGTCGCGCGGATCATAATCGCGGCGCAGCGCCCAATAGGCGTCCCAGAAAACCTTGCCGTCACCATCGACCAGACCCTCGCCCGTGATCTTGGCGTTCTGTTGCTGATAGACATTCAGCAAGCCGGCGGGCCAGTCCATCTCAACGCCCGCAACACGCGTGCGAACCATCGGATAAGCGGCCAGATCCTGAACGCCGCGCAGAGTGGCGCCGCGTTCGATCGACAGGGTCACCCCCGACTTCACGAATAGCGAACCTGACAGATACAGACCGGGCTTCACGACCACGACCCCGCCGCCCTGCCCTGCCGCTGCGTCGATGGCGGCCTGGATAGGACGCGTGTTGATGGCGACCCCGTCACCCACTGCGCCATAGTCGGACGCGTCGAAGGTGCGCGAACGGCTCGACTGTGCAAACGCCGGCGTCGCTTGCGTCAAGGCGCTGACGACACCCAGTTGCAGAAGCGTGCGGCGATTGGCGCGCATCTAGATTTCCCACATTCTGTTCTTTCGTCTCACAATAGTGGACGATATAAGGCTGACAAGAGATACCGACAGCTGATCGTCAGAAACTGACACCGGTTACGTTGCGGCTCGCCGTCGAAGTGGGCCACCAACCATCATGCGCCGCCCGGAGCAGCGCCGGAGGAAAACATGGCCCTGCCAACCCAACCCTGCCTTGGCCTGATTGCAGTTCTGATGAGCTCGGCCGCCCTGTCCGGCCCCGTTCTAGCGCAAACGGTCGCAGCCTTGCCGCCGGGCGTCGAGGCTGAATGGCTGGCTCAACGCGACCGCCCCGCGCTATACACCGACGTGGCAGGCGTGCCGTCTCGCGAGAGCACGATGGCGGCTGTCGAATATGTCGCCTCCTCGCAAATCGCAGCCATGGCCGCCGAGCCGCTCGCCTTATCGACGGGCAGCAACCTGACGCAGATGTCGTCGAACTGGGTCGCAGCCACCTTTTACGTCGGCGCTTCGCGGCTTGCGCGCGTGTCGGACGATACGCGGACGCTGCGTTTCTTGAGCGCCGTGGCCGATCACTACAACTACAGTGTACGTGGCGCGCGGTCGGGCAAGACGATGCTGAACGCCGACGATATCGCGATCGGCGATCTCTACGAAGAACTCTACGCGCGTCGTGGACAGGAGGGCGTGCTGATGCCGCTGCGTCAGCGGCTGGACTGGCAGGTCCCCTATCTGGCCCGGGCGGAAGACACACCCGCGCTCGTCTGGTGGTGGGCCGACGCCCTCTATATGGCGCCCCCGGTCTTCGCCCGGATGAGCGCGATCACGGGCGATCCAAAATATCTGAACGCCGCAGATAAGGAATGGCGACGCACAGCGGCGCGGCTGTGGGTCGAGGACGAAAAGCTGTTCCTGCGCGACGAACGGTTCAAGGACGAGAACCATCGTGACGCTGACGGCGACCGAATCTACTGGTCGCGAGCCAATGGCTGGGTCATCGGCGGTTTAGTAAGATGGCTGGAGTCCGTGCCGGCCGATTTCGCCGGCCGCGCCTTCTATGTCGATCTCTTCCAGAAGATGGCCGGCAGGGTCGCAGGACTTCAGCAGGAGGACGGACTGTGGCGCGCCAGCCTTCTGGACCCCGAGGCCTATCCCGAGGCTGAAACCTCAGGCTCGGTCTTCTATGTCTACGCCCTGGCCTGGGGTATCAATCACGGCCTTCTGGATCGCGACACCTACCTGCCGCATGTGTTGAAGGGTTGGGCCGGCCTGAACCGCCATGTCCTTGCGAACGGCCTGGTGGGCGCGGCGCAGAAGACCGGCGATCAGCCCGTGTCAACCGACCCTGAAGACGTCGGTCTCTATGCTTCAGGAACCTATATTCTGGCCGGGCTGGAAGTCGCGTCGCTGAATGACCCAGTTCGCTCTCTGCCATTGGCGGAACCCACGCGCGACACGGCCGAAGTGATCGCTGCGACCACGCCTGTCCCACCCGCCCCCGTGACGGTCGTCGGCGCCGAAGAAATCCGCCGTCGAGACGCCGAGATGCGTGCGACCTCGGCGCTCTCCTACGATCCATCCGCTCTGAATCGACCCTCGACCATCGAACCGCTGGAGCCGCCGCCGGAAGACCAGCAGCGACCGCGCGCGGTCGCTCGCTTCGCGCCGGATCGTTTGGATGACCTGCTATGGGAAAACGATCGCGTCGCTCACCGCATTTACGGTCCCACGCTTGAAGCGCGCGAGGCGCCCTCTGGCTCGGGCATAGATGTGTGGGCCAAACGTGTCCGCTATCCCTTCATGGACCGCCAGTTGAAGTTCCCGAACTATCACGTCGATCGCGGTGAAGGCCTGGATTATTACGACGTGGGACGCGGCAGAGGCGCCGGGGGTCTGGGCATCTGGTACGACAACAAACTTTGGACCAGTCGCAACTTCTCCACCTACCAGATCGACAAAACCGGCGGCGACGAGGCGCGGTTCAGCGTGACCTACCGGCCTTGGCCTGTCGACGTCGTGCGCACGGTTTCAGAAAGGCGTGAGTTCAGCCTTCCGTTAGGCTCCAACTTTACGCGAATGACCTCCACTCTGACCTCGAACTCCGACGCACCGCTGATCGTCGCGATCGGCATTTCGAAGCGCAGCAACGACAACGGACGAGGCTTCGTCACGCGCGACGCCGCACACGGGCGTCTGATGTTCTGGGAGCCTGAAAACCCCGAGCATGGCTCGCTCGGCATCGCCCTGGCGGTTGATCCCGCAACGGTCGAAGGCTTCACCGAAGACGCTGACAACTATCTGATCCTGGTGCGGGTCACGCCGGGTCAGTCGTTCACCTACTACATGGGATCGGCGTGGGATCGCGGCCTGGACTTCGCCACGCGCAGCGCCTGGGAAGATTTCGTCGCAAACCAGAGGTTCGACTTCCGCCAAGGCGACTAGCCGGCAAGCAAAATTCTTTCGCCGCGTCGCGCGGTTCGGCCGATGTCAAAAGAAGGGCGGCGCCGGTTATACCGACGCCGCCTGTCTTATCTCGCCGATCTATTGGGATCAGAAGCGATACCGCGCCCCAATGTAAACCTGGCGGCCAGTGTGGTGATAGACATAGGTGCTGTCACGCGGCAGGCCGATGTCGCCGTGGTTCTGACGGTTGGCTTCGTCGGTCAGGTTCAGCCCCTCGACAGAAACACTGAGGTTATCGGTCAGGTTATAGGATGCTGAAGCGTCGATCGTCGTGGTTTCGGTCTTGCCCTGATAGGGGATCAGACCCGTCGCGCCGTTCGAACCCGGCACGTTCTGGAAATAGGTGTCGCGATAGGCCGCCGACACACGCGCATTGAACTTGCCGTCGTCATAATACAGCGTTGCGTTCCAGGCGTTTGGCGACAGGTTGACCAGATCCGCCGTCACAAAGGCCGCGCAGGTTGCGGTGACGCAATACTGAATCTCGGATTCAACGTGCGTGTAGTTCAGTTGCGTACCGATATTCGACAGCAGGCTGGGCAGGAAGGAGAAGGTCTGCTGATAGCTGATCTCGAAGCCTTTCAGCGGGCCGCCCGGCGTGTTGGTGGGCGTGCTGAACTGATAGATGTCGCCCGCAGGACGACCGCCCGCCGGGAAGGCCACAGGGTTCAAGGCCGTCAGTTGGCTGTAAGACAGCGGTTCGGTGGTCGTCTGCACATAGGTCGAGATGTCCTTGTAGAAGTAGGCGAAGGACAGCAGAGCTTCAGGCGCGAAGTAATATTCAACCGACAGGTCGTAGGTCGTCGCCCGGTAGGGTTCCAGCTCGACATTGCCCAGCGAGGCCGTATTGGTCGCTGCCCCGGCTGCGCTAAGCGTGAAGACCGGAACCAGACTGGTGACAGGCGGTCGCGCCATGACCTTGGCGGCGCCCACGCGCACGATCAGATCCTTCATCGGCTCGATCGACACGTTTAGCGACGGCAGGGTGTCGTCGTACTCGTTCTCGCCCCGGACCGGCGTCGCAACACCACCGACGTTGGAATAACCCAAGGCGTCAACCTCGGTCTTGACCTGACGCACGCCGACGTTGCCTCGGAAGGGTACACCCATGATTTCCGTGTCCCAGTCGGCCTGGACATAGGCGCCGGTGTCGGTCTCGGTCACGTCACGCCAGTTGCCATAGGTGGACGGATTGCCGTTCAGGCCGATCAGTCGGAAGTCACCGCCTGCTACGCCCGTGTCGCAGTTGCAGTTGTAGTTCCAGACTGTTTGCAACGCAGCCAAATCCGGCCGAACCCAGCTGGTCGCAGCGCCTGACGGTAGATCGAGATTGCGACCGAACCCGCTCAGCAGATTGGTGACCGAAGCCATGCTCGTGCCCGCCGGCAGCGCTGGCGAACCGTTGGCGTTGTTCGGGCGCGCGAAGGCGCGGCTGCTCGACTCATATTCCTTGCGGCTGACGCCCGCTTTCAGTGTGAGCCAATCGCTTACGTCGAACGCGAAGTTGGCCTCACCCGTCGTATAGACGTTTTCCTGGAAGTTCGAACTGATGCGCAGCTCCGAGCGGGGCTGGGCGCCGGTCGGTCCGACAACACTCCACTGCGTGGGGTCGGCGACGTTGAAGCCCCAGTTGATCGCCGGCAGATTGCGGTTTTGACGGAAGTCGTAAGAATAGCCATCGACGTTCTGTCGATCGATGATGGCGCTGACCTGGACCGGGTTGGCGAAGCTGGATTCCGCGCGACCGATCAGGCCGTCGAACCGCAGCCGATCCGAAAACTCGTGCTCGACCCCAAAGGTCATCTGCTTGAATTCGGTTTCCAGCTCGTCAAACCGCTGCTCGCTGCGGATGTCCATGTCGTCGAGCTGGGCATAGATCATCTCGCCAGTGTCGGGATCGATCTCGAAGCTCATGATGTCGACCTGCGGCTTGCCGCCCTGATCGGCGCCACGGCTGAGCGACCAGGCTTGCAGGAAGTTTTCGCTGCGGGTCGAATCCAGCTTCGAGTACAGCATGTCCATCGTGAACAGGGTCGGACCGTTGCCGGGGCGGGCTTGCACCGACAGCGTCGCGCCCAGACGCTCCTGGCTGTGCTCCAAGCTGCCATAGCGCGGGATGCGAGGGTGGTAGGTGCGCGCGGCGTTCGGCAGGACAGCGCCATTCTGGAAGCCGCCGTCGGCGCTGGCAGGTCCCCAGCGCACCGAGCTGAAACCTTCCTCCAGACTGTCGCGCTCGCTGTAGGCGATCGAGAACAGAGCGCCGATCTGGTCATCCGCCCAGGTGTTCGAAATTAGACCGGCGAAGCGCGGGCTCCAGTCCTGCGACAGATCGTTGTAGCCGTACTGGCCAGACAGCGCGCCCTGGAAGCCCATCTTGTCGAATGGACGGCTGGTGCGCAAATCGACGGTCGCCCCCAGCGACCCCTCTTCCGTCTCGGCCGAGGCGGTCTTGCGCACCGTGATATTGTTAAAGAGCTCTGAGGCGAAGACGTTGAAGTCGAAGCCACGACCGCGATTCACCCCGCCCGACGAGTCGGTGGCGCCGGTCGATGCCTGGGCCTCGATGCCGTTAATCCGAGTGCGGGTGAACTCCGAACTCAGACCGCGGACGGTGATCGACCGGCCCTCGCCCGCATCGCGGTCGATCGAGACGCCGGGAATGCGCTGGATCGACTCGGCCAGATTGGTGTCGGGGAAATCCGCGATGTCCTCAGCTGAAATGGCGTCGACGACGCCAGCTTCGCGGCGTTTGATGTTCAAGGAGTTCTGAAGGCTGGCCCGGAAGCCCGTGACGACGATGTCATCGACTTCTGCAGCGTCATCCGTCTGAGGCGCAGCGACCTCAGCCGTCTGGGCGGCGGCGTCATGCGCCATCATGGCGAGAGCTAGCGCGCCAAGCGACGCGGTGGCGACCAGGGCGTGGCGCGCGAATTTGTGGCGTTGGATCATTCTAGTTTCTCCTCCCAAGTGGTGCGCTTCAAGGATCGAACGCCCTCGTTCACGCCTCCCGCTGCTGACGGGAGACACCGGTGTCAAAGCGAGTTGGCCGCTCGACTGCTACCGGTGTCATTCCTGTTTAGTCATATTCGCCCGCGACTCGCAAGCGGGCGACGATCCTGATGCCGGATTTGTAATCTCGTCGAAACGCGCGGGTTAAGCGGGAAAGCAGTTGCAACCTGCACGCCGGCGCATTGTGCGGGTTCGAAGAATACCTGCCACTTGAAAGAACCGAAGAACGCCCTGCCCTATTCCCACTCGATCGTCCCGGGCGGCTTGGACGTGACGTCGTAGACGACGCGGTTGACGCCGCGGACCTCGTTGATGATCCGCGTCGCGGTCTTCGACAGGACGTCCCAAGGGAATTGGTAGAAGTCGGCGGTCATGCCGTCGGTGGAGGAGACGGCGCGCAGGGCCAGGACCTTTTCATAGGTGCGGGCGTCGCCCATGACGCCGACGGTCTTGACCGGCAGCAAAACGGCGAAGGCCTGCCAGATCTTGTCGTAGAGACCCGCCTTGCGGATCTCGTCCAGATAGATGGCGTCGGCCTGTTGCAGGGTCTCGACGGCCTCGGGCGTGATCTCGCCGGGGATGCGGATGGCCAGGCCCGGTCCGGGGAACGGATGGCGGCCGACGAAGGCGTCGCTGAGCCCCAGTTCGCGGCCCAGGGCGCGGACCTCGTCCTTGAACAGCTCGCGCAGAGGCTCGACCAGTTTGAGTTTCATATAGTCCGGCAGGCCGCCGACATTGTGGTGGCTCTTGATGACGTGGGCCTTGCCGCTGGACGAGGAGACGCTCTCGATCACGTCCGGATAGAGGGTGCCCTGGGCCAGGAATTCGGCGCCCTCGATCTTGGCGGACTCGCGATCGAACACCTCGATGAACAGCCGGCCGATGGTCTTGCGCTTGGTTTCGGGGTCGGAAATCCCGGCCAGTTCGCCGAGGAATTCCTTCGATGCATCAACGTGCACCAGCGGGATGTTGTAGTGTTCGCGGAACAGGGTCGTGACCTGTTTCGCTTCGTCCTTCCTCAACAGGCCGGTGTCAACGAAGACGCAGGTCAGTTGATCCCCGATGGCCTCATGGATCAGGACGGCGGCGACCGAGGAGTCCACCCCGCCCGACAGGCCGCAGATCACCTTGGCGTCGCCGACCTGTTCGCGGATTTGAGCGATCTTCTCGTCGCGATAGGCGGCCATGGTCCAGTCGCCCTTCAAGCCCGCGATGCCGTGGGTGAAGTTCTTCAGCATCTGATGGCCGCGCGGGGTGTGCATCACTTCGGGGTGGAACTGCACACCGTAGAAGCGACGAGCCTCGTCGGCGATCACCGCATAGGGCGACCCCTCGGACGAGGCGACTACGTCAAAGCCTTGCGGGATGGCGACGATCTTGTCGCCGTGGCTCATCCAGACCTCTTCGTTCTCGCCGACGGGGGCCAGGTCGGCCAGCAGGGGCGACGTCTTCTGAACCGTGATCTCGGCGCGGCCGAACTCGCGCGTGTGGCCGCCCTCGACCTTGCCGCCCAGCTGCTCGCACATCGTCATCTCGCCGTAGCAGATGCCCAGAACCGGCACGCCGGCCTCGAACACGCCCTGCGGCGCGCGGGGACTGCCCTCTTCATGCACGCTCTCGGGACCGCCAGAGAGGATAATGGCCGCCGGATTCATGGCCGCAAGAGCCGCTTCCGCCTTTTGGAACGGATGGATCTCGCAATAGACGCTGGCCTCGCGCAGGCGCCGCGCGATCAGCTGCGTCACCTGGCTGCCGAAGTCGACGATGAGGACCTTTTGGTGGTCTTGCGGCGTGGTCATGGCGTGATCGAATCCGGGGCAGGAAGATGGGCGGGGTCTTGGCCGGGCGGGGCCGATATTTCAAGGGCGGGAAACTCAAGAGCGGCGGGGCCATCGGCCTCCAGCACGGCCATCAGCTGATCCAGGGCGGTGGCCAGGTTCTCGTCCACGTGATGCAGGGTCGAGGTCCAATCCTCCAACGCCTTCAACTCGGCGCGACCGTCCGACACGCCGCGCAAGGCGATCAGAGGCACACCGAAGGTCTGGGCCGCGCGGACCAGGGCCCAGGTCTCCATGTCCACCATCTCGGCGTCGATGGCGTCATAGGCGACGCCGGAAACGACGTTCGCACCCGTAGACAGCGTCGCCGTCGGCACGCCGGGGATTGGGCACGGCAAAGGCAGGACGGCGGGCTGGTCCAGCAAGGGGGTCACGCCCTTCGGAAAACCCAGCGGGCTGGCGTCCATGTCGCGATAGGCGACGGACGAGGCCTGATAGACCGCCGCATGATCCAGCACCCGCGATCCGCACGAGCCCAGCGATACGATCAGATCCGGCAGATCGCCCGCCGCCTCCAGCCGCGCCAGGGCGGCGCCCAGGCTCACGGCGGCCTCGACCGGACCGACGCCGGTCATCAGCGGCGCGATCCGGGCCTGAAGGTGCGGGCCGTATTCAGCAGGCGCGGCCATGACGTAGAGCAGCGAGACCCCGCCATGCCGCGCCAGCTTCATGCCGCGCGCTCGTAGATGGCGGCGAAGAAGCCGTCGGTGTCGGCCGACGCTGGCGACAGGCGCAGGCGCGCCCCGGACGCCAGCTCGGCGAACTTCGCCTGCGCCGCCTGGCTCAGTTGCGGCGCCGACAGGACATCGGTGACGGCGACCGGGCGGAAGTCGGGATTGGCGGCCTCGAAGGCGTCCACGCTGGCCTCGTTCTCGCGCGCCAGCATCGAACAGGTGACATAGACCAGACGGCCGCCCGGCTTCACCAGCTTGGTCGCCTGGCTGAGAATACGCACCTGCAGGCCGTGCAGTTTTTCGACCTCCTCGGCCGTCAGACGCCAGGCGTCCTCGGGCCGACGACGCCAGGTGCCAGAGCCCGAACAGGGCGCATCGACGAAGACCAGATCCGCCTGGCCGTTCAGGTCTTCCAGACCGCCGCCATTCTGACCGATCAGGACCAGATCCGCCTCGACGCCCGCGCGCTGCAGGCGAGGACGGATGTTCTCCAGCCGCTTGTTGACGACGTCGGAGGCGACCAGCTTGCCCTGCTTTTGCATTGCCTGGGCCAGACCCAGCGTCTTGCCGCCGCCGCCGGCGCAGTAATCCACCACCGTCATGCCGGGTGCGGCGCCCGCCAGCCAGCAGACGACCTGGCTGCCTTCGTCCTGGATTTCGAACCGGCCGGCCTTGAAGCCGTCCAGCGCCTGGATGTTGGGCGGCGGTTCCGACGGCACGCGCAAGCCGACGGCCGACCAGGGCGTGCGTGAAACGTCCAGCCCGGCGGCCTTCAGTTCGGCCTCGACCTCATCGACCGTGGCGGCTGCATCATTGACGCGCAGGTCGATGGGCGCGCGCGGCGCCATCAGAGCATGGGCTTCCTCGGCCCAGCGGTCGCCGAAGGTGGCCTTGAAATCCTCGACCACGAACTCGGGCAGGCCCGCGGCGACCCAGCCCGGCAGTTCGCCCTGCCCCGCCGTGATGCGGCTGCGCTCCTGTTTCGACAGCGGGCGCGGGCCATAGCCGTCACCCGAATGCATGGCCTCGATCTCTTCCAACGAAAGACCGTCGATGGCGTGCAGCGAACCGATGACCAGAGCCCGACCGTCTTCACGCCCGCCCATGATCCACGACAGGCGGCCGCGCGCGCGCAGCACCTTATAGACCCGGTCGGCGATGGCGCGCCGGTCCTTGGACCCGGCGTAGCGGTTGGCCGTGCCCCAGGCCTTCATCACGGCCTCGGCCGGTTGGCGGCCCTGGGCGATGGAGTCCAGGACGGAGGCGGCGGCGGCGAGGCGAGCGGCTGGGGTCAATTCAGGCTTTCAAACGAAGAACAGGGACGCCAGGACCATGACCAGTCCCGCAAGCGAGACCACCCAGACCAGCGACCGGATATAGGGAACGCCGAAGGCGTAGAGCGGCACATAGACGACCCGCGCCCAGAAATAGAGCGCCGCGCCCCACACCGTCAGGGCGCTGGACGCGCCGATCACGTGGGCGATCAGCACCGCGCCGATGAACAGCGGCAGGGTTTCGTACAGATTGGCCTGGGCGCGTTCGAGACGGCCGGTCAGCGGCTTCTTCGCCTCCGGCGTCTCGTCGCGCGGACCCGCATTCCATTTCGAGCCGAACTCGGCCGTCCGCGCCCCGGCGGGCAGGAAGATCTGAACCAAGGCGAGGATCAGCATCAGGGCCAGATAGGTAAGTTCGGTCGTCATGGTCGCCTACCCCTGCCGATAGTTGGGCGCTTCACGCGTGATCATCACGTCGTGGACGTGGCTTTCACGCAGACCCGCGCCGGTGATGCGCACGAAGCGGGCGCGCTCCTGGAACTCAGGAATGGTGCCGGCGCCGACATAGCCCATGGAGGCGCGAAGGCCGCCGACCATCTGGTGCAGAACCGGGCTGATCGGCCCCTTGTAGGGCGTCTGACCCTCGATGCCTTCGGGCACCAGCTTCTCGGACGAGACTTCCTTCTGGAAATACCGGTCCGCCGAGCCGCGCGCCATCGCCCCCACCGAGCCCATGCCGCGATACGACTTGTAGCTGCGGCCCTGGTACAGGAAGACCTCGCCGGGGCTTTCGTCGGTGCCGGCGAACATCGAGCCCATCATGGCCACGTTCGCGCCGGCCGCGATGGCCTTGGCCAGGTCGCCCGAATATTTGATGCCGCCATCGGCGATGACCGAGGCGCCCGTGCCCTTGGCCGCCCGCGCGGAGTCCATCACCGCCGTCAGCTGCGGCACGCCAACGCCGGCGACGATGCGGGTGGTGCAGATGGAGCCGGGACCGATGCCCACCTTCACCGCATCCGCGCCTGCGTCGATCAGGGCCCGCGTCGCATCATAGGTCGCGACATTGCCGGCGATGATCTGCAGCCGGTTGTTCTCGCGCTTGATCCGCTCGACCACCTGGGCGACCGAGGCCGAGTGACCGTGGGCGGTGTCGATCACCACCACGTCGCAACCCGCTTCGGCGAGCGCCATCGCGCGCTCGTATCCGGCGTCCCCGACAGTGGAGGCTGCGCCGACCAGCAGGCGGCCCTGCTCGTCCTTGGCGGCGTTGGGGAAGGCCTGGGCCTTCTCGATGTCCTTCATCGTAATCAGGCCGACGGCCCGATAATCCTCGTCCACCACGATGACGCGTTCGATCTTGCGGGTCTTCAGCAGCTCGCGCGCTTCGTCGCGGCTGGCGCCTTCGCGGACCGTGATCAGGTCGCCGGTGGTCATCAGCGAGGCGGCCGTGACGTTCAGGTCGCTCTCGAAGCGCATGTCGCGGTGGGTCAGCATCCCGACCAGCTTGCCCGTCGCCGGATCCACGACAGGGAAGCCGGTGATCTTCTTGCGCGCCACGATCTCGCGCACTTCGCCCAGCGTCGTCTGCGGGCCGACCGTCACCGGATTGACCACCATCCCGCTCTCATAGCGTTTGACGGCGCGGACCTCGTCGGCCTGCTCGTCGATGGTCATGTTGCGGTGCAGAACGCCCAGACCGCCGGACTGGGCCATGGCGATGGCCAGACGGCTTTCCGTCACCGTGTCCATAGCGGACGACAGCAGCGGGATGTTCAGTTTGATGTCGCGCGTCAGCTGGGTCGAGACATCGACCATCGCCGGCATGAACTCGGATGCGCCGGGTTCCAGCAAAACATCGTCGAAGGTCAGTCCTTCGCGTATCTCCATAGGGAGTCTCCGTTTTGCGGGCCGCGTATAACGGGATGCGGGGGTCGGGGGCAAGGCCGATTGCGGTTATAAGCCCGATAGATTTTATTGCTTTGCAACCCGCAGGGCCGCTCACCATTCTCTCCGCATGGTCGGCGTCATCCTCAGCACCGCGCGCAAACTGGCTCTGAAGATCGCCAGCTATGGCGTTATGCACCTGATTGTCGCCATCCTGGTCGCCTTCGCGATCACCCGCGACTGGCGCATTGCCCTGGCCGTCGGCATGGTCGAGCCGATCTTTCAGACCATCGCCTACACCGTCCACGACCGCGTCTGGCACAAGGTCGAACGGCGTCGCATGGCCTCCAATATTGAGGAGGCGACAGAAGCCTTCACCGCCCGCCTCGACATCATGTCGCCCGAGGAACAGCGCCGCTCGCACGACGCCCATCGCGGCCACAGCCACGCCCTGCCCCGGTCGTTCAAACAGATCGCGCTGAAGACCGTCACCTATGGCGTCATGCACTTCGCCGTGGCGGTCGCCGTGGCCTACGCCCTGACCAACGACATCCGCACGGCGCTGACCATCGGCATGGTCGAGCCTCTGGTGCAGACGCTCTTCTTCGCCCTGCACGACCGCATCTGGTCGCGCCTGGAAGATCGCAGAGCCCGCGCGAGCACAGCCGCCGCCTGACGCGTCAGCGCTTGTTCAGCGCGACCAGAAACACCTCGGCGCTGTCCTTACGGCTCGACGCCGGCTTGACGTATTTCACCGTCTCGAACTCCTCGCGCAGCCGCGCCAGAACGCCGCCGGCGTCCCCGCCCTGGAAGTTCTTGGAGACAAAGTTGCCACCCGGCCTCAGGGTACGGATGGCGAAATCGGCGGCGATCTCGATCAGGGCGATGATCTTTAAATGGTCCGTCTGGCGATGCCCGACCGTGTTGTGCGCCATGTCCGACAGCACCAGGTCCGGCGCCCCGCCGATGGCGTCGATCAGCTGCTGGTCCACGCCCGGATGGGTGAAGTCGGCCTGAAGCAGGGTTGCGCCCGGGATCGGCGCGATCATCAGCAGGTCCACGCCCGCCACCGCACCCGCCCCCCGGTTCAACGCCACCTGAACCCAGCCGCCCGGCGCCGCGCCCAGGTCGATCACCTTTGACCCGCGCTTTATCAGCCGGAACTTGTCGTCGATCTCGATCAGTTTGAAGGCCGCGCGCGAGCGCCAGCCTTCGGCCCGCGCCTTCTCGGACCATTTGTCCGACAGCTGGCGTTTGATCCATTGCTGGCTCGACATCGACTTGGTGTCGGCCGTCTTCATCTTGGTGCCCATGCCGCGTCCGGCGGCGGTTCCGCCGGTGGGCGGTTTCACCATCCGGCGGCGTTCCTGGGGCTTTTCGTCTTCGCTCATCGTTCCCACATAGCCCCGACCGGCGTTGCGGGCTATGTCCCGCCTCAAATCAACCCAAAGAGGACGACCGACATGGCCGACACCCTGACCTTCACCCTGGACACCGGCGACGGCGAAGCCCGCGACGTGGTCATCAAGCTGCGCCCCGACCTGGCCCCCGGCCATGTCGAACGCATCACCGAGCTGGCCAAGGAAGGCTTCTACGACGGCGTGGTGTTCCACCGCGTAATCCCGGGCTTCATGGCCCAGGGCGGCGATCCGACCGGCACCGGCACCTCGGGCTCCAAGAAGCCGAACCTGAAGGCCGAGTTCTCGGCCGAGCCGCACGTGCGCGGCGTCTGCTCGATGGCCCGCACCTCGGACCCCAACAGCGCCAACTCCCAGTTCTTCATCGTCTTCGACGACGCCACCTTCCTGGATCGCCAGTACACCGTCTGGGGCCAGGTCGAATCGGGCATGGAACACGTCGACGCCCTGCCCAAGGGCGAGCCGCCGCGCAGCCCCGGCAAGATCGTCAAGGCGACGGTCAACTAAAGCGAAAGCGGCCGAGTTGGACTCCGTCCAACTCGGATTAGATTTCGCGCCAAGAGAATGTGCGCAATCTTGACGTTTCTCGATGATGGCTTTCAGTTGCAACGCTGAGCCATCGTCGGGGGACGACATTGCGCATTCTTCTGGTCATCGAGCCGTCCGGCGGCGGCTCGGGGCGTCACGTGGTCGATCTGGCCCGCGCCTTGATCGGAAGCGGCCATCAGGTGTCCCTAATCTGGTCGCCGAGCCGCGCCGAGCCCTGGTTCGAGGCCGGGGTCGCCGCTCTTCCCCTCCACGCCAATGAACATCTGCCGATGCGCCGCAGCGTCGGACCGTGGGACGTCGCCGCCCTTCACGCGCTGAACCGCCTGATCGCCCGTCTCGGCCCATTCGAGATCGTCCATGGCCACAGCGCCAAGGCCGGCGCCCTGGTCCGGCTGGCCCACGCGCCCGGCGCCGCCAGGATCTACACCCCTCACGCCCTGCCGATGATGGGCCCGGCCAACCTGACGACGATCATCGCCGGCGCGGCCGAGGCGCTTTTGGCCCGGTCCGGCGACGCCATCATCGCCGTCTCTGAGGAAGAGGCCGCCGTCGCCCGTCGCTGGGGGCTTGGCGGACACCGCTTGCACGTCGTCCCCAACGGCCTGTCCGCGCCGCCCGCTAACGAGCGTCTCGCGGCCCGCCAGGCCCTCGGCGTCCCCGACGACGCTCTGGTCGTCGGCTTCGTCGGCCGGCTTTGCGCTCAGAAAAACCCCGTTCGGTTCGCCCACGCCGTCCGCCGGGCGAACGCCATCGATCCGCGCATCATCGGCGTCATGATCGGAGACGGTGATCTGGCCTCGGCGGTCAGGACCGCCGGCGGCGACGCCCTGCGTCTGCTGGGCGCACGCAACGCCGGGCCTTTGATGGCGGGCTTCGATCTGTTCGCCATGACCAGCCGTTATGAGGCCGATTCCTACGCCATGATCGAGGCGGCCGCCCTGGGTCTGCCGATCGTCTGCACCGATGTCGGCGGGATCGGGCGTCTGATCCAGGCCGGCGCGCACATCGACCGCCTACCCGTCGACGCTTCCCCCGATCACCTGGCCGAGGCGATGCGCGCCGCGCTGGCCAGCCGCGTCGTTGCCCTGCCGATTACGCCGGGCCTGCTGTCCGACTCACGCATGGCCGAACAGACCGTCCGGATTTACCGCGACGCCTTCGCCCGCAGACGCCTGGGTGGCTGAGCCCGTCTTCATCAACGGCCGCTTCCTGACCCAGCCGATGAGCGGGGTTCAGCGCTATGCGCGTCAGATCGTCCGCGCCCTGGACCAGCGCCCCGGCGCGGCCGAGCGTTACGTCCTATTGAAGCCCCCCGGCGCCGATAACCTGAACCTGCTCAACATCCCGACCCGCACGATCGGGCGCACAGGCGGCCATCTTTGGGAACAGACCGCCCTGGCCTGGACCGCGCGCCACGGCCGCCTGCTTTCGTTAGCGGGTTCGGGTCCGGTGCTGCATCGTCGCCATGTCGTCGTCATCCACGACGCCGCCGTCTTTCGTCATCCTGAGCATTTCCGAACAGGCTACGCCACCTTCCACCGCGCCCTGAACAATGTGCTCGCGCGCCGGGCGCGGTTGGCGACCGTCTCCGAGTTCTCCCGGCGCGAGTTGGCCTCGGTCCTGAACCTGTCGCCCAACAGCATCACCGTCGCCCCGAACAGCGCCGACCATCTTCGCAACATCAGGCCCGACCCCGCCGTCGTTGCACGCCTAGATCTGACGACCCGCCGCTACTTCGTGGCCCTGGGTAATCTGACGCCGAACAAGAACCTCGCCGTCGCCATCCGCGCCCTTTCCCGCCTTGCCGAGCCTGCCGTTCGGCTGGTCCTCATCGGCGACCGACCCGCTGTCTTCGACCTTTTCGCCTTCCCGGCCGACCCGCGCCTGATCTTCGCCGGCCGTCGCTCGGATGCCGAGATCACCGCCCTGCTCGGCGGCGCGCGCGCCCTGGTCTTTCCCAGTCTCTACGAAGGCTTCGGCATCCCGCCGCTTGAGGCGATGACCCTCGGCTGTCCGGTCATCGCCTCCGACATCCCCGCCACGCGCGAGGTCTGCGCCGACGCCGCCCTCTATTTCGACCCTGCCGACGACGCAGCCCTGGCCGCCCATATGGCTGAGATGCTCAGCCGACCGGATGTCGCTCGCCGCGACGCCGGCCTTCGCCGCGCCGATCATTATGCTTGGTCACGCTCGGCCGAAGTCATCGAAGCCCTTCTGCTCAGCACCTGACGATAGACGGCCCTGTGCGCCTCGACGATCGACGCCTCGGTCCAGGCCGGCGCTCCAACTGCCGCGAAACGCCAGCATCCCGGCTGGTCCACAGCCGCCTGCATCGCCGCCGTCAGCGCGCCTGCATCCCCCGGTTCCACTAGGGCTGACACCCCTACCCCCTGCGCCGCCTCCGGCAATCCGCCGATGCGCGAGGCGATCACGCCCCGCCCCTGCTGAACCGCCTCCGCGACGCTGCGTCCGAACGGCTCGGCCCACACCGCCGGCGCAACCAGCACATCCACTCTGGGCCAGAACGCCTCCGCCTCCACCTGCCCCAGCCAGACGATGCGCGGATCATCATACGCCCGCCTCAACGCCTGCACGTAATCCGCCTCGCCCCGCCCGGCGATATTCAGCCTCCAGTCACTGTCCAATCCTCTCGTGGCCGCCAGCAGAACCTCGATCCCCTTTTCCGGCTCGACCCGCCCCAGAAACCCGAACCGCATCGTCGGCGCCTCGACCAGCGATGGTTTCGGCGCGATCGCCGCCGCGCCCGCTGCATTGCTGATCACCGACCCCGGCGTCCGCCGAAAATAGCCCGCCGCCCGATGCGTCTCCAGCACAGGCCCGCTCAGGCCGATGACTTGATCTACCTCTTGCGACCGAACCCGCTTGCCCGCCGTCAGCAATACGCACGACCCACACCGCCGCTCGCAACGCCGTCCGCGTCGAAACAGCGACGCCCGCGCGCATAGCATCGACCAGTCCCTCAGCGTCTGCACCAGCGGCAGATCCCACCGCGCGGCCGCGCGATAGACTGACAGCGAAAAACCCGTCGTCAGGTGCAGATGGATCAGATCCGGCCGCACCCGCGCGACCGCCCGGTCGACCGCTTGATCCATCAGCGGGTTGGCCGCCTCCAGCCCATGCCAGACCGCCCGCCGAACCGCCGATCGCCGCGCGCCGTCATAGGGCCAGTACAGATTGCGCAACGGCAGCCGCTGCACGGGCACGCCGTCGATCCGTTCGTTCACCGCCTCGCGCCCCGGCGTCAGCGTCAGGACGGACGCCTCCACGCCCGCCCGTCTCAGCCCCTGGGCCAACTGCGCCACGCTGCGTTCCGCCCCGCCGACCTGCGCCGGCGGATACAGGGTGTTGACGATCAGCACCCTCACGGCGCCAGCGGCCTTCGCCAAGCCAAGGCGCCGACCAGACAGCACAGGAAGACCATCCCCGCCCCCTGCGTTAGGTCCTCTCCGAACATCGCCGCCAGCACATAGACCGACAGCGGCGTCAGCGCGTCCAGCCGCGCCGCCGACGCCAGATGCAGCCCCAGCAGCACCAGCGCGCTCACCACGCCCGCCGTCCGCGCCGTGAACAGATAGCCGTTGTGGCTGACCGATAGCGCCCGAAACGCCCCCATCTCGTCCGCCGACGACCACCCCGCCCCCATCGGCCGCTCCTCGACCAGATCGACCGTCCGCCGCCAGGTCAGCATCCGTCCGGCCAGATTGTCCCGCAGCGCCGCTCTGTCGAACCGTCCCGCAAACCGGCCGCCGTCGAAATCGAACCGCCCCGCCTGCAAAGCCACTGCGCCCGCCACCAGCACAAAGACCGTCAGCGCCACCCCCAGCGGCCGCACCCGTTCACGCCAACGCCAACGCCAACCGACGACCATCCGCGCCAGCCCGCCCAACATCGCCGCCATCATGCCGCCCCGCGACAGGGTGCTGACGAACCCCAGAACCGCCACGCCGACGCCGCCCCACGTCGTGCCGCGCCGCACCCAGCGCCGTTCCGCCAGCATCATGCCAGCCGGGACCGCCAGTCCGATCATCGCCATCGCCGCATTCGGATGCTCGGCCAGGGTCGTCACTCGCACCTGCGCTGCCGTCGTGGTCACCATCGCGCGCGGCGACGCCAGCCCCACGTCCTGCAAAGGCTCCAGCCCGACCAGCATCGCCAACCCATAGGTCGCCAGATGACACGCCGCGCCGGCCAGCACGGCCCAGAGGAATAGCCGCCGCCGTCCTTCATCCCTCAGGATCAGGCTCGCCACAGCCGGCGCCGCCAACGCCGAGGCGATCCACCGAAACCAGAAGGCCGCATCCCCGACGTTCAGCCGATCGCCGCCCGGCGCGACCTCAACCAGCAGCGTCATCGCCAGAAAGCCCGCCGCGACCACGCCGGCCGCCCTCAGAACCGGCGCCATGTCTCGCCACGTCACGACCACAAGCGGCACAGCAACGGCCAGCGCCAGATCCCCCAGCCGCGGCCCGCTGGCCTGCCCCGGCGTCAGAAACAGCGGCAAGGTCACGCCCACGCCCAGCAAGCCCAACGCCAGCCGCTCATAGGCCGCCCTCACCTGTGACCACCGCAGCGTTCCACGCCGCGATGCGCTCAGGACGGCCTGCAATGCTCGACCTCGGGATCGAACCGCGCCCCGTCCACCACTCCGGCGACCAGCACCCCGGCCTTTCGCCAACGTCCGCCCAGCGCCAGCCGACCCGCCAGCCTGAGCCGCGACGCGGCATAGCGCAGCGCAGAGCGCCGTCCCTCGTGCCGCCGCTTGGCCAGGATGACGTTGCGCGTCAGATAGCGATGCAGCCGTTCGCGCCGCGCATCCGGCTCGGTCTCAATGGTCAGCCGTCCCGGCGCCGCGCGCACGTGCTCGACCCGGCTGGCCGCGACCAGATAGCTCGGCTCGTCGCGCGACAGCCGCAGCGTATATTCCGTGTCGTCGCCCCAGATGAACATGGGAGCCAGCGGCAGGCCGTGCCGCATCACCGCCGCCCGGCTAACCAGCACCGACACGAATGTCGCCTGCCGCACCGGAACAATCCCCTGCTCCAGCCGCTCGCCCCAGGCCGGATAGCCCAACACATTCTCGCGTTGGTCGATCTCGGGCGTATTGGTCAGATGCCCCTCAGGCGACCGCACGCTGGAACACAGGAAGGCCGGAACGACGCCCTCGTCCGCCAGTCCCGCTTCCGCCGCCAGCAAGGCCTCCAGCGCATCCGGCGCCGCCAGCACGTCGTCGTCCATCAACCAGACCCGGTCGGCCCCGGCCTCGATCGCCGCGCGGATTCCGGCGTTGAAGCCGCCTGCCCCGCCCGTGTTCACCGGCATCCGAACCACCATCGCCTGGCCCGCCCAGGCGTCGGCCAGCATCTCGGCGGTGCCGTCGTCGCTGGCGTTGTCGACCACCACCACCCCGTCGCAATGCCGCGTCTGGGCGATCAGATGCGCCAGACATTGCTCCAGCAGGGCGCGCCGGTTCCACGTCACCACCACCGCCCAAACCGACGTGCTCATGCCGCCATCCGGGCGATGGCCGGCGCGAGCGATTTCTCGACCAGGCTGAGCGCCCGCCCGACCGCCTGGTCCATGTTGTAGTACTGAAAATCGGCCAGCCGTCCGGCGAACCAGACCTTGCCCGCCAGCGTCGCCGCCATCGCGCGATACTGCACCGCCAACGCGCGCGAAGACTCCGTCAGGATTGGATAATAGGGGTCGTTCACGCCCGCCTCATAGACCATCGGATATTCGGTCACCGTCGCCGTCCTCGGCCCACGCTCGCCGGTCAGGTGGCGGAAATCGGTGATGCGCGTGAAGTCGAAGTCGTTGGGATAGTTGACTGTCCCGACCGGCAGGCCGTCCTCGACATCCACGACCTGATGGTCGAACCGCACGCTGCGATAGGGCAAGGCCCCGACCGACCGGCCGAAATAGTCGTCCAGCGCGCCGCAATAGACCATCCGGTCCCACGACTCCGCCCCCACCTGATCCATCGGCGTGTTCAGCGACACTGTGATGTTCGGATGATCCAGCATCCGCTGGAACAGCGCCCCATAGCCGTCGCGCGGCATGGCCTGATGGCGGTCGACGAAATAGCGGTCGTCCCGGCTGACCGCGACCGGCACCCGCGCGGTGACCAAGGCGTCCAGCGCCTCGACCGGCAGGCCCCACTGTTTGGCGGTGTATCCGGCGAACACCTTGTCGAAAACATAGTCGCCCAGCCGCCTCAGATCCGGATCGTCGCCCGCCTGTCGCAGATCATGGATGCTGGGCCGCGCCCCGAAACCGAAGCGCTGGACCAGGGCCTGCGTCATCCGCTCGGCCGTTGCGGCTGGAAACAGCGTCTCGATCGAATCCAGATTGAACGGCAGCGGCACCCTCCGCCCGTCCACCTGCCCCTGGACCCGATGGGCATAGGGCCGCCAGGCCGTGAACTGGCTCAGATAGTCGAAGATACGCGCACTGTTGGTGTGCAACACGTGCGGGCCATAGGGATGGATCAGCCGCCCGCCCGCATCGCGCCGGTCGTGCGCATTGCCGCCGACATGGTCGCGCTGATCGATCACCAGCACGCTCTGGTCCAGCCCGCGCGCCAGTCGTTCGGCGACCACCGCCCCGGTGAAACCGGCGCCGACGATCAGCCAGTCATATCGCCGGGACATCGCGCCCCCTGCCGGTCTGGAACAGCGCGCCCCAGTGCGCCCTCAGGCCGATCAAACACGCCACGACCACCGCCGCCTCGCCGATGATCCGCGCGCCCGCCATGCCGGCCGCGCCAAGGCCGGGCGCCAGCACCACCGCCGGCCCCAGGGTTGCGACACACCCCAGCGCCACGATCAGCGCGAACCGTCCATCCATCCGCAGCGGGTTCATCAGATGCAGCCCCAGCACCTGGCTGAAGGCCACCAGCGGCAGCACCCAGGCCAGAAGGCGCAGCACCTCGACGGCGCCCGCAAACCCCGCCCCGAACAACAGTCTGATCAGCAGCGGCGCCGTCAGCGTCAGTCCCGCCGCCAGCAGCACGAACGCTCCCGTCGATGCAGCCAGCGTCCACCGCGCCGTGCGAAACGCCGCTGCCTGATCCTGTCCCAGCAGTCCGGCGATCCGGGGCGCAATCAGACCGGCCAGCGGCCGCATCAGCGACCCGGACGCCGCGACCAGCCGGTCCGCCGCCCCGTAAAGCGCCGCCTGCGCCGGCCCGGCCAGCGCCGCGACAGCCAGAACGCCCGCTCCCGTATAGGCGACGATGACCGCCCGACTGGCGAACAGCGGACCGCCCTGGATCAGGACGCGCCTCACAAAGCCCCGCTCCGGCGCCTGAACCGTCTGCCGTCGCAGCAGCAGGACGCCGGTCGCGACCCATCCGACCCAGACGCCGCCCGCCTGGACGGCCATCACGCCGCCGACGCTCAGGCCGGGCATCGCCAGAACGACACCCGTCGCGGCTAAAGCGAAGCCAACCTCCAGCATCGCTGCCAAACCGGGATCGCGAATGCCCTGAAAGAACCACAGCAGGCTGGCCCCCTGCCCGATCCCCAGAACGACCGCCATCGCCACGACGACGCTCGCCCCTTCCAGAACCGGATTGAAGGCCGCCAGGCCGACGCCGACCACAGCGGCGGGCAGGATCAGCACGCCGCGCATCGCCAGGGCCTGACCGACCAGGACGCCGCGCCCTTCGACGGCTCCGGCGACGTCGCGCGGCCCCGAAAGCGACTGCCCATAATCCACGACCACCGACACCACCAAGGCCAGGGCGATGGCCGAGGCGAATACGCCGAACCCTTCCAGCCCCAGGCGTCGCGTCAGAACCGGATAGAGCAGCAGCGGCGCGACATAGCGGGCGACATGCGCGCCATAGACCCAGCCCGCATCGGCCGCGCCGCGCGCCGACAGCAATCGGTGCCTGCCATCCCCCAACTGTCGCCCCCGCGATCAACCCTGGCGCGAGCTTTAGACACGCGCGGCTGCAATCGCAAGCGCGGGGCAGTCGGGCGGCCTAGCCGAAACGGCCCTCGGCCCAGCGCGCGGCGAAATAGCCGCCGGTCGCCGACAGCATCGTCAGGGTCGTGCCCCAGATCAGGTCGATGATCGTCAGCTTGGTCTGCCAGACCGCCAGGGTCGCCTGATTGGTCAGGTCGTAGGTGGCGTAGGCGACGAAGCCCAGCACCGCCCCGTTGATCGCCGCCCGCGTCCAGTTCCCCTCCTTCAGGGCCGGCGCGATCGCCAGGAACACGGTCCCGGCAATGGAGATCAGATAGAAGGCCACCGCCGCCTTCATGTCCGGCTTGTCGGCCATGATCGGCCCGATGACGGGCTTGTACAGCCGGTTGGTCATGGTGGTCAGCCAGACGAAATCGATGGCTGCAAAGGTCAGGCCGGCCCCGAGATAGGCCGCGACATATTTGATCATCCTCGTCTCCCTTAAGCCGGCTTCAGTCGATAGTGGCTGACCGCCCAGGTGCGGCCCTCGTCGTTTCCGAACAGACCGGCCGTCGCCAGATAGAAGCGCCGCCAGCGACGGGTCCAAAGTTTGGCGTCGTCGCCATAGGTCTCACGCATCAACACCGCGATCCGCGGGGCGTTCCGGTCCATGTTCGCTAGCCAGTCGTTGGCGGTCTTCGCATAGTGACCGCCGTTCCAGGTCCATTCCTGCTCGACCGCGAACAGGTCCGGAAACTGTCGGATCAGGCCGTGGCTGGGCATGACGCCGCCGGTGAAGAAGTGTTGCGCGATGAAGTCGCCGCTGTCGGTATGGTCGAACCGATAGGGCGCGTCGCGGTGCGTGAAGACGTGGATGAACATCCGCCCGTCGTCCTTTAGCCAGCCCCGCGCCTTGGTCAGCAGGGCGCGCCAGTTGGCCATATGCTCGAACATCTCGACCGAGACGATGCGGTCGAAGCGCTGCTCGGTGTCGAAGGCGTTCATGTCCTGGGTGATGACCGTCAGATTGGTCAGGCCCCGCGCTGCCGCCTGGGCTTCGATATGGCCGCGCTGGCCGTGGCTGTTCGACACCGCCGTGATTTTCGAAGTGGGGTATTTCTCGGCCATCCACAGCGACAACGAGCCCCAGCCGCAGCCCATCTCCAGAATCGTCTGACCGTCCTTCAGATCGGCATGGGCGCAGGTCTCGGCCAGCGCCGCCTCCTCCGCCTGATCCAGCGTCTCGCGGCCCGTGGGATATAGGCAGCAGGAGTATTTCAGCCGCTTGCCCAGGCACAACTGAAAGAACTCTGGCGGCAGTTCGTAATGCTGCTGGTTCGCCGCATCCGTATGTTCGGCGATGGCGCGCTGGGCCATTTCGCGCGCAAAGGCCGCCTCGTCGTGCGGCCCGTCGCGATCCAGACGCTTCCGGGCCTCCGTCACCAGGCTGTCGATCGCCGGACGCGTCACGAAGTCCGGGAATGGCGCGTCCTGAAGCTGGCGAATGGCGACATTGGTCAGGTTCATCGGCGTCCTCGATCGTCGGATCTTGCTGCAGGCTTGACGGCAATACGACGCCTCGGCCCCTACGGATCCCTCCGCCCTATTGAACGCAACCCCAAGGATGCCGACATCCGCCTCCCGCGACGACCGATTCCGTAGAAAGTGCACCAATTGCACTCTCTTTTTCGAACCCGGCTCGCCGTCATTTCAGATGAATTAGACGAATCAGACTCTGTTTTTCGCCTTCACTGTCTGAAATCGCCGCGTCGGATCGACGCCGAGTCTTGCCCCCCGCCCGCCCCCGCGTTAGGCGTGGTCAAAAGCCGATATTCATCAGGCAGTGAAAAAAGGGAGAGCGATGGGAAAGATCTACGCTGACGTCATGTCCGCGCTGGAGGGCCTGACCTTCGACGGCATGACGGTCATGTCCGGCGGTTTCGGCCTGTGCGGCATCCCCGAGAACCTGATCGCAGCCCTGCGCGACAGCGGCGTCAAGGGCCTGACGGTCATCTCCAACAACGCCGGCGTCGACGGCTTCGGCCTGGGCCAACTGCTGGGCACCCGCCAGATCGCCAAGATGATCTCGTCCTACGTCGGCGAGAACAAGGAGTTCGAACGCCAGTATCTGGCTGGCGAGCTGGAGCTTGAGTTCAACCCGCAAGGCACCCTCGCCGAGCGCATTCGCGCCGGCGGCGCCGGCATCCCCGCCTTCTTCACCGCCACCGGCGTCGGCACCCTGGTCGCCGAGGGCAAGGAAGTCCGCAACTTCAACGGCCGCGACTACGTCATGGAGACCGGCCTGATCGCCGACCTGTCCATCGTCAAGGCCTGGAAGGCCGACGAGCGCGGCAACCTGGTGTTCCGCAAGACCGCCCGCAACTTCAACCCCATGATGGCCACGGCCGGCAAGGTCACGGTCGTCGAGGTCGAGGAGATCGTCCCCGTCGGCTCGCTGGATCCCGACCACATCCACACGCCGGGCGTCTACGTCGACCGCCTGGTCCAGACCGTGTCCGAAAAGCGCATCGAACAGCGCACCGTCCGTCAACGTGCCGCCGGCGCCGCCGCCGGATCGGAGGTCTGATCATGCCCCGCACCCGCGAACAACTCGCCGAACGCGCCGCACAGGAACTGCAGGACGGCTTCTATGTAAACCTGGGCATCGGCATCCCGACCCTGGTCGCCAACTATATCCCCGCCGGCATGACCGTGACCCTGCAATCCGAGAACGGCATGCTGGGCATGGGGCCCTTCCCCTATGAAGGCGACGAGGACCCCGACCTGATCAACGCCGGCAAGCAGACGATCACCGAGATTCCGGAGTCGTCCTACTTCTCCAGCGCCGACAGCTTCGCCATGATCCGCGGCGGCCATATCAACCTGTCGATCCTGGGGGCCATGGAGGTGGCCCAGAGCGGCGACATCGCCAACTGGATGATCCCCGGCAAGCTGGTGAAGGGCATGGGCGGCGCCATGGACCTGGTCGCGGGCGTCAAACGCGTGGTCGTCGTCATGGAACACGCCAACAAGCACGGCCAGTCCAAGGTGCTGAAGGCCTGCACCCTGCCCCTGACCGGCACGGGCGTCGTCAGCCGCATCATCACCGACCTGGCCACCTTCGACGTCAAGCCCGACGGCGCGGGCCTCGAGCTGATCGAACTGGCCGACGGCGTCACCCTCGACGAAGTCGCCGCCAAGACCGAGGCGGCCTACACCGTCGAACCGGGCTTGCAGGCCGCCTGATAGACCTGCGCCGCTCTGGCCTACCGGAGCGGCGCAGGTTCCAGCCGGCAATAGGCGGCACCCACAAAGGCCATCGTCAGCGGAGCCTGCACACCCGTGAGCACGACGGCGAAGACGATCCAGCCCGCCGTGCCCGACAGCAGCCCCGCGCCCCACAGCAATACCAGCGCAATCTTGGGCGGCGCCGTAACGACAAGCCCGACCAGCAGGGGCCAGAAGCCGCCGCGCGCGATGCTCATGCTCTGCAACGACACCATCTGCCCACGCCCGATCGTCGCCGGCGCGAACAGAGACAGGCGCACCGCGAAGGCGATGACAGCGAACAGGGCGAAGGCCGTGACGACCGCCAGCAGGGTCAGCTTCCACGCCGGCCCCACCGCGCTCCACTGGCGCATCTCGATGGCCTGGGCGTTTAACTCGGCCATGCCGAACACCGCCAACAGGACCAGGGCCACGACCGACAGGATCATGGCGAGGAATATCCAGCACAGCAGGCCCGCGCCCAGCAGCCGCACCTCCGGCCGTCCGAACTGCAACCCGACCGGCCCCAGGCCCAGCCATCGCGCGGCGACCAGATCTTCGGTGATGGCGATCCGCGCCAGCGCGCCCGCTAGCACCAGGGTCGAGGCCACAGCGCACGCCGCCCAGACCAAACCCGCTGGACCCGCCGCCAGCGGCTTGAGGCTCCAGACCACGGCGGCCAGCACGATCGCGCCGCAAGCCCCGCACCACAGGCGAGGCAAGGCGCGAACCGCCGCCGACAGCGTCTCGCCCAGTCGCAAAATCCGATGCTCGCTCAATCCACGCCCCCGATGACCGGCGGCGGATATAGCAGGGGGCCATGACACCGCGCCACCCGCCCGCTAGAAGGCCGCGATGAGCGCTTCCCCCTCTCCTTCCCCCATCCACGTCATCGGCGGCGGCCTGGCCGGCTCCGAGGCCGCCTGGCAGATCGCCCAGGCCGGCGTGCCCGTCGTTTTGCACGAGATGCGCGGCGTGCCTGGCGTCAAGACTGACGCCCACCACACCGACGGCCTGGCCGAGCTGGTCTGCTCCAACTCCTTCCGCTCGGATGACTGGCAGTTCAATGCGGTCGGCCTGCTGCACGCCGAGATGCGCGCGCTGGATTCGATCATCATGGCCTGCGGCGACATCAATCAGGTGCCGGCCGGCGGCGCCCTGGCCGTGGACCGCGACGCCTTCTCCCAGGCCGTCACCGCCAAACTGACCGCCCACCCCTTGGTCACCATCGTGCGCGAAGAGATCGCGGGCCTGCCGCCGCAGGCGTGGGACAATGTCATCGTCGCCACCGGCCCCCTGACCTCCCCTGCCCTGGCCGACGCCATCCTGAAGGCGACGGCCGAGGAGTCCTTGAGCTTCTTCGACGCCATCGCCCCCATCGTTCACGCTGACTCGATCGACTTCGACATCGCCTGGCGTCAGTCGCGCTATGACAAGGAAGGTCCGGGCGGCGACGCCGCCGCCTACGTCAACTGCCCGATGGACAAGGCGCAGTACGAGGCCTTCATCGACGCCCTGCTGAGCGGCCCGAAGGCTGAGTTCAAGGACTGGGAGCACGTACCCTATTTCGACGGCTGCCTGCCCATCGAGGTCATGGCCGAGCGTGGTCGCGAGACCCTGCGGCACGGCCCGATGAAGCCGGTCGGCCTGACCAATCCGCGCGACCCGCTGGTGAAGGCCTACGCCATCGTCCAGCTGCGCCAGGACAACGCGTTGGGCACCCTGTTCAACATGGTCGGCTTCCAGACCAAGCTGAAGCACGGGGCGCAGGCCGAGGTCTTCCGCATGATCCCGGGGCTTCAGAACGCCCAGTTCGCGCGCCTGGGCGGTCTTCACCGCAACACCTATCTGAACAGTCCCCAGCTGCTGGACAAGCAGCTGCGGCTGAAGGCCATGCCGCGCCTGCGCTTCGCGGGTCAGGTGACGGGCGTCGAAGGTTATGTCGAGAGCGCGGCCATGGGCCTGCTGACCGGCCGTCTCGCCGCCGCGCAAGCGCTCGGTCGCGATCTGGCCCCGCCGCCGGCCGAGACCGCCATGGGCGCCTTGGTCGAGCACATCACCGGCGGGCATCTGGCAGGATCGAAGTTCCAGCCGATGAACATCAACTACGGCCTGCTGCCGCCGCTCGAGGCGCCCAAGGTCGATGAGGCGGGCGTCAAGATCCCGCTTAAGGAACGCGGCCGGGCCAAAAAGCGCCTGATGAGCCTCCGGGCGATGGAAAGCCTGCAGGCCTGGCGCGACGCGGGCTGATTTCTGAGGGCCGGGTCGCTCAGCGCAGCTTGGGCAACCCCGGCCGGAACCCCAGCGTCATCACGCCCAGCAGGATGACGCCCACGCCCATCAGCACCCAGGCCTGGGTCAGCTCGGCCAGGTAATCGCGCAGCAGGCCGGCGCCCAGCGGCGACAGGCTGGCGATGATGTAACCGCCGCCCTGGACGAAGGCGAGCAGATCGCCGGAGCGCGCGGGATCGTCGATCTGGTCCATGGCCAGTATCAGGCTGAGCGGGAAGATTGCGCCGATGCCGAGGCCCAGGACGATCACGATCGGCATGGCCATGCTGAGGGGCGCGACCACGAGACCGGCCAGACCCGCCAAGGCCAGAATCAAGGCCATAAGGATCGGTCCGCGCCGATCCGGGAAGCGCCCGATGGTCAGCGACACCAGCAGGCCGGCCGTCACCTCCGCAGCCGTCATGCCGCTGAGCAGATAGCCGGCCGTGGCCCTCGGCTCGCCGAGGTCGATGTAGAAGGGCGGCAGCCAGGCCAGCATCAATGTATAGGCCGAGGTCCCCAGGCCCATGATCAGGATCAGCCGCCACGCCCGCCCCTGACGCCAGAAGGGCAGCTCCGGGTCCGTCGCCTCGACCACTGCGGCGCGGTTCGGCTCTTCGGCTGCGGGGTCGCGTGACGCCGCCAGCCAGACCAATGCTGCGACAAAGGCCGGCGCGCTCCACAGCGCCAGCGTCCCGGCCCAGCCGATCGTCTCGGCCAGACCGGCCGCCGTAGCCGCCGCGACGGCGGCGCCGCCCATGATGCCGGTGGTGTAGAGCGCCATGACCGTTCCGAACTGCAACGGAAAGGCCCGTTTGATGACGACCGGCGCCAAGGCCTGGATCAAGGCGACGCCCACACCGACGACCACGGCGCTGGCGATCAGGCCGGTCGCGCCGGTCAGCACCACCCGCACCAGGCAGGCCCCGCCGATCAGAAGCGCGCCCAGCAAGATGCCGCGCCGCTCGCCCAGTCGCCGACGCAATGGGCGAATCGACAGGGCGCCCAGACCGATCATCAGCACGGGCAGAGTGGTCAGCAGGCTGGCGGCGGTCGACCCCATGCCCGTCGCGTGCTCGATCAGATCCAGCAGCGGCCCCACCGCCGCCATCGCCGGCCGCAGATTCAGCGCCAGGGCGACGATGGCCGCCAGCAACAGCAGCGAAGCGCCGCGCGCGGGCGTGGCGTCAGATCGTGCGGTCATGGTGGGGACTCCGACTGAAAATCGCGCTAGTCTCTCGACCTCAAGTATCTCGATGTCAAGATAACCATGCCCGATAGAGCTTCTCGCGCCGCCGCCCAATGGGCCGTGCAACGCCCCGACCTGGACATGTTGCCGATGGAGGTGCTGGGACGCCTAAACGAGGCGTCGCAACTGGTGATCCGCGAGCGCCAGACGCCGTTGTTCGCGCGCTATGGTTTGCAGCACGGCGAGTTCGACGTGCTGGCGACGCTGCGCCGATCCGGCGAACGCGAGGGCCTGACGCCGACCGCGCTGTTCGAGGCGGCGATGATGTCGTCCGGCGGCATGACCGCGCGGATCGACCGGCTGGAAAAGGCGGGTTGGGTCGAGCGGCGCCCGCATCCGAGCGACCGACGGGCGACTCTGGTTCGGCTGACGGACAAGGGTTTCGACCTGATCGAGACAATCATGCCCAGCCATCAGGAGACGGCCAAAGAGGCCTTGAGCGGCCTGTCGCGAGAGGATCAGAAAACGCTGAACGCCCTGCTGACCCGCTTGATCGCCGGCCTGAACGGCTAGGTCAAATCCGGCCGCGCAGCACGGCCCAGAGCAGGCGCAGCCGCTTCAGCGGCTCCGGCTGGTCCGGATCGGTAAGGGTCGCGTGAGCCACGGCCGCGAATCCTTCGGGCGGAAGGCGTTTCAGCGCCCCATTGGCGGCGGATTTCAGGGACGCCGCCTCCTGGCGCCGGCCGGTTTGCGTCAGCCCCCAGACGCGGGCCGCGTCGGCCACGGCGGCGTCATGCCCCTGCCCTGCCAGCACGCGCGTCGCGACCTGCATCGGGCCGACGTAGAAGGCGTCGAGATCGTGCGGCTGTTCGCGCACCCGGCCGATGTGGGCGTCGATCAAGGCGTCGAACGGCGCACGGTCCAGGCCGTGGCGCGCGACGAGATCGGTCAGGGCCTCCAGCACCGGATGGCCCTTGCGCGGCACGCCGGCGAAGACGCCGTCCATCTGTTCCGCCCACCAGGTGTAGCGCATCTCGGCCAGCAGCGGCTGAGTCACGCGCGTGGGGATGGTCATCAGCTCGGCTTCGAAGGCGTAGAGCGTGATGAGGTCAGCGCGGGCGCGGTCATCCGCGACCAGGCGGCTGGACAGCCAGCGGTCGAGGTCGGCGGTGCGGACCTGTTGGTCGAGCGTATCCGCAGCCTCGGTCAAGCGGCGCGCGACACCGCGAAATCGGCGAGGTCTTCCAGCGCGGCGCGCCAGTCGCTGGACGGCAGGACCGACAGGGCCGCCTTGGCCTGATCGGCATAGTCGCCGGCCAGGTCCAGGGTCGCGCCGATGGCGCCCGAGCCGATGATCAGTTCGCGGGCGCGGGTGAAGTCTTCGGGCGTCCGCTCGCCCTTGGTCACGGTGCGTTCCCAGAAGGCTTCCTCGCGGCCGCGCGTGCGAGCGACCGCCAGAAGCAGCGGCAGGGTCGCCTTGCCCTCGTTGAAATCGTCGCCGGCGTTCTTGCCCAGCGCCTCGGCCGTCGCGCCGTAGTCCAGGGCGTCGTCGGCCAGTTGGAAGGCGATGCCCAACGCCATGCCGTAGTCGCGCAGGGCTTTGATCGCGGCCGGATCGGCGCCGGCGCCCACCGCGCCCGCCTCGGCGGCGGCGGCGAACAGTTCGGCGGTCTTGGCCGAGATGATCTGCAGATAGGTGGCCTGGTCCAGATTCAGATCGTGGGCGCGCGTCAGCTGCAGCACCTCGCCCTCGGAGATCACCCGCGACGCCTCGGCCAGAATGCCCAAGGCGCGCATCGAATCCGTCTCGACCATCAGTTCGAAGGCGCGGGCAAACAGGAAGTCGCCGACCAGGACGCTGGTCGGGGCGCCCCAGATCAGGTGGGCCGCGACCTTGCCGCGACGCAGTTCGGACGCATCGACGATGTCGTCATGCAGGAGCGTGGCGGTGTGGATGAACTCGACCGCGGCGGCCAGCTTGCGCGGCGCTACGATGTCGTCCGTCGCGCCCACGGCGCGCGCCGCGGCGACGGTCATCAGGGGGCGCAGACGCTTTCCACCCGCCGAAACCAGATGTTCGGCCAGTTTCGGGATGATCGGCACGTCCGACTGCATCCGATCCAGGATCAGGGCGTCCACGGCCGCCATATCGACCTCAGCCAGCCGGACAAGGGCGTTGACGTCCCCCTTCGGGCGGTGAGCGGCGGCGATGGCGACGTCCAAACGAATACTCTTTCACTAGCGCGGCGGGCCGCGAGAATGGCTTTTTGCGGCCGGGCCGGCTTGCCCCCGCGAGTTGCGGCGCACAATGATGTTCGACCCCTTGAGGGTCAAGGAGATTGAGGCTTGGAGCCGGTCGAAACCCTGTCGACAACGATCGTCGAGAACGGCCTGTTGAACGGCCGGGTGCGCTTGCGTCAACCCGCACGCGGCTATCGCGCCGGGATGGATGCGGCTTTGCTGGCGGCGGCGGTCCCGGCCGAGGCGGGCCAGAGCGTGATCGAGGCGGGCTGCGGAGCGGGTGCGGTCCTGATGCAGATCGCGGCGCGACGGCCCGGCGTGACCCTGACGGGCGTGGAGCGCGATCCGGTGATGGCGGCGCTGGCGACCGAGAATGCGACGCTGAACGGCGCAGCTGGATCAGCTATGATTCGTCAGGGCGACGTGGCGGCCGGGTTTCGGGCCCTCGGCGTGGAGCCAGCCGACTGGGCCATATCCAATCCACCCTTCTTCGATGACGCCACGGCGTTGCGCGCCCCGGCCGAGAGCAAGCGGGGCGCCTGGATGGCCGACGACGGGCTGAAGGCGTGGACCGATTTCCTGTTGAAGGCGGTGAAGGATGGCGGACGCATCGTGGTCGTTCACCGCGCCGACCGACTGGCCGATCTGCTGGCTTTACTGGGCGAAAAGGCGGGGTCGTTCGCCGTGCGGCCCATCCATCCCTTTGCGGACGAGCCGGCCAAGCGGGTGCTTGTGCACGCCATCAAGACCGGGCGCGCGCCGCTGCGGCTGCTGCCGCCGCTGATCCTGCACGACCGCGAGGGCGGCAAGCACACCTCCCAGGCCGAGGCCATCCTGCGCGGCGAGGCGTCGCTGGGATGGTGATCGGGTGGTCAATCGCGACCGGAACGCCTAAATGCCGCCTCCTGACGAAATCGAGCCCGCCCCGTGTCACCCGACGACCTTCCGCATGATCTTCAAGACGGCCTGATCGCCGTCGGCGAGGCCGCGCGCGACCTGCGCGAGCCGTGGTGGATCTTCGGCGGGGCGGCCATGGCGCTCTACGGCCTGACCGACATTCACGTGCCCGACATCGACGTGCTGTGCGCGCCGCGCGATGCGCGCAACTTGCTGGGCGCGCTGGGCGGCGTGGTGATACCCGATCCGGGCGAAGGCCTGTTCCGCTCCGCCGTCTTCGGGCGCGCGCCGGATCAGCCGATCCTGGTCGAGGTCATGGCCGATCTGGAGACCCGCGACGGCGGCGACTGGACCCCGGTCGCCTTTGGCTCGCGCCGCCGCGTCTTCGTTGAGGACACGCCCCTGTTCGTCCCGGACATCCGGGACCACATCGCCCTGTATCGCCTGTTCGGCCGCCCCAAGGATCTGGCGCGCGTCGAACAGCTTGAACGACTGATCGCCTGAATGCCTTTCCCCTTCCAGATTTCCGCCACCGAGGGCCGCGCCCGCACCGGGGTGCTGAAGACATCGCGCGGCGACATCCGCACCCCCGCCTTCATGCCGGTCGGCACCGCCGCCACGGTCAAGGCGATGACGGTGGATCAGGTCAAGGCGACGGGCGCCGACATCCTGCTGGGCAACACCTACCACCTGATGCTGCGCCCCGGCCCCGAGCGGATGGAGCGTCTGGGCGGGCTTCACAAGTTCATGGGCTGGGACAAGCCAATCCTGACCGACAGCGGCGGGTTCCAGGTCATGTCCCTGGCCGGCATCTCCAAGGTCAAGGAGGAGGCCGTGACCTTCTCCAGCCATATCGACGGCTCCAAACACGTTCTGACGCCCGAGCGGTCGATCGAAATCCAGGCCGACCGGATCGGCGCCGACATCTCGATGCAGTTGGACCAGTGCGTCGCCTATCCGGCCGAGAAGGATGCAGCCAGAAAGGCGATGGAGCTGTCGATCCGCTGGGGTGCGCGGTCCAAGGCCCGTTTCGGCGAGCGTGAAAACCAGGCTCTGTTCGGCATCCAGCAAGGGTCGACCTTCGAGGACTTGCGCCGTCAGTCATCGGAGCAGTTGCAAGAAATCGGTTTCGACGGCTACGCCATCGGCGGTCTGGCGGTCGGCGAAGGCCACCAGGCCATGTGCGAGGTGCTGGACTATGCGCCCGAAATGCTGCCGGCCGACCGTCCGCGCTATCTAATGGGCGTGGGCAAGCCGGTCGACCTGGTCGAGGCGGTCTGGCGCGGCGTCGACATGTTCGATTGCGTCCTGCCCACTCGCGCCGGCCGTCACGGTCAGGCCTGGACCTGGGATGGCCCGTTGAACCTGAAGAACGCCCGCTTCGCCGAGGATCAGGACCCGCTGGACCCAACCATCGACGGCCCGTCATCGTCGTATTCGAAGGCCTATCTGCACCACCTGATCCGCGCCGATGAAATCTTGGGCAAGGTGCTGCTGAGTTGGCACAACATCGCCTTTTATCAGGCGCTGACGGCGGCCATGCGTGCGGCGATTTCCGAGGGTCGGTTCGAGCAGTTCAGGCGCGACTTCCACGCCCGCCACACGTCGAACGGCTGACGCCTAAGGGTGCGGTCTGAACCAGCTGGGCGCCGCCGGCGGTGCGCAGTTCCGCTGCATGCCCATCCCCTTCAGGAAGGCGCGGCGCATCCGGCCGGACTGGATGGCCGATTGAACGTGCTTTGAGTGCTGTTCGGCGCCGCTCAGTCGACGAATCCAGTTTCGGCCGGGAATAAAGTCGGTCGTCGTGTCGCGTATGGCGTTCAACGCCGCCTTGGCCGCCGCGTCCGCCGCCCGCTCGCTGAGATAGGAACCGTCCTGACGCGGCGGTTCGTCCGTATCGGGTCCCAGCGCTTCGTCGAGCCTTGCGACCTCTGCGCCGATGGTCGTGCACTGATTCAGATTGCGCAGGTCGTAAGGATTGGCTTCGGCCTGAAGCAGCACCGTCGGGATCATCTGACGGCGCAGGTTGAAGTCCTCCAGCGGCGCCGTCGCCGCCGCCGCAAAGCCCGCCCCGACCTGTTCGGCGCCGCCCATCGCCGACCGACCGGCATTGCAACCGGAAAGCGCAACAAGACTGACTGCGAGAAGAAGGCGTTTCATGGGTTGGCTTAGACCACGCCTAGGCTGGCGATTAAAGCGTAGCGGCGGAAGCGGTCGGTAACGAAGAATTCTCTGATTTTAGGTCACTTTGACCGGTCGTTGGAGTTCGGTCGTGCCTTACATCGCCAAGAGCCTGGAAGCCCTGGACGCCCCTGCTGGTCCGTTCCAACGTCTTACGGAACTGGCCTGCACGGTTTTCGATGCGCCCGCCGCCGTCGTCACCCTGGTCAGCGGCGACAACGCCGTCCTGTGGTGCAGCGATCGTGAACTGGTTCGAAGCCTGCCGCGCGAACGCACCCTCGGCGACCGTCTGCTGCGCCAGGGCCAAGGGGCCGTCCTCGTGGTCGAAGACGGCTTGGCGGACCCCGCAGCGCGCAATCATTTCCTGGTGGCGCCCCCCTATAATTTGCGTTTCTACGCCGGCGTTACGATCTGCGGCCCAGACGGTCGGCCGCTGGGCGCGTTCGGCGTCATGGATCGCCAACCCCGCCCTCACCCCTCCGACGCCCAGATCGCGACGCTGCGAACCTTGGGCGCCATGGCCGAAGACATCATCGCGTCGCTGGAAGTCGGTCGCGTCAGCGATGAGCGCCACGGCACGCTGGAGCTGATCGAAAACATGGCCGGCGTCGGTCATTGGCGGTTGGAGCTGGCCAGCGGCAAGGTCCACTGGTCCGACGAGGTGTTCCGCATCCACGGTCTGGATCGCAAAACCTTCGATCCCCAGGTCGATTCGGCCATCGACCGTTATCACCCCGACGATAGGCCCGGATTGTTGGCGGCGATCGCACACTCGGCCGCAACCGGCGATGGCTACAAAATGCGTCTTCGGCTGATCCGCGCCGATGGCGAGGAGCGCGCGGTTCTGACCCAGGCGCGCGCCGAACGTGACGACGCCGGGGTCGTGAAGGTCCTTTACGGCGTGTTTCAGGATATCACGGACCAGCAAGCCCAGATCGCCCGCGCTCAGCGTGACGAGGCGCGCTATCGGCTGTTGGCCGAAAACGTCGGCGATGTGATCACCCGCGTTCGCCCGGACGGCACCAGCAAATACATCTCGCCGGCGATCGAAAGCCTGCTCGGCTGGACCACCGAAGAGATGAACGGCCGGCCCATGGACTATGTCCATCCTGATGATCGGGAGATGGTGACCCGGGCCGTGCTGGGCACCATCCACACCAAGGAGCCCTGCCGCCTAGAGCACCGCGCCCTTCATCGAGACGGTTCGATCGTCTGGGTCGAATGCACCTTCCGCGCCCTCGCTGCCGAAACGGGCAAGCCGTCGGAGGTGGTGGTGGTCATCCGTGACATGACGGATCGCAAGATCCTGGCTGACGAACTGGTTACCGCGCGCGACCGGGCGGAGGCGGCGGCGGCCGCCAAGAGCGAGTTCCTGGCGAACATGAGCCACGAACTGCGCACGCCTCTGACCAGCGTCATCGGCTTTTCCAACCTGCTGAAAGCCAGCGAGGCCTTGCCCGAAGCCGAGAAGGGCTATGTCGCGCGCATCGCCACCGCCAGCGAGGCCCTGCTGTCGGTGATCAACGACGTGCTGGACTATTCCAAGCTTGAAGCCGGCATGATCGAGCTGGAGCCGCAGCGTTTCAACCCGGCCGCCCTGGCGCACGAGACGGTCCAGATGATGGAGGCCCAGTGTCTGGCCAAGGGTCTGGCGCTGCACGTCGATCTGGCGCCGGACATGCCGGACTGCCTGATGGGCGACCAGGCCCGTCTTCGACAGATCCTGCTCAACCTGCTAGGCAATGCCGTGAAGTTCACCAGCCAGGGCTCGGTCAGTCTGTCGGTCGGCGGGGCCTTGGAGGCGAACGGCGCATGGCGTCTGACGGCCGAGGTGACCGATACCGGCATCGGCATGAGCCCCCAGACCCAGGCCCATCTGTTCGAACGTTTCTCGCAGGCGGATCGGTCGACGACCCGGCTCTACGGCGGCACCGGCCTGGGGCTGGCGATCTCGCGGCGACTGGCGCGGGCGATGGACGGCGATATCGTCGTCACGAGCCAGCCCGGCCTGGGATCGACGTTCACGGTGACCGTCCCGCTGCACGTCGCCGAGGGCGAATCGGAAGACGAAGGGCCGCGCCTCAGCGTCATGCCCGAGGGACGCGTGCTGATCGCCGACGACGCACCGGCCAACCGCGAACTGATCAGCGTCATCCTTGTCGGCATGGGACTGGAGGTCGCCACAGCCAGCGATGGAGCCGAGGCGGTGCATGCGGTGCAGTCCGACCATTACGATCTCGTCCTGATGGATATGCAGATGCCGGTCATGGACGGCCTGACAGCCACGCGCGAGATTCGCCGGATTGAGCAGGGCAGCGGACGCCGGCTGCCGATCATCGCCCTGTCCGCCAATGTTCAGCCGGACCAGATTCAGTTGTGTCGCGACGCCGGCATGGACGACCACCTGGCCAAGCCGCTGCAACTGCCCGCCCTGGTCGCCACCCTGTCGAAATATCTCGACAAATCGAACGCTCCGATCGCGGATGCGACCGCACCGGGTCGCTTCGCGACCCACTGAAGGCAAGGCCCGGACAGCAAAAAGCCCGCCGAAGCGGGCTTTAAATGGTACGTCCTCTCGGGCTCGAACCGAGGACCCTCTGATTAAAAGTCAGATGCTCTAACCAACTGAGCTAAGGACGCACCGCGCGACGTCCGGGCTGGCCCGAACCGTCGAAGGGCGCCTTCTGTTGTAATCCGGCCTTCCGGTCAAGACCCGGTCTGCTACTCATTGGGCATGAAACCGTTAAATGGCGTCCGCATCATCGAATTCGACGGCTTGGGGCCGGTCACCTTCGCCGGAATGATGCTGGCGGACCTGGGGGCGGAGGTGGTGCGGCTGACGCGGGACGCCTCGGCCGGACAGGCGGTCTTCGACGAGGTCGGCGGCGAGGTCCTGCATCGGGGCCGAGCGGCCGTTCCGGTCGATCTGAAATCACCGGCCGATCGCGAGCGTATCCTGCAACTGATCGATGGGGCCGACGCGGTGATCGAAGGTTTTCGACCCGGCGTCATGGAGCGGCTGGGCTATGGTCCTGAGGTCCTCCGGGCGCGAAAGCCCGCGCTGGTGTTCGGACGTGTGACCGGATGGGGCCAGACGGGACCGCTGGCGAACGCGGTCGGGCATGATCTGAACTACATCGGCCTGTCGGGCGTGCTGCACGCCATGGGCGAGGCGGATCGTCCGCCCTCCCCGCCGTTGAACCTGGTCGGAGATTACGGCGGCGGGGCCATGCTGCTGGTGGTCGGGGTGCTGGCCGCGCTGGTGGAGGCCAGGACGACGGGCAAGGGACGCGTGGTGGACGCAGCCATGACGGACGGCGCGGCTCTGCTGGGCGGTCTATTCCAAGCCTTGCGGGGTCGAGGACTATGGAGCGACCGGCGCGGATCCAACCTGCTGGACGGGGGCGCGCCCTTCTATCGCTGCTACGCCTGTCGCGACGGCGGGTTCGTGGCGGTGGCGGCGCTGGAGCCGCGTTTCTACGCTGCGCTGCTGGCCGGCTTGGAGATCGATCCGGCTGATGCGGTTCAATACGACATCGCCGCCTGGCCGGCCCTACAAGCGCGGCTTGCGGCCTTGTTCGCAAGCCGAGACCGTGACGACTGGAGCGCCCATTTCGCCGGGACGGAAGCCTGTGTCACGCCCGTGCTTAGCCTGGCCGAGGCGCCGGATCATCCGCACAATCAGGCGCGAGGAACATTCCACAGCGGCCTGCCGCAACCCGCGCCCCGTTTCGACGGCGTTAGTGCTGCGCCCGCCCCCAAGTTCGAACTGACCTTGGATCAAATGGTCACAAAATGGTCCGATCACGCAGGATGACCGACGTAGATTTCGGCGCTAAGGGAACAGCTTAGCGCGACAGGCGTTTGGTCGGCGGAGACCGGGGACTTTCATGACACGCTCGATTTTTGTCTTGGCCGCCGCCGCAAGCGTGCTCGCGCTTTCGGCCTGCGACGACCGTCCTTCGCGCTCTGACGACGACTATCGCGAGATGTCGGTCGAGCCGGCGCCTCCGCCGGTCAAGGAAGAAACTCCCCCGCCCGCGCCAGAGGTTCAGGATCCGACGCCCACGCCTCCGCCGTCGACGACGCTTCCGCCTGAGGAACGCACGTCGGAACAGTCGGTGCAGCCCGAAAGCGAGACGCTGTTCTACTGACGAACAGGTATGCCGGGGGGCGTCCTTTTGACGAAAGATCGAGTTTGACGTTCAGGCCTACCCTGCTGGTCGCCCTCGCGGCGTTTTCGGCCTGCGCCCATGCAGCGGCGGCGGAACCCCGCGCGCAGATCCGGGGCGACATGGACGGCGATCTGCGGCGGGCGCTGGAGCGGGCCGTGGGCGAGGTTGACGGCGCGCCGGCCAGCCGCTTCGAGGCCCGTCGTCGCGCCGAGAGCGCCGTGACCTCGGCGACCGCCCTGCTGCGGTCCGAAGGCTACTATCAACCGGTCGTCGAAGACATCGTCGAGGGCGAGGAGACGCCGATCGCGGTGGTCTCGGTCGAACCGGGGCGCCGTTTCCTGCTGACCGATCCGACGATCCAGTGGGCCGATCCCGCGCCGGAGGTCCAGGCGGCGGACAAGGCGAAGACTGCGATCGCGCTGAAGGCCGGCGATCCGGGGCGGGCGGCAGACGTCATATCGGGCGAAGGTCGGGCCGTGGCGGCGTTGGTGCGTGACGGCTATGCCGACGCCAAGGCCAATCCGCGCCGTGTCGTGGTGGATCACGCGGCCTTCACCGTCGCGCCGGAATATCGCATCGCCTCCGGCGCGCTGGTGCGTCTGGACGGCGTGCGTCTGACAAGCCAGGGCCGCACTAATCCCGCCTGGGTGGCGGGCCTTGCGCCGTGGAACGAGGGCGATCGCTACGATCCCGAGATGGTCGCGGAGCTGGAACGCCGGCTGCTGGACACCGGCGTCTATGACGGCGTCAGCGTCGCCCTGTCGCCGCTGGATCAGATTACCGCCGACGGTCATCGCCCCGTGGTGGTCAGTCTGCAGGACCGGCCCCGTCGCGTGCTGGAGGCCGGAGCCACCTGGTCGACGGCGGAGGGCGCGGGCGTGGACGTGATCCAGACCCGCTACAATCGCTTCGGCCGCGCCGACACCCTGAGGCTGGAGGCGCGACTGGCCGACATCGACAGCCGGATCGGCGCCGACCTGTCACTGCCCCACTGGCGTCGGCCCGGCCGGACGCTGAAGCTGGGCGCGGCGGTCGTCAACGAGGACACCGACGCCTATCTGCGCACCGCCGTGGTTCTGTACGCCGACCTGCAACAGCGGATCGGCAAGACCTCCTATTTCAACTACGGAATCGGGCTGGACGCCGGGCGCTACAGTGAGACCCGCTACGACTTCACCACCCTGCCCCCGCAGCGTGTGACCTTCGACCGTGATCTGGCCATCATCACCGCGCGGACCAGCGCCTACATCGACCGCTCCAACGATCCGCTGAACCCGACCAAGGGCTGGCGGGTCAATCTGGCGGTTCAGCCGACGGCGGTGACCGGCGAGAGCAACATCCTGTTCCTGCGCACCGAAACGCAAGGCACCGCCTATTTCCCCGTCGCGGGTGATCGCACCATCCTGGCCGGGCGCATGAAGCTCGGCTCCATCGTCGGCGGCAGCGAGCTGAACGTGCCGGCCGACCGTCTGTTCTATTCCGGCGGCGGCGGTTCGGTGCGGGGCTATTCGTACCAGAACGTCAATCCGCAGCTGCCGGACGGCACGCCGCGGGGCGGTCTGTCGCTGTTCGAAACCTCGTTCGAGGTGCGCCAGTCGATCGGTCAGAGTTTCCAGGCCGTCGCCTTCGTCGACGCCGGGTCCGTGGGCTTCCAGGAGACGCCGAACCTGACCAACATGCGCTACGGCGCGGGCGTGGGCGTGCGCTACATGCTGCCGTTCGGACCGATCCGGGCGGATGTCGCCATGCCGCTCAACAAGCGTGAGGGCGATTCCGCCTTCCAGATCTACATCAGCATCGGGCAGGCGTTTTGACCGATACACCGCCCGAAACCACGCCTGAAGACACGACGCCCGCCAAGGCGGCGCGGCCCGCAAAGCCGCGTCGCGGGCTGATCAGACGCATCGCCCTGGGCGTGGGCGTCGTGCTGGCCGGACTGCTGGTGCTGATCGCCGCCGCCCTGGTCGGAGGGCGTTACTACATCGCCTCGGACGGCGGTCGCGACATGGTGCTGCAACGGCTTCAGGACCTGAAGATCAGCCGCTACGGCCGGCTGAAGGTCTATGGGCTGAAGGGCGATCTGCTCAGCGACTTCACCATCGACCGCATCACATTGGCCGACAGTCAGGGCATCTGGCTGGAGGCGAACAACCTCAGCATGGACTGGTCGTATCTGGCCCTGCTGGGCCGCAGCTTCCATGCAAACGACATCAAGGCCGAGACCATTCGCGTCCTTCGTCGGCCCGTTGTCGAGCCGCCCACTGGCGAACCGCCCAGCCCTCAGCCGATCTCGGTCCGCATCGACAAGTTCGCGGCCAACATCGAACTGATGGAAGGTTTTTCCAAGGAATACGGCCGTTGGAGCCTGTCGGGGAGCGCCAGCCTGCCACGCGCCGGGGCCAAGAGCGCGACGGTCAACGCCGACAGCCTGAACCGGCCGGGCGACTTCCTGCGTCTGGCGGCGACCTTCGGGGGCAAACTCGAAGATACGCGCCTGAACCTGCGCGCCAATGAGGCTCAGGGCGGACCGCTGGCCGGCGCCTTGGGCTATTCGCCGGATCAGCCGTTCTCGGCGGTCGCGGTTCTGAACGCGGATGTCGTCAATGCACGGGTCCAGACGGGACAGTTCGTCCCCCTGATCGTCCAGGGCCATTTTGGCGACAAGGGCTCGCGCGTGGCGGGCTTCGCCGACTTCAGCAACTCGGACCTGCTGGCGCCCTTCGTCACGAAGATCGGTCGTACTGCGCGGTTCGGCTTCGCCATGGTCCCGACGCCGGACAAAGCCAGCCAGGGCGTGGCGTGGAAGCTGATTTCCGACAACGTCCAGTCAGAGGCGCGCGGCCTGATCCGCAACTCCGATCGCAGCTCACCCGATGGAATCAGCCTCAACATTCAGACGGCCTCGCTGAGCCGGCTGGTCGGGTCCGATGTGGCCGGACCAGCGGCCTATTCCGGCCTGTTCAAGGGCGACGCCCAGACCTGGACGCTGGACGGCCAGGTCACCCTGCTGAACGCGAATGTCGCCAGCTATCGCGCCACGCGCATCGCCGGACCGCTGAACGTCGCAGTCAAGAACGGCCGCATCGATCTGGACGGCGACATTCGTGCGAACGGCGGATCGGGCGAAGGCATCATCGGCGGTCTCCTGGGGCCGGCCCCGCGCGTACAAATGAAGGCGGCGCGGATGAAGGATGGCGCCATCCTGCTGACCAAGGTCGATCTGCAGGGCCAGGGCCTGACGCTGAACGGCTCGGGCTCGCGCAATCTGCTGGGCGGGATGAACTTCCGCGGCGAGGCGCAACTGACCGACGCCAGACGGGTGCTGCCCGACGCGCGCGGCGCCTTCGGCGGCCCGATCCGGGCCTCGTCGGCGCGGGCCGGCGCGCCGTGGGTGCTGAACTTCGACGGACGGGGCCGCAATCTGACTGTCGGTCTGGACGAACTGGATCGCCTGCTCGGCAAGACGCCGCGCCTGCAACTGGCCGGCAAGCTGAACGGCGGACGCATCGAGGTCGAGCGCGGCGAACTGACCGGCGCGGCCGGGCGCGCGGGGGCCAAGGGCATCATCGAAACCGCCGGCAAGCTGAGGCTGGCGCTGGACTGGAATGCGCGCGGCCCGTTCGCGGCCGGGCCGGTCGAGATCGGCGGCGACATGAACGGACGCGGCGCCCTGACCGGCACCCTGGCCCAGCCGCGCGTCGATCTGACCGCTGGCTTCCAGCAGGTGACGGCCGGCGCGCTGACGCTGAACAACGCCGACCTGACGCTGAGCTTCCGCAAGGGCGCGGATGCGTCGGACGGCCGGATTTCGGTGGTCAGCGGCTCCAACTATGGTCCGGCGCGCGCCTCGGGCAACTTCTTCCTGGGCGGCAAACGCATTCGGCTCAGCGATCTGGACGTGGACGCCGGCGGCGTGACGGCCAGGGGCGCCATCGCCCTGTCCGACAGCATTCCCTCCAGCGCGGACCTGACCTTCTCGGCGCGCGCCGGGGCCTTCCTGGCTTCGGGCGAAGCCAACGGACGGGTGCGGCTGACCGACGGCGGCGGATCGGACAGCGCCATTCTGGACGTCAGCGGCCGCAATGTCCGGCTGGCGGGTCAGAGCTGGATCATTCGCAAGCTGGATCTGGACGGGCGCGGCACCCTCAACAACCTGCCTTTCACCCTGGCGCTGGACGTGGGCGGCCCAAACCCGGCCCAGTTTAACGGCACGGGCGTCTATTCGCGTCAGAACACGACCCACGGCCTGACGCTGCGCGGCGGCGGACGGGTGCGCGAGGTGGCGTTCACGACCCGCAGCCCGGCCTCGATCACTCTGAACGGGGCCACGCGCACGGCGCACCTGGATCTGGGCGTGGGCGGCGGCGTGCTGCTGGCCGACCTGCGTCAGGATGCGCGCGCCGCGGCGATCCAAGCCGACCTGACGCAGGTCGATCTGGGCTCGATCTCTCCCGAACTGCGCGGCAGCGTGACGGGCCAGGTCGCCCTGCGCGGCACCGGCAGCGATCTGTCGGGTACGGCCAATATCGCCCTTCAGAACGTGCGCAGCATCGACGCGCCGCGCGGCCTGGCCGTCGACGGACGCGTGGACGCGACCCTGGCGGGCGACCGGCTGAGCATCAAGGCGACGGCAGTCGACGAGGGCGCGGTTCAGGCCTCGGCTGACGTCGTCCTGCCGGTCGAGGCCTCGGCCGCGCCGCTGCGGCTGGCCATCGCCCGGACGCGCGAGATGTCGGGCCGGGTGTCGATCAATGGGCAGATCCAGCCGATCTGGGACCTGTTCCTGGGCGGCGACCGCAGTCTGGCCGGCCAGGTGGCGGCTCAGGCGACGATCGGCGGGACGCTGAACGCGCCGCGTCTGAACGGCCGGTTCGATCTGAGCCAAGGCTCCTATCGCGAGAATGCGGTCGGTCTGGTGCTCAGCGACCTGACGCTGCGGACCCGGTTCGACGACACAGCCGCCCAGATCGAGACCTTCACGGCCAATGACGGCAAGGGCGGCACGGTGTCCGGCCAGGGCCGCATCGGTCTGCGCCAAGGCTCCGGATCGAACGCGCAACTGACGCTGAGCCGGTTCCGGGTCATCGACAACGATATCGCCGAAGCGCGCGCCTCGGGCCCGATCACCATCGTTCGCGGCGCCGACGGCAACATCCAGCTGGGCGGCCGCATCGACATCGACGAGGCCAAGATCGAACCAGAACTGCCCGGCGCGACCGGCATCGTCTCGATGGATGTGGTCGAGATCAATCGTCCCGGCGGCGATCCGGAGGAGACCGAGCAGAAGGCGCGCGGTCCGCAGATCGGCATGGACATCGTTCTGCGATCCAGCGGCGGCAAGGTGCGGGTCAACGGTCGCGGCCTGAACGTGATCCTGGACGTGAACGCCCGGGTGCGCGGCACGATCGCCCAGCCGCAGCTGACCGGCACGGCCAATGTGGTGCGCGGCGATTATGAGTTCGCGGGCAAGCGGTTTGTGTTCGACGACACCGGTCGCGTCACCCTGTCGACCGATCCCAAGCAGATCCGTCTGAACCTGGCGGCGACGCGCGAGGACGCGGCCCTGACCGCCTCGATCAACGTCACCGGAACGGCCGCCGAACCCAAGATCGCCCTGACATCCACCCCGTCCCTGCCCCAAGACGAAATCCTGTCGCAGGTGCTGTTCGGACGGTCGGCGTCGCAGCTGTCGGCCTTTGAGGCGGCCCAGCTGGCGGCCGGGGTCGCGGCCCTGGCGGGCGGCGGCGGGTTCGACGTGATCGGCAACCTGCGCGAACTGGCGGGGCTGGATCGGCTGTCCTTCGGCGGCGACGCGTCAGCGGTCACGGTTGCAGGCGGTCGCTACATCACCGACGACGTCTATCTGGAGGTCATCGGCGGCGGTCAGAATGGCGCGGCGGTCAAGGTCGAATGGCAGCCTCGGCGCAACGTCGCCATCGCCTCGCAGTTCGGCGGCCAAGGCCAGACCAGCCTGTCGATCCGCTGGCGTCACGAAAGCCGCGAGGCGGGCGACCGTCGTCCGAACCGGGGTGGTCGCAACCGCTAGGCCGCTTTGTCGGAGCTGTCGCTAGAGAACCTCCAGCACCCGCTCCACGGGTCGGCCGATGACGGCGCCCTTGTGGGTTTCGACAATCGGACGTTCGATCAGGATCGGCTGCGTGATCGCTGCGGCCAGGATGGGTTCGTCGTCTGCGCCGGCGTCCAGCAGCGCCTTGGCGTCGGCCTCCTTTTTACGCAGCAGGCCGGACAAACCGAAGCCGGTTTTGGACGCCAACCGTTCAAGCGTCTCGCGATCCCATCCGCTCTTCAGATAGTCGACGACCGTCGGCTCGACGCCCTGTTCGCGCAGAAGAGCGAGGGCGTTGCGCGACGTGCTGCATTTCGGATTGTGGTAGAGGACGACCGACATCACGCCTCCTGCTTCAGGCGATGCAGCAGCATGGCGCCCTGCAGCGACGCGACATAGATCACGCCCGACACGAGCATGGCCGGCCAGGTCGTCAGGTTGATCCACAGCGGAAGGTCCGGCGATGGCAGGGTCCCCAGCAGCCGCATCCCCAGATTGGCCACTACGCTGTAGGCGATCAGCGCCAGCATGATGATCGGGATGGCGCGCGTCATCATGCGCCACTGAACCACCGCCACGACAGCATAGAATAGGACGGAGAAGATCGCGCCAGAGGCGATGGCGAACGGCCACATGACCTTCATCATCTCCTGCTGCATGGCCAACTGATCCGCCGACAGACCCATTTTGGCGTACTCCGCGCTCATCGCCGTCTCGAACCAGCCCGAGGTGAACATCCACCAGGTCGGGATCAGGCCGACGATCAGGGCGATGACCAGGCCGATCACCATCGAGCGTGCCGAACGCTGGGCCTCGGCCATGCCGCGCGGCAGCTTCAGCGGGTTCATGGCGCGGAGCCAAAGGTCAATCTTGTTGCGTTGCATTGGGGCCCTCGTTTCGAGCGGAACCTAGCGGTGATCGGCGACGACTTACAGGCCCCGACCTTCACCTTTGGGGTCGAGGCGTCTAGGGTCCGGCCGATGCGGATTCTGACCTCGGACCAGGCCGTCCTCGACCACGTCGCCGCGCGACGCGAGACGATCATCGGCCGCACCATCGACTGGGCCAACATCAACTCCGGCAGCCGCAACGCCGCCGGTCTGAATGCTGTTCTGGATGTTCTGGAAGCGGCGGCGGGCGCCCTGTCCGCCACCGTCGAACGCCTCCCGACACAGGGCTCGACCACCATCGCCGACGACGGATCGGTGCGGACCGAGGCCCATGCCGACGCGCTGAAGATCACCGCCCGACCGGATGCGCCCATCCAGGTCGTGCTGACCGGCCACTATGACACCGTCTTCCCCGCCGACAGCCGGTTCCAGACCGTGACCACGCGGGCCGACGGCGCCCTGAACGGGCCGGGCGTCGCCGACATGAAGGGCGGGATCAGCGTGCTTCTGGCCGCGCTGGAGGCGTTCGAGACCCATCCTGACAGACACGGCGTCGGCTGGACCGTGCTGCTGAGCCCCGACGAAGAAATCGGCTCACCGGCGTCTGCCCCGCTGCTGGCCGAACTGGGCGCGCGCGGCCATGTCGGTCTGACCTACGAGCCGGCGCTGGCGGACGGCACGCTGGCGGGCGCGCGCAAGGGCAGCGGCAACTATCATCTGATCGTGACGGGTCGCGCCGCCCACGCCGGCCGCGCCTTCGACGAAGGCCGCAATGCTGTGGCCGGGGCCGCCATCATCGCCGCCGCGCTGCACGGACTGAACGGTCAGCACGAGGGCGTCACCGTCAACGTCGCCAAGATTTCGGGCGGGGGCGCGTTGAACGTCGTCGCCGACAACGCCGTGGTGCGGTTCAACGTCCGGGTGCCGGACAAAGCGGCGGCCGACTGGATCGACGCATCCGTGCGGGCCATCGCCGCGACACCGCCGTTCGAGGGCCTGACGCTGGATCTGCACGGCGGCTTCACCCGCGCGCCCAAACCGATGGACGCCGCCCAGACCGCCCTGTTCGAAGCGGTGAAGGAAGCGGGCGCCCTGTTGGGCCAACCCATCGCCTGGAAACCGTCGGGCGGAGTGTGCGAGGGCAACAACCTGCACGCCGCAGGCCTGCCCAATATCGACACCCTGGGCGTCCGCGGCGGCGACATCCATTCGGATCAGGAGTTCGCCTGGCCCGACAGCTTCGTCGAACGCGCGCAGCTCAGCGCCCTGATCCTGTGCAAGATCGCGTCGGGAGAAATCGATGCGGCCAAACTGAAATCCCTGCGGATGGAAACCCTGTAGAATGCTTGTCGTCCGTCCTGCCGGCCCCGCCGATCTCGACCATCTGCTGGAACTGGCCATCCTGTCCGGCCCCGGCTTCACCAGCCTGCCTGAAGATCCCGACGCCCTGGCCGATCGGCTGGAGCTGAGCCAGGCGAGCTTCGAAGGTCGCGTGCCCTGGCAAGAGGCCTGGTACACCCTGATGCTGGAAGACGGCGACACGGGCGACATCGACGGTGTCGGCTCGGTCAAGGCGACGGTGGGGCTGAAGCGACCCTTCTTCTCGTTCCGCGTCGTCAACAACACCGTCCAGTCGCCCTCGCTGGGGGTGAAGCTGGATCATCAGACCCTGGTTCTGGTCAATGAATGCACGGGCTGGACCGAGGTTGGGTCGCTGTTCCTGAAGGCGGATCGGAGAAAGGGCGGCGCGGGCCGTCTGCTCAGCCAGTCGCGATATATGCTGATCGGCGCACAGCCCGAGCTGTTCGCCGACAACGTGTTGGCGGAGTTGCGCGGCGTCTTCACGCCCGACGGCGCCTGCCCGTTCTGGGACCATGTGGCGCACAAATTCTTCCCGATGGAGTTCGACCACGCCGACCGGATGACCGGCTCGACGGACAAGCAGTTCATCCTGGACCTGGCGCCGCGCCACCCGATCTATACCGAGTTGCTGCCCGAGCCGGCCCGCGCGGTGATCGGCAAGGTCCATCCGCAAGGCGTGCCGGCCATGGCCCTGCTGGAAAGCGAGGGCTTCCGGCCCAATGGTCTGGTCGACATCTTCGACGCCGGTCCGACCGTCGCATGCGGGCGCGACAATATCCGGACCGTGCGCGACGCCCGGCGCCTGATGGTCCAGATCGTCGAGGGCGTTGAGGCCGAACTGCCGGCCCTGATCTCGACCGACAGCGTCGCCGCCTTCCGCGCCGTTCGCGCCAAGGCCGACATCGATGGCGAGGCCGTTCGCCTGACCGCCGAAACCGCCGCCGCGCTCAAGGTGCGCAGCGGAGACACTGTGCGAGTAAAATCATGACCCGTTTCACCTCCACCGATCCCGCCACTGAAGCGACCAACTGGGAAGGCGAGGCCGCCAGCCCGGCCCAGGTCCAAGCCGCCGTCGACGCCGCCCGCACCGCCTTCCCCGCCTGGGCCGATGCACCGCGCGCCGAACGGATCGATGCGGTCAAACGCTATCAGGCCGTCCTGAAAGACCGCGCACCCCAGATCGCCGAGGCCATCGCGCGCGAGACCGGCAAGCCGCTGTGGGAGACCAAGACCGAGGCCGCCGCCATGATCGGCAAGGTGGACATCTCGGTCCGCGCCTATGACGAGCGCACCAGCGAACGCACCAGCGACACGGCGTTCGGCCGCGCGACCCTGCGGCACCGACCGCACGGCGTCGCGGCGGTGCTTGGCCCGTTCAACTTCCCCGGCCATCTGCCGAACGGCCATATCGTCCCCGCCCTGCTGGCGGGCGACACGGTAGTCTTCAAGCCGTCGGAAGAAACGCCCCTGGTCGGTCAGGTGATGGCCGAAGCCTTCGCCGCCGCCGATCTGCCCACCGGCGTGGTCAATATGGTCCAGGGGGGGCGTGAGACGGGCGCGGCCCTGCTGGACGCCGGCATCGACGCCCTGATGTTCACCGGCTCGGGCGCGGCGGGCGCGCATTTCCGCAGGAAGTTCGCCGACGATCCTCATGTCATCCTGGCGCTGGAGCTGGGCGGCAACAATCCGCTGGTCGTGTGGGACGCAGCGGACGCCGAGGCCGTCGCGGGCATCGCCGTTCAATCCGCCTTCATCACGACCGGCCAGCGTTGCTCGTGCGCACGTCGCCTGATCGTGCCGGAAGGGCCGCAAGGCGATGCCATCATCGAAGCCATCGCCGCCCTGTCCGACCGGCTGATCTTAGGCCCATGGGACAGCGATCCCGAACCCTATGCCGGGCCGCTGATCTCGGCGCGCGCGGCCGAGGCGGCGCTGAAGGCGTTGCAGGAACGGATCGACATGGGGGCCAAGGTCATCCGCGCCTCGGGCCCCGTCGCCAACCTGCCCGGCGCCTTCGTCAAGCCGGCCATCATTGATGTGACGGGGGTCGATGTGCCGGACGAGGAGATGTTCGCTCCCTTCCTGTCGGTGACGCGCGTCGGGTCGTTCGAGGCGGCGATCCAGGCGGCGAACGCGACCCGCTACGGCCTGTCCGCCGGTCTGGTCAGCGATGATCCGAAGAACTGGGACCACTTCATCCGCCGCATCCGCGCCGGCGTGGTCAACTTCAACCGGCCGACGACGGGCGCCGCCGGTGACATGCCGTTCGGCGGACTGGGGGCCAGCGGCAACCACCGGCCCAGCGCCTATTACGCCGCCGACTATTGCGCCTATCCGGTCGCCAGTTTCGAGGCCGACGCCGTCGCCAACATCGAAGGCGAGATCAAGGGATTGCGATGATTAGCGCTGTCGAGGCCAACGCCGACGGTCTGATCGGGCCGACACATTCCTACGCCGGGCTGTCGCCAGGCAATCTGGCGTCCAGCCTGAACAAGGGCGAGGCGTCCAACCCGCGCGCGGCCGTGCTTCAGGGCCTCGACAAGATGAAGACCCTGGCGGACCTGGGTCTGCCCCAGTTCGTCCTGCCGCCGCATGAGCGACCGAACATTCCCTTCCTGCGGACCCTGGGTTTCACCGGATCGGACGCCCAGGTCCTGGAGCGGGCCTGGCGGAGCGCGCCGTCGTTCGCCGCCGCCGCCTGTTCGGCCTCGCCTATGTGGGCCGCCAACGCCGCGACCGTGACGCCCAGCGCCGACGCCGCCGACGGTCGGGTGCATTTCACGCCGGCCAATCTGCACACCAATCTGCATCGCAGCCTGGAGCACCGGCAAACGAAGCGCGCCTTGGACGCCCTGTTTCCCGATACCAGCCGGTTCGCCGTCCATGACGCCCTGCCCGCGGTCGCGCATCTGGCCGACGAAGGCGCCGCCAACCACGTCCGCCTGTGCGCCCAACATGGCGGCCGCGGCGTCAATCTGCTGGTCTGGGGTCGCGAGGCGTTCGAGCCTTGGGACGGCCCCTTCCCGGCCCGTCAGACGCGCGAAGCGTCGGAAGCCATCGTCCGGCGCCACGAAGCCGGACGGCCGGTCCTGGCCCAGCAATCCCGCGCCGCCATCGCGGGCGGCACCTTCCACAACGATGTGGTCTGCGTCGGGGCGCTGGACACCTTGTTCTTCCACGAGCTGGCGTTCGAGGACACGGCCGCAACCCAGGCCGCCATTCGCCGCGCGGCCGATGGTCTGTTCGAGCCGATCTTCGTCGAGGTCTCGTCCGCCGACCTGCCGCTGGCCGATGCGATCTCGAGCTATCTGTTCAACTCCATGCTGATCCAGGTTCCGGGCGAGGATCGACTGACCCTGATCTGTCCGACCGAGACCCGCGACAACCCACGCAGCCATGCGGTGGCGCAAGCGCTGGCCGCCTCCAACGGTCCGATCGGAAGGGTGCAGTATGTCGATGTGCGCCAGTCGATGCGCAACGGCGGCGGACCGGCCTGCCTGCGGCTGCGCGTCGTCCTGACCGAGGCCGAGCTGGCGGCGACGAACCCGGCCATGCGCCTTACGGACGACCTGCATGCGCGTTTGTCGGATTGGGCCGGGCGCTGGTACCGCGACGAACTGCGCCCCGCCGATCTCGCCGACCCCCACTTGCTGGTCGAAAGCCGCAGCGCGCTGGACGAACTGACGACGATCCTGAACCTCGGAACCGACTTCTACCCCTTCCAGAGAGGCTGATCCGGCCATGACGACCACAGCGCCCATGAGCCCCGCCCGCCGATTGAGAAATATCGTCGGCGGATCGGCCGGCAATCTGGTGGAGTGGTTTGACTGGTACGCCTATGCGGCCTTCACCCTGTATTTCGCGCCCGTCTTCTTCCCCAGCGAAGACCCGACGGCGCAACTGCTGAGCGCCGCCGCCGTCTTTGCGGTGGGCTTCTTGATGCGGCCCATCGGGGCATGGATCATGGGTGTCTATGCCGACCGCAAAGGTCGCAAGGCGGGGCTGACCCTCTCGGTGACCCTGATGTGCACGGGTTCGCTGATCATCGGCGTGACGCCCGGCTATGCCACCATCGGCCTGGCGGCGCCGGCGCTGCTGCTGTTCGCACGGCTGTTGCAGGGGCTGAGCGTCGGCGGGGAGTACGGATCCAGCGCCACCTATCTGTCCGAAATGGCCGAGCCGCATCGCCGCGGCTTCTGGTCCAGCTTCCAGTACGTCACCCTGATCTCGGGTCAATTGATCGCCCTGCTGCTGTTGATCGTGCTGCAGAACACGCTCAGCGAGACGGCGCTGGCGTCATGGGGCTGGCGCATTCCCTTCTTCGTCGGCGCGGGCTTGGCGGTCGTCGTCTTCTGGCTGCGTCGCCGGCTGGACGAGACGCATAAGGCGACCGAGGCCAAGGACGCCCCGAAATCCAGCGCCGTGCAGTTGATCCTGAAACACCCGAAAGAGGCGTTGATGGTGCTGGGCCTGACGGCCGGCGGCACCTTGGCCTTCTACACCTACACGACCTACCTCCAGAAGTTCCTGGTCAATACGAGCGGGTTTTCCAAGAACACGGCGACCGAAATCAGCGCGGCGGCCTTGTTCATCTTCATGCTGCTTCAGCCGGCGGTCGGCGCGCTGTCGGACAGGGTGGGACGGCGTCCCGTGATGATCGCTTTCGGCGTGCTGGGGGTGTTGTGCACCGTGCCGATCATGACAACCCTATCGACGGTCGAGAACCCGTTCGGCGCCTTCCTCTTGGCACTAGCTGGGCTGGTTATCGTGTCGGGCTACACCGCGATCAATGCGGTGGTGAAGGCCGAGCTGTTCCCCGCCCACATCCGCGCCCTCGGCGTCGCGCTGCCTTACGCCATCGCCAATGCGGTGTTCGGAGGCACGGCGGAATATGTGGCGCTCTGGCTAAAGGGCGCGGGCGTCGAGAGCGTCTTCTTCTGGTACGTGACCGGGATGATCGGGCTGTCGCTGCTGACCTTCATCCGCATGCGCGACACCAAGCATAACAGCCTGATCACCCATACCTGAAGCCGATCAGGCCGCGAACCGCCCGCCGCGTTGGGCATAGGCCTGGGTGCCGCGGGTGAAGACCTGGTCGGTCGGCAGGACGGTTTCGATGGCGAGGTCGTCCTTGCCTTTCAGCGCCGCATAGACCGGCCCGAAGTCCTTGAGCGTCTCGTCCTTCAGGGCTTCCAGGCTGTCGATGACGAAATAGACCTGCTGGAAGTCGTCAATCCGGTAGAGGGTCCGCATCACCCGCTCCAGCTCGAAGCCCAGGCGGTTGGGCGACGGATCGTCCAGAGCAAAGACGCTCTCCGTCGCCGAGGAGACGATGCCGGCGCCATAGATGCGAAGGCCGTCCGCCTCCTTCATCAGGCCGAACTCGACCGTATACCAGTACAGGCGCGCCAGGTTCGGCAGCATGCCCAGGCCGGCCGCCCGCTGACCGCCCTTGCCATAGGCCTCCATGTAGGCGGCGAAATCGGGGTCGGTCAGCATCGGCACGTGGCCGAAGACGTCGTGGAAGATGTCGGGTTCCTGGAGGTAATCCAGCTGGTCCGGCTTGCGGATAAACTGGCCCGAGACGAAGCGGCGATTGGCCAGATGATCGAAAAAGACCTCGTCCGGGACCAGGCCCGGCACGCAGACGACCGTCCAGCCGGTCAGGGCCTGAAGCTTGGGATTGATCACGTCGAAGTCGGGAATGCCGCCCGCGTTCAAATCCAGCGCGTCCAGTCCCCGCATGAAGGCGTCGCAGGCGCGACCGGGCAGGATCTTCATCTGCCGGGCGTAAAGCGTGTCCCAGGTCTGGTGCTCGACCTCGGTATAGGCGGCCCAGTTCTGGGGAATGGTCCAGTCGGCGGCCGCGCCCTCGGGCGGCTTTTCGAAGACGTGTTCGAAGTCGGACATGGCGTATTCCTCTTTTGCCGCCATCCTAGCCCGGAGCCGCCACGGCTTCCAACCGTCAGTGCAGACGTTCATCCAGCGGTGCGTGGTGGCCCATGCCGTCGGTGGTGAACCACCGCTCGGCGTCGTCGGTCAGCAGCACGGAATCGCCATCTTCGAGAGCGCCCTCGGCGGCGTAGGCGACAAAGCCGCCATCATCGCCCAAGGCGAAGACGCGGTAGAAGGGCTGGTCCGGCCTGACCAGGCCGCTTTCACCGGCCGGTCCCTCATAGGCGTGATCGACATCCATCACGACGCCACGAAAGGCGTCGTCGCGGTGGCGGACGATCTGGCCGATAGCGAAACGTGCGGTCTGAATGCGGGTCATCGCACTTCATACGATTCAGCGCATGACCCTAATGCCTGCCGGTCTGTTCATCTTCCTGACAGAATGGCTTGGCGCGGACGATCTTGACGGGTTAGGCTGACCAAGACGGGCGCCGCTTTGGACCGCCCACAACGGATGACGGCCCATGCCGGAGACCCACGGCGCGCCCCGATGGCGCGACGAGCGGTCCCAGCCTTCCCGTTCGCGGGATGCGTCGGGTCGAGATGCGCCGCTGTATGGCGCGCTCGATCTGGGGACCAACAATTGCCGGCTGCTGATCGCGCGGCCGTCACGCGAAGGCTTTCGCGTGGTCGACAGCTTCAGCCGCATCGTGCGGCTGGGCGAAGGGCTGTCGCGGACGGGCCTTTTGGACCCGCGCGCCATGGACCGGGCGTATGACGCCCTGGCCCTGTGCGCCGAGCGGATCGTGCGTAAGGGCGTCGATTCGGCGCGACTGAGCGCCGTCGCCACCCAGGCCTGCCGCGCGGCCGAGAACGGCGCCGACTTCATCGACCGGGTGCGCAAGGGCACGGGCCTGCGCCTGCGGATCATCGATCCCGCCGAAGAGGCGCGGCTGGCGGTCGAGGGATGCCTGAACCTGATCGACCCCAAGGCCGAGGCGGTGCTGGTCATCGATGTCGGCGGCGGCTCGACCGAGATGTCGTGGCTGAAGCGCAGCGGGACCGACTGGACGACCACCGCCTGGATGTCGGCGCCGGTGGGGGTCGTGACCTTGGCCGAGCGGCATCCCGAGCCCCCGAACTCCGGCGAGGACTGGTACGAGGCGATGGTCGCCGACATGGGCGCGGCTATTGCAGCGGGCGGGATCGTCGACGAACCGATGCTGGACCTGTTTCGGCAGAACCGGGCGCATCTGGTCGGCACATCGGGCGCGATCACCAGCTTGGCCGGCATTCATCTGAATCTGCCGCGGTACAATCGAGACCGGGTCGATGGCTTGTGGATGACGCGCGCCGACTGCGAGGCGGCGGCGGATCGCCTGAAGGCGCTGGGCCCGGACGGCCGGGCGCGCGAGGCCTGCATCGGTCCCGATCGGGCGGACCTCGTTTTGGCGGGCGCGGCCATCCTGGAGGCCGTGCAACGCGCCTGGCCGTCGGAGCGGGTGCGGGTCGCGGATCGCGGCCTGCGCGAAGGCCTGCTGCTGCAACGGATGCGCGAAGACAAGAAGCCGCCGAGGGGACGGCGTCGTCGGCGCGGACGGGGGCGGCCGGCCCCCGCCGCCTGATCAGGCCGCCGGCGTGACGCGCACCGGCAGTTCGATGTCGCAGACCGAGAAATCCGCGCCACGCGCCTGACGCGCCTGCTGCGCCAGGGTCTGGAAGGTGGCGGAGTTGGTGTTGAGCACGGCCGCCGTCGGACGTTCGGCCGCGGGCAGATCCGACGCCACGCGAACGCGGGTCATCTGATCCGGTCCCTGGACCAGACCATCCGGCGTGTCGCTGGCCTTCAGCGATCGCACGACGTCCAGACCGGACACGACCCGGCCCCAGACGGTGTAGCGCTTGTCCAGCGCGGGATAGGCCTGACGCATCAGAAAGAACTGGCTGTTGGCGGTGTCATTGCCCTCGTCACGCGCCATGCCCGCGACGCCCGGGCAATATAGCGCCCAACCGTGCACCTTCTTGTCGCTGGTGCCGGACATCAAAGCGTCGGGCTGGGTCTGGACCGGGATGGAATCGACGAAACCGACCAAGGCGCCGACCGGAGCCGCCACCGGAGTGAAGGCCATGTCCGCGCCACGGCGGAAGGTGAACTCGGCCTTCAGGTCGGGATACCAGCTCTGCCCCTCGCCCGTGCCCAGCGGATCGCCGGTCTGGGCCATGAACCAGTCGATCACCCGGTGCCAGACCAGGTTGTCGAAGAATCCGCGCGACGCCAGCAACTTGATGCGTTCGACATGGGCGGGCGCGATCTCGGGCGCCAGTTCGACCAGAACCCGCCCCTTGTTGGTGTCGATGACCAGCAGGTTCTCGGGCGCGATGGTCCTCCATTCACCGGGCGGCGGCGGAGGCGCGGGAACGGCGGTCGCGTCTTGCGCCAGGGCGGCGCCCGCCGTGGCAGCCAGCACGGCCGCCGCCATCGCCATCGTTCGTATCGTCATCATCCCCTCCCCCGTTTGCGAAAGCCTCAGCCGCCAGTCACTTCGGCGACCGGCTGAACATCGCAGACGCTGAAGGCGGCGCCGCGCGCGGCGCGCGCCGTGGCGATCCGTTCGGCGAAGGCGGCGCTGCCGGCGTTCAGCACGCGCACCGTCGGACGCTCGGCTTCGGGCAGGGCCGAGGCCATGCGGACGCGGGTCATGGTGTCGGGATCGGTCACCTTGCCGTCCTCGGCGTCCGAACCCTTCTTCAGCTTGCCGACCACGTCGAGGCCGGACACCACCCGGCCGAAGGCGGTGTAGATGCCGTCCAGCTGTTCGCGCGCGCCCATCATCAGGAAGAACTGGCTGTTGGCGCTGTCAGGCGAACCCGAGCGGGCCATGCCCAGCACGCCGGGACAGAACAGGCCGTGGGCGTCGACCTTGAAGTCGGCGGTGACCATCATTTGGGCGTCGGGTTGGGTCTGGACCGGCAGATCGCCTACCAGACCGCGCACGCCCGCGCCGACGCTGGGCACCGCGACAAAGCCGGCGTCGCGCCCACGACGGAAACTGAACTCGGCCTTCAGGTCCGGCAGCTCGCTGCCGCCCTCACCCGTGCCCTTCGGATCGCCAGTTTGCGCCATGAAATCAGGGATGACGCGATGGAACTTCAGACCGTCGTAAAAGCCTTGGTTGGCCAGGGTGCGGATGCGTTCCGCATGGTTGGGCGCAGCGACGGGGATCAGTTCGACCAGCACCCGGCCCTTCGACGTATCGATAACCAGCAGGTTTTCCGGCGCAATGGTCCGCCAGTCGGACGCCGCCGGCGCCGTCTGCGCCACAGCCGGAGCCTGGGCCGCGCCAGCCGCGAGAAGAGCGGCGACGGTCGCTGCGATGATGGCCTTACGCATGGTCTTGTCTACCCTAACCGTTCTTTACCTTGGCCCGCACGCGCTCGGCGATGGCGGGGCTGACGAAACTGTCGATCGCGCCATCCAGTCGGGCGATCTCCTTGACGAGCCGCGAGGCGATCGCCTGATGGCGCGGATCGGCCATCAGGAATACGGTCTCGATGTCCTGATTGAGGCGCTGGTTCATGGCCGTCATCTGGAACTCGTATTCAAAGTCGGCGACGGCGCGCAGCCCCCGGATGATGACGCTGGCGTCCAGCTCTTCGGCGAAATGCATCAGCAGGGTAGAAAACGGCTGGACCACGATGTCGCCGCCGAGGGGCGCCATCTCGGCCTTCAGCATCTCGACCCGCTCGGCGGTGGAGAATAGCGGCCCCTTGTCATCGTTCTGGGCCACGCCGATGACCAGCCGATCGACCAGCTTCAGCGCGCGCTTGATGATGTCGGTATGCCCGTTCGTCACCGGGTCGAAGGTGCCCGGATAAAGTCCGATGCGCATGCGTGTCTCCCCGGCCTGTCGCGTGGCGTCAGCGTCGTTTAGCAGGTGCGAAATCAGCGGCCTAGCCGGCTGACGCCTTCGTCATCGTGATGCGCTGCGATGGGCTGCGGCGCCTGGGCGCTCCAAGCCGCTTCGACCTTGGCGAGCAGGGCCGGGTCATTGGCGAACGAGACATCGTCGATGGCGATGATCGGGCAGACGGGCGTGGCGCTGTTGCACAGGAAAGCGCCGTCGAAGGCGCCGATCTCGTCGAGACGGATCGGCCGCGTTTCGCTGGTCAGCCCGACGTGGGACAGCCCGCGCGTGATCAAGGCCTGGGTCACGCCCGCCAGCATCGGGGCCTGGGGCCAGACGATCCGGTCGCCCCGGACAAAGCCGATGTTCCACAGCGTGCCTTCGGTGACCCGCCCTTCGCCATCAACAAACAGGGCGTCGTCAAACCCGGCGGCGCGCGCGGCGCGGCGGGCCCGAATCAGGCCGAAGGTGGCGAGATGCTTCAGATGCGGCGCGTCGCGCTCATAGGGCATAGCGGTGATCCGCACCCGGTTCGCCAGCGGCGGCGGCGCAGGGGAGACACTGGTCATCACCTTCGGTCTGCCGACATAGGTCGGGTTGCGATGGCCGATCTCCGGCGAGAACAGGCTGACGCGCAGCCAGCAGGCGTCACGACCGGCGACCGCCAGCGCCATCAGACGCCGAAACTCCGCCTCGCCGGGGCTTTCGCCGAACAGTTCGACGGCGGCCTGCTCCAGACGCGCGAGGTGGAGGTCGAGGCCGCGCGCGGCGCCATCCTCGACGCGGAAGGAGGTGTAGGCGCCGTAGTTGACCAATGCCTGGTGCGCCAGGTCGTCAGGCGTGGCGGGAAGGCCGTCGATCAGAATCGTCGCGCTCAAACGACCCTCCCCTCTCCCGCTGGGCGGAGGCCGATCAGACCTCGCCGCCGTCTTCTCCGCCGACATCGGCATCATCTGCGCCGCCGCTTTCCGGCAGACGTTCAACCGAGACGACCTTCTCGTCCTTGCCGGTGCGGAAGATGGTGACGCCCTGGCTGGAGCGGCCGACGATGCGGACCTGGTCGATGCGCGTGCGGATCATCTGACCGCCCGAGGTGACCAGCAGCAGGTCGTCCGTCTCCTCGACCGGGAAGGCCGCCGCCAGACGCGTGCCGGCGCGACCGCCCAAACCGTGGGCCGTCAAACCCTGGCCGCCGCGCCCCGTACGACGATACTCGTAGGCCGAGGATCGCTTGCCGAAGCCGGTCTCGGTGACCGTCAGGATGAACTGTTCGGCGGCGCCCAGTTCGGCAATCCGCTCCACGGTCAGAGCCGCATCCGCGACCTCGTCTTCAGCCTCGACCGGGGCCGCGGCATCCTCTTCCGCTTCCGCGCCGGCCAGGGCCTTGCGCATGGCGTTAGCGTGTTTGACGTAGGCGGCGCGTTCTTCCGGCGTCGCGTCCACACGGCCCAGGATGGCCATGGAGATGACCTCGTCGCCGTCCTGCAGCCGCACGCCCCGGACGCCAGTCGAATCCCGGCCCTTGAACACGCGCACGTCGTCGGCCTTGAACCGGATCGCGCGGCCCAGCGCCGTCGTCAGCAGCACATCGTCGTCCGCCGTGCACAAGCCGACGCCGACCATGCGGTCAGAGCCTTCCAGCTTCATGGCGATCTTGCCGGCGCGGTTCACGGTGGCGAAGTCCGACAGCTTGTTGCGCCGCACGTCGCCGCTCGAAGTGGCGAACATGATGTCGTAGTCGCCCCAGGTCGTTTCGTCCTCGGGCAGGGGCAGGACGTTCATGATGCTGTCGCCCGGCTCGATGGGCAGCAGATTGACGAAGGCCTTGCCCCGCGATTGCGGATTGCCCAACGGCAGACGCCAGGTCTTCAGCTTGTAGGCCTTGCCGTTGGTGGCGAAGAACAGGACCGGGGTATGGGTCGAGGCGCTGAACACGCCGGTGATGGCGTCCTCGTCCTTCATCGACATGCCGCTGCGGCCCTTGCCGCCCCGATGCTGGGTCCGATAGGCGTTCAGGGCCACGCGCTTGACGTAGCCGCCATGGGTGACGGTGACGACCATGTCCTCGCGCGGGATCAGGTCTTCATCCTCCATCTCGCCGTCGCCTTCCCCGATCAGGGTGCGACGCGGAACGGCGAACCGATCCTTCACGTCGATCAGGTCTTCGCGGATGATGGCCAGGACGTTCTTGCGGTCCGACAGGATGGTCAGGTGGCCCTGGATGGTGTCGGCCAGGCCGTGCGCCTCGCCGAAGATGTCGTCGCGGCCAAGACCGGTCAGACGCGACAGGGTCAGGGCCAGGATGGCGCGGGCCTGTTCATCGGTCAGTTTCAGGCTGTCGCCATTTATCACGACGCTGCGCGGATCGGCGATCAGTTCGACCAGGGCCATCATGTCGCCGACGGGCCAGGCCTTGGCCTGCAGACGCTCGCGCGCCTCGGTCGGATCGGCCGACGAGCGGATGATATGGATCACCTCGTCGATATTGGCGACGGCGACGGCCAGACCGACCAGGACGTGGCCGCGATCACGGGCCTTGTTCAGCTCGAACTTGACGCGGCGAACCACGACCTCCTCGCGGAAGTCGAGGAAGATCTGCAGCAGTTGGCGCAGGCCCATCTGCTCGGGCCGGCCGTGGTTCAGCGCCAGCATGTTGACGCCGAACGAGCTCTGCATCGCGGTATAGCGCCACAGCTGGTTCAGGATCACGTCGCCGGACGCGTCGCGCTTCAGCTCGATGACGATCCGCATGCCTTGGCGGTCGGATTCGTCGCGAACGTCGGAAATACCTTCCAGCCGCTTCTCGCGCACCATTTCGGCGATGCGTTCGATCAGGGTCTGCTTGTTGACCTGATAGGGCAGTTCGGTGACGACGATGGCCTCGCGGTCCTTGCGGATCTCCTCCACCGAGGCGCGGCCGCGCACGACGACCGAGCCGCGACCGTCGCGCAGGGCGTTGCGCGGGGCTGTGCGGCCCATGATCTCGCCGCCGGTCGGGAAGTCCGGACCGGGCACGATGTCCAGCAGGGCGTCGTCGGAGACGTTGGGATCATCCAGCAGGGCCAGGGCCGCATCGACGACCTCGCCCAGATTGTGCGGCGGGATGTTGGTCGCCATGCCGACGGCGATGCCGCCCGCGCCGTTGACCAGCAGGTTCGGGATCCGGCTGGGCAGAACGACCGGCTCCAGCTCCTTCTCGTCGTAGTTCGGCTGGAAATCGACCGTGTCCTTGTCGATGTCGGCCATCAGGGCGACGGCGGCCGGGGCCATCCGGGCTTCGGTGTAACGCATCGAGGCGGGCATATCGCCGTCGACCGAACCGAAGTTGCCCTGGCCGTCGACCAGCATCAGCCCCATCGAGAAAGGCTGCGCCATCCGCACCAGGGCCATATAGACCGAGGCGTCGCCGTGGGGGTGGAACCGGCCCAGCACGTCACCGACGACGCGGGCGCATTTCGAATAGCTGCGCTCGGGCGTCATGTTCAGGTCGTGCATCGAATACAGGATGCGACGGTGAACCGGTTTCAGCCCGTCCCGGGCGTCTGGAAGCGCGCGCGAGACGATCACGCTCATGGCGTAGTCGAGGTACGAACGCTTCAGTTCGTCCTCGATCGTGATCGTGGAAATGTCGGAGCCGCCGCCTCCCGGAACGATCGGAGATGCGGCGTTTTCGTAGCTGTCGTCGGTCAATGAAGCGTGGCTTTATGCGGCCGGAATCGGAACGTGATCCGCTGTGACGATTTCTAGCATTCCAGGGCCTCGGTGGCAAAGCGACGTCGCCGTGAAAGCCCGTCTCTGAAAGGACTTTCGACATGCGCGCCACCCGCCTCGCCGCCGCCCTTCTCCTCGCCTCCCCCTTGGCCCTGACAATCGCCTGCGCCGCGACCGGAAACGCGCCCCAGGCGGCCGTCGAACGCGCCCCCGTCGGCGCGACGGGGCAAGCCGTTCTGATCAACGCCTCAGGCGCCAATATCGGCCGCGTCGACCTGCGTCAGGGGCCGACCGGCCTGCTGATGAAGATCGAGGCTTCAGGCCTGACGCCCGGTTGGCACGGCATCCACATCCATGCGACCGGCGAATGCGCCGCGCCGTTCACCTCGTCCGGGGCCCACATCAACCACGGCGAGCCCAAGGCTCCGCATGGCCTGCTGAACGCCGCCGGGCCGGACGACGGCGACCTTCCCAACGTCTGGGCCGGTGCGGACGGCAAGGTGAACGCCGAGCTGTTCACGACCCGCGCCCGGATCTCGTCCGAAGGCCCCGGCCAATGGCTGTGGGACGCCGACGGCTCGGCCATCATCATCCACGCCAACCCCGACGACCATTCGACCCAGCCCATCGGCGGCGCCGGCGACCGGGTGGCCTGCGCGGCGCTCAGCGCAAGCTAAGTCTTTCTCCGAAACGGAAGATGGCCCGCTGGACAGCGTTCAGCGGGTCTCTTTTTGTGCGAGCAGACGGCGGATCAGTTCAGTCTGCTCCTCCTGCCGGGCGGTCAGGTGCTCGACCTTTTCCAGCAGGGCCATGATCTCGATCTCGGCCTTCAGATTGACCTGATAGTCATTGCCCGCGTCCAGCCGATCCTTTGACGCCTGGCGGTTCTGGCTCATCATGATGACCGGCGCCTGGATCGCCGCCAGCATCGACAAGACCAGGTTCAGGAAGATGAAGGGATAGGGGTCGAAGGCTTCCTTACGCAGCAGCAGGTTCAGCCCGGTCCAGATCGCCAGGAAGACGCCAAACGCGATGATGAAGGGCCATGAACCGCCGAACGCCGCAACCCGATCGGCCAGCCTCTCTCCAAAGGTTTGGCGGTCGTCGAAGGTCTCGTTGATGTCTTCGGACACAGGGCGACGATCGGCGGTGCTCTGAACGACGACGGCTTCGTTCGCCGGAAGATCGTGCTTCGCCTTGCCCAGCCAGCGGCGGGAGACGTGGTCGGCGTCGAGGGGGGGCGTGATGCATGACGGGCTCCTGATAGGATCAGGAACAGATCAAGCCTTGGCGGCCCCCGCACGCAAGCCCCGTTCGGCCAGGGCCACAAGGGCCACCCCGCCCATGGTGATGGCCGATCCCGTCAGAATCTGCGGCGTTAGGATATCGCCCATGAAGCTCCAGCCGATGAACATCGACACCACGGGCGTGACCAGCAGATAGGGCGTCACCCGCCCCGCCTCGCGCCGCTGGACCAACCAAAACAGCAGGGTCGTCGCCAGCACGGACGACACGACGCCCGCCCACAGCAATGAGGCCCAGACCATGGGCGTGGCGCTCTTCACCGCCTCCCACTGGCCATGCTCGAACACCGCCGAGCCGAAGGCCATGACGGGAAAGGCGCCCAGCGCCAGCAGACCCTGCATCTTTAGCGGCGGGATGGAGGTGGTGCGACGCGCCACCACTGTGGTCACGCCCCAGGCGGCGCCGGCCGCGATGGCGACCAGAATGGCCTTCCAGTCCTGCAGCGCATGGGCGTCCAGCGTCATCCAGGCCACGCCGACGAAGGCCACGCCCATTCCGACCAAGGCCGCCTTGGACAGCCGCTCGCCCAGGATCAGAAAGGCGAACAGGGTGGTGAAGGGGATCCACAACTGGTTGGCCACGGTCACGGGGCTGACGTCCGTCGCCAGCCAGTAGGCGGTGTAGGCCAGGCCGTACTGGATCGGCCCGCCGATGATGACGATCAGCATCAGGCTCTTCCAGTCCGGAAACGGCGGCCGCACGAAGGCGATCAGACAGGCGGTGGCGATGCCGAACCGGATGGCGCCGACCAGCAGCGGCGACAACTCCTGCGTCGCCAGCTTGGCCCCGGCGTTGTTAACGCCCCACACCACGATGATCGCCACGATGGCGGCGATTTCCAGCCCTGTCAGGGCGTGAGGCCTGTTGGGCAGGGGCGCGGGCGCAGGCGCAACTTCGGAACGGACGTCGGTCATGACCGCCCTATGGCACGGTGCGACTGCCGCGTCGGCTCACTTTGGATGACCTCAGGTTTCCGCTCAGAAATCCGGCTTGGCGACCGCTCGCACCGATCGCCGAGCCAAGCAGTCAGTCTCAGAACGGGATGTCGTCGTTCAGGTCGTAGCTTTCCTTGGGGCCGCTCGGCTTGTTGGCGCCGCCGGTGGAGAAGCCCGAGGAATAGTCGTCATCGCCGCGACCACCGCCGCCGCCGTAACCACCGCCTGACGAGCCGCCTTCCGAACGGCCGCCCAGCATGGTCAGTTCACCCTTGAAGCGGCTGACCACGATCTCGGTCGAATATTTCTCGACGCCCTGCTGGTCGGTCCATTTGCGGGTCTGGAGCGCGCCCTCGATGTAGACGGTCGAGCCCTTCTTCACATAGTTCTCGACTACCTTGACGATGTTGTCGTTGAAGATGACGACCCGGTGCCACTCGGTCTTTTCCTTGCGCTCGCCCGAGGACTTGTCGCGCCAGGTTTCCGAGGTGGCGATGGACAGGTTGGCGATGCGGTCGCCGTTGGGCATGGAGCGGATTTCGGGGTCGCGCCCCAGATTGCCGACCAGAATGACCTTGTTGACGCTGCCCGCCATGGAAACTTCCTTCTCGTGTGAGGCGGCGACGACTTCGCCTGCCCCGTCAATTCAGTCCGATGTCTGACCGGGGCGGCGGCTCATCGCCAGCCCTTTCGACAGCAAACCCGCTAAATCAGTGGATAAGCATTAACCGAATGTTCCACTTTCGTTCTGGCCACGCAAGTCCTACTTCGCAGCGGGGTCGGCTGCGATGGCGATGGGACGACCCGTCTCGTCGCGCTGGATAGCGCCGGGGATGGCCAGACGGCCGTCGCCGGTGCGGGCCATAGCGAAGAAGCGGCTGCCGTTCAGGCTCTTGCCGATCTTGACCCCCTCGCGGTCCACGAAGATGAAGCGGCCCTGATAGGCGCCGGCGATTTCCTGGTTCGATCCTCCCATGCGCAGGAAGCGAAGACGCATCTCCTCCAGCCGCGCGGCGCATTGTTCAAGTTGCGGCTGGTCATCGGCGATCTTCTGCAGGCGCGGCGGCGCATTGTCCGGCGTCGCCACGAAGTAGCAGGCGCCCTCGGCGAACTCATATTTGGGTTCGTTGGAGCAAGCGCCCAGCAGAGCGATCCCGGCGACGGCGGCGAGGGCGACGAAACGCATCAGTTCATTCCCGTGAATTGGCAGTTGCGATCCTGCTCGGCCAGGGTCCTGAAACGGTTGTTGTCATTCGACTGTTCCACCCGACGTGGCACCAGACGCAGGGTCGTATCGCCCCAGCGGCCGTATTGGGCGTCGCCCGGTCCAACGCAGGTTCCGGCGTAAAGCGCCTGAACGCAGGCGTTCAGGCTCATGTTCGGCGAAAGGGTGCGCCAGTCGGAGCCGGTGTGGCGCAGGCAGGGGCTGCCGCTGGCCACGGGTGTGGGACGCGGCGCAGGCGTCTGTTCGACGGAAGCCGGCGGTGGGGTCTGGGCCATCTCGACGGCAGGCAGTTCGGGCGGGGGGGCGAAGGCGGCGGTCGGGGCGGCGGCCAAGGCGCCCGTCGCGTCCAGCCCGACGTCCAGAGCATCCGTCGCCAGTCCATTGCGCTGGGCGCAGACCGCCAGGGTCGCCATGCCGACGAACTGACCATCGACGAAGCAGCGCAGTTCCCGCGTCGGTTCCAGCGTCGGCGCCTCGGCCAGGTTGACCACAAGACCGCCCTTGGACGCCGGCGGCGCTTCCGTCGTCTTGTCGCCGCCGCCCGTAAAGATCAGGGCGAGCACGACGGCGATGACGATCGCCACGCCGGCGCCGACCAACAGGATGACGCGGTTGTCTTTCGGAAGGGCCATGAACGGGCTTTCGCGGATGAGGAGGTCAATAACTCCGACCCGGCCTCGGGCGTCAACCGCCTTGACCGGTCCCGACCGCGATCAAGCCGTCAGGCGGCTCAGCGCAGCCTGATAGTTGGCCAGTTGCGTCTGCTGGTAGGCGGTCGAGGAGCCGTTGCCGGTCTGTGTGTTGGTTATGCCGCCGGTCGATGGCGCGAGGGCGCGATAAGAAGACCGGACCGCCGTCATCGCCTGAGCCAGCGATTCGATGGCCGCCTTTATCGAGGCGGGATCGTTCAGGTTCAGCTTGTTCGACAGGTTCAGCCCATAGGTCTTGATCGCGTCCTTGTCCGGCTTCACCGGACCGACGAAACCGGGCGTCAGGCCAAGCGCGCCCAAGGCGTCCTTGCCGATCGCCCCAGCGGAGATGACGGCGCCGTCCTTGTTGGCCGCCGTCTTGATTTCCAGGCGCTGGACAATGGGTTTGGCTTTCAGGTCGGTGATGACCTTGGCTTCCAACTGGCGGCCAGAGGCGGCGTTGATCTTCTTGGCCAGGCTTTCCAGCGTGTCCTTGGCGTCGATGGTCACGGTAACGGCGCGGCCGCCGGCTGCGGGGCTGATCGAAAACTGATCGCCGACGCGGGCCGAGGTGGCGACGGTCAGCAGCTTGGAATCCGCCTGCATGATCTGGCCTTGAGGCAGGCCGAGGCGGTCGAGCACGCTGGCCCCGCCCGCTGCGATGCTCAGGCTGGTCGGCTTGGCCTGATCGCCGTCCGCGCGCCAGGTTCGGTTCGATTGGACCTGGCCCGTGGCCAGATCGATCTGCGCGAGATAGCCGGATGTGGGGTCGTCCTTGCCGGCGCCTTCCGCCCGGTTCGTGCCGGTGATCCAGACCTTGCCGTCCTTGATGGCGACGTCGGCGGCGGTGTCCGCGCCCGCCCCGCCGAAATAGGTCAGTTGGTCGCTGGCAGAGACCTGAAGGTCGGTCGACAAGGTGGCGATGAAGACGTCGCTGCCGCCGGCATGGACGTTGGTCACGGTAAAGATATCGAGGGCGGTGTTTTCAGTATGGCCGGTCACCACGACCTTGCCGTTCTCAACCGATATGCCGGCGATCGCGCCGCTGGCGTAGCCAAGGTCACGCGTCGAAGCCAGGCTCGGCACGCCGTCGGCGTCCAGGGTGAAGCGGCGCACGACCGCCTTCCCGTTCTCGACACCGGCCGTGTAGAGGTCGTTTCCTGACACCGTCATGGCCTGAACGGAATCGTCCCCGCTGGTGCCGAACTGCACGGTCGCGACGTTCACGCCCACGTCGGGGCCGTTGATCTTGATCGGCTTTTCCTGGAAGGCTTGAAGATAGGAATCCCAGCCGCCCAGGGCCGCATTGCCCGGCATGGCCGATTTCGACCGGCCGGCGACATAGACCATGCCATCGGCGCCGAAGCGAACCTCGGTCGCCTCATCGGCCGCCTTGGCCCCGCGACGCTGGGTCCACAGTTCCTGGCCTGAACTGTCGAAGACCGAAACGAAACTGTCGGCCACGGACGCGTTGTCGCCGCTCTTGCCGGGTTCCAGCGCCCCGGTCACGGATCCGGCCAGGGCAACCCGGCCGTCATCATCAATGGCGATCGAGAAGCCGTTGGCGCTGGAGGCGGCGCCGAGCAGCTTGGTCTGCATCAGATTGCCGGCGGAATCGTATTTCATCAGGGCGACATCGCGCGCACCCTTGATCGGCTGGCTGGCGTCGCCCGCCGTCAGTTCGGCGACGACCCAGACGGAGCTATCCGGGGCCACGGCGCTGGCCTTAACCGCGGCGATGCCGTCGGGAAGGTTGGCGTGCCCCACCCTGCCCTCGACCCAGAACGGATCGTCCACGCCCTGCTGGGCGGCCGGCGCCGCGCCGCCGTCGGCCTGGAACTTCAGCAGTTGGCCCGCCGTGCCGGTCTTGCCGACCCCTTGCGTCACATAGACGGCGTCGGAGGTTTCGACGGCCTGGAAGCTGATGGCCTCGCCGGTCCCGCCATTGACCTTCAACGCCCACCGATCCGGTCCGGCAGGCAGGGTGATGGTCTTGGTTCCGCTCTTGACCGTCTTGGGCTCGGCGGGGATCAACTGAGCGCTGATGCGCGTCGCGACGCCCGCGTCCTCCAGCTTGCCGTTCATATAGGCGGTGACATTGGCCAACGACCGATCGACCGCGCCCATTTCGGACAGGTCCATGGCGATCGCCTGCTCCCCGGCCGCCGTCTTGACGGTCACGGAAAACTTCACGTCACCCTCGAACGCCTTGACCGAGGCGGTGGGGTCGCCGTCGTGGATGGGGGCGGTGACGAAACTGGTCGGCGCCCGTTCCAGCGCATAGGTGCTCTTGACCGAGGTCTGGGCCACACCCTGCACCAGCCGCATGTCTTCAAAACTGGCGGTGCTCAAATAGGTCGACAGTTCGGCCAGGCCTTCGCCGAATCGCTTGGACACCAGGGCGGCTTCCGACGCGCTCAACCCCTTGACGCCGGCACGGTCGGCCAGAGCGCCCAGCGTGTTCAGGCCCTGATACAGGGCGAACATCTTGCGGTAGTCGGTGGAGACGCCAGCCAAATCCAGGCTGACATTGCTCTCGTCGATCAGGCGGCGGCCGCCCAGAGCCGCGCGGACCAGATCGCTGGCCTTCGCCGGTGTCGCCGTGGACGACCAAGGGGCCGTCGGCTGGGTCTTCTTGGTTTTGACAGTCGTGCTGGCGGTCGTGGTTACGCCTGACGACGACGTTCCCGTCGTCGTTCCGAAAAGACCCAGCAGATAGCTGTTGTTGATCATTCAGACGGCTCCGACCCTATCGTGCGGCGGGCGTCGATAAGGAACCGTTAAGCTGTCGGATCAGCCCTTGAACAGCGACAGGATGACCTGCGGCGCCTGGTTGGCGATCGACAGGGCCTGAACGCCGAGTTGCTGCTGGACCTGCAGGGCCTGAAGGCGGGCGCTTTCCTTGGCCAGGTCCGCGTCGACCAGATTGCCGATGCCGGCTTCCAGCGCGTCCGAGAGCTTGCCGACATAGGTGGTGTGGCGCTCGATTTGCTTGGATTGCGCCCCCAGTTCGGCCAGACGCGCGCTGCTGGTGGTGATGGCGGCGTTGACGGCGGCCAGTGCCGTGTTGGCGTTGGCCTGGCTGGTCAGGGTCGTGCCGGTCAGCGACAGGCCAGCGACGGTCAGGTTCTGACGATCCAGCGCGATGGTCTCGGCGCCGTCGGCGCTGGCCAGGAAGTTCAGCGTCGTCGTCGCCGAACCGTCCAGAATGTTGGCGCCGTCGAAGATGGCGTTGTTGGCGAACGAATCGATCGAGCTCAGCAGCGCCTGAAACTCATCATTGTAGGACGTGCGGGTGGCGGCGCTGGCGCTCGGGTCTGCCGCTGCGGTCGCCTTCTGCTTTAACTCCAGCAGGATGTCCGAAATCTGCTCGCCGGCCGCCAGCGAAACGTCGGCGATAGATGTCGCGCGGTTCAGGCTGGTGGTGACGGCTTCGAGCGATCCCCGGTCGGCGCGTTGACCTTGCGCGACCGCCCAGACCGCGGCGTTGTCGCGCGCGCCCTGAACCTTCAGCCCCGTGTTCACCCGGCTCTGCGTCGCCGCCAACTGGTCGTTGGTGCGGTTCAGATTCTGCAGGGCGATCATCGCCGAGGTGTTGGTGTGGATGCTGGTGGTCATGGCTTCAAGCCCCCGGACGTTCTGTGGGCTACAGGATTAACCATGAGTCGTAATCACATGGTTAACGCGCCGGAAACCATGATTGCGCCGTCCGGCGAGCCGGCGGCGTTAGAGAGTTTGAGCCCTCGCCTGTCGTCAGACGGCGGTATCGACCAGACGGCCTCCGCGGTAGGTCGGGTCGCTGTTCAACTTCTCGACATCCTCGCGCGGCAACTGGCGGATCACCTCGCCCGTCACCCGATCCAGGACCTTGTAGACGAAGCGGTTGTCACCCACGGCCTCGATGGTCAGTCGAAAGCGGCTGGCGTCGTGGTTGTCGTTCCTGGCCGCCGGCGCGGGCGTTGCAGGCTGAACGGCGATGGGACCAACGGGAGGGATCTGAGCTACGCTTACTGATCTTGCGACATTGTCTGTCATGGCTCCACGCACAGGTCGTCCTGCGCCCTCTAGAGAAACAAACGATCAGCCGGAGCGGTCGCGAAACCGCTCCGGCCGCGCGTCTTAGCGGAACAGGCCCAGCAGGATCGAGCTGCCCTGGTTGGCGATCGACAACGCCTGCACGCCCAGCTGTTGCTTGGTTTGCAGGGCGGTCAGCTTGGCGCTTTCCTTGGCCAGATCGGCGTCCACCAGATTGCCCACGCCGGCTTCAAGAGCGTCCTGAAGCTTGTTGACGAAGGTGATCTGACGGCCCAGCGACTTGGACTGGGTGCCCAAGGTGGCCAGGGCGCTCGTCGTCGCCGAGATGGCGGCGTCGACGTTCGCCGCGGTGGCGTTAGCGGCCGTGACGCTGCCGGTGTTCACGGCGGTGATCGCCGCGTTCGAACCCAGTGCCGTCAGGCTGTTCACGCCATCGAAGGTCGCGCCGGAGATGGCCGAGGCGACTTCCAGACCCAAGGCGTTGTAGTCGGCCAGATAGGCCGTCTGCGCCGAGCCTGTCGACGAGGCGATGTTGACGGCAAGCGACTTCATCTCTTCCAGGGCGGAAGTGACGGAATCGCCGGCGGCCAGAGCCACGTCGGTGATCGACTGGGTGCGTTGCAGGCCGGCGCGAACGGCGTCCTGCGAGGCGGCGTTGGCGCGTTGCGACGTGGCGATCGCGAAGATCGCACCGTTGTCCTTCGCCGACGACACCTTCATCCCGGTGCTGATCCGGTTCTGGGTCGTGTCCAGCTGTTGGCTGGTCTTGTTCAGGCTCTGCAGAGCGACTGCGGCGCCGTAGTTCGTATTGATGCTGGGCATTTCTAGCCCTCCTTTTCACTTCGTGAGAGCCCCGGCGTTTTGCCGGGGTGAGCGTTTTGCTCGGGGTTCAAGGCCACGACCCCGCCGCCGGGACGGCGAGGTCTCCGGGCCTTAGCGGAAGAGGCTCAGCAGGATCGAGCTGCCCTGGTTGGCGATCGACAGCGCCTGCACGCCCAGCTGTTGCTTGGTTTGCAGGGCGGTCAGTCGTGCGCTTTCCTTGGCCAGATCGGCGTCCACCAGATTGCCCACGCCAGCTTCCATCGCGTCCTGAAGCTTGTTGACGAAGGTGATCTGACGCCCGACCGACTTGGACTGTGTGCCCAGGGTGGCCAGGGTGCTGGTCACACCCGCGATCGCCAGATCGACGTTCGCGGTGGTGTAGTTGGCGGTGTTCGGCGTCGCCGCCGTGAACATCGCCAGTTGGGTGTTCGCGCTGACCGCCGTGGCGGTGCCCAGGCGATAGGTGCCGGAACCCGTCTGGACGTCGGTGGTCGTGCCTGCCGCCGTGTTCAACAGGTTGACCCCGTCGAAGCTGGCGCCGGCGATCGCGTCGTTGATTTCCTTGCCCAGGGCAGTGAAGTCGGCCTCGTAGGCCGTCTTCGCCGAACCCGTGGACGAGGCGATGTTGACCGCGAGCGACTTCATCTCTTCCAGGGCGGAGGTGATGGTGTCGCCGGCCGCCAGGGCCACGTCGACGATGGACTGACCGCGTTGCAGCGAGTTGCGAACCGCGTCTTGAGAGGCGGCGTTGGCGCGCTGTTGCGTGGCGATGGCGAAGATCGCGCCATTGTCCTTGGCCGAGGAGACTTTCAGGCCGGTGCTGATCCGATTCTGAGTCGTCTCCAGCTGGGCGCTGGTCTTGTTCAGGCTCTGCAGGGCGACTGCGGCGCCGTAGTTGGTGTTGATGCTGGGCATTTCTGGCCCTCCTTGTTCACTTCGTGAGATCCCCTGGCGTTTTGCCGGGGTGAGCATTTTGCTCAGGTCCGGGCGCCGGGAACCGACGACCGATCAGATGCGGCCTTGGCCCGACCGCCTTAGCGATCGGGCCGTGGGCCTTAGCGGAACAGGCTCAGTAGGATCGAGCTGCCCTGGTTGGCGATCGACAGCGCCTGCACGCCCAGCTGCTGCTTGGTTTGCAGGGCGGTCAGCTTGGCGCTTTCCTTGGCCAGGTCTGCATCGACCAGGTTGCCGACACCGGCTTCCATCGCGTCCTGCAGCTTGTTGACGAAGGTGATCTGGCGACCCAGCGACTTGGACTGGGTGCCCAGCGTCGCCAGCGACGACGTGACCGTCGCGATGCCGGCGTCGACCGCAGCCGTCGTGGCGCCCGCACGAGCGACGGAGCCGCCCGTCAGGCCCGTCACCGAGGCGACGCCCAGAGGCGTCGTCAGGCTGTTGGCGCCGTCGAACGAAGCGCCAGAGATCGCGGTGGCGATTTCCGCGCCCAAGGCGTTGAAGTCTTTCAGATAGGCCGTCTCCGCATCCGAACCGGCGACCGACGACTGGATGCTGACAGCGAGCGACTTCATCTCTTCCAGGGCGGAGGTGATGGTGTCGCCGGCGGCCAGGGCCACGTCGGTGATCGATTGGCTGCGTTGCAGCGAGTTACGCGTCGCGTCTTGCGAAGCGGCGTTGGCGCGCTGCTGGGTGGCGATGGCGAAGATCGCGCCATTGTCCTTGGCCGAAGACACCTTCATGCCGGTGCTGATCCGGTTTTGGGTGGTTTCCAGCTGGGCGTTGGTCTTGTTCAGGCTCTGCAGGGCGACTGCGGCGCCGTAGTTCGTGTTGATGCTGGGCATTTCTGGCCCTCCTTGTTCACTTCAGTGATTTCCGGCGTCGTTTTGCCGCCGGGAGCTTTTTGCTCGGTGAGTAAGAAGCAATTGCCGGGCCATTTCTGATCCGCACAAAAGCCTACAACTAACTGATTTTACTGGTTTACCTTTGATTTACCCTCCTTCCGACCCGGCAGCTCTTGCCGGGCTGGTCCGTGCACCAGGCAAGATTTGCCGGGTGCACGTCGAGTTGGTCTGCGCCTGTGCGGGTTCACCACACGGCGAAAGGCGAAGCCTTCAGCCCAATGGCGGGCTTAGTTGCGGAAGAGGCTCAGCAGTATCGAGCTGCCCTGATTGGCGATCGACAGCGCCTGCACGCCCAGCTGTTGCTTGGTTTGCAGAGCGGTCAGCTTGGCGCTTTCTTTGGCCAGGTCTGCGTCCACCAGGTTGCCGATGCCGGCCTCGGTCGAGTCCTGCAGCTTGTTGACGAAGGTCAGTTGACGCCCGACCGATTTGGACTGCGTGCCGATCGTGGCCAGGTCAGCGGTGATCTCGGTGATTGCCGCATCGACGATGGCGGTCGTGGCGCCGGCGCGGGCAGCAGTGCCGGCGGAGACGGCCGTGATCGGGGCGGCCGCTGCCTTGTCGGTCGTTCCGAAACCGATCTGATAGGTTCCGCCGCTGACGTTGGTGGTGATGTTGGTGGCCGTGGTGGTGTTCCACAGGTTGACGCCGTCGAAGGTTGCGCCCTTCAGCGCCGCGTCGATTTCCTTACCCAAGGCGTTGAAATCAGCCAGGTAAGACGTCTCCGCGGCCGAGCCGGCGACCGACGATTGAATGCTGACGGCCAGCGACTTCATCTCTTCCAGGGCGGCGGTGATGGTGTCGCCGGCGGCCAGGGCCACATCGACGATCGACTGTCCGCGCTGAAGTGAATTCCGAACCGCATCCATGGCGCCCATGTTGGCGCGCTGGGTCGTCGCGATGGCGTAGATCGCGCCATTGTCCTTGGCCGAGCCCACCTTCAGGCCCGTCGAGACACGGTTTTGCGTGCGCTCCAACATAGCGTTGGTCGCATTGAGGTTTTGCAGCGCGACAGCGGCGCCGTAGTTCGTATTGATGCTCGTAGCCATTTTGGCTTTCCTGTTCACTTCGTGTGATGTCCGACGCCATTTTAGCGTCAGGAGCGTTTTGCTCGGTCTTCAGGAGAGCAAGGGCGGGGCCAGTCCAAAATGCGACGCCAGCCAGACGCCGACATTGATTTCATTGAACTTATCTCGGCGATTTGCGAAACAACCCGGCAAGCCTGCACACCAGGCGGCAGAAGTTGCCGAGTCGTTTTTGCAGGGCGTCAGTCGCGGCGTCGCATCTGCGCGTCCTGCATCGCGCGTTCGGCCAACAAGGTCTCGACCGCCAGCCGCCGCGCCCCGTCGCAGGCCACGATTTGGGCGCCGCGCTGCACATAGGCCGCGTCCAGATCGCCGGCCGTCGGTTCAGCCGGCAGGGTCGCCAGCGCGCACGGGCGTGTCGTCGCCTCCGGCAAGACCAGTCGCGCCGGCGCAACCGTCGAGATTAGGGGCGATGCGGCACAGTTCGCCGTCATGGTCGCGCAGGCGATCAGCGCGGCGGTTGTCCAAGGTTTGGTCGGCATCTTCGGCGCTCCTGCTCTGGGCGACGGCGGCCGTGGTCGCCCGGTCCGCCGCCCCTGTGGTGTGGTGATAGTGATCGACGCGCTGGGCCTGAGCCGCGGCGCCTTCGGTCTCGATGCGTCGGGCGTCGGCCTGCGCCGCCGCCACGGCAGTCGCATCCCGCGCCTGAGTGCGCGCGGCTTCCAGACGCTTGTGCTGCAGGTTCAGCGGGTCCCAGCGAAAGCCGAGCCCGCCCAGCAGCACGACCCCCAGCGCCAACGCTGTCGCACCCACCACCAGCCAGCCGAGCGGCGTCACCGCCCGCAGTATCGATCCGGCGCTCATGGAAAAGCCTTTCGATCCAGCTCGAAATGCGGACCGTCCCGCAGCGTCTTCCAGTCGCCTCCCCAGATCAGAGGCGTCTTCAGGTCGAGCGCCGCCGCCTTGAACGCCTCGGCGATCCGGCCATACAGCGGCCAGTCCCATCGCACCTGCCCTTCGACCAGGGCGGCGACATCGACGGCATGGCCCGTCAGATGGCGCGAGCGCGTCGTGCGGCTGGCGCCCGCCTTGACCAGGGCGGCCTGACGTTCGGCCGAGCGCAGTCCCTCGGTGATCATGAAATCCACCGGCGTGCGCGCGATCGCCGCCTCGACCACCGCACTCAGGGCCGGATGCACGCCGACGAGCCGTGCCCGCGACCGGCTGGACAGACGAAGGCTCATGGTCGACCTCCGCTGATCCGCAGCCTTGCGGTGGCGATCAGGGTGATCAACTGCTGAGCGGTCGGCGCCACCAGATAGAGCACCAGGATCAGGGCCAGCAGGCCCATCAGCCCGTCCGTGATCCTGGGCAGCATCTCAGCCGGCGTCCGCCCGACCGTGCGCATCAACAGCACCCACAGTCCCGCACTGACGGCGAAGACATAGAGCCGACGGAACAGCCACCGCCCCTCCGCCAAGGGAATCGCCCCATGTCTGTGTCGGGTCATCGTTCGTCCTCCTCGTCATAGGTTTCGATGGCGCAGCGGCCGTCCCAGCCGGACTGGGCGCGCCATTCCCCGTCGCTGAGGCTGTCGGGCGCTTCCCACGCCTCGGCCTCCAGCACCTCGACCGGCTCAGCCGGATGTCCACGCCGGCTCATCCGACGACCGTGATCAGAACCGCGCCCGAAGCGCCCGAACCGCCTTGGCCGCCGAAGGTCAGACCCGCGCCGCCTCCCCCGCCCCCGGCCCCGAACAGCGCGCCTGAGCCGCCGGGGCCGCCCGCTGCGCTCGCTGATGCGTCGCCGCCCCCGCCGCCGCCGCCGACGATCGACAACAGCGGCTTGGGCGAAGCCTGCCCTGCAGCGCCCGCGAAGCCGCCGGCCGCGCAAAGGCCCGACCAGCCGCCCACGCCGCCCACGCCTCCGGCATAGGCGACACCGGCCGCGCTCAGACCGCCGCCTGCCCCGCCTCCGCCCGGCCCGTCCGCGCAGAGGGTTTCTGCGCCCGTCGCCGCCGTCGCGGTTGTCGAAGAGCTCCCGCCGGGATTGGCGAGCCGTTGGCCGATACCCCCTACTCCACCGACGCCAGGGCCGCCTGCGGTCCCGCCCGTCGCGCGCAACAGGACCGTGTCACCTGTCGCGACCTCACTATCGCCGCCCGACACGCCGCCGATCCCGCCGGCGCCGACCGTGATCGTCAGGACGCCGTCCAGATCGTCGGCCGACCAGCGTCCTAGGCTCAGCCCGCCGGCGCCGCCTCCGCCGCCGCCGAGACGCGACGCACCAGCCGGACCCGCCAGCCCTTCGCCACCACCGCCACCACCGCCCACGCAGGTCGCCTCGACCCAGCGCGCCCAGGCCGGCAGGGCATAGTCGTCATCGCTGGTGAATAGCGTCGTCTCGCGCCGGACCGCGCCTTGATCGAAGCCGATACGCCCCGTCGCGCGGTCCACGCGCCACACCGACCGCCATATCCCGGCGTCGTCGCAGGCCTTGAGGCTCAGGTCGTCGTCGCCGATCAGACCCAGCTCTGCGCGGGCGGCGTATCCGCTCTGGAACAGCAGCGACAGGACATCGCCCGCCGTCGTCTTGTTCAGCGTGAGGCGCAGGTCGCCGTCGCCGCCTTCCGCCTCACCGCGCGCCGTGAACAGGGCGGCGTTGATCTTGGCCGCCAGGGGATTGGCTTCGTCGGCGGTCGTCCCGAGACCCAGCCGCGTTAGGCCCTGCACCTCGCCCAGTCGCTGCCCCAGCGTGATCCAGCCCTCATCGGCCCGCACCACCACGACGCCTTCATCCAGGACGCCGGCGATCATGCCGTGCGGCGTCGTCACGACGGTCCAGCCGCCGCGCTCGAACCGCATCAGGGCGCCGGCCGCCTGCCCGGCCCAGGCTGCGCCTTCGGCCTCTTGCGGCAGGATATAGAGATCGCCATCCGACGCATCGGCCGGCTGGATGACCGTCGTGCGACTGACCACCGCCGTCTGCAACAGGGCGTCCAGCCGGGTCAGGGCCGAGTTCAGGGTCACATGCTTCTGCATCTGCCCCGCCGCCAGATAGGGCAGGTTAAGACGCGCGCTGAAATCGTCGCTCATTCTTCTCTCCGTTGTCGTGGAGATCAGTCTGGGCGCAGCCCTTCCTCAGGCCGGGAGACGGTCGGTGATTTGAATCAGGTCCTTGATTTCAGGCGGCTTAATTGCGGAGAAAACGATGGCTAGGCCGCCTCAGCCAGCGCATCTCAATCGTGCAGATAGATGATCCGCTTCAGCGTCTTGTCGTTTTGCACGCGGGCCTCGTGCATCTCGTGGTCGCCGGTGGCGCGCGCATTGGCCTCGGTGTCCTCGACCCAGTGGGTGCTTTCGATATGTTTTTGCAGCGCCCGCGCCGCCATCAGCTGTCCGGGAAAAAAGGTGTCGACGATGTCGCCTGCGATCGGCACCGTCCCAGTGGCGGTGTCGATGGCCATATAGGCCCCCATGCGCGCCAGCGTCGCCGGCGTCGCCTTGGCCCGCACGGCCTGAAGCATCAGCCAGCCGCCCGTCCCGACCGTGTATGCCGTGCCGACGACCGGCACCCAGGTCAGCATGGCGTCCAGCCCCATGCCGAACGGGCCGATGCCGATGACCCGGTCCGACAGTTTCTTGACGCCCTCGACATTGGACCAGATCTTCTCGATATCCCGGATCGACCGTCTGGCCATGTCGCCCTCCAAAGCGTCGCCTTAACGCTGGGCGAGGCTTCCTGTTCAATCCGTGAGATACGTCTTCGATGACCCTGATCAAGCTGGCGGCGAATGTGACGGCGAGCGCCCTGCTGCTGGGCTTGGCGGCTTTCGGCGTGGCGGCGCTCAGCGGCATCGGCCATCGCTGGGTGGATATCCTGGCGCAGTTCACATCGCCGGTGTTGCTGGCGGCCCTCGGCGTGACCGTGGTGTGTCTGCTCTTTCGCCTATGGCCGGCCTCGATCGTCGGTGGACTGGCGTGCGTGGTGCTGGCCCTGTCGGTCTGGCCGCAATGGACGCCGACCAAGGGCGTGCCGGTTCCCGACCAGCCGATCGTGCGGGTCTATTCGGCCAATCTGTATGTGTTCAACACCGACGTCGCAGCGATGCGCCGGTCCATCGCGGCCGCCGACGCCGACATACTGGTGCTGGTCGAGTTGGGGCAGGCGCCGGCGTCGAGGTTGGACCAGTTGCTGCCGGACTATCCCCACCGCGTCCTGATCGGCCAGGCGCGCGCCGGCGACCACGCGCGCTCGATCATCGCCTCACGCTATCCGATCCTGCAAGGCCTGCCCGAGCGTCCCGACGGCCTCAGCGCTGTAGGCGCGACGGTTCAGACGCCCGTCGGCCCGATCAACGTCTTCGGGGTCCACCTGACCCGACCCTGGCCCTATCAATATCAGTGGGGTCAGATCAGCCAGGTCATGGCCCTGGCCGAGCGGATGAAGGCCGCGCCAGACCATCCCGTCATCGCCGCCGGGGACTTCAACAGCGTCTCCAGCGCTCGAATCGGCAAACAAATCCAGTCCGACCTGGGCCTGGTCCCCGCGCCCGGCTGGCCCGGCACCTGGCCCAGCCAGATTCCCGCCTTCGCCGGCATCACCATCGACCAGATCTATCGCTCGCCTGATCTGGCCCTGATCACGCGCCGCCTGGGCGAGCCGACAGGATCCGACCACCGCCCCGTCATCACCGAGTTCACCCGCGCTCAGTCGCGATAAGGGTCTTCAGCCGCGCTTCATGACCCTCGGCAGGGAAGTCGTCAGCGACCCAGCCATCCTCGAACACCTTCAACACCCGTCCTGTCTCCGGCCCTGGCGTCAGGCCCAGACGCGCCAGATCGCGCCCCCCGACGGGCATCTTGGGCGGCGTCCAGTCGGCAGCCAGCGCCCGCAGCCGCGCGCCATCGCCCCCTCCGGTCGCCTCGGCGCGCATCAGCCGATCCTCGAACGCCCTGCGCCCCAACCTGTAGATCGCCGCCCGTGCTTCGGCGTCGCCCATCGTCGGCGAAACGGCAGGCCCGTCCGCGACCGCCGCCGCCAGCCGATCTCGGACCGCGTTCGACAATCTCAGACTACCCGCGATCTCCGTCACAACCGCCGCATTTGCTGGCAGCAAGGCCGACAGCCGCATCACAGGATCGTCGGTCAGATCACACAGCGCCTCGAACAACGGCAACGGCTGCACTTGCGGCAGCACCTGGGCCAGCACGCCGGTCTCGGCCATCGCCCGCACCGCCGCACACGGGTCGGGCGCCGCCAGCAGTTTCAACAGCTCCTTGGAAACCCGCTCGGCCGACAGCTGCGCCATGCCGCCCTTCAGCGCCGCGCACGCCGCCAGCCCGACCGCGTCCGGCTCTCCCCGCCCGTACCAGGCGTAGAAGCGGAAGAAGCGCAAAATGCGTAAGTAGTCCTCGCGGATGCGCGTCTCCGCCTCGCCGACGAAAACGATGCGCCCCGCCGCCGCATCCTCCAACCCGCCGCCGGTCGGATCGAACACCGTCCCTGCCGCATCGGCGTAAAGGGCGTTCAGACGAAAATCCCGCCGCGCCGCGTCCTCGGCCCAGTCCTCGGTGAAGGCGACCACCGCTCGGCGTCCGTCCGTCTCCACATCGCGACGCAGGGTCGTGATCTCATAGGGTCGCCGCTCCGACACGCCCGTCACGGTGCCGTGCTCAACGCCCGTCGGCACAGCCTTCAACCCGGCCGCCTTCAGCGCCGCCATGGTCTGTTCGGGCCGCAGGCGCGTGGCGATGTCGATGTCGTCGACCGGCTGGCCCAGCAGACTGTTTCTCACGCAGCCGCCCACGAACCGCGCGCAGCCCGCACCACCCGCCGCTTCCAGCGCCCGCATCACCGCCTGCGTCGCCTGGCTTTCCAGCCAGGGCTGTCCCTTCACAGAGACGCTCATGCCGCGTCCTCGTCGGCCGCCGACTCTGGCGCAGCCTCGTCGCCATAAAGCCTGACATGGAGAGCCTTCAAAATCCCCGCCGTCACGCCCCAGATGTAGCGCTCGCCCCAGGGCATGGCCCAGAACCAGCGCCGCAACCCCTTATCCAGATCGTAAAAGTCGCGACGATGGTTGGCGGCGTCCATCAGAAAGTCCCACGGCGTCTCGAACACCTCGGCGACCTCGTCCGGCGACGGCGTCGTTACCGGCGCCTCGCTCAGCCAGCCGATCACCGGGGTGACCAGAAATCCGGTCCCCGTCTCATAGGCGTCCGACAGGCCCAGCACCTCGACCGCCGACGGGTCCAGCGCCACCTCCTCGTCCGCTTCACGCAGCGCCGCCTGAACTGCGGTCTCGCCAGGATCCAGCCGACCGCCCGGGAAGGCGATTTGCCCCGTATGCCGCGCCAGGGTGTCCGCGCGCCGCGTCAGTAGCACCGTGGCCCCCTCGGGCCGCGCCACGATGGGGATCAGCACCGCCGCCGGCCGAAGTTCCTTGGCCGTCCGTGTCGCTTGCGGGTTCAGGTCGAAGTCCGACCGCGCCGCGACCAGTTCAGGCCGCCACGTCTCGACCGGCGCCAGCCGATCGACCAGCCGCGCCTTCAAGGTCTTCAGGCTCACGTCACCGCGCCCAGCGAGAAGACCTGGCCGCCCGACCGAACGACCAAGCGTCCATCGACCTCTTGGGCCATTTCGACCATTTCATAGAAGACCGACCGCGCGATGCGCGCCCACAAATCGCGTCGCACATGGATGCGCGGCGCCGGCTCGCCCGTCGTGGGATCGGTTTCAACGACGATGGGATCGGCCTCGCTCGCCCTCACCTCGTCCCCGACATCGGTGGTGAAAATCAGCGCGTCGCCTTCCCAACGCATCGCGACAGCCCGGAACGGCAAATCCTCGACGGTGATCTTCAGCTTTTCGACCGGCGTGACCAGGTGATAGCCGTCCGGGTCCTTCCTCAGCACCGTCGAGAACAGCCGCACCAATTCCTTGCGGCCAATGGGCGAGCCTTCGTGCATCCAGACGCCGTCCGTCCGGATGACGATATCGATGTCGCCGCAATGCTCGGGATGCCACAGGTGGACCGGCGGCAGCCCCTTGCCGGGCGCCTGTTTGGCCGCCTCGGCGACAGCGTTCAGTCCTGACTTGGGATTATCCATCCCCCTGACTTAGGCCCCGCGAACCGTGCGGGAAAGGGTCAGCCGATGCGAACCGAACCCGAAACCTGATCCACGCCGGTCCCCAACCACAGGACGCGGCGACGATCCACGGGTCCGGGCAGGATCGCCTCGGGCGCAGGTACAAATCCGAACCGCGCGAAATAGGCCGCGTCCCCGACCAGCAGCACGCCGCCGACGTCCAGCGTCCGTGCCTGATCCACGCACGCCTGAACCAGTTCGGCGCCCAGACCGTCGCTACGGCGGCCGGCGTCCACCGCGATCGGCCCCAAAAACAGAGCCGAGGTGTCTCCAACCACGACCGGCCATAGCCGCACCGAGCCCACGACTTCCCCGTCGCTCTTCACGACAAAGCCCGCGCTTGGCTGCGAACCTTCTCGCAGACGCTCGGCCGTCTTGGCGAACCGGCCAGGCCCGAAGGCGGCCATGACGAGTGCATCCACGCCTTCGGCGTCGGCCGGGGTCTCGGCTTGGATACGGCTTGCGGCCGGAGGTATGGAAAGGGCGTGCGACATCGGCGCGCGCACCTAGAAGCAAAGCTGCACCAAATCAAGGCAAGGCCTTGCGACGACCGCTCAACCCGCCTTCGAAAAGTCCGGCGCCCGCTTCTGCATAAAGGCCGTGAAAGCCTCCATCGCTTCGGGGCTCTTCATCTGAGAGCCGAAGGCTTCACCCTCACGCTGCATCAGCGCCCATAGACCTTCGACGTCACGCATCAGCCGCTTGGTCTTGCGGATAGAGTTGGGCGCTCGGGCCGCCACCTTGGCCGCCAGTTCCGCCGCCATCGCCTCGACCTGATCGGCCGGGACCGCGCGATTGGCGATACCCCACGCCAGGGCCGTCCGGCCATCCAGCGGCTCGCCCAGCGCGAACAGTTCGAAGGCCCGCTGATGCCCGATCACGGCCGGCAGCAAGAGGCTGGACGCCGCCTCGGGCGCCAGGGCCAGATTGACGAAGGGCACGGACAGCAGCGCGTCCTCCGCCACAACCACCAGATCGCAGTGCAGCAGCATGGTCAGACCGATCCCGACCGCCCGCCCCTTCACCGCCGCCACAGCCGGCTTGTCCAGATCCGCCAGCGCCTTCAGGAAACGAAACACAGGCATGTCGCCCGGCCCCGCCCCTTGCGACCCTAGGGCGATGAAATCCTGAATGTCATTGCCGGCCGAGAAGCTGTCGCCCTCGGCGCGCAGCAGCAGCACCCGCACCGCATTGTCGGTGCGCGCCCGCTCCGTCGCCTCGGCCAGGGCCGAATACATGGCCTGGGTGATGGCGTTCTTCTTGTCGGCCCGGTCCAGGGTGACGGTCAGGACGCCGTCGGCCAGTTCGCTGCGGATATGTTCGCTCACGTCGTTTCCTCGTCCTGTGCGACGGCGCTCCACCAATCGACGCCGCTCTCGTCCCGCGTCCGCTGGGCGCGGCCGCGTCGTTCCAGATAGTTCAGGTGCGCCTGGGCCTCGCCCGTGGCCATGCCCAGCACCCCGTCCCCGACCGCTCGACCGAAGACGGCGGAGAAGCCGTCGATCACCCTAGACGGTTGACGCAACGTCCGCTCAAGCCGTTTCAACGCGACCTCATGCCCTCGCTTCAGGGCATCGAGCCGCGCGTGGACGCCATAGAAGGGTTCGCCATGCGCCGGCAGGACGAACGCGCCCTCCGGCAACAGCGCCCTCAGCTTGTCCAGCGAGTCCATCCAGTCTCCCAGAGGGTCGGCTTCCGGCTCCGTCGACCAGACCGAAACATTAGACGAAATGCGAGGCAGGATCTGATCCCCGACTATGAAGACGTCGTCCGACCGCCGCCACAGGCAGACATGCTCCGGGCTGTGGCCTGACCCGACGACCACGCTCCAATCGTCTCCACCGATCTGAACAATGTCGCCGTCGGACAATCGCAGATAGCTGCGCGGCATTGTCGACACGCCCTTGCCGAACCCGCCGTAGTCGGCCCGCCAGCGCGCGATCTCCTCATCGCCCCAACCCGCCGCACGATAGTGCCGCTCACCGTCCACCGGCGCATCGCCCGCCTCCTCGGCCATCAGCATCCTCGCGGTCACATACTCCAGTCGCGACATCAGCAACGGCGCGCCCGACCGCTCGCAAAGCCAGCCCGCCAGTCCGATGTGATCGGGATGCATATGGGTGCAGATCAAGCGCGTCACGGGCCTGCCGCCCAGCGCGCCATCCAGCGCCGTCTCCCATGCAGCAACGGTCGTGGATGTCTTCAAACCCGTATCGACGACGACCCAACCGTCGCCGTCCCGGATCGCATAGACATTCACGTGATCCAGTTGAAACGGCAGGGCAAACCTCAGCCACCGCACGCCTCGCGCGACCTCGATCGCCTCGCCCGCGCCGGGCACGGCGTCGAACGGATAGGTCAGGCCCCGCCCATCCTTCGCGGCCGTCGTCGGCGCCGTTCCATCAGCCAAGTCAGTCTCCAATCGAAACGCGCAGATACTTAGCCCGTGTCCCTCGCCGCCGTCCACACCCGCCTTGACCCCGCCCAAATACACCGCCACGAAGCGGCCTTGCATTCAGAAACCCAAGGTGTTTCCATGAAGTCCCGCCTCGCCGCCGCCTTTGCGGCGCTTGTGTTCAGCGCCTTCGCCGTCGCGCCCGCCATGGCCCAAGAGCGCCAGCAACCTCGCAACAGCGGCGACGAAGCCGCCGTAACCCAGGGCACATCCCGCGCCGCCGCCGGCCGCCAACGCCGCGAACGCGCGCCTGCCCCGCCGACGCCCGAGCAAATCCTGGCCGCCGCCCAGGCGCAGATGGCTCTGACGACCACGGGCTGTCAGGTCAGCGAAGCCAAGTTGCTCGGCAAGACTGCGGCCGACACGACGGTTTATGAAGTCGCCTGCGGAACCGCACCGGGCTACATCGTCGAAACCAAGACCCCGCCCGAAGCGAGCAGCTGCATCATTCTGGCGCATTCCGCCGAGGTGGCGCGCGCCGCCGACCCGACCGCATCGCCTGCTCAGTGCACGCTGGCGGCCAATACCGATGTCCAGAAGTTCCTGCGCCAGTATGCGAAGGACGCAGGCGTTGCTTGCACCGTTGATCAGGCGAAGCTGCGCGGACAGTCCAGCGACGGCGCAGTCGTCTATGAGGTGGGCTGCTCGGACGGGCCTGGCTACTGGATCAAGCAGCAGGCTGCGACCTGGACGAAAACACCCTGCATTCAGATCGTCGCTGAGCGTGGGACGTGCGAGTTCACAACGACCGCTGAGAACGCCGCCTTCGTGAAGACTCTGCTGGCCGGTTCGGAAGCGGCGTCCTGCAACGTCACCGAAGCCCGCCTGATGGGTCAGAACGCCAACGGCGTCTTCTATGAGGCCAAGTGCGACGGCGCCGATGGCGTCATCGCTCGCTTGAACGCCGAAAATGTCGTTCAGCAGATCTATCCTTGCGCCACCGCCCAGCAGATCGGCGGCGGCTGCAAGCTGACGACGGCTCCGGCCGCTGCCGCGGCGCCCGCCGGCGGTCGCCTCTAAGCCAGTCAAAGGACTGATCCAAGGGCCGTCGGAGCGATCCGGCGGCCCTTTTCTTTTACGCCCTCTTTTCCAAAACCGAGACGCAGCCTAGCGTCGCCGTCATGCGCATCGCCACTTGGAACGTGAACTCCGTCAACGCCCGCCTGCCCACCGTGCTGGCGTGGCTGGAGCAGGCCGCCCCCGACGTCGCCTGTTTCCAGGAGATCAAATGCGTGGACGAGAAGTTCCCGCGCGAGGCTTTCGAGAGCCTGGGCTACAATGTCGAGACCCACGGGCAGAAGAGCTACAACGGCGTCGCCCTGCTGTCGAAGTATCCGCTGTCCGACATCCGACGCGGCCTGCCCGGCGACGAGACCGACGAACAGGCGCGCTATATTGAGGCCCTGGTCGAGGCGCCCCGGCCCATTCGCGTCGGCGCCATCTATCTGCCGAACGGCAATCCGATCGGGACCGAGAAGTTCGATTACAAACTCGCCTGGTTCGATCGGTTCAACCGCCATGCCCTGGATCTGCTGGCGTTCGAGGAGCCGCTGGCCCTGTGCGGCGACTACAACGTCATCCCCGAGGCGGAGGACACGAAAAATCCGGCCGCCTGGACCGACGACGCCCTGTTCCAGCCTCAGAGCCGTCAGGCTTTCCGAGCCCTGAAGAACCTGGGCTTGGCCGACGCGCACGAGATCGGCGGCGAACCCGCCGGCACCTACACCTTCTGGGACTATCAGGCCGGCGCCTGGCAGCGGGACCACGGCATCCGCATCGACTTCGCCCTGCTGTCGCCACAGGCCGCCGACCGGTTCCGGGGGATCGAGACCCATCGCGACGCCCGGGACATGGAAAAACCCAGCGACCACGTTCCCGTGGTGGTCGACATTGATCTAGAGGCCTGACGACCATGGCCGACGTCTTGCGGGTGGTGCTGCTGATCGCCCTCGCGGCGGCCCTGCTGACGACCCTGGCCCTGGCGCTGTCGTGGTGGATGGAGCCGCCGCGCCGCCTGCACCGCGCCATGCTCAAGACCCTGGGCGCCGCGCCGGAGGTCGAGGCCGTGTCGCCGGGCGAAGGTCGCGCCTGCGCCCTGAACTTCGACGTCGAACAGGTCGTCGTGCTGTGGGCCAACGGCGCCCACGGCCTGGTCTACGCCTTTGATGAGGTCGAGGGGGGCGAGGTTATCGTGGATGGCCACGTCGTCGCCCGCATTCGCCGAGGCGAGGCGCGCAAATCGCTGGACGTGCTGGCCCCCGACGCCGAACAGGTCGTGCTGCGCCTGATGTTCGCCGACGCCCGCCACCCAGAGTTCGAACTGGCCCTGTGGGACGCCGCCCTGCCCGTCCAGACCGGCTCGCCGGGCGAGGCGCTTCGTCTCGGCCGCCGCTGGTTGTCGCATCTGGAGGCCCTGCTGAAGGGCTGAGACGCCGCATGGGCCTTTCAGTCGCCGCGATGCGGCGTTAGAAGCCCGGCTCACTCCTAACCGACACGCCTTTATCAGGGAGGCCGCCTTGGCCCGCCTTTTCGACGCCTATATCGTCGCCGACTGGACCGCCGCCGAAACCAAGAAGCTCGGCGACACCTCGCTGTGGATCGGCGTGGCCAAGCGCGACGTGCGCTTCCGCCTCTATACCGAGACGCACAATGTCGCGACCCGGGCCGAGGGCGAAGCCCTGCTGGCCTCGATCCTGGCGGACCACAGAAAGCGCGGCGACCGGGTGCTGGTCGGGCTGGACTTCAACTTTGGCTATCCCGTCGGCACGGCCGCGCGCCTGGGGCTGGAGGGAACGGCGGGGCAGGCCCCGTGGCAGCTGATGTGGAAGTTCATCGCCTCCAACATCGTGGACAAGGCCGACAACACCAACAACCGCTATCAGGTCGCGGCCAAGATGAACCGGCTGATGACCGACGAGGCCTGGCCTCTGTGGGGCGCGCCCGCCAAACAGGCCCAGCGCTGGTTGACCACGACCAAACCGCCCGCAGGCTCCGGCGCCGACATCCCCGAGTTCCGCGCCACAGAAAACGCGGCTCGCAAGGGTCGGCTTCAGCCCAAGAGCGTGTGGCAGATGCACGGCGCGGGCGCCGTGGGCGGCCAGACCCTGGTCGGCATCCCCGCCGTGCGGCGGCTGCTGGAAAGCCTCGGCCCGTCAGGCGCCGTCTGGCCCTTCGGCACCGGCTGGCGCGCGCTGATGCCCGATGACGTGGAACCCTTGTCGGCCCTGGTTGTCGAGGTCTGGCCGTCGATGCATGAGACCAAGCCTCAACCCGGTGAGTTCAAGGACCAGGCCCAGGTCCGCTCCACGGCCGAGGCGCTCGCCCGGATGGACGAGGTCGGCGACCTGGTCAAGGCGTTCGCCCCGCCCAAGGACGCCTCGCCCGAGTTGATCGCCCAGGTCGAACAGGAAGAAGGCTGGATCCTGAGCGCCTAAAAAGTTTAGTCAGCCGATCAAGGCCCGCGCCGCTGCGCGTGCTTCGTCGGTGATCTCGGCGCCGGACAGCATTCGGGCGATTTCCTCCTGACGGCGCTGGTCGTCCAGGGCGACGACGGTGGTGGTGGTCAGGCCGTCGCGGTCGCCCTTCATCACCTTCCAGTGAGCATGGCCGCGCGCGGCGACTTGTGGACTGTGCGTTACGACCAGGACCTGGGCGCCGTTCGACAGGCGTTTCAGGCGCGACCCCACAGCCTCGGCCACCGCGCCGCCGACGCCTTGATCGACTTCGTCGAAGATCATCACGGGCTGACGGATGTCCTCACGGCTTGCGAGGGCCGCTTTCATCGCCAGGGCGAAACGCGCCAGCTCGCCGCCCGAGGCGATGGCGTCCAGCGGGCCGAAGCCGGTGCCGGCGTTGGTCGCGATCTGGAAGCGCACCGTCTCGACGCCGTCCGGCCCGCGTCGGCCCTCGATCGGCTCCAGCGCCACGCGGAACCGCGCGCGCTCCAACTTCAGCGGGCCCAGTTCTCCCATGACGGCGGCGGTCAGCCGCTCGGCGGCGGCTTCCCGTGCCGAGGTCAGGAAAGTGGCCGCCAGATCATAGGCTTCCGCCGCCTCGGCCGCCTCGCGCCCGGCGTTGGTCAGCGCCTCCTCCCCGTCCTCGATCAGCCGCAGCTGCTCGCGCAGGCGAATGCGCAGGGTCGGCAGGGCGTCGACCGTGGTGTGCAGCTTGCGGGCGGCGGCGCGCAAGGCGAACAACCGCTCCTCGGCCTTGTCCAGACGGCCGGGCTCATAGTCGAAGGCGTCGGCGGCGGCGTCCACGGCGGCGAGGGCTTCCGCCGCCTCGACCATGGTGCGGTCGATCGCCTCCACGGCGGCCGACAGTTTGACGATGACCGGATGATTGCCCTCGGCGCCCGCCTGCCCGGCCCGCTGGCGCGCATGTTCGACAGCCCTCAACGCCGCGCCCAACTTCTGGCTCAGCTTGTCGCCGCCAAGCTGAGTGCGCGCGTCGCCCAGATCGGCGATGGCCTTTTCGGCGGCGCCCAGCAGGGCGCGTTCACCTGCCAGTTCCGTCTCTTCGTCAGCCCGCGGATCCAGCGCATCCAGTTCGGACAGGTTCAGGCTGATCTCTTCGCGCCGCGCATCGGCGTCCGCCGCCTGCGCCTTCAGCTCGGCCAGCTTCGCCTCGGCGGCCTTGAGCTTGGCGGAGGCCGAGGCGACCGCCGACAACTGCGGCTGCAGTCCGCCATAGGCGTCCAACGACGCGCGGTGCGTGCGCCAATCCAGCAGGCCCACCGTCTCATGCTGTCCATGCACCTCGACCAGGGCCGCGCCGATCTCGCGCACGGCGGTCACGCCGGCCGGCTGATCGTTGACATAGGCCCGGCTACGACCGTCGGCGCCCAAGACGCGGCGAAGGATCAGATCTTCCCCCGGCTGCACCTCGAACCCCTTGTCGGCGATCAGGGCCAGCAGATCGGGATCGTCGGGGGCGGAGAAGACGGCGGTGGCCACAGCCTGTTTGGCGCCATTGCGCACCAGGCCCGCATCGCCGCGCCCGCCAAGCGCCAGGCCGAGCGCGTCCAGAATGATCGACTTGCCGGCTCCGGTTTCGCCGGTCAGCACGGTCAGGCCATTCTCGACCTCGAGATCGAGCACGTCCACCAGGACGACGTCACGAATGGAAAGGGCGGTCAGCATCGCGTCAGGCGCCGGCGGAACGAATCATGACCGACAGAATCCCGATCCCCGCCGGATTGCACAAGCCGTCGCGTGATCAGCCCGGAATGATCCGCTGGAGCCAGCTCTCGCGCTTGCCCTCGGGCGCCTTCTCCGGCGTCTGACCATTTTCGGTCAGCAGCGCATAGGCCTCGGCGTACCAGGGGCTGCCCGGGTAGTTGTAGCCCAGCACGGCGCCGTTGCGCGTCGCCTCTTCCTTCAGACCCAGCTGAAGGTTGACCTCGACCAGGCGATACAGGGCTTCGGGCGTATGCGAGGTGCGCTGGAAGTCCGGGTTGGCGATCACGGCCTTGTAGCGGTTCAGGGCCGCCAGCGGCTGGTTGGCGCGCTGATAGTAGCGGCCGATGTTCATTTCCTTGCCGGCCAGCTGGTCGTTGACCATGTCGATCTTGACGGCGGCGTCCGAGGCATAGGGCGTGCCCGGATAGCGGCGCGAGACATCCTTCAGACCCGCCAGGGCGGCGGTTGCGTAACCCTGGTCACGACCGACGTCAGTGATCTGCTCGAAATTGCAGACCGCCTTCATGTAGAAGGCGTAGGACGCCGACGGATTGCCGGGGAACAGCTGGATGAACCGGTCGGCCGCCGCGATGGCGTCGGCATAGGCGTTATTCTGATAGTAGGCGTAGATCTGCATCAGGATCGAACGACGCGCCCAGTCCGAATAGGGATGCTGGCGTTCGACTTCCTGGAAATAGTCCACGGCGTCGGACCAGCGGCGCTGCTGCAGCCGATCATAGCCGGTGTTGTAGAGCGCCTCGACCGGACGTTCCTCATAGGCCAGCTTGGGGCGGTTCTTGCCCGCGCAGCCTGAAATCGTCACTGCGGCGAGCGCCGCGGCCATCAGCACCATGCCGGAACGGAACTTAGAAGCGGACAAGGACGACCCCATGACGTGTGAAGGACGGCCCTGAAGCCGTTCCCCGGAAACCAACGCGGCGACCTCTAGCACCCGCAACCGAGCCGCGCCATGCCGAGGAAAACTCAGCATACGACTTGCCCTGCCCGGCTCCACTGGTAAAGAGCGCGCCAACCGACCGCCGTTCATGGGGGGCGGATGACGGCGAAAGGATGACCGGCCGATGAAGCTGCTCTCAGGCAACTCCAACCGCGCACTGTCCCAGGCGATCGCCGACCACCTGGATGCGCCCCTGACCAAGGCCCAGGTCAAGCGGTTCGCCGACAACGAGGTCTTCGCCATCATCGAGGAAAACGTCCGCGGCGAGGACGTCTTCATCCTGCAGTCGACCTCCTATCCGGCCAACGACAACCTGATGGAGCTGTTGATCATCACCGACGCCCTGGTGCGGGCCTCGGCGAAACGGATCACGGCCGTCATCCCCTATTTCGGCTATGCGCGGCAGGACCGTAAGACCGGCGGCCGCACGCCGATCTCGGCCAAGCTGGTGGCCAATCTCATCACCCGCGCCGGCGCCGACCGCGTCCTGACGATGGATCTGCACGCGGGTCAGATCCAGGGCTTCTTCGACATTCCGACCGACAATCTGGTCGCGACCCCGGTGCTGGCGCAGGACATCAAGGAAAACTACGCCCGCGGCGACGACCTGATGATCGTCTCGCCCGACGTCGGCGGCGTGGTGCGCGCCCGCGCCCTGGCCAGCCGCCTGGATGCCGATCTCGCCATCGTCGACAAGCGCCGGCCCAAGGCGGGCGAGAGCGAGGTCATGAACATCATCGGCGACGTGCAGGGTCGCCGCTGCATCCTGTTCGACGACATCGTCGATTCGGGCGGCACCCTGGTCAACGCCGCCAAGGCCCTGATCGACCAGGGCGCGACGGAGGTTTCGGCCTACATCAGCCACGGCGTCCTGTCCGGCCCCGCTGTCCAGCGCATCACCGACGGCCCGCTGAAGGAGCTGGTGATCACCAACTCTATCGAGCAACCCCACGAAGTTTTGAACTGCCCGAAAATCCGAACGGTTTCCGTGGCTCCGCTGGTCGGAGAGGCTATCCGACGGATCGCGAACGAAGAATCGGTGTCGAAACTGTTCGATTAACCTTCGGATAACCATAAGGCCCGCCTTATAAGCGCCAACAGTATTGGCGCTTTTTGCGCGCGTGTTCGCCTGAGGAAGTCTCCATGAAAACGGCCCTACTGAGCCGCGGCCTATCCGCTGCCGCCCTCGCCGCCGCTGTCCTGCTCGCCAGTTGTGAGAGCGGACCCTCGAAGGCCGAGCTGGAAGCCCAGCGTCTGGCGGCCGAACTGGCCGCCCGCAAGCCGCCCCCCGTGTCGCTGAACCAGGGCGTGGCCGACGCCGCCGCGATCTACGTCGCGTACTTGCGTGAAGCCCAGACGATCCAGCCGGGCGGCTTCCCCGATGCAGAATCGATCCAGGCCGCCCTGCGCAAGGGTTCGGCCTATGACGCCGACCAGCTGTCGCGCGGGCTGATCGCATACGGCGCCATCATCGCCCTGCAGGCGCCCGAGTTCGTCGCCGGCGTGCAGCAGTATGCGATCGATCCGGCGCAACGTCAGCGCATGGTCGCCCAGATCGTCGCCGATCCGGCCTATGCCGCCACCCTGCCCGGCGCCGACGCGGCCGCCGGCCTGATCTCGGCGACGGTGGGCAAGGACGCCATCGCCATGCGCGCCATCGCTGAGGCGATCGAGCAGGACGCCTACACCATCCAGGGCCGCAGCGATCCGCGCCGCCGCTGGGCCATTACGCCGATCCCGAACCGCGAAGTGCGGCTGGAAAGCGCAAAGACCTTGTCGGCAGCAAAGATGCTGCCCTCACCAGAAGAATCGAGCCGCCTGTTCGCCGCCGCCAACAGCGGCACGGGACTGGGGCTGGAGCCGTCGCGCAAGGGCCCGCCCTACACCCCCGCCGTCGTCCGCTCTCTGGCCATCGCGGCTCTGGGCGCGCTCGGCGCCGGCGGCGACGAGGCCCGGGTCAACACCGAGGCCCTGACGCACGAGCCGAACAGCGAGTTCTGCATGGATATGTCCAAGCTGATGCTGTTCCAGTGCCTGGCCGCCTCGCGCCCCAGCTATGAGGACATCTTCTGCCTGGGCCGCCACATCACCCGCGACCTGGCGACCTGCACCACCGAGGCGACGCAGATCACCACCATCGTCGTCGGCGATCCTCAAGAAACCGGCGCCGCGCCGGTGCGCACGCCCATCTCGGTCACCGTCCCGCAAGCGACGCCTGTTCCGACCCCGGCGGTTGCGACCACCCAATCGCTGAACACCGGCCCGACGACGCGCTAGGTCTTTCTGCCCAGATCGACAAAAGGCCCGCTCCGAGCGATCGGAGCGGGCCCTTTTCTTGAGCGGACGGTCTATTCGTAGCCGTGCGCCGCCTCGTTGATGACCTGTGACGGCATTGACGAAAAGTCCACGGCGACGGGCGTTGCGGTCTTGGACTGATAGGTCCGAAGCACGTGCGTCAGACGACGACGCACCTCACGTTCGGCCTCCGTGCCGGTGTCGAGCGCCAGGGGCGCCAGGCAGAAGTCGATGATGGCTTCGGTTCGGGTCAGCGGTTCCATTTGCGGGTTCCTTTCCGGTTTAAGCCGCGTGGGTGAACTGGGCGGTCTCGGTCGAGTCCTTCAGCGCCGTCGTCGAGGACGTGCCGTTGGAGATAACCGTGGCGACCTGGTCGAAATAGCCGGTGCCGACTTCGCGCTGGTGACGGGTGGCGGTATAGCCGATGGCCTCGTTGGCGAACTCGCGCTGTTGCAGCTCGGAATAGGCCGCCATGCCGCGATCGCGATAGCCGTCCGCCAGCTCGAACATGGAGTTGTTCAGGCTGTGGAAGCCGGCCAGGGTCACGAACTGGAACTTGTAGCCCATGGCCCCCAGCTCGCGCTGGAACTTGGCGATGGTGGCGTCATCCAGCTTGGCCTTCCAGTTGAAGGACGGCGAGCAGTTATAGGCCATCAGCTTGCCCGGATGGGCCTTCTGGACGGCTTCCGCGAACTTCTTGGCGTCGTCCAGATCCGGATGGGATGTCTCCCACCACAGCAGGTCGGCGATATTGGCGTAGGACAGACCCCGCGCGATACAGTGGTCCAGACCCGTGCCTTCCTTCAGGCGGAAGAAGCCCTCAGGCGTGCGGTTGTCCCGATCGATGAAGGGCTGGTCCCGCTCGTCGATGTCGGAGGTGATCAGTTGCGCGCTCTCGGCGTCGGTCCGAGCCACCGTGATCGTCGGCGTGCCCATGACGTCGGCGGCCAGACGCGCGGCGACCAGATTGCGCTCATGCGCCTGGGTCGGGATCAGAACCTTGCCGCCCAGGTGGCCGCACTTCTTCTCGGACGCCAGCTGATCCTCGAAGTGGACGCCGGCCGCGCCCGCCTCGATGAAGGCCTTCATGATTTCGAAGCTGTTCAGCGGCCCGCCGAAACCGGCTTCCGCGTCGGCGACGATGGGAACGAACCAATCGCGCTTGGCCCCGCCCTCGGCATGCTCGATCTGATCGGCGCGTTGCAGGGTGCGGTTGATGCGGCGGCACAGTTCCGGCGCGGCGTTGGCCGGGTACAGCGACTGGTCGGGATACATGGCGCCGGCCGTATTGGCGTCGGCCGCGACCTGCCAACCCGACAGATAGATGGCCTTCAGACCCGCGCGGACCATCTGCATGGCCTGGTTTCCGGTGACGGCGCCCAACGCATTGATGAAGGGCTCGTCGTGCAGCAACTGCCAAAGGCGGTTGGCCCCGCGCTCGGCCAGCGTATGGGTGATCGGCACCGAGCCGCGCAGACGCAGGACGTCTTCAGGGGTGTAGGGGCGCTCGATGCCGTCGAAACGGCCGGCGGGCGAAGGCACCAGATCGGCGAAGGTGGTCATGGTCGAACTCGGTCTCTGAAGGGCGCGGCCGCAGCCGCCGTCTCGGAGACAAGAACACGCGTCGGTCAAAACTGATACAGATCGAACCACGTCAACGAAGTCATCTTGTCACACTATGACTTTGCTTCGTCAGTCACGTTGTGACATCGTGCGACGATGAACGCCGCCGCTGACCGCAAACTGTTCCTGGGCGCCCGGCTCAAGCGGCTGCGGCGCGATCTGGGCCTGACCCAGACCGCGATGGCCGCCGATCTGGACGTTTCTCCAAGTTATCTCAATCACATAGAGCGTAACCAGCGCCCGGTCTCAGCCCAGCTCCTGCTGCGATTGGCCGACACCTATGACGTGGATCTGCGCGCTCTGAACCAGGGCGGGGCGGCGGACGAGGCGCGGCTCACGGAAATCCTAACCGACCCTCTGTTCAAGGGCCTGTCCGCGCCCCGGCATGAACTGGTGCAACTGCTGGAAGAAGCGCCCGGCGTGGCCGACGCCCTGCTGCGCCTCTATCAGGCTTTCGATGACGGTCGCACGCGCGCCCGCGCTGCGGCCGAGACGGGCGAAAGCCCGATCGAGACCAGTCCCGCAGAATGGGTGCGCGAATACATCCAGTCGCGCGGCAACCATTTTCCTGAACTTGACCAGATGGGCGAGGCCCTGTCCGACACCCTGTCCGCCGAGGCGCCCGCCCACGCCGACGGCTTCGAACCCGCCGCGCGCCATCGGCTGGCGGCCAGGCACGACCTCGGCGTCCGCACCCTGCCGGCCGAGGTCATGGTGGAATGGACCCGCCGTTACGACCTGCACCGCCGCCGTCTGCTGCTGTCGGAAACCCTGGGGCCGTCCTCGCGCGCCTTCGCCATCGCCTATCAACTGGCCCTGGCCGAGCAAGGGCCGGCGCTCAACGCGCTGGCAGAGGCCTCGAACGCCCCGGACGCGCCCACTCGATCGCTGCTGAAGGTCGCCCTGACCAACACGCTCGCCGCCGCGACCCTGATGCCCTACGCCGCCTTCCAGCGGGCGGCGGAAGAGACGCGCTACGATCTGGCTCGGCTCCAGGCCCGGTTCGGCGTCAGCTACGAACAGGCCGCGCACCGCCTGACCACCCTGTCGCGCCCCACCGCGCGCGGCGTGCCCTTCTTCCTGATGCGTGTCGATCAGGCGGGCAACATCTCCAAACGCTATGCGGCGGGCGCCTTTCCCTTCTCGCGTTTCGGCGGCGCCTGCCCGCGCTGGCGGCTGCATTCGGCCTTCCGCACGCCGGGCCGCATCGTCACCCAGATCATCGAAACTCCAGACGGCGGCCGCTGGTTCACCTTCGCCCGCACGGTCGAGCGGCAAGGCCACGACGGTTATGATGAGCGCCACGACCTCGCCGTCGGCCTGGGTTGCGAACTGCGTCACGCGCATCGCTTGGCCTACGCCCACGGCATCGACCTGCAGAACCCCGAGGTCACGCCCATCGGCCCGGCCTGCCGCCTGTGTCATCGTCACCCCTGCGCCGAACGCGCCGCCGCCCCCATCGACCGCCCCCTGGCGGTCGATGACTGGTCCAAGTCCGTCAGCCCCTATCCGTTCGGCGCGGCCTGAGGCCTAGCGTCTCTGGTCCGCCGTGCGGTCGCGGATGGCGTTGAACTCGGCCGTCGGCTTCCACGCGGGCCAGCTCTCGCTGTCGGCCACCGTCAGCCCCAGCCGATACAGCAGGTCTAGGTTCTGCAAGGCGGCGGTGAAGTCATAGTCGGCCCGCCATTCGTCGGTCAGCTTGTGATAGTATTTGGCCATGGCGCCCTCGTAATAGGGCTTGCCCGCCTCGATCCCGCCCTCGACGAAATCGCGGCCTGTCCACGGCATCAGGGCCGGCACCCCGCCGGCCGCGAAGTTGAAGTGGTCGGAGCGGTAGTAGAAGCCTTCCTCCGGATAGCCGTCGCCCGTCACCACCCGCCCCTGCACGGCGGCGAACCGGCCTAGGATGTCCTCCAGCTCTGACTTGCCGACGCCGAACACCGCCACGTCGCGCGTCGCTGGCGTGAAGGGCAGCATGTCGATGTTGATGTCCGCCGCCGTCTTGGCCAGCGGATAGACCGGATCGGCGGCATAGGCTTCCGACCCCAGCAGCCCCTGCTCCTCGGCCGTGACGTGCAAGAAGATCACGGTGCGCTTCGGCGCCGGTCCAGCCTTGAACGCCCGCGCCATCTCGATCAGACCAGCCGTCCCCGACGCATTGTCCCAGGCGCCGTTGAAGATGTCGTCACCCTCGGCGTTCGGGGTCCGGGCCTTGCCGACGTGATCCCAGTGGGCGGAATAGAAGACGTATTCGTCAGGCCGCTCGGTGCCGGGAATCTTGGCCAGCAGGTTGTTGGAGTGGATGACCTCGGTCGTCTCGGCGATATCGACGCTGAGACGCGAGCCCAGATCCAGAACGCCCCCCAAGGCGGTCGTCTTCGCCCGCTCGACGGCGGTTTCCAAGTCGGTGCCGCTGATCGCCGTCGCCGTGGCCATGTTGATGGATCCGCTGAAACGCGGGTCCTGAGCGCCCTTGACCGTCATCTGCGACCGGGTCGCGCCTCCCACGGCGCGACGCCAGCGGTTATCCTGGTCCTGAAGTGTAATGACGCCCACGGCTCCGCGCTTCAACGCCTCCTGGGTCTTGTGCGTTGTCGAGCCGTAGAAGTTGGGATCCTCGCCCATCACCATCGGCTGGCCGCGCAGAATGACCACGACCTTGCCGGTCAGGTCCGCATTGCCATAGTCGTCCCAGGTCGGCCCCGAAATGCCGTAACCGGCGAAGACCAGCGGCGCCTCGGCCGTCACGACCGGTTCCGCCGACCCGGCCCGCAGGGTGATGTCCGTCCCGGAAACCAACGGATGCGCCATGCCGTCCGCCCCGGTCCAGGAGGCCGTCGGCGGCCGCTCCGGCGTGAACCGGACCAGATCGACAGGCTGCAGCCATGATCCGTTGCGCCCGCCCGGCTCCAGCCCCATCGCCTCATACTGCGCCTGCAGATAGGCCAGGGTCAGCCGTTCGCCGACCAGGCCGGGAAACCGTCCCTCCATCTCGTCCGACGCCAGATATTTGATGTGGTCCGACAGGCGCTGGGCGCTGAACTGAGGCGTCGCGGCCGAGGCGACGGCGAAAGCGTCCAGCTTCGGCGCCGGCGATGCGACCGGCGTCGTCGCGCAGGCGGCAAGCGCAAGCGCCGCAAGGGCGATGAGGGGTGAACGGCGATGGATCATTGAACTGACTCGACAGGCGAAATGGCAAAGGGGCGGAGATTCCTCCCCGCCCCATCTTGATGTGTGAAAAGACTAGCGGCGTTCGGACGCGGTCGTGGCGCGCACCGGCGCGAACTCTGAGCCCGACTTCCACTGCGGCCAGTCGCGACCGTTCGCCAGGGCGCGACCGACATCGTAGAAGACGGTCATGTCCTCGATCATGCCGCTGTAGTCCCAGTCGGGCGACCATTCATCCGCCGCCTGGTGATAGCGTTTGGCGCCGTACTCCGACCGCGCCGCCTCGCGCGCGGCGATCGGTTCGTCGCGGAAATCGCCCCGGCTGCCGGCATAGGCCATCGGCACGCCGCGCTTGGCCAGCGGGAAGTGGTCCGAACGGTAATAGGTGCCGGCCGCATTCTCGTAGTCCGGGACCAGCGACCGCCCTTGCGGCTGAATTGCCGCCGCCAGACGTTCGTCGAAGTCCGACTGGCCATATCCGGTTACGCCCAGACCGGTGACGCGGCCATAGACGTTCATGGAGTCCATGTTGAACCCGCCCACCGTCTTGGCCAGCGGATAGACCGGGTTCACCGCATAGTATTCCGAACCCAGCAGGCCGCTTTCCTCGCCGGTGAAGCTGATCATCACGATCGAGCGTTCGGTGCGCGGCGCGCGACCGAACATGCGCGCCAGCTCCAGCAGACCCGCCGTGCCCGAGGCGTTGTCCACAGCCCCGTTGAAGATGCGGTCGCCGGTCGCATCCGGCTCGCCCATGCCGATGTGATCCCAGTGGGCGGTATAGAGGATCGTCTCGTCCGGATGGGTCGTGCCCGGCAGGCGGGCGATGACATTGTGGCTGGTGACCTGATTGGTGGCCACGTCGAACTCGGTCGAGAAGGATGCGCCGGTCAGGGCGACGGGCTGGAAGTCGCGGCTGCGCGCCTGGACCTTCAGCGCATCGAAATCCAGACCCGCGCGGCGGAACAGGTCGACCGCCACGTCACGCTGGATCCAGCCCTCCATCGGCACGCGTTCGGCCGCCGCATTCTGGCGCAGGATGTCGAACTGCGGCACGCCCCAGGAGTTGGCGACCGTCTGCCAGCCGTAAGACGCCGGCGCCGTCTCGTGCACGATCAGCACGCCCGCCGCCCCCTGTTTGGCCGCCTCTTCGTATTTGTAGGTCCAGCGGCCGTAATAGGTCATGGCCTTGCCGCCGAAGGTGTTCAGCGCCGGCTCCTCGAAGTCGGCGTCATTGACCAGCACGACCAGGATCTTGCCGCGCAGGTCCTGGCCCTTGAAGTCGTTCCACTGCCGCTCGGGCGCGTTGATGCCGTAGCCGACGAAGACCAGCGGCGCGTCCTTCAGACTGACGTGTTCGGCCGGGCGGCGGGTCGAGATGGCGACCTCGCGCCCTTGCGTCATCGGCAGGGTCCAGTCGCCCAGCTTCAGCGAGGCCCGCACATTGGACTGGGTGAAGCGGTTCAGGATCACGGCCTGCGTCCACTGACCGTTCGGCCCGCCCGGCTCAAACCCGGCGGCGGCGTAGCCTTCGCTCAGATAGCGGATGACCTTTTCCTCGGCCGGAGTAGCGATACCCCTGCCCTCGAAGCTGTCGTCCGACAGGGTCTTAATATCCTGCGAGATCCGCGCCGCATCGAAAGTCGGGACGGTGTGAACCGCAGCGGGATTGGACGCGGTGGCGCAGGCGGACAAGGCGGCGCTCGCCAACAAAACGGCGGCGAAAGAAGAGACAAGACGCATGAACTAATGGCCCCACAGCCGAAAACGATACGCGACCCTAGGGGGCGAACTTCGCCCTGTCGATGCTGCGCCCCGGACCTTTCGTCGCAAACGAAAAAGCCCGCCAAGGCGAACCTTGGCGGGCTTACGACTTTGATCCGGCGGCGATGGCCTTAGTGGGCGACGCCCTTCCAGATGCGGCGGTAGGCGACATAGGTGATGCCGGCGAACAGCAGCAGATAGATCATCACGCCGAAGCCCGCCTGCTTGCGCTCGACCATCTTCGGCTCGGACGTCCAGGCGATGAAGGCCGCGACGTCCTTGGCGTATTGATCCACCGTTTGCGGCGAACCGTCGTCATAGGTGACCAAGCCGTCCTTGAGGGGCGGCGGCATGGCGATGAAGCCGCCCGGCGGAACGTGCTTGTGATCGCCGGTCCAGAACGGCGTCAGGTCGCCGGCCATATAGGGGTTGTAGTGCTGCCCGTCGCGGATCTGCAGGCCGGCCGGGGCCGCCTTGTAGCCCGAAAGCAACGAGTAGATGTAGTTCGCGCCGTCGTGGCGGGCCTTGGCCATGACCGAAAGGTCGGGCGGGGCTGCGCCGCCGTTGCCCGCCGCCGCCGCCGTGGCGTTCGGATAAGGGGCGCGGAACTTGTCGGCCGGCGTGGCGTCGCGCTGGATCGGCTCGCCGGTCTCGCTGTCGATGTCGCCGACCTGCACTTCCTTGGCCAGAGCCTTCACGACGGGGTTGTCGTTAGGGTTCGGATACTTCGGATTCCAGAACGGCCCATGACGGTCGCCCAGGTTCCGATAGTGCATCAGGTTCATGCTGTGACAGGCCGAGCAGACCTCGTGATAGACCTTGTAGCCGCGTTGCAGCTGGCCCTGGTCATAGGTGCCGAAAGGCCCCTCGAAGCTGAACCCGCCCGAGCGGGGATGAGCGGCGGCGCCCGACGCCATGGCGGGAGCGGCCGCGCTCAACAGACCCAGCGCGATGGCGGCCGAGGTGATGATCGTCTTGAACGACACGGTCTTCATTCCAATCGTCATGATTTTCAGACCTTGTGCTCGACGGCGCCGGCGTCGGTCAGGACCGGCTCGGAGATCGTCGCCGGGATCGGCAGCGGCTGCTCCTTCAACCCGACCAACGGCATGATGATCAGGAAGAAGACGAAGTAGTACAGGGTGAAGACGCGCGTCAGCCACAGGTAGGAGTTCAGGTCGCCGTCGATCAGGGTGAAGGTCTTGAACGACCCGATCACCGGCGCGTCAGGCAGCTGACCACCGCACCAGCCCAGGCCCACGCCCACCACCAGGAAGATGATGAAGAAGGTCCGCATCGTCGGGCGATAGCGCATCGAGCGCACCTTGGACGTATCCAGCCAAGGCAGGACGAACAGCACGCCGATGGCGCTGAACATCGCCACCACGCCGCCGAACTTGTCCGGGATGGCGCGCAGGATTGCGTAGAAGGGCAGCATGTACCACTCGGGCACGATGTGCGCCGGCGTCTGCAGCGGGTTGGCCGGGATGTAGTTGTCGGCGTGGCCCAGCGCGTTCGGCTGATAGAAGACGAAGATGGCGAACAGGATCAGGAACAGGATGATCGCAAAGCCGTCCTTGACCGTGAAATACGGGTGGAAGGGCAGCGTGTCCTTCTTCTCGCGATCCTTCGGGATCAGGATGCCGACCGGGTTGTTCTGACCGGCCGAGTGCAGCGCCCAAAGGTGCAGCACGACGCAGCCCAGGATGGCGAACGGCAGCAGATAGTGCAGCGAGAAGAAGCGGTTCAGCGTCGCATTGTCGATCGCCGGGCCGCCGCGCAGCCAGATCAGGATCGGCTCGCCCAGCACCGGAATGGCGCCGATCAGGTTGGTGATGACTTCCGCGCCCCAGAACGACATCTGTCCCCACGGCAGGACGTAGCCCAGGAAGGCGGTGGCGATCATCAGGAAGAAGATCACGCAGCCGATGATCCAGATCATCTCGCGCGGCGCCTTGTACGAGCCGTAGTATAGGCCGCGCAGCATGTGCAGATAGACGGCGATGAAGAACATCGACGCGCCGTTGGCGTGGACATAGCGGATCAGCCAGCCGCCGTTCACGTCGCGCATGATGCGCTCGACCGAGGCGAAGGCCAGATCGACGTTCGGCGTATAGTGCATGGCCAGGACGATGCCGGTGACGATCTGCGTCATCAGGCACAGGGCCAGGATGCCGCCGAAGGTCCACCAGTAGTTCAGGTTCCGCGGCGTCGGCAGGGACATGTAGTCCGCGCCGAAACGGATAATCGGCAGCCGGGTGTCCAGCCACTTCTCGACGCCCGTCTTCGGGACGTAGGTGCTCTCGTGATCGCTCATGATTCCCCCTTGGTCCTCAGCCGATCTTGACGCGGGTGTCGGACAGATAATCGTATTCCGGCACCACCAGGTTCAGAGGCGCCGGCCCCTTACGAATGCGGCCGGAGGCGTCGTAGTGCGAGCCGTGGCAGGGGCAGAACCAGCCGCCGTAATCGCCCGCGCCGAAGGTCGGCACGCAGCCCAGGTGCGTGCACGAACCGATGACGACCAGATATTTCTCGTGACCCGGCTTGGTGCGCTCGGCGTCGGTCTGGGGCTGTTTCAGGTCCGGGGCGTGATCGTCCGCGATGACCTTCTGCAGCTCGGCCGGGGTGCGATAGCGCACGAACACCGGCTTGCCCTGCCATTTGATGACGACCTGCTGGCCTTCCTGAACCTTGGTCAGGTCGAACTCGATCGACGCCAGCGCCAGCGTATCGGCCGCCGGATTCATCTGATTGATCAGCGGCCAGGCGATCATGGCGCCCGCGCCGACCGCTGCGGCGCCCGCCGCGATGTAGATAAAGTCCCGACGATTGGGATCACCGCCCTCAGGGCTGTGACCGTCTTCCGTATGCACGACCGATTCGGCCACGTTTCCACCTCTCGAACGCCGCAGAAGACCCCCAAGGGCGTCCCCAGCCACGGCACGAACCAACAAAAGACGCCGGGAATCCCCGACGGCCCGTGACTTGCGCCGGTTTGGACGCAAGCTGCTGACGTTTCTTGCGAAACGCTCGCAAACAGACCGCGACAAACCCCCTCGCCGCGCGTATGTCAGGCCTTAGAATGCGTCTCGCCCTTTTTCAACCGGACATTCCTCAGAACGTCGGAGCCTGCATCCGATTGTCGGCCTGTTTCGGCGTCGATCTGCATGTGATCGAGCCGACGGGCTTCCGTTTCGACGACCGCGCCATGAAGCGCGCCGCCCTCGACTACGGCCCGCTGTCCCACATGACTCGCCACGCCGACTGGGAGGCCTTCCAGGCGGATCGTGCGGCCGGGCGTCTGGTGCTGTTGACGACCAAGGGCGCGACGCCCCTGCCCGATTTCGTCTTCCAGCCTGACGACACTCTGCTGTTCGGCAAGGAAAGCGCCGGCGCCCCCGACTATGTCCACGCCGCCGCCGACGCCCGTGTCGTTGTGCCGCTGAGGCCCGACGCCCGTTCGCTGAACCTGTCGGTCACCGCCGGAATCGCCCTGTGGGAAGGCCTGCGCCAGACGGGCGCCGTCGGTCAGTTCTGACTCGAAGCGGGCTCCAGCCGCGCCATCGACGGCCGCTCGCCGGCCTTTGACGCCGCGACGGTCTCGACCGCCCGCATGACCCGCAGCAGGTTCTCGCCGGCGATCTTGCGGATGTCGGCCTCGGTCCAGCCCGCCGCCATCAGGGCGGCCAGGATTCGCGGATAGGCGTCCACCCCGCCTATGCCTTCCGGCAGGCTGCCGATGCCGTCGAAGTCGGCGCCCAGGCCGACATGATCGATGCCCGCCACTTCGCGCACGTGCTGAATATGCGCCACCACGTCGGCCAGGGTCGCCTGGGGCGTCGGATTGGCGGCGGTCCAGGCGGTCACCGCGGCCTCCACCGCGCCGGGATCGCCGGGATTCAGCGTCTTCAGCCGCGCCTCCTCGCCCGCCTTGGCGCCGTTCCAGGCCCGCACCCGTTCGGAGACGAAGCCGGGCGCCAGGTTGATCATCACGATGCCGCCGTCCTGCGGCATCATCCGCAGTACCTGATCCGGCACGTTGCGCGGATGATCCGTGACTGCCCGCGCCGACGAATGGGAGAAGATCACCGGCGCATCGGACACGCGCATGGCGTCCAGCATCGTCTCCTCGGAGACGTGGCTCAGGTCGACCATCATGCCCAGCCGGTTCATCTCCTTGACCACCGCCTCGCCGAACGGGCTGAGCCCGCCCCACTTCGGCGCGTCCGTCGCGCTGTCGGCCCAGGTCGTGGTCTTGGAGTGGGTCAGGGTCATGTAGCGCGCGCCGGCTCGATAGAACTCCCGCAGCAGGGCCAGGGAATCGTCGATCGAATAGCCGCCCTCCATCCCGATCAGGCTGGCGAACCGGCCCGATCTGAACACCGCATCCACCTCGTCCGCCGTGGTCGCCAGGCCGAAGGTGTCGGGATAGGCCGCGATGATGCGCTTGGCCGTGTCGATCTGCTCAAAGGTTTCCTCGACCGCCTCCAGCGGCGTCAGGCTGGCGGGCACATAGACGGACCAGAACTGCCCTCCCACGCCCCCGGCCCGCAGGCGCGCGATATCGGTATGCAGTTTGGTCGACGCCGCCAGATTCTTCGTCATATCAACGGCGTAAACGTCATTTCCATATTGCTGTCGCAGCGCCCACGGCAGGTCGTTGTGCCCGTCGATCAGCGGCGTGGTCTTCAAAATCTCCATCACACGCGCCTCATCGGCGTCCTGAGCGTGGGCCACCCCTTCCAGCGCGAGCGAGGCGACGGCGACGGTGACGAGACGGCGGATCATTGGCGGGCTTCCTGAAAACGGCAGACGGCCATTAGCGCCCGCGATTCTGCTTATGACAACCTGTCCGGATGACGCCGCGGCCGCGACGTGGTTCAAGCGCGCCATGAGCGACGCCGTCTTCTCCGATCCGCTCGACCTTAAGAAGGTCGAGACCCGCGCCTGGTTCGAACATCTGCGCGACCGCATCCATGCCGCCTTCGAGGCGCTGGAGGATGCCGCCCCCGCCGACCTGTTCCCCGGCGAGCCCGGTCGCTTCGTCCGCACGGCATGGGAGCGGCCAGAGGGCGGCGGCGGCGTCATGGGCATGATGCACGGCCGCCTGTTCGAGAAGGTCGGCGTCCACGTCTCGACCGTGCATGGCGCCTTTCCCCCCGACTACGCCAAGAATGTGCCCGGCGCCGACGTCGATCCGCGCTTCTTCGCGACAGGGATCAGCCTGATCTGCCATCCCGTCAGCCCGCGCATTCCGGCCGTTCACATGAACACGCGCTTCATCGCCACGACCAAGAGCTGGTTCGGCGGCGGCGGCGACCTGACGCCGGTGCTGATGGCGGATCGTCGTCAGGATCACCCCGACACCGTCGCCTTTCACGCCGCCATGCAGGCCGCCTGCGACGCCCACGACCCGACCTGGCACGCCAAATACAAGGCCTGGTGCGACGAGTATTTCTATCTGCCCCACCGCAAGGAGCCGCGCGGCACCGGCGGCGTCTTCTATGACCATCACGACAGCGGCGACTATGACCGCGACTTCGCCTTCACCCGCGACATCGGCCTGGCCTTCCTGGACGTCTATCCGCGCATTGTCGCCGCCCGCATGGCCGAGCCCTGGACGGCCGAGGAGCGCGAGGAACAGCTGATCCGGCGGGGCCGCTACGTCGAGTTCAACCTGCTCTACGACCGCGGCACCATGTTCGGGCTGAAGACGGGCGGAAACGTCGACTCGATCCTGTCGTCCATGCCGCCGGTGGTGAAGTGGCCCTAGCCCATCGCCTCGACAAACACGTCGCCGGCGCGGCTGCGATACCGTTCGCGGTGTCGTAACAGGCGGAACGGCCGCTCGGGCAGGGTAAAGGGCGCCGTCACCAGCCGTCCGGCGGCCACCGACGCATAGGCCACGCTTTCCGACAGCGCCGTGGCCCCGGCCCCGGCCTCGGCCGCCGCCAGCACGGCCTCGTTCGACGGCAGGGTCATCGACACCGACAGGGTCGCGGGATCGACCCCAATGTCCCGCACCGCTGCCTCCAGAGTCGATCGCGTGCCCGAGCCTACTTCGCGCAACACCCAAGGCTGGTCCGCCAGATCATTCGCCTCCAGCCGACGTCGCGTCGCCCACGGATGGTCCGGCGTCACCAGCACGGCCAGCCGATCCGACCCCACCTGAACCTGCGACAGGGCCGGCTCGTCCACGGCCCCCTCGACCAGGCCGATCTCGGCAGCGCCGCTCAACACGGCCTGCGCCGCCTCGCGCGTGTTTCCGATCTCGACGGCCAGTTCGACGCCGGGATAGGCCGTATGGAAATCCACCAATCGGCGCGGCAGCCAATAGCTGGCGATGGTCTGGCTCGCGAACACCGCCAGCCGCCCGCGCCGCAGGGCGCTCATGTCCGCCAGCGCCGCCTCGGCCGCCGCCGCCCGCGCCAGCACCGCCTTGGCCTCAGGCAGGAAGGCGCGGCCGGTCTCGTTCAGCACGACGCCCCTCCCGACCCGATCAAACAGCCGCACGTCATGCTCGGCCTCGAGAGCAGCGATGGCGTTCGACACGGCCGACTGCGTCAGGTTCAGCGCCCTCGCCGCCGCCGTCACGTGGTCACGCTCGGCGACGGCGACGAAGATACGCAGGCGTTCCAAGTTCACGATTGATCTCCAAGTCGGATTGAAACGACCATAACTATCCGTTGGACCGCCGTCGAGGGCAGGCGCATCACGCTTGACGATGAAGTCCGCCGCCCTGCCCGCCCCCTTCCAAACGCCCACTTTGGCGTCGGTGACGGCGTCCGGACGCACGATCCGGCCGGGCGTCATGCTGTGCCTGCTGGTCACTCTGGCCGCCATCGGCCTGACCAGCATCGAGCGCGATGTGATCGGCCATGTGTGGCTGGAGCCGCTGGTGCTGGCCATCCTGCTGGGCGCCGCCGTCCGCACCGCCTGGACGCCCGATGCGCGGTTCAAGGCCGGGATCGACTTCTCGGCCAAGACCCTGCTGGAGGTCGCGGTGGTGCTGCTCGGCGCCTCGGTCAGCGCCGCCACCCTGTCGTCGTTAGGGGCCGGCTTCGTCCTGGGCATCTTCGCCCTGGTCGCGCTCGCCATCGTCGTCGGTTTCGGCGTCGGCCGCGCCCTGGGCCTGAACCCGCGCATGGCCCTGCTGGTCGCTTGCGGCAACGCCATCTGCGGCAACTCGGCCATCGCCGCCGTCGCCCCCGTCATCGACGCCGATGGAAAAGAGGTCGCCGCCTCCATCGCCTTCACCGCCGTGCTCGGCGTGATCGTGGTTCTGGCCCTGCCCCTGCTGGGGGGCCTGATCCATCTGAACGGCCTGCAATACGGCGCCCTGGCCGGTCTGACAGTCTATGCGGTGCCGCAGGTTCTGGCGGCCGCCGCGCCCTTCGGCGCCCTCGCCACGCAAACCGGCACGGTGGTCAAGCTGGTGCGAGTGCTGATGCTGGGTCCCGTCATCCTCGCGCTGTCGCTGATTTTCCGCGAGCGCGCGCCCGGCGCCGCAAAACCCGGCCTGTCGCGCCTGCTGCCCTGGTTCATCATCGGCTTCCTGATCATGATCGGCCTGCGCTCGTTTGACCTGATCCCGCAGGCCGCGCTGGCGCCCATGGCCGCCGCCTCGGGCCTTCTGACCGTCGTCGCCATGGCCGCCTTGGGCCTTCAGACTGACATTCGCGCGGTTGCACGGGCCGGCGGCCGCGTCGTCGCCGCCGTCATCCTGTCGCTGGGCGCCTTGGTGGTGCTAGCGCTGGCGCTGATCCGGCTGCTGGGGCTCTAGATCCCGCTGCCGTCATCCTCGACCGGCGGCGGGGTCAGCAGCAGGAAGGCGCGGATCCAGGCGGTCAGCACGGCCCGGTCGTTGGGCCGCTTCAGACTGTCGATCGCCTGATCCGCCACATCGTGCGGGATGCGCGCCCCGCGCCGTCCCTCGATCAGGGCCGCCGCATAGTCCGGCTGAAACTCCGGGTGACACTGGAACGAGATCGCATCGTCGCCCCAGGCCAGGCCGGCGTAGGGCGTAAAGCCGCTGGACGCGATCACCCGCGCATCGTCCGAAACCGCGACGACCTGATCCTGATGCGACACGGGAATGGCGATCGTCCGCGCCCGTGGATGCATCCACGGCGCATCCTCGCGCACGTCATAGCGGTGCAGCCCCACGCCCCAGCCCTTGGGCGATTTCTCGACCACGCCGCCGAACGCATGGGCCAGCGCCTGATGCCCGAAACAGATGCCGACTAGCCGCGTCCGCCCCCGCGCCGCCCGCAGCCAGTCGATCAACTGCGGGATCCACGGCAGGTCGTCATAGACCCCCGCCGCCGACCCCGTGACGATGGCCCCTTGGAAGACCGACGGATCTTCGGGCAGATGCCCCGACTGCACGTCAAACCGCGTCGTCGGCACGCCCTCGCCCAGCAGAGCCCGAAACCGCGCGGGATAGTCGTCGAAATCGTCCTTCAGATGCTCCGGCGGGTGTCCGGTTTCCAGAATGGCGATGCGCGTCATGCGATCAACCTAGTGACTGCGGTCAGAAGGTCCAGACCTCGGCCCGTCCGCCGGCTTCGCCCAGCGCCCCCGCGACCCAGCCGCAGATCTCGGTCGCGGCCGCTTCCGCGCCCGCCGGCGGATTGACCACCACCAAAGCGCAGCCGTTCATCTTCATCGGATTGGTCAGCGGCCTCAGCCGCGCCTCGGCGACCAAGGTCGGCCCCGCCTTGCCTTGCAGCCGCCGGATAAAGCCGTCGAAGGTCTCCAGATCCTTCAGCGGCGTCCAGATCGCCACCGTCGCCGTCGGATCGCGCTTCACCACCGAAATCGCGGTCTCGGCCGAGCGGATATAGTCATCGGGCTTTTCGAACGGCGGGTCGATCAGCACCAGCGGCCCGCGCACTTTCGCCGCCTCCCCCGCCACCGCCGCATAGCCGTCGCCCTCGCGCGCCTCGGCGTTCGCTCGCCCCGTCAGCGCCTCGGCCAGCACGGCCCGCACCGGCGGGTTCAGCTCGAACCCGACATACCGACCGCCGGGCGTCAGCGCGTCCGCGATCAGCAACGGCGACCCCGGATAGAACCGCGCCCCGCCGTCGGGATTCAGCGCCGCGACCTCGGCCGCCAGCGCGTCCATCAGCGGCGTCCGCCCCCCGGCGGACATCAGCCGCGCCACGCCGGCCTCGGCCTCCCTGGACCGCGCGCCGTCGCCCGACAGATCGTACAGCCCCGCCCCAGCATGGGTGTCGAAGACCGTCAGCGGCCCAGACGCCTGCCGCGCCTTCACCAGCCAAAGCACCAGGGCGTGCTTGACCAGGTCGGCGAAGTTTCCGGCGTGAAAGCTGTGGCGATAGTTCATGCCGCCTCGTCCCGCGCCCGGCCCGCGCGGTCAAGCGGAACTCGCGCGCCAGACACGGCGTTCGGTCTAAGTCCTTGTACGGAAAGATGCGATGGCCGCCAAAACCACCCTCACCGACGCGCAACGCAAGCCGCCCAAGGGGGTCGCGACCCAGGCCAAGCGCGGTCTCGACCTGCGCGACAAGCACGACCGGGGGGGCACCGAGGTCGGCGTACGCCGCGCCCATCAGTTGGCGGATCAGAAGCCCGTCTCGGACAAGGACATCAAGGACATCTACAGCTACTTCGCCCGCCACACCGTGGACAAGGACGGCAAGGGCTGGGGCAGCCGCACCGATCCTTCGGCCGGCTATATCGCCTGGCTGCTGTGGGGTGGCGACCCCGCCGAGCGCTGGATCAAACGGCTGCATGATCGCCTCGAAAAGGCGAACGGGTGATGGCCGACGGATCGCACGCCTTCGACATCGCCGCCGAAGTTCCCCAGGGCCTCAGCTATTGCAGCGACGAGTTCGCGGGCCTGACCCGCCGCCGCGCCGGCAAGGGCTGGTCGTATCGCGACGCCAAGGGCAAGACCGTGACGGACGCCAAGACCCTGGCCCGCATCCGCGCCCTGGCCATTCCGCCTGCCTGGACTGACGTCTGGATCTGTCCCAAGGCCAACGGCCATATCCAGGCCACCGGCCGGGACGTGAAGGGCCGCAAACAATATCGCTATCACAACGACTGGAGCACGGCCCGCTCCGAGAACAAGTTCGACAAGCTGCCGGCCTTCTCGCGCAACCTGCCGAAACTGCGCGAGAAGGTCGAACACGACCTGGCCCTTCGCGGCGTCTGTCGCGACAAGGTGCTGGCGACAGCCGTGCGCCTGCTGGAGATCACCCTGATCCGGGTCGGCAACTCCATCTACGCCAAACAGAACCGCAGCTACGGCCTGACGACCCTGCACAAGCGCCACATCGATGTGGATGGTGCGGCCCTGACGTTCGAGTTTCGAGGCAAGAGCGGCAAGGATCACAGCGTCAGCGTCAAGGACCGCCGCCTGGCCAAGGTCGTGCGACAGCTGGAAGGCCTGCCCGGCCAGCAACTATTCAAATACCGCGCGGCCGACGGCACGCTGTGCCCGGTCGATTCCGATGACGTGAACGCCTACATCCGCGAAGCGATGGGCGAGCAGTTCTCGGCCAAGGACTTCCGCACCTGGGCCGGCACCGTCTCGGCAGCGCGGGCGCTGCGCGAGACCGAGGCCCCGACCTCGCCCACCGACGCCAGGCGAAAGATCACCGTATGCGTGAAAGCCGTCGCCGGTCTGCTGGGCAACACCCCCACCGTCTGCCGCGCGTCCTACGTCCACCCCAAGGTCTTCGCCCTGTTCGAAAGCGGTGAAATCGGCAAGGCCTTGCCGGGCGCGGAGACCAAGGGGTTCGAAAAGGCGCTGATCAAACAGTTGCTCGCTGTCTGATCAGCGTTACTCGTCTCTTAGGCGGCCTTGTCCCAGTCCAGCACGACCTTGCCCGACTGGCCCGACTTCATCGCTTCGAAGCCTTCGCGGTAGTCGGCGTAACCCAGGCGGTGGGTGATCAGCGGGCTCAGGTCCAGCCCGGCCTTCAGCAGGCCCAGCATCTTGCGCCAGGTCGTGAACATCTCGCGCCCATAGACGCCCTTGATCGTCAGGGCCTTCAGGATGATGGCGCCCCAGTCCGTCTCCATCGGCTTGCCCGGAATGCCCAGCATGGCCATGCCGCCGCCCATGATCAGGGTATCGACGCACTGTTTGAAGGCCACGGGCGAACCCGACATCTCCAGCGCCACGTCGAAGCCGACCTTCAGGCCCAGCTCCTTCATCACGTCGTGGATGTCTTCCTTGGTGGTGTTCACGGTGCGCACGCCCGGCGCCACCTTCTGCGCCAGCTCCAGCCGGAAATCGTTGATATCGGTCAGGACCACGGTGCGCGCCCCCGCATGACGGGCCACGGCGGCGGCCATCATGCCGATGGGGCCGGCGCCGGTGACCAGGACGTCCTCGCCCAGCAGGTCGAACTGCTGCGCCGTGTGCACCGCATTACCGAACGGATCCAGGATCGAGCCGATCTCATAGGGGACGTCGTCCGGCAGTTCGATGACGTTGAAGGCCGGCGCCACCACGAACTCGGCGAAGGCGCCCTGGCGGTTCACGCCAATGCCGCGCGTCTTGGGGTCCAGGTGGAAATGTCCGGCGCGGGCCGCTTCGGAGTTCAGGTCGATGACGTGGCCCTCGGCCGAGACGCGCTGGCCGATCCTCAGCGGACGATCGACGTCCTTGCCGATGGCGACGATCTCGCCGGCGAACTCGTGGCCGGTGATCATCGGGGTCGGGACGTTCTTCTGGGACCATTCGTCCCAGTTCCAGATGTGGATGTCGGTGCCGCAGACGGCGGTGCGATGCACCCGGATCAGCACGTCTTCCGGTCCCGCCTCGGGGATCGGGGCGTCGATCAGTTCCAGGCCGACGCCGGGCGCGGTCTTGGCCAGGGCCTTCATCGTGTCGGTCATAGTCTCAACTCCCTGAAATCACGGCTCCGGGTTCATCCCGAAACCCGCAGCTGAGGCCCCACGCCTCCTCGCCGCTTGGTCTTCGTCGATGGCGGGCGAAAAGGGCTAAATGACGCCCAGCTCGCGTCCCGCCTGGGTGAACACTTCGACCGTCCGGTCGATCTGGTCGAAGGTATGAGCCGCCGACATCTGTGTGCGGATGCGGGCCTGGCCACGCGGCACGACGGGGAACGAGAACCCGATCACATAGACGCCCAGCTCCAGCGCCCGCGCCGCGAAATCCTGCGCCAGTTTGGCATCGCCCAGCATGACAGGGATGATTGGATGCTCGCCGTCCAGCAGGGTGAAGCCCGCGTCCGACATGGCCCCGCGATAGCGATGGGCGTTAGCCGACAGGCGGGTGCGCAACGCATCGCCCTCGGCGCCTTGTGCGATGCGGATCGCCTCCAGGCTGGACCCGCACACAGCCGGCGCTAGGGCGTTGGAGAACAGATAGGGCCGCGCCCGCTGTTTCAGCAGTTCGACCACCGACTTCTTCGCGCAGATGAAACCGCCCATGGCGCCGCCCAAGGCCTTGCCGAAGGTGCCAGTGACGAAATCCACCTCGACGCCATGGTGGGCGAACGAGCCCTTGCCTTGCGGGCCCAGGAAGCCGGTCGCGTGGCAGTCGTCCACCATGATCAGGGCGTCGTATTTGTCGGCCAGCGCCCGGATTTGATCCAGCTTGGCGATATAGCCGTCCATCGAGAAGGCGCCGTCGGTGGCGATGATGATGTCGCGGGCGCCGGCCGCACGGGCCTCCTTCAGCCGGCTCTCGAGCTCGTCCATGTCGGAGTTGGCGAAGCGATAGCGTTTGGCCTTGCACAGCCGCACCCCGTCGATGATCGAGGCGTGGTTCAGGCTGTCGGAGACGATAGCGTCGTTCTCGCCCAGCAGCGGCTCGAACAGACCGCCGTTGGCGTCGAACGCGGCGGCGAACAGGATGGCGTCCTCGAAACCAAGATAGGCGGCGATGGCCGCTTCCAGCTCCTTGTGGATCTCCAAAGTGCCGCAGATGAAGCGCACGGACGCGGTGCCCGCGCCCCACTTCGCTTGCGCCGCCATCCCGGCCTGGGTCACGCGCTCGTCACCGGCCAGGCCAAGATAGTTGTTGGCGCAGAAGTTCAGCACGTCGCGTCCGGCGACCTGGATCACCGGCCCCTGGCGCGAGGCGATGATGCGTTCGGGCTTGGTCAGGCCCTGGGCGTCAATCTCGGACAGTTCGCCGGCGACGCGGTCGTAGAAGCTCTGGGTCATGGGCCGCGACCTACGCCGATTTTCGATCGGTTTCCACCCGCCTCAGGTCGCCGGCGCCGGGTTGGCCTCGGCCCGGATCGGACTGACACGAATGCGGCCGCCGCAGGGACTGAACGAGAACGGCAGGCTGACGGCGGCGGTATCACTGGGCGCAGTGACCTTTATCGTGGCCGCATCGGGACACGTCTTTTGCATGGCTTCATTGGGCACGACGCTCCAGGCCATTTCGAAATAGGCCTTGGCGCGAGGCGCCAGCTGGACCGGCGTCGGGGCCTGGCCTTGGCGGAAATAGCTTCCTGGGCTCTGTTCGGCGCGAATGGACGACAGGGTGCGCCCGCGCGCGTCTTGCAAGGTCACTGTCGGATAGCCGGTCAGGCTGCAGGCCTGGGTTCCAATATTCTGAAGACTGAAGTTGCTGACCCGATTTCCCGCGCCCGCATCCCCGTCGCCCGCCGCCAGCGTCAGTTGCGGCCCCTTGCAGGGCAGCGCAGCGGGCAAGACCCCACCGGCCGCCTCGGTCGGCGTCTGACCCGGCGCCGGCAGCGGTCCGGGCGTCATTTCAGCGCCGGGGATCGGCCGCGAGCAGCGCTCCAGCACCGCGACGCCGGTCGTGCCGTCCGGCCCCAGTCGGCTCAGCGTGCCGCTCTCCTGTCCGTCACGCGTCGCCGTCCACCATTCCACCCCGCCGCCGACATAGCGCGCGCCGCTGGCGGCCTGCACCGAACGCAAGGCATAGGTCTGGTTCTGATGGGTCAGCCTGGCGTTGTCGCTGTCGATATACTGGACCTGAAGCGTCGCGCCGCTTTCGCAGGCATAACCGATCGAGGGCGCATCGGATGCAGGGGCGGCCGCTGGCTCGACCGGGGCGGCGGGCTGTTCGGGCTCGGTGCGAGAGCAGGCTGCGGCGCCGGTCAGGGCGGCTATGGCGACGAATGCGGTCAGGCGGTGCGACATCATGTCATGTCCTCTGGTTTCGCCTTCAACGGCCCAACCTGACCAAAGGCTCCGCTTAATGCCCCGCTTTTGGCGTCTCCATCAGCTCGATCAACACGCCGCCCATGTCACGCGGATGCAGGAAGACGACCGGCGTCCCGTGCGCCCCGATGCGCGGCTCGCCTGTGCCCAGGATCGTCACCCCCTTGGCGCGCATCTCGGCAACGGCGGCGTGGATGTCGGCGACCTCGAAACAGACGTGATGCTGGCCGCCCTTGGGATTCTTGGCCAGGAAGCCGACAATGGGACTGGTGTCGTCATAAGGTTCGATCAGCTCGATCTGAGCCGTCGGCGTATCCACGAAACAGACCTTCACCCCCTGCGCCGGCAGGTCAAACGGCTCGCCGATCTTCGTCGCGCCCAGGATATCGCGATACAGTTTGATCGAGTCGGCGATGGAGGGCGTGGCGACGCCGACGTGGTTCAGGGCGCCGATCATGACTTGTCCTTGTCGGGGGTCGGCTGGGCGTAACCCAGACGCTGGTTCAGCTTCTCGATCAGGTCGACCGCCGTATCGGCGATGGCCGAACCGGGCGGATAGACGGCGGCTGCGCCCATATCGAGCAGGGGCTGGACGTCGGACGGCGGGATCACGCCGCCGACCACGATCATGATGTCGGGCCGGCCCAGTTTCTCCAACTCGGCCTTCAACTCGGGCACCAGCGTCAGATGCCCGGCCGCGAGCGATGATGCGCCGACCGCGTGAACGCCCTTTTCCACCGCATCCTTGGCCGCCTCGGCCGGCGTCTGGAACAGGCTGCCGGCCGTGACGTCGAAGCCCAGATCGCCGTATCCGGTCGCGACGACCTTCTGGCCCCGGTCGTGCCCGTCCTGGCCCAGCTTCGCGATCAGAATGCGCGGTGGGCCGCCGTCGTTTTCGACGAAGGTCGCAACCATCTCGCGGGCGCGGGCGAAGCGGGCGTCGGTCCCCGCCTCCTTGGCGTATACGCCCGACACGGTCTGGACCGTCGCCACGTGGCGGCCGAAGGCGGCCTCCAGCGCGTCGGAGATTTCGCCCACCGTCGCCTTGGCGCGGGCCGCCTGAACCGCCAGTTCCAGCAGGTTGGCATTCCCGCGCGCGCCCTCGGTCAGGGCGTTCAGCGCCGCATCGGTCGCCGCCTGATCTCGCTCGGCGCGCAGGCGCTTCAACTTGTCAATCTGGGCCGCCAGCACCGCCGCATTGTCGACCTTCAGCATCGGAATGTCGTCGACGACAGGGTTCAGATATTTGTTCACCCCCACCACCGTCTGCTGGCCGGTGTCGATCCGGGCCTGGGTCTTGGCGGCGGACTCCTCGATCCGCAGCTTGGGGATGCCGGCTTCGATCGCCTTCGCCATGCCGCCCAAGGCCTCGACCTCGGCCATATGGGCGCGCGCCCGTTCGGCCAGTTCGTGGGTCAGCCGTTCGACATAGAAGCTGCCGCCCCAGGGGTCGATCACCCGCGTCAGCCCCGTCTCCTGCTGCAACAGGATCTGGGTGTTGCGCGCGATCCGTGCCGAGAAGTCGGTGGGCAGAGCCAGGGCCTCGTCCAGCGCATTGGTGTGCAGGCTCTGCGTCTGGCCGCCCGCCGCCGCCATGGCCTCGACCATGGTGCGGGGCACATTGTTGAACACGTCCTGCGCGGCGAGGCTCCACCCCGAGGTCTGGCAGTGGGCGCGTAAGGACAGCGACTTGGGATCGACCCCGCCTTCCTTGCGCACCGCCTCGGCCCACAGCAGGCGGCCGGCGCGCATCTTGGCCACCTCCATGAAATAGTTCATGCCGATGGCCCAGAAGAAGCTGAGGCGCGGCGCGAACCGGTCGATGGGCATGCCCGCCGCGACGCCCGCCCGCAGATATTCGATCCCGTCCGCCAGCGTATAGGCCAGCTCGATATCCGCCGAGGCTCCCGCCTCCTGCATATGATAGCCGCTGATCGAGATCGAGTTGAACTTCGGCGTCTCCTGCGCCGTCCAGGCGAAGATGTCGGCGATGATCCGCATCGAGGGTTCGGGCGGATAGATGTAGGTGTTGCGGACCATGAACTCCTTCAGAATATCGTTCTGAATGGTTCCGGTCAGCTTGGCGTGCGGCACGCCCTGTTCTTCCGCCGCGACGACATAGAGGGCCAGGATCGGCAGCACCGCCCCGTTCATCGTCATCGACACCGACATCTGGTCCAGCGGGATCCCGTCGAACAGGGTGCGCATGTCATAGATGCTGTCGATGGCCACGCCCGCCATGCCGACGTCGCCCTTCACCCGCGGGTGATCGCTGTCATAGCCCCGGTGGGTCGCCAGATCGAAGGCGATGCTCAGCCCCTTCTGACCGGCCGCGAGGTTGCGGCGATAGAAGGCGTTCGACTCCTCGGCGGTCGAGAAGCCGGCGTATTGCCGGATCGTCCAGGGATTGCCCGCATACATCGTCGGATAGGGCCCACGCACAAACGGTGCGAACCCCGGCAGGCCATGCGGGTGATCCAACTCGTCCAGGCCCTCGGACCCATACGCGGTCTCGACCGTCAGTCCCTCGGGCGTCAGCCACGGCGCGCGGGTTGGCCCCTGCCCGGTCGCATCAAGGTTTAGGGCGATCTTGCTGAAGTCTGGAAAGCTCACTGAGCCGCCTCCTCGAAGGCCGCGGCGAACCGGATCGGAGCCAGGGGCTCGCACACCCGCTCGACCGCCACAGCCGTCTCATCGCCCGCCTCGACCGGCGCCGGCCGCACGTCCGCATCGACATATTTGGTCACGCCGATGATCTGCGCCGCGCCGTTCGTCAGCGCGGCCTCGCGGACCGCGCGGGCGCGGGCGATACGCGGCTGAATGACCGAGCCCTTCAGGGCCTCGACCAGACCGCGCTCGGCCTCGATCATCTGGAACTCGGCCCAGCCGGCTTCGGCGAGGTCGCGGGTGCGGGCGTCGAGATACCAGGAGCCGGCGGCGGGATCGTCGACCCGGCCCAGATTGGCCTCCTCCATCAGCACCAATTGCGTATTGCGCGCCTGACGCCTGGCAAAGGCGTCAGCCCGCCCCGAGGCGCGGGTGAAGCCATCCAGCACCACGACGTCCGCCCCACCGACCGCGCCGGCGAAGCCCGCCGCCGTCAGCCGCAGCAGATTGGGCCAGGGATCGCGCGCCGACAGCATCCGCCGCGACGAGCGCGCTTCGATCACCGCCGGAACATCCACGTCGAACGCCTTCGTCAGGCTGGCCCAGATCAGCCGCATGGCCCGCACCTTGGCCAGGCTGTCGAAATATTCCGCATCGACCGACAGGCCGACGACCGTGCCGCGCAAAGCCGCCTCGACCGACATCCCGGCCTCCACCGCCGCCTTCGCATGGGCCACGACGCTGGACGCCGCAAAGGCCAGCTCCTGCGCCGCCGATCCGCCCGCCTCGTGCGCCACGCGCCCGCTGGCCAGGAAAAAGGTCGCATCGGGATAGGTGCCCGCATGACGCGCCGCTGTATTGGCCGCCAGGCTCAGATGCTCTTCTACCGAACGCGGGGCCCCGCCCGCCTCAGCGAAGGCCGAGACCGGGTCCATATTAAATCGCAGCTTGGCGCGCGGAGAGCCCTTGGCGCCGACCGCCAGGGCATTGGCTGCATCCGGCCCGTCGATCCCGGCGTCCAGCGCGACGGGCGCCAACTCCAGCGCCACGCCTTCCAGCGCCCGGCCCAAGGGCGCGGAATCCGCCAGCACCCGCCCCTTCAACACCACCGAGGCCGCGCCGTTCTCCAGATCGGTCAGGACGGCGGCGTTGACCGCCTCGGCATCGTCGCCCTCCACCAGCGTCCGCAGATCCCAGGCCCGGCCTTCGGAGTCGGACGGACGCGGGGCGAAGATCGGCTGCACGCCCGTCGCGCCTGCGTACAGCGGCCGCGTCACCAGTTGATCGGCGTCGAGATGCATCAGCGACTCGATCGGCCGATCCTTCAGCGCCTTCTGGGCCGCCTCGCGCCATTCCAGCGGCGTGGGCGCGGGAAAGCCCGTCATCACCCGAACTCCACCAGCACGTCGTCCGCCGCCACGGGATCGCCGTCCTTGGCGCCGACGGCCTTCACAACCCCGTCGCGCTCGGCCTTCAGGATGTTCTGCATCTTCATGGCCTCGATGATGGCCACCGTCTCGCCGGTCTTGACCTCCTGACCCACGACCACCGGGATCGAGACCACCAGACCCGGCATCGGCGACAGCACCATCTTGGAGGTGTCCGCCGCGACCTTCTCCGGCAGGCGCGCATACAGTTCGGCGACGTGGGGCCGCAGCACCCGCACCCGCGCCCTGGCCGCACGGTGGCGGATGTCGAAGCCGTCGGCGACGCGTTTGACCTCGGCGGTGAAGGGCTCGCCGTCCAGATCGGCCTTGAACTGGGCCAGACCTGGCCGCCAGTCGATGTCCGACAGGCGGATTTCGCCACCGCCCGTCAGGGTCAGGATCATCTCCTCGTCCTCGTCATAAGACAGCCCGACGCCGTGAGGGGTCTTGTCGATCATCACGATCCAGTCGGTGCGGTCCGACGGATCGCCGTCCTGTTCGGCGATGACCTCGTGCATGGCTAGGGCCGAGGCGATCAGGATGCGCTCCTGGTCCTGCGTCGGTTTCAGGCCGTGGAAGCCGTCCGGGAACTCGTCCTTGATGTAGCTGGTCGACAGATTGCCCGACTTGAACCGGTCCTGGTCCATCACCGCCGCCAGGAAGGGCACATTGTGGCCTAGGCCCGACAGGTGGGTGTCCTCCAGCGCGCGAGCCATGCCCTCGACCGCCGCCTCGCGCGTCTCGCCCCAGGCGCACAATTTGGCGATCATGGGATCGTAGAACATGCTGATCTCGTCGCCCTCGCGGACGCCGGAATCGTTTCTGACCGTATAGTCCCCCTGATCGCCTTCTTCGGGTTGCTCGTAGCGAACCAGCCGGCCGATGGACGGCAGGAAGCCGCGATAGGGATCTTCGGCGTAGATGCGGCTCTCGATGGCCCAGCCGTCGATCTTCAGGTCCTTCTGCTCGAAGGCCAGCGTCTCGCCCCAGGCCGAACGGATCATCTGCTCGACCAGATCGACGCCCGTGATCAGCTCTGTTACCGGATGCTCGACCTGCAGCCGGGTGTTCATCTCCAAGAAGTAGAAGCTCTTGTCTTGCCCCGCGACGAACTCGACCGTACCGGCCGAGTCATAGTTCACCGCCTGGGCCAGGGCGACGGCCTGCGCCCCCATGGCGGCGCGGGTGGCCTCGTCAAGCAAGGGGCTGGGCGCCTCCTCAATGACCTTCTGGTTGCGGCGCTGGATCGAACATTCGCGCTCGAACAGATGGACCACATGGCCGTGCTTGTCGCCCAGCACCTGGATCTCGATATGGCGCGGATCGACGATGAACTTCTCCAGGAAGACCCGGTCGTCGCCGAAGGCGTTCAGCGCCTCGGCCTTCACCGCCGCAAACCCCTCGGCCATGTCGGCGTCCGAATGGGCCACCCGGATGCCCTTGCCGCCGCCGCCGGCCGAGGCCTTGATCATGATCGGATAGCCGATCTCGTTGGCGATCCTGACCGCCTCGTCCGGCGTCTCGATCAGCCCCATATGCCCCGGCACGGTCGAGACGCCCGCCTCGGCCGCCAGCTTCTTGGAGCTGATCTTGTCGCCCATGGCGTCGATGGCCTCGGGGTTCGGGCCGATGAAGGCGATCCCCTCGTCCCTCAGCCGCCGCGCGAATCCGGCGTTCTCGCTCAGGAACCCAAAGCCCGGATGCACGGCCTGCGCCCCCGTCTGGCGCACCGCCTCGACGATCTTGTCCGCCAGCAGATACGACTGCGCCGCCGGCGCTGGCCCGATCAGCACCGCCTCGTCGGCCATCTCGACCGCCAGCGATCCAGCGTCGGCCTCCGAATAGACCTGCACCGTCTGGATGCCCATGTTGCGGCAGGTCTTGATGATCCGAACCGCGATCTCGCCCCGGTTGGCGATGAGGATTTTGGAGAACATGTCTGAGCCTACAGCGGAATGTTGTCGTGCTTCTTCCAGGGGTTCTCCTGGACCTTGTTCTTCAGCGTCCGCAGCGCCTTCACCAGCCGCCGCCGCGTACCGTGCGGCATGATGACGTCGTCGATATAGCCCAGGCCCGCCGCCACGAACGGATTGGCGAACCGGTCCTTGTACTCCGCCTCGCGCGCGGCCAGGGCCTCGGGATCGCCGGCCTCCTTGCGGAAGATGATCTCGACCGCCCCCTTGGCGCCCATGACCGCGATCTCGGCGGTGGGCCAGGCGTAGTTGACGTCGCCGCGCAGGTGTTTGGAACTCATCACATCATAGGCGCCGCCATAGGCCTTGCGCGTGATCAGGGTCAGTTTCGGCACCGTCGCCTCGGCATAGGCGAACAGCAGCTTGGCCCCGTGTTTGATCAGGGCGCCGTACTCCTGCTTGGTCCCCGGCATGAAGCCCGGCACATCCACCAAGGTCACCAGCGGAATGTCGAAGGCGTCGCAGAAGCGCACGAACCGCGCGGCCTTGCGGCTTGAATCGATGTCCAGCACGCCCGCCAGTACCTGGGGCTGGTTGGCGACGATCCCGACCGTCTGGCCGTCCAGACGCCCGAAGCCGGTGATGATGTTCTTGGCGAAGTCGGCCCCGATCTCGAAGAAGTCGGCCTCGTCCACCACCTTCAGGATCAGTTCCTTCATGTCATAGGGCTGGTTCGGATTGGCCGGGATCAATGTGTCCAGCGACGGCTCATCCCGCTCCGGTTCGTCATAGCTTTCGCGCACCGGCGGCTTTTCGCGGTTCGACAGCGGCAGGAAACCGATCAGGCGGCGCACCTCCGACAGGGCCTCCAGATCGTTCTCGAACGCCCCGTCCGCCACGCCCGACTTGCCGGCGTGGACGCGGGCGCCGCCCAGGTCCTCGTGGCTGACCACCTCATTGGTGACGGTCTTCACCACATCGGGTCCGGTCACGTACATGTAGCTCGTGTCCTTCACCATGAAGATGAAGTCGGTGATGGCGGGCGAATAGACGTCGCCGCCCGCGCACGGCCCCATGATCACGCTGATCTGGGGAATGACGCCGCTGGCGAGCGTATTCTGCAGGAAGATGTCGGCGTAACCGGCAAGGCTCTCGACCCCCTCTTGGATCCGCGCCCCGCCGGCGTCGAACAGGCCGATGATCGGCGCGCCCGTGGTCAGGGCCATCTTCTGCAGCTTGACGATCTTGGCCGCATGGGCGCCCGAGAGACTCCCGCCGAAGACCGTAAAGTCCTTGGAGAAGACATAGACCAGCCGCCCGCCGATGGTGCCGCGCCCCGTCACCACGCCGTCGCCGGGGATACGCTGGTCCTGCATGCCGAAGTCGTGGCTGCGGTGCTCGACGAACATGTCGGTCTCCTCGAAGGAGCCTTCGTCCAGCAGCACGTCGATGCGTTCGCGCGCCGTCAGCTTGCCCTTGGCGTGCTGGGCGGCGATACGCTTTTCCCCACCGCCCAGTTTGGCGGCGGCGCGACGGCGCTCCAGTTCTTCAAGGATGGCTTGAGTCATGATGGATCTTCGCCTCTCGTTCAAAGAACGCGTGGCGCCTTCATCGCAAAATGGCAAACGCAACTTTGCAAAAAGTGTGGAACTGCGCGGGCTTGCAAAGGATGGCGATATGATCTGCAAAGTTGCGAATGGCTGAGAAGCTTTTCCTGGGCGCCAAGCTGCGAAAGCTGCGCGAGGCGCGCGGCTGGACGCTGGAGGCCTGCGCCGAGCGGCTGGGCCTGTCGCCGTCCTATCTGTCGCAGATCGAGACCAACCAGCGCCCGGCGACCGCCCGCGTCCTGATCGCCCTGACCCGCGCCTTTCACGTGGACGCCAGTCTGTTTGACCTGGAAGGCGACGCCCGCCTGATCGCCGACCTGCGCGAAGCCACCACCGATATCGCCGGGGAAGCAGAGCCGCCCACGGCCGCAGAACTGAAACAGGCCGTCGCCAACACCCCGCGCCTGGCCCGCCAGTTTCTGGCCCTGCACCAGACTTTCCGCCGCCTGGACGAGCGGGTGAAGGCGCTGGACGACACCCTGGGCCGGGACGAACACGGCGCCAGCGTCGCTCTGTTGCCCTACGAAGAGGTGCGCGACTTCTTCCACTATCGCGACAACTATATCGACGCGCTGGACACCGCGGCCGAGGCGCTGGCGGCGACCCTGGTTCAGGACGGCCAGATCGAGCGGGCGCTGGAGTCTGCGCTGAGCCAGGCGCACGGCGTTCGCGTCGCCTATGTCGCCGGTCAGGAGGCGCTGCGTCGCTACGATCCCGCCAGCCGCGTCCTGACGCTGGACGCCTGGCAGCCCGGCGCGACGCGGTCGTTCCAGCTGGCGCACCAGCTGGCCCTGCTGTCCTTCCGCGATTCGATCGAAGCCGAACTGGATCAGGCCGCGTTCCGCACTGACGCCGCGCGGGACGTCGCCCGGGTCGGCTTGGCCAATTATGCGGCCGGCGCGTTGCTCTTGCCCTATCGCGCCTTCCTGGAGGCCGCGCGCGAGGAGAAGCACGACATCGACCGGCTGCGCACCCGTTTCCAGGTCAGTTTCGAACAGGTCTGCCACCGGCTTTCGACCCTGCAACGGCCCGGCTGGCGCGGCGTGCCCTTCTATTTCGCCCGCGTGGACATGGCCGGCAACATCACCAAGCGCCACAGCGCCACCCGCTTCCAGTTCGCCCGCTTCGGCGGCGCCTGCCCGCTGTGGAACGTCCACGAAGCCTTCGCGGCGCCGGACCGGATCGGGGTGCAGTTGGCCGAGATGCCGGACGGCTCGCGCTACATCTCCATCGCCCGCAGCGTGTCCAAGCCCAGCGGCTCCTATCTCGCCAACGACCGCCGCTACGCCCTGTCCCTGGGATGCGAGGTCGAACATGCGGGCGCCCTGGTCTATGCCGCCGGGCTCGATCTGAACGGCCCGGCCGCGCGGATCGGCGTCAGCTGCCGCATCTGCGAGCGCACCGACTGCACCCAGCGCGCCTTCCCGCCCCTGGACCGGACCCTGCACGTGCCGGAGAACGAGCGCGGCGTGGTGCCCTATGTGCTGGATGGCCCGCGCCCCGACCGCTATTAATCGGGGCATGACCTCTCATGCACCTATCGGCGTCGCCGTCGCCGGCTACGGCCTGGCGGGCCAGACCTTCCACGCCCCGCTGATCAAGGCGACGCCCGGCCTGACATTGACCGCTGTCGTCTCGTCCCGCCCTGAAGCGGTCCACGCCGACCTGCCGGAGGTCGAGGTCCTGCCCGATCTGGACACAGCCATCGCCCGCGGCGACATCGGCCTGATCGTCGTCGCCACCCCCGACGCCCTGCACGCCGAACAGTCGATCGCCGCGCTGAGGGCCGGCAAGTCGGTGGTGGTGGACAAACCCTTCGCCGCCACTCTGGCTGACGCCGAGGCGGTCGCCGCCGTCGCGGCCGCATCGCCTGGCGTGTTCAGCGTCTTCCAGAACCGCCGCTGGGACGCCGACTTCCTGACTCTGCGCCGCCTGATCGACTGTGGCGAACTGGGCGACGTAGCCGTGTTCGAAAGCCACTACGATCGCTTTCGTCCGACCGTCACGGACCGTTGGAAGGACAAGCGCGACGGCGGGGTCTGGGCCGACCTGGGCCCGCACCTGATCGACCAGGCGGTGCAGTTGTTCGGCGCTCCGCTGGCCATCTATGCCGACCTTCAGGCCCAGCGTGTCGGCGCCACGGCCATCGACTACGCCCACGTTCTGCTGCGTTATGGCCGGCTGCGCGTCATCCTGAACATGAGTCACCTCGCCGCCGAGGCCAGCCTCCGCTACGCCGTCCACGGCACGGGCGGCAGCTTCATCAAACACGGCCTCGACGCTCAGGAAGGGCAGTCCAAGGCCGGCCTGCGTCCCGGCGATCCCGACTGGGGCGTCGATCCTTCGCCCGGCGTGCTGACGAAACAGATCGACGGCGACACCGTCCGCACCACGCCGACGCCCGAGCGCGGCGACTATCCCGCCTTCTACGCCGCCATGCGCGATGCGATCCTCGGCGAGGGACCGCCGCCGGTGCCCGCCGATCAGGCCCTGACCGTCATGCGCATCCTCGACGCCGGTCTGCGCAGCGCGGCGGAGCGTCGCGAGATCGCTTTCTAGCTCTTCTTGCGGCCCTTCGACGTCGCCGCAGGCGCGTGGGCCAGTCGCAGCAGGTTGGCCGCACCGGGCGCTCCGAACGGCGTGCCCGCCAGGATCAGGATGCGCTGGCCCGGCTCGGCCAGACCATATTTCACCGCGCTGTTGACGGCGTCGTCCGTGACGGCCTCCAGCGAGTCCGGCTGCTCGCCCAGACGCGGCTCCAGCCCCCAGACCAAGGCCAGTCGGCGCGCGGTGTTGGGATTGGGCGTCAGCACTAGGATCGGCTTCAGCGGCCGCTCACGCGCCATCCGCCGCGCCGTGCCGCCCAGGGTCGTGAACACCACCAGACAGCCGGTCGAGGGCGCATTCGCCGCCATCCGCGCCGCCCCGACCAGGGCGTCCACGTCATGCTCGTCCATGCCGGCGTGTTCGGCGCCCATCAGGCTGGGCCACATCGGATCGCGTTCGACCCGCTCGATGATCCGGCTCATGATGCCGACGGACTCCAGCGGATAGTCGCCCGACGCCGTCTCGGCCGACAGCATCAGGGCGTCCGCGCCCTCATAGACCGCATTGGCCACATCGGTCGCCTCGGCGCGGGTCGGGGCCGGGGCGCTGGTCATGGATTCCAGCATCTGGGTGGCCACGATCACCGGCACGCCGCGATTGCGGGCCGCGCGCACGATCTGTTTCTGCGCCACCGGCACATCCTCGGGATCCAGCTCGACGCCCAGATCGCCGCGCGCCACCATCACCCCGTCACAATAATCCAGAATGGCTTCCAAATCGGCCAGGGCCGCCGGCTTTTCGATCTTGGCGAGGCAGGCCGCCTGCCCGTTCACGATCCGCTTCAGCTCGGCCATGTCCTCGGGCTTCTGAACGAAGCTGAGCGCTACCCAGTCCACGCCCATCCGCAGGGCGAAGGCCAGATCCTCACGGTCCTTCGGCGTCAGGGCCGAAACCGGGATCACCGCCTCCGGCACCGCCACGCCCTTGCGGTCCGACAGCTTCGAGCCGCTCTCGACCGTCACATCCGCCCACTCGTCGGTCCGCTCACCCACACGCAGCCGCACCCGTCCGTCGTCCAGCAACAGCAGCATGCCCTTGCGCAGCGCCTTGAAGATTTCGGGATGCGGCATCTGCACCCGCGTCTCGTCGCCGGGCGTCGGGTCCAAGTCGAAACGCATGGTGTGGCCCGGCTTGACCGAAATCTCGACGTCCTTGAACCGGCCCAGACGCAGCTTCGGCCCTTGAAGGTCGGCCAGCACGCCCAGCGGACGCTGCAACGCCATTTCGGCGCCGCGCACCGCCTTCAACGCGGCGGCGTGATCCTCATGCGACCCGTGGCTGAAGTTCAGGCGGAACACGTCCACCCCCGCCTGGGCCAGCGCCTTGACGGTGCTGGGCGCACGGCTGGCGGGTCCCAGGGTGGCGACGATGCGCGCGCGACGGGCTCGGTTCATGACGTTTCCTGTTGGCTCTCTCGGACGGCAAAACGGGGCCGCCTGGGCGATTTCGCCCTCTTCTGCCAACGAAACCCCCGCTGCGTAAGGCCGCCTTCCCCTCAGGAAACATGAGTTGACGGCCGGAAACAGGAGTTTATCTGGCCGCCGCCCCGCAAGCCGCCACGGCAAACCCGTTCAGATCGATGCAGCGGCCCTCGACCTGGGGCGCGGCGACGCCGATCACATGGGCCAGAGTCGGGGCGATATCGACGGTCCGGATCGGCAGGAACCGCTCCTCGGCCTTCGCGCCCGGCCACCAGAAGATGATCGGCACGCGACGGTCGTATTCCCACGGCGTGCCGTGTCCGGCCAGGGTCGAGCCGACGCGGCCGCCTGAGGTAGTGTTCTGGGTCCAGGCGAACTGGATGTCGGGCGATCGCTCGGCGACCGTAGACAGTCGCATCCGCTCGCGCACCGTCATCATCTCGGGCTGACGGCTGTCCGGCAGAGGCTCGGCCAGCAGCCGGTCGCGCGTCTCGGCGAAGGCCACGTCCGGCAGGGCGCGCAGCATCTCGACCGCCGCCTCCGCCACCTGTGTCCGCAACGGATCGGGCAGCGACTTGTGATCCGCATCGGCGACCATCCAGCCGCTTCCGCCGGACTGCAGCGGATCGGCGTCAAGATTGAAGCGCGCCTTCAGCGCGGCGTTGACGCCCTTGATTGCATCGGTGTCGGCGCGGTGCGCCTGCGGATAGCCATGCTCGTGCAGTCGCTCGACGAAGTCCGAACCGCCGTGGTCGGCCGTCAAGACCACCAGCGCGCCGCCCGGAACCTGGGCCAGCTTGTCCAGGAAGGCGCCCAGCGCCGCATCCAGCCGGTGCATCTGCTCGCACATCTCCGGCCCCTGGGTGCCGTACATATGGCCGATCCGGTCGGTGGCCGACAGGCTGACGCCCAGCATGTCGGTCGCCGTCCCCTGCCCCAGCTTCTGGCTGTCCAGCAGATATTCCGCCGCCTTCAGCGTCTGCTCGTCCAGCAATGGCGAGGTGTCGAACTTCAGCCCCGCCGGCGGCAGCACCGAATGGAAGGTCTGGCCGCGAATGGTCCAGTCGCCCGCCAGCGCCCGGCAGTCCGCGTTCTGATAGTCCCAGGCTGTCGGCGTCGCCGCCGTCCAGGCGTTGAAGTCGCGGTTGAACGCCGCGACCGGCGCCAGCTTCGCCTCAGCCGTCTGACCCGGCTCGACATAGGTCGTCAGTCCAAACCCGTCGGTGAACCAGAAGGCCTGCCCCTGATGACCGGCCAGATTGATCGCCCCGCGATCCTTGCCCGACACCGCCATCACCTTGCTGTCCGGGCTGACGGCCTTCAGCCAGTCGCCCAGCGTCGTCGCGCGCAACTGGTCCGGGCCCACCGGCCCGTTGTCGGTATCGTCGCGCCCGTGCGCCAGATGGTTCTGCGGCGCGGCCAGGCAATAGACCTCCTTGCCGGTCTTGGCGTCGATCCAGTCGTTGGCGGGAATGCCGGTCTCGGCCGGGTGCATGCCGGTCAGAACGGTGGAATGGCCCGGGCAGGTCTCGGTCAGACCGTGGGTCTGATAGCCGTTGATGGACACCAGCCCCTGGTCGGCCAACCGGCGCAGGCCGCCGCTGTAGCGGCTGCGATACTGGTTGAAGAGGTTGGCGCTGAACTGATCGACCACGATGGTCACGATCAATTTGGGCGGCGTCAGGGCCGCAGCCGATGTCTGAGGCGCGGCGGCCTGAACCGGCGGCCGGGTGACCGGCGCGCCCGCACAGGCGGCGCCCGCGATCGACAAGGCGGTCAGACACGCGGCGGCGACGTGACGCGACAGGGACATGAACAACTCCAACAACAGCCGTGCGGCCTCTAGCTGTTGCGGATGGCGCCCGCGTGACAGCTCGGCTCGCTCCTAGTGCGATTCCTTGGACCGCAGGCGCGCGACCTGATGCAGGACTAGCACCACCACCCCGCCGACGATCAGCCCGATCACGGCCGAGGCCACCGCCGTCGTCAGCCAGCTCATCACGCCGGCCAACGGCCCGAACAGTTCGCCGACGGCATGCGACAGATGCTCGACCGGTACCGCCGGCCAGTGCAGCCCCAGAGTATGGGAACCATGCAGCAGAATGCCGCCGCCGACCCACAGCATGGCCCCCGTGCCGATCACGGACAGTGCGCTCATCACCATCGGCATGCCCCTGACCAGACCCCGCCCCAAGGCGCGAACACCACCGTTGTCACGCTTGGCCAGGCTCAGACCGATGTCGTCCATCTTCACGATCAGGCCGACCGCGCCATAGACGACGACGGTCATGGCGATGCCGACCACAGCCAGCACGGCGGCCTGGGTCAGGATCGGCTGCGCCGCCACATCGGCCAGGGCGATGGCCATGATCTCGGCCGACAGGATCAAATCGGTGCGCACCGCGCCCGACACCGTCGTCTTCTCCAGCGCCGCCGCATCGCGCGCGACCGGCGCGGCATCCTCGTGCCCGCCATGCCCCATCGCCTCCAGCAGCTTTTCCGCCCCCTCGAAACACAGATAGGTCCCGCCGCACATCAGGATCGGGGTGATGGCCCAAGGCGCGAAGGCGCTGAGCACCAGGGCCACCGGCAGGATGAAGATCAGCTTGTTGCGAAACGACCCGAGCGCGATCTTGCTGATGATCGGCAGCTCGCGGCTGGGCGACAGGCCCATTACATAGCGCGGCGTCACCGCCGCATCGTCCACCACCACGCCGGCGGCCTTGGTCGAGGCCTTGCCGGCCGCCGCTCCCACGTCATCCAGCGACGCGGCCGCCAGCTTTGCGATGCCGGCGACGTCGTCCAGCAGCGCGATCAGTCCAGACGGCATAGTCAGTCTTCCCGGCTGGGCGGCACATTGACGCCCTGCGATTTCAGATAGGATTTGATGTTGCGCGCGGCCTGGCGGATGCGCTGTTCGTTCTCGACCATGGCGATGCGCACGAAGCCCTCGCCGTTCTCGCCATAGCCGACGCCCGCCGCCACCGCGACCTTGGCGTGGGTCAGCAACTGCTTGGAAAACTCCAGACTGCCCAAATGCTTCAGCGCCGGCGGCAAGGGCGCCCAGGCGAACATGGAAGCGGCCGGCTTGGGAATGTCCCAGCCCGCGCGGCCGAAACTCTCGACCAGCACATCGCGCCGGCGGTGATAGAGTTTGCGGTTCTGCTCGACGATGTCCTGCGGCCCGTTCAGCGCGGCGCACGCCGCCGCCTGGATCGGCGTGAAGGCGCCGTAGTCGAGGTAGGATTTCACCCGCGTCATCGCCGCGATCAGCGTCTTGTTGCCGACCGCAAACCCCATGCGCCAGCCCGCCATGCTGTAGGTCTTGGACAGGGAGGTGAACTCGATCGCCACGTCCTTGGCGCCCGGAACCTGCAGGATCGAGACCGTCGGCTTGCCGTCGTAATAGAGTTCCGAATAGGCCAGATCGCTGATGATCCACAGATCGTTCGCCTTGGCGAAGTCCACGACGCGTTCATAGAAGGCCAGATCGACCGTCTCCGCCGTCGGGTTCGATGGATAGTTCATCACCAGAATCTTGGGCCGCGGCACGGTGAAGGCCATGGCCCGCTCCAGCGCCTCGAAATATTTCTCGTCCGGCGTGGTCGGCACGCTGCGGATCGCGGCGCCGGCGATGATGAAGCCGAAGGTGTGGATCGGATAGGACGGATTAGGCGCTAGGATCACGTCGCCCGGCTCGGTGATGGCGGTGGCCAGGCTGGCCAACCCCTCCTTGGAGCCCATGGTGACGATCACCTCGGTCTCGGGATCCACATCGACGCCGAAGCGGCGGCCGTAATAGTTGGCCTGGGCGCGGCGCAGGCCGGGGATGCCGCGTGACGCCGAATAGCCGTGGGCGTCGGGCTTCCTGGCCACCTCGATCAGCTTGTCGATCACATGCTGCGGCGGCGGCAGGTCCGGGTTGCCCATGCCCAAGTCGATCACGTCCTCGCCCGCCGCACGGGCCGCCGCGCGCATCGCATTGGTCTCGGCGATGACATAGGGCGGCAACCGCTTCATGCGGTAGAATTCTTCGGACATGACAGGCTCGTCGTTGGGATCTGCGGCCGTGGATCGACCGCCTTTAGCGCTTAGCGCGCCAGCGGCCTCGCGCAACAGCATTGAAGGTCATTTTCACCCGTCAGGCGGACGAAATCTGTGCGTCGCGCAAAAACCTGGTCGACAAGACCGTCGGTCAGCGCCCTCAATAGCTCAACCGCAGACCGAGGCTGATCGTTCGCGGCGGGCCGTATCCGGCGACGCCCGTGCCCGTCTCCGACACCTCGACATCCTCGTCGAACAGATTGTCCGCCGCCACCCAAAGAGTCGCGCTCCGCGTGAAGGCCCACTCCCCTCGCGCATCCAGCGTCACGGCGGCGTCCAGCACCCGGCTGTTCAGGTCGTCATCGAACCGGCTCGATTCATAACGTGCGGCCAGAGCCAGGGTCAGTCGATCGGTCGCGCGCCAATCCAGCCCGGCCGTCGCGCTCCATTCCGGCGCCTGTGCGGGGCGCAAGCCGGTCAGCTGTGCGGCGGACGATCCGCCGTCGATCTCGGCGTCGGTCCAGGACGCAGCGGCGTTCAGCGACACGGCTGACGACAGGTCCAGCGCCCCCGTCAGTTCCACGCCCCAGGCGTCGATGGTCCCGGCGTTCTGACGCTGGCGCAGCACGCCGCCCGCCGGCACGAACCCGGCGCGCGGGAAGGTCGCCGGCCCGGACCCGAGCGTCACATTGACGATGGCGTCCTCGATCTGGTTCCAGAACACAGACGCGCCCCAACGCACGCCCTCGCGGTCGAAGGCCAATCCCGTCTCCACGCCCTGCAGCGTTTCCGGCGTCAGGGCGGCGTTGGCCTCGGTGATGTCGTTGCCGACGCGGAATGGCCGATGCAGTTCGTTCAACGTGGCGGGCCTAAACCCGGAATAGGCCGCCGCCCGCGCCGCATAGCCGCCGCCCAGATCACGCCGCACGGCCAGACGCGCGCTGACCACCTCGCCCGACCGATCCGGATCACTTTCGTTCAGCAGGACCGCGCCGGTCGCCAGCGTGTTCTCCTTACGGAATCCCCCCATATTCTCCCAGCGATCCACCCGCAGTCCGCCGGCCACCAGCCAGTCGGCCGCGGTCCAGGACGCATCGACATAGGCCCCGGCCACCGCCGTCTCCCCGCCCGCACGCCGAATACGGGTGAAACCCGCGCCCGTTGGATTGCTGAAGAGTTCGTTGGTCTCGCCGTCGTTGAAGCGCGCATCCGCGCCAAGCTCCCACTCCAGCCGTCCGCCCGCGAACTCCGTCATTCGACGGCGCAGCGCCGCATTCAGCCCCCATCCCGTCGCGGGCGTCTTGAACTGATCGTTGGCCGGCGTCGTGGTCGAGCGGTCGGCCGACACCGAGGCCGAACTGTTGGCCAGATTGCTGTCGATCCGCCATGCCTGCAGCCGCCAGCCATAGCCGTCGGCCATCGGCGTCTGCGCCGCCGTGGCGCTCAGGCTGTGCCCGCTGGCGTTGGCGCGCGTTCCGGCCAGCCCCGATCCGCGATCCTCCTCCCAGGTCGCCGCCCTGACGGACAGGTTCGCCTGTCCCAAGGCCGTATCGACGCGCAGCGCTGCACTTCGGCTGTCGAGATCCAGCGGCGTGTCCGCCGCGCCTGCCGCCGGCCCGCGCACGGGCACATAGCCGTCGCTGACTTCGCGCAAGCCGCTCAACGTCACCGCCAAAGGTCCCAGTCGGGTGGAGCCGGAGCCCGCCACCCGCAAGCCGCCGCGCTCGGACGCGGACACATCCAGCGCGCCGCCTTTCCCGCGTTCACGCAGGGTGATCGTGCCCGTCAGCGCGCCCGCGCCATAGGGGCCCGAGCCCGCCCCCCGGATCACATCCAGGCTCTCCAGAGATTCCGGCGTCGCCTGGGACCAGATGACCCAGCCCCCGAACGGATCGTTCAGCGGCACGCCATCCAGCATCACTAGCGTCCGTCCTGCCCCAGACGGCGCGATGGCCCTCAGCGAAATCCCTTGCGTCGTCGGATTGGCCGCCGCGCTGCTGGTGCGTCGAAACAGCGACACCGCCGGCACGGATCGCAATGCCTCGTCCAGACGCGACGACCGGGACAGCACCGCCTCATCGATCCTCACAACAGAAAACGCGGCGTCCGCCGCCGCCGGCGGCAGACGCGCGGCGGTGACGACGATCTCGGGCAAGGCGGTGGGCGTGACGGGGGGAGGAGCGTCCTGGATCATGCGCCGTCAGTAGGCGGTCGTTTCGCCACATCAAAGCCCGGCGACCCGAAACGCCCGGAAAAGCGCGAGACAGATCGCCGCCCCCTCGATAACAACCGTATCGAACAGTCCAAGGGGAAGCACGTGGGTCTGGGAACGCTCGTCAGGGGTCTGATCTTTGGCAAGGACGCCGACCGCAGGCGACGGTCCGCCAAGGCGGCGCGAATCCGCGCCCTGCCCGACCGACAGGTGATGGCCGACAGCTATGTTCCAGCGTTGGCGGCCGACGGCGGGCGCATCCTGTGGGTCGGTTGCCGCGAGTATACTCTGGACGACTACGCCTTGCTGGAGGCGCAGGGCGGCGAGGTCTGGACCACCGACATCGATCCGGCGGCCGCACGCTGGGGCCGCGAAGGTCGCCACCGCACCGGCGACATATGCGAGGCGGATCGGCTGTTCTCGGACCTGACCTTCGACGCCGTCGTCTGCAACGGCGTGCTGGGTTATGGCGTCGACAGTCCCGACCAGCAGCAGCGCGCCTTGAAGGCTCTGGCGGCCATCCTCCGCTCGGGCGGCCGCCTGCTGCTGGGCTGGAACACCGACAAGATCGCCGATCCCGTCGCCGCCGGTTTGACTAACGCCGACTTCCATGCCGCGCCCCTGGGCGACCAGCCGACGCGCGTGCGCTTCGACGCCGTCACCCACGTCTACGACAGCCTGATCCGAAGGGGCTGAAGCCTAGCCCTGAAGCCGGGTCAGCGACGCCGCCGGCCCAAACAGAGGACGCCTCCGCAGCGTCGGCTTCGGCGTGACGAATGCCTTTTCGACCAAGGCCTCGCGCAAGGCGTCCAGCTCGGCGGCGCGCGCGGCCGGCGAATGCACCCGCTCGACATAGGCCTGCCCGCCACGCGCCAGGGCCAGACGTTCATCCGGGTTTTCGACCAGACGCATCATGGCGCTTGTCAGCGACCCGGCCTCCTCGACGTCAACATAAAGCGCATATTCGCCGCTGGCTTCGCGCAGGCCGCCGCGTCCCGACGAGATCAGCGCCGCGCCCGCCGCATGGGCCTCCAGCGCGGCCAGTCCCAGGGCCTCGCGCACCCGCGACGGCGTGACCGCGATGGCGGCGCGCTGCGTCATCGTTAGCACCGCGTCCAGCGACGCCGACTTGTGGATTTCGACCCGATCGCCGAACCGCTCAAGCATCTGCACCTGCGGCGCGGCCCAATCCTGATGCTTGTCCCAGTCGCCCAGCATCAGTGCGCCGCGCCAGTCGGTATGACGATCCAACGTCTCGGCCAGGGCTGCGCAGAACAGATCCAGCCCCTTGTCCTTCATCGCCCGGCCCGAAAACAGGATCAGGTTCTCGCGCTGCTCGGGCGATGCGCGCCAGGCGTCGCTTTCGATCGGATTGCAGACCGACGAAACACGCCCGGCCAGACGCGGATAATCCGTTGCGAACTCTTCACCCGCCGCCCGGCTGACGAACACCAGCCGGTCGAATCGCGCGAGGCGTCGACCGTATCGCAGACGTTCGATCAGGTTGCGCGACGGCTTGATCCGCGTGTGGCGATAAAGAACGTGGATCGCGTCAGGCAGTTGTCTCGCCAGCTCCGAGGCCGCCTTCAGCTGTTGATGATATTCCACGATGTCCGGCGACAGTTTCTTCAGAACGTCAACCACCGCCGCATTTCGCGCCTTGCGGCCCAGTCCGGCCGGCACCGTCACCATCTGCACGCCGGACGACGTCGGGCCGCCGGCATCGGCGATCAGCGTCACCAGCCGGTTCAAACGGCTGTGCGCCGACAGGGTGCGCACCACCGTCTCCATGGAGTTGGTCTTGTCCGGACAGAAGGTGCACCCACGCGGCAGAACGACGGCGATACGCATGGTCTAGCCTTCCTTCCGAACGGAAGCGGTCTCGAAAATCTTGGGGTGGACGGCGGCGCCGGTGGCGCGGCGACCGCGCGGCCCGTTCAGGCCCAGCAGCCGACGCGCCTTGAACCCGGCCTTCAGCCAGGGCTCCGCCGACGACCGGCGGATGCCCTTCACGTCGATGAAGGTAACGTCGCGGTGACCGGACAGGGTGTGCAAGCCGTCGCCGTAGCCGTCCAGCAGATGGCCCGGCTCGAACCGTCTCACAACCACCGCCGAAAATGCGTCCGGCGACAACACATCGATCCGCAGCAGATTGATGGCCGCCCCATAGGTCACAGCGCAGTCCTGCACCGGCAGATGAAGCGCGCCGTCACGGACGAACGCCGAGCCGCCCGGCCGCGAGGTCTGAAAACCGCTCAGCACCGGATTGGTCGAATGCGGCGTCCAAGGCCCCGTCAGGCTGTCGGCCCAGGCGATGTGGAGTTCGCGCATCGCCCGGTCGTCCGGTCCGGGAAGCGCATGGAACATCCACCACCGGCCGTCGTGCTTGACCACCGTCGCGTCGATCGCAGCCGCCTCGCCGATACGGGCCACCGCCTCCCACTGATCCGGGAAACGGACACAGCGATAGAGGATCAGCCCGCCGCTCTTGTAGCCTTCCGGCAGCATGTAGAGTTCGCCGCCGTCCTCGATCAGCGTCGGATAGGACAGGTGCCAGGGCTCGGACAGAGCCACGCCCTGCCCCACCAGCCGGTCGTCGGCGTCATACTGGCGATAGTGAATCTCGCCGCGGCGTACATGATAGTCGAACGCCTCGACGAAGACGGTCAGCACCCCGTCGCGCGTGATCCCGAACGGGTCCGCGACATAGGCATGAGGTCCGCAGTCCGGCAGCCAGACGATCTCGTCCGCGCGCGGCTCATGGTCAATGAAGCTGCTTAAGGGACGGCGGATAAAGCCCGAGCGCCAGAGATCGAACACGACGACGCCCTAGCCGACCGAAAGAACCGGAGCCGTCGTGCCGTCATGTCCTGCAAACGCGCGCATCTGGGTCCTGCTCGTCGCCGCGACACGGCGCCTTCATGACAAGGACGCCGCCGACCAACCCTTGCCTCATGAAAATCGTCACGGCATTGAAGGTCTTGGCCCGTTTGGCTGCACGAGAGGACTTCGCCCGTTTGACCGCGCCTTCCGCGCATCCCCTGATCGCCGCCTATCTTGCGCAGCGCGAGGATCTGGCCCGGTTTTGCCGCGCGCGGCTGGGCGGTGCGTCTGGCGATGTCGATGACGTGCTGCAGGACATCTATCTGAAGGTCTCGACGCTCGCCCCCGACCCGCCGCCGGACAATCCCCGCGCCTTTCTATTTCGCCTGACTTCCAACCTGCTGATGGACCGCTGGCGATCCGGGCAAAGGTCGGCGAACCGCGACGCCCAATGGCGACAACTGAACCATGAGACCGGCGCCGCCGAAGATCTGGACGCGGCCCCTTCGGCAGAGGCGGTCGTGGCCGGGCGCGAGAAGCTGGCCCGCCTTCTGGCCGCTCTCGAGACCCTGCCGCCCAAGACGCAGACCGTCTTTCGCCTGCACAAGTTCGATGGCGTCAGCTACGCCGACGTCGCCGTCCAAATGGGCATTTCACGCAGTTCGGTCGAGAAGCACATGATGGACGCGCTGCGCGTTCTTTCCCGCAAGGTTCAACCGTGATGCCCTTTCTTTTCACGCCCTGGGGGAATTTGTCTGAAGGTGAAAGCTTGGCGGCGCCGTCTTGCTATCAGGAGGCGCGGTGCACGGCGTTCCTCCAGGCTGGGATCGGATGACCGCACAAACCGACATCGAGGAAAAGGCGCTGCACTGGTTCGTCGTCCTGCGTGACGACGAGGCGCCCGAATCCGCCTGGCTGGAATTCCAGGACTGGCTGGAGGCGTCGCCGGCACACGCCGCCGCCTATGACGCCGTCGAGCGTCTGTGGGTCGATCTGGACGCCCCTGCCTCGCCCGCATCAATAAAGACCCCAGTCATCGACCTCGCCGCCGCGCGTGCACGTCGCGCCAAGCCGCGTTCGCCCTGGCTGGGCGCGGCGATCGGCATCGCCGCCAGCGTGACGCTGGCTTTCGGCCTGTTCCTGTGGCTGACGCCGGGCTCGCAGGTGTACGCCACCACCGACGCGCCCCTGACGGTCGTGCTCGAGGATGGTTCGCACGTCTATCTGAACCGCCATTCCACATTGGACGTTCGGTTCGACGGCGACAAACGTTCGGTCTCGCTGACCGAGGGCGAGGCCGCCTTCGACATCGCCCACGACCCGGCCCATCCGTTCATCGTCGCCGCCGGAGATCATCAGGTCGAGGTGCTGGGCACCGCCTTCAACGTGCTGAACCATGGCGACCGTTTCGCCGTCGCCGTCGAACGGGGCGTCGTCGCCGTCACCCCCGTCAACGCACCCAAGGTCCGACTGGTCGCGGGTCAGGCGCTCGCGCAGAGCGGCGTGCAGCCCCCTGCCTTGTCGCAAGTGTCTCCGGACCAGACTTCGCCTTGGCGACAAGGCGTTCTCGTCTATCGCAATCGCCCGATGACCGATGTCGCGGACGATCTTTCACGTTATCTCGACAAGCCGGTCGTGCTATCGACATCGGCTCGGGCGCTGCGGTTCACCGGCGCCCTTCGCATTGGCGACGAGGCCGTGATGTTGAAGCAGTTGCAGGATTTCGTCCCCGTCCGCGTGGACGCCTCGACGCGCGAAGTCCGCGTCAACGCCCGTGAGGCCGGTTAAGGGCGGGCGGCCCCAACGCCTCGCCCTGTCCAAGCCACACGCCGCCACCCTTCTTCCCAGTCTCTTTCTGTTCGCCACGACGGCCCTGAGCACGCCGGCGCAGGCCGATGCGCGCCTGCTCGATATCTATATCCCGCGGCAGTCCGTCGACGACGCCCTGCTCGACCTGGCGCTTCAAGCACGCGTTTCGCTGGGCGGCAGTTTGACGTCTTGTACCGGCGTCAGCCCCGCGATCAGCGGGCGGATGTCGCTGGACGCGGCCCTCACACGATTGCTGGCGGGCAGCGGATGTCGCCACGCCATTCGCCAGGACGGCGCTGTGATCATCAGCAGGCAAATGAGCGCGGCGCCCGCTCCCGCTCGACCGATCACCCCACGCCCCGCCGCCGCTATGACGCCGCCAGAAGACGTGCCTCAAGTTAGCGAGGTCGTCGTGACCGCCCCCCGCCGACCCGAACTGATCCAGTCTTCGTCATCGGCAATGACGGCGGTCGGCGCCGACCGCATCACCCGTGCTGGGGTCACGGGCATGCAGGGACTGGACAGCCTCGTGTCCGGCATGACTGTGACCAATCTCGGCCCCGGCCGGAACAAGATCCTGCTGCGCGGCATATCGGACGGCGTCTTCACCGGCCTGACCCAATCCACCGTCGGCCTGTACCTCGACCTGACGCCGGTCACATACGCCGCCCCGGACCCGGATCTGAAGCTGATCGACATCGACCGGGTCGAGGTGCTGCGCGGCCCGCAAGGTCCGCTGTACGGCACCGGCCCCATCGGCGGCGTCGTGCGTATCGTCACGCGGGCTCCGGCGATGGGCGAGGAATCTCTGTCGCTCTCTGCGACCCGGTCGCGCACTGACGGCGGCGGCTGGAACTCCGACTATGGCCTGGTCGCCAACCTGCCTATCGCCGGCGACCGCGCCGCGATCCGCGCCGCCCTCTATGGCGAGACCTACAGCGGCTATATCAACGACGTCGAACTGAACCTGCGGCGGGTCAATGACGGCACGCGGCGCGGCGGCCGGCTGTCCGCCGCGCTGGAGATTGCGCTCGGCTGGACGGCACGCGCCGGCGTCGTTCACCAGTCCATCGTCACCGAGGACACCCACTACGTCTATCGCGGCCTCGGCCCTTTTAGGCGCGCCAATCTGGTTCGAGAACCGCATCAGAACCGCTTCGACCAAGGCTCGGCCTCCATCGAGGGGCGCGGCGCCTGGGGCCGGCTGAACGCCTCGGTCTCGGTCGTCGAGCATGGTTTCAAGAGCCGCTACGACGCCTCCAGCGCCCTTCGTCGCTTCGGATCGGGCTGGCGCATCGGCGCGCTGGACGAAGGCAAGGATATCCACCTGGTCGTCGGCGAGGCAAACTTCGCCTCTCCCGATATCGGTCGCTGGCGCTGGCTGGCCGGCGGTCTGGTGTCGTCCAACACCACACGCACCAATCCCGTCCTATCCGCCCTGACGCCCGAGCCTCGCGCCATCTATTCCGAGGCGCGGCGCGACCGGCTGAACGAGGCCGCCGTTTACGGCGAAGCGTCGCTGGATCTGCCCTACGACCTGACCTTGACCGCCGGGGCCCGCTACTACGCCCTTGAATACGACACCACCTCCCTGGTTCGACAGTTCAGCCGCTCGCGATCCTTCGACGGACGTGGGGAATCCGCCGGCTTCACGCCCAAGATCGCACTCGCTTGGCAGCCCAGCGATCGCCTCAATCTGTCCGCTCTGGTCAGCCAGGGCCACCGGACCGGCGGCTTCAACACCGCAGGGGTCATCGGTCAGGACTTCAGCGGCCGATCCGATTCACCAGCGCGCCAATACCAGCCAGATAGCTTGTGGAACGCCGAGTTGGGGGCCAAGTACCGATCGGCGGACGGTCGCACCCGCCTCCGCGCCGCCGTCTACGCCGCACGCTGGCGCAATGTGCAGAGCGACCAGTTTTTGCCCAGCGGCCTGGCCTATGTCGTCAACGTCGGCGACGGCGCCGACAAGGGCTTCGAGGTCGAGGCCAACTGGCGTCCCTCTGAGACGCTTGAGCTTTTCGCCAACGGGCTCGTCGCCGACCCGCGCATCACCTCGCCCAGCGCGCGGTTTGATTCCCGTCGTGACGCGAGCTTGCCCGGGGTGCCCCGGGCTTCTGCGAATGTCGGCTTCAGCTGGCGTCGTCCGCTTGGCGAGCGTCTTGAACTTTTGGCCGACGGCGGTCTGTCCTACGTCGGCGCGTCGCGCCTGACGTTCGACGGACGCCAGCAATATCGAATGGGCGATTACGGTACGGGCAGGCTGGCCTTGGGCGTCGAGGCGTCGGCGTGGACGGCGACCGTCTTCGTGGACAATCTGTTCGACACCGAAGCCAACACCTTCGCCTACAGTGACCCGTTCCGCCTTCCCGACGCCCAGGCCATCACCCCTTTGCGCCCTCGCACGATTGGCCTGACGCTAAGGTGGGCGTCGCGCTAGCCATCCCCCGTGCGCTTCGATTGGTCCTTATTCTGTCGCTGCGCTTTGCGACAATGACGACCTTGCCGCCACGCGCAGAGAGCCGCGCACCACCCACAAGCCGCCATAGACGACGGCGAGGCCTGTCAAAATGGCTGCCAAACCTGAGACTTCTGAAAGCCTGGCGCCCATGGCGTTCAGGCGAACAAAGGCCTGAACGGCAGCGGTGGACGGTGAAAGATGCGCGAGCCAGACGAGGCCTTCAGGCATCATGAAATGCGGCCACGCAGCGCCGGACAGGAAGAACAAAGGTGCGGAAGTGCCGACCAGAACCTGCAAGACCCGCTCATGGCGATCGAAAAGCGCGCCTAGAAGCAGACCCACAGCGGCGACCGCCGCTGAAAAAATGGGCGCCAGCAGTAGAACGCCGATCAGGTTGCCGGCGCGGGGATAGTCCTGAAACCAGAACACGAAACCGAAATAGAAGAGGCTGGATGCTGTCCCAATCGCCGTAAGCGCCAGCCACAGACCCAAGCGCGCGCTGCGTTTCAGCGTAGCCGCGCCGGTCTCTTGACGCACCGCTGTGATTACGCCCGCGCCCAGCAATAGCGTCTGCTGCAGGATTATAAGACTGACCGCCGGCACGGCGTAACCGCCGTAGCCCTCCGTTGGATTGAAGAGGGACACCTGCTTCAGGGTCGGCGCCAATCTGACGGCGCGGGCGATATCAGGCAGCCCTTTCAACTGCGCCTCGGCGACCTGCGCAGCCGCGGCGGCGACGGCTCTGCCAACGGCCGTGACACGAACCAGATAACCGCCGTTCAGCCAGATGGCCACGCCCGTCGGCGCCCCCCTGACCAGATCGGCCTCAAAACGCTGAGGCAGGACGACGACCCCATCGACCACGCCGCGCCGCATCAGTTCAAAGCCCTCAGCAGGGGATGAAATCACGGCGGCGACCTCGATCTCGCGCGAAGCATTCAGGTCTTCGACAAGGGTGCGCGTCAGCGCTGTCTGCGTCGGTGTCGCTATGGCGATGGGCAGTCCCGTCGCGGCCTGGCCGGCATATGCGGCCGGATAGTAGAAGGCGTAGAGGACGACGGCCAGGATCAGCAGGCTGCTGACCTGCCGCGCACGCGGCAGGTTCCGGAATGTCGCGGCAAAGGCGGCGATAACGCCCTGTTGCGGAAGCGGAAAGTTCAAATTCTCCGGCTTGGGGACAAGACGCGCCCGTCCCCGGATGAAGAGCGCCATTAGAAGAAAACCAACGACGGCGACGCCGCTCAGGATCATCAAGTCTCGCCATGCCGATGCGGAAGTCGCACTCGTGACTAGCTGGCCGGTCTGCAGCCGTAGATAGTGCGTATAGGGAAGGATATCGCTCCAGATCCGGGCGAAGCGCGGCCCATGGTCCAGCGGGAGAGTGCCATTGGAAAAGGCGATAGCCGCACCCGAATAGATGGCGGTGGCCGAGAACGCCATATCCACCTCGCCAAGCGCGGCGACCAGAAAAGCCGACAAGACAACGCTCACCGCCATCAAGGCTAGTATGCCAAGGATCAGCAGAGGGAGCGAGCCTGCTACACCCCAGCCACGGACGCCGCTGAGCCAAGCGATCCAGGCCAACCCCCACAGGCTGAAGATCACGAAGTGCGGAATGAGTCGCCCGATCAGAGCTGTCGTCGTGAAGCCGTCTGTCTCGGCCTTGAAGCATTTGAAGGAGCCGCCCTGCATCAGCCGACCAACCGCCAGCACCGCGGAACAAGCCGCCAGCAGATGAAGGACCCCCGGCGCCAGAAGTCCGCCGAGAAAAAGCTCGAAGCTGAGCTGCGGATTGCCGACGATCGACACTTGGACAGCGGGGAGTTGCAATGCGGTTTCGGGCAATCCTCTCTGGCGCGCGCGTTCTTGCAACTGCTGGCCGGCCGCTGATGCGATGGCCGCGCTCTGTCCCAAGGCGGACAAGGCGCCGACCGTCTGGAAGGCGCCGTTGAATGATACGGTCACCTGTTCCGGCCGACGAAACGCACCGTCAGAAAAATCTGCTGGAAAATGAGCGACGCTGTAAATCTCGCCCCGCCGCATCAAGGCCATGGCCTCCGTCATCGTCGCCGGAGCATGGGTCACGCGAACACCGGGGCTCGCCTCCATGTTGCGGATTGCGGCGCGGCTGAAGGCCGAATTGTCCTGATCGACCACGGCGACCGGGGCCTGACGGATCACTCCAGGGGCCAGCATTGCCGCGATGACCATCAGCAGGATCAGCGGCAGGCCGAAGGCGACGAACGCGTCCCACGGTCGGGTCACCAAGATGCGCGCCTCGTCCCGAACGGCCGATACGAAGACGGCCAAGAGGCGTTTCACCGTGCGGACCAATCGAACAGGACGCTCATGCCAGGCCTCAGGCCGTTGACAGGTCGAACAGGCTTGGCCTCGACCTGAAAGCTTCGCACATCATAGCCGCTCGACTGCCGGGTTGAGCGCCAAGTGGCGAACTCGCCTTGAGGACTGATGGCGGTGATACGGAAAGCAACGTCAGTAACGCCGAGTGCGGGCACGTCGCCACGCACGATCGCGCCGATTTTCAGATCGCGAAACTGATCCTCGCGCACACTGAACGTAACCCACGGGTCGCCGATGTCCACGATTGTGAAGACTGGCACGCCCGTGAGCACGAGCTCGCCGACATTGGCGAAACGCTCCGCAACCTCGCCGTCATTTGGAGCGAGCAGTCGTGTCTCGCCTTGCAGGCTTTGGACCTCAGCGACGGCGGCCTGCGCGCCTTGCACATTGGCGTCGGCAACAGATTTTTCCTGTGGCCGTGTCCCTGCCAATGCCTTCAGGTACTGCTGACGGGCGGCTTCGGTCTGCGAGGCTGTAGCAGCGCGAGCGGCCACGGCTTCGTCACGGCGCTGGGCGGAAATCACGCCTTCGGCGAACAGGTTCTCCGCCCGCCGCGCAGTTTGGTCCGCCAAACGAGCCGTCGCCTGGGCGGCGCGCCAGATGGACTCGACCGACTGCACATCTTCGCGCCGAGCGCCTTCGCGGCTCATTGACTGAATGGCTTGGCTCGACTGAAGCAAGGCGCGGGCCTGAGCGTCCTTTGCTGCAACCTCCGGGCTGCTCATCAGAGCCAACTCTTGACCTGCCTTCACCTGATCGCCCTCTGACGCGAGGAAGCGCTCCACGCGACTGGGCACCTTGGTCGCAACAGTGAAGGTCTCCGCCTCGACCATGCCCTGAACCTGATTCCTTACAGGACGGGCCGCGAGGAAGAGGCCCACGATGATGAAGCCGATCAGCAGCACGAGGCCGACGCCCACGATCACAGGCAGAATACGTCGCCGTGCAGACGTACGACTGGCCGCGATGGTCGGCGCACCGTTTGTCGAGGCATCGGCAAAGGGAGGCGTCTCGCTCATGGCGCGCTTATCCGGTCTTCGCGTTGCAGATAGTCGTTCAAGGTCAGATCGCTTCCCGACGCCGCCAGCAAGGCGGCCAGGCTGAGATCATATTCGTAAGCTGCTGCTGCGCGTTGCAAACGCGCGGCCCCCAGAAGATTGCGGGCGTCCACGACGGAGGCGGCTGTGGCCTCGCCTTCACGGAACCCAACCTCCTGAACTCTAAGATTCTCGCTGGCGGCCTCCAGGCTGCTGTCCATGCTCAGAAACTGACGACGCGCCAACTCCGCCTGATTATAGGCTCGCGTGACCAGCAATCGGGCGTCGTCTCGGGCCTGTCGTTCCACCTCCGCAGCAGCCGAGGCCTGGGCGCGTGCGGCCCCCAGCATACGTCGTCGATCCACCGTCGAAATCAGAGTGTAACGGGCGCCGATCCCAACCGCCCAATCCGGCTCGGTCGGCAGAGCGTCGTCTGAGTTCAGGTTGTAGGTTCCGAATGCATAGACGGACGGCTTCATTCGTGACGCCGCGAGATCGGCGCCCGCCTCGGCCAGATCGCGCCCGGCTTGAGCCTGCGCAAGGCGAGCGTTCGTCTGGCTTGCCTGGTCAAGAAACACGCCGGCTGGATCGACTGGGTCACGGTTCACGAACAGGGGCGTGGTTGGAATGAAGGGGCCATTGGTGTCAACAACCCTGGCGAGGGACGCCACGGCGTTGTCGTGCTCCAGTTCGGCCCTGCTGACCTGCCGCTGAGCCGCATCGCGGGCGACTTCGACCTGAAGCGTCTGGGCGTGGCTGAGCACGCCTTGCGATTCCAACAGTCGAGCGTTGCGCAAATGCAGATCGAAGCCGTCACGGGTCTCGCGTGCGATCTTCAGCGCTTCGGCTGCCAACACCTGGCCAAAGTACGCCCGCGCCAGATTTACGTCCTCCAGACTGACCGCTTCCTGCTGCTTCGCCTGCGCCAGATCCACATTGGCCGCCGCCGCTCGTCGTAAGGCTGGAATTGCGCCGCCGGTATAGATCGGCTGAAGCGCCGTCACCGTGGGGCGAAAGGTCGTGTCGTCGACCTGCAATCGGACGTCTTGCGGCAAGGCGGCGAAAATTTCGGGAAGCGCCGCTTCCAGCCGCTGGCCGACACTCTGCAACACGTCACCCGGCACACCGGGCAAATCCGCGATGAGCCCAGGAATGGCGGCGCCGAGCTCGGCCTGTGCGCGGTCCAGCGTGTCGCCCAGCGAGAGATCGAATGTCTTGCGATAACGGATCAACTGAGCATCGAGCGCTACGGTCGGCCGATTCAGCCCGGCAGCCACATCCGCCTGGGCCTTGGCGGCCTGCATCCCATAGCCCGCAGCGCGACCGAGACTGGAGTTGGAGCGAATACGTTGCTGAGCGGCCGCATAGGTCAGAGCGACTGTAGCGTCGCCTTGGGCCGCCTCTTGGGGTGCGGCCTGAACTTGGGAGACCGCCGCAAGGGCGTTCGGCGCTGATCCGGCCAAAATGCCCACAGCAACCCAGCCGATCCAAGCTGCACGCATCGTTTCACCCCGCCTTCAGCAGAGAGAAACTATCCGAAGCTGCGCCGCTTGGTCCAGCGGCTCCGCACCGCACGACAGCGAATGACGTTGCACAGTCTTTGCCGCCGTCCTGCATGCTCGTGCCCGTCCATCTCTATGGGCGAAGCTTTGCGCCAGCATCAAAATGCTGACTAGCGACTTAAGCGCCGGTCGCCGGAAAGACGGCAACCTTCCTCCGGACGTGTCGTTGTCAGAGCCTCCCCGTTCGGCCGCAACCGCGATCGTCATTCCGCAATCGAGATCAGAAGGATCGCCATGCCGGTCATCGTCGTCACAGGCGCCAGCGCCGGCATCGGTCTCGCGATCGCCGAGCGGTTCGCCCAAGCCGGATGGCAGGTCGTGGTTATCGCCAGACAGGCTGAGCGGCTTTTCAAGGCCGTCGAACAGCTGAAGCGTTCGGGAAACCGAGTGATCGGCATGGCGGGCGATGTGTCCGATCCAGAGTTCGTCGAGCAGGCGGGCCGCGACGTCGTGAGCGCTCTTGGCGGCATCGATGTCTGGGTCAACAACGCCATGTCCACGGTCATCGGGCGCGATGAAGATCTGACCGACGCCGATTACCGCCGCGTCGTCGAGACGACCTATCTGTCTCAGGTCTACGGAACGCGCGCGGCGCTTCGGGTCATGCGGCCGGCGGACAAAGGGGCGGTGATCCAGATTTCCTCAGGATTGGCGCTGCGCCCTGCCCCGCTGCAGGCGGCCTATTGCGGCGCCAAGGCCGCCGTCGACGGGTTTACCGAGGCTATTCGGGCCGAACTGATCGCCTCAGCCTCCAACGTCACCCTGACCACCGTCTATCTGCCGGCCGTCAACACGCCCCAGCCTTTGTGGTCACGCAACCGGACCGACCGGGCGCAGGTCATTCCAGATCCCCTGTTCGATCCCCGCCTGTGTGCAGACGCCGTCTGGTCGGCTGTGCAGAGGCCCAGCCGCAAGGTCTTCGTGGGTCGCACGACATGGCTGATGGCGCTGGCGCAACAGTTCGCACCGGCGCTGGCGGATCGGCAGGCCGCCAGGATGATCACAGCGCAGCAGGGCGACCCGCAACTGCCGCGTCTCGGCAATCTCGATCAACCCGAAGACGGTCCGGCGGCGATCGACGGTCCGGACACCGAACGGGTCGTCAGACCGTGGATCGGTTTCGTGTCCAGCCGCCAGATCGCGGCGATCAAGGTCGCGGCGGTCGGTGTCCTAGCCGGCCTTGCGGTGACGGCGGGCTTTGCGATCGGATCGTCCAAACGATGATAGAGACGGCCTTCACGCCCCATCCGGCGCGCTCGTCACAGACGCTCCGTCCCGACGGTTACGTCGCCCTCGAAGACTACGGCGTTCTGGGCGAAGGCCGGACGGTGGCGCTTTCAGCGCTGGATGGCGGCATTGACTGGTGGTGCGTGCCGGCGATCGACGCGCCGCCGCTTTTCGACCGCCTGCTGGATCCGGAGGGCGGCCGGTTTGCGATCACGCCGACCGAGGCCTTCACGGCGACCCGCCGCTATCGTCCCGCCAGTAATGTGCTGGAGACGGAATTCACCACCGCCGCCGGGCGGGCGCGCCTGACCGAGAGCCTGAACAGCGGCACGGCCGGCCGCCTGCCGTGGTGCGAACTGGCCCGCCGTATCGATGGCCTGGAGGGCGAGGTGACCTTCGCCCTGGACATGCGTCTGGGGCGTCGGGGCGATACGGCCAATCCGTACCATTCCAAGATCGGCGAACACACGGTCTTCCACGTTGAGCGGGTGCTTGGCCTGTTCGTCCACGATCCGCGCATCTCATGCGAATGGTCCGATGAGGGCATTGTCGGAACCATCGTTGTCGGCGCGGGCGAGCGGCGCACGGTGGCCATCGTCGCCGGGCGGGACGAGCCGTTGGTCGTGCCGTCCATCGAAGAGATCGACGCCCGCATCGACCTGTCGGATCAGGAATGGCGGGACTGGGCGGCGCGTCTGAACTGTCCCGGCCTGTATCGCGACGACTTCATTCGCAGCGCCCTGGCGTTGAAGTTGCTGCTGTACTCGCCGTCAGGCGCCATCGCCGCAGCGGCCACGACGTCCCTGCCCGAGCGTCTGGGCGGCGACAAGAACTGGGACTATCGCTACGCCTGGCTGCGCGACGCCGGCTATACGATCGAAGCCTTCCTCGCGGCCGGCGCCCAGGCCGAGGCCAAGGCCGCCTTCAGCTGGCTATTGATGCAGCTGAAGCGCCATGGCGCCAAGGTCTGCTACAGCCTGGACGGCGCGCTCGTGCCGCCGGAAACGCACTGGGATATGCCGGGCTATCAAGGCTCACGTCCGGTCGTCACCGGAAACCGGGCCGCCGATCAGGCCCAGCACGGCGTGTTCGGCGACATCTTCGAGACCGCCTCGCGCTTCGTCGGTTGCGGCAACATCCTCGACAGCGCCAGCGCCCAGCAGTTGTCGGAACTGGCGGACCAGTGCGCCGACGCCTGGAGACAGCCGGACGCGGGCATGTGGGAGCTGGAGGATCAGCAGCACTACACTATGTCCAAGATCAGCTGCTGGCAGGCCTTGGCCCGTGCGGTCGAGCTGGCGGACGCGGGACAACTGCCGACGACTTGCCGGGATCGCTGGCGGCGGGAGCGCGACCGGATTTTTGACTGGGTCGAGACGCATTGCTGGTCCGAAAGCCTTCAGGCCTTCGTCATGTATCCAGGCAGCGACAAGCTGGACGCCGCCCTGGCCCTGGCCGTGCGGTTCCGGTTCGATGGCGAGGATCGACTGCGCGCAACCCTTGAGGCGCTAGATCGCCATCTCGGCGCTGGCGTCTTTCACTATCGCTATACCGGCATGCAGGGCGAGGAAGGCTGTTTCATCGCCTGCTCCTTCTGGATCGCCGAAGCCTGGGCGACGCTCGGCGAACCGGACAAGGCGCGCGCCCGCATTGACAGCCTGCGCGAGGCTCTCAGCGGCCGCTGGGGCATGCTGACCGAGATGATCGACCCGGACACCGGCGCCTACCTCGGCAACATGCCGCAGGGGCTCAGCCACCTCGCGCATCTGACCGCCCTGACCGCAGTCGGCAAGGCGCAGACCACTTCCCCCCAGCCCGAAACGGAGACGTTCCATGACTGATCGCCTGACCCTTCAGGATCCGCGCGAGCAATATCCAAAGCCGCCCTTCCCGCGCCAACCGCAGCCTGTGCCCGGCGAAGCGCGCGAGATGGACCCCAAACCCGATCATGGCGAGGACAGCTATCAGGGTTCCGGCAAGCTGAAAGGACGCAAGGCCCTGATCACCGGCGCAGACAGCGGCATCGGCCGGGCGGCCGCCATCGCCTATGCTCGGGAAGGCGCCGATGTGGCCCTCTCCTATCTGCCGTCCGAGCGCAAGGACGCCGCCGAAGTCATCGCCCTGATCGAGGCTGAGGGCCGCAAGGCCATCGACCTTCCAGGCGACATCACCGATGAAAACTGGTGCCGGCAGATGGTTGAACAGGCCGTGTCGGAGCTGGGCGGACTGGACATCCTGGTCATTAACGCCGGCCGCCAACAGTATCGCGAGGACATCTCTCAGGTGACGTCGGAAGACTTCGACAAGACCTTGAAAACCAACCTCTATGCCATGCACTGGATCGCCCAGGCGGCCGTCCCGCATCTGCCGGCTGGCGCCTCGGTCATCACCACCGCCTCGATCCAGGCCTATGAGCCTTCCGCCATCCTGCTAGACTACGCCACCACCAAGGCCGGGATCGTCGCCTATACGAAGGCCCTGTCCAAGCAGCTGATCGAAAAGGGCATACGCGCCAATGTCGTGGCGCCCGGCCCCTTCTGGACGCCGCTGCAGTCGTCTGGCGGACAGCCGCAGGAAGCCGTGATGAAGTTCGGCGAGCAGGTGCCGCTGGGTCGTCCGGGACAGCCCGTCGAGATCGCCCCGGTCTATGTGCTGCTGGCCTCTCAAGAAGGCAGCTACATCACGGGCGAAGTCTTCGGCGTCACCGGCGGCATGGGCGTCGCCTGACAAGACAAAACCGGCGGCGGGATCATCCCGCCGCCGGTCTCTCTCGTTCTGCCGGGCGACTAGCCGGCGATGGTGGCAACGGAGCCGGAATCCACCCGGATGCCCGCGCCGTTGATGAAGCTGGCGCGATCCGAACACAGGAAGGCGACGGCCGCTGCGACCTCCTCCGGCTTGCCCCTGCGATCCAACGTCATGCCGGGCCGCTCTTCCTTCAGGAAGCTCTTGATCGCCTCCTCGAAGGTTTCGCCGCGTTCCTCGGCACGCTTCTTCATCATGGCGTCGGTCATCGGGGTGGCAATGAAGGCGGGCGAGACCGTGTTCACCAGCACATTGTCGCAGCCGTAGGCCTTGGACAGACCCTTCGCCAGGCTGAGAATGCCGGCCTTGGAGGCGCAATAGGCCAGTTCATCGACGTAGGGCTGCACCGCATCTTCCGAAGCGAACAGGACGATGCGGCCCCAGCCCGAACGCCGCATGGCCGGAATGGCCTGGCGGCACATCCGCACCGCGCCCATCAGATTGATGTCGAGCGTCTCCAGCCAACCGGCGTCATCGACATCCAGGAAATCGCCGGTCGCGCCGGTCACGCCCGCTGCGTTCACATAGATATCCGGATCGCCCATGCGGTCTCGGACCTCCGCCCACAGGCGTTCGACATCGTCGGCCTTGGTCACGTCGCCGGTCACGCCGATGCATTCGCCCAAGGCGGAAAGCTCCTGGACGGCTTCATCCAGCGTGCCGTCAGGCTTGTCGGTCAAGGCGACCCTTACGCCGGATTCCAACAGCAACCGCGCCGTCTCCTTGCCCATGCCGGAATCGGCGCCGGAAATGAGGGCGATCCGCCCCTTGATCCCGAGGTCCATCACAAATCTCCTGTTCGTTGACGTTCGAGGAAGCGATCGGCCGTGCGCAGGGCGACGGCCATGAGGGTCAAGGCCGGGTTGGCCGAAAGCGCGCTGGGGAAGACGGAGTTGTCGCAAACGTACAGATTGTCGATCTCGACGCTGCACCCGTCGGCGTCGACGACCGCCCCGTCCGCCTTGTCTCCCATCCGGCAGCCGCCGATGGTATGCGCCGACCGGGCTACCGCGAAGATGTCCTCGGCGCCGGCGGCGGTCCAAATATCCGCCATGACGCGCCGGGCATGGGCGTCCAGACGCCGCTCGTTCTCGCCATAGCTGAAGTCGATCCGCGCCTTGCGCAGCCCGACGGCGTCGACCTCATCGGACAGGGTCAGGCGGTTGTCGTCGTTCGGCAGACACTCTCCATTGATGCCGATCCCGGCGAGCCGGCGATAGTTACGCAGCGTATCGACCAGCGGCGCGCCCCATAGGCCCGCGCCGCGCGCGAACCCGCCCGCCAGGGTGACCGGCATGACGCCAAGGCTTTGGATCAGATAGCCGCCGGCGAAGTTCGCGTCCGACGGACGCACCATTTCTTCGCTGATCAGGGAAGACGGATAGCCGCGGTTCATTGACATATCGGCGTCGAACCGCCCCCAGACCTGGGTCGCCACGTGGGTCATGAAGTTGCGGCCGACCTCGCCGCCGGCGTTGCCTAGTTCCCAGTTCAGCAGCAGGCGCGGCGTCTCGACACCGCCCGCACAAAGGAACAGCGTTCGACATTTCAGCCGTTGATCCTGCCCGTCGCGACGATAGATCACGCACTTGATCCGTCCACCGGCGTCACGCTCGACGCCTATCGCCCGCGCGTTGGCGATAATCTTGGCGCCACTGGCTGCGGCCATCGGCAGAAAGCTGTTGTCCGCGCCGCCCTTGGCGCCGGTTCTGCATCCCTGATGGCAGGCGCCGCAGTTGACGCAGGCCATGCGGTGGGGCGTCGCCCCCGCCTCGCGATCGCGGGACAGCACGGCTGCCGGCGCATCCGTAACGGTCAGCCCGACGGCCGTCGCACCACGGGCCATCGCATCCGCCGGGGCGTTGCGCGGGACAGGCGGATAGGCGAACTGTCGCCCGCCCCACGGATAGTCGGCCGGGCCTGAGACCCCGATCACCGTCTCTACGGTCTCGACATAGGATTTCAGTTCGTCCCAGCCGAACGGCCAGTCCCGCCCGCGACCCGTCTCCGAGGCCAGCGTCAGATCACGGGGATCGGGTCGTGGGCAAAAGGCGCCCCAGTGCAGGAGCGAGCCGCCGACGCCCTGGCCGGAGTTGTTGGCCCCAAGGGCGGTTGGGTCGCGCCCTCCGCTCAGGCGCTCCTCCATCCAATAGAGATCGGCCGTCGTTTCGTCGGGCGTATGCTCCGCCGGATCGAAAGCCCGCCCTGCCTCCAACACCGTGACCGAAAGCCCGGCCTTCGCCAGCCTGGCCGCGATCGGAGCACCGCCGGCCCCGCTGCCGATGATGACGACATCGGTTTCGCCGGCCGTCCTTGCAGGCGCGCTCAACCCACGCCCTCCATCGGCAGACGCCAAGGTTCGGTGTGGTCCGCCGCCGTCTGATCGTAGCCCTGAAACCGGCCTTCGCCGCCCGTGGCGAAGCCGTCGTAACCGATCTGGGCCCAGGTGGCCGGCAGCGACATCCACAGGCGCGCGGCCTCGGACACGACGTCCTCGAACCACAGCCTCATGGCGTCCGCCGAAAGCCGGCCCGGCTCGGGCCATTCGCCCTGTGAAATGGTGCGCAGGATGTCTTCCTGGCGATCGGGGGCCAGGGTTGCGAACTCCGGCGCCATGGCGGCGATCTCATCCAGCCCGCGTCGCCAGGCCTCGGCGTCCGAGGGAAGATCGGCGAACCGCCACCCGTCGCCCTGTCCGCTGGCGAGCCCCACATCCAGACGCCGCGTCAGATCATCCGGATCGCCTGCATCAGACAGAATGCGCGCGATCATCGCCGACAGCACGGCGCGCTGGGACGGGTTCAGGACGCCGCCCTCGGCTGGCGCCGGACCGAAATGACGATCCAGCATTGCGCGTCGTGTGCGATCCGACACGTGATCGGACGCCATCAGACGCACGAAGGCTGGAGGCAGCGCGGATGAACCGACTTTCTCGACGAACTCCAGAACCAGGCCCGTAAGACGCTCCGGCTGTTCCTGAGGGATCAGGTGCGCCGCATCCGGCACGACCACCACGTCAGACGCGCGATAGTGGGGGGCGTTGACACGCCGCTGCGCCGCGTCGTCCAAATCGCCATCCTCTGCGCCGGCGATGATGAGGGCAGGGAAAGGCAGGACGCCGACTTGATCGGACCAGTCCTCGCGCGATCCTTCGGCCAACCATCCCCGCCAGGCTTGGGGGCTGGTTCGGGTGAAATCGGCCAGCGCGTGATCGAAGGCGGCTTGCGGCAGACCGGCGGCAATATTGGCGTCGATGAACTGGCGTCCCCGATCCTCGATCCTGGTCGGATCGTCGAACCAGGTCAGCATATCCGCGCGCCTGTTCTCGTCCATCGGCTCCTGCGAGGGTGGCGATCCGGCGACCAGCACCACGCCCAGCAACCCGCTCAGGCCCGCCGCCCCGTCACGCGCCCGCGCGGCGATCAAGGTCGCAAACTTGCCGCCCATGCTATGGCCGACAAGGATCCAGCGCGGGAGATGGAGATCGATCAGGCGGCGGCTCACGTCCTCGAGCACGGCTTGGACATCGCCATAGCCTTCCCCCGCCCTGTCCCCGAACCCTGTAAGATCGATTGCGACAGTCAGTACCTCATCGGAAAGCCGGTCGATCACCGCGTCCCAATCGTGGCGGCTCGAGCCCAGAGAATGAAGGAAGACGACAGTGAGGCGGGTGTCTGTGGGCATGCAGGGGCTTTTTAGAAAGCGGAGACGCGAGGCTCCGCCGTGATCGGTCGGCGGTCGTCGATCAGCGCGCCAGCGGCGCAATTGCTCCCAACAAAACAGAACCCGGCCGCCGAAACCGCTGAAACTCGCCCCGCCTCAGGCCGCCGCCAACTCGGTCAGAAGCTTTTCAATGAAGGCTGTGTCGTGCGGTTGGTCGTTGGCGGCGTCGACGATCATGCGATCCTCGGACCAGCGTCGATCATCACGCAACGGAAAGGACGCTTCCATGCCGGGCCGACGCGCCGCCGCGATCCGCAACGCCGTCGCCTTCGGTCCCGACACGATTTCCGTGACGCCGGCATCACGGGCGAGCACCGCAAGGCGACGGCCGGTGAACAGGTCCTCTGCGGGGTCTGGCAAAGAGCCGAACCGATCTTCGGCTTCGTCTCGCAAGGCGTCGACATCTTCCGCCGTCGTGGCGCGCGCCAACCGGGCGTACAGATTGATGCGCACGGTTTCGTCGGGGATGTAGTCCGCCGGCAGATGCCCTGTCGCGCCGACGTTCAGACTGGGAGAAGCTTGGTCTGGATCGGGATCGCCTTTGGCAGCCGCGAGCGCCCGAGCCAGGACGGCTTGATACAGGGCCGAGCCGATCAGCCTGACATGTCCGGCCTGTTCCTCGCCCACCAGATCGCCGCCGCCGCGCAGGTCCAGATCGCGCCCGCTGATCGCGAAGCCCGCCCCCAGTCGGTCCAGAGCCTCCAATGTCTGAAGCCGGGCCTCCGTCGCCGCCGCCATGGGCGCTTCAGGATCGGAAAGCAGATAGGTGAAGCCCTGTCGCCGCCCCCGGCCGACACGCCCGCGCAGCTGATGCAACTGCGCCAAGCCAAACCGGTCCGGCCGCCAGATCAACATCGTATTGGCGCGCGGCACATCCAGGCCGGTCTCGATGATATTCGTGGCCAGAAGCACGTCCCCCTCGCCGTCGGAGAAGCGGCTCATGACCTCGTCGATCGCGGACGGGGACATGTCGCCGTGCGCCAAGACCACCGACAGCTCGGGCGTCAGGGTCTTCAAGCGTTCCGCCAAGGGTTCCATATCCTCGATCCGCGGCACGACCACGAAACTCTGGCCGCCTCGCGCCTTCTCGCGCATCAGCGACAGGCGAACCGCCCCGGCGTCGAACGGGGTCATGAAGGTTCGGATGGGCCGGCGTCGGGCGGGCGGACTGGCGATCAGGCTGACGTCCTGAATGCCGACCATGGCGCTCTGCAAGGTTCTTGGAATCGGCGTGGCCGACATCGACAACAGATGCGGCGCCTTCTCTGCCAAGGCAGATTTCATCTGCGCGCCGAAGCGGTGTTCCTCATCGATGATGACAAGCCCAAGACTGGAAAACGCTAACCCTTTCGACGCCAGCGCCTGCGTACCCACCACGACGCGCATGGAGCCGTCCGCCAGCCCTGCCTTGACCGCCCGCGCCTCCGCGCTGTCTGCGGCGCGCGACAGGTGGCCGATTTGAATGTCAGTATCCTTGAACCGTCTCTTGAAGACCTCGAAATGCTGGCGCGCCAGGACGGTGGTCGGGGCGACGACGATGACCTGTTTGCCGGCAAGGGCCACGGCCGCCGCGGCGCGCAGCGCGACCTCGGTCTTTCCGAAACCGACATCGCCGCAGACGAGCCGGTTCATGGGCTTGCCGGATCCCAGGTCCGACAGGACCGCCTCGATGGCGCGCGCCTGATCGGTCGTTTCGGGGAAGGCGAAGCCGGCGGCGAACCGAGCTAGCGGCTGACGCGGCGCGGTGATCGGCTCGGTCCTCAGCGCTGCACGCGCTTCGGCCCGGGCGGACAGGGCCGCTGCGGCCTCGTCGATCTGCGCGCTGACCTTGGCGCGTCGCTTTAGCCATCCCTGGGTATTCAGCCGATCTAGCGACACCGCGTCCGGCTCCGAGCCATAACGCCAGATTTTGCCGAACTCCTCGATCGGCGCGAGGATGGTGCCTCCGCCGTGATATTCGATGCGCAGAACGTCGCGCTCGACACCATCGGCAGCGACCCGCTCCAACGCCTTCAGGACGCCCAGACCGTGGTCTTCATGGATGACCACATCGTCCAACCGCAGTTCGGTCTCTCCGAACGCATCGTTCGTGTCGCCGGATCCTCGCGCGATCCGGCCGCCGAAAATGTCCGAGGGCGTCAGGACGACTAGACCGGCGGCCGACTGTCGGAAGCCTGTGTCCAGATCGGCGGTTACGACGGCGATCTGCCCGGGCTGCAGTGGTGCGATCGCGCTCCAGCTCTCGAGCGCCACGGGCGTATCGATATCGTGGCGACGCAGCAGGCGTAGGATGATCCTGTGCTCATGAGGCAATCCTGTCAGAACGATGCGGTCGCCCGCCTCGCGCCGCTCGGCAATGAATTGTTTAAGGGCCCGCCCCGGCGACTTCTCCAATGCGAAGGCCGGCGTCGGCGCCCAACCCTTGACGCTCAGGGGTTTGGCGCCTTTCAACGCCTGCCGAACGTCCTTTTCCGTCAAATAGAGGCTGTCGGGTTTCGCAGGACGCGCGCCCTCACTGAACCGCAGGCGCGTGTCATAGGCTTCGGCCACATGCGCGCGAATGCGTTCGAACCGATCCTGAACGCCCACGTCGGTCAGGATCATCGGCTTGTCCAGGAAATCAAACAGGGTTGTTGAGGTCTCAGCATCGACCGACGGCCCCGTGTCCTGATGATCGGCCTCATCATCCTCGGGCGACCGGTCGCTCCACTCAGCCGCCGGGGTCAGACAGATCGTCTCGATCTCGGCGCCCCGGCGCTGTGACACGGGATCGAAGGCGTGAATCTCGATGATCCGGTCCGCCTGGTCCAGGGCGATGCGATAAGGCGTTGCGGACGCCGGCGGGAAGACGTCGACCACCGCGCCGAGCAGAGCGTACTCGCCAGGTTCGTCGACCCGCTCATCCGCCGCATAGCCCGTATCGGTCAGAAACGATTCCAGGACTTCGCGATCCAGCGCCTCGCCCGCCGCGAGCGACAAGCGGGCCTTGATCCGCTCGCGCGACGGCGTCCGCTGCACGATCGCATCGGGCGAGGTGACCAAGAACACAGGCCTTGCGCTGGCTTCGTTCAGGGCGGCCAGGACCGCCATACGCCGCCCCATGCTTTCTCGCGAAGGCGCGGCGCGGTCGTAAGGCAGGCAGTCCCAGGGCGGCAAGACCAGCACCTCGGCGTCCTTCACCATCGGCGAGAGGGCCGCCGCAATCTCATCGGCGCGGCGTTCGCTGGTGGCTATGAAAACCACCGCCTGCGATCGCCTTGCCTTCATCTCAGCAAGTCCAGCCGCCACAGCCGCGGCCGGCATTTTCCAACGCTTGCCGTCGTCCTGCTCGGGCGCTGGCCCTCCCACGAGGACCTGTTGGCCCGTGGCGGAAAGATCGGTGTCGGCAAGTGACGATTTCATCTTGGCTCAACCCCAAGGCCGGCCGGGGGTTGCGCCCGCTTTCGTACCCCCAGTCGTTTCAGCCGCCAGCGCGACGGAACCGCCCTAAAAGGAAGTTGCAGGATCTTTCCGTGCGGCGGCTATTTCGGCCGTCGGCGTATCGCACGCATAGCCTAAGCCACAACGAAACGATGGAATGCTGTCATCATTCGCGCGTCTCGGACAAACTGGCGAACCAATCCGCGTAGGGGGTGTTGCGCACCATGCGCCGATTGAGATCCGGTGAGCCGTCGCTCCACCAAACCGGCCCCCGCTCGCCCAGCCCCACCTTGGCCTTGTCCACGCTCCGCCGCGATGCGGCCAGAGCATCTGGATCCTCAGCCGCCAGGGCCGTCCGCACCGCCCGGCGCGCCGACATCAGATGATGCACCAGTTCGTCCCTCGCCGCAGCCGACAACGCTGGATTGGCGCATCGCCAAAGCCGGCCTCGTACCACGAAATAGCGGCCGTCTGGAGTCGTAGGGTATCGAAAGGGCTGCTTCATCGTCGGGACAACGCGCAGCGCGCCCGATGGGCGCCGCCCAGAGGGTTCAAGCCCCTGAGTGATTGGGCTAGCGCAATCTGCGGACTTGACAGAACCTCTTCGAATTAAGGTGCCTCATTTCCACCAAACCTCGAGGATTCGTTATCGTTATCAGCGCATAAGCTAGCACCTCGAGCGCTTCGCCCGTGCCTTCGCGCAGCCTCAGTATTGTCGGACGACGAACTTCCCGGCGGCGTCTGTGGCAGACCGGGATCCAAAGAGATGCTGTTCAATCTTTGATGGGCTCGTGGAGCCATGACCCCGGAAAGCTGAACAGCAGGAGCGATGATAGAAGCCGCCAGAAGCCATAAGGATATCCTTATGCGTTTCTTGACTTCGGCGTCGGGTGCGCGTCTCATGAATAGGTCGAGGTTCTGCGCGTCGCCTTCGGGCGATGCGGAGCTAAGAGGGAAGCCGGTGCGATGCCGGCGCTGCCCCCGCAACTGTGAGCGGCGAGCCGAAGGTCCATTTCGTGTCACTGACGTCTTCGGACGTTGGGAAGGCCGGACCCGAAGCCGTGACCCGTGAGCCAGGAGACCTGCCCCGACAGATAACGTCCTCCGGCGGGGTGTCCGGTCAGGTCGCATGAACGCCGCGACGGGACGACTGCGCGCGAGCGGTCGCGCGTCCCTGTCCGCTGTCTCGCCACAGCATCAACGGCAGAGACATGGCGAGCACCGACTTCACATTCAGGATCACGCGGACCGCGCTCGACGAAGACTATCGTCCCGCCGAGACGACGCGGATCACCACCAATTTCGCCAACCTGGCGCGAGGAGACAGCCGCCGGGACAATCTGCGCAATACCCTGCGGATGATCGACAACCGCTTCAACTCGCTGGCGCACCACAAGAATCCGAGGGGCGATCGCTATGCGCTGGAGCTTCAGATCGTCTCGGTCGAGATGAGCCTTTGCTCGGAGCGCGACGACGCCTTTCCGCTGATCGAAATCCTGCAGACGACGATCATAGACAAGGAGACGAACCGGCGGATCGATGGCATCGTGGGCAACAACTTCTCTTCCTATGTCCGTGACTACGACTTCAGCGTAGTCCTGCCCGAACACCTGAAGGCGCATCCGAACGGCGGCGTGCCGGACGACTTCGGCGATCTGCACGGAAAGCTGTTCCGGCACTTTCTGACGTCGCGCGCCTATCGCGACAACTTCGCCAAGCCGCCGGTCATCTGCCTCAGCGTCTCCAGCAACAAGACCTATCACCGCACGGGCTTCGACCATCCTGTGTTGGGCCTGGAATACGACAACGACGCCTTTTCGCCGACCGATCGGTATTTCGCGAAGATGGGGATGAAGGTCCGCTACTTCATGCCACCGGGCAGCGTCGCGCCGTTCGCCCTGTACCATGTCGGCGACCTGACCGGCGACTACACCGGCCTCGAACTGGCCAGCACCATCGCCACGATGGAGACCTTCCAGAAGATCTATCGGCCCGAGATTTACAACGCCAACTCCCCGGCGACCGAGCTGTATCAGCCCAGCCTGAAGGCGCAGGACTATTCGCTGACCCGCATCGTCTACGACCGCGACGAGCGTAGTCGGCTGGCCGTCGAGCAGGGCCGTTTCGTCGAGGAGCGGTTCATCAAGCCGCACCGCGCCCGCCTCGACCAATGGTCGGCCGCCTTCGCCGCCGCCTGATCAGTTTCCAGATTTCAGAGTCTCCCCTCATGAAAACCCTTCTCCCGACCTCGACCGCCGGCAGCCTGCCCAAACCCGTCTGGCTGGCCGAGCCCGAGACGCTCTGGTCGCCTTGGAAGCTGCAGGGCGATGACCTGATCGAGGCCAAACAGGACGCCCTGCGCCTGTCGCTCGACGATCAACGCCGGGCCGGCATCGACATCGTCAGCGACGGCGAACAGACCCGCCAGCATTTCGTCACGACTTTCATCGAACACCTCGACGGCGTCGATTTCGAGAACCGCAAGACCATGCGAATCCGCAATCGCTATGACGCCAGCGTCCCGGTGGTCGTGGGCGCCGTCAGCCGTCCGAAATCGGTCTTCGTCGATGACGCCAAGTTCCTGCGAGCCCAGACCGACCAGCCGATCAAATGGGCCCTGCCCGGGCCGATGACGATGATCGACACCCTGTATGACGACCATTACGGCAGCCGCGAAAAACTGGCCTGGGAGTTTGCCAAAATTCTCAATGAGGAGGCTTGCGAACTGGAGGCCGCCGGCGTCGACATCGTCCAGTTCGACGAGCCCGCCTTCAACGTCTTCTTCGACGAGGTGAACGACTGGGGCGTGGCGACCCTGGAGAAGGCGGCCGAGGGGCTGAAGTGCGAGACGGCGGTCCACATCTGCTACGGCTACGGCATCAAGGCCAACACCGACTGGAAGAAGACCCTCGGCTCGGAATGGCGGCAGTACGAGGAGGCCTTCCCCAAGCTTCGGACCTCCAGCATCGACATCATCTCGCTCGAAGCCCAGAACGCGCGCGTCCCGATGGATCTGATCGAACTGATCCGGGGCAAGAAGGTGATGGTCGGCGCCATCGACGTCGCGACCGACACGATCGAAACGCCCGAAGAGGTGGCGGACACCCTGCGCAGGGCGCTACAGTTCGTGGACGCCGACAAACTCTATCCGGCCACCAACTGCGGTATGGCGCCCCTGTCGCGCCGCGTCGCCAACGGCAAGCTGCGCGCCTTGAGCGCCGGCGCCGAGATCGTGCGCGAGGAACTGTCCCGCGACCTCTACTACGGCGCGGAAAGGTGCGAGCCGTGAGGGTGCGCCTGATCGACATGGTGTTCCCCGGCGACGCCAACCACCATGGCACCCTGTTCGGCGGGGTTGGTCTGGCCCACTTGGACAAGGTCGCCTTTCTGGCCGCCAGCCGTCACGCGCGACGGTCCGTGGTCACGGCCGGATGCGAGCGGATCGACTTCGCCGCCCCTGCCCGGATCGGCGAGATGGTCGAGGCGGTCGGCCGCGTTGTTCGGATCGGGCGCTCGTCCTTGGGCGTCGAAGTCGAACTGCACGCCGAAAGCCTGCTGAGCGGCGAGCGCCGCCTGTGCACGCGCGGAGCCTTCAACATGGTCGCACTGAGGCCGGCGGACGATCATCAACCGTTGGCGCCGCTCGATCAGGCAGACGAAACGGACGACGGCTGGCTGAGGACCGCAGAGATGGTCTTTCCCGGCACGACCAACCACTACGGCACCCTTTTTGGCGGCGACGCGCTCAAGCTCATGGGTAAAGCCGCCTTCGTCACAGCGACCCGCCATGCGCGCGAAGTCATGGTCATGGCAGCGACCAACCGTATCGACTTCAAGGCCCCGATCGACGGCGGCGACATGGTCGAACTGGTCTCGCGCGTGAAGATGGTTGGGCGAAGCGCCCTCTCGGTCGAGGTGCAACTCTGGGCAGAACGCCTCCTGACAGGAGAACGGCGACGCTCGACCACGGCCGAGTTCGTAATGGTGGCCGTCGATGACGCGGGCAAGCCGAAGACAATCAAAGCCAGGCGGAGTTTAGAGGAGGTTGAGATGCTGTAGAATGACGCAGCTGTATCCCTCTGCCGCAAGCGCTGACGGCCAACGCGTCGGACGTTTTCACGAAGCTTTAGAGGACAACGACGACGAAGATATCCGCGCGGAGATCCGCCAGCGGGTCAGCCGCATGGATACCTACCTGTTGGACGGCCTGGGCAAGTTCGACCTGCAGGTGCATGGCAGGTTGGGCGTGTTGCTAGGTCTGAGTGAAGCCCGGACAGCAAAAAGCCCCGCCATTTCGGGCGGGGCTTCTGGGTGCCTCACAAGGTGTGAGGTTGATCTGGGTGCGGGAGCATGCACTGGCCTTGGTAGTATATTTGGCATGATTGCTGTCCCCGCCTAACCGAAGGCCTCGAAATCCGTCATTTCGCTCCGTCGCGAATGCGCTAGAAGCGGACGTTGGCACCCACGCGCAAAGCGGACATCCTATCCGTTCGGGGGCCGATGTTGTTTCCCGTGCCCTAGTGGTATCGGCGAGCTGTCCAAATGGGTTCCACCCACTCTGTGATCAAGCTTCTGAAGGAGCGGTTCTCACGATCAGGCGGAACGCTAAGCTTCGATGTCTTGATCCGTGATCTCTCCATACTTCTTCAGGACGAGTCCCTCTTGAGGATAGTCAGATCCTTCTGGATTCAATCTCCCCCTGAGAGTCAAACACGGCTGCGGCGATCAGACGTGGATGTCGATGATCGACCGGATCTCTATCCGTCTGCGATCCTTTAGACATCTGATGACCTGCCCCACCCTTCGTAGCTGCCGCGCCGAAGCTCAGGCAGCATCGGTGGCGGCCACCACCTGAGATTTTATGTGTAGGGGCAAAGTGTGTCCTGCCTTGGTCAGCCTGACAGCACGCTTCAGCCCGTGCAGGTTAATCCGACAACGCTCATGTCCGGGCTGACCGAAATAGACTCATGACGACCGCAGCAGCAGCGAAACACGCTGCCGCAGCGACGTAGAGGCCTCGAATATCGAAGCCCACCTGTTCCAAAATGAGGGCGGCGATTGGGGCCATCGCCTGAGGTAAGGCGACCGCCAGATTGTTGAGGCCCATATCCCGACCACGATTGTCTTGTGTGGGAAGGGCATCCGCCATCAAGCCCATTTCCACGGATCCATAGGCCCCCTGCCCCACTCCATAGAGCGCGAAGGCGAGGATCACGACTGTCCATGATGGCGTGATCGCCAAGGCGAGAGCCCCGATGCTAAGGGCCACCGCTCCTATGAAAGCAATAGGTTGACGGCGCGTGATTCGCGCCCCGAACAGCGCCATTGTGATAGTAATGATTACGACGCTCGCGAACGCTACGCCCGTCAGCACGGCATGTGACCGTTCTGGACTACGCCCTGGCCATCCAACGGCATCGGTGACGAAATACAGCAGGTAAGTGCTGACGAGAGCATAACCGGTCGCAATCAGGAGACGAGCAGTCCAGACCGTCGCGAAATTGCGGGATTCGAACGGGGCAAGCAGATGTCCGGTCCTGCCAGAGTAGGCTGACGGCGCCCTGCCTTGTCGTTCCGAAGACGGCTCATCGAAAACTATGAGGAAGAAAGCGGCCGCACCGATAAGAATACCCGCCAGAAGCGCTAATCTGCCGGGTTCGTGCTGCGGACCAAGCGCCATCAGACTGGAGCCCAAAGCCACAGCGAGCGGATACGACAGTCCCAGCATCGCCGAGACCGTACTTCTCAGCAAAATCGGCACGCGATCCGCAAACACGGCTGAGAGCGGAGCCATGAGCACGTTGAACGCAAGTTGAAATCCGACCAAGGCCCATACGAATTCGCCCGGCGTCGACGACCGCCATATGCCAACGTAGCTTAAAACCGTCAGCACTGCTCCGAGCGCAATCCAGGGTCGGCGACGCCCAAACCGCGAACGTGTCCGGTCGCTGATCGCGCCCATGGCGATATTCGCCACGGCGGCCGTGATCGCGCCCCAGACCATGGCACGGCTAAGGATTTCCGTTTTACCCCGGGCGTCAAGAGCGGCGGCGTGGAGCGGAGCGACGATTTGGAACAGAGGCGCTAGACCGATGAAGGCGGCAAGGAACAGCACCAGATACGCCGCCAACACCAGAGACGTGCGGCGGGCTTGAGAACGGTTGGAAACTTCACCCTCCTCCATCGAGCGGCCCCCGCCTCTATGGCACGTGGCCCGACGCGCTTGCTAGCGCGATCGTGGCGTCATCCGGTGTGAGTAGCTGCAACAGAATGCGATCAGCAAATCACTTGTGACAACGCTGTCAGCTGCTAGGGTTTTCGCGAGGATCGTGCGGCACGTCGGCGTATCGGCGTCGCTCATGAAAGAACACAGGCCTTGAGGGAGGTTGGGATGAGAAAGAGATCGAGCGCGAGCGTCGCGGCTGTGGCCTTGGCGGCCGCCTTCGGTGCGGCACAGGCGGAGACGGAGACCAGCGCCGTCCGGATGAGCCAGGTCGGGTTCGAAACCCAGGGGCCGAAGACGGCAACGGTCGAGGATCGCGCCACCCGCCCCCTGCCTTGGCGCGTGGTGGACCGGGCGGGCGCTAACGTGGCCCAAGGCACGTCCAAGGTCTTTGGCCAAGACGCCGCCTCGGGCCAAGCCGTGCATACGGTCGATTTTCAGTCGCTGCAGACCAACGGCGAAGGCTATCGCCTGATCGTGGGATCGCACGAAAGCCGCCCCTTCTCGATCCAGCCACATCCTCACGCCCGGCTGAAGTACGACGCCCTGGCCTATTTCTATCAGAACCGGGCCGGCGTGCCGATCCTGGCGGTTCACGTCGCGCGGCCGGATCTGGCGCGTGCAGCCGGGCACCCGCACGAGGTCGCGGCCTGCTTCTCGGGCGCGGACACGGCCGGCGTCGTCTGGCCCGGGTGCGACTATACTCTGGATGTCACCGGCGGCTGGTATGACGCCGGCGACCACGGCAAATACGTCGTCAACGGCGGCATCTCGGTCTGGATGCTGCTGAATGCCTATGAGCGCGCCATGGCCAAGGGCGGGCCCGGCGCGAGCGCCTTTGCGGACGGCAAGGTCGATAGTCCCGAGGCCGGAAACGGCGTCAACGACCTGCTGGACGAGGCGCGTTACGAGATCGAGTTCCTGTTGAAGATGCAGATCGCCGACGGCGTGAAGCTGAAGGTCCCGGTCGGCGCTCAGGCGGCGGGTCAGCCGCTGACCCTGACCGAGATCGACGCCGGCGGCATGGTCCACCACAAGGTGCATGATGCACAGTGGACGGGCCTGCCGATGGCCCCGGCGGACGATCCCCAGCCGCGCCTTCTCTATCCGCCCAGCACGGCCGCGACGCTCAATCTGGCCGCGGTCGGCGCCCAGTGCGCGCGGATCTGGCATGACATCGATCCGGCCTTCGCGCGCCACTGTCTGACGGCGTCCCAGCGCGCCTTCCGCGCCGCGCTGCGTAATCGCGACGTTCGGGCCGGAGAGAATTTCGCTGGTGGCGGCGCTTATGGCGACAGCGACTTTTCGGACGAATTCTATTGGGCCACGGCCGAGCTTTTGGCCACGACCCGCAATCCGGCCTATCTGACCGCGCTGAAGACCTCGCCCTACTATCTGGGCGGACCGCTGTCGGGCAAAAGCGCAACGGGCGATCCGGGCTTCTCGTGGACGGCGTCGCTGGGGTCGCTGACGCTGGCGACTGTACCGGACGTTCTGCCGTCCGAGGATCTGGTCACCGTGCGCGCAAACATCGTGACGGCCGCCCGCGCTTATGTCGACGCCGGCTATGGTCAGGGCTACGGCCTGCCGGTGTCGGGCGTGAAATACGAATGGGGTTCGAACGGCGCCCTGATGAGCCGGGCGGTGATCCTGGGTTCCGCCTTCGACTACACCGGCGACTGGAATTTCCGCAACGCGGTGATCTGGTCCTTGGACTATATTCTCGGCCGTAATCCCATGGATCGGTCCTATGTGACGGGCTACGGCGACCGGCCGGTCCAGAACCCGCACCATCGCTTCTGGGCGCACCAGGCAAACCCGGCATACCCCCTGCCACCAGCAGGCGCCCTGTCCGGCGGACCGAACAATCAGGCCATGATCGACGACGTCGCCAAGACCCTGGTCGGCAAGTGCGCGGCCCAGACCTGCTGGGTCGACGACATCAACGCCTATGCCCTGAACGAAGTGGCCATCAATTGGAACGCGCCCCTAGTCTGGGTCGCCGCCTTCATCGACAACCATTGAGGTCATCTACAGCCTTGAGTTCGCCCCGCCCTCTCGCCTTCCGGCCGTAAACCCATTCGAACAGGGGGGAGGCCATCAGGGTGGTGATGATGGCCATCAGCACCAGGATGGAGAACAGGGCCGGGCCGATGACGCCTTTTTGCAGGCCGATGTTGATGATGATCAGCTCCATCAGGCCGCGCGCGTTCATAAGGGCGCCGATGCCCATGGCCGTGGCGTTGTCCTGACCCGTCAGGCGCGCGGCGGCCCAGCAGGCGCCGCCCTTGGCCAGGATCGAGCCCAGCAGGATGACGACGGTGACGGCCAGCAACCCCAGGCTGTTGACCATGGTGAGCTGGGTGTTCAGGCCCGAGAAGGTGAAGAACATCGGCAGCAGCACCAGGACGGCGAACGGCTCCAGCTGGCGCCGGATTTCCTCGCCCAGCAGGCCGCGCGGCATGGCGACGCCCAGGATGAACCCGCCGAAGACAGCATGGATGCCGACTGCGTCCATGGCCCAGGCGCTGAGCATGAACAGGATCAGCACGATCCCAAGCACGGTCGGGCTGAGCCGCCCTTCCCGCTCGACGATCCGGCCCAGCGGCGCCAGCAGCTTCGGTCCCAGCGTCAGCATGAACAGGGCGAAGGCGCCGCCCCCCGCGATGGCCGTCACCGCCAGCATCGGCCCGGCGCCGAAGCTGGCCAAAACGATGGCCAGGACGCACCAGGCGCCGGCGTCGTCGATGGCGCCCGCCGCCAGGGACAGCGAACCCAGCCGCGTGCCGCTGAGCCCCCGCTCATGGATGATGCGCGCCAGCATGGGAAAGGCCGTGATCGAGATGGCCGCGCCCATGAACAGCATGGCCTGCCAGGTCTGGATGCCCTGCCCGAACAGACCCTCAGCGACCAGCCAGGGCGCAAGGGCGACGGCGACCACGAAGGGCGCCGCCATGCCCGCCAGCGACACGGCAGCCGCACTTTTCGCATTGGCCCGGAAGTGGTCGCGACGGAAGCCCAGCCCGACCAGGAACATGTAGAGGCCAACGCCCAACTGGGCGCCGACGAACAGGATCGACCGCGACTCCTTGGGGAACAGGGCCGCCTGAAGATCGGGCGCCAACAGGCCAAACAGCGATGGCCCGAGGACCACTCCGGCGATCATCTCGCCCACCACCTGCGGCTGGCCGAGGTAGCGTTTGGCCAGCCAACCCACGATGCGGCAGGCGGCGATGATGATCGCCATCTGCAGGAAGAAGGCCACGCTCAGTTCAGCATTGGTCACGCGGCCGGTTCCCCCTTGGCGAGCGCCAGCCTACTGCGTCGGACAGACGGCGTCGCCCTCGTTCGACGCCAGGCGGATGTCCTCGACCGTGACCGCGAAGTCGGCATTGGCGCGCAGGCCCCAGGGTTGATCGACGGCGGCGATGTCAGCGCCGCGGTCGCGCAGGCACGACAGCCGCACCTTCAGCGTGCGCCATTCACCAACGGGCGCGGCGTTGATCAGGCTGGAGATGTCGACCGATCCGGCGCCCAGCGTCAGGAAGACCGGGCCGCGCGCGCGCGCATCGACGCGATAGCGGAAGGCGATGGCCATCTCGCCGTTCGACTGGCGCGTCAGATCGACCGCTTGAGCCGCGATGATGGCCTGCCCCCCGCCCTGCGAGAAGGTCAGGGCGCGCGCCGATTCCTGACCGGCGCCGTCGGTGGCGCGTGCCGACACGCCGCCGCGCGGACTGGCGCCGCTCTTTTCGGCGCCCAGGCGGAACTCGCCGCCGGCGTCGCGCAGCATCAGCGACCAAGGAGCCACGAAGCGGCCATCGACGAAATAGCGATCCAGATTGCTGCCGGACCCGACCACGCCGCTGTCTTCGGACAGGGCGCCGACACGCGCCGTGCGGGCATAGGTCAGGCCGTAGCCATAGGCGAACTGCGGGTCATAGCCCGGCTGGCCCACGTTCAGCGGCTCGCCCCTGGCGGTCTTGGGCCAGCTGAAGGACAGGGTTCCGGTAAAGTCGTTGCGTGGCTTGCCCGCCGCATCGCCGACCAGCACATCGGCGATCCCGCCGCCCTCCGTGCCCGGCAGCCAGGCGGCGACGAAGGCGTCGGATGCATTGATCTCAGGGTTGGTCCACATCGGGCGGCCCGACAGGAAGACCGACACGGTCGGAATGCCCGCCGCCTTCAGGCGCTTCAGCGTCTCCAACGGTTCGGTCGGCAGGAAGTCCAGCGTGTCCACATCGCCCTGGAACTCGGCATAGGGGGTTTCGCCGAAGACGACGATGGCCACGTCGGGCTTCTGGGTGAAGGCCCCGTCGGGGCTGAGCGTCGCCTGACCGCCGCCCGCGGCGACCGCCTCGCGGATGCCGCCCCAGATCGACTGGCCGTTGGGGAAGTCGGCGTTCGAGTTGCCCGTGCCCTGCCATGTCAGGGTCCAGCCGCCCGAGGCCTGGCCGATATCGTCGGCGTGACCGGCGACCAGCACCCGCGCGCCCGAGCGGATCGGCAGCACCGAGCCCTCGTTCTTCAGCAGCACCAGCGACTTGCGCACCGCCTCGCGCGCCAGGGCGCGGTGGGCCGGCGAGCCCAGTTCGTTCAGATGCCCCTCGACCGGGCGGCTGTCGTTGAACAGGCCGGTCTTGACCTTGACGCGCAGGATGCGACGCACCGCCTCGTCCAGGCGCGCCATCGGGATTTCGCCCGACTTCACCTGGGCCAGGGTCGAGGCGAACAGCGGCTTCCAGCTGTCCGGCGCCATGAACATGTCGATGCCGGCGTTGAAGGCCAGGGCGCAGCTTTCGTTCGAACAGCCCGGCAGCTGGCCCTGAGCGTTCCAGTCCGACACCACGAAGCCGTCGAAGCCCAGCGGGCCGCGCAGCACGTCGGTCAGAATGGTCTCGTTGCCCGAGTGTTTGACGCCGTTCCAGCTGGAGAAGCTGGCCATGATCGACAGCACCCCGGCGTCGATGGCCTGGGGATAGCCGGACAGATGGGTGCGGATCATCTCCTGTTCGGACCCGGCGAAGTCGCCCTGGTC